>CANLXN010000005.1 GCA_947495135.1 uncultured Flavobacteriaceae bacterium
TTTTGTGCTGCGCACGTTACAAAAAATAATTGCTTGCCACCCCACTTCGAATAATTCTAGGTATAGTAATAGTTAGAGCCGTCTAGTTTCATAAAAATAAACAGTTGGGTTTTGAAACGCCTACGCATTATTTTTTGTGCTGCGCACGTTACAAAAAATAATTGCTTGCCACCCCACTTCGAATAATTCTAGGTATAGTAATAGTTAGACCCATCCAATCTCACAAAAATAAACAGTAAAATAGTAAATCCCCATAAGCTGGAGCCTCCGTAGCTGAAGAAGGGTAGCGGTATTCCAATGGTGGGAACCAAGCCAGTTACCATCCCAATATTTACAAAAACATGTATAAATAAAATAGCGGCCACACTATATCCATAGACCCGACTGAAAGTGGACTTTTGTCGTTCAGCTAATACTAAAATACGAATGATGAGGGCGGTAAATAATATAACAACGGTTAACGCACCCAAAAAGCCCCATTCTTCTCCAACAGTACTAAATATATAATCTGTGTGTTGCTCTGGCACAAAATTACCTTTGGTTTGAGTTCCTTGAGTCCATCCTTTTCCAAGCAGGCCACCGCTTCCAATAGCAATCTCACTCTGGTTGGTGTTATAGCCAATTCCTTGCGCGTCTACTTCTTTCCCTAAAACTACATTAAATCGATCTCTGTGGCGGTCTTCGAAGACGTTGTTGAAAATATAATTCACCGAAAAGGCAAAAGCGATACAGGCAACGGCAATAGTTCCATACTTGAATAAACTAGGCCGCTTCTTTCTGTTTTTTAAATAAACCAAAAGTGCTGCGACAATTACTATCACAGCAATCCAAGATACGCCTAAGACCAAGGTTCCCACAAAAAGAGCGGCAGCAAAAAAGCCAAGCAGTAAGTAAACAAAATGCATTCCTTCTCTATACATAGTAAATACAAATGCAGAATAAACCAATGCACTTCCTGGATCGGGTTGAGGAACTATGATAATTGCTGGTAGGACTATAATAAGAAATGCTCTCAGTTGGTCTTTAAAGTCCTTAATATTAGTTTGAATATCACTAATGTACTTAGCCAATGCTAAGGCAGTAGCAGCTTTAGCGAACTCACTAGGTTGTAGTCCCACTCCCCCAAAGGCATACCAAGAAGTAGCTCCGGAAATCTCTTTTCCGAAGGGAAACAACAGAATAAGCGATGCCAAGGAAATAATATAAATTACGCCAGAGAAACGCTCGTAAAATTTAGAGTCTAAGGCTAAAATAAAAACAATCAAAACTATGCTCAGGCCAATCCAAAGCAATTGCTTAAAGTAGATTTGCTGAAAGTCGAAAAAACCTATGGCCGAGTCATTGAGGGATGCAGAGTAAATATTAATCCAACCTATAAATACTAGGGCGGCAAACAATAGGATGGTAATCCAGTCAAATTTTACGTTACGGGAGATATTATTCATTTAGCGGTTTATTGTAAATGGTTCTCCGCTGTATGGTTTGGCATACTCTTCTTCCAAACTTCCATTTAGAACATAAGTTTCTAAATCTGTTCTAGTAATTTCGCCTTTGATGTATTTTTCGATCATAAGACTTGCAATGCGCCCAGCCCAACGAGAACCCCAGTAACCGTTCTCAACAAAAACGGCAATTGCAATTTGCGGATTGTCCTTTGGGGCAAAGGCAACAAAAACCGAATGGTCTGTTAATTGCTTACGAACTCCATCAATTTTGGTATAATTCTCTGCAGTTCCTGTTTTTCCACAAATTTCGATTTCAGGAATTTTCAAATTGGCCGCAGTTCCGTACTCATAAACACCCGCCATTCCTTCTATTACTGGGCCAAAATATTGCGGATCTATGGTGGTAATTTGTTTTTCAGTATACTTAGACGGAATGGTGTCTTCTCCCACAACATTTTTGATAATGTGAGGTTTGTAAAACCAACCCCTGTTTGCAATTGCTGCCGTAAAATTAACCATGTGCATTGGAGTCATCAAAACTTCTCCCTGGCCAATGGCGTTCGAAATGGTTGCAGGCGCATACCAATTATATTTAGGATATTGGTAAAACCGATTGTAATAATTAGCATCGGGTATCAAGCCTTTTCGCCCTTCGGGTAAGTCATGTCCCACATATTGCCCTAAACCAAAACTAGACAAGTGTTTTTTCCAATTGTCGATTCCTTCTTGAGCCGTAGGATATTTATCGATGGTTCTTCTGTAAACAGTAGCAAAATAACTGTTACAGGAATTGGCTATACCATCTGTCATGGAAAGCGGACTGCGATGATGGTGGCAACCAAGTTTCTTTGCACCTCCATAATTGTATCCCCCGTGGCAAGATACTTTCTCACTAGTGTCCATGACACCCTCTTGCAGCCCAATAAGAGCCGTTAGAGCTTTAAAAGGAGACCCAGGAGGGTATTCACCTTTCAGTACACGGTCAAATAAGGGTTGGGCGATAGTGTCGTAATAAAGTTTGCTAAAATTTTTAGACCGTTCACGACCAACAAGAAGAGCGGGGTCGTAATTGGGGGCTGCTACCAATGCTAAGATTTCACCTGTAGCCGGTTCTAATGCTACAATCCCACCGCGTTTGTGGATCATTAGTTCTTCTCCGTATTGTTGAAGTTTCGCATCTATGGTAAGAACAATGTCCTTTCCTCTCACAGGAAGTGTATCAAATTTACCGTCTTTATAGGAGCCAATCTCACGATTAAATCGGTCTTTTTGAATGTACTTTACTCCTTTAACTCCTCTAAGTAATTCTTCGTATTGCTTTTCTACGCCGCCGGTTCCAATAATTTCCCCCATCTGGTAATACGGATTCTTTTTAAGAATTCGTTCGTTTACTTCGGAAATATAACCAAGGATGTTAGCGGAGTGATTCACCTGATAATCCCGCAACGACCGTTTTTGAATATAAAATCCGTTGTACTTATGCATCTTTTCTGAAAGAGCTGCATACTCGCTTTTTGTAAGTTGAGGAATTATTGGGGATGGTAGTCTAGGCGAATAAACACGTGCCTTTTTTAATTTTTTTACAAATGTTTCTTTCGGAATGTTTAACAGATTGGCTAATTCTAAGGTGTCCAAGTTTTTAACATCTTTAGGAATAACCATCACATCATAAGAGGGCTGGTTGGAAACCAATAAATCTCCGTTGCGGTCAAATAAATAGCCTCGTTGAGGGTAATCGTATTCTGTTTTTATCGCATTATGTTCAGACAATACCTGAAATGAAGTGTCATAAATTTGAAGATAGAATAACCTTCCGGCAAAGACAACGCCAGTAACCAAAACTAAGAATAGAAGTAATAATTTTCTCATGAAGGTTTTTTACTAAATAGCATAACGGTGCATACCATTAGAATAACACTAAAGATACCTGAAAATAACGTCGATTTTAAAATTAAAAGTATGTGGCGAACGTTAAAAATTTCCATAGAAAATAGCATTAGATGATGGAACAATACCATCCAAATAATGTATACAATTTGTCTTGGTAGAGGAGCGGTACTTATCTTGAGACTGTTTAATTCATAACTTACTCCAAAAGAGTATTTTAGAGCAACAGGTCGTATCCAGGCAATAAATACAGCCGCCGCGGCATGAACTCCACCAGAATCTCCAAATATATCGATGGTAAGCCCTAAAATAAAACTTAAAAATATGAGCAGTGTTTTATTCCCAGTTAGCGGAAAAACAAGGATAAATAATGGATAAATATAGGGGTTAACATAGCCCATGAAGTTGATGTTGTTCAGTAATAATACTTGAACAAGCACCAACACGATGAATCGCACTGTATTTACCAAGGTCTCATTGCTCTTCATCTTCCACTTTTTGTTCTAATTGTTGGATCTCTTCTGCTACGTTATTCGATATCACGTAAACATGCTTTACGCTGGTCATATCTGTAAAGAGTGCTATGTCTATGTGGTAATAATCTTGGTCTAAATCTCTCTCAAAATTCCGTACGGTTCCAATTAGGATACCTTCCGGGAAAATAGTCGATTTGCTATCGGTTACAATTGTATCTCCTAATGCAACAGGGGCAATCCGTGGTATTTCGGTGAGTTGAACTATGTTTGGTTTTTTAGTATCCCACAAAAGGGTTCCAAAGTGATTGGATTTTTTAAATTTAGCAACCACTTGGCTATTCGTATTTAGAACAGATTGAACGGAAGCGTAATTTCCAGATGTGCTGTTAATAATACCAACCACCCCTTCAGAAGAAATAACTCCCATGTCAATTTTAAGGCCATGCGATTCACCTTTATCAAGGGTTAGGTTGTTCTTGGTTTTTGAATAATTGTTGTTAATTACACGCGCGCTTACAATATCATAATTTTTCAACCCTTGAATAGTAGTATCTACTTCATTTTCAGGGGTACTATTAACAATCATGGAACGCAGTCTTACATTTTCTTCTGTTAAGATATTATTTTGTTCTCTGAGGTCGAAGTAGTCGGTTATGTTACTCTTTATTGAGTAAATTCCGCCCGAAAAGAAGTTAGCAGAAGTCACAAATTTACTCTTGTGATACGAATGTGAATTAAGTGTTAGGGTAAAAGAAATAAAGAAAAGCAGCGCAAACAACAGGAAGTTCTTATTCCGAATAAAGAAGAATATAATCTGTTGCACTTTTTTGGGGTTTTATATTAAGTTTAATAAATGCGTTCTGTGCTTTCTACTTTATGTCATTTGTTCAATATTACCAATTGAATAACCCTAAATAATAAAATTTATTTGATCAAAACACTCTTATATTTCGCAAGATTCTTCAAGCAAATTCCGGTTCCTCTAACAACTGCTCGTAATGGGTCTTCCGCAATATAAACTGGCAGGTCTGTTTTTTGAGATAAACGTTTATCCAAACCTCTTAGCATGGATCCTCCTCCGGCTAAATAAATTCCAGTATTATAAATATCGGCAGCTAATTCTGGCGGAGTTTGGGAAAGGGTTTCCATCACCGAGTCCTCAATGCGCAAAATCGATTTGTCTAGAGCTTTAGCAATTTCTCTATAAGATGTCTGCACTTGTTTTGGTTTACCCGTTAATAAATCGCGTCCTTGAACGTCCATTTCATCTGGTGGTAACTCTAAATCCTCGGTAGCAGCACCAATTTGGATTTTTATCTTTTCAGCAGTACGCTCTCCAATATATAAGTTGTGCTGGGTGCGCATGTAATAAATAATGTCGTTGGTAAATACGTCACCTGCAATTTTAACAGACTTATCACAAACAATACCTCCTAATGCAATTACAGCAATTTCGGTAGTACCACCTCCAATATCAACCACCATATTTCCTTTTGGTTGCATAATGTCTACACCAATACCAATAGCAGCTGCCATTGGCTCATGAATGAGGTATACTTCCTTACCATTTACTCTTTCGGCACTTTCCTTTACCGCTCGCATTTCCACTTCAGTAATTCCACTTGGAATACAGATTACCATTCGCAGGGATGGGGTAAAGAGCCTCTTTTTTAACGCTGGAATGTCTTTGATGAACATGTTGATCATCTTTTCACTTGCATCAAAATCTGCAATTACTCCATCTTTCAATGGTCTAATTGTTTTAATGTTCTCATGAGTTTTTCCTTGCATTCGAGCCGCTTCGCGTCCTACAGCAATAATTTTGCCAGTAGTTCGGTCTCTAGCTACAATGGAAGGGGCGTCTACAACCACTTTGTCATTATGAATAATCAAAGTGTTTGCGGTTCCTAAATCAATGGCTATTTCTTCAGTAAGGAAATCAAAAAATCCCATAAGGAGTGTTGGTGTTGAAAATTAGACTGTTGGTTTGCAATTCCTACAAATGTAAAAAAATTAGTGTTTAAAATGACGAACACCTGTAAATACCATGGAAACGTTGTTATCATTACAATAATTCACGCTTAATTCGTCCTTAATCGAGCCTCCAGGTTGAATCACGGCGGTGATTCCTGCATTATCTGCGATTTCTACACAATCTGGAAAAGGGAAGAAGGCATCGCTTGCTAAAACTGCACCTTTAAGATCGAACTCAAACGATTTGGCTTTTTCAATGGCTTGGCGTAAGGCATCCACACGAGATGTTTGACCAGTACCACTTGCACAAAGTTGTTTGTTTTTTGCCAAGACAATGGTATTCGACTTGGTGTGCTTACAAATTTTTGAAGCAAATAAAAGATCTTCTAGCTCCTTCGTAGAAGGCTTGTTATTGGTGGCTGATGTTAAATTTTCTTCGGTGTCTGTCGAATTATCTCGGTCTTGTACTAATGCCCCGTTTAAACAGCTTCTTGTTGTTGTTTGTGGCAACTCATGCAGTTTCTGGATGAGCATGATTCGATTTTTCTTTCCTTTGAGTATATCAAGAGCTTCCGCATTGTAAGAAGGAGCGATTACTACTTCACAAAATAGCTTGTGTATTTCGTTGGCGGTGGCAACATCTATTTCAGTATTAGAAATTAAAATTCCGCCAAAGGCAGAAACAGGATCTCCGGCAAGCGCATCTACGTATGCTTGATGTACTGTGTCTCTTTGAGCAATTCCACAAGCATTGTTATGTTTTAAAATTGCAAAAGTTGGCGCCTCTCCTTTAAATTCATTCATTAGGTTTACTGCAGCGTCAACATCTAGGAGGTTGTTGTAGCTTAACTCTTTTCCATGGAGTTTATCAAACATAGCGTCGAAATCTCCGAAAAAGAATCCCTTTTGATGCGGATTTTCTCCGTAGCGAAGCACTTTTCCATTTGTTTCACTAATTTTTAAAGAAGCAATACTATGATCACTATTGAAATAATTAAAAATCGCAGTGTCGTAATGTGAAGAGATGTTAAAAGATTTAGCCGCAAATTTTCGGCGTTGATCTAAAGTAGTAGATCCATTTCCGTCGGTAATAATAGTTAGGACTTCTTGGTAATCTTCCATAGAAGAAACACAAAGAGTGTCTTTGAAGTTTTTAGCAGCAGCCCGAATCAATGAAATTCCACCGATGTCAATTTTTTCGATAATGTCTTGTTCAGGTGCTCCCGAAGCAACTGTTTTTTCGAAGGGATACAAATCTACAATGACCAAATCCAGTTGTGGAATTCCGTATTCTTCCATTTCAGCAACATCACTTTCATTGTCTTGGCGATTTAAAATACCTCCAAATACTTTAGGATGAAGCGTCTTTACACGTCCGCCTAAAATTGATGGGTAATCGGTTACGTTTTCAACAGGAATAACAGGAATACCAAGGTCGTTGATAAATTTTTCGGTCCCGCCAGTTGAGTAAATTACAACCCCAAGTTCATCTAGTTTTTGAACAATTGGGCCTAACCCATCTTTATGAAATACCGAAATAAGCGCCGAAGCGATCTTTTTTGTTTGTGCCATGAAAAATTTGTTGCAAGTTCGAAAGTTGCAAAAGTACATAATTACTTAGAATTTTTGTAACATATACTCCCCGAAAAAGACATATCTTTATTATTCTTTATTATTCTTTATAATCTGAAAACGAAACAGATGATCATTTATCTCCGAGTCCTGAAAGAGAGTCTTAATTTTGCAATTAATGCTCTTAAAAACAACAAGTTGAGAACTTTTCTCTCATTGCTTGGTGTGACCATTGGTATCTTCTCCATTATTGCTGTTTTAGCGGCGGTGGATTCACTTAAAAAAGAAGTGGAAGGAAGTATAAGTTCCTTAGATAACAGTACTATTTTCTTAGGTCGGTTTTCATTTGGTCCAACAGATGTGCCAAGCTGGAAAAGGGAACAGTTTCCTGATGTAACCTATGAAGAATACCAAATGGTAAAGAAGCAAGTGCCCGATCTACTGGGTGCTTCATATCAACTGAATGTGCAAAGGGAGACCGTAAAATACGAAGAGAAGTCGGTTGAGAATGTTGAAATGATCGCGGTTACCCACGAGCAAACTGTGATTGAAGAGTTAAAGCTTTCGGAAGGAAGATTTTTCAACGAGTCCGAATCTAATAGAGGCGCACCAGTAATAGTAATTGGTCACGAAATAGCGACTAGTCTGTTTGGGAGCCCGGAGAGCTCACTTGGCAAAAAATTAAGGGTGTACGGCCGTAAGTTCACCGTTATAGGAGTGATGAAGAAAGAGGGGAGTGGCTTGTTTGGTGGAAGTAAAGATACCGCGACTTTTTGGCCAGTAAATATGGCGAGAAGAATTTTTGGTGATAATAATAAAGCAACCTTTCCTTTTATTTTAATTAAACCTGAAAAAGGAGTGGATAATGAGGAGTTTATCGCTATGCTAACTGCGAAAATGCGGATTCATAGAGGATTAAAATCGGAAGAGATCGACAACTTTTTTGTAAATCAGTTACAAGGTTTTTCAGATGCAATCGATAATATGACGGGCACCATGAACGGCATTGGTTGGGTAATTAGTCTTTTCTCCTTGTTAGTTGGTGGTTTTGGGATTGCCAATATCATGTTTGTAAGTGTAAAAGAGCGTACCAATCTTATTGGAATTCAAAAAGCCCTAGGTGCTAAGAACAAGTTTGTCTTGCTTCAGTTCTTATTTGAGGCAATGATACTTGCTATTATTGGTGGTTTAATTGGGCTGTTCTTTGTGTTTATTGGTTCGCTTATAGCATCGGCTTTTTCGGGAGACTTTCAGTTTATTCTCTCTCCGTTTAATATGATGATCGGGACAGGTATTTCGGCCTTTATTGGTCTTATATCAGGAATTATACCTGCGATTTCCGCCGCAAGACTAAATCCGGTAGATGCCATTAGAACAGGAATGTAACTTCCAGTGGACTAAAATTCTTCGGTGTAGCTATAGAATAGTAGAAACCCTAGAATTTACCCATTCTAAGAATTTTTCATCTTCCTCTGTGAACGGGTTTGCCGTATGAGAATCTATATCGATCTGACCAATATTTTTCCCGTCTTTAAATAACGGAATTACAATTTCTGCTTTCACATAAATGCTGCAGGCAATGTAGTTGTCTTGAGCTTTTACATCGGGTACCACAAAATTAGCGTTGCTTTCTGCAACTTGTCCGCAAATTCCTTTTCCGAAGGGAATTACTGTATGATCCGTTTCTTCTCCAGCATAGGCTCGTAAATGGAGTGTTTTTTCTTCTTCATTGGCAAAATAAAACCCAACCCAATCATAGGCTTTTAAATTGTTTTGAAGCAATTCGCAAAGAGCGGTTAGTTTTTGTTTTTCTGAAATTTTCGTATCTGCAATAATGCGGTCTACCTGAGGTTTGAGGACTTCGAAATTCACTAGTACTTTTTTTTGGTAAATGTATTTTAAAATGATTTTAACTCCCAAATTCTATTTCTATATTTTTGTTAAAAATAAACGGGAATTTGAAAGAGCTTTTTGATAAATATAAATCGGTTGTACGCTTTGTCGTTCTCTTTATGGGAACCTATCTGCTACTCACTGTTTTTTATTCTATTTATCTAAGTTGGTCCAAGTCGGGTTCTTATCCTCCAGATTTTATTACTAATCTGGTTGCCAAGCAAAGTAGTACTGTACTTGTAAACTTTGGATATAATGCTGCTGTTGTTCCGCATGAAGTAAAGCCAACTATGAAGTTATTTGTTGAAGAGCAATACTTGGCGCGCATTATAGAAGGCTGCAATTCGATGAGCATTATTATTTTATTCACCTCCTTTATTGTTGCTTTTGCTCAGAAATGGAAAAAAACCATCCTTTATATTTTTGCTGGAGCAGTATTGATTTATGGAGTTAATATTTTAAGAATTGCTATTTTGGCCATTGCGTTGTTTGAATATCCGCAATATCAGGAAATTTTGCACGGAGTAGTTTTTCCAGGAATGATCTACGGAATGGTGTTTTTACTTTGGATGTTATGGGTTAGAACCTTGTCTCGAAAACCGATCATCAATGCATAGATTTATAAAAATACTTTTGGCCATTTTCCTTTTCGGAATCCTTATTTTGGTGAGGGCCTTCGCCAATGAGTTGTTTTATGATCCGTTAATTCAATTTTTTAAAGCAGATCATAGCACAGAAATACTTCCTGAAATGGACAGCATCAAACTCGTTTTAAATACAGCTTTGCGTTTTATGATCAACACCTTGGTCTCGCTCAGCATATTATGGATCCTTTTTAGAAAAAGAGATGTGATCAAAATTTCGAGCCTACTTTACCTTGTGGTATTTGTGTTGATGATGATCGCTTTTGTTATCTTAATCAATTCTGAAGCTGCCGGAGGGCACCTTGCCTTGTTCTATGTAAGACGATTTTTAATTCAGCCTATATTTATTCTATTGTTAATACCGGCGTTTTATTTTCAGAAAAAAGCCTAGTAACGTATCTTTACTTTTCAAATTTCAAACCTATGAGAAACCTAACTCTTTTTAGTTCAATTTTATCCGTGTTTGTTTTGTTTTCCTGCGGAAATGAAGTCAAAAAAACGGAACCTGAGTTGGAAGTAGTGACAGTGGATACTTCAGAAAAAGAAGTGTACAAGGCTGCTCCAACCGAAGTAACCTTCACAGATCCTAAGGTAGCAGATGTATATCAAAACTATATCAACTTAAAAACAGCTTTAGTAAATACAGATGCTGGTCAAACATCGAAGGAGGCTACCGAGCTCATGACTTCTCTAGCCAATATTGGTGTGGAAGAAGATGTGCTTTTAGCTGCAAATCAAATACTGGATGCGACCGATGTCGAAGTACAACGAAGAGCGTTTGTTGCGGTAACAACAGCTGTTGAAAAAATGATCGAAGGTAAAATTGAGTCTGGTGTTGTTTATAAACAGTATTGCCCAATGGCGTTCGATTTTAAAGGAGGGTTCTGGTTAAGCAATAGCAAAGAGATCAATAATCCCTATTTTGGTGATAAAATGCTGAAATGTGGAAAGGTAGATTCAGAAATTAAACAACTTTAATACAATTTTTTAAGGTTGGTTTCAATTTTCAATTAACTTTGTGCCAATGAAGTCGGTCATTTCTATAGCGTTGTCCTTGTTGTTGCTCTTAAGCAGCAGCGGTCTTACCTATGCCCAGCATTTCTGTGGTGATTTTGAAATGATGACTAAAGTGACCCTTGGAGAAGAGCATCTTTCTTGCGGTATGGTTATGGAAGATTCGTCCTGTGGTGACGAGCATACAGAGGATCACGACTGCTGCGATAATGAATACACAAACGTAGATACCGATGATCATTTTGCAAAGGCTTCATTCGACATTCAATTTGACACCCAATTTCTAATTGCTTTTGTTTCAGTATTTGTACTGCAGCAGACACGCAATTTTGACAATAATTTAGATTTCTATAAAGACTACAGCCCACCTCCTTTGGGAGAAGATCTACAAGTGCTGTACGACACTTTCTTAATTTGATTTTAATATAAATCCACTTTTTGGAGTGGATAGGTATGCTTATTTCTGAAATTTCCTGAGATAAGCATTTTGTGCGTTTTAAATCGAACAAAAAAATCAGTTTTTCATTCAAATTTCTCTTATACGTTTTTAGTGATAAGATGAGTGAGACATAATGCCTAAACATATTTTGGCTTGGAGAATTAAATTAAAGAAAACTACAAATGACACATACTTATAAGGTAACTGGAATGACCTGCAATGGTTGTCGGACTTCTGTTGAGAAAACGCTTAATGAAGTAGATGGTGTTCTCAGTGCAGAGGTAAATCTAGAAAAAGAAATAGCTACTGTAGAGATGAATTCTCATGTGGATGTCGAGATATTTCAGAAAGCGCTGGGAGCAAAGTACACCATAACATTGACGAATGAGGAAAGCAATTTCTCTGCCTCGAAAATTTCCGAAGAAATAGAGACGAAGAGTAAACTACAGCAACTAAAGCCACTGCTACTTATTTTTCTTTATATCACTGCTGCAGCTCTTTTGCTGAATTATAAAGAGTGGACGATACAACAAACTATGTTCGATTTTATGGGGCTTTTTTACATCGTTTTTAGTTTTTTCAAACTATTGGATCTAAAAGGGTTTCCAACTTCTTTTAGGATGTATGATCCTCTTGCGAAAGTAGTTCCAGTTTACGGATGGATTTATCCATTTCTAGAGCTTGCTTTGGGATTAATGTTTTTGATGAGGTTCGAATTGAATATTGCACTTGTTACTACCCTAATTATTTTGGGAATTACCACCATTGGAGTAGTGAAGACGCTACTCGATAAAAAAACAATAAGGTGTGCCTGTTTAGGTACTGCCCTAAAATTACCAATGACCGAGGCCACATTTATCGAGAATGCGATAATGATTGCCATGGCGTTGTTCATGCTTTTGATGTAAAATAATATGAAATATTTACTATATATAATTTTT
This sequence comes from uncultured Flavobacteriaceae bacterium, assembly GCA_947495135.1. Lineage (GTDB taxonomy): Bacteria > Bacteroidota > Bacteroidia > Flavobacteriales > Flavobacteriaceae > Aureisphaera. The sequence continues at coordinate 12,286 of CANLXN010000005.1, forward strand.
TGTTTACCCTTGGCCCTAGTGGCTCAGGAATCCTTAAACGGACGAGTTTTTGATGGGGCTGCTAGCCAAAAGGAGGGACTTCCCGGTGCGAATGTGTTTTGGCTCAATTCTAGCATGGGAAGCATTACCGACGACGACGGAAACTTTGAAATTCCCTTCAATGCAGATTATTCTAAACTAGTGATAAGCTACGTTGGTTATAAAACCGATACTATTTCAATAAAAACAACCAACTTTCTGGAACATTCCTTAAACCCAAAGAGCGACTTGGAGGAGGTAACTGTTTCAGCAAGAAAAAAAGCAACTTCCAGATCTTATTTGCAAGCGCAGAACGTGATTTTAGTGAGTAGTGATGAGTTGTTGAAAGCAGCCTGCTGTAATTTGTCTGAAAGTTTCGAAACCAATCCGTCGATAGATGTAAATTTCGCCGATGCGGTTACAGGAACACGGCAAATACAAATGTTGGGACTTAAGAGTCCTTATATCTTAATTACCACCGAGAATATTCCAGCTATAAGAGGTGCTGCTCAAGCCTACGGTTTGAGTTTCATACCTGGAACCTGGGTAGAAAGTATTCAAATTACTAAAGGTGCTGGAAGTGTTGTAAATGGTTATGAAAGTATCACAGGACAGATTAATGCGGAGATGCAGAAGCCTAGTAAGGATTTCTCGTTTTATCAAAATTTCTATGCAAGTCTAAATGGTAGAAAAGAATCTAATACGCATATCAATACGCAGGTGAGCGATCGATGGCATACAGGTTTCCTTCTTCATGGAAATTTGAGAAATCGGAAATTCGATAATAACAATGATACTTTTTTAGATCTACCACTTGCAGAGCAGATCAACTTTATGAACAGGTGGCAATATACAAACCCTGAAAAGGGATTTGTGAGTTTTATCAATCTACGTTATATGGATGATAGGAAGCAAGCTGGACAGGTGCAGTTTAATCCAGATTTAGATCTGGAAGTGCCTAACCTTTGGGGTAGTGAAATAGATACGAAACGAGCCGATGTGTCTGCGAAATTGGGATGGGTAAATCCAGAGATTCCTTATCAGAGTATCGGTGTGCAAACCGCTTTTAGTTGGCACGAACAGGATTCTTATTTTGGCTTAAATGACTATGACATTACTCATACTAGTTTCTACGGAACTGGAATTTATAATACTATTATTAGTGATTCAAGACACAAAGTTAAAACAGGAGTTAGTTTTACCTACGACGCTTACGATGAGTTGGTAAACACTACTAAGTATGGTAGAAAGGAAAACTCTGTAGGAGCATTTTTTGAATACTCTTACGACAATTTGGACGCACTAAATTTAACTGCTGGAGTGCGGGTGGATAACCATAATTTGTTTGGCTTGTTTGTAACTCCGAGGTTACATGTTCGATATGCGCCTTGGGAGAAATCTGCTTTTAGAGCGTCTGTAGGTAGCGGAAGAAGAAGTGCTAATATTTTCACTGAAAATCAGCAAATGTTTTCTAGTAGTCGCGATATTCTTATCCTAAATAGAGGAGGAGATATCTACGGATTGAACCCCGAGGTAGCCTGGAATTATGGAGTTTCGTATTTACAAGGCTTCAATCTTTTAGATAGAAAGGCCGATATTACTTTGGATTTCTACCGAACAGATTTTCAGAATCAGGTAGTAGTAGACTGGGAAAATGCGCAAAATGTGAGATTTTACAATTTGAGGGGGGAGAGCTTTGCCAATTCTTTCCAAGCCGAATTTAATTATAACATTTTCGAAAATGTTGATTTGCGTATGGCTTATAAATACTACGATATTAAAACAGATTATATTTCTGGCAGATTAGAGAAGCCTTTGACGCCAAGAAATAGAGTCTTTGCAAATGTGGGTTATGAGACAGAACGCACAGAAAAAGGGAGTCAGTGGAAGTTTGATCTCACTTACAATTGGTTAGATACCCAGCGCTATCCTTCTACTGTGAGTAGTCCAGAACAATTTCGATTGCCCGAGCGTTCTCCTACTATTGGAACTTTGAATGCGCAAATAACCAAAGTGTTTTCACCTCGCTTTGAAATATATATTGGGGGAGAGAATATGACCAATGTGAGGCAGGACAATCCAATTTTAAACGCAGAAAACCCATTTGCTACCTATTTTGATACTACTTTTGTATATGGCCCCATTTTTGGTAGTATGTATTATACTGGAATGAGATATAAAATCGATTAATATGAAAAAAGCACTTATTATTTTATTTATAATGTTTGGACTTGGAGTTCAAGCGCAGAATAAGAACGCAAAAGCAGTTGTGGAAGTAGACGGAGTTTGTATGATGTGTAAGCAACGAATTGAAAAGGCAGCTATCAAATCGAAAGGAGTGAAGTCTGCGGTTTGGAATGTAAAAACGCACGAACTAAGTCTTATTTTTGATGAGCGAAAAACGACTTTAGCAGAAATTCAAGGGAATGTAGCCGCGGTAGGTCACGATACTCCTGAAGTAATCGCTACGGAGGAAGCTTATAACTCGGTTCACGAATGTTGTAAATACAGAAGTGAAGAGGTTAAAAAGGACCATAACGAAAAGACGGACGACAACAAGAACTAAATAATGAACACAACCAAAAAGGTGTTACTCTATGGGATTACAATTGTAGTGATCACTTTTACAATTGTCTGGGAGTATTATATTCAACAATGGATGGAAGCGCAGCCGGCTGGGTCGGAAGTTCCAGTTAGGGTAGATTCCTTTGTGCTTTGGCCATTAGTGCTCACCTTAGTTTCGGTTTCTTTATTTCAGTTATTTCGCAAAAAGAAGTAAAATGAGATGGCTTTGTTTTTTGGTAATAACGTTTTGTCTCACGCTAAGTTGCGTTGAAGGTTATTCTGAAAAAGGGCCTCAAATTATCGAAAAGAGTATAAAGGCGCATGGAGGTCTAGATGTGTATAAAAAGTTAGACGGTCTAGTGCTTCATAAAACGACCAAGTTATTTTTGGAAGATGGCAGCATAGAGTCTGAAGTTACTCAGAAACAATCTTTTCAATTTATACCGCATTATATAGTTCAAATAGAATGGGAGGCAAACAATGTATCTCATAAACTTGTGTATAATGGAGTGGAGGTTTATGTGAAACGGAACGATTCCATGATAACCAATCCAGAAGCACTGTATCGCGCCCAGAAAACCATAAAGGCAGCCGAATATGTATTCTTTCAACCATTCAAACTAAATGATCAATGGACTAATCAGGATTTCATAAGAACGTTGAAGTTCAATGACACCTTAGAAGTTTCAGAAGTAAAAATTAGCTACCCAGAAAATGAAGAGGCAGATACTTGGTGGTATTATTTCAATTCAGAATATCAAAATGTAGCTAATAAAGTGCTGCACAATGAAAAATATAGTCTGATAGAAAATTTAAAATTTCAGAAGTATAAAGGGTTACTCTTTAATAAACACAGGAAAAGTTACTTTGCAGATAGTCTTGGAAACAAGAAATACCTAAGGGCCGAATATTTCTACGATATAGTAGAGTAGACTCGAGATTTTGAATGTTATTTCTTTTCTCTTTTCTCTTTTCTCTTTTCTCCATATTCTATTTTTTATTTTACCATCTACCAAAAAAAAGACCCTCACTAATAGCAAGGGCCTCTAGATTCATTGCGAATCATATTCAATAAATTGCAGCTGGTTTACATCATACCTGGCATTCCACCTCCCATTGGAGGCATCGCTGCTGGTGTATCTTCTTTGATGTCTACCAACGCGCATTCTGTAGTGAGGATCATTCCTGCAACAGATGCAGCATTTTCTAAGGCAACACGAGTTACTTTTTTAGGATCGATAATTCCCGCTTTGATCATGTCTACATACTCGTCATTTTTAGCGTTGAAACCGAAGTTCTTCTTGCCTTCCATCACCTTGTTGATTACTACAGATCCTTCTCCACCTGCATTCTCAACAATGGTTCTAATTGGAGCTTCAATGGCTCTTGCCACAATTTGGATTCCTGTAGACTCGTCTAAAGAAGAGGTCGTCAATTTTTCAAGTACTTTCTTCGCACGAACTAATGCAACACCACCTCCAGCGACAATACCTTCTTCTACAGCGGCACGAGTGGCGTGAAGGGCATCGTCTACGCGGTCCTTCTTCTCTTTCATTTCAACTTCAGAAGCGGCACCTACATAAAGTACAGCAACTCCTCCAGCTAATTTAGCTAAACGTTCTTGTAGTTTTTCTTTATCGTAATCGCTAGTGGTAGTCTCAATTTGAGATTTGATTTGTCCAACACGCGCTTTGATGTCGTTTTTATTTCCAGCACCATTAACAATGGTAGTGTTGTCTTTATCAATAGTAACCGTTTCAGCAGTACCCAACATCTCGATGGTAGCATTTTCCATTGTGAAACCTCTTTCCTCAGAGATAACAGTTCCACCTGTAAGAATTGCAATATCTTCTAACATTGCCTTTCTGCGGTCTCCAAACCCTGGAGCTTTTACAGCTGCAATTTTAAGTGCACCACGTAATTTGTTGACTACAAGAGTAGCCAATGCTTCTCCTTCCACATCTTCTGCGATGATCAATAACGATTTTCCTTGTTGAGCTACTGGCTCTAAAACCGGAAGTAAATCCTTCATGTTAGAGATCTTCTTATCGTAAAGAAGGATCATAGGATTTTCCAATTCTGCATGCATTTTGTCGCTATCTGTAACGAAGTATGGAGAAAGGAAACCACGATCAAACTGCATTCCTTCTACTACATCTACATATGTTTCTGTTCCTTTTGCTTCTTCAACAGTAATTACACCTTCTTTGCCAACTTTACCAAATGCTTGTGCAATGAGGTCTCCAATTTGTCCATCGTTATTTGCTGAAATTGCAGCTACTTGTTGGATCATTTCTGAAGAATTCCCAACCTTAGTGGATTGCTTTTCCAAATCTTTAACGATTGCCTCAACAGCCGTATCGATTCCTCTTTTCAAATCCATAGGGTTGGCTCCTGCTGCAACGTTTTTAAGGCCTTCTTTTACGATGGCCTGAGCAAGAACGGTTGCAGTGGTTGTACCGTCACCTGCAAGATCGTTGGTTTTGGAAGCTACTTCCTTCACCATTTGCGCTCCCATATTTTCCAAAGGATCTGCTAACTCTATTTCTTTTGCTACGGTCACTCCATCCTTGGTAACTTGAGGAGCTCCAAAAGATTTACTTATAATTACATTACGTCCTTTAGGGCCTAATGTTACTTTTACTGCGTTTGCTAAAGCATCTACTCCACGCTTAATGGAGTCACGTGCCTCTACATCAAATTTTATATCTTTTGCCATATTTTTTTTACTTTTTGCAAAAAAGCTTTAAGCTAAATGCCTTGCCTTTATGCGTTTTACTTTAAGTTTTGTTGAGAATCTGCCCTTAGTGCGTAATGCATAGAGCTTGTTGATTACAGTTATTAAACTATAGCGAGAATATCGTCTTCACGCATAATGAGATAATCATTACCGTCCAGTTTTAATTCGCTTCCCGAATATTTTCCATAGAGAACCATGTCACCAACTTTAACCGTCATGTCATGATCTTTTTTTCCTTTTCCTACAGCTACTATTTTGCCTTGTTGAGGTTTCTCTTTGGCTGAGTCTGGTATAAAAAGACCCGAAGCTGTCTTAGTTTCGGCAGGCTGAGGTTCTACTACTACTCTGTCCGAAAGTGGTTGGATTTTTAATGCCATTTTCAATCTATTTTTTTAAGAGGTTAATTTATATTTAGTTTTTAGTAGACAGCAATTATGCCAATAGCGAAAAAGTGACAATTTGAAACAAAAAATGCCAACTTGTCACAGTTGGCATTTTTGTATTATTTTTTATGATAACCCTGATTCTTAGTCAGTGGTAGTTTCTGGTGTGCTTGGCACGTCAGTGTTGGTCGCTGGTAAATCTACATTTTCGATTTGTTCTTCAAATAATCCGTCGCTGTTTCCACCGTCGAATAAAGAAATATTAGAGGCTAATATCAATACTAATAGTACGACAGCTAGGGTCCAAGTACTCTTGTCAAGGAAGTCGGTTGTTTTCTTTACACCTCCTAATTGAGCACCGCCTCCGCCACCGAAAGCAGAACCTAGTCCACCACCTTTAGGGTTTTGTACCATGATTACTACCACGAGTAGAAATGCTACGAAAATAATTAGGATCAAGAATATGGTAAATTGCGTCATTGTTCTTCAGTTTTAATCAATTTTTTTATTGCCCGAATTTGGTCTGCAAAGAAACCACTTTTTTCGGGATTTTTCAAAATTAAAATTTCATAGGCTTTTATCGCCTTTTTATAGTTGTTTTGTTGCAGATAAACTTTTGCTAAAGTCTCTGTCATTAGGGTGTCTGGAGCACTAGTATACGGCTTAGCCAGATTGGTTGATTTTTGCGTAGGTTCCTTCGGAAGGATCTTTGGACGCTCTTGGATGAACTTTTCGATAAGCTCAAATTTGCGTTCTTTCTCTTCTTGACTTATGGAGCTTTGTGTTTCTTTAGGGGCCTCACTAGGCGCAGTAGTTTCATTTCGCTGGATAGGCTTTGCTTGTGTAAGCTGCAGCCATTGGGCAAAAGAATAGGTGTCTTTTTCAGAGAACTGTAACGGTTCGTTTGTTTCAATTTCTGGTATTGTTTCCTCCTTTTCTTCTTTTTCTTCTGAAATTTTCACACTTGGGGTTTCTTTGCGTTCAAATAACATGGGATTGAGAATCGCTTCTGCTTTTTGCATTTCTGCTTTCATTTGTTGAGCGAGTTCCAGGCTCGTGAGTTCTGAAACATCTTCAATTACCACGTCCATTCCTTTGATGGCTTCGTTCTGCTGTAAAATGAGTTCGGAAATTTCATTTTGAACGAAAATTTCAGAAGTAATATATTCAAAAAGTACATCGCGATCTGTAGTGTATGCTGCGGTAATTTTTAAGGCGTCGTTGTATAAAAAGCTGTTTTCATTTTTATAGCCCTTGAGCTGCAAGGCTCGAGCGCTTTGAAAATAGGGATACTGATCAATAACCATTGTTAGTTCTCCCATTTCAGCCTTTCCTAGGCTTTGTGGGTTGGCAAGTAGCTCTGTATACGTATCTGTATTCATATTACCAATTGGCTAGGGATTTATTAAAAATATCTTGAGTGATTCGTTCAAAAATTGCTTCTAGTGCAACGTCCAATTGAGAACCAACGGGTTGAGAACTTCCGGGAAAATCGAAGTAAAATGAAAAGCGTTCCTCAAAATCTTTTTCAGGTTCTAAGGTATTAATAAATCGCACATTAACGCTCATGGTTAATCGGTTTTCAGCGGCTGTATTATCGGCAGTTGCGGTAATTGGTGCGATATAATACTGCGTTATTTCGCCTTCATATATCAGGTCACCGCCAGTATCGGTAATTCCTAAACTGGTTTGATTTAATAAAATATCCTGTAAAGCCAGTGTAAAATCGAATGAAAGGCGTGGTTCTACTACGGGAGCGTTATTTACGAAAGTACTTACTTGAAACGTTTTGGCATCTCCAATGTCTGCACCAGAGAAAGAATATTTCACTTTACATCCTTGTAATAAAAATACAAGTGCAGTGAGCGTAAAAATTAGTTTTAGAGTCTTCATAGTTACAAAGCGGAAAGCTACAAATTATATTGTTTGATTTTGCGGTATAATGTTCGTTCGCTAATACCTAATTCGTTGGCGGCATCTTTTCGTTTTCCGCCGTACTTTTCCAATGATTTTTTGATCAGTTCCAATTCTTTGTCATGGAGAGAGAGACTTTCTTCCTCCTCAATTTCTTCTGCAAAGTGGTATTTGTCTGATGTTGGCTCGGGTCTATTTTCTGGGATGTTGAGGACTTCTACATCGTGTGCTTCTGGCGTTTCTTCCTGTATGAAAGAGGCCAATCGTTCATGATGATCGGTATTCTCCTCATAAATTTTATTAATGAGCCCGGGGTTTTCTTCTCGAACTTGATCGGCATTGCTATTGTTCATTAGTTTCATGGTGAGTTTCTTTAAATCACCAATATCACGCTGCATATCGAACAAAACCTTGTAAAGTATTTCTCTTTCGTTGCTAAAATCGCTGGTTTCTTTTTTCTGACTAATTACCGCGGGTAGGTTGCTTCCAACATTGGGAAGATAGCTTTTAAGCGTTTCGTAAGTAACGGTTCGGGTCTGTTCCAATACCGAAATTTGCTCGGCAATATTGCGTAGCTGCCTTATATTTCCTCCCCAGCGATATTTCAGAAGAAGATCTACCGCAGCATCTTCCAATCGGATAGTGGGCATTTTGTATTTCTGTGCAAAATCGGACGCGAATTTTCGAAACAACAAATGAATATCTTCACTTCGTTCTCTCAGTGGGGGTAGTGAGATTTCTACGGTACTTAATCGGTAATAAAGGTCTTCCCTAAATTTTCCTTTTTCAATGGCTTCCGAAAAGTTGATGTTGGTGGCTGCCACAATCCGAACATCTGTTTTTTGTGCTTTAGAAGATCCTACCTTTAAAAATTCCCCTGTTTCCAATACCCTTAACAATCTTACTTGTGTGGGTAGTGGAAGTTCTCCTACTTCATCCAAAAAGATGGTTCCGCCATCGGCTACTTCAAAATAACCACTACGCGTGGTTGTAGCTCCTGTAAAGGCGCCTTTTTCATGGCCAAAAAGTTCGCTATCAATAGTGCCTTCGGGGATCGCACCGCAATTTACAGCAATATATTTACCATGCTTACGATGTGAAAGCGCATGGATAATCTTTGGAATACTTTCTTTTCCCACACCACTTTCTCCAGTTACCAATACTGAAATGTCTGTGGGAGCAACTTGTACGGCCTTTTCAACAGCACGGTTAAGGCCTGGGTCGTTCCCAATAATTCCAAATCGTTGTTTTACAGCTTGTACGTTTTCCATAATTATTTTTTGAAATTATTACAATGTATTAATCAGCTGTTCGCTCAATTGATTAATATTATTTTCATTTGTTTGTATGTTGTCCAGCAATTCGTAGAAGTTTTCTTCAATTAAAACGTCTGAAAATTGTAATTCTTGATCCATGTATTTCCATTTATTCTGGTGTTCGTCGAGTAAGGTGACAATTTTTATCATTCCATTGCCATAACCCATATGATTCGACAGGAGTGATTCAATTGTTGCTCCTTGTTTATTTTGTAATTCTAGCGCTCCCTTCAGTGCGCCTTGCGCCGTTTTATTATCAAGTCCTACCGGAGTAAAATTAGCTTTTAGTAAAGAGACAGTGTTTGTCATAAAATTTTTAAAATCTTCGGATGCGACTACGTATCTTTTTAAAGTGCTTACTTGGAATTCAAGTTCTCCTTCATTCTTGAGTTGGCTATAGTCTAATATCCTTTCGGCCATAACGTCTTTATAGGCTTCGGCCCAAGACCTCTCAAGCTCTCTCTTATCCATCGCAAACTCCTGTATTATCCCATATATTTTCTTCTCTTTCGCAGAGCTTGAATTCTCACTTAAGTTAGACATGTTTTCCAGAACTGAATTCTGATAATCGGTTGCAAGTGAGTCCAATTTGTCTGGATCGCTAGCCCTAAGCGCCTTGTATTGATTTGCGTATTCTTCTTTATTCTCAATCAGGTTTTCGACCGTTTTATTTTGAGACGATCTATTCCTGCCAAATCCTTGTATAGTGACAAATACAGAAATACCTAAAATGATATTGAATATTAGAGAAACACTTTGTGTGTCATTTTTGGAGGTTCGCCAAACCAAAACAGCACATATCAAAGGCATTGCGCCAAGCATAAAAATAGTTCCAATGAAGTAGCCTATCTCCTCATCTGAATTCCCGCTAGTTAGAAAATGCAAAACAGAATATCCAATAACAACAAGTGTTAAAAAAATATAATTTGCTCGGGATAATCTGAATCGAGATTTCGACATCATCTAGTTGTTTTTTGAATATCCAACGGCCTCGCCAATAAGCGTTGCGCTTGTGCAATCGTTCGCCTTCACCATGACGAAGTCTCCCACTTTATAATGTTCTTTCGGGAAAACAACTACAGATCCTTGTTGATTTCTGCCACTCCATTGGGTGTCTTTCTTCTTAGATTCTTTTTCAATGAGTACTTCCATGGTAGTTCCAACAAATTGTTGGGTTCTATAGGCACTGAGCTTTCGTTGTAGTGCGACAATTTCTGCTAGTCTTCTTTTTTTGGTTTCTTCTGGGACGTCATCTTCAAGTTTGCGCGCTGCTGTTGTTCCGGGTCTTTCAGAATACATATACATAAAACCGAAATTAAACTTCACTTCTTCCATGAGCGACAGGGTGTCTTGATGGTCCTCTTCGGTCTCGGTAGGGAAGCCAGCGATAAGATCCTGAGATACAGAACAGTTTGGAAGTATTTCTCTTATTTTGTCGATGAGATTGAAATATTCTTCACGCGTATGCTGGCGATTCATTTCTTTTAAAATACGAGTGCTTCCACTTTGAACCGGCAGGTGGATGTGTTTACAGATATTATCGAATTTTGCCATAGAATGTAAAACATCTACCGTCATATCCTGTGGATTCGAAGTTGAAAACCGAACGCGCATTTTTGGGTGAGCTGCCGCTACCATTTCTAAAAGTTGCGAAAAGCCAGTGGCAGTTGCTTTTTGTATTTCGGAAGCGTCTTTAAAATCTTTTTTGAGGCCACCACCATACCACAAATAGCTATCTACATTCTGGCCTAAAAGCGTAATTTCCTTATAGCCCTTTTCAGCTAAATCGTTTACTTCTTTTAAAATACTTTGAGGATCTCTACTTCGTTCTCTACCTCTAGTAAAAGGAACCACACAGAAAGTGCACATATTATCACAGCCTCTGGTGATGCTCACATAGGCAGTAACTCCATTCCCTCCAAGTCTTACAGGTGAAATATCACCGTAGGTTTCGTCTTTGGACAGAATTACATTTACAGCATCTTTACCTTCTTCAACTTCTTTCAATAAATTAGGAAGATCTTTATAGGCATCTGGCCCTACCACCATATCTACGATTTTCTCTTCCTCTAGAAATTTACTTTTAAGACGTTCGGCCATGCAGCCTAGAACACCCACTTTCATTTTTGGGTTAATTCTTTTTACGGCATTGTATTTTTCCAAACGCTTTCTAACGGTCTGCTCGGCTTTATCGCGAATAGAGCAAGTATTAACTAAAACCAAATCTGCTTCTTCCAGATTTTGAGTAGTATTAAATCCTTGGTCGGTTAATATGGAAGCTACAATCTCACTATCGCTAAAATTCATGGCGCATCCGTAGCTCTCGATATAGAGTTTACGGGTGTTGCCAGCTTTTTCTTTCATCACAATGGTTTCCCCTTGCTTGTTTTCGTCAATAATTTTATCTTCCATAGGTGGGATCGTTCAATTTATAACGATACGAAGTTTTAATGGTCAAATTGTATGCCCGCATGAATAGAGCGTTACAAAGATACAATATTATTGAAAAAAGTGACAAAGTGGCAGGTTTCTTTTTTATACATTTATAGGCTAACTAATCTACTTTAAAATCAATGGAGAAGGATATTTTTAAAAGAATTGAAGAAGCTTCTAAACCAGATTTCGGACAAATTCTCACCCGTAGTTTTGAATTTGTGCCTAAGGTCTGGCAGGTGGCTATAAAGCATGCGTTGCTTATTGCAGTAATCATGGTGCCATTATTTTTGTTGATTTACATACCTTTTATTGCGATTTATGTGGAAGCTTTGGATAGTGGTGGTAGATATTATGGGCCAGATTATTCCACTACGGCGGTCGTTATTTATGTTATTGTGGTATTTATTTTGGCTTTTCTGGGTCAGTTAGTTACCATTTCGGTTACCTCTCACTTTTACAGGGTTTTAAAAAATATTGATTTAGGACTCAATGAAGATGTTGGCGGTTACTTTGATTTGCTAAGGCAAGATTTTTCAAAAGTATTCTTGCTCGCTCTGGCTACTTTAGGAATTTCTCTTTTGGCTGTTTCATTATGTATCTTACCTATATATTATGTAATGGTGCCGCTTCAGTTATTGGTGCCATTATTGACATTTAATCGGGAGTTAAGTGTTTCTGAAGTCTTAAAGGCAGCTTTTAAATTGGGGAATAAACATTGGATCATTGTTTTTGGTCTAGTTTGGCTTTCTTCAATTATAGCTCAAATAGGAATCCTTATTTGTCTGGTTGGAATCATCTTTACGGCCTACTTTGTTCACCTAACTATCTACTATTACTACAAGGACACCATAGGGTTTGATAAAAATTAGAAAAAAATAAAAGGCTGAATATTAATTGTTTAAGTAGTCTTTGGAGGTGTTAATAGAACCCTAAAACCATGCTTTTGCAAAAGGGTATTAAAAAATTCACATACTTTTGTAATCCAAATTAATGGACTATGGCAAAGAATTTAGTGATTGTTGAGTCACCTGCGAAAGCCAAAACGATTGAGAAATTTCTTGGAAAAGATTTCAAAGTAACTTCGAGTTTTGGACATATTGCAGACCTCCCTTCGAAAGAGTTGGGGGTTGACGTTGAAGGAGATTTCACACCAAAATATATCGTTTCAAGCGACAAAAAGAGTTTAGTAAAAGAACTGAAAGCATTAGCGGCCAAAGCAGAGATGGTTTGGCTGGCGAGTGATGAGGATCGAGAAGGAGAAGCCATTGCTTGGCATTTGTCCGAATCCTTAGATTTGGTCAAAGAGAAGACCAAGCGCATCGTTTTTCATGAGATCACAAAATCTGCGATCCTTAAGGCAATTGAAAACCCAAGACAAATAGATTATAACCTTGTAAATGCGCAGCAGGCGAGACGCGTGCTAGATAGGTTAGTAGGTTATGAGCTTTCTCCTGTACTTTGGAGAAAAGTGAAGGGTGGTCTTTCTGCAGGTCGTGTTCAATCTGTTGCAGTGCGACTTATTGTTGAGCGTGAACGTGAAATTGAAAAATTTAATCCAGTTGCGTCTTATCGTATTGATGCTGAATTCACAACAACAGACGGTAATAAATTCAAAGCAAAACTACCAAAGAACTTTTCAACCGAGGCGGAGGCTCGTTCATTTCTTGAGAAGAATTTGGGAGCAAAATATAAGGTAGCCGATCTAGTCAAAAAACCAGCGAAGAAATCTCCGGCACCACCATTTACAACATCAACACTTCAGCAAGAAGCTTCTCGTAAGCTCTATTTTTCGGTTAGTAAAACCATGACAATAGCGCAGCGTTTGTACGAAGCCGGTTTAATTACTTATATGAGAACCGATAGTGTGAATCTTTCAGAAGATGCCAAAAAAGCTGCGGAAGATGCCATCACTAAGTCTTATGGAGCTAATTACAGCAACCCTAGAAACTATAAAGGTAAGTCGAAAGGTGCGCAAGAAGCTCACGAAGCTATTCGTCCTACCGATATGTCTCGTTCTTCCATCAGCGGAGATTACGATCAAGAACGATTATACGATCTTATTTGGAAAAGAACCATTGCTTGTCAAATGAGCGACGCCCAATTGGAGCGCACCAATGTGAAGATTGATATTCTGGCAGGTCAAAAAGTAAGCGAGCAGTTTACAGCGAATGGAGAGATGATCAAGTTTGACGGTTTCCTAAAAGTGTACTTGGAAGGAACCGATTTTGAAGAGGAAGAACAAGATGGGATGCTCCCTAATTTATCGGTAAACGATGCGCTAGGGAATAATTACGTTACGGCAACAGAGCGTTTTACCCGTCCGCCATATCGTTTTACGGAAGCATCTTTGGTAAAACAATTAGAGGAATTAGGTATTGGAAGACCATCTACTTATGCTCCAACGATTTCTACAATTATGAACCGTAATTATGTGGAAAAAGGAACAGTGGAAGGGGTGGAGAGAGTTTATCTTCAGATGACTTTAGCTGAAAATGCCTTAAAAGAAAAAAAGTTAACAGAAACAGTTGGAAGTGACAAAGGGAAATTGGTTCCTACCGACATTGGTATGATCGTAAACGATTTCTTGGTCGAGCACTTTATTGATATTTTGGACTATAACTTTACCGCGAAGGTAGAAGAAGACTTCGATGATATTGCGGAAGGGAAAGAGGAATGGAAATCGATGATGAAAGATTTCTACACCAAATTTCATCCACATGTAGAAGATGTTCAAGCCAATGCCGAAAGAGAGAGCGGTGAACGGATTTTGGGAGAAGATCCTGTGTCTGGACGAACGGTGTTAGTTCGTTTAGGGAAATTTGGTCCGATGGCTCAAATTGGAGCTCCAGACGATGAAGAAAAGAAATTTGCAAGTCTTAGACCCGATCAACAATTGCATTTAGTTACGTTTGAAGAAGTAATGGACTTGTTTAAGCTACCCAAATCCTTGGGGGTTTACGATGCTGAAGAAGTGGAGGTAGCAAACGGACGATTTGGTCCTTATGTCCGATGGGGCAAAAAGTTTATTTCACTTCCCAAAGGAATGGATCCATTGGATGTGGAAATGAGTTTTGCTAAGGAGTTAATTGAAGAAAAGAAAAAAGCGGATGCTCCTATCTATGAATATGAAGGGCTGCCAGTTCAAAAAGGGACCGGTAGATTTGGACCATTTATAAAGTGGAATAATATTTTTATTAATGTGAATAAGAAATACGACTTCGATAATTTAAGCGATGCAGATATTGTTCAGTTAATTGAAGATAAGAAGCAAAAGGAGATTGATAAATTAATTAGCGAATGGCCTGAAGAAGGAATTCGCTTGGAAAAAGCTAGGTGGGGAAGATTTAATCTTATTAAAGGTAAGACTAAGATAGAGTTGCCGAAAACTACAAAAGCCGATAAGATTACCTTGGAAGAGGCGCAAGCTATGTTTGCGAAGAAAGCTCCGAAAAAGAAAGCGGCTAAAAAGAAACCCGCAGCTAAAAAGAAAACCCCTGCCAAGAAAAAATAATGATAGAATTTCTTTCCCCGGTTTCTAAACAGGCAATTGCTCACAGAGAGGTATTACCCGTTGGTGTTTTGGGCAAGCAAATCGCCATTCACCAAAATAGCGGAGATCTACCCAGATTAAAAAACGTTCGTTTTGCCCTTCTGGGCGTTAGAGAGAATCGCAACGACGTTAACTATATGGGTGGTGAGGTTTCTTTCACCGAGATCCGAAAAGCTTTTTACGGGCTTTATGCTGGAAATTGGTCCAATGATATCATCGACTTGGGCGATATTACGATGGGTGAGACTGTAGACGACACGTATTTCGCTTTTAAAACTGTTACAGAAGCACTTTTAAAGAAGAAGATTATTCCTATTATCTTAGGAGGAAGTCAAGACCTTTTATATGCTCATTACCGCGCATACGACAGTAGTGGAAAAATGGTGAACATGGTGAATGTTGATCAACGCTTCGATCTAGGCGATGCCGAAAAACCTATTTCAAATAAATCGTTTGTAGGAAAGATTATTATTGAAAAGCCTTATAATCTATTTAATTACAGTGTTTTAGGGTACCAATCGTATTTCAATCCTCCTGGAGAAATTGCTTTAATGGATAAGCTTTTCTTCGACGCATATCGTTTGGGGAAAGTAACAGGAGATATTACTTGCGTGGAGCCAATTATGAGAGATGCAGACATTGTTTCTATGGATGTTTCAGCAATAAAAGCGGCAGAATTAAGTTATAGACATAGTACAAGTCCAAATGGTTTTGATAGTCGGGAAATATGTGCAATTGCACGATATGCAGGAATAAGTAATAAAGTTACTTCTTTTGGCTTGTATGAATTAGATGAATATTCTAAGGCAGAAAGTGCGGCGGTACTAATTGCTCAAATTATATGGTATTTTATTGAAGGAGTTAATTTTCGCGTAAACGACGATGACTTTGCTTCTGAAAATAATTACACAACTTACAAGGTTCCAGTGGATGAAGAAATTTTGATCTTCAAAAAGAGCAATAAAACGGGACGTTGGTGGATTGAATTACCTTTTATTTCAAATGTTAATAATAAATTAAAACGACATACGTTATTACCTTGCACTTATGGCGAATATTTGAGTGCGACAAATCAGGAGATTCCTGAGCGCTGGTATAAGGCCCGGCGCAAAAATGAAGTCTAAAACGAACGAACTAAGAACTGAGAATTAAGGGTTTTTTAAGAAAAATGTTGTTTTTCTGAAAAAATATAGATAGGTTTACGCCCTTAAATCTTACTAAATTTAACCTAAATACCTATGAAGAAGTTAATTGCATTAAGTGCGATGGTAGCCTTTTTGTTTAGTTGTAACTCTGGCGACAGAGGAGAGCTAATTGGCGCGAAAGGCAAAAAATGGTACCCTGAGAAACCTTATGGTATGACCCTCATCCCAGGAGGATCATTCATAATGGGTAAGGCCGACGACGATTTCGTCGCGGTTAATGATGCCCCAACGAAAACAGTTACGGTACGTTCTTTCTATATGGACGAGACCGAAATTACCAATTCCGAATACAGACAATTCGTGGAATGGGTAAGAGATTCTACAGTTAGACTAAAATTAGCAATACTTGCCGATGAAGTGGGAGCGACTCCTGGTGATGGTGGTGTTGGTGAATATGCGTTCGTAGATCAAGAAAACGAAGAAATGACTCCATACCAGCAGTATATGTATGACAACTACTATGGAATGGGAGAAGATTTCTACGCAGGAAGAAAAATCAACAACGACGTAGACATTATTTGGAGCACAGAGGAGTATCCAGATGAGTACTATTCAGAAGTTATGGACACGATGTACATTCCAGCTGAAGAAGCTTATAACGGTCAACGTACAATTGATGTTGAAAAATTGGTATTCCAATACACCTACATGGATATCCAAGCGGCTGCAAGAGCTAAAGGAAAAAGCAGAAAAGATTTTATCATTCAAGATACAGTGCCTATTTACCCAGATACTACTGTATGGATAAAAGATTTCAACTATTCTTACAACGAACCTATGCATAATGACTATTTCTGGCACGAAGCTTATGGAGATTATCCTGTAGTTGGTGTTACTTGGAAACAAGCGAAAGCGTTTTGTGCATGGAGAACACTATACAAAAATTCATACCAAAAGTCTAGAAATAGACAGCATGTAAACTCTTTCCGTCTTCCAGGTGAAGCTGAATGGGAATATGCTGCTCGTGGTGGGCTGGAATCTGCGACTTTCCCTTGGGGTGGTCCTTATGCAAAGAACGATAGAGGTTGCTTTATGGCAAACTTTAAGCCTTTGCGTGGAGATTATGCGGCAGATCAAGCGCTTTACACTGTAGAGGCCGATGCGTATGAGCCAAACGATTTTAATCTTTACAACATGGCAGGAAACGTAAGCGAATGGGTAGCCTCTTCTTATGACCCAGATTCTTACGAATACAGTTCTACCATGAACCCAAATGTAAATGACACAGAGAACATGCGTAAAGTAGTACGTGGTGGATCTTGGAAAGATGTTGCTTACTTCCTTCAGGTGAGTACTCGTGATTACGAGTATGCAGATTCTGCAAGAAGTTATATTGGCTTCAGAACAGTCCAGGATTACATGGGTACAGACATTACTCTTAATCAAAACTTGGGAGACGCTAGATAAGCAGTCTTTCATCTTATATAATCTAAATCTTAACCTAAATTTTAATCTTAACTTAACATTATTGTATTATGGCACAGTCAAAATCAACTAAGAAATTATTTAACATGGCCTACGGGCTTGGAGCTTCTATTGTAATCTTAGGAGCATTATTCAAAATCCTTCACTGGGAACTGGGACCACTTAATGGTGGAACTCTTCTTGCGATTGGATTAATTACTGAAGCACTCATTTTCGCTATCTCTGCTTTCGAGCCAGTAGATGACGATTTGGATTGGTCTCTAGTTTATCCTGAATTAGCAGGAGGACAAAACAAGAAGTCTGCTAAGAATGAAGAGCCTCAAGATGCAAAAGGTATTCTTTCTTCTAAATTAGACGAAATGTTGAAAGATGCTAGAATCGATTCTGAATTGATGAGCAGCTTAGGAGAAAGTATTCGTTCATTTGAAGGAGCAGCAAAAGGAATGGCCCCAACCGCCGATGCTATGAATTCAACGAAGAAATACAGTGAAGAAATGGCACTTGCTGCAGCGCAAATGGAGTCATTGAACAGCTTATACAAAGTACAAGTAGAGTCTACTAGTCGTCAAACTGAAGTGAATGAGAGAGTTGCTGAGAATGCTGAGCAATTGAAAGCACAAATGGAGCACTTAGCTACCAACTTGTCTTCTCTTAACGGAGTTTACGGAGGTATGTTATCTGCAATGAGCACTAAGAACTAAGGTAGTTTTTCATCTATATTTATTAATCTTTAAAAGAAAATAAAATGGCAGGAGGAAAACTATCCCCAAGGCAGAAGATGATTAACCTAATGTATCTGGTTTTCATCGCGATGCTCGCATTAAACATGTCCAAAGAAGTATTATCTGCTTTTGGATTATTGAACGAGAAAATTAGTGACGCTAATGTCGCTACAGGAGAACGTAACACTGCGTTTATGGAAAGTCTAGCGGTAAAAGCTTCAGATGCTCCAGAACAATATGCTGCGGTAAAGGCTAACGCCGATAAAATTTCAAAAATTTCAGCTGATCTTGATTCTTACATTCAAGGATTAAAGAGTGAGGCCATCAAAAAACTTGAAGATCCAACGGATTATGAAGTGATGGACAAGACTGATTTCTTCGACCAACGATTTTTCCAAGGTGAAAAATACACGAAAGAAGGACAAGAGTTTTTGGATAAATTAAATGCTTACAGAACAGAAATGACTACTGTATTGCCAGATAGTACTTACCCTGCTATCAAAAAGGCGATTAGTGCCAATTTCTCTACATCTGAAGTAACCAATAGAGATGGAAAGAAAGTAGAATGGTTGAATTATAACTACGAAGGATTTCCTTTAGTCGCTTCTTTAACTAAGCTTACTCAAATCCAAGCAGATATTAAGAGCACTAAGAGTGAAGTACTTCAAAAGATGTTAGCAGGGCAACAAGCCTCTGCATTATCTTTAAGTAATTACAATACTTTTATGGATGTACCTAAATCTGCATTCTATCCTGGCGAAACTTTCAACGGTGCTATCCTTTTAGGTAGAACTGACGCAAGTACTGTTCCACAAAGAGAAGAGTTGACGTTAGACGGTAGAAAACTTAAAAGAGATACAGATTATACTATCGAAGGTGGTAGAGTTGTACTTAAAGTAGGTGCTGGAAGTCCTGGAGATCATAAAATCGAAGGTTTCTTGTACTATGGTGAAGGTGGAGAAGAAATTGAAGTGGAAGTTAAAACAGGTTTCGCTACTATTTCTAAGCCAAATTCAGCAGTAATTGCTGCAGATAAGATGAATGTAGTATATCGTGGGGTTGTAAACCCAATGACGATTTCTATTCCTGGAATTCCAGATAGTAAAGTAAGTGCTTCTGGTGCAGGTCTTTCTAAGGCTTCAGGTAGTAAGTATAACATGACTCCTGGACAAGGTAGAACAGTTACAATTACAGCTAGAGGAACTCTTCCTGACGGAGCAGGAGTTAATACAACTTCAGAATTTCGTATCAAGGATATCCCTCGTCCAACTGGAACCATTCGTGGTGAAGACGGAGCTGGTGGATGTGTGCGTATGCAACGTCAAGGACTGGAAATTGCTAGTGTAGGAGCTATGTTAGCAGATTTCGATTTTGACTTGAAATTGAACGTTACAGGTTTCAGCTTTAAAGTATCTGGACAACCAACAGTAAAAGTAAGCGGTAGAAAACTAAACGCGCAGGCGAAAGCTGCTCTACGTAGAGCTAAGCGTGGAGAGACAGTACAGCTTTTCGATATTAATGCAAGTATTGCTAATAACTCTGGATACAAATTGAAAAAGATTTCTCCAGTGTGTATTGAGCTTACAAACTAAATTAAAAAGTAAAAACACGTTTTATGAATTTGAGAAATGTTGTTCTATGTGGATTTGGTTTATTAATGAGCATTGGTGCCTCGGCACAAATCAATGTCCTTAATGCCAAAGTGCCCGAGGAAATTGGAGTAAGAACGGAAGCACAGATTGCTTATGATAACGATACACCGCTACCATACGGTTACGTTGATGAGCGTGATGTACTCTGGTCTAAAACTACCTGGGAGATTATCGATCTTGATGAAAGAGTGAACTTCCCATTGTACTACCCTATCGATACCAACAACATTGGTTCGGAAAGACGTTCGTTGTATGACGTTCTAGTTAAGGGTATTAAGGATGGTAAAATAGAGCATGTATATGCAGACTCTTATTTTACGGAAAAGAGAACGCTTGAAGATATTGGAGCTTCTCTTGTTTACAGTGATACTACAGATTTAGGTATTGAGCAATTCAATGCTGAAGGTAGAGTAGATCCTGAATTCATCCGTAAGTTTACCCTGGATGCTGGTGATATAGAAGAGTGGAGAATTAGAGGATATTGGTACCTAGACAAACGTCAAGGTGAATTAAGATATCGTATGCTTGGTATTTGCCCAGTAGCAAATGAAGCTCGTTCTAAAGCTTTTGAAGACGAAGGTGTTGATGCTAAAGTTGAATTGTTCTGGGTATGGTTCCCAGCGACACGTGATATTTTACACAGAGCCAAAGCCTTTAACCGTAAAAACACTTCGCAACCTATTTCGTATGATCACTTATTAAACTCACGTCGTTTCCACGGGGTGGTTTATAAAGAGGATAACGTACAAGGTGACCGCGGTGTGGCAGATTACATCAATGACAACGCGCTTATGCAGTTAATGGAATCTGAACGTATCAAAGAGCAAATTCGTAACATCGAAATTGACTTGTGGAACTACTAGTAGTTTTATAAGATAAATTACAAGCCCTCCCTTCTGTAAAGATCGGAGGGCTTTTTCTATATGCACCGAAACTTTAATGAAGGTGCATTCTGCCGTGCGAACTTTAGTGAGGGTGCACTATACCCTCCGAAGTTTCAGCCTATGAAGATTTTTCTATCAGACTTTCTAAAACTATTGCCTAAAATCGTTTTATCTCAATTAGGAGTGCTCTACTTTTGCAATAACTTTGAGTGTTGAGAATTTAATATTAAAAATTGAGCATCAAACCTTCTGTAGATTATATCGTTGTAGGATTAGGTATCGCTGGACTTAGCTTTTGCGAACAATTGGATCGTGCCGGAAAGTCGTTTGTAGTGATCGATTCTGGGGAGAAAGGCGCCACGGCAGTTGCTGGAGGTGTGGTCAACCCTGTCGTTCTTAAACGATTTACACCTGCGTGGAATTCGGCAGCCTTTTTAGAGTCGGCTCAATCTTTTTACCTTTCCTTGGCTGCTAAATTGGATGCAGATATTTATAGGCAATTGCCAATTCATCGCATTTTTAACAATCCACAGGAACAGAACGATTGGATGGTGGCAAGTGATCTCAGTAAACTTTCTTCTTTTCTCTCTTCGGAAATTTTAACAGGAGATAATCCGTCGGTAAAATCTCCATTCGGTTTGGGGCAAGTAAATTACGGCTTTAAGATTGATACGGGGCTTATGCTGCGAAGCTATCGGAGTTATTTACATCGCAAAAATTGCTTACATCAAGCAGATTTCAGCTACCCTCAACTTGAAATCAAAAACGACGGGATTGCATATGCGAATCTTTCAGCTAAAAAAATAGTATTCGCACAAGGAGCGGCTGTTTCGGAGAATCCTTATTTCACCATAGACACCCTTATTCCGAAGAAAGGAGAATACATTGTATTTAAATCGGCTTCACTAAAACTGAAAAGCGTTTTAAAAGGTCCGTTCTTTATTATTCCTCTAGAAGGAGACCTTTATAAAGCAGGAGCCACCTTTGTTCATGGAGATTTTAGTTATTCGGAAACCGAGCAGAGTAGAAATCAGATTGTTGCTGCCGTTGAAAAGATGATCGATGGTCCCGTTGAAGTAGTGGATCAAATGGTTGGGATGCGCCCTACTGTAAAAGACCGGCGGCCCTTGTTAGGGTCAATTTCAGAAGAAAAAGTGATCTTCTTTAATGGTTTGGGGACTCGAGGTATTATGATGGCTCCATTGCTGTCTCAATGGTTATTCGATGCTCTAGAGAAGGGGGAAGCTCTTCCCAAGGAAGTGAATATTAGAAGGTATAGTTAATATCCTTCATGCATTACTAAACCTTCGTTTTGTCATATTTAAAAAAGAAATTGATCCAGATATTTCTTGAAAGTCTAAGTATGATTGGTAAAAAAACAATGAGGGTTCCGATAATTATAAGAAAAGAGTGAAATCTGCTCATTTCTATAAAAAAGTAAGCGATAACAAAGGCTGCTACCGCAAATGCAATCCCTACGGCATAACTTACATACATGGCGCCATAAAAAAAAGAAGGTTCAATTTTGAATTTGACATCACAGTGTGGACAACGATCGTGCATTTTGAGCGTTTCAGAAACTTTATAAGCGTTGGAATTTAAATACATTTTTCCTTGGTGACAAACAGGGCATTTGCCGGTAAAAATGCTATATAATTTTGTGCCTTTTAAGAATGCCATAACCATTTTTTTTCCAGTGTAAATTTAAGCATCTTTGCAAAATAATTTGGTAACAAAAGTAACACATGTTGAATATTCATAACCTTTCAGTTTCATTTCAAGGAGAATACCTTTTTGAGGGTATCACTTTTATGCTAACTCCTGGAAACAGAGTAGGTTTAGTTGGGAAAAATGGAGCTGGGAAATCTACATTGCTGAAAATTATTTCTGGTGAACAGGAATACGATGAAGGACAAATTGCGACCGATAAAGAAATCTCTATTGGGTTTTTAAAGCAGGATATCGACTTCACCAAGGGGCGAACTGTTTTGGAGGAGTCTTACGAGGCGTTTACGGAGATTAAGAAGCTGGAAAAGCAGTTGGAGGAAATTAATACCCAATTAGCTGAAAGAACCGACTATGAGAGTGAGTCTTACAACCAACTAATGATCGATCTCAACGAGGTGCAACATCAGTATGAAATTCATGGTGGATATAATTACCAAGGAGAAACTGAACGAATTCTCCAGGGACTTGGGTTTCAACGAGAAGATTTCAATAAAGTAACAGAAACCTTTTCTGGTGGGTGGCGTATGCGTATCGAATTGGCTAAGTTGTTACTGCAGAATAATGATATTTTGCTGCTGGATGAGCCTACTAACCACCTAGATATCGAATCGATTTTATGGTTAGAGGATTTCTTAAAAGGTTATTCTGGTGCAGTAGTGCTAGTTTCTCACGATAAGATGTTTCTAGACAACGTTACCAACAGGACTATTGAGATTTCACTTGGAAAGATCTATGACTACCCGAAACCTTATTCAAAATACCTAGTGTTGAGGCAGGAACTGAGAACCCAACAACTAGCAGCTCAAAAGAATCAGCAAAAACAAATCGAGCAAACTGAAAGGTTAATTGAAAAGTTTAGAGCCAAAGCCAGTAAGGCAACTATGGCACAGTCCCTAGTTAAGAAATTGGATAAAATTGATCGCATTGAAGTGGATGAAGACGACAATGCTACGATGAAACTAAAATTCCCAGTTTCTGTGACACCTGGAAAGGTGGTAGTGGAAGCAGATGGGGCTACCAAAAGTTACGGAGAGAAAAAAGTGCTGAGTAATGTAGATCTTCTAATTGAGAGGGACAGCAAGACAGCCTTTGTTGGGCAAAACGGACAGGGAAAGTCTACTTTGGCCAAGATGATTGTGAAAGACATCGATTTTGAAGGGAAAATTACATTGGGACATAATGTTCAGATTGGTTATTTTGCTCAGAATCAAGCCGATTATCTAGATGGAACAAAGACGGTAGAAGACACCATGATCGATGCGGCCGATGAAAAAACTCGTCCGCGTGTAAGAGATATTTTAGGATCGTTTCTTTTTAGAGGAGAAGAGGTTGATAAATACGTACGCGTGCTTTCTGGAGGGGAACGAAACAGGTTAGCATTGGCAAAATTGCTGCTTCAGCCTTTCAATGTGTTGGTGATGGATGAACCTACCAATCACTTAGATATCAAGTCAAAAAATGTATTGAAACAGGCTTTGAAGACCTTCGATGGAACCCTAATTTTGGTTTCTCACGATCGTGATTTTCTGCAAGGTCTTACCAATAAGGTCTACGAATTTAAAGACCAAAAAATCAAAGAATATTTAGGTGATATAGACTACTTCCTTGAACAGCGGAATTTGGAAAACTTAAGAGAAGCGGAAAAGAAAACCGTGAAATCTTCAGAAGGAAAGAAGGAGGTTGCCAGCGGTAAGGAGACCTACGAACAACAAAAGAAATTAAAGTCCCTAAAAAATAAATTGAGTAAAACAGAAGCTGCTATCAATAAATTAGAGCGGGAGATTAAGCAGATAGATGTTGAACTAGCACTCAACTACGAAGAAACCATTGCGAAGCCAGACTTTTTTGACGGATACCAAAACAAAAAGAAAGAGTTAGAGGCTTTAATGGATCAATGGGAAACAGTGACAGAGCAACTAGACGCACAGTCTTAAATTTAGGAGTTTTTTAACTCGATAGGGAGGCTTTTGTTAATAGTTTTGTTGAAAATAATGAGGTGTTTTGTTGCCTCATTTTCAGCTCAACTGCATGCGAAATTTTATTTTATCTGTTATTGGAATTATACTGGTTGTTTTGGCTGTGTTTGCATCCAAAGCCATTGTTGAAGCTAACTCCCGAGAAAGACCGAAGCCCAAAAAAGTAGTGAAGACGGTGTTTGTGGATACTGTTCAAAATGGAAAGGTACCCATTACTATCTCTGCCAATGGAAATTTGGTTGCTCAAAGACGTCTAGAGCTATTTTCTGAGGTGCAAGGCGTTTTGCAAAAGGGTACTCATCTTTTTAAACCAGGACAAACGTACCGACGGGGACAAACTTTATTGAGTATTAATAGCGCGGAGTACTATGCATCTGTGCAGTCTCAAAAAAGTGAGCTCTACAATCAAGTAGCTGCTATCATGCCCGATCTAAAATTGGATTATCCAGATGTTTTCCCAAAGTGGCAGGCATATCTAAGCAATTTCGACATCAATAAATCTGTTAAGCCTTTGCCTGAAATTACTTCGGAAACGGAACGATATTTCATCACTGGACGAAATATACTTACTACCTATTACAATGTGAAAACGGCTGAACAGCGACTCGGGAAATATAGAATCACCGCTCCGTTTGATGGCATTTTAACTGAAGCGTTGGTAACAGAAGGAACATTAGTTCGATCTGGGCAAAAACTAGGCGAGTTTATCGATACTGGTGCCTACGAGTTGGAAGTTGCTATTAGTAAAAACTACGCAGATCTTTTGAAGGTGGGTAAAGAAGTTGCCCTTACAACTATTGATGGAGAATCTAGTTTCAAGGGAAGCGTATCCAGAATAAATGGAAATGTAGATCAAGGTTCTCAAACCATTACTGCTTTTATACAAGTGAAGGATGAAGGGCTGCGCGAAGGAGTCTATCTAGAGGCTGTACTGGATGCTAAACAGGAAGAGAATGCAATTAAGGTAAATAGAAGCTTGTTACAACCAAACGATCAGCTGTTTGTTGTGCGGGACTCTATTCTTGACTTAATTGACGTAAAACCCGTTTATTTTTCGGAGAAGGATGTCGTGGTTAAGGGAGTTCAAAATGGAGAAGTAATTGTTACCAAGTCGGTTCCAGGAGCATACACTGGAATGTTAGTAAAAATTTATACAGAAAATAAAAGTTAGGCATGCGTTCTATCTAAAAATTCCATACATCGATGCGAAACATTATTGCCTATTTCATTAAATATCATGTCGCGGTGAACGTGATCGTGATTATGTTCGCGATACTTGGAATTTTTGGAGCTACCTCACTAAAATCCTCGTTTTTTCCGTTAGTAGATTCCAAGAACATTACTATAGCCGTTACTTATCCTGGTGCTTCACCTCAAGAAGTAGAGGAGGGAATTGTGCTGAAAATTGAAGATAATTTAAAAGGACTGGAGGGTGTGGAACGAGTGACTTCCACTTCTCGTGAAAATAGCGGAAGTATAGATGTTGAGATTGAAAAGGGAGAGAGTATTGACTTCATGCTCTTGGAGATTAAGAATGCCGTAGATCGGGTTCCTTCCTTTCCAGTGGGTATGGAACCCTTAGTGGTCTCGAAGCGTGAAAATGTGCGGCAGACTATTTCATTTGCCATAAGCGGGACCGATATTCCGTTGGCAACGCTAAAACAAATTGGTCGACAGGTGGAAAACGACCTTCGTGGTATTGACGGAATCTCTCAAATTGAGATCGTGGGTTATCCAGCCGAAGAGATTGAAATAGCTGTGAATGAAAATAGTTTATTAGCCTACAACCTTTCTTTTGATGAGGTTACAGGAGCTGTTTCCCGAGCCAATATTTTGACCACTGGAGGTACTATAAAAACCAATGCTGAAGAGTATTTAATACGGGCAAATAATAGATCCTATTACGGAGATGAACTAGGTAACTTGATCGTAAGAGCAGATGCGTCAGGGAGAACGATCCGATTAAAAGATGTAGCTGTAGTTAAAGATCGATTTGCAGAATCTCCAGATGCCAATTATTTCAATGGAGACCTTTCGGTTAATGTAACTATAACAAGTACCAATAGTGAAGATTTGATTGGGGCGGCTGAGAAGGCCAAAGAGTATATTGAAGATTTTAACCAGAGATACAATAACGTGCAGTTGAGTGTGGTGAGCGATCTTTCTACTACTTTGGTACAAAGAACCGAGTTGCTCACGGAGAATGCAATCATTGGAATGGGCTTGGTTCTACTTTTTCTATCCCTTTTCCTAAATACCCGTCTTGCCTTTTGGGTAGCCTTTGGATTACCAGTGGCCTTTTTAGGAATGTTTATGCTCGCGGGTTATTTTAATGTAACCATTAATGTGTTGTCGTTGTTTGGGATGATCATTGTGATTGGGATTTTGGTGGATGACGGAATTGTAATCGCAGAGAATATCTATCAGCACTTCGAACGTGGAAAGACTCCTGTGCAGGCTGCTGTCGATGGCACCATGGAAGTGTTACCAGCAATTGTTTCTGCAATTATTACCACCATTTTAGCCTTTGGAATATTTTTGTTTCTCGACGGTAGGATTGGAGAATTTTTTGGAGAGGTCTCTGTGATTGTAATACTCACACTTACGGTATCCTTAGTAGAGGCACTTATTATTTTACCTGCTCACCTGGCACATTCTAAGGCTCTTACTAGAAATCAGGCCCAACCAAAAACGATTATAGGAAAACTGTTTTCAAAATTAAGGTACATAAACAAGTTTGGAGACGCTATTATGAGATGGTTACGGGACAATTTGTACAGTCCGGTCTTGAGATTTGCACTCAATTACAAGTTTTTAGTGTTTTGTTTCTTTATAGTTTTCATGATTTTAACTTCAGGAAGTTTTCAGGCAGGGATTATTAGAGGCGCATTCTTTCCGCAGATCGCAAGTGATCGAGTTGCGGTAACACTTTCCATGCCCAATGGAACAAATGAGCGGGTAACAGATAGTATTATTACCCTCATTGAGGAAAAGGCACAAGAAGTAAATGAGGAGTTAACAGCCCAATATTTAAAGGGCACGGATAAGATTTTGGTCGAGAACATGATTAGAAGATTAGGGCCAGGAGCTTCTTCTGCCTCCTTATCGATTAATTTATTGCCTGGAGAAGAACGCCCCAACGAAATTACCTCCCGACTTGTTACAAGCAAGTTGCAGGAAAAAGTGGGGCCAGTAATTGGTGTGGAGAGTTTGGTGTATGGTAGTGGAGGGAACTTTGGGGGAAGTCCGGTTTCCGTATCATTTTTGGGTAATAATATTTCAGAATTAAAAGCGGTGAAAGCCGAGTTGAAAGAGAATTTGGAAGCCAACCCGCTGCTTAAAGACGTAACCGATAATGATCCAGCTGGGATTAAAGAAATTAGGATAGAGTTGAATGAAAATGCCTATGCTTTGGGTCTCAATTTGAGGGATGTAATGGCGCAGGTGAGAGCAGGTTTCTTTGGTGCGCAGGCCCAACGTTTTCAGCGAGGCCAGGATGAAATTCGAGTTTGGGTACGTTACGACCGTGAAAATAGATCTTCTATTACCAATTTGGATGATATGCGAATTGCCACTGCCAATGGCGATCGAATTCCGTTGCGGGAGATAGCAAGTTATACTATTGAACGAGGAGACGTTGCCATCAACCACTTGGAAGGACGAAGAGAGATTCAGGTTTCGGCCGATATTAAAAACCCAAAGGAAACCAGCGCGACCGATGTGATGGCGGATATTCAAAATGTAATCATGCCAGAAATTTTGTCCAAATATCCAACAGTGACGCCGTCTTATGAAGGGCAAAATAGGGAGGCTGGTAAATTGTTAGGATCGCTAAAGCCCGTTGGGCTTACCGTACTGTTTCTAATTTATATAGTTATCGCATTTACCTTCAGAAGTTACAGTCAGCCACTAATGCTGTTGTTGCTGATTCCTTTCAGTTTGCCAGCGGTTGCTTGGGGGCATTGGATACACGATTTTCCAATTAATATTTTATCGATGTTGGGAATTATTGCTCTTATCGGAATTATGGTTAATGATGGATTGGTACTTATCGGAAAATTCAATAGTAATTTAAGAGATGGAATGTCTTTCGACGATGCTATTTATGAGGCGGGTAGATCCAGATTTAGAGCTATTTTTCTAACTTCAATAACCACTATCGCGGGTCTGGCGCCACTAATTTTTGAAGAAAGTAGGCAGGCTCAATTTCTTATCCCTATGGCAATTAGTATTGCATATGGGATTGGCTTTGCTACTGTTTTAACCCTTGTAATGTTGCCTATTTTTCTTTCGTTTAGTAATTGGTTAAAGAAAAACACAATGTGGTTGGTGACAGGACGTAAAATATCCAAAGAAGAGGTGGAGAGAGCTATAAAGGAACAGCAGGAGGAAGAGCATTCACCTCCCCATATAGCCGCTTTTGAGGCTCCAATTAAATAATTTACGATAACACTCAAAAAGAGATAATGGTTCTAAAAAAATACATGTTGGTTTCTTTTCTTTTGCTTTTTTTCTTCGGAAATATAACAGCTCAAGAATTGGATGTCTTAACGAAGGAGCAGGCCATTTCTGAAACCTTGAAAAATAACTTCGGAATTACGATTGCTTCAAACAACTTAAAAATTGCCGATAACAACCGAAGTATTTTGAACTCTAGATACCTTCCAAGTTTAACCGGGAATGCAGGAGCAAATTACGATCTGCAAGATCAGGAGGCCACATTTCAGGATGGAAATAAGAACGTAATAGATGGAGCAGAGACCACCCGATATAATGCGTCTCTTAACTTAAACTACGTACTGTTCGATGGTTTGGGGCGTTTGTACGATTACAAGGCGTTGAAAGAACAATACGATTTGACCGAACTACAGGCTAGAGAAACTATAGAAACCACCATGCTTCAATTGTTTACTGTTTATTATGAGGTGGCTAGAATAAGTGAGAATATCAATGTCTTAGAGGAAACCTTTTCAAATACCAAAAAACGGCTTACAAGAGCGGAGTATGCCTTCGAATATGGACAGAATAACAAACTAGACGTTCTCAACGCTGAGGTAGACATTGTAACCGATAGTATCAATCTTTTAAATGCTCGGCAGGAGTTAATTAATGCTAAACGAGACTTAAATGTGATTACTAATAGCGATTTGGAGCGTCGTTTTGCTGCAGATACTACGGTCGGTTTTATTCCTCAGTTAACCCTCGATGCGTATATTGAAGTTGCAGATACCGCCAATGTGAGGTTATTACAAGCAAAGAAGAATCAAAACATATCGAACTATAACTACAAGTCGAGTAAATCTATTTATCTCCCATCTGTGGGTCTCACTGGAAGTTATGGGTGGAATGAGGGTAATTTCCCGGCAACTAATTTCTTGGCTTCTAATAGGTCTGTTGGTTTTGCGGCAGGCGTTAGTTTAAGTTGGGACTTTTTTGATGGAGGTAGCGGAATTACATCTGTTAAGAATGCTAGAATACAAATGGAAAATCAAGATGTTTTTCTGAAGCAGTTTGAGAAAGAAGTGACAAGAGATATATACAATGCTCGGGGTGATTATTTAAACAGGCTTCAAATTTTCAGGCTACAGGAGCAGAATGTAATTACTGCTAACAATAATTATGAACGCAGCAATGAGCGTTATAAATTAGGACAGATTTCTTCTGTAGAACTTCGGCAGGCACAACTTAATTTGTTGAATGCAAAGACCAATAAGAATTTAGCAAAATACCAGGCTAAATTAGCAGAACTACAGGTGCTACAGTTAGCAGGTCAATTGTTGAATATTTCATTTTAAATAGATGGAAGAACATTTTTTTCAATGCCCTTATTGTTGGGAAAACGTTTCGATGCTGTTGGATCCTTCAGTGAATGCAACTTATATTGAAGACTGCGAAGTTTGCTGTAATCCAATTGAAGTAACCACCCAGTTCGAAGACGCACAGCTCATCCAATTTGATGCGGTTCCCATTGAGCAGTAATTTTACTATATTTAATATTGTAACCTTTAAGTGAATACGAGTGTTTTTAAATTTTAGTTTTGCAAATGACGCAATTGGCTATATAGTGGAAGGTCCAATGGACAGCAAAGCCATACTGCAATTGAAGGAGGAGATTTTGAAGAAATTTGAAGAGCACGACCAGATATCTCTTTATCTAGAAGATGCTGGAATAGACAGTTTTTCAATAGATTCGGTGATAGTCGCCACCTTATTTCCACACGAGCATATGGGCCGATTTAAGAAAGTTGCGATGGTGACAAATCGCAAATGGATTCATATGTTAACCTCCGTAAATACTTTTTTACTTGGAGGTAATTTCAAAAATTTTACGACAGAAAATAGATTGGAGGCAATTGCCTGGATCGCCGAAGCCTAAGTATTTTCCTTCTTTTTTAAAGATGTTTCTTTCAGTTTCATTAATTTTTTTTCTTAATTATGAGTTTCGAACACTAGTTTTCGATGAAAATGGCGAATTAATAGAAAATTGATGGGCTTTTTGGCTTGTTTGGACGAGTTTTGTTATTAACTTTAAAATACTAATTAATCAACCAATATTTCAATGCTTTCAGATTTCAGTTTATCGCGTAATACC
Organism: uncultured Flavobacteriaceae bacterium; assembly: GCA_947495135.1. Taxonomy (GTDB): domain Bacteria; phylum Bacteroidota; class Bacteroidia; order Flavobacteriales; family Flavobacteriaceae; genus Aureisphaera. The sequence continues at coordinate 43,392 of CANLXN010000005.1, forward strand.
GTGGGCTACATCATAGATGGGGTCATGAATAAAAAAGCGATCAACGATTTGAAAAGTCAGATTTTAGAGAAGTTTGAGGAGCACGACACTATAAATTTATATTTGGAAGACAGTGGTATTGAACGTTTTTCTTTAAATGCTGTTATGATTGCCACTTTGTTTCCTGTGGAGCACCACCATCGGTTTAACAAAATAGCTTTGGTGACCAATCGTAAATGGATACATATGCTTGGGGTTTTGGATACGGTTGTTGTGAACGTAAATCTGAAGAACTTCACCTCAGACAATCGCTTAGAGGCAATTTCTTGGATTGCCCAAGAGTAAGATCGTTGTCTATATTTCTTTGTTTTTTTAATTCCGAAAATTTCTATCAATACTTCTTGTTAGGATGAAAACAACATTGTATCTTTGCCGTCCATATAAATAGTATGGGTTCTAAACAGAGCGTCAGATTCATAAGCTGAAGGTGTCACACCAAGTGTTATGTTAGAATATATCGCGGGATAGAGCAGTAGGTAGCTCGTCGGGCTCATAACCCGAAGGTCACTGGTTCGAGTCCAGTTCCCGCTACTAGAAATGACAAGGCTTCACAGAAATGTGAAGCCTTTCTTTTTTACTATGGGTACAGAATAGGTACAGAATCGAGTCGTTTTCGTTTGTCAAAATATATTTTGTTGCTATTTGATATTGATTGATGTTTACACTTAGAATTTTCAAGAAATTACTCAGAATTTATTTTCACCCACCCCTAACATTACGTTAAAAACAACCTAAATGTTAAAATAAACACTATTTTTGTATCTAAATGAAGCAAGTATTTCATAAAATAATGTCAATTTCTATGGCTTTTGTAGTGTTATTCTCTACGATGTCATTCACTATTGATATGCATTATTGTGGAGACAATCTAGTGGATTTCTCTTTTTTCCATAATGTAGAAACTTGTGGAATGGAGAAAGCACAGATAACTTCTAACTGTGAAAAACCCGAAATGAAAAAGAATAATTGTTGTTCGGATGAGCAATTAGTTATTGAAGGACAAGATGATTTAAAGAATACATTTAGCACTCTTACGTTTGAGCAGCAAGTTTTTGTTGCCTCATTTACATATTCTTATTTAAGTCTTTTCGAAGGAACAACATCTGTAGAAGTTCCTTTTGTAGATTACCCACCCCCCTTTGTCAAACGGGATGTGCAAGTCTTGCACCAGACATTTTTAATTTGATTTATTAGACAGTATTAATGTGCCCAGCGATAGCTATCGTTTAGGGCTCGATTTGTTGTGTTTGCTTTTCTGTATTCCAGAAATTCATTCCTTTCATAACTGTTTAATTATCAATTTATATGCTTAATAAAGCTATCAAATTCCTTATCGAGAATAAACTCGTCGCAGTTTTAATGCTCACCCTATTTGTAGGTTGGGGTATTGTAAATGCGCCCTTTAATTGGGAAACTGGTTTTCTACCTTCAAATCCTGTAGCTGTAGATGCTATTCCTGATATTGGTGAGAACCAACAAATTGTCTTCACAAAGTGGCAAGGTCGCTCTCCGCAGGATATAGAAGACCAAATTACCTATCCCTTAACTACATCCTTGCTTGGTATTCCTGGAGTAAAAACAGTTCGTAGTTCTTCTATGTTTGGTTTTTCCAGTATCTATATCATTTTTGAAGAAGATATCGAGTTTTATTGGTCTCGTAGTCGCATTTTAGAAAAGTTAAATTCTTTACCGGCTAATTTACTTCCGGAAGGTGTAAACCCTGCTTTGGGTCCAGATGCTACTGGTTTAGGTCAAATATATTGGTACACTCTAGAAGGACGTGATGAAAACGGTAATGTAACTGGCGGTTGGGATTTACAGGAGTTGCGAAGCATCCAAGATTACTATGTAAAGTATGCGCTTTCTGGTGCAAGTGGGGTTTCCGAAGTTGCTTCCATAGGTGGTTATGTTCAGGAATATCAGGTAGATGTAAACCCTGAAAAAATGCGCCAATACAACATTGGTCTCAATCAAATCGTAAAAGCAGTAAAAGAAAGCAATCAAGACATAGGCGCACAGACCCTAGAAATTAACCAAGCTGAATATCTGGTTCGTGGTTTAGGCTATGTGAAGTCTATTGATGATATAGAAAATGCAGTTGTTTCTTCAGAAAACTTCACAGCTCTGCGCATTAAAGATGTAGCCAATGTTACACTTGGACCAGCAACAAGACGTGGTATTTTGGACAAAGAAGGAGCTGAAGTTGTAGGTGGTGTGGTTGTAGCCCGTTATGGCGCAAATCCTATGGAAGTCATTACTAATGTAAAAGAGAAAATTGAAGAACTCAAAGGCGGTTTACCTTCAAAAGTACTTGCAGATGGTCGTACATCTCAACTTACCGTAGTTCCGTTTTATGACCGTACAGAGCTTATAGAGGAAACATTAGAAACACTCAACGAGGCATTAACTCTAGAGATTTTAATTACCATTTTGGTCATCATCATAATGGTCTTCAACCTAAGAGCTTCTATACTCATTTCAGGACTATTACCCGTAGCTGTGCTAATGGTTTTCATCACAATGAAACTCTTCGATGTAGATGCAAATATCGTTGCACTTTCAGGTATCGCTATCGCTATTGGTACAATGGTCGATGTCGGTGTCATACTAGCAGAAAATATGATACGGCATATGGATGACAAAAAACTTCGCCTTAACGAAAATGGTGAGGAATACACCACAAATCAAATTATCTATAATGCTACAGCCGAAGTTTCAGGAGCTATTCTAACAGCCGTTCTAACTACTATAATAAGTTTCGTTCCTGTTTTTACAATGATAGGTGCAGAAGGAAAACTATTCCGTCCGCTTGCCTTTACAAAAACAATGGCACTATCGGCATCTTTAGTAATTGCGTTATTCATAATACCACCATTAGCAGCTTACTTATTTAAGAAAAAGAACATTAAAAACTCGTTCAATTATATATTCAATTGTTCTCTTATTGTGGCAGGTGTTATAGCAATCATTTGTGGGTACTGGCTGGGATTGATTTTAATAGCCTTTGGTATTACGGCAATACTGACTTTAAGAAATGCGCTTTCGCGAAAGCGTGCCAATCTTACAAATATTATGATAGCATCAGCCGCTATAGTCATACTGCTAGCGACATATTGGCGACCGTTAGGCTTTGATAGAAGCATCATCCTCAATCTATTATTTGTATCTATAGTCTGCTTCGGTATTCTAGGGGTATTCTCAGTTTTAAGAAGATATTATAGCCAGATTTTGAAATGGGCCTTAGCTAATAGATTGCTATTTCTTATCATTCCTGCAACGGTACTTATTTCTGGTGCGTGGATAATGAATAACACAGGGAAGGAATTTATGCCATCACTTAATGAAGGTTCGTTCCTCTTAATGCCCACCTCGCTACCTCACGCTGGTGTAGAAGAGAATAAAAGGGTATTACAACAACTTGATATGGCTGTAGCTACTATTCCTGAAATAGAAACTGTAGTGGGCAAATCAGGTAGAACAGAATCTGCGCTTGACCCTGCACCGCTTTCGATGTATGAAAATATGATTCAGTATAAATCTGAATATATGCATAATGCAAAAGGTAAAAAGCAACGCTATAAAGTAAATGAAGATGGACTTTTCATAACTAAAGACGGTAATCTTGTTATCAACCCTAATATGGATGTCGATAATAAAAATACGAGCTATGACACGTCAAAATTAAGAGACCCTTTTGCTATTAGTTTTAACCACTTGATTGAAGATAATGATGGTGAATATTACAGAAACTGGAGACCAAAAATTGAAAGTCCTGATGATATTTGGAATGAGATTGTGAAGGTTACTAAGCTGCCAGGAGTGACTTCTGCGCCAAAATTACAACCCATTGAAACCAGACTCGTGATGTTACAAACAGGAATGCGAGCACCTATGGGAATCAAAGTGAAAGGTCAAGATTTGGCACAGATAGAAGCGTTTGGTTTGCAACTTGAAACTATTTTAAAACAAGCCGAAGGTGTCAAAGAGCAAGCTGTTTTTGCAGACCGTATTGTGGGTAAACCCTATTTATTAATTGATATTAAACGTGAGCAGTTAGCACGATATGGAATATCGATTATGGACGTTCAGCAGATTTTACAAGTGGCTGTTGGTGGAATGCCACTTACCCAAACTGTCGAAGGTCGTGAACGCTATGGCGTGCGTGTACGCTATCCACGAGAATTACGAGGTAATCCAGACGACTTAAAAAAGATTTATGTTCCAGTAGAAAAAGGCAGTCCTGTTCCTTTAGGCGAGTTAGTAGATATTCGTTACGAGCAAGGTCCGCAAGTCATTAAAAGTGAAGATACATTTTTGATAGGCTATGTACTATTTGATAAGCTTGATGGTTTTGCAGAGGTAGATGTAGTAGAAAATGCCCAGGCTTTGTTTAAACAAAAAATAGAAGCTGGCGAACTAAATGTTCCTAAAGGTATTAGTTATCAGTTTACAGGAACATATGAAAATCAATTGCGAGCCGAAAAAACGCTTTCAGTTGTAGTTCCTCTGGCACTAGCTATTATTTTCTTGATTTTATACTTCCAGTTTAAGTCTGTCACTACTTCACTTATGGTATTTACAGGAATCACGGTTGCTTTTGCAGGTGGTTTCATAATGATATGGTTGTATGGACAAGATTGGTTCTTCAACTTTAGTTTTTTGGGAGAGAATATGCGAGACTTGTTCAATATGAAAACTATCAATTTGAGTGTGGCAGTTTGGGTTGGTTTCATCGCACTATTTGGTATTGCTACAGATGATGGTGTCGTAATGGCAACCTATCTCACGCAAACTTTTGACCGAGATAAACCAACAGACAGAAAAAGTATTAGGCATTCTGCGCTTGAAGCCGCCGAAAAACGAATCCGCCCTTGTCTAATGACAACAGTAACTACAATTCTCGCCCTACTTCCTGTATTAACATCCACAGGAAAAGGAAGTGATATTATGATACCTATGGCTATCCCAATTTTTGGAGGAATGGTGATTGACATTACATCCTATTTTATTGTACCAGTATTGTACAGTTGGAGAGAAGAATTCAAACTAAAAAGAGCAAACAAATGAAAAATATAAAAATCATCATCTGCGTTTTGTTTGTTTCCGCTTTTGCGAGAGCACAACAATTGCAATCCTATATTCAGGAAGCCGAAAATAATAGTCCGGAGATTCAAGCGTATAATCTTCGCCATAATATAGCTGAAGAAAAAGTGAACGAAGCAGATTGGATTCCGAATACAGAATTTAGCGCAGGCTATTTTGTTAGTGAACCAGAAACTAGAACAGGGGCACAACGTGCACGGTTTTCTGCAAGACAAATGTTGCCTTGGTTTGGTACGATTACAGCTAGAGAAAATTATGCTAGCTCAATGGCAGATGCAGAATATGTGGAGATTGTCATAGCCAAACGTAAACTAGCACTTTCTGTTTCTCAATCATATTACATACTGTATAGTATTACTGCAAAACAGAAAGTACTTAACGAGAATATTCAATTATTAAAAACCTATGAAAAGCTGGCACTGACTTCTGTTGAAGTTGGAAAAGCTTCTGCAGTAGATGTGTTGCGATTACAGATTAGGCAAAATGAATTGCAACAGCAAAAAGAAGTGTTAGCTGAAGCCTATTTAGGAGAGCAAACGGCTTTTAACAAATTACTTAATCGGGATAAAACTACGATAGTAAATGTCATTGAAGAACTTTTGTTGCCTACTGAAGACATCGTGTATGCAGAGAATGCTTTAACGTTAAATCCAGAGTTGCTTAAATATGATAAACTCTATGAATCTATTGAGAAATCGGAATTATTGAATCAAGCTGAACGGAGTCCGATGATTGGTTTTGGACTGGATTATGTACCAGTTTCTGAGCGCCCTGATTTGAATTTTAGTGACAATGGAAAAGATATTTTTATGCCTATGGTTTCGGTTTCCATTCCCATTTTCAATAAAAAGTATGATTCAAAAAGTATGCAAAATGAGTTGAAGCAATTGGAAATAACAGCTCAAAAAGACAACCGCTTGAATGTTTTAGAGTCCGCTTTCGCGAAAGCCTTATCACAACGCAATCAAGCCCGGATAAAATACAACACACAGGAAAAGAATTTAAAGCAGGCTAATGATGCTGAAGAAATTCTTATCAAGAATTATGAAACAGGTACTATAGACTTTAACGATGTGCTTGATATCCAAGAACTACAATTAAAGTTTCAAATTAATCAAATAAATGCGATAACAACATACTATGCGCAAAGTGCGGTAGTGAATTATTTAATAACTCAATAAACACAAAACAATGAAAAATCTAAAATTAATTTTAGTAGCAATGGTAGTATTTGCAGCAGTAACAATAGTGTCTTGCAAAGACAACAAAGCCGAAACAAAAGTAGAAGCGACAACTGAGAAGCAAGGAAAGGAATATACTTCTGCCTACGTATGCCCTATGCACTGTAAAGATAGTGGTAGCGATAAAGAAGGAAAATGTGGTACGTGTGGGATGGCACTTGTAAAAAACGAAGACCATACATCAGATGGACACAAGCACGAATAGTTACGCCAGATAATAATCAGATTAAGTCAACCAAGACATAGAAAAGGTATTCCGACGAGTTAGTCTAAAACCTCTTTGCTTGTCCTAATAATTGTTTTAGAAATGAGAATAAATAAAAATAGATTTTACCATTTAGCAGGAATGACTCTGTTGAGTTTTACAATTATTAGTTGCGTTGATTCGCCCAAAGTACAGGTAGATTATTCTGGAGCCTTGAAAACAATAATGTCAGGAAATTTGGAGGCTACGATATCATTAGATACGCTATCAAGTAAGAAGCACCTTTATGCACTGGGAGCAGTAGAAAACTTAAAAGGCGAAATACAAATATTTGATAGTCAACCATACAATAGTATTGTTACTAATAACAGCATAGGTATTAAAGATTCTTATACTATCAAGGCAGCTCTATTTGTTTACGCAGAAGTTGAAAAATGGGATGAGTTTACTATTGATGACATCACGACGAAAGAGGATTTAGAAAAAAGAATTTTTGAAACTGCGAAGTCTAGTGGTATTAACGTAAATGAGCCTTTTCCTTTTCTTCTAGAAGGCAAGGTCGCTACTTTGGATTGGCACGTTATAGATTGGAAAGAAGGCGATACTGTTCATAATCACAAGAAGCATAAGGAATCTGGTTTGAACGGAAGCTTAAAGCAAGTAGATGTTGAAATTATTGGATTCTATTCAACAAAACACACGGCAGTATTTACCCATCATTCAACGAATATGCATATGCATTTTAGAACTGATGATAACGCAATTGCTGGGCACGTTGACGAATTGACATTAGGCGAACAATTGAATTTAAAACTACCTAAACAATGAAACATACTTACCACATACACGGTATGACCTGCAATGGTTGTCGAAATCACGTTGAGAAGACTCTTTTACAAGTTGAAGGTGTTTCGAACGCTACTGTTGATTTAGAACAAGCAGAAGCGACTCTTGAAATGCAATCCCATATCCCAATTGAAACTTTTCAAGAAGCCTTAAAGAATGATGGAGGCTCTTATAGCATACATAATTTAGGAGAACATCAAAAAGCGAAAGAAACAAAAGAGGTAAAACCAAAAGGAAAAGGAACTGGCACATTCTACTGCCCAATGCATTGTGAAGGCGACAAAACCTACAACAAATCAGGCGATTGTCCTGTATGCGGAATGGATTTGGTAGAAGAAGTCAATTTATCTGCAACTACTGCAGAACAATGGACTTGCCCAATGCACCCAGAAATTGTCAAAGAAGAACCTGGAGCTTGTCCAATTTGCGGAATGGATTTAGTCCCAATGGAAGCAGACAGTTCAGCCGAAGAAAAAACATATAACAAGCTGTTGAAAATGTTCTGGATAGCAGTAGCCTTTACGATTCCTATTTTCATAATCGCTATGAGTGAGATGATACTCAACAATCCGCTTTACGATGTAATGGAACAGAAATGGTGGAACTGGATTCAGTTTGGGCTTTCCATTCCAGTAGTGTTCTACGCTACTTGGATGTTCTTTGAACGTGCTTACCGAAGTATCAAAACGTGGAATCTCAATATGTTCACACTAATCGGTATAGGTGCAGGCGTGGCTTGGCTCTTTAGTGTTTTTGGGATGTTGTTTCCAGATTTTTTCCCTATACAGTTTAAAACTGAATCTGGTGCAGTTCACGTGTATTTTGAAGCCGCTACTGTAATCTTGACATTGGTTTTGATGGGTCAGGTTTTGGAAGCGCGTGCACATAGTAAAACCAATTCAGCAGTTAAGGAACTCTTGAAACTCGCACCTAATAAAGCCATTAAGGTAGTGGATGGAAACGAAGAAGAAGTTTCCATAGACCAAATCGAAAAAGGAGATATACTACGTGTGAAGCCAGGAGATAAAATTCCTGTGGATGGAAAAATTACCGAAGGAGAAACTACAGTAGATGAGTCAATGATTTCGGGAGAACCTATTCCAGTTAATAAATCTGTAGATGATAAAGTAAGTAGCGGTACCATTAACGGCAATCAATCTTTTTTGATAGAAGCCGAAAAAGTAGGTAGCGAAACCTTGCTTTCCCAAATCATACATATGGTTAACGATGCCAGTCGCAGTCGCGCCCCTATTCAGAAACTGGCAGATACCGTTTCGGGATATTTTGTACCTGTAGTGGTAATCATTGCGGTCATCACTTTCATTGTTTGGGCGATTTGGGGTCCAGAGCCAGCTTATGTCTATGCGTTAGTAAATGCCATTGCAGTATTAATTATTGCCTGTCCTTGCGCTTTAGGATTGGCAACGCCTATGTCAGTTATGGTAGGTGTTGGTAAAGGCGCACAAAATGGTGTGTTAATTAAAAATGCCGAAGCCTTAGAGAAAATGGATAAGGTAGACACGCTTATCGTGGATAAGACAGGAACGATTACTGAAGGAAAACCTACGGTTGAGAAAATCGGTGCTTTTGCAGAACGCTTTCGCGAAAGCGAAATTCTACATCTTATCACATCCCTAAACAGTTCCAGCGAGCATCCTCTTGCCGAAGCTACCGTGAAATATGGAAAGGAGCAAAATGTTGAAATTTCAAAAACCGAAAACTTTAGCGCAGTAACTGGAAAAGGTGTAGAAGGAACAGTTGAAGGTAAGAAGCTCGATTTAGGAAATGCCAAAATGATGGAGTATGCAAATGCTAAGCTATCACCTGAAATGGAAAGTGAGGCACAGTCCTTTCAGAAACAAGGGAAAACGGTTTCGTATTTATCCATTGATGGCGAAGTTTCAGGCTATGTAGTTATTGGCGATAAAATAAAAGAAACGAGTGCCAAGGCAATCAAAGAATTACAGGACAAAAGCATCGAAGTGATAATGCTTACAGGTGATAATCACGATACCGCCCAGGCAGTTGCCTATGAACTCAATCTTGCCGACTTCAAGGCGGGAATGTTACCTGAAAACAAACTGAACGAGGTTAAAAAATTACAAGAACAAGGCAAAGTGGTTGCAATGGCAGGCGATGGTATCAACGATGCACCTGCTCTGGCTAAAAGTGATGTGGGTATCGCGATGGGTACAGGAACAGATGTCGCCATAGAAAGCGCGATGATAACATTGGTAAAGGGCGATTTACACGGTATTGTAAAAGCAAGAAACCTTAGTCACAAAGTAATGCGGAACATCAAGCAAAATCTATTTTTTGCTATGATATACAACACGCTGGGTGTACCGATTGCGGCAGGAGTATTATTTCCTTTTTTCGGAATTCTATTATCACCTATGATTGCAGCCTTAGCAATGAGTTTTAGTTCAGTTTCTGTAATAGTAAACGCACTTAGACTCAGAACAAAATCTATTAACTAAACCATCCTATATAATGAAAAACAGTATTATTCTATTATGTATTATCCTTTTAGCTTCTTGTAAAGAAACTTCAAAGGAAGAACAAGAATTGCACATTACCGAAAAAACAGAGCAAAATTCAACAAGTGCAGAACCTGCTAAGAAAAAACCATTGAGTCCGCATACAAGCGCAATGGCTATGGTAGGTGATGCACATATTCACATAGACTATTCTTCGCCGGGTGTTAGAGATAGAATTATTTTTGGTGGTTTACTGGCGTATGACCAAATATGGCAAGCAGGAGCGCATATGGCAACGTGGATAGAAACCAATAAAGATTTACAAATTGATGGCAAAACACTTCCTAAAGGCAAGTATGGGTTTTTTACAATTCCCTCAAAAGATGATTGGATTATCATTTTTAATTCTAATTGGGAGCAACACGGCAAAGATGAATATGACGAGAAAAATGATGTGTTGCGATTTAAAGTTACCCCTAAAATTTTCGAAGAAATCAAAGAACATTTAGAATACAAAGTAACAAAGACTACCGATAATTCAGGAACAATTAGCTTGAGTTGGGAAAAGGTTCTTGTTGAATTTCCTTTTGAAGTAAAATAAAATGGTCAAAAGAAAAACAGCACTTAAAATAAGAAAGACGCATCGCTATCTGGGTATCTTTTTAGGTATTCAGTTCTTGATGTGGACGATTAGCGGAATGTACTTTAGTTGGACGGATATTGACGAAATACACGGAGACCATTTTAAAAAAGAAATTCCTGACCAAACCGCATTTTCAGATTTAGTGGGAAGTTCTCAACTAAATTTTCAGGAACCTATTAAATCGTTAGAATTACTTGAAATAGCAGGTACACCCTTTTACTGGATTAATGAGGCTGTGCTTTATAATGCACTTACAGGAACAAAGAAAGAGGAACTCACAGAACAAGAAGCAATCAAAGTAGCAGAACGCTATATGTTGTCGAATTTAGAATTTGACCAAATAAAGAGAATTGAAACAGTGGGAGAACACCACGAGTATCGTGGAAGGTCATTGCCAGCCTATGAGATTTCATATAAAACAGATGAAAATTTAAAGGCTTATGTGGCGATTAAGAATGGAGCTTTTCAGACTGTACGTCATCGCAATTGGCGTTGGTTTGATTTCCTCTGGATGACACACACTATGGATTATCAAGGAAGAGACAATTTTAATACTATAGTATTAAGAGCTTTTTCACTTTTAGGATTGATAACAGTTCTCAGTGGTTTTTTGCTTTGGTTTACAAGTTCCCCTACAGTTAGAAAAATTAAAAAAAGTTTAAAATGAAAAAGAACATCTTATATCTAGGTATTGCAGTAATCATAGGATTACTTGGCGGATATTTATTATTCGGAAATAGTACGGAGAGTACAGGTCAAGCAGTAGATAATCACGACCATTCAGAGGCCTCTGCTAATCAAATGTGGACGTGTTCAATGCATCCACAGATTATGCAGCCAGAACCTGGCGACTGTCCAATTTGTGGAATGGATTTAATTCCTGCCGAAACTGGTGCGGAAGGTCTAGCCGCAAATGAAATTAAAATGACCGAAAATGCCTTGGCATTAGCTAATATTCAAACCAGTATTGTTGGGAGTGTTGCAACTTCTGACGAAGACGGTATGATTTCGCTCTCTGGTAAGATTGCTGAAAACGAAGAAAACAACGCTGTTCAAGCAAGTTATTTTGAAGGTCGCTTGGAGCGGTTGAATGTTAGCTATGAAGGACAAAAAGTAAATAAGGGACAATTATTAGCTACTATTTATGCACCTAATCTTGTAGCTGCCCAGCAGGAACTAATTACAGCAGCGTCATTAAAAGAATCGCAACCGGCTTTATATAATGCAGTACGTAATAAATTAAAACTTTGGAAACTTTCAGAAAAGCAAATTAGCAGTATAGAAGCTTCAGGAAAAGTGCGCGAGAACTTTCCAATCTACGCAACCGTTTCAGGAACGGTAGCTATGGTAATGGCAGCAGAAGGCGACTATGTAAAACAAGGTCAACCCATTTTAAAAGTGAGCAACCTAAATTCGGTTTGGGCAGAATTTGATGCCTATGAAAATCAAATTTCGCAGTTTAAAAAAGGGCAGAAAATCAAGGTTACCACTAATGCATACCCTAATAAGGACTTTGATGCGGTAATTACATTTATAGACCCTGTTCTTAACAATCGCACTAGAACTGTAACTGTAAGAACAACGCTTAAGAATAAAGAAAATTTATTCAAACCAGGGATGTTTGTCACAGGGAAAATAAAAGGGACAATGCAGACTTCGGAGGAATCGTTAAGTATACCTGCCAGTGCTATTTTATGGACAGGAGAACGCTCTTTGGTGTATGTTAAGACAAATCCGAATGAAGCTGTTTTTGAAATGCGAGAGGTTACTATTGGCACTCGTAATGGAGACAATTATACAATTTCTACAGGATTAGAAAATGGAGATGAAATAGTAACTAATGGTACTTTTACAGTAGATGCAGCTGCACAGTTGCAAGGTAAAAAAAGTATGATGAATAAAGCTGGTGGACGCACAACAACAGGACACGAAGGACATACGGGAATGCAAGGAGCTATTACTGAAAAGAAACCTAACTCGGTTTCAATGATGAAAATGAAATTACCCCAAGCGTTTCAGTCAGGATTTCAATCAGCTCTTCAACCATATCTTAAAATGAAAGATGCATTTGTATCAAGTGATGCGAGTCAAGTTTCAGCTTTTGCTAAAACTACTTCGGATAAGTTAAATGCCATTGAAGCAAGTAATTTAGGTAAAATGGAAAAGTCTCATTTTTCAAAAAGTATTGAAATGTTAGACGCCATTTCTACTAATCCAGATTTAGAAAAACAAAGAGCATATTTGGTAGTTTTAAACGAAAATATGGTCGCTCTTGCGATGAATATACAATCACCTGCGGATACACTTTATGTTCAAAAGTGTCCTATGGCAAACAGTAACAAAGGTGCCATATGGCTAAGTACAGAAAAAGAAATTAAGAATCCATACTATGGCGATGCAATGTTGACTTGTGGAAGTGTGATTGAGACTATAAATTAATTGCACAGCTATTGCATTTAAAATCTATTATCTTTGTAATGTGAAAATCTTTAGCATCATACTATCTATTTATTTCCTAGGGCTCAATTTTATGCCTTGTGGCGATACGCTTATTGATAATAGTGACCCAAATGAAGAAATCTCACAAATGGTAGATGTAAATCACAACCACTCTGAAAGTGATATGTGTTCACCATTTTGCCATTGTCATTGCTGTCACGTTCATACTATTGGATTTGATGCGATAGAATTTGAGCCTATAAACCTCTTGACACCAAAATTGTACATTAAACATTTTGATGGTAAGAATAAAGGCTATCATATCTCCTTACTCCAGCCACCCCAGTTTATTGCCTAAAACAAAAGGGATTTACTAATCTCATATTTTTTTTAGTCAATAAAACCATAATCAATGAATATAAAATCTATAAGCCTGTGGCTTATGCTATTGTTTTGTGCTTTCGGAAAAGCCCAAACAGAAACTTTAAAAATCAAGGTTCAAACGGAACAGGAAAAAGAACCATTACTAGGTGCTACTGTTTACTTCAATGAATTAGAAATAGGTGCTATTACCGACTTTGATGGTGTTGCTAACTTCTCTGATATTCCAGACGGTACCCATAAAATTACCATATCATATCTAGGGTTTGAAACTCTAGAGACAACCATTCAATTACCCACCGACTCAGAATTGGTGTTCTTTCTTAAATCAGGTGGTAATACGCTAGATGAAGTAGTCTTACAATCATCGAGAAGTACAAGAACCGTAAAGAAAATACCAACACGCATTGAGTTCATAGGAGCCGAGGAATTAGGTGAAAAAGCAATAATGAATGCTTCTAATATTTCTATGGTTTTAAGAGAAAGTACAGGTATTCAGATGCAACAAACGTCGCTTAGTAGTGGTAACACCAATATTAGAATTCAAGGGTTAGATGGTCGCTATACACAGTTATTGCGAGATGGCTTTCCACTTTATGGCGGTTTTTCAAGTGGATTAAGCATTTTACAAATTCCACCATTAGACCTCAAGCAATTTGAAATAATAAAAGGTAGCTCATCTACATTGTATGGTGGTGGTGCAATAGCGGGGTTAGTAAATATGGTGTCTAAAACACCAGAAGAAGACCCTCAATTAGATATAATGCTAACACAGACCCAAGCACTAGGTAGTACCGCAAATGTATTTTATGGACAGCGAAAAGATAATTTTGGTTGGACGTTGTATGGCTCTGGCCATTATCAGAAAGCTTATGACCCTGAAGATGACGGTTTCAGTAATCTCCCATTAACAAAATCATTGAGTATTAATCCAAAATTATTTTACTACCCATCTGAAAATACAACACTTTGGTTAGGACTTAACGGAACATATGATGATAGAAAAGGGGGAGATATTACAAAAATTGAAGAAGGGCAAAATGGTATTCATCAATATACTGAAAATAACCTTTCCAAGCGTCTAAGTAGTCAAGCTGTTTACGAGACAAAGTTAGACTCATTAAGGACGCTTACTGTAAAAAATAGCATCGCTTATTTTGATAGGAGTTTGGATATTCTAGACCTAACCTTTAAAGGCAAACAATGGAATACTTTTACAGAAGCTACCTATCAAAAAGAAGGTTTAAAATCTGATTGGGTGCTCGGAGCTAATTTGTATACCACATCGTTTGATGAAATAGATAATCACATCGAAAGAGACCAAAAGGAAATCACCTATGGTTTATTTGCAAACAATATTTATGACCTTTCTGACCAGTGGATTTTGGAAACGGGTTTACGTACCGATTACGCTCAAGATTGGGGCTTTTTTGCACTACCTAGAGTCTCGCTTTTATATAAAAACGACACTGGATTTTCAAGTAGAATTGGTGGTGGACTTGGGTATAAACTACCAGATATATTTACAGAAGAAGCGGAATTTATCAATTTCAGAGATGTTTTACCCATAAACAAGGATGCCTTGAAAGCTGAAAGGTCTTATGGAGTTAATCTTGATTTTAATTATCAAACAAGATTATCAGATGAAATAGGATTTTCTATTAACCAATTGTTCTACGTATCTGCAATCAAAAACGGCTTGCTTTTAAATAGTACAGATGATGGGTTATTTAATTTTGAAAATGCTGAAGGTGAAATTATTAGTAGAGGAGCTGAGACTAATATTAAATTTACTTATGAGGATTTTAGATGGTTTCTTAATTATGCGTTGATAGATACGAGATTGAATTATTTACCTGGTAATCCACAAAAACCATTAACCGCAAAGCATAATGCAGGTAGTGTATTGATGTACGAATCTGATAAATGGCGCATTGGTTATGAAACCTACTACACAGGAAAACAACTATTGTCAAATGGTTCTGAAACAACAGATTTTTTTACAATGGGACTCCTGTTAATGCGTAACTTTAAATGGGGTAGCACATTTGTAAATTTTGAAAATTTCACAGACCGCAGGCAAAGTCGATTTTCTCCGTTGGTATTGCCTCCGCACGAAAACCCAACTTTTCCCGAAATTTATGCGCCCACTGATGGGTTTATCTTTAGCTTAGGAATTATTATTAAACCTTTTGGAAACGAAGACCACGATTAAATATGCAAACAATAGAAGAAGTATTAGAGTCAAAAGATATTCGTGTTACGGCAATGCGTCTGCTGATATATAAGTTTCTTGCAGAAAAAGAGGTAGCAGTAACTTTGACAGATATTGAGTCCGCTTTCGCGAAAGCAGAACGCACCACATTGTATCGTACACTCAAAACTTTTGAAGAAAAGAAAATAGTTCACCAAATAGATGATGGCACGGGCATTTCAAAGTATGCCTTGTGTGAGAAGGGTTGTAACTGTGAGATTGAACAAGATTTACACTTGCATTTTCATTGTAACAACTGCAATGAAACGGTGTGTCTTACGGAACATAAAATCCCTCA
Source organism: uncultured Flavobacteriaceae bacterium (assembly GCA_947495135.1). Classification (GTDB taxonomy): domain Bacteria; phylum Bacteroidota; class Bacteroidia; order Flavobacteriales; family Flavobacteriaceae; genus Aureisphaera. The sequence goes on from CANLXN010000005.1 coordinate 59,321, forward strand.
AATTAAAGTGCCAGATGGATTTGTTTCAGAAAATGTGAACCTAGTTGTAAAAGGGATATGTGATAAATGTAGCGGTCAATAATGCACTTCCGTTGCACTAACTATTAAACTACTTTTATCCAAAATCAATGGATATGAGGTTTAATATAAAAATACCAAAACATCTAAAACAGGCATACAACAAAGAATTAGAGCTTTATCGTAATTTTTTAGAAAGTAAACAATTCAGTATAGCCTGGTATCATTTAGAAAGAAGTCACATTATAGGTCAGTCTTACCCAATTGAGCATACCTATTCACATTGGTTAATGCTGAAGTTTGGGTTGATGGAAAAGAATACGAAAGAAGTATTTGGGCAAATCATTAGATTAATTGTTGGCGGTTGGAAGTCCTTCATTAATTACATACCACTTGGCAATACAGGAGGTGCAAATGTACCACCATTAAGAACTATGCCTATTCCTGATGATATTAAAGAATTGTTCAGTGCAAAATGAAAAAAAAGAAACTCAATTTAAGAGACCTAAAGCCTAATTCGGAGGAAGAACATAGTCACGATGACGGTCATAACCACGACCACGGAAATAGTAGTGCTTTTAAAACCTACATCCCTGCAATCATAAGTTTTATAATGCTTGTCGCAGGTATTGCCATAGATTATTTTGATGCGTTACCATTTTTTGAAGGCTGGGTGAGAATCGTTTGGTATACAATTGCCTACATACCTGTTGGATTTCCAGTAATTAAAGAAGGCTGGAAAAGTATTAAAAATGGAGATTTCTTCACAGAATTTTTTCTGATGTCCATTGCAACTTTGGGGGCGTTCGCTATAGGCGAATACCCAGAAGGTGTTGCTGTAATGTTGTTTTATGCTGTGGGCGAATTATTTCAACAAGCAGCAGTGAATCGGGCGAAAGGAAACATAAAGGCATTACTAGATGTTAGGCCTAATGAAGCGCTGGTCAACCGTAATGGTGACTTTATTCCGGTTAGTCCTGAAACTGTGGAAATAGGTGAAAAGATTCAAGTACGCGTAGGAGAAAAAGTGCCATTAGATGGAATTTTACTTTCGGATAAAGGTTCTTTTAATACTGCTGCTCTTACTGGAGAAAGTAAACCAGATACGGTTCAGCAAGGAGCGTCTGTTTTTGCAGGAAGTATTAATCTTGATGGTGTTATTGAAGTAGAGACTACTAAAAAGTTCAAGGATAGTTCAATTGCCCGTATTCTAGATATGGTTCAAAATGCCACAGCAAGAAAATCTAAAACAGAGCTTTTCATTAGAAAATTTGCTCGTGTTTACACACCTATCGTTGTATTTCTAGCGATAGGACTCACATTTCTTCCTTATTTCTTTGTTGATGATTACGTTTTTAGAGACTGGCTATACCGAGCTTTAATCTTTCTTGTAATCTCTTGCCCTTGCGCGCTTGTGATTTCCATTCCGTTAGGATATTTTGGTGGACTAGGCGCAGCATCCCGCAATGGAATTTTATTCAAAGGAGCCTCTTTTCTCGATGCAATGACTAAAGTAAATACCGTTGTAATGGATAAGACCGGAACGGTTACAAAGGGAGTTTTTAAGATTAAGGAAGTTGTAAATGATTCCGCTTTCGCGAAAGCAGACTTTATGAAATACCTAATGGCAATGGAAGAGCAATCTACACATCCCATCGCCAAGGCTATTATGGAATACAAAGCCGAAGGCGCAGACTATGATGCCAGCGAAGTATCTGAAATTGCAGGAAAGGGGCTGAAAGGAACGGTAAACAGAAAAACAATATTGGTTGGAAACAAAGCATTAATGACTTCAAATGCTATTGACGTTCCATCGGAGACAGACGCCATTGTTGAATCCATAGTAATGGTAGGAATAGACGGCAAATTTGCTGGCTATGTAACTATCGCAGATGAGCTGAAAGAAGATGCGCATCAAGCAATCAAGAAAATCCGCAAATCAGGCATTTCTAAAATCATAATGCTTTCGGGCGATAAAGATTCCATTACGCAACAAGTTGCCAAAGAATTAGGTATCGATTCGGCAAAAGGCGGATTACTCCCAGAAGATAAGCTCAACGAAGTAGAAAAACTCAAAGCACAACCAGATACAAAAGTTGCTTTTATAGGTGATGGCATCAACGATGCACCTGTATTGGCTGCAAGTGATGTCGGCATAGCAATGGGAGGTCTAGGAAGTGATGTTGCCATAGAAACGGCAGATGTTATCATTCAAAATGACCAACCATCAAGGATAGCTCGTGCCATAAAAATAGGACACTCTACAAGACGCATCGTTTGGCAAAATATCGCATTGGCTTTTGGAATAAAAATCATAGTACTTATTCTAGGTGCTGGTGGACTTGCAACAATGTGGGAAGCGGTATTTGCTGATGTTGGAGTTGCACTACTTGCAATTTTGAATGCCATTAGATTACAGAAGATGAAGTGGGATTAATCCAAAGACTTCGGAAGAAAGCCACTCAGCACATTCCCCTACATTTCGCGAAAAGCTTCATTACGTGAAATAAGCTTCATTCAGAAAAGTCTTGGACACAATTCCCACTTTTGACTTTTCATTTCATTAATCCTTTCCGCTACACTGGAAAGGAACACTTCATTCCCAAGTAAAAAGCGTGAATTAAGTCCGCTTTTTAATAAGGAAAATTGCATTTGCATATTGTTCCACTTCCTATGCTTTTGTACTTCACAAGATGTTTAGACTCGCCTCCCGAGTCATCACCGCTATACCTTTTTTTGACAGCAAAATAACAACATTCACTCTTGGACGACGGCATAAACCAGGCTCGTGTCTCGCTCTTTTTTATACGTCTTACCAAGCTTGAATATTGAACTCCACCAAGCAACAAAAAAAGGTAACAGTGACGGCTCTATGGGAAGTAAATCTAAAATGAATCTTATGAAATCTTACAAAAACATCAAAAAGGAAGCGGAACAAAAGTTAAAAAAACAACAAAAGGAAAACGCTCTGGATATAATAAGTAAATCAATAATTCAAACAAATATTAATCTTTAAATCTTTTATTATGAGTACGCTAAAAAACAAAGTACAGTTAATCGGAAACGTAGGAAACGAACCCGAAGTTAAATCGTTAGAAAGTGGTAAAAAAGTGGCTAATTTTTCAATGGCTACGAATGAAACTTACAAGAATTCTAATGGGGAGAAAGTGCAAAATACCCAATGGCATAATATCGTTGCTTGGGGTAAGATTGCTGAAATTATCGAGAAGTATGTCGGTAAAGGAAAAGAGGTGGCAATTGAAGGAAAATTAACTTCAAGAAGTTACGAAACCGAGGCAGGAGAAAAACGATATGTTACTGAAGTGGTAGCAAATGAAATCCTGCTATTGGGTATCAAAGGCGAAGAAAATGGCGAGTAGTTAAAAAGATAAAGAGGGCGCACCTGTGGAAAGTTTCGCCCTCTTTTTCATTTATAATCACGTTAAGTTAATTACAATGAGAAACAAAGTTAATGAAATAAAAATAAGTTACGAGGGTGGTATCAAATCCAAAAATTGGGTACAAGTATCTACCTCGGCACAAGCTGCAGAAGTGCTTTTTGAACATTGGGATAAAAGGACGATGCAATTGCAAGAGACATTTAAAATTGTACTCTTAAACAACAGCAATAAAGTAAAAGGCATTTGTCAAATTTCACAGGGAGGAATTGCAGGAACTTTGGTTGATGTGCGCATCCTTTTTGCAACGGTTTTAAAATCACTTTCCGTAGGTTTAATATTAGCACATAACCATCCAAGCGGAAAATTAGAACCGAGTGAAGCGGATATAAAATTGACCAAAAAAATCAAGAAAGCAGCATCCGTTTTTGACATCCGATTATTAGACCATTTAATCTTTGCACCCGATGGCGATTATTACAGTTTTGCCGACGATGGGCGACTTTAAATCTTGATACTATGGTCTATATAAATTTTACAAATCTCGATAATGAGACGCAACAAAAACTGTTGTCTGATTCCAAGGAAGATGTTAAGCGGAAATTTGGAAATCAATTGAAACGATATGCCCAAGAAAATCATATTAGTTATGATACACTTTTGGAAGAAGAAGCGATGCGAAATTTATATTCTTACAATTTCGTTTTTAATATTTAGAACGGACTATTTTAACCTAACAGACCTTTGAAATTTCAAGGGTCTTTTTTTGTTTCATTTTGAAATTCGTAATGAAATTTCCAATCCGTTAGAAATTGTTTTAAAATACCATTTTTCACTTCTTAAAAAATAGAGTTTTCTTTTTAAGCAGATAAAAAGCCATTACATTTTTGGATGTAATGGTACTTGTTTTTTGTCCCGCGTGCGGGACGAAAAGGAATAGCAAGAGGGTAACACGCTAGCGCGATGTTTCATTTTTTCCTTTTCTCCGAAACCCTTATAAATAGGGCTTTTTGAGCCATTACTTGTTTTGAATTTTGATTTTTAAGCTCGGTTTTTTCTGAAAAAACGCCGTCAGCCCAATAAAATCAAGCAATTTTTTCTGAAAAATGGATAGAGGTTATGAAAAAGAACGATTTGAAAAGTTAGGAATTAAGGTTTCTGTGGCGCAGAAATTTAGACAATTCTGTAAAAAAATGTCACTATCTCAATCGATGACATTGCTATTAATGATTGAGTTTTTTGAAGAAAATAGCATTTCTCCACACGAGTCTATTGGACCCAAAATGCAGACACTAGAATCTTTAATCAAGAAACGAATTAATGGTGTGATTGCCATTATGAAGGACATCGAGAAGAACCAAACCAAACCTACGGTTGCGATGATACAATCGCTATTTCAACAGGCAGAACCAGAACAAAAAAAGCTGCTTTTGGAAAAGGAAATTCCCAAAGAAAAGAACACCATACGCTTTCGGGAAAAGCTAGAAACAGACAATGAATTGTAAAATAAAACAGCTATGTATATCACAATTACAGCTCAAAAAATAGGCGTAAATTACTCGCAAAGTTCAAGTGATTTTGTGGCGTATCTGGAGAAAGAAAATCAAGGATTGGAACAAGAAAAAATAGAACATTTTTTCAATCAATACGGTGATGAAATTGGAGCTGCAGAAGTGGTAAAAGATATTGATAGTAACACCGCAAAACTCAAAAAGAAAGAGCCCAAATTTTACTCAATTACTGTAAGTCCCAGTAAATATGAATTGCGAAAATTAGAGAACAATCGAGAGGATTTAAAACGCTATACAAGAGAAATAATGAAGGACTATGCTGCATCCTTTAATCGTGAAATAAATGGTCGAAAAGTGACCGTGGATGACATTAAATATTATGCAAAAATAGAACACAAACGAACCTTTAAAGGAACAGATAAGCAGGTGCGAGAGAACCAACCTTATGCCACAAAAATTCTAAAATTAAAACAAGAAATACGCAAGATTGAACAGGGACAAGAAAATGGGAATGTGGAACGCTTAAAATTGAAAATAGGCAAATTGGAAAAAGAAGCTCCGCATCAACAGAATGGTATCAGAATAGTTCAAGGAATGAAAAAGGCAGGTAACCAAAGTCATATTCATATTATCGTCAGCAGAAAAGATATGTCTAATTCTGTAAGTCTATCACCAGGAAGCAAGTACAAAGCATCAGAGGTAATTATGAATGGTAAAATGGTGAAGCGTGGTTTTGACAGGGATTCTTTTTTCGCGAAAGCGGAACAAACATTTGATACCACATTTGGTTACAAACGAAACTATGCGGAATCGTACAAATCAAAGAAAGATTTCATTAAGAATCCAAAGCTCTATTTCTCAACCTTACTTGGATTGCCAGCAAATGAAAAGGCGGTTGCTTTTAAAATTTTAGGAAAAGCTGGAGTGCCTATAGCCAGCATCCCAACTACTAAAGTACAACTCGCCTTAAAGACGATTAAGTATTTGAAACGAGGTGTAGATGTGGCAATAAAGGCTGGTTCAATCGGTATCTAGTTATGGATGGTTTGATTTTTAGCATAGCAATGTATACTGGAATGAGCTTAGTATTTTACAGCTTGTTCAGACTGACACGCTATGCTTTTACATTAAATCTGATTTTGATAGTGGGTAGTTTTGTCTTCTTATTTCATAATGAGTTATTCCTGTCGAGCTTCTTTCATTTTGTGTTGTATTTGGGCTGTCCACTTTTGTTGACCAATACGGTTATGTTGGTGTATTTGGTTAAGGATAGCAAGCCAAAATCAGGAGATACATTCCAAGTGCATTTTAAAACCAAAGGCGCATCATTTAAGGTAGATAATATCAAACGTGGGGCTTCAGTAATAGGAGCAGCTGGTAGCGGAAAAACAGAAAGTGTAGTGTACACCTTTCTGTCTCATTTTAGTGCTCATTCTTTTTGTGGAGTCATTCACGATTACAAACATTTCGAAATTACCGAAATGGCATTTCCACTCTTTCAAGAGAATGGGGTGGATTTTAAGATTGTATCGTTTGATAGAATTTTTAATCGAGTGAATCCTGTTGCCCCTCGATATATGCAAACTGAAGAAAGCGTGAACGAAGTAGCTCGTGTCCTGATTGAAAACCTTTTGGAGCAGAAAGAAAGTGGAAGCACCGGAACGAGCAAATTCTTTAACGATGCTGCCGAAGGTTTAATCGGTGGAATGATTTGGAAGCTACGTACTTCTTATCCCCAATACTGCACCTTACCGCATCTCATAGCGATTTATCAATTACTTGACACAGATAGTCTCATTGCTTTTTTAAGTTCTAACACGACCTCTAGAGCGATGGCAGATGCTTTTATTAGCGGGAAAGATTCTGACCGACAAACTGCAGGCGTAAAAAGCACCCTGGCCAATGCGCTCAAAAAGATAAGCACCAAACGTATTTTTATGGTGCTTTCTGCAGATGAGACACCTTTGAATGTGAATAGCGGGGAGCGACCTATGGTCGTTTCGGTAGTAAACAATCCACAATTCGAAACTGCGTATTCCCCAATCATTGCAACCGTAATTCACACCATTACCAAGCAAATGAGTATTAGAGCTGCGAAACCTTCTTTTTTAATGATGGAAGAAGCACCCACCATTCGACTTTTGAATATGCATCGTATTCCCGCGACATTACGGAGCTACAACATTGCTACCATTTATGTGATGCAGGATAAAATCCAAAACGATATGATGTATGGCGACAAGGCAAGTAAAGCCATTTTAAGCAATCTTTCTTATCAGTTTTTTGGAAAAGTAAACGACCCAGATACTGCCAAATATTACGAACGCTTTTTCGAAATCATTAAAAAGGAAACTACCAGTGTAAGTCGCGGACACAATCTCAATTTTGACTCTCGCATTACCACAGGAGAACGTGAAGTTGCTAAAAGACGTGCTGATGTGTTTTTTAGATTAAAACAAGGTGAGTTTATCACTTTTGCTGATGGCGAGGATAAGAAAATACAGTTTAAACTCCTTAAGATTGTGAAACAATTACCATCTGATGCTATAGATTATACTGATGCTGATTTGGATGAAAATTTTGAGCGGATTTATAGTGAGGTGAGGGGGATTTTTAAGTAGTTAGTAAAAAATTAAAAGTCTTATTGTATTACTTTTCTAGTTCATTTTGATATATTATAGGTTTCATTTACACACCAAAAATTCATCAAGATTGAACATTTCTAAACTACATATTTTTGCAAGAAATACCGATGCTACGGCTTCCTTACGAGGGTATCATTACCAAGTGTTAAAGACACTTGAAACTCTTATCGATAACTACAACGATGAAAAGGAGGATGAAATTTATTGTGATTTCGAAGAAGATATTTTCCAAAAAAACGAAATAGATGGCACTACCAAATTCAGGCAAATCAAATTATACTCGCGTAATTTTTCATTTAGCAGCGAAGAAATACGGAAGTGCTTAGTTCATTTTTTTATGCTTCACGTTAAAACAGATTATACTTTTCTGGAAAAAGAATTTGTTTTTGAAACGAACACAGCTGTAGCCGGTGTCCGAGGGAATAATGATGCAAAGTTACTACAAGAATGGCATAGTAACCAGGATAGTTTAAGTGATGAATTATCACAAAAGTGTGCTACGAAGGCTAAACAGATTATTACTGAATATATAGAGAAACAGATTGAATCTCTTAATAAAGACGATGATAACCGACTCGTTGAAGAGGCATATAAAGTTTTTAAAGGGCTAAAGGATTCAGATTGGATTGAGTTTATTAAAAAGATAAAGTGGGTTTTTAAGAATATAACATCCGACGAAGAATTCGCCACACTAAGGGAAGATATAGAAGATAAGATTCTTAATCTTCCGTTCCAGATAAATAAAGATAATCTGCCATCCGTTTTTGGCGAACTCCACACTTTAATTTGGGATAAGGCGACCAGTACTCAAATAGAAGCAAAAAAAATTACTCTTGAAGATATATCTGGAGTTCTTTTAGGGATATCAAATACTCAGGACAAATGGTATTGGGATATATATGAAAGATGGAAGGGTGTTGAAAAAATTGAAGTTTTTAACCTCGGGCAGTTTTATGAGGTAATCGATGCAAGTAGACATTGTAGGGTCACTAATTACCTAACCAAACATAAGAGCCAGTGGTTGGGACTTCTCAAACTATACATCAACAGTACTGATGATAATTATAAGAGGTTAGCTATTTATGAATATCTATGGCTTCTTTTACGGCCAATAGATAAACTCGAAGTTCCAGATGGAGATTTGACTGGCGAGGAGGAATACTTTAGGTATTATTTTAAGGATTTTGAGGCATTTAAAACAGCAAGAGAACTTGAAGATGCGCAAAGTCTGATGAATATTGCTGTCGCTGTTGGATTTATGGGTAAGACCAATCTTGAAGGAAAAGAGATTCAAGGTTGGTTCGACCAAATGCTCGAAACTTTAAAAAATAGAATTGATACAGAGACTGACCCTAGTAAATTGTGCCACCTACTTGAAAATCTCGCTGGGTATCATCTTTTCTTAAATACTAATAGAGATAAAAAGGATAAGAATGTTCAAGAAATAATTGAGCCATTATACCAAATTTTAGAGTTTCTTGAAAAAGCTGATTTCTATAATGTATCTAAACTGAGTTGGAGATTGGACGATTCTGTTGAGCTAATGATAGAAACCGGAGCAGAAGATAATATTGAAATTATAGACGCTCTATCAGATTATGGTGAAAATCTTGGGCCATTTGTTGAAAAGCGAGATGGTAGTTTCAAGTCAGCAAAAGTTGAACTTAACAAAGGAGTTAAATATCTTAATAGTGATGTGCCGAGACTTTCGCTAAAAGCACTTGAAAGCTTTCACAAAGCAAAGTCTAAGTTTAAAAATGAAGAAAATTTTGAAGGGTATGTCTTAGCCCTAATCAATATTGCACAGTTATATTCTGGAATTGGAATGAATATGGCTGCCAAGTATTACGCAATGGGTGCTGCCTGGGTCTGTATTCACAAGGATGATAGAAAATTATTAAAAAGAATTGCCGATGCTTTTGGAATAATTTTTTATGCTGATTTTAAGCAAGGTGCTTGGATGAATGCGATGGTGTCTTCAAAAGATTATTTGAGTGCTAGAAACGAGTTCAAAGGAACGCCACTCGACCCAGAAAAAGAAGAAATGCCTTTTAAGATTATGGCAGATTTGGCTCTGGTATTTCACTTAAGTCCCAGATTAGTTCCAGCACTTCAGGTAATGGTTAATTACGAAATTGATAGCTTAGGAGAATTAGGAAATGATTTTATTAGACCCGCTCTACTTAAGTTTGGAGAAACTCATCCAACATACCAGACATTAATACCTGCTTTAGAAAGACAGCATACTGATTTACCTCTAAACGACCTTGGACCTATAAGGTGGGTTCGTTTTAATGCTTTGGGAATTGAGTGGAAAATTTCGTTTCCTAATACCTATGAGTTTACACCGCAAGCTGAAGAGTTTTGTGCAATCGCCCAAATAACAATTGCTGAGATTGCTCTTTCTAAGTATGATTTTCATTTGATAAAAGGTAATGTAAATATAGAACTTGAAGCCTCGGAAGACTTTAAAGCGCCTGAGCAGCTACCTTCCAATGATACCATTATATGGAAAGCTTGGATAAGGTACTTGGACAGTCAGGATGGTCAGGAGATTGTACTAAATGTAGCGAGTTGTGTTACGGCCGTTAGAGTGGTTCTTAGCCGATTGAGTCTTTTGCCTTTCGATGACTATGATGTTCTTTTCGAGACTCTGTTCAAGGAGTCGGATTTAGCTGATAAAACTAAGATTGAAGGGCTGTATCAAAGAATGTATAGATATGTTTTTAAACAACCTAGTTTTGACAGATTACATCGTGCAAGTTTTAACCCCCTTCCTCCATTTAATGACATTGACTTACCTAAAACTAATAAGGTTATGGAATGGGAGAACTCCCTAAGTGAAAAATATGATAAAAAAACTTCGCTGAAGCATATTGAAGGTCGTTTCACCAAGATGAAAAATATAGGTCATATAACCATTTCTGAGCTAGTTAAAAACAAGAAGTTTATCAAAGTACTACATTCCCTTAGGGATGAAGGCTGGCAAGATTGGCAAATATTTCTTGGTATCACCAACTTTATCATTACAGATAAGTTGAAGAGGAAACTAGAAGGAGTGTCATTTGAAAATCAAGACGAGTCAGATGAGGCAGTACGAAATATTCAAAATCAACTAATGAAAATGGATGAAATCGAAATGATGGTGAAGTATCCAGTCGAGGCTTTCACCTCACAGATTTTTCGATTCCAATTAAACCATAATTTGATTTTAATGCTTGATTCTTTTGGGCTTGCCAATCCAGCAAAATACCCGAATTTCAAAGCTGTAAAAGAGTTTTTGGATATTAGGTTCAATGTCGCTAACGATGGTTCGGGAGAATTAAATCCATTTAAAGACATTTAGAATATGACTATTCAATATATTTTGAAACCTCCCCTGCAGTTTTCAGATACCGAAAAAGAAGACTTTGAATACTTGTTGGATAAGCAAGGACAGATAGATAAGGTTGAAGGAAAACTGGAGCGATGCTATAAAGTATGTCTTGTAAAACTAAACGGGGACTCTATCGGAATTGGTGCTTTAAAGCAGGTATACAAATCACCTTTTGAATATTCTGGTGTATCTGAGATACAGCACAACTACAACTACGAAATAGGCTATCTGTTTGTTGACAATGAATCTATTAACAAAGATTACGGAAGCTTGGGTGTTGGTAAATATATTACACGCTTACTATTAAGCCAAGTAACTGGAGAAAATGTATTTGCTACTACGGAGTCCAATGATGAAAATCGAATGCTTTACATATTGAAATCTTTTGGTTTCAAGGTTTCGGGAAGTCCATACCTAGGTAGGACGACTAAAAAAAATATTGTTTTAATGACATTGGACAGAAAAAAGATAATGTAAAAAAAACAAACTCGATTTTACATAGATGAATTTTGAAATAATAAATAACCTTACCCGAGAAAACCATTTTAAAAAGCTGATTGAAAACTTTAAAGTTTCAGATGAGATTATAATTATTAGCCCTTTTATTTCTGCGGATGAGAATTTTTTTCCTTGGCGAGATTTTACTTGCCTGAAAAAGATAAAGCTTGTGACTACCTTAAAACCAAAAAGCTTAGACCAATATAACAAAGTACCATTTTTTAAATATTTGTGTGATTTCTGTAAAACAAATTCTATCGAGCTTGAAATTTTAATTGAAAACTCTTTACACGGTAAAATTTATATTTCAAAAAGTCAAGAAAAGTATACTAGTGCAATAATTACTTCTGCCAATTTTACAAAGAATGGTCTACGTTTAAATAATGAGTGGGGCACTGTAATCAAGGATAAGATTCAGATAGAGCAATTAGAATTTAATGTTATAGATAAGGTTGTTCTTCAGGCCTTATCTGAGAAACAAATTGATGACTTTATACAGGTTCTCAAAAAGAATCCATTACCTAAAGAAAGAAATCCTATAAATATTAATCTGTCTAAACATCTTCTTTATAAAACGAATCCACTTAAAGTTCTCGGCAAGGTCAATTATTGGTTAAAACCAATAGGTGTAAGTGGAGATTTTATTTCTTTTGACCAGGTTTTCGATGAGATTGATAGTAATTTACATTTTTCGAAGACAAGACCAACAGGAGTTATGGTCAATGACATTCTTATTGCCTATGCAGTAGGTCATAAAAATATTCTGTCCATTTACCGTGTTAAATCAGAAGTGAAAACTACTCAAATAAAAAATGATAGATGGCCTTATTTTGTTGTAGGTGAAAACCTCACGCCATTTTATGGCCAAGAATGGAGTAGTTATAACATCGGTATATCAAACCAAAGAGATGAAGTAGTAAAAAATAGGCTCTTTGACGTGACACCAAGTGGTAAGAATAGTTATGGGAGTTTGATGAGAGGAGCAGATAAATTAAGAGTTACTCCTGAATTTGGACAATACCTTATTGATAAAATTGTTAAAATAGATACAGAAATAAGAACTCAATCTAATATTAACTAAGTGTCTAGCAGAGTGTTTTTGCCTTAACCTATGTAGTCTAAGAGCCATACAGTTTATGTTGAGCAATCCTAAAAAGGAGAAACCTCACGCCTCCCTTTCTCAGTTACCTTCCATTGTCCATCTTCATTGACTAGCTTGAAAATTTCAGGAGTTTCTTCATACGAGGTTGAGAATTGTACCCAGGCAATGTCGCCATCTACAGTTTCCTGTAATACTTTAAAATTTGATGCTCCTGCAGCTGGGTCACCGGGAGCCATCACCGCTTGAATGGACATAAAGGCAGCATAGCTTTCCTCGGTCGTATGTTTCTTTAGTTTGCTATTGTCCTTTTGGTAGAAACTTTCTACGACAACCTTGGCCGTATCGGTATGAGACAGTTGACCTTGACTGCAAGAAAGCACAGCCAAGGTCAGGAGATAAAATGCTATTTTTTTCATAATACTATCAATTAGGATGATTTATAAAATGTTCTGCTATAAACAGCACCAAATTACGTTCGCCATTGGTCTCATTTAATTCTAATACCACTCTTCGTTCGTTGCTTATAGAAAATTTAGGTAGTACAAAGACCATTCTAGCCGATGTGTCTTTCTTTATTTTAGTGGGCTTTTTATGAACATAACTCGGTGTTTGATATAGCTTCTGCAAAGACTTCTTTTTTCCTTTTTTACGAGTGGTAATCGAGAAGTCCATAAAATTGATGTCGTAGTCTAACGACGACCTATTATCGACTTGTACAACGAAGTACAATTCTTCCTTATCAAAAACAATATTCTCAACGGTCATAACAATACCGCTTTGTCTTGTTTTTATCCTTCCGATGCGCTGTTTTCGCTTTATCAGATACGAGCAAAATCGCTCATAGTATGCCCATTTATCAAAGCGTGGCGCAGGTAATGTATCAAGGTTAGTTAGTAGGTCTTTCTTTGGCTTTTCATTGCCAATTGCCGTCGAAAGCGGTATAAAGTAGTTGTACCGTTTTAAGTGGTTTTTATACTTTACAATATACGAAAAAATATCACCATTATTGTTGATTATCAGTAAATTACTTTCCTTTCCAGGCTTGGCTTGAAGCAGTCCAAAATGCTGTTCTTTTTCACGGTTATATGTAAATACGAAGTGATTTGCTCCAGTAATTCCCTGGCGTATAGGATTAGGGAAAAACAGAGCTACGTTCTTATCATCATTGGCATAAATAGTATCCAAAACTTCAGTAGTGTGTTTGGCGGTTTGCGCTGCAGCTTGTGCCGAGCATAGTCGAGGTGCGAAAGCGGTACATAGTAAAAGACCACTCAATAGGATTAGCTTTTTCATATCATATAAATTTTAATACCCTTGAGGGGCGATTATTCTTGTTTTAAAATCAGTTTGTAATTATTGACTATGGTAGCTTTTACATTGCGATTACTACGTTGGAAGAGTTGTTTTATACCACTAACTTGGGGCACACCACTAATATTGATATCGTTTACGACATCTTCTACAATTTCACGTCTGGCATCAGCCCGAAAGCTATTTTCTACATAAATACCCTCGCTACCATCCTCATAATCGAAAGCTGTTAGATTTACTGATGTATTCTGAATATTTTCAATCTCAATTAAAACACGATTAGGCTGAAAGCTTATAAAGCCAAACACAGGTGTATTTTTTGGGATGAGCCTGTTATTGATTATGGCATCCTTATAAAGTCGCATACGCAATCTGAAGTCTGCTTTAACGGTCTGGTTACCGTCTACAGCTACATATATCTGATTGTCAGTTTTCACATTGGCAGATAGTTCGTTTTCAAGAGGATTGGAAGCAAAAAATAATTGATGTTCTAAGCCTAGTTCTTTGGCTTCAATAGTTGGGTCAACTTCTAGAACGATGCTATCTTTTTTGGGAGTAATAGGTTTTGCTTTGATTTTCGGAGCTGTATTCCGATATCGATTTTCTTTGTAGTCAATTTTTCCAAGTCGGTAAATGCTGTCTACAATGCGCTCCTTTTCTTTGATGGCATTTTCTGGGTCATAGTAGCCAAGAGAGTCCAAAAGGCTTTCGTCATAGATACTAGGAGCATTGGTTTCACGAACTTCCTTCAAGTCGTTAATGGCATCTAATTTTGAAATGTAATCTTCCTGCTCTTGTTCTAATTCAGGTACAAGGGTTTGCTTTAGGTTTTCGGCATCAGCTTCGTCATCTCCTAAAGCAATGAATGAGTAGGAAATCAAGAAAATGACAACCACGGCTATGATTCCCCCAAAGACTAATTTATTCTTTTCAATTTTCATAATTAAGTGTTTTAAGCCCTATTGCTAGGGGTTAGTATTTTCAATTTTTTTCAAGCTATTCTCAAAGTAATTTGTGATAAGCAGTCCGTGCGTATTGTGGGGAAAGTTGCGATTCACATTGATTAAGTTTCCTGTGGAAACCAATTCGTAAGTATCGACCACAGTACCACGATTAATTTCAAAAACAGTGGTGGTTCTAAAAGCAAAGGATTCAGCATTAAGGTCGAGTTGGGTTTCAATGCTCAGTACTTTTTGTACTAGAGAATATTGGAGCAGTCTGTTATAAACACCATCTGCTTTTTTCTGTCGATATAGATTATCCACAGAACTATTACCCAGCCACAATGCTTTCTCCAAGTTTTTCTCGTAATTACTTGCATCGATATTGTAGAAGTAGGTGTGAAATAACTCCAAATGTGCGAGTGCTTCTACTTGAAAATTTTCCTTTTGCGCTACCCATTTCAAGGGTATGACTGTACCATCTGTATTAATGGCGAAGGAGCTGTTTAATGCTTCGGTGTGGATTTTGTGAATTAGAAACCCACAAAACCCACTTGTCCCCAAAGCACACACAACAACCGATAACACGATAAAACGATTGATTTGTAATACAGCATATATGTTTTTATAAGACGTTTTCATTTTAAGTGAAGAGTTTAAATGTGAAGGTGGTGGCACGTTTGTATAGCTTGAATTTTAGGAACACAATGAAAATGATAGACCCAAGTTCCACCACAGGAGCAAAGAAGTTGCTGCCAACGTCTGTACCAAACAAGTCCACCCAAAAGGTTGTATTGATTTCCGTATAAATGGCATTGATAAAAACATTGACCAAAAAGAACGCTGGAACGAGCATATACACAGCGGCATATAACTTGAAGAAGTTATAGGCCATAGACCTGAACTTTTCAAAAACTGCAAGACTCAATACCAAGGGAAAAAAGGCCTGCATTATACCTAATAAGAAATAACGCTCGGCAAGAAACAATGGATAGATAAAAAGGTCCAAAATCCATAGTCCTAAACTGATGATGAACGATATAATTTTCCAACCAAACAAAGGTGTAACCAAAGCATCATAGAGCAGCGCCATTGCCTTTTTGGCGGCTTCCAATGCGCCCACATCCTCTTCAATAGGAATATCCTGCAATTGTAGTGGAAGGAGCGCAGGAGCCGTGTTTCTGTATTGTCCCTCGATGGCTACTAAAATGCCGTCGAAAAAACCGAGGACTTGTGTGGAGAAGATAACCAGGAGAACTACCGCAAAGTTTTTGGCAAGTTCTCCCGGACTCAATCCCCAAGTATAACCATCCTTGTTTGCAATACCTTCATTGTACTTCTTTAGAATATTGACCAAGAAAAACAGCACCGCAAGGGTTTTCATTCCTGCAATGGTATACTGCGAGAAGTCACTGTTTTTTATCACTTGAAAAACAGCATCGATATACTCTAGTCCTATTCCTAAAAAGATATTTGCTGTCATCTTTAATATGATGTTGCGCGATTATTAATTTTATCCTGCATTTTTCTGAAGGAGATAATGTCTTGATAGCGTTTTGTCTTTTGGTTGATTTCGGCAACCATTTCAGCAGACTCACGTTCTTTTGCTTTCAGAATTTCGGCACGCTCTGCATCTGTCATTTTTAAATAATCGCTCGATAGAATTTCGTCAATAAAATCTACGGTGTCCAGTGAGCTTTCCACGATAGTATTAAAAGAATTGGTAATGGCGTTTACTTCCTCTACTTTGATGTATGGGGAGCTTAAAATATCATTGAGGTCGTTTTGCAATACATTGAACAGCTGTTGATGATTGTTGGCTATTTCCTGTACAGCTTTTAACTGTCTCACAACGTTTGTTACTTTCTCGATGCTCTCCTTGGCGTCTTTCATAAACTGAACAGTCTTTAATAACTGTGAAGTTTGCTTTGCAGATTCTATAAGCGACTTAGCGAGGCTTATAAAATTGGTGTTGTCATATACTGGCATTCCTTGGGCGGTAGCACCGCCAGGCAATAAAAGGGCTATTGTAAGTGCTAACCCGAATACTATTGTTTTGATTTTCTGTTTCATAGTGTTTTTATTTTAAGATGAATATTCTGTGATGGCTTTCTCCATATCTTTATGTTTTTCGAAAAGCCGCATTATTTCTTCGTTTTCTTCGCCGTCTGTGAGATATGCAGCAAAGACTTTTTTGGGAACTTCTAACCGGAAGATGTTACTCTCCTTTCCAATTTTGATGAACATTTCGGTGTACTTTCGAGTTCCAGTGAGGTTGTTCTTGATGGATTTTAGTTGGTTCAGGTCGTGACTAGAAAGGTTGAGCCGCTTTTGTAATTCGTCATAACCTTTTTCATTATTCAGACTGTAAATGACTTGCGTATTTTCTAGTATACTTGCCGAAGTTGAATTATTGGGTAACTGATTAATCGACTGTAAAATGATACCAATGGCACCGTTCTGTTTTCTAATCGCTTGATAGTAGAATTCCACACTTTCCAGTACGTTATCGAACTTCAATTGTTTGGCAAACTCATCGAAAAGGATAATGCCTTTTTCAGCACGGTTTCTCCAAATGGTCCGTTGAATGGCAGACTTAATGAGCTTCAGCATTACGGAAAGGATTTCCTTGTTATCTTTTACTTCATCTAACTCAAAAACGATTAAGCGTTTGTCTTCAATTTTGTAAGTCTGGTCTTCGCTTACTTCAAAAAGGAAACTGTATAATCCGTCACCAACATACTCCGACATTATGTGTAAGAAGTTGGTAGTGTTGAAATAGTCCTCGTGTATTTTAAGTTGCTGCAGTAGCTGTCCTTGATTAGCTTCGATAAAGGCGTAGAAGTTGTTTAAAGAATGACCCAATTTGGTTTGCTTGTAGTAATGACGCAAAATCTTTTTTACTGAAACCGATTGCGCTTTGGTCACTTTTAAATCTGAAGCAAACAACTCGAATAGAAACACAGAAAGGTCTTCTAATCGCTCTGGTGTGATATCCTTTTGATTGCTGATGTAAAACGGATTGATACCAAGGTTCTTTCCGCTTTCATACCGAAGCACTGTGTATTGCTCAGGATAGAGTTTAGCAAACTTGGTATACGAACCACCTAAATCGATGATAACGAGGCGCACACCACTTTCAAAATATTGACGTAGGATGTTGTTGGCTAAAAAGGACTTTCCTTCACCCGTTGGTGCGAAAATGGCAAAGTTCCGAGCTTTGATGCGTTTCTTTCGTTCGTCCCAAACATCCTTGAGAACCGGGATGTTATGTTCACGGTCATTGAAGATGATGCCTGTTTTATCCGATTTATAATTACTGTTGTTAATCAGCAAGCATAAGGCGTGTTTCAAATCGGTTACGTACACATCCTCATTCGAAAAATTTGAAGAATGGCAGAAGTAACTATTTAAGAAATAGTTCTTGCGTTCTTCGCCACGAGGATAATAAGGGATGATATCTAGTTCCTTAAACTCGGTTTTGATTTTGGATGCTATACGGTTGAGTTGTTCAGGATTTGTATGCCAGTAAATAATATTCAAATGCCCTCTAATAACACGAGCACGGTCATCGGCATTAATTTGGTCTAAGATGTGTTGTATTTTTCCAAGGACGACTTTGTTCTGTGAACCGAAGTTGGAACTCTTGTTAAGTTCTTCAACTTTCTTATCGAGTAGCTTGCGCCACTTTTGCTTGTCATCTAGATAGATGATTTGATTGACAATATGATTCTCATTTAAAGTCAATCCCAGACCATCAATAAACCCTTGATGAAATACAAAATCGTCTGAAGTAAACTTGTCATTCGTTTTACTCGTTTGTACGCTTTCGCCAAAGCACAATTCGCTATTTACGGCAAGGGCATCAAAGTAATGCTCACCGATATTGGCATTGGATTTATCTAGAATAATATCTGTATCAAGACCATTGTTAAAGCCGTTAAAATAGTTGCTGGTAAGCGTATGGATTTCCTTTTCTGTTAAGGGCAAGAATTCCATTTTTCGACTGTTATTGATAAATGAAACCGAATCACCCACCGCACCAACAAAAGCGTTCACATTATCATCCATTTCCCGAATTGATTTTTCAGAAACTTTGCGAAACGGATTTACATATTTGCTGTTATTTAATGCATTGTTTTTGGTGAGAATAAAGAACAGATACGATTGATGTTCCATATACTCTCGACCTTTAAAATGTGCGTGTGTTGCTTTTTCAAGAAAGGTTTTGTTAGGTAGTTGCTCCCCTTCATAGTTTTGTTTTATGTACACATCTTGCTTTTGAACAACACAGCCAGTAGGCAATGATTTTAGTGCCTGAAACCAGGAACCGTGCATATCTTCAAAGTCTTTTTCAGATAAGGAATAGATTTCGGGCAAACTGCCTTTATAGCATAGCACCACATTGCCATTGTTGGCAAATACTACATTGTTTTGAATGTCAATGATGGGATGATATGCAGCAAGATTTATTTTATTCATAATACAAGGCAGATGATTTTTTGTTACTGATAATTCTTGGGAAAACCTTTGCAAATTGAAGTAGCTGCGGATTGAGAGCAAATCGGGTAAGACCGATATAAAGCCCTGCATTGAATACAAGTACGCCAATGATAATACCAAAGCTGAATGAGAAGATGATGACTAAAAGTGATGCAATGACAGCTACCATCATTAGAGCAAACAGGGACACGGGCAATCCAAAAATCATTGCCCGCTTCCGTATGTTTTTATAGACCTCGAATTTCTTCATTACACAACGATGCCTATTAAGTAAGTAAAGATGCCTACCACGGCTCCTGCGATAAGTACAAACACCAATACTCTGGTAATTCCTTTCTTCAGGTCAGCATTCTCGCCAAAGAAATGTCCTGCATTAAACAGAAAACCGACAAGGAAGATGACACCCAAGAGAATCGGGAAGATGGCTCTTATGGTATCGCCAACATCGTTTACGGAGTCTTCAATACCACCAATTTGCGCGAAGCTAGGAGCAGTTACAAAGAGTAAAGCCAATAGCATAAGAATTGATTTTTTCATAATGATTTCGATTTAGCCTTACGGCGTGATTATTAGAATTTTGCGAAATCTATTATGAGAGGATGATTATGTAGAAAATCCCCTAAAATTTAACGTAGAGGGCTGTTAAATTTTGGAAGATTCCTATGGAAAGAATGAAATCATTGCATTTTGTGTAAAACAGAATTTAAAAATGAGAGTTCATCTGCTTGCTATATTTAGTCTAATTACTTGTCTGCTGGTTACGCCAATCCATAGCCAAAGATTACTGACAAAGCCAATAGTGCTTATTGACCCTGGACACGGTGGAACAGACTATGGAGCAGTTAGCGGTAGCCGTATCAAGGAGAAGGATATCGTACTGAACATTGCCTTGAAGATACAGCAATTTAATACACTCGTTTTTGAGAATCGATTTGAAATATATCTTACCAGACATAGAGATACCTTGATATCTCTAGGCGATAGAAGCAAGTTAGCGCAGGTCTTAAAGGCAGACGTTTTTGTTTCCCTGCATTGCAATCAAGCGGATAACGCTTTCGCGAAAGGACTAGAGGTGTATGTTTTTAATAATGGGATTTACAAAAGGAGCTCGACGTACCTAGCCTATCAAATCCAAGCAGAAGCCAAAGAGAAATTAGGCTTTAAAACGAGAGGTATCAAGCAAGCCAATTTTCAGGTGTTGCGAGAAACTAAATTAGTATGTCCTGCGGTTCTGGTAGAGCTTGGTTTTTTGTCCGCTACGGATGAAGCGGATTATTTAGAACAGAGTTATAAGCAGGATGCATTGGCTTTGGTGGTTCTGCAATCACTTATTAAATATTTGGAGTTATGAAGGAAATATTTTTAGCAATTATAGAGAGTTTGAAGGAACTGATTGTCCTTTTATTAAAAAGTAAAAAGAAACATTAGTTATTCCTAAACTGTAAAAATTCTAGATTCATTATATCTGTATCTTGGTTTATGGGATTAGGATTTTTTAGTCTTAGCTCGTTATTTATCTCTGCTATTAAATCGTTATCAGTAACATTTACTAATAGTAAAGGTTTTATCCATTTTGATTTAAATTCATCAAGTTTTTTAAGTCTTTCAATATCATCTATAAACAGCCCATAGTATTTCTTTATTTTGTTTTTAAGCTTCCTTTTGGAGGTATTTAATTTAAACATTTTGGCTTCCACAACATAAGTAACAGGGATATTGTCTAATAAAGCATCATATATACAATCAATTTCTATATTACCAAGAAATTTTTTGTTCAGTTGATATTCAAATCCATATGATTCTAGCTTATTTGCTAAAGCATTAAGTAACAACCCATCCTTCTCCTTTACTATATTGTAAATCTCATTATCGAGTTCATAAGGTATAAAATAGGTGAGTTCTCCTGAACATACGGGACATTTTAAGTCTTTCAATTTTTTAGGATTAATCTTTAGTTGAAAGACGCCTCTGTACGTTCCCGGCTCGCAATTTGAGCATTCTATGAATGCATCCTCCTTACTCGGGAGAATTATTTTTCCATCATACAAAAGCCTAAATAGTTTTAACCTTGACTCAAAGTTATCTTCACTATTTAATGTGTTAACTAGAACTTGATTTGTATTGTAAAGTCTCCTATAAGAATTATTTACATATTGCTCTTTGATGAATTTTATCCCCTCAAAGAAGGTATATATGTTTTGTTCATTGACCAATTCATTACTCTTTTTAGGTAAGAGTTGACCTTCAACATAATCTCCAACTTGTTTAAAACTATTTAAATGCTTACCAATGAAGCCATATTCTTGTAGAAGTTCTATAAGTTTTTGTTCTGAGGTTTCTTCATTAACGAATAACTTTAGTACTTTAAAAATTAATCTCCATCCTTTTTTATCGAAATCATCGACAAGTTTATCCAAAGGTTTCTTTAAATGCTTTTCAAAAAAATTCTCAAATATTGGTTTGAAATGCTCTATTCTGTCTTCAATTGAAATATCTAACTCCCTTGTGTAATGTTCATTTCTGTATTTAATAGCATCAAATTCATTATCATTACTATCTTGAATATTAGATATAATAATTCTATTTGAAGTATAACTGTAGGGAGACGTCTCTATTCCAAAGTCTATGGTTTCTAGGAGTTCTTCTTTTGATAAGAGGAATAAATTTCTACACGATTGATTTTCCCAAAAAATATTATAGAAGTTATCTTTTATAAGACTCATATTTTAGGATTGATTAGCTTTAAACAGTTTAATTTTCTCTTTCATCTCATTTTCTTTTTTGCTTTTACCAAGATATAGGTATAATGTTTTTGAAATCTCATACATAGTCAATAAGTAACTACTATTGTTTAATGCCATATTTTCAAGAATTTGTATTCCAATTTCTTGATTTTTAATGGCGGCATCAGCATTATCTGATATTACATATAGATTGGATAGTTCGTTGTAATATGCAGCTAAGTAAAAATCATTTCTATTTTTCAGGCTGAGAGACTTATGAAGTTCTATGCCAGATTCTAACAGCTTGATTGCTTGCTCATAAGAACCCGCTATGGCATAAGACTTAGATAGTATTCTGTACTCAATACTAAGTTGTTGGTCATCATATAAATTATGTTCCTTTCTAATCTTCTGAACTTTTTTAAAGTTGCTTATCGTACTTAAGAGGTCTTTTTCTAATAAATATATATTGGATAAATTATTCAGAGTTGTTATAGTCAAATTCAAGATGTCTTTATTATTTTTTTCATATTGACTTAAGGCTTTTTTAAAATAATTTATGGCAAGACTATTTTCATTGTTTTCTGCGTAGCACAGAGCGAGGTTATTATAAATAACTCCAAGACTGTTTTTATTTAACTCAGAATAATTTTCAGCTCTTTTTGCTAAGTCAATTAGTTTATCAAGGTTAGACTTTGCTCCTAAATAAAATCTTTGAGCATACAAAAATTCATTTTCCAAAAGTATTAAGGGTTGATATAAGCTACTTCTGTATTCTTCTTTAATAGAACTCAATATTGATTCTGCATACTTTAGGTATCTAAATGAGTTTTTGGGAGCATTATACCCTTCCTCAATTCTTGCTGTTAGCCAGGTTATAAACAACATATTTGAAACAAATGGATTTAATTCTTTCCTTTGATTGTATATGATAACCTCTCTAACAATTTTATGGATATGTATTCTCTTCCTATCATTACTTATAGCTATTAAACCTTTTTTATCAAGAGAATTGACGACATTGGTAATATGGATTTTGTTCTCATCATAATGACTTAAACCATTTATAAGAATAATATCTTCAATACCTATATTATTTGAAGGTAGGATGGATAAGAACTTTAGGTAGTTTATTTCCTTTTCTTCCAAAATTGGAAGGCTAAACTTTTCAATTAAGTAATTGAAAAGTTTAATAGAATGCGATGCATCATTAATGTCGATTTCAACTTCTAAATCAGCTTTATCCAGTTCCTGTTCTTTAATAGCATTAAGTACATTAGAAAGTGATAAATCGAAACTGTTTTGTATTGTTTTTGCTATCAGTTCAATAACTAAAATATTATAATCGATTGCTTCAAATAAAGAGTGGAATAAATGGTCTTGAACTGAATCTCGGTCACAAAAATTCAGATAAACTTGCTTAGCGTCTTGAAAACTTAGAGTAGGTAATTTGAGACTAGGAATAGTTTTTAAATGACTTCTCGTTAATATTAATTTTTGCCAATTCGATGCTAGTTTTAAAGCTCTAATTTCATTTAATTCATCTGCGGAATTTTGTATATCTATTATGATAAGGTTCTCTCCATTGATTTTGTTCAATTCGGCAATTAGTAACTCATATGAATCTTTTAAATCAATAATATTAGATGGAGACGTTACCTTCAAATTATCTTTTAAAACGTAATCCAGAAGTAATGATGAAAGGATTGAATTATCAACATTTAACCATATTATATGGTCGTACTTCTGAAATGTTTTCAGATATTTTTTACCAAAAGATGTTTTGCCCATACCCCCTTCAGAGTAAATTGAAAGAATCTTTTTTTCAGATAAAGTAGAATTAACATCTTTTAAAAAGTCATTCCAACCTAGAACTTCCAAAGAATGAAAATCTGGGGGTAGGTTTATGTATTTTGGTATGTGATTGGAGGGTTTTTGCACCTCACTTTTTAATAAATATATTTCATTAGAATGAGCTTTTTGAGTTTCCCTTAGAGCCCTTATGTCTAATTTTAGAGATTCAATTTCAATGTTAAATAGTCTTGTTAATTTAGTGTTTACTGATTGGAATAACTCATCATCAGTTTGCGTGATAATAGAATTTAAAATTTCATTGTTCAGTTTTCTGTCGGAACTATTTTCTCTCTGGGAGCTTTTATATATTTCAGAAATCAAAACTTTAAAGAGTAATGAACTAGGTCTTTCGTTAAATTTTATATGCCCTAAAAGTATATGAATTTCTTTTGTAAGCAATTCAATGCTCTCTTCTGGTGAAAGTTCATTAAACTCCCAAAAAATACTTTTTACAAAAGGTTCAATGTTGTTTTTTTCTAAGGAGTTTTTAAAATCATCACTGATTCTGTTTAGAGTTTCTTTCTCAAACTCTGAAAGCCCCTTTTGTAAAAGCTTAATTCTTCTTTCTTTTACTTCTTTGATAAGAATTTCTTTTACTTTTTTAATGCATAAATCGAGGAGTTCGCAATCGTTTAATTCTAAGTTTTGAGTCCATTGTTGCAGCAGTTTTTCCCTTTTGGATATTCGAGAATTTGTAGAAAAACAAAAAGATAATTTTTCGTTTAGGTATTGGTATTTTAAATAAAGTATGAAAAAATTAAAAATAGACTTCTTTATTTCCCTGGAGTTAAGACTAAAAGAAGAAGTGTAGCATTTAACTTGGGTAAAAACGATTTTATTACCCACTTCCTTAATATCATCCTCTACTTCGGTTAGGGTAATGACATCTTTTTCATCTATGAAATTTTCAATCCATTTTTTAAGCACTAAAAGATATTGATAGTAGAACCCCCTATTAGTTGCAATTGCATCGGTATTTACTTCGAATAATTTTATAAATTCTTCATTCATTTAATTAGCTCTTCTGTCAAGTACTTAATAAATAGGTTTATCCGACCAATAAAAATTTAGACCACTTATTTTTTCTACAATGGTATGTATGTCATCATCTAAAAACTTAGAAAATGGGCTATCTATGTAATTCATACCTGTTTTACTGCAGGTTGCTTTTTCTATTATGTATGACATAATAGGCTTGATTTTTCCCTCAATTATATCGTAATATTTTTCAGCTTCATTTTCGGGTATTACGAATTCACAAATTAGCGTATTGTTTTCGTCTCTTGGTGTTGGTTGGAATTTATCATCTAGCATTATTCGTTTCAAAAATAAGACTCCATCAAATTGAGCAATACTATTGACAGATGGTTTATCAATAGTTTCATTGAAATTGGAATTTAAATATTCTCTTTGATTTTCTAACCACTTCCTAAATAAGGTGCGGGTAACGGGTATCTTTTGAAAACTTGAAAGCCATTTATAAAGATTTGTAATATGTCCATAGCAGCTTATTCTTACTTCTTTATCTCTCATATTCCAAGCCAATGTAAATGATACAATTGAGTTAAGATTTCTTTCAATCATTTTAAAAAAAATAGATTTCAGAGCTCTAACAGTAATCTCTACATCTCCTTCTGGGTTTTCATCACTATGGAAAATGCAAGGTATATTCCAATATTCATCTTTAAAACTGCAGAATAAGACATCTTCCATTATATTAAGATTTTTACCCTGCCGTTCTATTGCTTTTTTTACTTCAATTATATTAGCTTCTATACAGGAGTGTTTAACATTATTAACGGACATAATATCGTAAATAGAAACACTATGACTTTCGTTTGAGAAACCTTCATTTTTATTATGATAGGATACGAGAAGTCTAATTCCATCTTCTTTATCCATACTGTGCGGAACTAATTTTTCTAATAAAGTCTTATCTATCTTTTTCTTTTCAAATTGTGATTCAGGTTTATTTATGTTAAAGTACTCGTATATGAGAGGATTCCCCTGCATATATTTTGTTATTAGATTTTTCCAATCATTTAATGCCAGAGTTCCATCAATTCTAAATAGTTTTTTATAATCACTTTTTCTCCCGAAATCAGTCATATTTTTGTCTATTCTGTCAAAATATAATTCAGGTGTATACCCTCTAATAGCACCATCAAAATGAATAAATGTATTCTCCTGTGTGTCATATAATGAATGGATATACCTGCATCCAAAAAAGTCTTTTATAGTTGGAGCATTATTTTCTCTAAGTTCTTCTAATTCAAATTCTTTTAGGTGTTTATTATTCTTCCAGTAAAATTCTGTCGATGAAATCTCATAGTATCCTTTTTCAAAATCGCTACATATATGTTTTGTGAGACCAGGGTTGATTTTTGAAATATCATCATCATATTTTGGACCAAACCAATATTCAAATTCTAGGGTTTGTAAAAAATCTGGTGCATAGCCAATCATATCCCAATCTATTGCAAGTTTAAGAGTCACTTTATCATTGTTTTTGTGAGTCATAAATTCATCTAAAAACAAATGATGAAAGTTATTATGTCTCGATAATGATTTTCTGAAATAGCTGTGTGAATAGATACAAAGCGGTAACTTATTGTGTATGAATACACCGTGATATTTATATGTAAAATCTTTTTCTAAATCTTTGACATTTATTAATCCAGCTTTGTCTTTATTTTTTAATATAACAAGTTCCGGAAAATAGGCTCCTACAATGTTCTTATCGAAAATAGCTAATGTGCCTGCAGATATGTATTTGTGGTTTTTTGATAAACTACTTTCTAATATTTTAAAAAGTTCTCCATTGTTTTTATCTAAATCCTCTTTAATGTGTTTAGCCTGACTATATCGCTTAAGATGTAGAATCTGTTCGGATTCTTCATCAGTTTCTGGAAGTAATGAAAGTCCTATACTTCTGACAAGTTTTGGTTCAAAATATAAGGCATATGGAATCATACAGCCTATAGGTCTATGCATATCGTGACCAATATGCATTGGGACTCCCTCAGTTGCTTTCATCCACATCATATCCTCCATAACAGGAAGAGGAATTAAATAATTATACTTATTTATTCGGTCTGAATTTAATACAGAAAATGATTTAAGCACTTAATGAAATTTAATTTAAAGTTTATAAAACCGATGTTGAGTCCAACAAAAAAAGCTGATGAAAATCCATCAGCTTTTGTGAAAATCTATGTCTGGTTTAATCGTCTTAAAGATAGAAAATTAACTGCTATTTTTATTACGGATTCCCATAATTTGTATTCTAAATATCTATCTTCCCCCAAACCACAGGATGCTCACTAGCTGCCACAGTTTTATTGGTAATGCTTTTGTAAATAGTCCATTGCGGGCGTTTTACTGGCCAAACCGCTTTGCGATTAAGGCCACTGTCTGTCATCTTTTTGTAAAGTGCTGGCGACAGCAACATATAGTCTTTTTGTTTTATGTTTACGCCTAATCGATATGCGCCTAATCTAAAGTAGGTGGCATCATCTCCTTCATCAATATCTACTTCAAAAGAGAGGTGTTTTGTAATGTCTTTTACATCGGTTTGCTGTACTAATGGTGACAACGAATCGCAATAAGATGGTGCATTAAATGTTCCAGTGATGATGATATTTTTCTTTCCTTCTGATATTAGCTTTTCATAGATGGATGCAATATTCTTAACCTGACTTTTTCGAATAACATCTGCGGTTTTTATATCTACATCTTGTTTTGCAAGATAAATACCCATTATCCATATCTTTTGAGAAGTGGGTGTGGTGATTTCAAATTCAAGTAAATGCTGAAAGGCATCGCTATAACCACCTATCAAATGTGTTTTTACACTTTGTAACTTATAGCTATCTCGTAATAGAATTGCCGTTTCCAATCCTTTCATATCATTGCTTTGTATGACGAAAGATTGGGTATATGGCTTGCATTTTAGCTCGGGTAGGATTATCTGATTAAACTCTTCAAGAGAGGAACGGTCTTCCACTTCGTGTAGTAATAAGATATCGGCATTTACATCGGCAATGACTTGGGCTTTATGTTTGGTAGCTAATGGTTTTATGGGTAGTGTTTGTAATGCAATCCAACCGTTCCAATTAGTGAGCTCGCTGGCTTTTGTTTCAACGGAGTGGTGTATGCCTTTCATATATAGTAATCCTGCTTTTCTTCGCATTACGGCATAGGGTCTTTGGCTTGTTTTTTCAAACCCAATCAAGAAGGATAATTCTCGTATACGGTCTTGTTCCGGCACATTGGTATTTGGTTTTCGCATAAGCGTATCAAGTTCGGTTATCCAATCGCTCATTGATTTACTTATGGATTTCTTCATAAGGCTCTTATCTCTATGGAAGAGGTTCTGAATATTGTACGTGGCTATTTTCATAATTACTTTCTTTTATCATTCGCATTTTTGTGGAATGCGATGAGATTGAACAATTGGCGCATACGGCTTCGCACCCGATTTCCATAGAGGTCTTCCAGTTCTTGCGCATTAAGGTTTGTGGTGGCGTGGGTTTTTATATTGGTTGAGATGAACAGTTCGTAGCGAGAGAGAATGACTTCGCCCATCACATTACAATCTTTACCGTAATGCCTGCCTATGGGTTCTACACCCAAATCGTCAAAACAGAAAAATGAGCCATTGCCGTAATCTTCAATGGTCTTATAACCAAGGTGGTTGAAGGCAAAGACGATGTTTCTGGACGGAATGACGCTATATGGTCGTTGGAGTGGTACTAGATTCTTCAAAAGTTGCATTAGGCTCGTTTTACCGCATCCAACAGGCCCAGAAAGTAAAATACCTTTGTCTAGCTCTATTTCGTTTGCTTCACAGGCCTTTTTGTCTCTTACGAAATAGTTACAAAGCTTCAGAATGATATCACGGTCGTCATCATAAATTTTAAAGTGCTTACCAAAAAGCAACTTGCCTTTAGCATCCAGATAGACAAGGATTTTTTGGAAATCGTACTCTACACTTTTCCCATCAAATGTTCCTATTGAATATTCAATGCCACCTTCGGTTATTTTAGAGGGGTTGACCATAATCTTTCACTTTAGTAGTTCTTAAGTTGTCCTTATTTTGAGACAGTTCTTTTTCGTTTTCAATGGCATCGGCTTTTAGTACCCAATTGCCTGCTGACGCTCGCCAATCCACAATTTTTATTTTGCCACCAATTTTCCAACCGATGGCTTGGTAGTGGTTATAAAATTTCAAGGCTTCTGTAGCCGACCATTCTTTCGATTTAAAAAAATCAATGACTTCCATTTCATTTTTTGGTAGCTTAGTTTGTTTACTGTTTTCTATAGTTTGATTATTGTTTGTATTAGATACTTGTGCTTGTTCATCACTTGTTTCGTACTGGTGTAGCGCTTGTTCAGAGGTTGTATCAAAAATGAGCATCTTAATTTGGCTACCTTTAAATGGGTTGTGTGAGGGCAAGTATTTTATGTACTCCCAAGTATCTAATTGTTGTAAGCAGCGATGGTATGTAGCTTTTGAACCAATTTTTGAAAGCTGCATTACTTCTTGACGATTGATGTAGAAACAGTCTGTAAAACGGCTGATATTCCAGAATTGAAATAGCGCAACATATAGACTGACGTGCGTCGGGTTGAGCCTTGAATCCTGTATGAATTTCTGGAAAGTGGCGTTGAGATGTTTTATGTAATTCATACATCTTTAATCGATTTTATGTTGAACACGATTAGCCGTCATTACCTTTTGGATTTCATCGGCCTCGTAGTAGATAATACCGCCCATTTTTGTGTAGGGTAGTGTGCCATTAATACGGAGATTTTGAAGTGTGCCGGGACTAATCTGCAGCAAGTCCATCACCTCTGAGGATTTCAGATATTTTTTGAGTCCGCTATTGGAATGCTTTTGGAGTAGCTTCTTTATTTCATTGAGCAAATCCAGTTTAAAATCAATGAGGTCGTCGGTGGTGATAATACTTGTTGGCATAATCGAACGTGTTTATTATTAAGTAAATAGCACTTATGGCTAGTTGATGCGTTTTGCATATTGTTCGACAAAATTGAGGGTGTTTGACAAGATTTATTCACAAGATGTACCTGACTGCGGTGAAAATTTAACATCTTGAATTTTGGTGTATTTTGATAGAATTTGCTAGGGAATAGTATGTTTTCGCGAAAGCGGAATACGAAAAACTGATGGAAAAACTAAAAAGCAGGAGGTGAACCCGAGTCGGGTTAAAATGTAACTATTCTTCGGAGTTGTTCATCTGAGTGATAAGACCAGCAGATAGGTCGTCTAGGAATTTGGTACGACTGATTTTTCGAGATTTAATCTCGGAGTAGATTTTATAGAAGTCCCCTAAATCGAATTGAATTACTTTTTGAAGAGAGGCAACTATCTCTTTGATTTCTACGTTACCGTTATTGATAACGCGGTTGCAATGTAAAGCGTAAATCAGTTCGGTAAGACCTGTTTTTGAAGCTGTCCATTTTAAAGATTTATTAGCCCCATTGTGATGACTATTTATGTGACCGTTTTTCGGTTGCTCCAACCGCTCTTGAAGATACTGCACAAGCATTTTATTAGCTTTCACTTTACCAAGAAGCATATCTCTGGGTGTCGTAAATTCGGGGTCTTGAAAATAAAAATCTGACGAAGTAATATGATAGAAGTCTAGAAAATTCCTCGTGTAAAATTGCAAGTCAAAATGCGTTAGACCATTATCTACATACTGAACAAAGTCCAAATTATGAGTAAAAAAACGATTCAGCTTTCTCATTTTTGTACCCACAAATTTCTCTTGAGTTTTACGATTCACCTTTGGGAATTGAAGCTCAAATGAGCGTATTTCGGAATAGTAAATTAAAGGGATTAATGGTATTTGTTTAGTATCCTTAAAGAAATGGATTTCGTCATCTGTTTCTTTAAAGTCATTTTTCAGAATGCACTTCTTGAATGTGTTGAGAATATTCCTGGAGCGTATGATGATTTTATTGGCACAATCGAGAATACTAGCGCTACTTTGCTCTATGTTAGAAACGTCAGTTTTATAACTGTCTATTATTTGTTCGAAATCCAAAACCATCCTATCAATCAGTATAGCCAACTGTAGTGGAGGTCAATTAAGAAGTTGTTAAAAGTTGCGTCAATTCAAATCCAAAATCACAGTAGGTTAGGAATATCTAATTCCTCTTTTTATAGCACTTCGATTACCGCTATGGTTATCGATACGTAAATGTAACTTATTGAGAATAAATTAACAGGAAAACACAGCGTATTTACGTACGGATTGAGTGGTAATAGTCTTTTCTGAGTTTTATTTTGCTCCAAAACGCTTCGTGAATTGAGTCCTATTTTTAACTCCGGTCTTTTTAAAAATGTTAGAAGCGTGTTTTGATACGGTACTTTCGGCTATATACAAATCTTCTGCGATGCGTTTATAACTCAACTTACTTAGTATTGAGACAGCGATTTCTATTTCACGTCTAGTTAAGTTTCCATTAATGACTTGTGACTCATTGATGCCTTCGGTTTTTCCTTTGTTGAAAAGAAAAACTTCATACAATTTGTTCTTGTTTTCTAGAAAGAATAAATGCCTATCTGCTTCAATAATGCTTATGGCATAGAAGGCAATATTCATAACCGTAAATGTCATCCATTGGTAATCACCGATAACCGTGCATATAGGTAATAGCGCTATTGCTGTTACGCTGAGAATAGAAAGTTTATTTCTTCTTACAATAAATGAATTTGGATTTTTAGGATGCGCAATGCGTTTGTAAAATATTCCTAGAAAAATAAAAGCCACTATCGAGATGGGTACTGTGTAAAGTAGTCGAGCAGTGTTGAGAGAGGTTGTGAAAAAGTAAGGGATAAGGTACAGCAAAATGAAGCCGCCAAAAGCTACAAAAGTTAAATTCCGTATGGAACTACGGAAGTCTAGTACCACAAAATCATATTCTTTATATAAGTAATAAACAATGTAAACACATAAGGTAATGGCAACGCCATACGTAATGATGTATTGAATAATTAATGGTCCAGGAAAGCTGTCTGTAGGTAAAAAACCACCTGAAGCATTATAAGCAATGAAAAGTAATCCGAGATATAAAAACCTTTTAAGGTTGTTGCGGTTTAATTTTTTAGACTGGTAAAATGCAAACAATACAATGACCGTATCTATTAAAAGATAGAAGAAGGTTGTCCAATGTATTTCGGTGCCAAACATTATTACTATTCATCTTTCTGCTCAAATGTGTTGGTTTCTAAATTTTTTGTAACGTTACTCCAATGAAAAACTTTACCATTCATTGCAATATATACATCTGGCTCTAGAAATTGTAATGAGCTTATTGCATAACCTAGGTTAAATGGGGCATCGGTATTTTTCTCAGAACCTAAAATGAAGGAGCCTACCAGAACGATAGCCTTTTTTAATTTTAACTTTCCGATATATCTTGCGGTATCTTCCATTGTAAAAGTACCGTGTGTAATCAAAACTTTGGTCGCCTCGGTTTCTGTAATCTTACGGGCAAGCAATTTTCTGTCTTCTTTAGTGATAGCTCTGCTATCTTTTTTAAAGACATTTTCAATATCAAAATCTATAGTAATATTAGCAGCTTTTAAAAAGTCTAGCATAGAAACATCAGACTCTTTTATGCCTTCATCGTTTACATAATCCAGTCCTTCAATAGTGCCTCCTGTAGTAAAAATTTTAAGCATTAGAGATTGATTTTGAGAATTCGTCTAGGTGCATATTTTTTTCTTTATAAAGTTAACATAAGTTTTTGATTATTAGGTCATTTGCTGTACGTGGTATGATGGAGTAGCTATTAATATAGCTCGTAGTAAAATTGAATAGACCTATTACTGCATAAAAAAGCCAGTCGTTAGTTTATAAAACCAACGACTGGCTGCTATTAATCAATCTGGGACAAATTTTGGGGGACTTAATTAATAGAACACTTTTTCTTCTTCATTAATTTTTTTCAAAAGTCAATCTATCTGTACCGCCATTACCACCGCTAACATCGATAAGTTCAATTCTTGTTGCTGATGTAGAAACAACATCCCAATCATCATTTAAATCTTCAAAATCATTACTGTCGGGTACTGGAAAGAAAATATTAAAATCTATATCGTCGTCATCACTACTACTGCTACTGCTGCTATCGTCAGTTACTGACCAAGTACCAGTCATCGTATTAGAGCCATTAGTAGCAACTAATGAACCGTCATTATTAAAGCTAAAGTCATAGCCATTAAAATCTGAAGTTTCATCTTGCCCAGAATCATTGAAATTTGTGATGCGCCAAGTTCCTGATTGAGCTGTACTCTCAATTTCTACTATTTGTTGACTGTTATCGTTTGGGCTTCCATCATCATCGTCACTTGAACAAGTAGTTGACATCAATGAGAAACTCAACATTATAAGCATACTGAAATAAAATCCTTTTTTCATAATTTCTTATATTTAAATAATTAGGTGGTTGTTATATTTTTTGAAGGGTTAGCGTGTCTGTTCCGCCGCCTCCGCCGCTAACATCTTGAATTGTAACTTCTGTGTCCGATACTGAAATCACATCCCAATCATCATCATTAAATTCTTCAAAAGGCATAGCTGTACCAAAATCTAGAGCCATTTGATTACCCGAACTAAATACATTCCAAGTACCATTGTTTGTGTTTGTGCCATTGGAAGCTGAAACTGAGCCGTCCATATTAAAATCTAATTCATAACCCGTATAGTTGGCTGTTTGGTCATTACCATCTTCGTCATAAGAAGCTACAATCCAAAGGCCATCTGTTAAAATCGTTTCTAAATCATCATTTCCATTGCCTCCATCAAAAGGCGTTCGTTCGAAAGTTAAGAAGTCTTCTGAGCCATCTCCGCCACTAATGTCTTTAAGTCTAATGATATCATTTGTTACTTCAAGAACATCCCAGTCATCGGCTAACTCATCAAGAGGAATACCTGTTCCGAAATTCAAGTTTAATCCTAATTCAGTATCGTCTCCAGATGTTGTAGACCAAGAACCGTTTGTAGTTCCGCTCATATCTGTTGCAGTTGCCGTATTATCTGATGCGAAATTGAAAACATAGTCTGAGAAGTCGGCTGTCTCATCGGTATCATCAAAGAAGTATGTGACATACCAATCTCCATTTGTCAATGCATTAACTAAAGCGGTATCATCAATAGTTCCACCAGAGGTACAATCACTTTCAAAACGTAGACGGTCATCGCCTAGTCTTAAATCAACTTTTACTTCTCCTGGTTCTTCCTCTATCTCGTGTAAGTTCCAAGTATCGTTAAAATCTGATAATCCGGTTACATTAATCGCTACTGAGATACCGTTGCCTGAGCCAGTTGCTGCCCAAGTACCATTAAAAGTATTTGAAGCTTGAGTTACTAGAATTGTTCCGTCACTGTTAAACTCAAAAGTATAGCCAACATAGTTGTCTTCGAGGTCATTGTCATTACGTTCTAATTTATCTACGGTCCATTCTGTGCAATCTGCAAAAACGGTATCAAGGTCATTCGTTGTACAGTCATTACAGTCGTCGTCGTCAAAATCATTATCATCATCTTCATCACAAGTATCATCTGCCATTTCAATAGCATTTTCTAGCTCTTGAATACTATTTATGGTTTGTGTTGTACCATCAGCTAAAATCACCGTAATTGGGAAGTTAATTGTAACTGCTGCAAATTCATCTAAGTCATCAATAAAATCATACATATCGTTGTCATTATTGATGGTAATAGAATTGATTAAATCGTTGTTTTCATCAAAAATCGAAGCTGTAATAGGATATTGAAAATCTATACATTCTATATCGTCATCATCTTCGTTGTCATTTGGACAACTAGCTGCCAATGCTGCTAACTCGGTATCAGAATTAACTACAACCGTTGAAAAATCGGCAAGTATTACTGTTATTGGGTATGAAATCACTACAGAGTCTACATCATCATCAAATAAATCAATAATGTCTTCAATTTCTTCATAACCATCTTCATCATTTATTTCAAGTTCAATACCATTAACAGTAACCGTAACGGGTAGTTGAACGCTTAAACAACTTGCGCTGTCTATAATATTATCAAAAGAGCCATCATTTGATGCAGTTCTACTCATCAAATTAGCGATTGTGGAGTTGGCTGCAATTGTTTCTTCTACGGGTGGGTCAATTGCTAAGTCATCTTCAGTTCTACAAGATGTCATAGTAAGCACAACACCAAGAACGAGCAGTAAGATTGGTTTAAATGTTTTCATAATGAGATTTTTAAATAATTTCTTTTTTTTGATTGGCTAATAAATAGCCGCTTTATTCTTAAAACAACTCATCAAAAAGTTATCCCAAGAAAAAATAGATTTTTTTTTATTTATCTTACTTTCCTATAAATCAAACTAATCAATCTTTGCCAAAATCATTACATCAAGATATATGTGACAAGATTCGCTTTTCAAAGCTTTATGAAAAGTATGCACAATCGTTGAGCAATATTCTTTTTTATAAGTATGGCGAACTTTTAAATCCTTCGGATAAAGTACAAGAGGCATTTATTAAACTATGGGAGAATTGTGCTAAGATAAAACCCGAAGCTGCTAAATCTTATTTGTACACCACGGCAAATAATATGATGCTTAATGCCGTAAAACATCAAAAGGTAGTTTTAAAATACCAACAGGTAAAACCAAAGGATTATACCAACGAGTCTCCCGAATTTGTGCTACGCAAAAAAGAATTTTTAAAGCGGTTTGAACGAGCACTGTCTCAGCTAAAAGAAGAAGAGCGAGCTGCATTCTTATTGAGCAAGGTTGATGGAAAAACACATAAGGAAATCGCAGAAATTTTGGGTATTACAAAAAAAGTGGCTGAACATAGAATTTATGCAGCTTTAAATAAACTTAAGAATGAACTTGAAGAACTCAATCGAAAATAATTCTGGGACAATTATAATTTAGGTTGTTTTAAATGTATAACAGTATCTAATGGAGAAAGAGTACTTAGTAAAAAAGTGGTTAAATAATGACCTGACCGATGCAGAGTCAAAGGCTTTCAATGCGTTGGAAGATGCGGAGCTGTACCAGGAAATTATTGAAGAATCTCAACGTTTTAATGGAAATATTAATGCTGAAGTGGCGTCTTTTAAAACATTAGACGAGAAATTAGTTTCCAAAGAAAATACTTCTATACATTGGTTAAAGCTTGTTTCTGGTTTAGCGGCTGTTTTGGTAATAGGTTTTACATTATTTAAACTGACAAATAAAGACCAAATAAACTCCTTTACAACGACTTTGGCTCAAAACGAAACTATTACACTACCCGATAATTCCATTGTTAATCTAAATGAGTTGTCGGAGTTAGAATTTGATAGTTCCAATTGGGATGATAATAGGTTATTAGACTTAAAGGGGGAAGCTTTTTTTGATGTAGAAAAAGGAAAAAGATTTGATGTGACTACTGACTTTGGAAAAGTTAGTGTGCTAGGTACAGAATTTAATGTACTATCAAGAGACAGTATTTTTAAAGTATCCTGTTATGAAGGATTAGTGCAGGTGGCGTATAATGATAATGAAGTTAAGTTGCCAGCTGGTACAGAGCTTGTTTTGTCATCAGGAAAGGCCTTAAAGTCAAACATTGTAGTTGCAGAGCCTTACTGGCTTAAAGAAATGAGTGTTTTTGAAAATACTCCTTTTGCAACCGTAATAAAAGAACTAGAAAAGCAATACAATATCAAGGTAACATATCCATCTGATTTAAAAATGAATTTCACAGGTGCTTTTGTACATAATAACCTTGAAAATGCCCTAATATCTATCTCAAAACCCCTTAAATTGACCTATGCAATACAGAGTACAAACGAGGTCATTATAAGGAATGAGTAGCATTAAATTTCATATAATTTTTATCCTCTGTCTATTTTCAGGACTTCAATTACAAGGGCAAAACTCAAAACAGAAAGTTCCAGTTTCTGAGGTACTGGAGCAAATCAAGCAAGTACATTCTATTATTTTTAATTACGAGAGTAGCCTTTTAAAAGACATTACTGTAATACCGCCGCCACAAGATATTGGTCTTTCAGCAAAGATTAAGAATCTTGAAAAACAAACAAATCTAGTATTTCAGAAGGTTGGCGATTTAGTATATACTATCTCAAAAACGATACAATTGTGTGGTTACATCAAGGGTTCCGAATTCCAGGAGCCACTTATAGGAGCGACCATTGTAAGTGAGTTTACTAATACGGTGACTGATGAGAACGGTTATTTTGAAATCGAATTGAAATCTCAAAATGAGATATTAATTATTCGACATATTGGGTTCAAGACTATTGAACGCCGTATAGACTATTTTAATTTAGAAAGTTGTGGAACAATAACAATGTTGGTACAGCGAGAAGTTATTGCTCCAGTGCTTGTTGAGGGTTATCTTATTAAGGGTATCGATAAAAGACAAGATTGGTCTACCTCAATTGATTACAAAAGGTTTACACTGTTGCCAGGTCTCATAGAATCTGATGTGTTGCAAACCGTACAGGCATTGCCAAGTATTTTAAGTGTTGATGAAACAGTTTCTAACATAAACATTAGAGGAGGTTCTAACGACCAAAACTTGATTCTTTGGGACGATATAAAAATGTATCAGACAGGACACTTTTTTGGTCTAATATCAAGTTTTAACCCTCTAATGACCCAAACGGCTAATGTCATTAATAATGGCTCGGATGTATCGCTGACTGATGGAGTCTCTGGAACGATACATATGCAGACGGACAAACAAGTTGACTCAAAATTTAATGGTGTTTTTGGGCTTAATTTTTTGAATGCAGAATTGTTTTCAAACATTCCCATAGGTGATAAATCGTCTCTACAAATTGCCTCCAGAAAATCTTTAGATGATTTTGTTAGAACCCCAACGTATCAAGTTTATTTTGATAGAATAACCCAAGATACAGAAGCGGAAAACAACGTAGCAAACGTTACTAATTCAAATCAAGAATTTGATTTTTATGACGCCTCGATTCGATGGTTA
Organism: uncultured Flavobacteriaceae bacterium; assembly: GCA_947495135.1. GTDB lineage: Bacteria > Bacteroidota > Bacteroidia > Flavobacteriales > Flavobacteriaceae > Aureisphaera. The sequence continues at coordinate 97,236 of CANLXN010000005.1, forward strand.
TATGAACCATCTGATAAAGACCAAATTCGGTTAAATTTTATCCTTATAAACAATGATTTAGGCTTCAATGAAACTGCTGATTTTAATGGCGTGTCAAGAACAAGACGTAGTAATATATCTCAAAACAGTCTCGCTATTGGGCTTAACTATAAAAGACATTGGAATGACAAATTTTCTTCGACTTTTAATGTTTACAATAACGAATATAAGCTTGAAGCTTTAAATGCAGATGTATTAAGCAACCAGTTACAATTGCAAGAAAACGTTGTCTCAGAAACAAGTGTCACACTAAACAATCGATATGAACAAAACCAATGGCGTTTTAACTTCGGTTATCAATTTACAGAAACAGAGGTTATTAATTTAAACGATATTGATTTACCTCGATTTGTAAGACGTGATGAAGAAATTTTAAGAGAGCACGCAGCTTTTAGTCAAGCTTGGTATAGAAATGATACTAATGACTTTTCGGTTAGAGGTGGCGTAAGAGCGAATTACTTAACGCGTTTTGAAAAATTAATTATCGAGCCAAGATTGAGTGTAAGAAAATCTATTGGAGAATCTATCGAAATAGAAGCACAGGGCGAATTTAAACACCAAAGCACATCACAGATTGTCAATTTTCAGAATGACTTCTTAGGAATAGAGAAAAGACGTTGGCAGTTAACGGATAATGATAGTATTCCCGTTGTTCAGAGCAAACAAGCCTCACTAGGAATTGTCTACAAAAAGAACGGATGGTTACTGGATGCAAAGGGATATTATAAAAACGTAAATGGCATAACCACCCAAAGTCAAAGCCTTACTACCAAATATGAGTTTGCTAAAGAAAGTGGGAGTTATGACGCTCTCGGTTTTGAGTTTTTATGTAGAAAGAAATTAAACAACTTCAACAGTTGGTTGGGATATTCTTATATAAACAATACGTATACTTTTGAAACGCTAGAAGAAATCGAGTTTCCTAGCAATTTTGATATAACCCATTCAGTTACGCTGGGAACAACCTTCAGTACTGCATCTTGGAATATTTCAGCAGGAGTAAATTACAGAACAGGAAAGCCCACTTCCATTCCTTTAATAAATAATGAGATAGTTGATGATGATGTTAATTTCGACAGAGCAAATAATGAACGATTATTCGATTATTTAAGAGTTGATGCTTCTGCAATTTATAAGTTCAAATTAAGCGACACTTTCCGGTCAGAAATTGGAGCATCTGTATGGAATGTATCAAATAGAGAAAATGCCATTAACAATTATTACAGAGTGAATGAGGTTGATACTGTAGATAAATTTTCAAGATTCTCCTTAGGTTTAACCACTAATGCTGTGGTTAGGTTGTATTTTTAAAGTTTGCCCCTAACTTCGCATAACACCCACTTTAAATTTTCCTTAGAATTAAAATGTAAATTGCTTTAATTTTAAGACTATGAAAATACTCATTGCCGAAGATGAAATTGCACTGCAACGTTCTATCCAAGTGTACTTGGAACGTGATGGCAATGTGTGCGAGGTAGCTTCAGACTTTAATGAAGCTCAGGAAAAAGTCGCCCTTTACGACTATGACATTATTATCCTCGATATTAATCTGGAAACAGGAAGTGGTCTCGATGTATTGCGCACCATCAAGAAAGCTCAAAAGAAGGTAGGCATTGTCATTATCTCAGCAAACAGCTCGTTAGAAGATAAGCTCGAGGGCTTAGACTTAGGGGCAGACGATTATATTACAAAACCTTTCCATCTTGCAGAATTAAATTCGCGTATAAAAGCAGTGCTGCGTCGTGGCAAATTTGGAGGTAACGACACCATAGAATTTCAAGAAATTAGAGTAGATACTAGGTCTAGAACTGCTTATGTAGATGATGTGGCAATTACGCTCACGCGAAAGGAATACGACTTACTTTTATTCTTTATTTCTAACAAAGGGCGTGTGCTGTCTAAAGAAATTATTGCTGAGCATTTATGGGGCGATAATAGCGATTTGCTTGACAACTTTGATTTTATATACGTACACATTAATAATTTGAGGAAAAAACTCAAAAATGCAGGCGCACGCTATATTAAAACAGCCTATGGAAGCGGCTATAAATTCATTTCAGAATAAATGGCACAACAAAAAACATCAAGGCTACTCCGCAAGGCATCCATTAATTTTCTTTTAATGAGTGCCGCATTGCTCATACTTACGGCAGCAGCACTTTTCATTTACACGAGGACACTTCTTGATAATGAGATTGAAGAAGAGTTGTACTCTCAAGTGGCATTTATAGAGAAAAATATACAGGAAGGTAATCAACCAAAGTCCATAGAGCCTATCCTTTCTATTAAGCGTATTTCAGCAGAACGCCTTACTACAGTTAGAGATACTTTGATGTATGACCCTAGACAGGACGAGGTAGAACTGTTCAAGGAATTGTCCAAATCGGCAAATACTACAAACGGGGTTTATGAGATTAAAGTACGCACCTTAATTATTGAATCCGAAGATATTTTTGTCGGAATCATTGTTTCATTTTTATCCATCTTAGCTATTGCATTCCTTATTGTATTCTTTATTAATAAGTCTAGAAATGAGAGAATGTGGAAACCATTTTTCACAAGTTTAGATAAACTCAGAACCTTTTCATTTGACACTAAAGAACCCATCGTTTTTGAATCTTCAAATATTCAAGAATTCAATGACCTAAACATAGGGTTGAATGAGCTGGTTACAAAAATTAGAGGTGATTACAATAACTTAAAACAGTTTACTGAAGATGTGTCGCACGAGGCGCAAACACCACTCGCGATAATGCAAGCTAAGATTGAAAATATTATCAATCAAAACGGTATTTCAGACACCCAATACGAAGAACTCAATTCCATTCAAAAGGATATAAAACGACTTACTCAGTTGAATAAGCGTCTCATTTTATTGGCCAAAATTGATAACGACCAATTTGCCAATGCTCAGTTTATAGACTTAGAGTCTCTTATTAAAGAGCGCGTTGTAGATTTTAAAGACCTCTCCGAGAATACATTTTCGGTCGAAGTTAAGCCTAATTCAAAAATTAAAATTGACACCTATTTGGCTGAGATTTTAGTGAACAACTTGTTGAGTAATGCCATAAAGTATAGTGTGCCTAAGAGTACCATTCACATAAAGGCTAGTAGCTTAATGATTGAAGTTTCAAATACAGGAAACGCTACATTAAAAAATCCAGAGAAGATTTTTGAACGTTTTTATAAAGAAGGCGCAAGTAAAAAAGCCACAGGTTTAGGGCTGTCTATCGTAAACAAAATTTGTACATACTATAAGTTTAAACCCTCATATCGCTTTCGCGAAAGCGAACACTTGCATCAATTTAGAATAGATTTTTCTGGATAATCTATAGCGTTTTGAGTAATGATTTTGCCCATAAAATCTGCTCTTGTACACCTTTTTCTAGCGTAACAATAGGATTATAACCTAATAGTTTTCTTGCCTTGTCAATCACGGCAAGCGTTCGGTCTTGGTCTCCACTTCTGGCTGGCAGTTTTTTAATATCAATAGTAGTATTTAGTAAACGTTCTACTGCGTCTATTCCCTCTTTTGTGGTGTACTCTCTATCAATACCTAGATTGATTATTTGACCGTCACATTTGGCTTCCTTTCCGATACAAGCGACAATACCATCTATAATATCATTGATGTGTGTAAAACTACGTTTGTGAGAAAGGCTTCCTTCAAACAATGGGAACGGTTCATTTTTTAACCCACAATGTATGAGTTTTGTAAAAAGCTTGTCTGGGCGCTCTCGTGAGCCATATACCGAGTAAAGTCGTAACGAACAAGCCTTAAACTCCTTTGCTCTTGAACCTGCAAGAACCAGTTGTTCTGCAGCCAACTTTGTTACGCCATAATTAGATATTGGTTGTGCTATCTTTTCCTCGTTACAAGAAACATCTTTGCCGTAAATAGAAGATGTACCAATATTTACAAACAATTCTAAGTTCAAAAATTGCTGTGCAAAATCTACTAGATTTTCAGTAGCAATGACATTGTTTTTAAGGTAGCTGTCAAAACTAGAAGTAGCAGCAATACCTGGTTGTGCAGCACAATGAAAGATGTAGTCAAAATCTACAGGTAAAGACATTACTAGGTCTGGTAAGCTCAAATCCCGTTCTACCATCTTAACACCAGCATCTTTTAATACGCGAGCGTTTTCTCTTTTAAGTGTAGGTGAGTAATAGCTATTAAAGTTGTCTAAACCTACAACTGTATGCTCCATCTTTGCAAGTCTTTCGGCAAGATGAGAGCCTATAAAACCAGCAGCTCCAGTGACTAAAATTTTCAAGTTAAAAAGGGATTTAATTTATAAAGAAAAACACTTTATAACATCAAAAAAAACTTTCTACACTTTATTTTAAAAAACCTCAAAACTTAAAAGTTTCTTTAGAATTGGGTCTTACTATTGTGAGTTAAATTGCATATTTTTTGAAGACAACAAACGACCTAACTATCATTGTTCCAGTATATAATGAACAGGATAACCTTGCTAGGGTTCAGAAAGAATTACAGGCATATATAGACATTGCAAAAGTACCCACACAAGTGCTATTTGTCAATGATGGCTCTAAAGATGAGAGCCAGCAAATGATAGAGGAAATTTGTTTCTCCTATTCAGATTTTCATTACATCTCGTTCGATAAAAACTATGGGTTAAGTGCTGCCATAAAAGCAGGATTTGACCACGTAGAAACTTCGTTAACGGGTTATATCGATGCAGACCTTCAGACCGCTCCTAAAGACTTTAATTTGCTCCTGGAGCATATTGAGGATTACGATTTGGTTACAGGTGTACGAGCAGCCCGAAAAGATTCTTTTGTAAAGAATACCTCTTCTAAAGTAGCCAATAGTATCCGTCGTGCGTTTACAAAAGACGGGATGGATGATACAGGCTGTCCGTTAAAAATTATTAAGACAGATTATGCAAAGCGCATTCCTATGTTTAGAGGTTTGCACCGTTTTCTTCCTGCTATGATTCTTTTGCAAAAAGGTACGGTAAAGCAAGTGCCTGTAAGCCATTTTGAACGTATCGCTGGTACGGCAAATTTTGGATTATGGAATAGATTGCTTGGCCCGTTAATGGACTGTTTTGCATATCTCTGGATGAAGAAAAAGTACATCAATTATAGAGTAGGCAAGCAAGGATGAGCAACTGGATAATTCTTGTTATTGGTTTTACCGCACAAATCCTGTTTTCTGCACGCTCTGTTATGCAATGGATAGTGTCAGAAAAGCAAAAGAAAGTACTTACGCCTATTCTGTTTTGGCAACTCAGTTTGTTGGCGTCATTTCTGCTTTTTGTCTACGGCTATTTACGCGATGATTTTGCCATAATGTTAGGTCAGTCCCTTACCTATTTCATTTACATCAGAAATATGCAGCTGCAAAAACAATGGCATTTACTCCCAAAATTGGTGCGGTGGTTTTTGTATGTTTTCCCAGCAATTATCCTATTTGTCGGTTACAACAATTCAGTCTATGATAGAGAAGTACTGTTTAGAAATGAGGACATACCATTATGGTTATTACTCTTGGGTGTAACGGCTCAAATCATTTTTACACTGCGTTTTGTGTACCAGTGGTTTTATTCAGAAAAGCGAAAGGAGTCTTCATTGCCAATGGGGTTCTGGTTACTTAGCCTCACTGGGTCATTACTCATCTTAACGTATGCAGTAATTCGTAAAGACCTTGTGCTATTGTCAGGGCATCTTTTAGGTTCATTTCTGTATACACGCAATATAATCATCTTAAAACGTCAGCAATGAGAAACTTTATAGAGAAACATCCATATCTCACTATTGTCATTGTTTGGCTTGGTATTTTCTGTTTACATCTTAGTGTCTTAGACCCTAATATTATGGAGGCGCGTAACTTTGTTACCGCTAGGGAAATGCTTACTGACGGCAACTGGTTACTCACGACAATGGATGGCTTTCCACGTTATGAAAAACCACCACTACCTACTTGGCTTGTCGCTATTTCAGGAAGTATTTTTGGACTCGATAGCATTTGGGCATTACGACTACCATCGGCATTGGTTACGTTACTATTGATGTTGTTGTTGTTTACGCTTTCGCGAAAGCTCACACAACATAAAACCTACGCACTCATTGCAACACTTATTTTAGGTACTTCGTTTTTTGTCATTTTCGCAGGACGTAACGGGACGTGGGATATTTTTGCACATAGTTTTATGCTTTGCGGCATCTATTACTTATTTCAATTTTTTGAAAATCACGATAAACGTTATCGCTATGCACTACTTGCAGGACTATTTATAGGCTTATCTTTTATGAGCAAAGGTCCAGTCTCTCATTATGGATTGATGCTTCCGTTTTTAATTGCCTATGGTTTTGTGTATAGGTTTAAAGGTTTCAAAAGTAAATGGCTAGCACTCATTTTAATGCTTATAATCATCGGTGCGCTGTCCTCGTGGTGGGCATATTACATTTATACACACGACATTACTGATGCCACACGTATTGCCGAAAAAGAATCAAGTAGATGGTTAGGCTATGAAGTAAAGCCATTCTATTACTATTGGAGTTTCTTTACACAATCTGGAGTCTGGACGATTCCTGCTTTTGTATCATTGTTATATCCGTACTTAAAGTCGAGAGTGTTTCATAAAAAAGCCTATAGATTTGCGCTGTTTTGGACATTGGCTTCGGTGGTTTTATTATCATTAATACCTACAAAAAAATCACGCTATTTATTGCCCGTACTTATTCCATTAGCATTAACAACTGGTTTTTACATCGAATATCTTTTTAGGGCTTTTAGTACAAAAATTTCTAAGTGGGAAAAGCTGCCAGTCTATTTTAATTATGGACTCATTGCTACGATTGGACTTATATTTCCCATTGGGGCTTATTTGTTTTTCGGGGCAAAACTAGAAGGACAATACGCGAGTTATATTCTCACGTCTATACTCTTATTTACAACTGGAGTTTTCATTTGGAGCCAACTCATAAAGCGCAATTTTCCATATGTGTTTTTGGGTACAATAGCCTTTATCTTTTTTGTAGTGAGTGCTGGGTTTCCTTTAGCAAATGCAATTGTTGGGAATCCAACGTATAATTCCATTTCAAAACTCAACGAAAGTTCAATTCCCGTGTATACACTTCACGGTATTGCACCAGAGTTGCTTTGGGATTACGGTAGAAAAACCACCCGCATTTCTAAAGCCGAATTACAATTGAAAGACCTTGGTGGAGAATTTGGAGTGATTGCCGCAACAAGTGAAGATAAAGATGTACTGCAATTTTTAGATAAGTCGTACAAAGTCGAGTTTAGAGAAACCTTTGACTTAAATCCTGTAGATAGCACAAAAAGAGGACATAAGGGGCGTCTTAAAACGGATTACTACATCGTAAAAAAACTAGAAAAGTAAATCTTTAGATTTCCTTTAGAATGTCTTAAAATTTCATTTAGAATCAGGTAGCATATTTGCAGGGTAACTTAAAAACAGCTCCGCTTATACAGAACATTTACCTTATCCTTTAAATGAAATAAATGTTTGACAATCTGTCTAAGTTTTCCCCATTACGCATTACGCTGGCCGTAGTGTTTTCACTTTCTATTTATACAACATCTTACGCCCAAGATACGAGTGAGACCCAACCCCAAGTGGGCACTACCCAAAAGGTGGGCGATGTGGTTTTGTTTGCACTTCCAGCAGCTACGCTTGCAACCTCATTTATTGTAGGCGATGAAAAAGGTGCGTGGCAATTTACCAAAGGGTTAGCACTCACCGTAGGAGTTACGTATGGATTAAAATTTGCTATCAATAAACCGCGTCCTGATATGAGTAATGACAACTCATTTCCTTCTGGCCATACATCCACCGTATTTCATAGTGCTGGGTATGTACATAGGCGCTACGGATTTAAATATGCCATTGGTTCCTATGCGCTAGCCGGCTTTACAGCTGCAAGCAGAATAGACTCAAACAAACACGATTTACTTGATATAGTCGCAGGTGCTGCCATAGGTTTAGGGAGCAATTTACTTTTTACAACAGAGTATCAACAAGAACATATGGAGCTTACGTACAGCAGTGAGGATGGTAACCATATGATAGGTTTCAAATATAAATTTTAAACAATGGCTTTACAAAACGAAATGCAATCACAAGGAAACTGGCTTTTTAGAAACAGAAGTTATTTGCCGCTAATATTTTTAGTCTTTGGACTTGGTGTCTATCTCTACGGAGAACAAAATGAGATTGAAGGACCTGAAAATTTCATTGCAGAAAACTTTGAGTTTATTTGCCTTGCAATATGTCTCATTGGGTTTTTTATACGTGTTCATATTGTAGGACATACACCACCAAAAACTTCAGGAAGAAATACTAAAGTGGGTCAAGTAGCTGAAGAGCTAAATACTACTGGATTATACTCACTGGTGCGACATCCCTTGTATGTAGGTAACTTTTTTATGTGGTTAGGTATTGCTATGCTCACGGAAAATCTTTGGTTTACAATCGCATTTGTACTTCTGTATACTGTATATTACGAGCGCATTATGTATGCAGAAGAACAGTTTTTAATAGATAAATTCGGAAACCAATACACAGATTGGTCGAAAACGACTCCTGCATTTATTCCCAATTTTAAGAAGTATAAGAAACCTAAATACGGGTTTAATCTCAAGAAAGTCATTAAAAAAGAGAAGAATGGTCTAGTTGCCATCTTTGCTTTATTCTGGTTGTTTGAATGGGCAAGTGATGCGCTTGAAAATGGTATTACCTATTTCGAGTTGAGTGGTTGGTTTTATGCGGCAATATTAACAGCAGTATTGTATTTCATATTAAAGATAATGAAGAAACGTAAAATGCTTGATTAATGAATGTAATTTGGAAAAACATATGGGTCGTAGTGTTCGTTTTTGGAGCAAGTTTCAATATCATTGCTCAAAATGATAGCATACCAAAGTCTAAGAATTCGACCAGTCTCTTAAAAAAGGCTATTGTGCCATCAGTGCTTATAGGTTCTTCACTAATAATTACCAACAGTGATTTTGAAATGCGGTTACGTCGTGATGTTCGTAATGGAGTAGGTGAAGATTTTAGTACATCGATTGATGATTACACACGTTTTGTTCCACTCGCGCAAATGTACGCAGCAGATATTGTAGGTGTAGAATCTAGAAGTCATTGGTTTGACCAAACAAAGAATGCTGCTATCTCATTATTACTCACAGACCTCGTAACGACACGATTGAAACGAAGTATTGACAAGACACGTCCTAGCGGAGCTAATAATAACGCCTTTCCATCTGCGCATACTGCCTATGCTTTTACATCTGCAACGGTACTTTTTGAAGAATTTAAAGACACAAGTCCTATACTTGCTTATAGCGGATATGCCTTTGCAGTTACAACGGGTTATTTACGAATGGCTAAGGACGCACATTGGTTCTCCGATGTATTATTAGGAGCGGGTATTGGTATTGCGATAACAAAATTGGTGTATCATTTTGACTATCTTTTTGCTTGGAATCCATTTAAGAACAAAGACAATGTAATGATAGCACCGATGTATGATAGCGAAGGATTCGGTGTGGCAGGAATTATACGTTTTTAAGGAAATGAAAACTCAACTCACAAAGAAAGCAAAAGCATATTGTAAAGAGCTTTTAAAAGCCAGTCGATGTAATGATTTTCAATTCCATAACTGGAAGCATACAAGGGATGTCGTTCGTAATGCGATATTTATAGGTAAAAATGAAGGAGTCTCAAATGACACTTTAGAAGAATTGATAATCGCTGCCTACTTTCACGATTTGGGTAATATTAAGTCTGTTACTGGACACGAAATGTTGAGCTGTTATTATGCGAAAGAATTTCTCTTGTCAGAATCATTTCCAGAAGATAGGATTACCAATGTGGTGGATATTATTAAAGCCACCCAAATGCCCCAACAACCTATTACCGTTGCTCAGAAAGTAATTTGCGATGCAGACCTGGCTCACTTAGGAAGGAAAAACTTCATTTCTAAAAACGAACTTTTGCGCAAAGAATGGTGCGAGCAGTGCGATATGACATTTACTGATGAACAATGGTTGGTGATGAACATTAAATTTCTGAAAGAACATTCGTTTCATACAGCCTTCGCACAGAGACATTACAATGAACAAAAGATAGAGAATTTAGTGATTCTTGAAAGGGCTGTTGCCGCTCAAAAGTTTACCACACTATCGAGAGCTTCATCTGCATCTTTGTGAATAAAATTAGCTTGGTAATTCAGTGTGGTTTTTAAATCGCTATGGCGATAGAGTTTTTGTAACATTAGGGGATGAATCCTGTCTCCTGCGATATTCCCAAAAGTATGTCGCGCAATGTGATTAGATAGGTTTTTATCAATTTCACACATACTAGCAATCCGTTTCAAATACTTATTAAAAAGTTTGGTGGCATTTCTGATTTTTCTGAATAAGTCTTCTTCGTCAAATGGACTCACATCTTTAAGAAAGGGAAAGACATAGCCATTGTTTTCAGATTTTTGAGACTTATAGTTTTCTAAAATTTTTGCAGCTTTTTCAGAAATTTTTAGACTTACTGGCTTTTCATTTTTATTCATAGTGTACAATAGTCTGCCGTCCTTAATTTCAGTCCATTTCAATTGTACGGCATCAGATATCCGGATTCCGGCAAAATAAAAAGCTGTGAGCCACACATTTTTAGTATGCCATATACTCGTTTGTTCTTCTAATTTAAGAGACTCTATACGCTCTACTTCATTAGAAATAAGACCAATTTTATGACTAGAACCTATTTTGATTTTTTCATTATCACCAGCAAATGGATAAAAAGTTGCATCTACAACACCTTCCTTTATAGCACTATTAAATAAGGTTCGAATGAAAATGAGTTGGTTCGTAACTGTTCTTGTTTTGTGTTCAAGGTGTGCACTGCAAAAGACTTTGTAATTTTTAATAAACGTATCTGAAATATCTTGGAAATGAAGTTTTTTATTTTTCTTGAAATCCGCAATAGCATCCTTTAAATGGAGTTCGTTCTTTCTTGCTTTACTGATTCTTTTCTTTCGTTTTTTCTTAATTTCAAGTCTTGATTGTTCCAGAGTCAAGGTGTCGTCTTTGGACAAAAACTCCGAAAGGTTATAAAGGATAGACATCTCAGATTTAGCAACCGAGTATACCTTTTTATTAAACTTTCGTTCAACTCGTTTAGCTGCAAATTCGAAAAATGATTGTGTGCCACCTGGTCCTTTTAGTTTTTCTTTTGCTTGCTTTGTAGAAATAGCAACATTAGAAGTTAAATATAAATCATTGGCTTCAGTTAATCTCTTCCTTAAATAATTGTTGAGTTTTTTAGCATTAAGATGTGACCTTTTTACAAGTCCAGCATCCTTATTCCAATCTTTCTCAAGAACGTATTGACTAATGAAGACATAGTTAGTTTTGTAATCCTTACTAATACGAATAGCGAGTGGGGCAGTACCGTCTTTCCTCTGCTTATTCTTTCTGCGTACAATCTTAACACTTGCCATAGTGTAAAGATAATAAAATTTAAAATGAAAGGGTACAGAATAGGTACAGAATAAGATGACTTTAAAAGCTATAATCTGCAATCAAAGTTTATATAGATTCCTATAAATCATAGTATTTGTAAGGTTTTATTTGAAATTGACTTTTGTGTGATTCAAGCTCATAACCCGAAGGTCACTGGTTCGAGTCCAGTTCCCGCTACTAGAGAAGACAAGTCAGCATTTTTGCTGACTTTCTTCGTTTTAGTACCTTTCGTATCCCTTGCTATACTTGCTTTTAGCTCAAATAAACGATTTACTTTCTTGGTTAGATATTGCCTTTTTTCGGAGTTCACGACTAAACCCTCTGGAAATACTAGTTCTTGTACCTTTCTTTTTATCTCATAGGCTCCAGACTCCCAGTAAACATTGATATTTTGAGATAAGTCTACACAATCATCAATCATTTTTTCGAGGTTAGATATTTTTTTAGCGTCAATGTTAAGTTCGCCATTTATCTCCGCCAATTCCTTTTCTAGACTAACTTTTCTACGTTTATATTCTTCAGAATTTATAAGTTCATCTATTAACGCATCAGTAAGTTTATCAATCTTATTTTGAACGCTTTTCTTACGTTTTAAAAGAGCTTCTTGAAGTTCATACTCTTCATTACTACTGTCCTTGATTACTCGCTTTAATTGCTCTTTAAATGGAGCAATAAGCTTGTCTTCTAGCTTGTAAGTGAGCATCAGGTCAGTAAGCATATTATGTGCGCCAGCTTTAATAGATTTTTTCGAGCTGTTAGCATTAAGGGTTACTCCTTTGCAAGATTGACATTTATAATAGTGTAACCCTTTTTTCTTAATGCTATAGCTAGTTAGCTTCCTATTACACTCACTACAAAATATAAATCCAGTTAAAGGTCTATCTATGTTAGTTTTTTCTACTTTGTAACCACTGCTTCTCGTGCTACCAGCCAATACTTCCTGTACTTTTTTGAAATCTGATATTGAAACAATAGGTTTCCAGTTCCCTTTTATTGGTTTATCTAAAAACTTGTTTGTAGAGATACCACAATAGGTTGCTTTCATCCACATTGCACTCATTTTTTGCTTAGACATCTTTAAACCTCTCTTTTCAAGAAAAGCACGTATGATATAATCACGTTCTCCATTGGCTTTCATTTTCCACGCTTTCATTAAAAGCTTGCCATCTTCATTTATCTCAATTCTTTGCTCTGTAGCTCTATTACTAAAGTCTCGTACTTTGGTTCCATATAAACTATAGCCTACTGGAGCTTTACCTAAATAATTACCTTCTTCTAAGAACTTTTTTAGACCAGGTAAAGTATGCTCTAGGCGTTCCATATTTTCCTTTCTTGCCTTCAGTAATTTTTTCCATATTTGATATTCGCCTTCTTCAGTTACCGTTGAGATACCAGATTTAGTTTCTACGAGATGAACTCCATATTTATTAACTAATTCTTGAGCTAGGGCGATTCCTTTCCCTCCACTTCTTGAAAAGCGATTCATCTTATAGATTAGGATAGCAAATGGTTTTTTTCTTGCTTTTTTGACCCTGTCTAAAAGCTTGGTAAACTCCTTTCTTGTGAAATCACCTTTAGCACTCTCAAATGTATTACCGAACTCTTCGGTTATGACATATTTTTTCTTTTTGGCATACTTTTGAGCATACTCTTTCTGGTAGCTCAAGCTTTTATTCGATTTCTGGTCTTTGCTAGATACTCTAGTGTAAGACCATACATTATTATTTATTTTTTTGTCGATGGGATTGGTTCCCATATATTGATTGAAATATTCTAATCCCATTTTTTAATTATTATAAAATTCTACATTTATCATAGCTAATTTATAAAGCCCGTCTATGATTTCAAGGGCCTCTTCGTCACTTAATTTTTCTAAACCGTCATATTTTCTTAGTTCTTCAATAGTGAGTTTGTTGGCATTACTGTCATTGTAAGCACAATTCTCATTAAACATTATTTAAAAGGTTAATAAAGCCTCACTGTATACAGTAAGGTTATTCTTTTAAAGTCTCCTGCGGTGCTAAATTCTTATGCGATGCAAGCTCGACTTAGGAAATCTATTTGAAATCGGACAAAAGAAATCCTTTCCGCATTTCCAATAGGATATGGGTAGTTTTAAATAATAATAGATAATTTATAAACTAGAGATGAAATAGGTTTTCAACCCTATTAGCATCTGAGCAACCGATGAGGTATCAGTTGAGATAATGACCAGAAAAAAGCTTTTCTTTTGTATCTAAGGCAATTGTAGTAAAAAAAAGAATACAGTGCCAACCTGAAATTGATATTTTTTTCTAAAAAAGTTGGAATAGTAATTTTAAGTCATTTAAAATAAATTTATCCTGATAGTTTTTTTAATAAGGTTGAAGGTGTTAATTCTTACTTCAATAGCTAATTGAATTTATGATGGTTGAGGTTGCCTAAGCAACCAACCTCATTAAATTCATATTCTAATAAAATAGTAATTCCAACTATTTATTAAATAGCTTATGTATTAAGGTGGTTTTTTCAGGATACTATTGTTCTGTTCGTCAGGACATCAAAGTTTTAGATTTTTCTATTTCAAAAAAATATTTGGAAAAATACTTGACGACAAAGCTTTTTTTTACTCTTATTGCAGTAACTGGATGAGTGTCCAGTATTTACAAATAACGAAAAGAAAATTATGAAAAAGTAAAATGACTAAAAATTTAAAAAATGGAATAATAATCAAAAGAGATTTACAAGGAGGCAGATTTATACAAACCTCTACAGCAATAATAAAAGATAAAAGGTTAACCGATTCTGCTTTACGTTTACTTCAATTGCTAGGTGATGCTATGGATGGAACAAAAATTAGCCTTACCTATTACAGGAAGCTTTTGGGGTGGTCAAAAGACAAAATGAGCAACGCTTCCAATAACTTAAGACAGAATGGATATTTGGATTTAACCAAAAAACCAAAAGGTGGGAAAAATGGTTTTTCGTATTACTATACGATTTCTGAATATGGAAACTTGAAGGTTGAAAAAGATGAGAATGGAAACCTAAAAAAGCTACCCTACACCTCTCACACAAAAAAGAATCAAGCCAAATCTGAAACCAATGATGTCGATTCTGGTAATTCAATACAGTTACTCACTTCTAAAGAATATGAAGAAAAATCGGTAGTAATTCTTCAAACGGTACCAGCATTATTGTTAGAAGCGAAGCTTGCTGAAATCATTAAAATTAAATCTGTAGATACTGATATTGAGCGATTTGACAAGGAAATTAAGAAATTTGTACTGGATTATAAAAAAGAATGCTACAAATTCTGTGTTACCCAAACTAAAGGTTTAGCTGGAGAAGTTACTCGTATACAAAATGCCTATAAAGACTGGTTAAAAGAAGAGATATTTGATAAGAATAATCTTAACCCAAAATACGATGTCAAATGGAGTCATATCAAACTTCAAATGAAACCAAGAAGGACTGATTACGAAACATCTTTGCTTAGAGATTAAGTAATATCGTGTTGCAGGTAAATACACTATTTGAGCAATTTTATTTATCAAAATAGTTTTCTCCCTGAGTGTATTTACCTAAAACAGCGATATTGATACCACTAGAGCAGTTTTATACCTTATTGCAGGTATTCTTTACCCGTGCGTAAAAAATTGCACACAAATTAATTACAACATTGTAGGCATGCATTAGAGCTTTTAAGTACCGCTTTGGTAAGAGCGGTGATGCAAACTATACTACACCCCATAATTAAATTCCAATCTCAACGGTGAGTCCATACACTCAGTTTTATGTAATTCACTTAGTAAGTTATTTCTATTTAAGTAGTGATACTCTTGTACCAATGAATGCTTAGAATAATCGGCATCTTCGCCATAGTGAATTCCTTTAAATATGATTAATTGTTGCTTTAGCAATGGCATAAAGTCTATCGTTTCCAAAGTTACTTCGTACATAATTTTAGGTTTTAATTTTTGTGATTTCTTTTCGGAGCAAATTGCTCGATTATTGAGTTGTGGATTTTCCACTTTTTGTTTTGTTTAGACAAGATTGTAGGTCTACCCTTGTACTTATCTACTAGTTCAACTAAGCGGTACCTGATGGTTCTCTCGCTTATGTCATACAGCTCCATTATATCTGCGGTGCTGTAATAGGTTTTAAATTTTCTCATAATAATTACTGTTTATTATAAATATGCACGTGAACCAAAAAAGTCGTTTTTTAAAGAAAAAAAAGTGAAACAAGTCGTAAAGTCTTTTATCTTTACTGAAGTCAAACTTTAATTTTTTTTAAATAGATGCTGAAAGATATCATAAAATCCAAAGGACTAAAACAATCGTATCTCGCACAACGTATGGGTGTTAGCGTGGTTACAATGTCAAATTGGGTGAAGGAAAAATCTACGCCAAGTAAAAAGAATTTAGAAAAATTGAGCGAACTCCTAGAAGTTCCTATAAAAGACCTTGTGCATTAGATGGTGATAGAAAGTACATACGATTTTTCATTTACTGGTTTCTCATTACGTTTTAAAGAAATGGTAAAAGTTGCTACAGCTAGAACTCAATCTATAGAGTTCAATGCTGTGCAAGAAATAGGTAATGGTAATACTTCAACAACTAAAAAGTTCTTGAACGAAATAAATAAACGTCTAAGTAGCCTTACTCAAGAGCAAATTGATTTATTTATCAATAGCGACTTACAGACTCAAAGGCAAATAGCATTCCTTTCGGTTTGTAAAGTACACGGCTATATAAGGGATTTTGTTATTGAGGTACTGCGTGAGAAGGTTCTTATTTATGATTATGAAATTTCAGAAGGTGAATATTTGTCTTTTCATAGAAGAAAGCTTGAGGTGCATTCAAAAATGAATGACTTTTCAGATTCTACCCACAAAAAAATCCGTCAAGTGTTATTTAAAATATTAGAACAATCTGGAATTATTGACGATACTAAGAACAGGCAGATTCAACCACAAATTTTAGATAACCACCTTATGAAGGTTATAGCAAATGATGATAAAGAATGGCTCAAAATATTTTTTGTTAGTGATATGGATATTAATGGATAGTATAACCAACAAGTTTAAACACCTCTACGATGTTATATCATCAGATAGGTTTCTTAGTAAAGAAGCTTTAGGTGGTGAGATTCCGTTCTTTATCGCTGCGTACGAAGCTGAGCATCAACTTCAAGTAGACGATGCTACAAAACGATTGATGAAAAAATTAGAGACCTCTGGTGTACCTGTCTTAGAAATCAATCTATACAATATTGCTTGTGAGATTTTGGAACAAGAAATAGGACTTGAAGAATTTTTTAGTATCGAAAAAGAGATGGATAAAGAAGAGTTCTTAGATGCTATACAATCAGTTTTAGAAATTCATCAGGTGCTTATGCCTAGAATTGACGGTTTGATAAAAGATTCGGATGCTAAAGTTTACTTTTTGACTGGGATAGGTTTAGTATTCCCTTTTATACGCTCGCATACCATCTTGAATAACTTACAAAGCATAGCAAAAGAATCACCTACGGTAGCATTTTTCCCTGGTGATTATAATGGTCATTCATTGAACTTATTCGGATTATTAAAGGATGACAACTATTACAGAGCATTTAACATTGACAAAATAGAAGCAAAACAATGATAATAAAAGACTTTTTCGAGAAGGATATCAATAGAAACATTGAAACAGTTATTAAAGCAGATGACCGTGACCAAATTTCTAATGAAGTAGAAGAATATGTTATTACTAACGAGATTGGAAAAAAAATACGAGACCTTTTCCAATCGTATAACAATTATAGTGGTGTTAATGGTGTTTGGATATCAGGATTTTTTGGAAGTGGTAAATCGCACTTGCTAAAAATCTTGTCTTACGTTTTTGAAAACAAAGAATTTGATGGTGCTCAAAGCGGTAAACTTTTTGCCGATAAAATTATCAATGACGAAATGCTTAAAGGTGATGTTTTAGCATCTACCAAAATTCCATCAGAATCTATTTTATTTAATATTGACCAGCAAGCTCAGATTACGAGTAAGGAAGACCCAAATGCAATATTATCTGTATTCTATAAGGTCTTCTATGACCACTTAGGCTTTTATGGCTCTAAAACTCCTGTAGCTGAGTTTGAGATGTGGCTAAATAGCGAAAGCAAATGGCAAACTTTTCAAGATACATATCTAGAAAAAAGCGGTAACAACTGGACGGAGGATAGAAGAAAATATTTTGCTCCAAAAGTAAAGCAGAAACTAGGAGAAGTTTTGGGAGAGCTGTTTGATGATGATGCTTCTAAGTACCAAAACATCATCGATACGATGCGAAAAGACAGCACCTCATCTATAGAGGATTTCTGTGAACGTGTAAAGGAGTATATTTCAACCAAACCCAAAGGTTTCCGTTTAAACTTTTTTGTTGATGAGGTTGGTCAATACATAAGTGACAACACTAAGTTGATGTTAAATCTTCAAACGGTTGCTGAGACGTTAGCCACCAGAACTAAAGGAAATTCTTGGATACTGGTTACTTCTCAAGAAGATATGGAAAAGGTAGTTGGAGATATGAACAAAAGCCAACAAAATGACTTCTCTCGTATCCAAGCAAGATTTGCTATCAAAGTACCTTTAACTTCAGCAAATGTTGATGAGGTAATTGAAAAAAGACTATTAAGCAAGAATGAAGATGCGCAAAAGCAATTGATTGCTTCTTACAAACAGACTAGTGCACAACTGGATACATTGTTATCTTTTTCAGAAGCTGGTGTACAGTTTAAAGGTTTTAATGATGCTTCAGATTTTGGAAATAAATTTCCATTTGTACCCTATCAGTTTGACTTATTTCAGCAATGCCGAAGAGCACTTTCTACGCATAATGCTTTTCAAGGTAAACACGCATCTGTTGGTGAACGTTCTATGTTAGGCGTTTTTCAACAGGTGACCCAAACTATTGAAGATAAAGATGTACAAGCTTTGGTGAGTTTTGACCTAATGTATGAAGGAATTAGAAATGAACTTCGAGGTGAGATTCAAAGTTCAGTGATTATGGCAGAGCGCAATCTCGATAATCCCTTTGCCATTAAAGTATTGAAAGCTCTCTTTCTGGTGAAATATTTTGGAAACTTTAAGACCACAAAAAGAAACGTATCAGTATTGCTTATCGATGATATTCAAGTTGACCTAAATGCTCACAATGAAAAGATTGATGAAGCACTAAATATTTTAGAAAATCAAAGTTATGTACAGCGTAATGGTGATGTATACGAGTTTTTGACAGATGATGAAAAGGACGTAGAAGAGGAAATTAAAAATACAGATATTGATGACCAAGCCATTACACAGCTGCTTAAAGAATTGTTCTTTGATGAAATCATCCGTGATAATAAAATTAAGTTTTTAGACAATAAGCAGGATTACGATTTTACGAATAAGATAGACGGTAGTTTACTAGGTAGAGAAAAAGAGTTGTTTATTGAAATCATCACAGAAAACTTTGCTGATTATGATAACGATACGTTTCATCAATCACAAACGATGGGTGCTACAGGTATGAAGCTTAAACTAGCTTCAAATGCCTTGTTTATGAAAGATTTAAAAATGTATTTGCGTACAAACAAGTATGTGAAACAAAATCAATCGACGACCAATCGTGTTGAGGTGAAACGCATACTGCAAGAAAAAGCACAACAAAATGCAGAGCGAAGACGCAACCTCATCTTAATGGCAAATGGTACACTGGCAGAAGCTACCGTGTTTATGAATGGTGGTAAGCACGAAATGGGTCACACTAAAGATGGTAAGACCAAAGTAATTAACGCATTTCAAGATTTAATAAAGCAGGTCTACCCTAATTTAAAAATGTTGGGTAGTTCATTGATTACAGAAGACGCTATTAGAAATACCATTCGTAGCACGCAAGATGATTTATTTGGTACCGATGATAAAACTATTTCTGAAGCAGAGTCCGAAATACTAAGCTTCATAAAAAGACGTAAAAAGCAATCAGATAGAACCTCATTAAACGACCTTAAAACGCATTTTACAAGAAAACCTTATGGTTGGTACCAAAATGCAATTTGGACGGTCACAGCTAAGCTTTACAAAAGAGGAAAGGTTGAAGTAAAACAAAATGCAAGTCTTCTTGAAGATGAGGATGTTCTTGATGCACTTATCAATAGTTCTAATTATGGTTCTACGCTGTTAGAACCGCAAACGGAAGTTGACCCAAAACAACTCAAACACTTAAAAGAGTTATATGCAGATGCTTTTGATGAAACCTCTGGTCTTAAAGAAGCAAAAGATGTAGCAGTTGCTTTTAAAGGAAAAATTAAAGACTTATCAGGTGAGGTAAAGCAGCTGTATTATAGAAAAACTGACTTCCCGTTCTTGTCGGTTTTAGAAGGGTTTAGTGATAGATTACAGCGATTATCTGATAAAGATTATAAGTACTTCTTAACCAACATAAAGGAGTTTGAAGATGACTTGCTAGACAATAAAGAAGATTTGCTTGACCCTATCAAAAGTTTTATTAATGGCGAACAAGCTAATATTTATCTAGACATCAAAAAACTAGTTAATAGTAACACGGCAAACATAGATTACATTGATGGTGATGAGTTTGAAACCTTAACCACACTCATCAATAGCAAAACACCCTATAAAGGAAATGCTATCCAGATAGCTAAAGCTGCAAAGGATAGTTTAACTAAAAAAGTAATTGCTGGAATTGACAACGAGAAGAAACAGTTTGATGAAAAACTAAACTTTATTTTCTCAGATTTAGAAAAAACAGATTCCTTCAAGAAGTTAACATCACCTCAACAAGATGAAATTAGGGATATCATTATTTCGCTTAAAGCGAAAGTAAAAGCAGAACGCTTCATTGGTAATATTCGTAATGAAATACGAAATGTAGAAGACAATTTCTATAACGACCAGCTTAACCATATTGCAAAATTGCTTGCACCAAAAGATGAATCTGGAAAAGCAGCAGAACCAGAGGCGAAATACATACGAAAGAAATCCATTCACGTAGATTTTCCAAAGCGTGAGTTAACCTCCGAAGAAGATGTATTAGCTTATACTGAAGCCTTAAAAGAAGCCTTTTTAGAGCGTATCAACCAGAATTTAAAGATTACCCTGTAAATGAACACAAACGCACTTAAAAAGTTTGCTCAAGAAGCTCGTATAAAAGTTGTTTCTCAAGTCGCTGCGAAGTTAGATTATGTGTTAACCACAGACTCTGCGGTATTGCGTGAAAAAGAAGCACAGGTCAAAAAGCTTAAAGCCGAAATACAAAAGACCTCAAAAGCACAAGTTGTAGATAAAGTTGCTTACACGTGGTTTAATAGGCTAATGGCGTTGCGTTTTATGGATGTAAATGATTATCAACCCATAAAGCTGATGGTCGTGACACCTAAAGATGGCTACACACTACCAGAGTTATTAGACGAAGCCAAGCAAGGCAATATCCCAGACGAGCTACCTGTAGATACCAAACATATTTTTGAGTTACTAGATGGTACCATACGTAGTAGCGATGCACAAAACGAAGCCTATAAAGAACTACTTATTGGTGCCTGTAACCACCTCAACACCATTTTTCCTTTTCTGTTTGAAAAGATTAACGATTATGCGGAGTTACTCTTACCAGACGATTTAACCTCTGAGTTCTCTATAGTACAAGACATTAGAGAAGGAATGTCTACAGAGGATTGTGCTGAGGTAGAAATTATAGGTTGGCTCTACCAATTTTATATTTCTGAAGTAAACGAGCAGCTTATTAGCTCAAAAAAGAAATATAGAAAAAAAGATTTAGCACCAGCATCGCAATTGTTTACACCCAAGTGGATTGTGCAGTATATGGTAGATAATACCTTAGGGCAAGTTTGGGTAGAAATCAATCCTAATACTAAAGTGTTGGAAACTTTAGAGTATTACATCAAGCCCAGTTATCCTTTACAAGAGCGAGAGCAAAAAAGTATTGAAGATATCAAGTTCTTTGAACCTTGCGTAGGTTCTGGTCACATTTTGTCTTACGCATTTGATGTATTTTATAAAATGTATGAAGAACAAGGGTACAATCCTTCTGAAATATCGCAACTCATCATTGAGAAGAACCTATATGGTGTGGACATAGACCCACGTGCAGCACAACTAGCATCATTTGTTTTAATGATGAAAGGAAGACAAAAGCATAGAAGATTTTTAAGAGCTGTAGAAAAGAATAATTTGCAAACCAACATCTCATTTTATCAAGACTTTGAGTTTGATGGAAAATTTAGCAACGCTACTGCTTTAGGTTCTCTAATTCATGTAACTGAAGAGGAAGCAAACGCTTATGAAGTAGATGCAACATCTTTGTTTGGTGACAGACAAAAAGAAGTACAAAAATTATACAAGCTCTTAGGGCAAAAATATGATGTGGTGGTTACTAATCCACCATACATAAGTGCTTCAAGGATGGAAGCGAGTTTAAAAGAATATGTGGCTAATAAATATCCAGCAACAAAATCTGACTTATTTGCAACATTTATTTTAAGGTGTTTAGAGTTGTCTAATAGCGATGGATTAACGGGTTATATGACACCTTTTGTATGGATGTTTATCTCGAGTTACGAGAAATTGAGAGTAGAAATTATAGATAAGCATTTCATTAATAATTTGATACAGCTTGAATACTCTGGATTTGATGGAGCTACTGTCCCTATTTGCACATTTACATTAAGAAATCAATTGATTGAAAACGCTGAAGGAAGCTACATCCGATTGAGTGATTTTAAGGGTGCTCAAAATCAAGCACCAAAAACATTAGAAGCTATTCATAACAATGATTGTGAGTGGTTTTACACAACAAAACAAGATGATTTACAAAAAATACCAGGAAACCCAATAGGATATTGGGCTACACAAGGTGATTTGAATGCGTATAGTAATAACAGTAAAATATCTGATTATGCAGACCCTAGACAAGGACTCGCTACGGGAGATAACAACAGGTTTTTACGTTTTTCATTTGAAGTTGAAAATAAAGATGTCCTAAATGAGACTAATAAATGGGTACCTTGTTCTAAAGGTGGAAGCTACAGAAAATGGTATGGTAATGTAGATTTAGTTATTAATTGGAAGAATAATGGTTATGATTTAAAAAACTTTTTAAACTCGGATGGAAAACTGAGGTCAGTATTAAGAAATAAGTCATATTATTTTAAACAAAATGGTATGACTTGGTCAACTATCTCCTCAAGTAAGGCTTCTTTTAGATTTTTTGATAAAAATTGGCTTTTTGAATCAAAAGGTTCTGTCTGCTTTCCAAAAAATCCAGATGATTTTTATCAATTATTAGGTTTTCTAAATTCGTCTCTGGTCAATAGATTTCTAAAAGTATTATCTCCAACATTAGATTTTCACGAAGGGCCAGTGGGTAGAATTCCTTACTCTCCAGTGAAATTTGCTAATATAGAAGAATCAGTAAAAAAATGTATTTCAGTATCTAAAATAGAATGGAACTCAAGAGAAACCAGTTGGGATTTTGAGAAAAACGAGTTGCTAAAGCACCAAGCAGATACCCTGGAAGATTCCTTTGACCTATACCAACATTACTGGACAAACAAATTTTTCCAACTACATAAAAATGAAGAAGAACTTAACAAGCAATTTATAGACATCTATGGTTTGCAAGATGAACTTACACCAGAGGTGCCACTAGAAGATATTACCATCTTAAAAGAAGAAACAGACATTATAAATGGTGAGCTAGTTTTTGATGCTAAAGAAGTATTGATACAATTTATAAGCTATGCTGTAGGTTGTATGTTTGGGCGTTACAGCTTTGATAAAGAAGGTTTAATCTTAGCCAATCAAGGAGAAACGCTAGAAGACTACCTCAAAGCTGTCGGGTCGAGCGCAGTCGAGACCTCATTCTTGCCAGACGATGACAACATCATTCCAATACTAGATGATGAATGGTTTGAAGATGACATTGTAGGTCGTTTCTACGAGTTCTTAAAAGTCACTTTTGGCGAAAGCCAGTTTGAAAAAAATCTTGTTTTTGTAGAAGATAGCATTGGTAAAGACATCCGTAAATTCTTTGTAAAAGACTTTTATAACGACCATATAAAACGTTATAAAAAACGTCCTATCTACTGGATGTTTTCATCACCCAAAGGAGCGTTCAACGTGCTCGTTTATATGCACCGTTACACACCAGATACCTTGAACCAAATTCTTAATGGCTACCTAGTAGAATACAGAGAAAAGCTCAATACACGTATGGAGCACCTAGACCATCTAATTGAGTCTGGTACTTCTAGCGAGCAAACCAAAGCAGCCAAAGAAAAAGACAAGCTCAAATTAGTACTCATAGAATTGCAAGAATATGAACGTGAGGTATTATATCCTCTCGCTACAGAGCGTATAGCCATAGACCTAGATGATGGAGTTTTAGTCAATTACAATAAGTTTGGTAACGCTATTAAAGAAGTAAAAGGCTTAAACGATAAGAAAACAAAAGAAAAGGTGATGAAGTTTGACTGGATTGATATAACAACAATACGATGAGTAAGGTAGAAGAAGCACTAATAAAACGGTTTCAAGGCCATAGGGTTATTTTCTGGTATGACGAGAAGAAAGACCTCATCGACCAGTTTACAGCACTTGATTTAGCAGGTGTTGAGAAAATCCACGTTAATCGAAATGAGTTTGAGGTAAAACACATTATTACCAAGCAACGACCAACGGATAAATTCCTTCTATACTTCTCTGAAAAGAAGGCTAATAACGAAGACAATTGGTTATTAGATATGGAGCTGGCACATCACCTATTCCACACAGACCAAGAAGCAATGTTCTTGCAAGAAATAGGTTTAGGTTATCACTTAAAAGAACTGGTAGCAGAGCACATAGAATTCTTTAAAGCTAAAGACCGAAGAAACAAACTCAAAGAATTATTGGGAGCAGGTGATGAACACGAAGACATCCGCAGTAAAATGCTTGCGGTGTTGTTTAATACCGACTACGTTAACCTTAGTACGTTTATACACTCGCATAGTGCAGCATTTATAGATGGCAATACAAAGTATGACAAAGATTTAGACCGCTTCAGTTTAAAAAGCTATTACTGGGGAAAAATTAAATATGCCTTTAATTATGTAGCAGAGGAGCCATCTATTTACGACTTTCTTCTGGAGGTTTTTAACCATAGTTTTAGCTTAGGTCATCCTTCAGAATTGACTAAGGAATCTCGTTTACTCATAGCACTTTGGAAAGACACTATTCAATACCGAGAAAGCTTTGGTACGGTTTCAGATAAAATCGCAGCAGATATAGATGTAGAGTCCAAACTTCAGCAAGCAGAAATAAATGATGTCATAAAGGACGATTTGTTTCGCATAAGCGATAAAAAGATTATCTACGATTTAGTTAACCTCATTGCAGAAGAAAGTATTGCTTATGATAAAGTAGTTCAGTTTAAGAAACAAAGAGAAAATAAGTATTGGTTTGCAACATCTGAAGCGTTGTACAACGGTTTAGAGTATGGAGCAGAAACGCTACATCTCATTCGTAAGTTTAATCGTGTAACCTACAAGAATTTCGGTGAAGGAATTGAAAACTATGCATCAGAACTCTATGAGGTAGACCAAGCCTACAGAAAGTTTGTCTGGAGTTTTAGACAGGCAAAGCAAAATAGAATTTTATCAAGCTTAGCTGAAAAAATAGAAAAAGTATATGCTAACGACTGGTTGTTAAAATACAATAACAACTGGCAAAAGGTAGTAGATAACTTAAGTGTTTGGCCTACAAAAGAGCCATACAGTCAGCAACGTTTCTTCGAACAGCACGTCAAGCCGTTTACAACAAAGAAACAGCGTTTGTTTGTTATTATTTCTGATGCATTACGCTATGAAAATGGAGCTGAATTGAGTAGACGTTTACAATCTGAAAATAGATACGAATCTACCATAGAGCATATGGTGAGTAGTTTACCTTGTTACACACAACTAGGTATGGCTTCACTATTACCACATAAAAGTATTTCGCTTAAAGCGAAAACAGATACAATAATCATTGATGGAATGTCAAGTTCTGGAACCAAAGGGCGTGCAAAAATTCTAGCTTCAAATTCTGGCGTAAGAGCTACAGCTATAAAGGCTGACGATTTTATGAATATGAATGCTAATAAAGAAGGAAGAGCATTTGTAAAGGAGTACGACCTAATCTACATCTATCACAACCGTATAGATAAAACTGGAGATGATAAAGCCACAGAAGAACGTGTATTTGACGCTGTAGAACAAGAGTTTGATTTTCTTCTAGATATGATGAAGAAAATAGCCAATATGAATGGTAACAATATGATGATTACCTCAGACCACGGATATATATATCAGCATAGTGATTTAGATGAAAGTGATTTTGTATCATCCAGACATTCGGGAACTATCTGGAAAGAGAACAGGCGCTTCGTAATTGGTGAAGACCTTAAAGGAGATGATACTACAAAAGCTTTCAAAGGTTCAGAACTCCAAATTGATTCTGATGTAGATGTTTTGATACCAAAATCTATCAATAGACTAAGAATAAGCGGTGCAGGTTCACGATTTGTTCACGGTGGAGCAACAATGCAGGAAATAGTTATTCCGTTGCTTAAAGTGAGTAAAAAACGTCAAGACACCACTTCTCAAGTAGATATCGATATTATAAAATCTACAGATAGAATCACCACAAATATTTTAGCGGTGTCCTTCATTCAATCCAATCTTGTTACAGAGCAGGTATTACCGAGAACCATAAGAGCAGCCATCTATGCTGAGGATGGAGAACGCTTGAGTGATTTATTTACGTACAATTTTGATATAGAAGCAGGAAGTGAACGACAGCGAGAAGTGAAACACCGTTTCCAACTTATGTCTAAAGCTAGTGGAAAGTACAAAAACCAACGTGTAAAATTAGTTTTAGAAGAACCTGTAGAAGGAACCACCAAGTGGAAAGAATACCAAAGCTTTTTCTATACACTCAACATATCATTTACTAACGACTTTGATGACATATAAGCTATGAAGGAATTAGATATAAAACTAAACGAACACTTTGAAGGAAAAGTAGTTAGAAAGGATTTAACGAAACTGGTTAAAGGGAATGCTATAGTTCCCACCTATGTATTAGAATACCTTTTAGGACAATATTGCGCTACTGATGATGAGGAGACCATAAATCAAGGCTTAGAAACAGTCAAGAATATTATATCTAAACACTTTGTCCATCGAGATGAAGCCAACCTCATCAAATCTACAGTACGTGAAAAAGGTTCACATAGAATTATTGATAAAGTTTCTGTAAGACTTAATGACGTTAAAGACCAGTATGAAGCATCATTTGCAAATTTAGGTCTCAATCGTATTCCTATTTCTAGCGATGTCATTAAGGAACATAAAAAACTGCTATCAAGTGGAGTCTGGTGTATTTTAACCTTAGCTTATTACTCTTCAGACGAAAAAGGGACAGTTCCTTGGATAATAGAGAGTATTAAACCTATTCAAATATCAAATGTTGATTTAGAAGAATATAAAAATGCCAGAGCACAATTTACTACAAATGAGTGGATGGATGTGCTTATGCAATCTATCGGTCTAAATCCTGATGAATTTACTCAACGCTCTAAACTATTACAATTAACAAGATTGGTACCGTTTGTAGAGAACAATTATAACCTTATTGAATTGGGGCCAAAAGGAACTGGAAAATCACACATCTTTTCAGAACTATCACCACACGGAATGCTTATATCTGGTGGAGAGGTGTCTAAGGCAAAACTATTTGTAAATAACAGTACAGGAGAAATAGGCTTGGTAGGATATTGGGATGTGGTAGCTTATGATGAATTTGCTGGAAAGACAAAGAAGTCTGACAGAGGCTTAGTAGACATCCTTAAGAACTATATGGCAAATAAGTTCTTCTCCAGAGGAACACAACAGTATGGAGCTTCAGCTTCAATGGTTTTTGTAGGGAATACTGACCACTCAGTTCCATATATGTTAAAACACAGCGACCTTTTTGAAGCATTACCAAAAGACTATTACGATACTGCTTTTTTAGATAGAATGCACGCTTATCTACCAGGTTGGGAAGTCCTAAAATTGCGCAATGAGATGTTCAGTTCCGACTATGGATTTATAGTTGACTATCTAGCTGAAATTCTAAGAGAATTGCGTAAGGAGGACAGAACCAATGAATATTCACAGTTTTTTGAGTTATCCAATTCTATCACGACAAGGGATAAGACAGCTATAGAAAAGACTTTTGCTGGACTTACAAAAGTTATCTATCCACAAGGTGGCTTCGATGAAAATGAAGCTAGAGAGCTTTTAGATTTTGCTATAGAAAATCGTAAGCGTGTAAAGCAACAGCTTGAAAAGATGGATGAAACATTTTTAGAGCAACCAGTAGACTTTAGCTACACAATCAAAAGTACTGGTGAAGTAGTGAATATAGAAACCTTGGAAATTATAGAAAATGGTGGAGGTAGCATTGCATTAAATGATGAGGTTGTGAATTCAGATGTATCAGATGACACTAGTGTTAATGTAGCACCTCAACCGAAATCAATTGAACTATCTGGAGGTCAAAAAATAATACGAGATAATCAGTCAGGTATTTCTTATGACTTACTGTTTGGAGCATATTTAGTGGGAGCTACCGATGTGAAAGTGATTGACCCTTACGTCCGCCTTCCTTACCAATTAAGAAACTTTATGGAGTTTGCTAAGTTGCTTTCTGAAAAGAAAGACCCAGATGTTGAGGTAAAGCTTCATCTGGTTACGGCAAATAATGAAGATTATATAGAGGATGCAAAGGAAGCCTTCAAACAAATGCAGTACTCACTTGAAGGCATTGGAATCATCTTTACCTACGAGTTTGATGATTTTATACACGACCGTTCAATCATTTTAGATAATGGTTGGAAGGTAATCTTAGGACGAGGACTAGATATCTGGCAAAAGACAGGTGGATGGTATGATATTAATGAATACTTGCAAGAAAAACGTTTATGTAAAGCTTGTGAAGTGACTTTTGTGAAGGGATAGATATGGAAAAATTTTCTATAAAAGCTAAAACTTATACTCTTAAGTATAATCAATCATCTAAAGAGGACAAAGTACTTAACAATTCTGTAAAATACCTAATACCTGTTTACCAAAGACCTTATTCTTGGAATGAAGAACAAATAGATAAATTCATTTCGGACATTTTCAGGTCATTTTATGGTTTTGATGGGACTTCCGTTCCCGAACAAATGTTCATAGGTACAATGCAATTGTCTGGTCAAAGTAAATTAGAAGATGGTTCTATAATACAGGAAGTGGTTGATGGTCAACAAAGGTTAACTACATTATTAATTTTCTTGAAACTTCTTTCTCAAAAGTATAAGGATAATAAGGACTTAAAAGAGTTGAATTTTAATTGGCTCCAAACTAAAGTTAATGGTGGTGAACAACAGAAAAATTTGAGTGAGTTTTTGAGTCTTGATTCGCTGTCTGATGTTAAAATCAATTCTTTAAATCCCTATATAAGAAATGCATTTGTAATAAATAATCTGTTAGATGAAGGGATTCCAAATGAAGAAGGTAAGCTAGATGGATTTGAAATAAACAGATTTGTAAATCACTTATTTTCAAATATTTATTTTGTTGTTATAGAAACAGTTGCAGGTCTATCGAAGACTTTACAAATATTCGATGCAATTAATACAACAGGACTGGACTTAAACGGAAGTGATATCTTTAAAATAAGAATGTATGAATATTTAAAAGACAAAAAGAATCAAGAAGAATCTGCATTTGATGAAATAAACAATTTATATGCAAAGGTTGATGACTATAATAGGGTTAACGAAATAAATATATCATTCTCTGAAATTCTAAGCATTTATCAAGATATCCTTATATCAAGATACAATTTACCTACTGTTCTTTATTCTCTTGGCACTACCACTTTTTTTGACCGGTTATTTGATAGTTTATTTAATCTAAATCATTGGGAGAATTTTAATAGAATTGATAAGATTGAATTGCTTCTTGCCGATATAGACGATATTATTGAAGCTAGATTTAAATGGGAAAAATTATCATATCCAACACTTGAGGATGCCAGTTTGATGTCTTTTATATGGTGGTCAAGATATAGTAGATTTTGGAAAATTGTCATCGTCTTTTTGTTCCGTTTTAAAGAAAATCCACAAAATGTTTTTCGCTTCATAAACAAACTGAGTAAATTATTTATACTCTACAGTATTTACTTTGACAGGGCAATTAATAACATATATACCTTCACTTTTAAAGTGATTGATGACATTATCGTTTATAATAAGTCTTGTGATGAGATATTAAAAAGGTTTGATGATAAGATTTTTGACTTAGTTCCCTATTTCGATAAAAAAGGTGAAGACGTTTTTCTGCTAAAAATCAATCAAAATATCGCTTATAATGCGAAAAAGAAAAATTTAATATGTAGACTCTCAGCTTTATTGGAGGAGGATTTATATTCAAATGAGAATATAAATCATAGACGAGAGTTACTTTTTCATTCAACTAAATTCCCAAACGACATAGAGCATATACAATCTTTCAATGATGAGAATATTCAGCAAAGAGAATTAATAAAGAAAGATTGGGGTGAAGACCTTCACTCGATAGGTAATCTTGTTTTACTCGAAAGAAGCATTAATAGAAGAATAAGTAATAAATCTTATGATGAGAAGGTAAAGGAGTACAGTGATAGTAAGTTTAGTATTGTAAATGGTATAAATGCTCAGTATCCTAAATGGGGGCTAGAACAAGCGCAGCAGAGAAAGAAAATGGAAATCCTTAAAATTAAAAACTATCTCTTTAATTAGACTATGGCAGTGTCAATTACAAAATTGTTTGAAGAGTTTGGGCTTGAATATGAAGGTGCATTCAACTGGAATCACCCTTTAAAAGCAAATTATAATGGAGTTTATGTGCTTGCCCTAACATCCAATCCAAATGATGAACAACCTCATCAATATAGTTTTGAGATTTGTGATGATACTTTTGGTTATTGGATTAATCAAGCAAAAGAGTTACAAATAGACGGAGAAAAGGTTACAAATAAGAAACAAGTAGAGGAATACTTAATGCAGTTTTGGAATCCAAATGAAAATATCCTTTACATTGGCGAATCATCATCTATAACCAACCCGCTACAAAAGAGAGTTAAACAATTCTACACGCATAAAGTTGGTCAAAAAGGGCCTCATACTGGAGGATACTGGTTAAAATTACTGAGCTGTTTAAACAATGTATCTGTTTACTTTGCACAAGCCCGAAACCCCAGAGAAGTTGAGTTTAAAATGCTAATGAAGTTCGTAGAGCTATCCACTGGAAAATCATTTTATGAAATTGAAAATTTTGCAAACCATTTGCCCTTCGCAAATGTAAAAATTGATGTTTCAAAGAAACACTCATTAACTAAACACACTAATAGAAATAAAAGAGTAAAAATTACGAAATAAAATATTTATAACAAATCGCTAACTAATGTTTGCATTTTGTTATAAAAACCTGGTTATTTGTACTTTACAATATTTGAAAGGCAAAAATCAGAATTATGGAAATCGCAAAAATTATTTTAGGACAAATTAAATATCTAGACAAAATGGCACTTATGGCTTGGGGAGCTAGAAACTTTGTAGCATTACCTAAGTCAAAAGAATCTCAAGGTGGTTTACGATTTAAAGTAAATGGTCTTAAGCATCAAGGTTGGGTTACTGTAGAACTTACATATTTAGATGAGTACACGGTAACTTTTATTAATGAAGATGTTGAGGTGGTGAAAGTTCGTCACGGTGTTTATTGTGATATGCTTGTAGATGTTATAGACTACATTGAGGGTAAAGAAGCAGCTTAATGAAACAGTTCGTAGCATATTACAGAGTTAGCACTCATAAGCAGGGGAAATCTGGGCTTGGTCTTCAAGCTCAGAAAAATGCCGTGGCTAATCATACAGGTAATAAAGGTTCTATTATTGGTGAGTTTACTGAAGTAGAAACAGGAACCCGTAAAAAGAAGCGTAAAGAAATTTACAAAGCTATTGAGTTAGCTAAAAAAGAAAAAGCTACTCTAGTTGTTGCCAAGTTAGATAGACTTTCAAGAGATGTAGAATTCACCTCAGCATTATTTAATGGAGGTATTGATTTTGTTTGTTGTGATAATCCAGAAGCTAATAAACTTACTATCCAATTACTATCGGTGATTGCGGAACACGAAGCTTCTGTAATCTCTACAAGAATTAAAGATGCTCTAAGGGTTAAGAAAGAAAAAATTGCCAGAGGTGACTACACTAATAAGGATGGTTCTCAGATGAAAATGATAGATGGTAAAGTTCGTTTAGGTAACCCGAACGGTTTTGGTGAGTTCCAAAAACTAGGAGTTGAGAAGATTAAGGAAAACGCCAGAACGAATAAAGCAAACATTCAAGCCAAAGATATTATCTGTTCAGCTCGTAAAGAAGGCTTAACCTTCCAGCAAATAGCAGATAAACTAAATAAATTACAATATACCACTAGAACAGGAAAGCAGTTTCACGCTATACAGGTGCAGCGTTTGTTTAAACTCTGCGAAGGTTGAGGTGAAAGCCCAATAAAAAAATCTAAAATTTGGACTGAGAAATTGATTTTCTAGTGAAGAATGTTATTGTCTTAAAAATTTAAAATTCTATAGATATTGAAAGAAACACTTAAAATAAATCCTAAATTTTTCTGTATAATTAATAAGGAGAAGCCAGTTCTAGCTGGAGTTGTCCTAAGTTATCTTGACCACTCGATTGGTTATATACCAACTTTTGAATTCCCTTTCGTGTCCTGTGAAGATTTTGAAAACGATAATAGTGATAATTTAGAAAGTGAGCATCAACCAACTTGGGCAAGGGCTAGAAAACTAAATATCAAAGTTGGTAATGCAATTAGGAAATTGGGAGGATGCGAATATTTGATTTTGGCAGGACTGAATAATAAACAGAAAAGCTACTTAAAATTTTCAGCAAACTACAACATAATAGATATCGATGACCTCAGTAATGTCGATATATTTTTAAATGGTATCGTACCAAAAAAGGGAAGGCTACTCTGCAAGGAGTCATCTGTAATTGATTATTTGCCATATGCTCTCAAAGAAAATTTATACCTGTCAATAGATAATAATTCTGATGATATAACTTATCCTTTTACAAACTTACCAAGACTTGTAGTTATAGAGAAAAACAATAAAGTTTCCAGTGTGATAGGTGTGCTCTACGCAAACTTGATTGGAGCAAATGTTGAAATGATTGACTCTAAAGGTTTGAGTGCTTATGAATTTAAAGATTTAATTGAGAATTGGAGAAACGATGAACCAAATAGTTATAATAATTTAAGTGCAGCTATATATCCATTTATTGAGAACATAGAGTTTGATTCTAGAGAGTTTGTAACGTTTTTTACCGATGGTGTGCCCTATTCTTTAATTCTCGAAAACGTTGTTCCTATTTCACACGTGCACCTTAGAATAAATCCCGATTTTTTTATTTTTAATAATATATACTTTGAAACGTTTTCCGAATCTTACTCTGCTCTAGTTTTTTCACCTGAAGAATTTGAAGATGAAGAAACAGACGAAGTAATCAAAAAATTAGAAAAGAGCAATCTTTATGTTAAATCCCTTATCAATTCGGAGGCCACATTTTATAACCTTGACAATCACGTGCAACATCATCCTTATTCTTTACTACATATTTGCAGTCACGGTGGTGAAGTAAGAGGTACAAGAGTGGTCGAGACTATTCAGGACCGAGAAGGAGTGATACACAAATTGGAATACGATGAGGTGTTTTCTTTTGGATTAAATCCACACGAAGATTCCCATATCGTCTCAACGAAAAGGTATCCGCGTAAACTAAACGGATTTCATTGGGGTGGTAAAGAGCTAAACAGTGCTAATTATCCATCCTATGTC
Source organism: uncultured Flavobacteriaceae bacterium (assembly GCA_947495135.1). Classification (GTDB taxonomy): domain Bacteria; phylum Bacteroidota; class Bacteroidia; order Flavobacteriales; family Flavobacteriaceae; genus Aureisphaera. The sequence continues at coordinate 130,783 of CANLXN010000005.1, forward strand.
TTTGCAGATGTACGCCTAAAGATGGGAATAGAAGGTGAAATTATAAGCTCGACACCTATTGTTGTACCAGGTTCTAGTAACATAAAATGTTTTGATACTAATTATCCAGCGATGTTCCATTTTCTTGCTGCATCTCATTCCCCTATTATCTTCAATAATACTTGCTGGTCTTGGTCTGATATAGCAGATTCATTTATTGGAGTTGGTGCCAGAGGGTATATTGGGACTTTATGGGACATAGATAATCGTGTTGCCTTAAAATCGGCAGAAATATTTTACGACAACATTTTTGATTCAACTGTGTTACAAGCGTTGAACAAATCAAAGTTCGTGACACAAAATTCTAATAATAAAGATATTTATATTTTTTGGGGACTACATTTTAGTTCTTTGGTTAAAGGACCGTCAATGGAGTTCAGTAGAAAAGTGGTTTTAAGTAAATTGTTAGAGTCAATTAGCAGATGGAGTGATAAGTTAAAGGTCACGAAAAACACTAAAAGTTCAAAGACAATACTTGAGATAATTAAATGGATTGAAAGGACGATGAAAAAAGATTTTGAATCCGAGTTAAAAGAATATTCAACGAAAAAGGATGAAAATTAAAATATGAATAATGAATTCGACTTAAATAAAATTGAGTTGTATGAAATCCTTAAAGAAAAAGGAATAACTCATTTATACCACGCAAATACAGTAAGTACTTCGATTACGTTCCTAAACAATTCAAATTTACTGTCAAGAGAGTCTGTTGAGAGGAATGGTTTGTTTCAAACTAGTCAATTTACTGACAGTAAAGATAAGAAGTATGGAATATACGACGATATATTTCTTGATTTTATAGATATCCACAACATATGGAAAAAGCATAACTTCTATGGGCCTTTCCTTTTCGTTTTGGATGTTGAAATATTAAAATCAGATTTAATAAAAACATTGCGGATTACTAAGAAAAACCCGTCTAATTGGTTAGAGACTGAATCTGAAAAAGATTGGTATTATTCAGATTTAACCGAGTTCGAAGGAGAGTATAATAAAGCCAATAAGCGTAAAAATATAGGCTCAATGATTATACTTAAGGATATTGATGGTAAGTTACCGTTAAGACCTTACTTGAAGAAGTTCATTTTTGATAATCCAAATTTGACGCTTAATATAAATGGAGAAAAAAAGTATTTAGCTACTCTGTTAAGTTCTAGATTGTATGAAATCGTGAATGAAAATGGTTTTTCTGATGTAGAAAGAGTATTAAGACATAAACATAGCATTTTTCAATGTCGGTGTTGGATAGAGTACAATGCTATGCAAATGTTCCGATTTAAGAATTTAAAAAGACTCTTTCACCCAAATCCATAATCAAAAATAAATACTATTTCAAATGTTTTGTTAGTGAAAACACTTTTAAAATATCTTCAATTAATTGGTTAGATATTACAATTTTACTCGCTACTAGAAAAATCAAGCCTTTACAGAAATGTAGAGGCTTTTTTTGTTCATTACCTGTTGGAGGCATTCACAGGTTCGTCCCTATAAACACCGAGAACAGTTCCCGCTACTAGAGAATAAAACCTTTATAGTAAACTGAGGTGCTTGTATTCTAATTGGTACGGAATAACACTAATTTCCTTCTGTTACTGGTGTTTGACATTATTTGATAGAATGTGTAAAAACCTAACATTTCACATAAAAACCCTTTAATCTAGTAGCTGTAAGAACGCTATTAAATCTTAGATGCGTTCAAGTTTTAGTGGATTATGTAAATAACACTTTTCTATATATCTTTATTCAAAATACAGCATCTATGAGCACCTATACCATACACGTGGACCAGCAAGAGTTTACGGTGAGCACAAAAGATTTGTCTAAACTTGATTTGCATCAAACATCGGCTACCAATTTCCATTTGTTGAAAGACCATAAAGCCTTTAAGGTGAAACTACTAGCCGAGAATATGCTAGACAAAACAATGACCATGTCTGTGAATGGAAACAAGTATCTGGTTAAAATTGACGATGCGTATGATAGGATGGTTGCTGAAATGGGGCTACTGGAAAAATCGGAATCTAAATCAAATGACTTTATGGCACCTATGCCTGGTTATATCGTAGACGTTCTAGTAAAATCTGGCGATAGCATTGAAGATGGGACGCCGCTTTTTGTGCTTTCGGCTATGAAAATGGAAAACACAATTCTTGCAGATGGTAAAGGCGTAGTAAAGTCTGTAGAAGTACAAGTTGACGATTCTGTGGTAAAAGGCCAACTGATTATAGCCATGGAATCTTAGGTGGTTAGAATTAACTGTTAGAATAACACTTTCGCAAAAGTGTAATTAAATCGAAATAAGAATGAAGAAAATATTGATAGCTAATCGCGGTGAAATTGCCATAAGAGTGATGAAAACTGCTCAAAAAATGGGTATAAAAACCGTAGCGGTTTATTCTGAAGCAGATCGAGGCGCACCCCATGTTCGGTTTGCCGATGAAGCTGTTTTGCTTGGGCCAGCACCCTCATCAGAATCCTACCTTGTAATGAGTAAAGTGATTCAAGCAGCAAAAGATACTGGGGCAGATGGAATTCATCCTGGGTATGGATTCTTAAGTGAAAATGCAGCCTTTGCCCAACTAGTTGAAGACGCTGGAATTATTTTTATTGGTCCAAAACCTCATGCTATAAAAGTAATGGGAAATAAGCTTGCTGCAAAAGAAGCGGTGCGCGATTACAATATCCCAATGGTCCCTGGAATAGAAGAAGCCATTACAGATGTCGCTTTAGCAAAGAAAGTAGCAACAGAAATAGGTTTCCCTATTTTAATTAAAGCCTCTGCGGGTGGCGGTGGAAAAGGAATGCGAATTGTTAACAGTCTGGAAGAGCTACCCGAACAAATGGATCGTGCTATAAGTGAGGCAAAGGCGGCTTTTGGTGATGGTTCTGTTTTTATTGAAAAGTATGTGGGCTCTCCAAGACATATAGAAATGCAAGTACTTGCAGATACGCACGGTAATACGGTTCATCTTTTTGAAAGAGAATGCAGTGTGCAACGACGCCATCAAAAAGTAGTTGAGGAAGCTCCGTCTGCGGTGCTCACTCCAGAAATACGCCAGGCCATGGGAGAAGCCGCAATAAAAGTGGCGAAGGCCTGTGATTATGTGGGAGCCGGTACAGTAGAATTTTTATTGGACGAACATAAAAACTTCTATTTCCTTGAAATGAACACCCGCCTACAAGTAGAGCATCCTGTTTCAGAATTAATAGCGGGGGTTGATTTAGTAGAACAGCAAATTAAGGTAGCTAGAGGTGAAAAACTTGCATTTACGCAAGACGATTTAGAGATAAATGGTCATGCGGTAGAAGTTAGAGTATATGCCGAAGATCCGCTTGAAAACTTTATGCCTAGCATCGGGACACTTTCTACCTACCAAACTCCAATAGGAGAAGGCATCCGTGTAGATGATGGTTTTGAAGAAGGTATGGAGGTTCCTATTTATTACGATCCTATGATATCTAAGTTGATTACCTACGGTAAAAATAGAGAAGAAGCTATTCAGTTAATGATACAGGCAATTGACAATTATAAAGTGGAAGGTGTCGCGACAACGCTTCCTTTTGGCAAATTTGTTTGTGAACACCAAGCCTTTACTTCAGGGAATTTTGACACCCATTTTGTAAAAAAATATTACTCCCCAGAACAGCTCGAGAAGCAATACGAAGAGGAACGGGAAATAGCCGCTATGACGGCCTTACATCTGTATCTTGAAAACCAAAAGATTGTAAAAACTCCAGAAGCGACTTCTTCCAGCTGGAAGAAAAGAAGCTAGTTAAGAATACAAATGAATTTGAATAACAGCAATGAAAGATAAAAAACAGGTACTAGCAGATAAATTGACCAAAGCAAATTTAGGAGGCGGTCAAGAGCGTATTGATAAGCAGCACGCAAAAGGTAAATTAACGGCAAGAGAGCGCTTACATTTTTTACTTGATGAAGGTTCTTTTGAAGAAATGGGGGCTTTAGTAACACATCGTACTACCGATTTTGGTATGGATAAACAACTGTTCTATGGTGATGGAGTTGTAACTGGATATGGAACTATCAACGGAAGACAAGTTTGTGTGTTTGCACAAGATTTTACTGTTTTTGGCGGAGCATTGTCAGAAACGCACGCGGAAAAAATCTGTAAGATTATGGATTTAGCAATGAAAATTGGTGTTCCTGTAATTGGCTTAAATGACAGTGGTGGTGCTCGAATTCAAGAAGGAGTTCGTTCGCTTGGAGGTTATGCGGACATCTTTCATAGAAATGTAATAGCATCGGGTGTAATCCCTCAGATATCTGCTATTATGGGGCCTTGTGCTGGTGGGGCGGTTTACTCTCCTGCAATGACAGATTTCACGTTGATGGTAGAGAACTCTAGTTATATGTTTGTTACAGGACCAAATGTGGTAAAAACAGTAACAAATGAAATAGTGACTGCGGAAGAACTAGGGGGTGCCACAACACATGCTACAAAATCTGGTGTAACTCATTTGACCGCCGCAAGCGATATTCAATGCATCAACCAGATTAAACAGATGGTGAGCTATATGCCTCAAAATTGTGAAGACAAACCCGTCGATATTCCGTTTGAGTTAGGGGATGAAATTCGTGAAGGCTTGGAGAACATAGTACCAGAAAATGCGAATCGGCCGTACGATATGCGTCACGTTATTAAAGAAATTATTGATGAAGACTCTTTCTTTGAGATTCACAAGGACTACGCAGATAATATTGTAGTTGGCTTTGCGAGATTAGCAGGAAAAAGTATTGGTATCGTAGCAAATCAGCCTATAAGTTTAGCGGGGGTTTTAGATGTGGAGAGTTCTAAAAAAGCAGCTCGTTTCACAAGATTCTGTGATTGCTTTAATATTCCACTTCTGGTGTTAGTAGATGTGCCTGGATTTCTACCAGGAACCGACCAAGAATGGAATGGTATTATTACCAATGGCGCAAAGTTATTATTTGCTTTAAGTGAAGCCACTGTACCAAAAGTAACTGTTATTACAAGAAAAGCATATGGTGGGGCGTATGACGTAATGAACTCTAAACACATTGGCGCAGACATGAATTATGCTTGGCCAGGGGCAGAAATTGCCGTAATGGGCGCCAAGGGTGCAAGTGAAATTATCTTTAGAAAAGAAATTAAGTCGGCTGAAGATCCAGTGGCGAAATTAGCAGAAAAGGAAGCAGAATATGCAGACAAATTTGCAAACCCTTACAGTGCAGCGGCAAGAGGTTTTATTGATGAGGTTATTGCTCCAAAGGATACTAGGAGAAAATTAATAAAAGCGTTTGCTCATCTTCAGAATAAGGTAGTTACGTTGCCTAAAAAGAAGCATGGTAATATTCCCTTGTAGTATTTGCTTTATATTCCAAGTGTTTCATTTAGGAAATGGGCGGCACGCTTGTTAAATAACCTAAACGGCTGTCAAATGTTCTTTGGTTCAATTTTATCAATTTTGAGCTACCGATAAATAAAATGCGGAAATTGGAATAAAACATGATAAAATCTTAATTAACCTATGCGGACAATGACTCCTTACTATAAATGTGCGGAACTCTTCGCGCTAGGGGAATCACCAAACACAAAATGATAATGGTATTAATACTACCCATTAATTGAATCCATTTGTAGATGGAGAACTATATTCAGAAAGAGACCAACCATAAGCATAACTAATACCAAAATTATCACAATCAATGATATACACTTTAAAAAACTATTTTGTTTAGTTATATTTATTCATCATTAAACAAAATAATTATGGAACTAATAAACGAAGCACTAGAATTTGAGAAAGCTAAAATGAGTCATATGTCCACTAGCGATCGAGTTGTAGCCTCAAGAGAAGCTAAACGCTTGATATTAGCACTAAATGAGATATATAAAAAATCAAAAGACTCTGCACTCATGGATATTATGAAACGCTTAACAGCTAAGAAGAGAAAAATAGAAGTACGTTTGAAGGGTAGACCCGATGTTGGATATTAAAATATGGAGTTAAACGTTTTAGGAACCAAATTACAGCCTTGCTGTACAAGCCCTGCAACGGGTTACTTTAGAGATGGTTATTGTCGTACGATCTCCCGTGATACCGGAACACATGTTTTGTGTGCGGTAATGACAGACGAGTTTTTGACTTATACCAGGTTAAGAGGTAACGATTTGAGTACACCTATTCCACAGTGGAAATTTCCCGGTCTTATTGCTGGGTCTAAATGGTGTTTGTGTATTTCAAGATGGTTGGAGGCAGAAAAAGCTGGTGTTGCTCCTCCCGTGGTTTTGGAAGCCACTTTGGACAAAACACTTGACTATACGTCTCTAGATTTACTAAAAAAATATGAGGCTGTAATTTAGTGTTTCTTGGTCGCCCACAAAGTTGGAATAACTTTTATTAAGTTCATTCTTCTTCTTCTTCTTCTTCTTCTTCGGCAGCGATGTTTGGTGCCCATGGAAAATCGATAGGTATTTTAAAGGCATTCGTTACGAAATTGGCAATCATATATTGTCCGATAACAAGATTGATGTCCATCACACAGCCTGCAGACCAACCACTGCTAAAAAAGTCTTTTATCGTTTTCTTACTCAATGTTCCTCTATACATCATTGTTTGCCTAGTATACTTAGCCAAAGCATTTAACTTCTTATTTATGGAAGAGTTCCCTAGTCGGAATTCAATTATTTCTGTTTCTCTTAAACCTAGTTTCTTACTCTTTTGCGTTAAATAGGACAACCAGTAATGAGACTGGTTTGTTTGACTCACCACCAGACCAATAATCAGTTTTTCCATCTCGCTTAGTGAGGTCTGAGATTTTGATAGTTCACAGTAGTTCTTTAATCCGTTCTGAGAATGTGTGAGCATTCTGTGGAAATTAGGGACAAAACTATGTTCCCTCTCAATAGAATTTAGTTCTTTAGTAGTATCCAGTGCTTTGTTTTTTCTTATAATAAATGTCTTCATAATCCTACATTTTAAATAGTACTTCTTAAATAGGTAGAAGTAGGAACATGATATTCCTAATTCTGTAAAGTGTCTTATTCTTTTAATAATAATTTCTATGCAAAGTTGCGTTAATTACTAGCTCTATAGAAGGTTGAAATTCCCCTAACTATTATATATTTTTCACATAAATAATTGATTAATAGTGATTTAAAATTGATTAAATAAAAAACAGCTTACATTGCTGCAAGCTGTTCGAAATACTGCGCTTCTTAAAGGGGAAGTATAAAAGCGCAGCGTGAATGTACTTTACTAAGAGAAATTATCAACGCTATAATAGATGGGATAGTTTAGCCGCCACTTCAGAAATAGTATTCATTAACTTTATTTAGGCTTGCTAAACCGGTGTTCGTTTTCCAAGTACTAACCGAAATATATTTTGCAACTAATTGTATGTTTTTATCACTCAGCAAAGATGCGAACCATTTCATTTAGGAAAAATGGATATGCTTCCTTATGAATTGTAGATTATTCCTATAAGTCTATAAAAGAGGGTTGTAGCATGTATTCTTTGTTAAATTTTTAAATGAGTGAGGTGTGTTTTGGACACTTAGTCGTAATTATTTATAAGGTCTCTACTATTACTTATTATCTTTAGGACTGAAAAGATCAAATTTTGAGCATATGTCAAATACAGGTTTAATTATAGAGGAAAGAAGTAGGGATATTGGAAATTTTTTAGTGGGCAGGTTAATTCCCTTTAGAAGGAAACGAATGGTCGGACCTTTCAGTTTTATCGATCATATGGGGCCTGCTAAAATTAGTCCAGGAAACTATATGGAAGTAGGGCAACACCCTCATATAGGTCTTTCTACCCTTACTTATTTGTTTGAAGGTTCTATAATGCATCGTGATAGTACTGGGGCGGTAATGAAAATTGAACCCGGTAATGTAGGATGGATGACCGCAGGAAAAGGTGTAGTGCATACAGAGCGTACTCCAATAGAGATGAGAGACGGTAAAACGTATCCGGTACATGGTTTTCAAATATGGGTAGCTCTGCCAAAAGAGAAGGAAGATATTGAACCTTATTTTTCTCACACGCAGGAATCCGCATTACCTAAATGGACAGAAAATGAAGTGGAGTATACGCTTATCGCAGGGAAAGGTTTTGGAAAGGAATCTCCTGTGCCAGTTTATTCAGATCTTTTTATGCTTCAACTTCTTTCAAAAACCAAATCTTCTTTTTCTGTAAACGGTAATTTAACGGGTGAAATAGGAATATGTGTAGTTGAGGGTTATATAGAGGCCTGTGGAGAAACAATTACCGAAGGGAACATGCTTATTTCTAAAGAGAACGATAGTTGCGATATAATTATTGGTGCTCATACACGACTACTTCTATTTGGTGGAAAGCCGTTTGAAGAAGAACGTTTCATCGAATGGAATTTTGTGTCTTCCAGCAAGGGTAAAATTGAAGAAGCAAAACGCAAATGGACACAAAAGGAATTTGATATGGTGCCAAATGAAACTGGTTATGTGCCGCTTCCAAACTACAAAAATTAGTCAAATTGGAAATAGATTTCCCATTCAGCTTCGGGCAAAAAAGTTCTTTGCTTCTCATTTTCTTTTTTCATGGGATAGTGTTTTCTTTTCTGTTGTATAGAAAGGGTCTTTTATCGCATAATAGAGCTAGTAAATGGCTTAGTCTGTTATTATTCCTATGTGCAATGTATATAACTCCATATATGTTGGGTTATGCCAACTGGTACAGTAATAAAACCACACGAGAGCTTTTATTCTTTATTCCATTCATGCAGGTCCTTCTTATTGGGCCAGTAGTTTATTTTTACACCAAGAGTCTACTTAACAACGCCTTTAAACTCGGTAAAACAGATTTCATTCATTTTATTCCAGCTACACTTTATTTACTATATAGCTTAGTGGTCTTTATTACAGATAAGCTCGTATTAAATGAGTTTTATTTTTATGCCGATGGAAGGGATAAAGATCTATCTAATTGGTATCAAGTTGCGGGTTTAATTTCCATGAGCTTTTATCTAATTCTTAGTTTACGTTTTTATGCAGACTATAAGAAACTGCTTTTTGATACGGTAAGTTACGCCGACACACTTCTGTTTCAGTGGATTCGAAACTTTATGCTTGCCTTTCTTGGTATTCTTATTTTACGTGCCTTGTTCTTTATACTCAATCCAGACTGGGGTGAATTTGGAAGTCAGTTTTGGCATTATATTGCCTTCTCTTTTGTATTCTACTATATTTCAGTAAATGGATATTCTCATGCTATAAAGACAACAGTTTTTGCAGATAAAAAGGCGAATAACGTAAATGTATTTCTAGCAGATAAGGAAGAGTTCGGATCTAACTCGCAAGAAAATACTGCAGATAAAGATTTAGATAATTGGAAAGAAAAACTAACTCATTTGATAACTAAAGAACGTCTATATATAAACCCTAAACTTACTTTGGCCGATGTAGCAAAAGAGTTAGAAACAAACACTAAGTTGGTTTCTTCCATAGTCAATAATGGTTTTAATATGAATTTTAATGATTTCGTAAACCAGTATAGAGTTGAAGCGGTTATCGAGCAGTTTAAAAAGGGTGAACAGAATACCAAAACACTATTGGGTATAGCTTTAGAATGTGGCTTTAATTCGAAAGCTACCTTTAATAGAGCGTTTAAAAAGAATACGTCTCTCTCTCCCAAGCAGTATCTTACAAAAATATCTTAAAAGAAGTCTCAAATCGAGATTTGAAGCGTTTTAAGCTATTTAAAATCTGACTTTTGTATCAAACGAATACTAAAAGTTATGACAAAAATTATTTTTTTAACAGTGCTGTTTATTTCTGTATTGGGTCAAGCTCAAACGATAGATAAAGTAAAAATTAACACGCTTATTGATGCACAAACAGGTGAAAACGATCCAGGGTTATTTGTTGGTATCGTTCTGGACGGAAAAATCGTTTATGAGCGCTACAGAGGGCTGGCTAATTTGGAACTCGGGGTAGAAATAAATGAAAAGACGCGTTCAAATATTGCTTCAATAGCGAAACAGTTTACGGCTTTAATGGTTCTCCAGCTTGCTCTTCAGGAGAGGTTAAGTTTAGACGAGGACATTAGAACGTATTTGCCTCAACTGTATTCAACAGTAAAAGAAAAAATTAGTTTACGTCATCTATTAAATCACACTAGCGGAATAAGAGATTATGCAGATTTATTGAGTATTCAGCAAAATCCTTGGTGGAGACAAGTAGGGCTCGACAATGAAGATGTTATCAGTTTGCTTGAAAAACAAGAAGATTTAGGATTTAAGCCTGGAGCTCGATTCATCTATAGCAACTCAGGTTATACAATACTTACCAAAATAATTGAGAAGGTAACTGGATTGTCCTTTAATGATTATTCTGAAAATTTCTTTCAGGAGTTGGGAATGAAGAATACCCAGTTTTCAGAAAGCTACATGGAAGTGATACCGCACAAAGCTACCCCATATTCAGATTGGGGAGATGGTGTTTGGAAGGAGTATCCCATGTTAACCAATTTAAATGGCGACGGATTTCTCTATACCACGTTAAGAGATCAACTTATTTTTGAAAAAGCGATCCAATATGCAAAAAAGGATAACAACGTCTTGTTAATTAATAGTCAGACTCTAATTCCCAATAGCGAAATTACAACCTATGGTTACGGACTGGAATTAGAAGATCGATTAAACAGAAAGGCCGTCCATCATTCTGGTTCTACAGGATCTTACAGCGCTCAGGTAGTTCGATATCCTAAGGAGAACTTGAGCATCTTTGTTATGAGTAACAACCATAAAATTTGGAGTGGAACTATCGCAGACGAGATTGCTAACATAGTCCTTGGTGAGAAAGAACTCATCGCCTCTTACGATGCAACTATAGAAAGTATTACACAACAAAACTCAGTGGAGGATTTGGTTGGGCAATATCGTTCACCTTTTGGGGCAGTAATTAGGATCCAATTGGAAACTGGGAAAATTTCTTGGAAAATGGATAATAATAATCCAATCCAGTTACAAGAGGAGAAAGGTAACTTGTACTCGATGGTTGGAAACAGTTCAACCAAAGTTGGTTTTAAAGTATTGGAGGATGGCCGTAGGGAGCTCGTTGTATTCTGGCCAAATGGTAAAACTAGAGTGTACTCTAAAATTGCTTTATACAAACCCGTCAAGACAGATCTAGAAGCTTTCGAAGGCTCTTATTTAAATAAAGCGTTGGATGTTACTTTTAAAATTAATTTGAACCCTGAAGGAAAGCTTATGGTTGAGATCGATGGGCAGGAAGGCGCTCAGGAGATGGAAGTTATTAATAGAAATGATCTTTTGTTTTCTAATTATAGAATGAATGTTCTAAGAGATGGTTTTAATCGTGTAATTGGGATGTCAATAACCACAAATCGCGTTTTAAATCTTAAATTCAATAAAAAGACAAATTTAAAATTTCAACCAAAAGTGCCAACTGAAAATGGTTCCATCCAGGTCACGACTATTGGTTCAAGAGATGGGGAGTCCTCACAGATTCTATTAACCAACAATGATGCAAATGACAATGAAATATGGTCAAAGCAATTTGGGGGAGGAAGCTATGACAAAGCTAGTTCGATTCTAGCTACAGAGAACGGCTACCTTATTATTGGTTCCACAAGCTCATTCGGAAACGGGAACTACGATATGTTTGTGATAAAGACCAATAAGAAGGGAAAAAAGATTTGGCAAAATACCTATGGTAACTTTTTTAACGAATATGGATACGTAGCTGAGAAAGTAGAAAACGGATATTTAATAAAAGGTACTGTCCAAAATTGTAGTTCAAATACCAATGTGTTAGATCGAAGCTGCAGCACAAATGTTTGGTTTGTTGAAATTGATGAAAATGGAAAAGAGTTGTCGGACCAAGTTTTAGAGGAAATTGTTCAATGAGGGATATACTTAATTTGAGAATTTAGTAGCAGATTACATGTACAATATAATATTCTTATCGATAGAGACTCATTATTTTAAGTCTGCTGATATATATCATAGTAACAAACTCTACTTACAATTACTTTTGAGATCGAATAAATTAGCACATGCTCTCACGCTACCTTCCAGTCTTTATAATACTTGCGCTTATTGCTGAGGTTTTAGGAACCGTGGGCGGATTTGGATCTTCCGTTTTTTTTGTACCCATCGCAAATTTCTATTTAGATTTTCAATCTGTTTTGGGGATCACCGCGTTGTATCATGTATCCAGTAACATTACTAAAATTGCATTCTTTAGAAAAGGGTTGGACAAAAAGGTAATTGTTCAACTTGGTATCCCTGCCGTCATTTTTGTAATTGTTGGAGGGTATTTAAGTCGGTTCTTAGATCCTGTTATTCTTACCTATTTACTGGGGATTTTCTTGGTAGTACTAAGTCTAGCGTTTCTTATTTTTAAGAAATTAATTGTAAAACCAACCGCTAAAAATGCAGTAATAGGCGGTACTTTGTCAGGGCTAAGTGCTGGAATTCTCGGAACGGGAGGTGCTATTCGAGGAATTACCTTATCGGCTTTTAAGATGAATAAGGATAAGTTTATTGCTACTTCTGCTGTAATTGATTTGGGTGTGGATTTTAGCAGAACGATCGTATATTATTTTAACGGATATATGCGTAAAGATTTGTTATATCTGATTCCTATTCTGATTGTAATTGGTATTGCGGGCACTTGGATCGGAAAGCAGATCCTAAATAAAATGTCCCAAGAGCAGTTTCGATACATCGTTCTAATACTCATCTTAGGAATTGGAATAGCCAGCATTATTGGCAATCTATGATGGCAGTGATTCGTTGCGCACTCCAATGCCAAGGAGGATCTCCAAAAGTGTTAACTCATTTCTTTAGCACTAGTTCTTTAGAAAACCTTGTACTTTAGTGGAGCGCATTTTTCACTCTTCCTTGCACATAATTTTGGAATCCTCTTTCGAAAAAATCATCAAAGTGAACTATTCCAACATTCAAAGGGTGCATTTTCACTTACGATTGTCTTATAATGAAAGTGTTTCAAGAGCATTTTCTAGCTCGGCTATGCCGTTCTCATCTGGCGCATTTAATAGTATGGTAAGAGCAAAACCATTAATCACGGTAAAATAGTAGTGTTCTACAGCGGTCTCGTTGTTCGAATTTATTTTACCCGTTAATTTGTAAAAAGTAGTACCGCTAATGCGCTCTTTTTCATAATCTTCTGAATCTAGGGTTACCTGAGGATTTCCAGCAACGTCGATCAAGGTTTGCGCTATATAATCATCCAAATCTTTAAGTTCAGCATTGTCTATTAAGGCAAGATTCTCTGCGTATAAGAATATCGATAAATGTTCTTTCTGAGCGTTATCTGGTTTAAATTTACTTAGCCTGAAAAGAAGCGTTTCTCGCACCTGTGCTGGAGGCATTTTAATGCGAAATTTTGATTCGTATGCACTTTCTGCTAGTTTTACAAAGTCGGGGTTGCTTGCTTTAGCCCATTGCTGAGCGTGGGTATCGTCATAATCCCAGTTCTCCGGAATTTCCCAATTGATATCAAAAAATTTATTTTGATAACTACCTTCGATAACGTAACCCCAATCAAAATTTTCTGGAATTACATTACAACTTGATACGAGGATTACAAGGAAAACTAGTAAAGATCTATTTAAATTGCTCATGGTCTTAGTGTTATTAACTTTTACCAGATCAAAGATACTCGATTATCATTTTTCACCTACATCAATTATAAAACTAATTAATAGAATTAGTAGGGACCGTTTGATAGATCAATTATTATTTATTTTTCCAATTGCGCAACTTACATAAGAGGAGGCTTTTTTTAGAAGATTGTTTTCTTCTCCTGCTAATGGATAACCTATTTGAGAAAGTTTGACGCAAGCGTTTTCGAACACCTCACTGTTTTTGTAGGTTAGCGATACCGAACTATCTTCTACGCTAATTGCAATGTTTTGTACACCGCTTATCTTTAAAAGTGCATCAATAATTGTGTTTTTACAGCCACTACACTTTAGATTTTGAATTTGAAATGTCCTTTTCATTGTTTCTAATTTAGCAACGTAAATGTACTATTTGTATTTACTGGAAACCATGATTAATGTCAGTTTGAGTAAGTGATATTTATCATTTTAATCGAGTAGTAGGCGGCCTATTTTTATACTGAAACTTTAAAGCCTATTTTAAAATGAACAATTTGATTGATATCTCAGAAACAAATATCGCTAACGAACATATTTGCTGTGCTATTTCAGATAAAAAATGCGCAGATAGCTATCAAGCAAAAAAAGATTGGCTTACCAAGGAATTTGCCAATGGTTATGTTTTTAGAAGATTGGATGAACGTGGAAAGGTGTTTATAGAATACGGCCCTGCTGAAAAGGCGTGGGTCCCTATTACTGCACCTACTTACTTAAATATTAACTGTTTTTGGGTTTCAGGTCGTTTCAAAAAACAAGGCAATGGAAGGGCATTGCTTGAATCTGCTTTAGATGATGCCAAAACCCAGGGAAAAAGCGGATTAGTTACAGTGGTTGGCACTAAGAAAAAACACTTTATGAGCGATACAAAATGGTTGCTCAGTCAAGGATTTGTGGAATGTGATCGTACCACTTCGGGGTTTAGTCTTTTGGTAAAAAAAATTAATAAAACAGCCCCAGATCCAACATTTAATCTTGCTGTCCTTAGTGGAGAGTGTCCAGAGAAAAAAGGGATTGTGGTCTATTATTCCAATAGATGTCCGTTTGCAGAGTTTCATGCTAAACACTCTTTGATAACCACTGCTAAGAATAGAAACCTACCTGTGAAGATAATTAAGCTGGAAACTATGGAAAAAGCCCAGCAGGCGCCATCTCCAGCAACTATATTTAGCTTATTTCTAAATGGAAAATTTATAACAACAGATATAAGTTCCTGTATGGATAGCAGATTTGATAAAGTGATTGCTAAAGCCCTTAAATAAATTACGGTTGAACAATCCAAACTCCATAACAGTAAAAACCAAGCAATTTTTTGAAGAAATAGGCGATATCACGTATTTCGCTATTCGGTTTTTTAAAGAGGTTTTTACCACCCCGTTCGAATGGAAAGAGCTCATAAGGCAGTGCTACCAAATGGGAAATCGTTCTTTCCTTTTGGTAGGCGTAACAGGGTTTATTTTGGGACTGGTGTTTACCCTGCAATCAAGACCTACTTTGCTCGAGTTTGGCGCCGCTTCCTGGATGCCTTCCATGGTAAGTATATCTATAGTTCGTGAAATTGGTCCGGTAATTATTGCGCTTATTTGTGCTGGCCGAATTGGCTCGGGTATAGGAGCAGAACTGGGAAGTATGAAAGTTACTGAACAGATTGATGCGATGGAGGTTTCTGGAACTAATCCGTTTAAATATTTAGTGGTTACACGTATTTTGGCAACCACATTGATGCTTCCATTGTTAATAATAATGGGCGATGCCGTTGCACTTTTTGGCTCTGCAATTGTCGAAAACTTAAAAGGTGAGGTCTCCTATTTGCTCTATTTCAATAAGGTGTTTGATGCCTTGAAATTTAGCGATGTTATTCCTGCCACCGTAAAATCTTTCTTCTTTGGTTTTGCCATTGGTTTGATAGGCTGTTATAAAGGATATCGCTGTTCAAAAGGAACTGTTGGTGTTGGTGAAGCATCTAACGCCGCGGTAGTTTATACCTCTATGTTGCTTTTTGTGATAGATTTTATTGCCGTGTTTATAACTGATATTTTCTTAGAAGTATGATACAGCCAGTTTTGGAAATAAAGGGATTGCATAAAAGTTTTGGCGAAAATCACGTTCTAAATGGGTTTGATCTCAAATTATACGAAGGGGAGAACCTAGTAGTAATGGGAAAATCCGGATCAGGAAAATCGGTGATGATCAAATGCTTAGTAGGATTAATGGCCGCCGATAGTGGATCGATAAAAATTAGGGATTTCGATA
This sequence comes from uncultured Flavobacteriaceae bacterium, assembly GCA_947495135.1. Lineage (GTDB taxonomy): Bacteria > Bacteroidota > Bacteroidia > Flavobacteriales > Flavobacteriaceae > Aureisphaera. The sequence goes on from CANLXN010000005.1 coordinate 146,747, forward strand.
TTGTTACCCTTGGTCAAAAAGAATTGGATGTACTGCGTACTGAAATTGGCTTTTTATTTCAGGGTAGCGCATTATACGACTCTATGACGGTACGGGAAAATTTAGAGTTTCCCCTAAGGAGAAATAAAGACAAAATTGAAACGGGGCAAAGCACCGATGAAGTGGTTGCTGAAGCACTAGAAAATGTAGGTTTGTTGGATGCAATCGACTTAATGCCAGCAGAGCTTTCAGGAGGAATGCAACGAAGGGTGGCTTTAGCCAGAGCCTTGATTTTAAAACCGAAGATAATATTATACGACGAACCCACCACAGGACTGGATCCAATAACTGCGAAAGAAATCATTCAATTAATGCGCACGATTCAGAAGACCTATAAAACATCATCGCTTATTATTACACACGACGTGGATTGTGCTAGAGTAATAAGTAATAGGATGATTTTATTGGTCGATGGAATTAATTATGCTGAAGGTAGTTTTGAAGAACTATCCAGTTCTGAAGACCCAAAAATTAAAGCCTTTTTTAAAAATTAATTACTATGACTAAGAAATCAGCATCACACAAAACCCGCGTCGGACTGTTCGTTGTAGTTGGTACCCTCCTTCTAGTTGCAGCACTCTACTTTATTGGGAATAGACAACATATTTTTAGTAAGAACATACATGTATTTGCTGTTTTCCAGAACGTAAATGGTTTACAGCTCGGAAATAACGTTCGCTATTCTGGAATAAATGTGGGCACTGTAGGTAAAATCGAAATGATGGATGAAGCTACTATCCTGGTTCAAATGATGGTGGAAGAGAAAACGGCTTCATTTATTCGAAGAGATGCGATTGCCACCATCGGATCAGACGGATTGGTTGGCAGTATGGTAATCAATATTCTTCCAGGAAAAGAAAAATTGCCAGTCATTGTATCTGGTGATACGATCCCAACATTCAGCAAAATTGGTGCAGATGATATGCTGTCAACACTAAATGTAACCAGCGAAAATGCAGCGTTGCTCACATCAGATTTGCTGAAAATCACGAATAAGATTTTGGCAGGTGAAGGAGCATTGGGTGCTCTTATTACCGATTCAACCCTTACAAAAGACATTAGAAATACATTGGCTAATTTAAATGAAACGACACAGGGCACTAATCAACTGATAGAATCCTTGAATTACAAAGTTTCAAAAATTAATATGGAAAAAAGTGCCGTAGGCATTTTATTGAATGATACCCTTGTGGGGAATCAGATCCACAAAATGGTTTCAAATTTGGAACAATCGAGTACGAACATTTCAGAAACAACAAAGCAATTAGAGGTTATAATTTCTGAGATACATACCGCAGAAAGCACTTTTAATTTTCTCACCAAAGATGAGTCATTTCCAAAAACAATTGATTCAACAATGCAGGAAATAAAAGAGGCGTCTAGAAAATTAAATGAAAATATGGAAGCATTACGGCACAATTTCTTATTCCGTAGTTATTTCAGAAAAAAAGAGCGCGAACTCAAGAAAGAGATAAATCCTTAAAGAAATAGGATCAATACAACTAGAAGTTTGTCCTGTTGTTGATTTTATAATTTCGTTAAGGCTTGTATGGCTGTTTGGTAGCCAATATCAAAAATGGCATCCATATTTTTAAGATTGAACATCCCATATTTTACGAGCTTCTTTGGAGCAATCAATATATCGACGTCTTTAAACTTGGTAAAGCACTGACTGCCAAAACTTATATCATAGGCTCTATTGGCTACTTGGTACGAATGTTTTAATTGATGTTTTTCTATTTCTTTTAAAGGGTTCACGTAAACACCGATAGTTTTATCACATTTAGTTATGAGAGGTTCTACAGGGAAGTTATTGAGAACTCCGCCGTCTACGTATGGAATATGATCTATGAGGACTGGTGTAAATACTCCTGGAAAAGCAGCCGAGGCAAGAACAGGTTTTATTAGCTCCCCCTCACTAAAAACCCGTTCAATTCCGTTTATTAAATCGGTGGTTGGAATGTAAAGTTCCTTTTCCAAGCCATGGAAATTATCGCTAGTGAAAAATGGAAATAGGTCATTGTAAAATTTACTTGTGTCAATAAACCCGGGTTTGCTAAGCGCATATCTTTTAAAGTGAAAAATGGGTACACTCTTAAAAAATGCTAAAATAACTTCCCAAGTATGTCCCGCAGCATAAAGAGCTCCTACTATTGCACCTGCGCTAGTGCCTGAAACATGAGTGATTTCAATATTGAGTTCTTCTAACGCTTTTATAACTCCTATGTGAGCTACACCTCGAGCGCCGCCTCCAGATAAAATAAGACCAGTGTTCATATGCCTTTTCTTATAAAATTAAAAATACGATTTTTGATGGTAAAATGGTTACTATTATTTTATTATACTGCCGTCCAGCATCTCTATAATTCGGTCTGTTTTATTCGCAAAATCCTGGTCGTGGGTAACAATTAGTAGTGAAAGACCCTGCTCGTCACTCAGTTTTTTAAAAATAGTAAATACGTTTTCAGCATTGTAGCTATCCAAATTTCCTGTGGGTTCATCACCCATAATAATGGACGGGTTATTTATTAGAGCTCTTGCAATTGCGACTCGTTGTTTTTCTCCACCAGAGATTCGAGATGCTTTTTTATGAGCTAACGTTTCAATATTCAGTATTCTGAGTTTCTCCAATGCATCCGCTTTAATTTCTTGGAGTGACTTTTCACCTAGTTTTTTTGCTGGGAGCATCACATTTTCCAGTACACTAAATTCTGAAAGCAGATAATGAAATTGAAATACAAACCCAATATGCTTATTTCTTATATGTGAAAGTTGATCTCGGCTTTTTCCTGAAATCTTTTCTCCCTTAATTAGTAGCTCTCCTTCATAGTCTGTATCCATCGTAGAAAGAATGTATAGTAGGGTAGATTTACCACAGCCAGATTTGCCCATTATCGATACAAATTCGCCGTCTTTAATAGTAAAATTAATATTCTTTAAGACATGGAAGTCCACGGGCTTTCTGAAGTGTTTATTAATATTTTTTGCTTGTAATACCATAAGACTATTATTGACCTCTAATTATTTCTACAGGGTCTATTTTACGAGCTTTGAGTGATGGTAGATACCCCGCAAAAAAAGTGGAGACTAAAGCAAATGAGAATCCGATAACATAATACCAACTATTAAAGTTCACTGGATAGGTAGTTACGGTTGGTAATGCTTCGGTTTCAAATGGTACGCTGCTAATTATTACAGAAAGCACATATCCTATTAGTAAACCTAACATCCCGCCAACAATTCCTATGATCATTGCCTGACTTAAGAAAATATATTGTACATCTTTTCCAGAAAAGCCTGTAGCTTTTAGAATGGCTATATCGTTCATTTTTTCGTAAATAAGCATATTCAATATGTTGTAAATTCCGAAACCTGCTACAATTAATAGCGTTACAGAAACTGCATATGTTATGAGGTTTCTGATAGTCGTGCCCGTTTCAAATTGTGCATTAGCAGTGGCGATATCTACGGCTTTGAGTTTGTTTTGGGACGCTAAGTTTTTTGCCATAGCAGGGGCGTCATCTATATTGAAAATTTTTACATTGATATCTGTGATGTAATTATTTGGGACGCCTAAAATACGTTGTACCGTTGAGAGGTTTGCATAACTCTGTATGTTGTCAAGATCTGCAATGCCACTTTGAAAAATACCGACAATTTTTAGCGGAAAAATTCCTCCTTGAACTGTACTTACTTGAATTCGGTCTCCCACTTTTAACGACATCTTTTCTGCAATACCAGCGCCCAATAGGATACCTGAACTGTTATTCTTTAAATCCAGTGGGCTGCCAACGGTAACGTAGTCCCCAAAATTAAACAGCGCTACTTCCTTCATAATGTCTATTCCCTTCAGGTTTCCTGTTAGTTCAATAGGTCCAGAAATGTAAAATAACTGTGTGCTTAATTGCGGAATAGCCCCTTTCACTCTGCTGTCTTTGTTTAATTTATCGATGAGTGGCAGCGCATTGTGTATTTTTTTTTGAGTTAGATTAGGTTTGATAGATTGTACTATATTAAAGGCATCTTCAAATTCATTATAGATGGCGATGGGTTGTTTTTCTGAAGGTTCTATTTCATTATAGATATGAATGTGCGGAGTTTGATTTAAAATAAGATCGTCCAGCATTTTGTTGAGACCCGTCATAAAACTTACCAAAGTTATATAAGAGCCAATGCCAAAAGTTACGCCTAATGCCGCAATGGTAGTCTGCTTTATTTTAGTGAGCAAATGAGTTTTAGCAATGCTCAAAAGTAACTTGCTATTCATTGTTTATCGGGTTTTAATAAGGTCGTTTCAGGAGTAATCCCAGAACGTATTTCTATTTGATCCTCTGTCTGTAACCCGGAGGTGATTTCGATGATTCCAGTTTCGGTTTTCACCTTATTTTCGTCAAAGAGATATGCGCTGGGTATGACCAAGACATTTTCTTTTACTTCTATAATTATATTGCCCTCTCCCGAGAGGCCTGGATAGAGAGTTTTAGGTGGATCAACAAAGATAGCTTCTACCTTAAAAGTTTGATTACGTTCATCCTTGTTTGGGTAGATTTTAGTAACTCGTGCTAAGAAAGTTTGATTTGGATACGCATCAAGAGTAACTACTACTTTTTGATCATTTGAAATGGTCACAATGTCTACTTCATCTACAAGTAATTCTAATATAAAATTATGTTCACTTCCAATCATCGCAGGCGGTTGTTGTGGACTCACTATTTCACCAGGATTTTTATAAATAGAATAGACCTTACCATTCATCTTGCTCGTGACGGTGTAATCCTGAGTGGTAATAACCGAATTTTTATAGCGGTTTTCTGCTTGGTTTAGTTGTGTTTGCAGTTCGCTTTTTGTACGGTTGTATTTAGTTTTAAGACTTGTAACTGCATTGCTGCTAAGTTCGTATGCTAATTTTTTTGAATCAAATTGTGATTTAGAACCAATGCGCTGTTCCCACAGCTTTTTCTGCCTAAAAAAGTTGATGCTGTCATTATTCAATTTAAGCTGTGCTGCGTTAATTTCATCTCCAATTGATGATAATACCGATGTATTACCAATGTATTTACTATGTGCTAAACTGTAGGCTAATTTTGCGTTTTCAGTGTTGAGTTGAGTATTGCTGCTAATAATCTGAAATAATGGGGTCTCTTTTTCTACAAGGGAACCTTCAGAGATTAAGGTGTTCTCCAAAATACCGTTTACACTTGCGAATACCTCGTATAAACTGTCGGGTTGTACTGTCACAGATACATACACAGATTGTGTAAGGGTACTTAGTTTAGGGTTAATGGTATTCTTCTCTTTTTGACAGGAAATCAAAAAAAGGAAAAGACAGGTAATCCAAATTAACTTATTCATTAGACCAATTTTCTCAAATTTGAGATAAATTAGTTGGAACTAGAATGACCAATATCATACTTGAAAAAATCAACAAAATTACTTGAACCCAATACGTGAATTTCAGTACTTAAACTTCATGATTGTTATAGAATAGGGAAGATTCTTGTCCAAAAGTCTATAAACTGATATTTGTCATGTTTTGAGATGAATAGGTATTGTAAATTAGTACCAGGATTAATCATAAAGTTCTTTTAAACACTTAAAGTATCACTTCTTGTCATAGCAATGTGTTGAGAAGTTTAGGAAAGTGAATCTCACATATCCATAGGTGGTCATGTGTCCCTTAGATGCTCAGAATTACCGTTAGTGTATGATGGAATTTATTTTTCTATAAATCGGGAGTAATCTGAAAAGAAAACTCCCGATTTAAAAAGAACCGCATTGTCAAATATGGGAATGCGTTTTAGAGATCATATTGAATTTGTCCGCACGATAGTTTTTGCAACTGGTTTTGCTAGATTTTAATCGTGTAATGCAAGTGAAAACATGTTCTCCTCTGGAAACAGGGATGTTCAATGTCCCTGTTTCCAAATAAAACAGTATCGTTAAAGTAATTTATAAATACTGTATACAATAATCCTATTTATTGGAAGTAGAAAATTAGTGGTCTTGGTCTAAGAGTGATTTACTAGCGAGAAATAAGATTAGAGTAGGAAACGGGAGTGCGGAAGTACTCCCGTTTTTATTTTATCTCGTTGAGGTTGATACCTGTATTTATCTTTCTCTGGATGTTTCAAAATTCCACCAATCGATTGTTAAATTGCCTTTCAGTCCATTCTGGATTGATAAGACATTCAAAGCCCACAACTAGGAAACAAAAAAAGGACCACAAAAGCGGTCCTCTTCTCCATTCCTAGTTTGATGTCAATTTAGCTTCAGTTCTTTTCGAGCTAAATAAAAATCTACTTTTTCTAAGCTGTCCTCTTCGATACGTGCTTCCATCTGCTTCAAGGTCTTAGGTGGTGGCACAATTACCTTATCTCCCTTTTTCCAATTTAGGGGCAATGCAACTTTATGCTCATTAGATACTTGTAGTGCAGTGAGGGCACGCAATATTTCGTCCATATTTCGACCTATATTGAGTGGGTAGTACATAATAAGTGCAATTTTCAATAATGGGTCTATAAAGAATACGGCTCTTACTGCGGCCGTTTTACTTTCATTGGGCTGTAGCATTCCATAGAGCTTGGCTACTTTCATATCAATGTCTGCGATAATGGGGAAGTCAAAGTAGACACCTGTTTTCTCTTTCACATTATTTACCCACGCCAAATGTGAGTGAATACTATCAATACTCAATCCCATCAATTTGGTGTTTAATTTTTCAAATTCATCTTTTCGGTTGGCAAAACCAGTTAATTCTGTAGTACATACCGGCGTAAAATCGGCTGGATGCGAAAATAAAATCACCCATTTGCCATCTGCAAAGTCTGAGAACTTCAATTTTCCGTGGGTTGTTAAAGCCTCAAAATCGGGTGCATTGTCGCCAATTCTTGGCATTGTCAATATTTCTTTTTCTAGAGTTTTCATAGTTATTAATCTTTTAGATTATAGATAGTGTACGTATTATCGCTCTCCTTCACCGAGATGAGGTTTCCATTTATAAATGAGGATTTAATTATGGGCGGATTTTGTTGTAGCGTCAATTTATCGAATAGAAGATTTATTGGTCCACGAAGGTGGCGTACTGTTTTGTTGTTGGTGTCAATGACCAATTCGTTGTAACTATATTTTATAATTTTCTTCCCTAAAGTATTGGTGTTACCTGTCTCTATTTTGTAATGCTCAATGACCCTTGCAAACCCATTTTCAAAAGGAGTGGCCACTAAATACTTGGTTGGAATTACTTTTTCACCTTTGTTATTAATATATCCAAAATAGTTCACTCCATCTTTCATTTCTGAAATAAGGCATAAGCCGTTATTGAAAGCTGGAAGTTGTTTAGGTGACATTGCTATATCATCTCTAAAGTCGATAACTAATGTGCCAGAAGTGTCTATGAAACCCCAGTTGTTTTCCTTTTTAATGGCGGTGAGACCTTCCTGTAAAGTTCCGATGTCGTCAATCTGCGAAAGAGCTTGTGAGTTCGAATCGATCGCTAGACTTAAAAAAAATACTAGTATTATTAAATTTTTCATATCAATTAAATTTAAGGTTGTTTTAAAGTTTTTGTCCGAATGCTAAATCCCCAGCATCGCCTATCCCTGGAATGATATAACCGTTTTTGTCGAGTATATCGTCTATGGCGGCAATCCATAAGTTGGCCGATTTTGGAAATATGGTATCAATATTTTCTACTCCCGACTTTGATCCTATTAGTGAGACAATATGAATGGATCTTGGCGTTCCATGTGTCTTTAATACCTTATATACATTCTCTAATGTTTTTCCAGTAGCAAGCATTGGATCTGTGAGAATTAGCACTTTGTTTTCTAATGAAGGTGCCGCGAAGTATTTCACTATTACTTCAAATTTCGGACTGTTGTTTGTGTGTTTTCTGAATGCGGATATAAAAGCATTCTCCGCATGATCAAAATAGTTGAGAAGTCCTTGATGCAGTGGTAATCCAGCACGTAGCACTGAACAAATAACAACCTCTTGATCTTGAATTTGAATCTCTTTAACACCTAGTGGAGTAGTTACAGATTTTGACTTATACGAGAGCGATTTGCTTAGCTCATATCCTAAAACTTCACCTACGCGTTCAATATTTCTTCGGAAACGCATCGGATCTTTTTGAATCTTTTGATCCCTTATTTCTGAAATAAAAGTATTTAATACTGAATTCGTTCCTTCAAAATTATGGATGGTCATTTGCTTTATTTTCAAGTGAAATTAGCAAGTAGATGATAGAATTTATATGATAATTATCAGTTTCAAAATGCTTTTGTCGATATGACAATTATCATAGCAGGAAAGCTTTCCGAAGCCTACTTTGAACTTTTAAAATTGTAGGGTTTATGAAACTAAAGAATAAAAGACGGTTTGTTTTTTTTGCAAGTGTGATACTGCTATTGGTGGTTTTCGCTTTTTGGTATAAAGCTACCTATTCAATGGATAAAGCCTCCTCGTATACGATCAATTCCACCGTATTGCCTACTAGCATAGTAATCGCCACGCAAGGGAGCGCTTTTAAAGATGCCATCGTAACAAACATTATCAACTTTTATAAAAGAGATTCGGTTCACATCAAAACGATGGATGTTTCGGAGCTACAAAATTTGGATCACAGATTGCACACCACTATTGTGATACTTCATACCTGGGAATATGGTCAGCCACCTCAATCTGTAAGGGAATTCATATATGATAATATCAAGGATAAGGATAAAATAATTGTCTTTACTACTTCAGGATCTGGTACTGCTAAAATAGAAGGTCTTGATACTATGGCAGGTGAATCCATCATTGAAAATGCAAGTGACATTTCTGATAAAATAATTGAAAAAATAGAAACTTTAATTAATTAACGTATTGGAATCAACAACTATAATAGGGTATGCAGCCGCACTCATCATAGGTATAGTGTTAGGCCTAATAGGCGGAGGAGGGTCGATTCTTACAGTACCTGTTTTTGTGTATCTATTATCAATGAACCCAGTTACGGCAACTGCATATTCTTTATTTGTAGTTGGAGTTTCTGCATTTGTAGGAGCCATTCAAAATTTTAGAAAAGGAGCCGTTGATATAAAAACTGCTCTTCTTTTTGCATCTCCCGCTTTAGTCGGCGTTTACACCACACGTAGATATATAGTACCCATAATTCCTGAAACGGTTTTTGAAATCAACGATTATGTAATTGACAAAGGCCTTTTTATAATGCTGTTGTTTGCCTTACTAATGATGGGTGCTGCCTTCTCAATGATTATTTCAAAAAAGAAGAAACCTATAGCTACAAATACAGCCCCAACTAAAAAGAATTATCTACTCATTTTCGTAGAAGGGATCATCATTGGAGTCTTAACTGGACTCGCAGGCGCAGGCGGAGGCTTTCTTATTATACCTGCGCTAGTATTACTAGTCAAATTACCGATGAAGAAGGCTATTGCTACCTCCTTGTTAATAATAGCGATAAAGTCTGGTGTCGGCTTTTTGGGCGATGTCCAAAACCTAACAATCGACTGGCCGTTTCTATTGTCTTTTACAGGAGTCTCGATCATTGGAATTTTTATCGGGGTTCGTTTGAATAGCAAAGTAGATTCGGATAAACTGAAAAAAGGGTTTGGATGGTTTGTCTTGCTTATTGCATTAATAATTATTGGAAGAGAATTTCAGTAAAGAAAATTTCAGAATTAAAAAAATAAAATGATGAATATAGAACAGATTTACACCGGATGTTTGGCTCAAGGAGCCTATTATATTGAAAGTAATGGCGAAGCAGCTATTATTGACCCGTTGCGCGAAGTCCAGCCCTATATAGACAGGGCCGAAAGCGATAATGCTAAAATCAAATACATCTTTGAAACCCACTTTCATGCCGATTTCGTAAGTGGGCATCTCACCTTGGCAAAAAAAACGGGAGCCACCATTGTTTATGGACCTACTGCAACTCCTTCGTTTGATGCACTTATTGCCAATGATAAGCAAGTTTTTACTTTGGGAGAGCTAACTATTATGGCTTTGCACACTCCAGGGCACACCATGGAAAGTACTACTTATCTATTAAGAGATACGAGCGGTATAGACAAAGCCATATTTACTGGAGACACACTTTTTTTAGGCGATGTAGGTAGGCCAGATTTAGCTCAAAAAGCAGCAGATATGACACAGGAAGAATTAGCAGGAATTTTATTCGATTCACTTCGGAATAAAATTATGCCTTTAAGCGATGATGTGTTAGTATATCCTGCGCACGGTGCAGGATCTGCCTGTGGTAAAAATATGATGAATGTAACACTTGATACACTTGGAAATCAAAAGCAAGTCAATTATGCACTCCGAGAAGATATGACTAGAAACGAATTTATTACTGAAGTGACAAAAGGACTATTGCCACCACCAGCATATTTTCCTGAAAATGTGCAACTGAATAAAGAGGGGTATGAGGATATTGATATAGTTATGCATAGAAGTAAGCACGGATTAAGACCACATACATTCGAAAGAATTGCGAATGAGAAAGAGGCCTTGATTTTGGATGTGAGGCACCAAACACAGTTTGCCAAAGGACATATTCCGCGTTCAATATTTATAGGTCTTGGCGGCACATTTGCCCCGTGGGTGGGCGCTTTAATAAAGAACGTAAAACAGCCAATACTTTTAGTTACAAACCAAGGAGAAGAGGAAGAAACAATTATTAGGCTTTCAAGAGTTGGCTTTGACAATGCACTGGGCTATCTGGAAGGAGGGTTCGAGTCATGGAAACGGGCAGGGAAAGAAATTGACACAGTTCTTTCTATTTCGCCAGATGTACTTAATGAAGCAATAAATGAAGTCAACACAAAGACCTCTATTTTTGATGTTAGAAGAGCGAGTGAATATAGTTTGGAGCACTTGGCGGGAGCAATAAACACTCCGTTGGATACTTTGAATGAACATCAAGTTACACTCTCAAACAGTCAGCCTTTTCACCTATACTGTGCTGGTGGTTATAGAAGTATGATTGCTGCTTCCATTTTAAAAAGTAGAGGAGTTCATGACCTTGTGGATATCTCTGGCGGTTTTGCCGCCATAAAAGCGGCTAATTTGCCTACCAAAGGGATTGCTTGTAATTCTAAATAATCAGGGCCATGGAAGCTTTGGAAATAACTAAAGATTGGTTGTACGACCATCCAACTACCACAAGTATTATTAAGTATATACTATGGTTAATGGCAGTGGTGGTTATAATACAATATTTGCGTAGGTTGTTAAAGCGGAAATTAGCCGATACTTCTTCGCGGTACAAAGCTCAAAAAGCTGTGGAGATTTTTGGGTATTTTTTCATTATCATACTTACTATATCATATTTTACGGGAAATATTCAAGATTTTACGCTTGCCATTGGTTTGTTTTCCGCCGGTATTGCAATAACATTACAAGAACTTTTTTTAAGTTTGGCAGGGTCTATTTATATATTTTTAGTCAAGGTATATGCTCCTGGGGATCGTATTGAAATAAATGGCATTAAGGGAGATATTATTGACATTGATAGTATTTATACCACCATGATGGAAATTGGCGAATGGGTAACAAGCGACAATTACACAGGGCGCATTGTAAAACTGAGTAACTCATTTGTTTTTAAGGGGCCTGTATATAATTATTCAAAGGACTTTCCTTTTATCTGGGATGAAATCGATGTGTTAATTAGATATCAATCGGATATGGATAAAGCAAAAGAAATTGTGATTTCTGTGGCTTCTGAAATTTTGAGCGAATACACTTCCGAGTCTAAAAAACAATGGGAACAAGTGGTCAATAAATTCTATATCGAAAATGCTATTTTAGATCCCACACTTGCTATTTCTCTTACCGATAATTGGGTGAAATATAACCTCCGTTATATTGTGAGTTATAAAAAACGACGAGTTACTCAACACTTATTGCACCAAGGTATTCATAGAAAAATAAATGAGACTAAAGGGCTCGTACAATTGGCTTCAACTACCGTAGAGATAATTAAAATTCCTGAAATCAATATTAGCGAATAAACCTCTACTGATATTTATCATAGTTTAAATCTGAGTTGGTTCTTAATTTCGAAAAACGAATTTTAACCCAAAGTTATGACTATTAATATCCAATATGTAAAAATGCCGACCAGCGAAAGTATGTCTCAATACATTACTAAAAAGCTTGAGAGAGTGGCGAAAAAATACGGATGGATTGTCCGTATTGATATATTCCTGAAAATGGAAAACGACCCTACCGAAAAGGGACATCTCTGCGAAATGGAGGTAAGCTTACCTGGACCGAAGATTTTCGCAACTTCCAACGAAAAGAATTTTGAAATGGCTGTTAAGGAAACCATTAGCGATGTTGAACGACAATTAAAAAAGCGAAAGGCAAAGTTCACGAACCAAAACATATCCTCTTAGATGAAAAAGATACTGATACCCATCGATTTTTCTAGGCACTCAGAATACGCCTTAGAAGTGGCAGCCACTATTGCTAAAAAGAACAGTGCCACTTTGGTTGTCCTGCACATGATGGGACTTTCTGAGGCTGTACTAACTAAAGATGAATCCCAAGAAATGTTTGAAGCCATTTATTATATGAAATTGGCCGAGAAGCGTTTTAATGATTTTTTAGATAAAGACTATTTAAAAGGAATTGTAGTTGAAACTACCGTTCAAAATTATAAAGAGTTTCATGAAATAAATAACGTGGCTCAAGATTTTGAGGCAGATTTGATTGTAATGGGATCTCATGGCGCAAGTGGTTTAAAAGAAGTTTTCGTAGGATCGAATACTGAAAAGGTAGTGCGCACCTCGAACATTCCTGTTCTTGTGGTTAAAAATGCTATGGATCATTTTGAAATGAACAAGGTGGTTTTCGCTTGCGATTTCAATATGGATTTTATAGAACCTTTTAAAAAGGCTTGGAATTTCTTTAAAAATTTAGACGCCGAGTTTCAAGTTGTGTTTATCAACACCCCAGAAAAATTTATGACAACTCAGGCAATGGAGGAAAAAGCCTTCAAATTTATGCTGTATAGCGGTTTGGAGAATTCGGACATTTTCGAAAATATCGTCTATTATTGTGATTATAACCTAGAACAAGGAATCTACTCTTTTGCCAATAAGTTTAATGCAGATCTAATAGTTATACCTACGCATGGAAGAAGAGGTTTGGCTCATTTCTTTTCAGAAAATGTTGGAGAAGCATTAGTAAACCATAGCGATTTACCCATAATGACTTTCAAAGTATAGAGAATGCTTGTCCGAAGGATTTAATGAAACACTACATCTGTTATTTCAAGATGTAACCAAGTAAAGTCACCGGACGCTAACTTCCAGGTGACTTTACATTTATTCGGGATCATCACTCCATTAAAAGTCTTTGTTTCTAAACTTTCTATTAGCCAGTTTTCTAGTTGAGCATCTTCTTTTCCTCCGTAATAACGTTTGGCTTCAAACGTCAACATTTCACCTTGTGTGTTAAACGTAAAGATGCCCGACACACTTTTGTCGTTTAATGATAGTGTCGCTTTGGCCGAAGTAGCATTTATCGATTCCCATTTTAAGTAATCGTTAGTAGCTGCTTGCGGAAACCAGCAAATTTCGGCCAAATACCGGAGCATTGCTCCAGTATCTATCTGTTCATTATTGCCTTCGTTTACTACTGGAAATAATGCCGCCAACTTAATAAGCATTTCTCCATTCCCGTGAGTTAACTTATCTCTTCCTTTCAGACTAATATAAGGCATGATATAGGCGTCGGTACTCCAAATAAATTCTGCTCTGTCTATATTATAGTTCTGTTTTGCAGTAAAATGCATCCATTTACTGTTAGGTGTTGTTCGCATTTTTCCGGTTTGGGTTAGATAAACGAATCTAACTTTTTCTTTACCAATAACACCGGAATGTCTAAGCCACTGCTGAATAATAGAGGGTAGATGGCTTACATCATTTTGTGTTATTTTGGAGGTATCTAAATTGCTGTTGTCTTTTTTCAATGTCATGGTCTCGTTTTCGACCATAACGTTAAACTGATAGTTGCCAAACGCAATAATAGATGCCACAAGAATTATGATATTGGCCGCGGTGCCATATTTTGCATCTTTCCAAAATAGTATAATAAGAATTTGAGAAATAATAACGGCGACCATAGCAAATACAAACCAGTAACTCTTCCTGAAAATTAACAGCATCATGGCAACTATGAACAGAATAGAAGAAAGCGCCCAAAGTAGTCCTAATGGTTTGGAAACACTTTGGCTTATTTGGTTTATTTCAACAAGTTTAAAGGCTTTGAGAAAACCCATTAAGTGTATGATACCGTGAACAAGTAGCGTTAGAATGATTAAATTTTTCATGCTTAAAAGATTTCTGTAATTACTTAATTGGGTTGGGTTTTAACCAATAATTATCACCCAGTAGAATGAGAACCAATTAGCCCTATTAAAACTTCATAAATCGTGTTTAAACACGATTTACAGTCTAAGTCTTACCCCTAAATTTAGCGTGAATGATTTAGTTATAGAATGACATCCATCATTCTACAAGAATTTAACTTTGGGTGTGTAAACAATAGTGATTTCCCTATTGTGTTTTTTGTTGAATTACTGTTCCTGAGATATTACAGGATTGGGCTATCATGTAATAAATGGTCCCGAATTTTTCGAGGTTTCGCTTTAAAAGTGAGGTGTTTATTTTATTTTCTTTACTGTTTATAACCACTTCATATACTATATTCTCCAATCGAGAGGGATTTAAGTGGTGGGTTGCCGATACTTCAATAGTGGCATTACTATATTCAAATTTCATCATTCCGGAAAAGCGTTCAATGTTTTTAAGAATGCAGGCGGCCAAGGCACCCAAGTAAATGTCTGCTGGACTGGAAAGGATCCCTTCAGTTTCCTTTGAAATGCCAAATGGAAAAGCCGTACTTTTTAATTGTATTGAACTTTCCTTTTTGTTTGTGGTGTTGGCGGTGACTGAATAGATCATTGGGTTTTTATTATTTCAAGGTATTTAAAGCAATATCAATCATGGTTTTGAAGCTTTGTTCACGCTCGTCTGCAGGGAGTGCTTCTTTTGTAACCAAGGAGTCTGAAACCGTAAGTATGGCGAGAGCTTTTACGTTGTATTTAGCTGCTATGGTGTAGAGACCAGCCGCCTCCATTTCTACGCATAAGACGCCAAATGCTGCCCACTTTTTATAACTATCGTAGTCATCTTCGTAGAACTCGTCACTGGAAAGTACATTGCCCGCCTTAATAGGAATGTTTTGTTCTTTGGCATATAAAACTGCCTTCATAAACAGTTCAAAATTTGCCGTAGGAGAATAATCTGAATTGATGAACCTAGAGTTATTGATGCCTGAAGTAGAGGATGCCGCCATTGCTATCACAATATCCCGTAGCTGGATATCTGGCTGATAGGCCCCTGTACTGCCTACCCGTATTAAATTTTTTACACCATAATCATTTATTAACTCATGGCAATAGATGAGCGCAGAGGGGATCCCCATCCCGGTGCCTTGGACAGATATAGGTTGGCCTTTAAAGGTTCCGGTATAGCCTAACATTCCACGAACGTCATTGTATAATTTTGGACCCTCCAGAAATGTCTCTGCAATCCATTTAGCCCTCATAGGATCTCCCGGCAGCAATACACTTTCGGCTATTTCACCTTTTTTGGCTTCTATATGAGTGCTCATTCCTCATGGTTTTTTAGGTCGAAAACAATTCTAATCCCATTAGAAGTTCCTATTCTTGTGGCGCCTGCTTTTGTTAACTCAATAGCTTGATTAGCTGTTTTTATTCCGCCAGAGGCTTTAATTTGTAATTGATTGCCTGCCGCTTTTTGTATGGTTATTATATCCTTTATTGTCGCTCCTCGTGAGCCAAAACCTGTAGAAGTCTTTACAAAGTCTGCACCCGCTAGCCGTACCAATTTGCAGGCAAGTTTAATTTCAGCTTGCGAGAGATAACACGTTTCAATAATAACTTTAAGAATGCGCCGGCCAATTGCTTTTTTTATGGCTCTTATTTCTGAGCTTACCGACTTTGTAAGTTGGGATTTTAGATACCCTAGGTTCATGACCATATCGATCTCATCTGCTCCATCTTTAATGGCTTGTTTAGCTTCTTCCAACTTGGCTGTGGTTGAGGTGGATCCCAAGGGGAATCCTACGGTGGCAATTACTTTTGTAGGATGATCTTTAAGTTCATTGGTAGCCAAATATACGTAGCAACTATTTACACAAACTCCATAGAAATCGTAGTGTTTCGCTTCATCACAAAGTTTCACAATATCGTCCACAGTAGCAGTGGGTTTTAGTAATGTATGCTCTATGTAAGTATGTAGATTGGTCACTTTAATTTGAGTTAATGATCGTTATTATTTCGTTTTTCTGAAGTACTCCAGATTGTCGCCATACTTGTTCACCATTTTTAAATAGCAGCATCGTGGGTACTCCGCGAACTTGATATTGATTGGCCAATGGCTGATTTTTATCTACATCTATTTTGACAATTTTAATAGTGTCTCCTAGTTCTTTTTTGACCTCAGTAAGAATGGGAGCGAGTGCTTTGCAGGGGCCGCACCATTCAGCAAAAAAGTCAACAAGTACTGGTGTTTCAGAATTAATGATGGTCTTAAAATTACTTTTCATCTAGGTGTTCTTTTAATAAGTGTTGTCGGGTTGTTTTTAAATTGATAAGAGGTTAATGCATAAAATAACCATCCAAAGGAACCCAAGAATAAAACACGTTGGTAAATTCCTTTAAACTCAGGATGTTGCCACATCATTAGTGGGGCGATTAATGCGAGTAAAAAAGCACCAAGCGTTTGCCATTTGTGTTCCTTTTTTTCAACTATAAAAACAAAAAAGATACAAAAAAGACAAAAGGCAAAACCAGTGATCATCGAGAAAAGAGAATGTAAAGCATCGTTGGTATAATTAAAAATATGTTGATGCGTGTCCAATCCGGCAAGCTGATATACTCCAGTTAATAAAAATGAAACACAAAAAAAGTAAATTACTACCAGTTGTTTCCAATAGAGTTTCAACTGCTTAGTAGCTAACAAGACAATTGCTAAGCTTAGTATAATTATTGTGGTGTTGGCTAGCCAATTACCAGGTACTTGCTGTGCGCCTAATTCGCTAATCGTATTTTGAATGATGGAGTATTCATCAAAAGAAAATAATGGTAAAATAAAGACGGTAGCTAGGAGTAGCACATAAGCAAAAATGTATAAGATGGCGTATAGTCTCATTTTACTAAGAATTACATGATAAGTGGATTTAATTTGTACTTTTTAAGTATTGGCAACAAACGTTCTAAAGGAAGTTCTATAGAAAATGTTCCAGTGTAAGAAGGACAGATTACACAATCGTCGAAGTAATATTCCACCTTTAAATCGTCTACTACAAAATTGTCTCTGTTTTCAAAAAAGTTGTCGAATGATAGTTCCCAGCAATCGTAGTAAATATCACCGCTATTTATTTTTTCAGTAAGAACTTCATTTATAATCTTGGTCATTTCTTCTTCAGTACCTTCATTGAAGAAATCTTCATAATTCATAAAAACAGATCGCTCCAGATCAAAATTTAAACAATCGAAGGTATATGATGGATGCAAAGTTCCCGAATAGTAATTCTCTTTATAAAAAAGAACACTAATAAGTGTTTCGTTAAGGTTATAAATCTTGTAGTCTACAAACCGTTTTTCTTTGAAACGATTAATACGTAGAGTGTCACAGATCATTTCCTTGTCCTCAAGGATACTAGCCTCAACTCCAGCAATATCCATATAGGTTTCTTCTAGGTATTCGTTAAAATTGACATAGGATTCTTTGAGATTCTCATTGAGGTAAGGATACTTAAAGTCGATTAAATATAGATCCTCATCCTTTTTAAAGGTCTTTTGCACTACGAGCTTTTCCAGTTCTAATTTATCGTCTTCTTTGTCAATTAATTTTTGCCTTTTTATCACAACAGATTTGGTCTTTGTCAATTCAGCATCGTTGTTTGTGTAGATAGAATCGAAGGGTAACACCTCTTCAAAGGGTTCATCATTTTTAATAGACGTTTGAGGTTCTATTTCTAGCTCTTTTTCAGGTTGTTCTTTATCGTTTTTACAAGAGAGGAGTAATAAGGTTAGGAGTGATATAACAAAATATTTCATGATAGAGGATTTAATTTTTATTAAAAAGTAGTTCAAGTTTCGTGATCATTATAAGTTCACTTTTGTTGGTGCCATTAAAAGCATTTGCAATTGCTCTTACCGTATTTACAATGAGTTCTTTTCTTTTTCCGTAGAAAAGTTTAGTATGGTCTTTGTAGTAATCGCTGAAGCTCGTAAAACAGTCTTCAGCATCCATACGTTCATAATCAAACCATTCAAAGACGATGGATATTTGGTAGGCTGCATCCGTCCCAAACTGGTCTTTGTAGTCGTCCATTTCTTTCCATTCTTCTGTCACAAGCTGAGTTAATACATTGTATTCTGCTTTCCGTACCACCCTGTCGGCTGCTGCTATGGCGTAAAACAACTCACCTAGTTTTTGGTAGAATAATATCTCTGGTTTACTAATCTTATTCATGTTAATTAATTATTTATACCGCAAAATTACAATGGGCAGATTAGTTTGACTATGACATTTATCAGCTCAATAATTATGTATCTTTAGACTATGAAAATCTTCAAAAAAGGTAGCAATGTCTTTAGAATCCTTTCGGAGGCAGTTTCTGAAGGTATCGTCGTTGTTAATAGCAAGCAAATAATTGTAGCTACTAACGAGGCGGCTAATAGGCTCTTTGGTTATAATGAAGACGAGCTTCCTGGGCAACATCTCGATATTTTGATTCCCAAAGAATACCACAGCGGTCATCACAAACATGTAGACGGTTTTATGAAGAATAGTGGTAATCGCCAAATGGGTCACGGACGTGATTTATATGGCCGGCGTAAAGATGGTTCTCAATTTCCCGTAGAGGCAGGTCTTAATCCATTTACCATTTATGAAAATAAGTATGTAATGGCCTTGATTACTGATATCTCTATCAGAAAAAGAGCGGAGCAGGAATTAAAACACTGGGCGAATATCTTCAACGAATCCCTGAATGAAATTTTCATTTTTAGTGCCGAAACACTTCGTTTTATAAATGTAAATAAGGGCGCATTGAATAACATAGGATACTCTTTGGATGAAATGAAAGAAATGACCCCTGTGGATATAAAGCCAGATTTTGATAAAACTGAATTTCTCAAGACCATTTCACCCCTTTTTGATAATTCGGTCGAGAAACTCAAATTCAATACCAGACACCAACGCAAGGATGGATCTATTTATCCGGTGGAGGTTCATTTGCAAAAATCGTCTATGGGAGATGATCAAACATTAGTTGCAATTATTTTAGACATTACCGATCAGGAACAATACACCCAAAAGCTAGAAAAGACCGTTGCAGAGCGCACATTACAACTTGAAGAAGCGTTGAAGAAAGAGCAGGAGTTGGGAGTGTTAAAGACAAAATTTCTTTCATTGGTATCACATGAATTTAAAACTCCGTTGAGTGGTATACTCACTTCAGCTACGTTAGTTGGAAAATATACCAATGAAGAACAGCAAGACAAAAGAGAAAAGCATTTAAAAACTATAGAAAGCAAAGTAAAGTACCTCAATACTATTATTAACGACTTTTTATCTATTGAACGTCTCGAAAGTGGAAAAGTGAATTATAAGTTTACCAATTTCCCGTTGAGTAAAATTGTGAATGAAGTGGTCTACGATGCAAATATGTTGCTAAAGGAAGGGCAACATATTGAATACCCAGATAATATAGATGCTATTTTTATCGATTTTGACGAAAAAATATTGGCACTTATTTTAACAAACTTGGTTAATAACGCGATCAAATATTCTTCAGAAAATTCGACTATATACTTAGAAGCCAAAGAAGAAAATGACCTCTTAATACTCACTATTAAAGATGAGGGAATTGGAATTCCTGAAGACGAACAGAAATATGTTTTTAACAGATACTTCAGAGCAGAAAATGCACTGCTCAATCAAGGTACAGGAATAGGCTTAAACATTGTGAAAACACACTTAGGGAATTTGGGAGGGACCATTATTTTTGAAAGTAAGCTGAACGTCGGTTCCCTATTTACGATCAGACTACCTCTAAAAAATGATAAAAAGTTATGACGTTTGCATTGCGTAATTGTACCATAAGAAGATCAGTATAGAGGTATTTCATTTTATGAATTCTTAAACATTGAAGGCAAATGAAAACAATCCTAATAATCGAAGATGATTCGGCATTACGTGAGAATACTGCCGAATTATTGGAGCTTGCCAATTACAAGGTATTTACGGCGCCTAATGGCAGAATAGGCATAGAAGTAGCTAAGAAACAACTTCCAGATATTATAGTTTGTGATATCATGATGCCAGAAGTGGATGGCTATGGAGTTTTAGAAACTGTTTCGTTAGATCCTGCAACAACTCATATTCCTTTTATTTTTCTATCGGCGAGAACAGAGCACAAAGAAATTAGAAAAGGAATGGATCTTGGGGCAGACGATTATCTTACTAAGCCTTTTCAAGAAGGGGAGTTAATGAGCGCAATTGAGAGTAGATTGGCCAAAGCAGAAATCCTGTCTCAAGCACTTTATTCAGCTTCAAAAACAAATCAGACAGGCGGAGATATTAGAACTCTTGATGAACTTAAGGGTTTGTTTGATGATACCGGAGAAATGAAGTCTTTTGTAAAAGGCGAGATTATTTATGAAAAGGGAGCCCATTCTAATTATGTTTATCACATAACAAAGGGTGTTGTGAAGTGCTCTAAAACGGAAGATAACGGGAAAGAATTAATAACCAACTTATACCAAACACATAGTTTTTTAGGATTTACTTCTTTCGACCATAACATACGATACGAAGAAACAGCTACTGCCGTTGAAGACGTAGTGTTGTCGGGAATTTTAAAGAGTGAGTTGAAAGATATACTTAGTAGAAACCAGAATGTATCTTTAGAAATAATGAATGTTCTCACCAATAATATTTCTGAAATAAAAGAACAATTGCTACAAATGGCTTACGGCTCCGTGCGCAAGAAAACAGCGCAGACCATCTTGCAGTTCGCCCGTATTCTCAACAAAAAGCCAGATGAACCTATTAAAATCTCTCGAAACGATTTAGCGAGCGTGGCAGGTATTGCGACCGAAAGTTTGATAAGAACTCTTTCAGAATTTAAGAAAAAAGGATTGATAGAGATTGAAGGTAGAAATATTAGAATTCTAAAACTTCATGCGCTAGAAACTTTAGAGTAATTGAGGGAACTGACTTTTATCATGTTAGTTTTTAATGGGCATTGATACTTTTGAGTATAGAATAAGTACAATGCAGCAATTTTTAATACCTACCGATTTTTCTTGGAATGCATGGAATGCAACGGCCTATGCCATGCGGTTTTTTAAGAATGAAAAGGGTGCTTTTTATTTTTTACATGTTGATGACTCACTTCAAAGAGGCGATGAAAACTTACATTACTTGGGAGTTTCAATAAGAAACGAGGTTCCCGATCATTTGAACTCCGAAATGTTTGAATGGATGCAAAAAGTTTACACCCATTTTCCCAATCCAAATCACACCTTTAAATATGCTATTATACAGGCGCCTTTTATAGATGGAATTAGAGATTTTATTTATCAAAAGCAGATTGATTTTATAGTTATGGGAACCAAAGGAGCTTCTGGCTTAAAAGAAATGACTTTGGGGAGTAAAACGGGTGCAGTCATCACCCGAGTGAAGTGTCCAATATTAGTGATACCCGAGAGAGCTTCGTTTAAGAAACCACTAACGGTTGGATTTCCAACAGATTTCAATATGCTATATAAACAGAAGGTAATCGACACTTTAAGAGATGTCTCACAGGTGTCTCATTCTTCTATTAAGATATTACGAGTTGCACAGACTCAAAAACCGTTAGATAATTTTCAGAATAGTAATCGGGAGGTTTTAAAGCAGGAGTTAAAGGATATTCCGCATAGTTTTCACGTAATTGAGGATCCCAACTTGGAAAATGCCTTACAATCTTTTGTAACCACTATGCAAATCGACATGATCGCAATGATTGCTAAAAATTTAAACTTCTTTCAACAGATATTATTCAAGCCGCGAGTGGCAAAAATTAGTTACCATATTCATATTCCTTTTCTTGTCTTGCATGAGTAGTCATTTTATTCTTACCCTGGCCATTCAAGGAATTTTAATCAAAGAAACCCTGTGTTCCTGATATTTATCATTTTCTAATTCTCCTTATGGCAATAGTTTTGGTTAATCACTAAAATGTACTCCATGAGAAAGCTCATTATTCCAACCGATTTTTCTGAAACAGCAATGAATGCTATTCGCTATGCGATGGAACTTTTTAAGTATGAAAAGTGTGAGTTCTTAGTGATGAATGCATTTGCCGATAGCGTCTATGAAGATACCATTGAAATGGATCGAGAATTTTTTGAGGAGTATAAAGAAAAAATGGAAACTGCCACACAGCGTTCATTGCAAAAGGTAATTGCTGAGATGCTAGCCATTTCCCCAAATCCGAAACATAAATACGATTACGTAGCTTCCTTTGGAAGTTTGGTCGACGAGGTAAACAGCTTAGTGGATAAGCATAATGCAGATGTGGTTGTTATGGGAACCAAAGGAAAAACCAATCGAAAGGATGTGGCATTTGGGAGTCAAACCCTTCAGGTAATTAAATATGTAAAATGTCCTGTTCTTGCTGTTCCAGTTAGCTTTCATGGATATCCTCTTCAAAATATATTGTTCCCGTCAGATTATATGCTTCCCTTTAAACGTCGGGAATTAAAGTTGTTAAGTACATTGGCATCTCGCTTTGTATCGATGATTCATTTTCTGCATATTTCCGAAGCAAAAGAACTTTCACATAGGCAAAAAGATAACAAAGCCTTTGCTGCTTGCTACTTCGAGGAAAATAAGGTTTCTCATATCAAGGCACCTGGAAAAGATATCACCAAGGAAATTAATAAAATGCTAGAGGACTCTTCCATAGACATGCTAGTGATGGTAAACCAGAGGCACTCCTATCTTGAAAACATACTGTACCGATCTACTATTGAAAAAGTTGGATTGGAAGTGAAAATACCCTTCTTGGTACTTCAAAATTTACAACGCTCTTAATTCAATAAAGCCATGAAACGAATATTGCTACCCACCGATTTTTCAGAAAATGCATTTAACGCAATTACATATGCGGTTCAATTGTTAAAATACGATGCCTGCGAATTCTTTTTATTACATACCTATACACCCACCTTTGTGAGTGCGGGAAGTATGATAGACAGCTATTCTGCCTTAACGTTGCAAAAAATCGCACAAGAAAACGCAAAGAATAATCTGGATGCATTAGAGGAAAGACTACTAAAAGATTTTTCAAATAAAAATCACACATTTACGGCGATTACATCTTTTAATATGTTGATCCCAGAGATGAAAAATATAGTAGCTGAACATTCCATTGATTTTGTAGTGATGGGTACGCAAGGTGCAACTGGGGCAAAAGAAGTTTTTCTAGGCACTCACACCATGTATGCCATAAAAAAGATGAAATGTCCCGTATTAGCTGTTCCTTCTAATTTTAGTTTCGAAGAACCTAAAGAAATACTATTTCCTACAGATTATAAAGTAGATCGAGAAAATAAGTACCTCTCGTTGCTTCGAGATTTATGTGAAACGCATATATCGAGATTACACATGCTGAATGCCTATGAAGGAACTCCTCTCACCAATGAACAAATAGAAAACAAGGCTTTTCTAGACGACTATTTTGCGGGTAATGCACATTTATTCCATGTAGCAGCCGGAACTGATGTTATAGGAGCTGTTGAACAATTTCAGATGAAAACGATGATTAACTTCATGGTTATGTTTCATAACAAGCATAATTTCTTGGAGAACATACTTTTTAAACCTGTGATCAATCAAATTGTATATCACACTAAAGTTCCTTTTCTGGTAATTCCTTCCGTAGAAAGACAATAACTCAATGTAAATAATTATGAAAACAATTCTCGTTCCTACAGACTTTTCTAAAAATGCATATTGTGCATTACACTATGCAACGCAGTTATTTGCTGAAGATCACTGCAGATTTTTTATTATTCATTCTTTTGAAGACCAGGTAAGCACCCGCACCAGTCGAATAGATATTGGTAAAACCGAGGATGTTGTAGAAGAATTGTATACGCTGTATGAGGGTAAATGCGAAGAAGTAAAACACAGAATTATATTAGATGCAAAAAACGATCATCATAGTTATGAGGTGATTGCAACATCTATTGAATTGTCTAGAGCTATCAATAGATTAATAGTAAAAGAAGAAATCGATTTTGTGGTAATAGGAAGCAAAGGCAGCACTGGCGCAAGTAACATATTAATGGGAAGTAACACGCTAAGGATTATAAGAAAAATCAAGAAGGCGCCATTGCTGGTGATTCCGCAAGAGTTTGATTTCAAACCTGTCGAAAATATTGCTTTTGCAACAGGTTTTAAAAGGGCCTATGGGCAAAATGACTTACAGCCACTGGTTTATATCGCATCGCTTAACAAGTCAAATATTAAGGTGATACATGTTCATACGAAGGAAAAAATGACCGAAGAACAACGAATTAATTTTCATCAATTATTTCAACTTTTGAAGAAGGGAAGTCCTGAAACGAACTGGTTGTCTGGAGAAAAGGATGTTTATGCAACGATTACTTCTTATCTCAATAAGGAACACATAGATTTATTGGCAATGATCTATTATAAGCACAACGCGATTGTGCAATTGTTTCGAGAAGCCACGGTAAAAGATATCGCAAAATATACCCGTATTCCATTTTTGATATTGCCTACAACCAACTGATATTTATCATAGTTACATCACTGGTCACGAGGTATATTTAGTTCAAGAAACCTTAAGACCTATCAAGATGAAAAAGAAAATTTTAATACCTACAGATTTTTCAAAAAATGCTTGGAATGCTGTGCGGTTTTCCAGTGAACTTTATAAAAATGAAGAAGTGGATTTTTTTCTGCTCAATGCTTTTACAGTAAATAACTTTTCATTGGACAGTATGATGGTGCCAGAGCCCGGAGAGAAATGGTTCGACGATGCGAAATCGCACTCAGAACTGGGGCTTAAGAAATTGCTACAGCAAATAGCAATTTTAGGTGTTCCTTCCAATCATCGTTATTTTACCAAAGCCATATTTAGTGCGCCACTTGAAGCTGTCAAGAAATTTGTAGAGGACAAAGACATCGATATGGTAATCGCCTCCAGTAAGGGAGAAACCGATGATATTGATACCATATTAGGCACCAACAGTATCGACTTTATGGAGAAGGTACGCAACTGCCCTGTATTTATGATACCTGCAGAGGCTTCATTCAAAGAACCAAATGAAATTGTTTTTCCAACTAGTTTTAAAACGCATTACAAACGTAGAGAGTTAAATCATCTATACGACATTTCTAAGATTACAAATGCTCCGATTAGAATTTTGCATGTTGGAAGTGAGGATGAATTGTCGCAAAATCAAAAGGAGAAGAAAGGACTATTGGAAGAGTGTTTTGAAGGACTCACTTACACTTTTCATTTTCTAGAAAGTGCTGAAGTACAAACCGGACTTAATTTGTTTACCCAGAGCAGAAATAGTGAAATGATTGCTTTCATTAATAAAAAACACGGCTTTTTCGGCTCTATTTTCTCTAAGCCAATGGTAAAGGAACTAGGCTTTAATGCAAAGGTGCCTGTATTGGCACTGCACGACTTACGTAATTAGATGTAAATGGAAACCAAAAACTTTCAGGTCATAAAATCGTCAGGAGAAAAAGTAGATTTCTCGATATCGAAACTACGAGGTAGTCTACATAAGAGTGGCGCAGATAAAGCCACGGTAGATCACATTATTAATACGGTGAGAGATGAGTTGTATCAAGGGATTTCTACCAAGGAGATTTACAATCGAGCATTTGCACTCTTAAAAAAGAGAAAATCTATTTATGCTTCTAAATACAAACTTAAGAAAGCCATTTATGAACTGGGACCTACGGGATTTCCTTTTGAAAAGTTTATTGGTGCACTCCTAGAATATTCGGGTTATTCTGTCTCTATAGGTAAAATATTGCAAGGAAAATGTGTTTCTCATGAGGTAGACGTTATTGCCATGAAGAAGGAAGAACACATTGTTGTGGAGTGTAAGTTTCACAGTGAAAAGACCATTACTTGTAATGTCAAAATTCCGTTATACATCCATTCTAGATATCGCGATATCGTGGCGCAGTTTGCAAATTCGGATCATTGTCCCAACAAAGGCTGGGTAGTAACTAACACCAGATTTACAGCAGATGCGCTCACATATGGTAGATGTGCAGGTCTTTATTTGTTAAGCTGGGACTACCCAGATGAAAATGGCTTAAAAGATCGTATTGACAGATTGGGGCTATATCCTATCACCGTTTCAACACTCATGACTAATAGAGAAAAACAGTTTTTATTAAGTAGAGATATTGTTTTGTGCAGGCAACTGGCAGACGATAAATTCTACCTAGATCACTTAGGTATTTCTGAAACTAGAAAAACCAAGATTCTCGCAGAAATTTCAATACTATGTTATTCCAACTAAAATGAAAACGATCAAAGTCCATTTTCTAGGAGCTTCAGGAACCGTAACTGGTTCTAAATTTTTATTAGAAACACCTGCTCAGAATATACTTATTGATTGCGGAATGTTTCAAGGGTTAAAAGAGCTTCGCGAGCAAAATTGGAAGGATTTTCCCTTCGATGTTTCAACCATCGATACTGTGTTACTAACACATGGTCACTTAGATCATTCGGGATATTTACCGAGATTGGTGAGTCAGGGATTTACAGGGAAAATAATGGGTACTGCGCCTACATTAGAAATCACTAAAATAATTTTGTTAGATAGTGCTAAGATCAATGAAGAGGATGCCGAGCGTGCGAATAAAGAAAATTACAGCAAGCACCATCCTGCGCTTCCATTCTATTCCATAAAAGACGCTGAACAGACTATTAAGCTGTTTAGTTCAGTTAAAAAAGATGAATGGCACAGTCTTTCAGAACATATCAAATATAGGTTTAGGTATAATGGTCATATTATTGGAGCTACCTTCATCGAACTGGAGCTATTTAGTAAAATTTTTGTTTTCTCCGGCGATATAGGAAGGCAGCAGGATTTATTACTTTATCCACCAGAAAAGCCACAATGGGCAGATTATTTGTTTTTGGAGAGTACCTATGGAAATAAGCTACATCCTAAGGAGAGTGTTTCAGAAAAATTAGTAACACTTATCAATCAAACGGTGCATAATCGCGGAGCTTTAATTATTCCATCTTTTGCGGTGGAACGTCTACAAGCCTTAATGTTTTTACTTTGGAAAATGTATAATGAAAGACGGATTCCTAATCTTCCCATCTTTATTGACAGCCCAATGGGGAACAATGTGTTAGGCGTTTTTGAAAAATTCGCCGCATGGCATAAAATTCCGATAAAAGAATTTCGCGCAATGAAGAAGCGGATGAATATTATTACTTCTTATAAAGAAACCTGGCAAACCATAGACGACCCTAGACCAAAAATAGTAATAGCTGGTAGTGGAATGGTTACGGGGGGACGTGTGTTGACCTATCTAAAACAGTTAATTGATGAGTCCAATACAACTGTTTTATTAGTAGGATATCAAGCAGAAGGCACCCGAGGAAGACAATTGTTGGAAGGTGCGCATGAGCTCAAATTTTTCGGAAAATACTATCCTGTAAAAGCCAATGTGCAACATATAGAAAGTTTGTCTGCACATGCAGATCAGGTTGGTATATTAGAATGGCTTAGTGAGATTAAGAATATACCAGAAAATACTTTTCTAATTCACGGAGAACCTACAGCTCTCCAAACTTTGAGGGTGAAAGTGGAAGATACCTTTTCTTGGAAAGTGACTATCCCAAAACAAAATCAATCTTTCGAATTGCCCGTTTAGATGGTAGGTGTTATTTCGGATATGGCAGAGAGGGCACAATCTAGAGCGTTTCTTTCTTCAATGCATGCTGTTGCAATGATTGTAAAATTTCAGATTAAAACTCAAAACCTGATAAATATCATTTGCAAAGCCTTAAAGACAAGGTACTTTTATGTTGTTAAAATAAAATAAACCTTTAAATATAATAGCTATGTCTTTAGTAAAATTGAATAAAAGAAGATTTCCATGGATGAGCAACGACGTAGAGGCTTGGTTTGATACCAATAATTTATTTGTGGACGATTTATTTACCTCAAAAGGGAATGTCCCTGCGATGAACATAAAGGAAAACCCTGAAAATTTTGAGATAGAATTAGCCGTACCGGGTTTCGATAAAAACGACCTTGAGGTATCTCTAGAAAATGATATTCTTCATGTATGTGCGGAAAAAAGAAAAGAACAAGTTGAAGAGGAAGAAGAAGGTTATACTCGAAAAGAGTTTAGCTACAATTCTTTCGATCGCAAGCTACAGATGCCTAGTTCTGTAAATCAAAACGAAGAAATAAAAGCATCTTACGAAAATGGAGTATTAAAACTACAACTAGCTAAACAGGATGTCGCTTTAGAGCCGCCTAAAAAGAAGATTGAGATAGCTTAATCTTTTAAAGCAAGGCAGGGAGCAAGATTGAGGAGTGCTTCCTGCCTTTTTTAATGATACTATTATGAAGAATAAGACACACCTTAAATATATTGAATGGCGCGATACTAGTGGATTGCATGAGGACGTAATGCAAAGTATGTCCGAATTGCAATTTTTGAAAGATGAACTACACTTTCTTAAAGATCTAGTAGTAGACCACGCACTAGAGCTCATCTATGGAAAACCCTATGACGAGGCTGCTAAAATGGGAGCTCAATTGTACAACTACGACAATAGATTAAATGTCTTACTAAAAGACTTAAAAGATCATTCCAACAATCTCCAAATCTTAATGGACGATATAGACGTTCCTAATGAACTTAAGGAATATAAGGATACGCACTATAAACTAATGATTGAAGCAATGAGCTATCAAACTGCAGTTAAGAAATTAAAGCGGACCATTTTTGAAATGCTTGGAGAGGTAATGAAAAAGAACAAACAGAAAAAGCTTTCTTAACAACAGAGCTCGCATAAAATAGCACGAATGAAATCAATAACAGTTCACAAAAGAATAAATCAAATGAAATCACAGTTAATTTTAATGGTACTAATGTTTTTCATATTAGGCTGTAGTTCCACCAAGCTTGTACAGCAATATAAGAATCCTGAAACCGTAAATTTTGAAGCAGCCAAGGTACTTGTTGTTGGTATTTCAGGAGATAAAGATTTACGCCGTACCTATGAAAAACAAATGGTGGAGGAGTTGGACAAAAGAGATGTAAATGCTGTGAAGAGCATCGATTTCTTTGAAACATCGTTTACAGATAATAAAAAGTCGATAGCGGAACTTAATAAAATTGAAGGTCAACTATTAGATGCCGGTTTTGACGCTATTCTCTTTACTAAAATTACGGCTACCGAGAGCAGAGTAACCTTGGTAGATGCTTACCGAAATTTCGCAAAAAGTTACCAAACCTTTGAAGATTACTACTATGGAAATCAACATCTTTACTTTAAAGAGCAAAAGGAACGTTATCAGGTCTACACCACGGAGACTTCCTTGTATTGTATTTGTCCAGGTAAAGAACGAGAACTCCTATGGCGAGGTGAGATAGAAGTGGTGGATGCTAATAAAGTTAACCGAAATATTAGTAGCTATACTGCAGTGCTATTCAAAAATTTGAAAGAGAATAAAATTTTACTCCTAGAATAATGAAAGTATTAATCTATAGTGCGAAACCATTTGAAATTCCTCTTCTCGACGCAGCAAATGGAAAACAGCATCGTTTTAGTTTTACAGACAAGCGTTTAACTTCAGAAACAGCGATGATGGCATTAAATTACGATGCTATTTCTATTTTTTCAGCAGACGATGCCTCTCCTGTTATTCTCGAAAAATTGCAGAATTTTGGTGTAAAGTATATTACGTTGCGTTCTGCGGGTCATGATAATATTAATTTAAAGACAGCACATAAATTGGGATTTAGAGTGGCCAATACTCCTAATTATTCTCCTAATGCTATTGCCGAGCATGCAATTGCACTTTTACTCTCCTTTAATCGAAAGATTGCATTGGCCCAGAGCCAGACACTTCGTTATAACTTCTTATTAGATCATTTGATTGGATTCGATTTAAATAAAAAAGTTGTTGGCGTTATGGGAACAGGAAAAATAGGAAGTGTACTTGTCAAAATTTTGAACGGTTTTAATTGCTCTATCCTTGCAAACGATACATCCAGTAATAGTGCGTTAATTAAGAATTACAATGTAGAATACATATCGAAAGATGCACTTGCTAAAGAAGCCGAAGTACTCTTTATTTGTCTACCACTTACTAAACGAACTCATCATCTATTCGACGAGGAATTTCTAAATAAGCTTGCGAAAAAACCCATCATAGTTAATGTAGCACGTGGTGCCATTGTAAAGACTGATGCCGTGCTAAAAGCGTTAGACAAGGGATTGGTAAGTGGGTATGCTACCGATGTTTTTGAGCATGAGCACGGAGTTTTTTTCTACGATAGGTCAAATAATTTGCCAAAGAGTCCAATTCTTCATCGCTTGCTTTGTCACCCTAAAACGTTGGTTACACCTCATCAAGCATTCGCCACTTCCGAGGCATTAGAGAATATCGCTTCCACTACCATTGAGAATTTAAATGCTTGGCAGGAGGGGAAGCATTCAGTAAATGAACTTTCATAACTTTATCGGTGCATAAAGAGCAGCGGTATTTGAGTTCCATATGCTAGTTGAGAATATTCTGAGCCAAATAACAATCGCTTTAGAAATGGTTCCTTTTCAATAAAAGCAGCATGAAGATCTACTTTCAGTAATTGAGTAACCGTATTTATAGCAACTAAGCCAGGAATAGTGTTTAAACAGAAATAGGTGTATGGGTGATCAGGAAATAATTCTCGTAGGCATTGGTTATCTTCTTTTGAAGCTACATTGGTGGTTTTTTCATCAAGCTCTAAAATAGTTAGCTCACTTGGATGCATGGAGAGTATTTCCTTGAAAATTTCAATTCCTTCATAAGAGAAATCGGTGCAGTGTTGAGTAGAGAATAAGACTCTTTTTATGTCAATAAATTTATAGGCGTTAGGAATGGTGAGAGTAGGGCATTCTATGTTACGGATAACCTGAAGCGTGTTGCTGCCAAAAATAATTTCTTTGGCACCCGTTGCTCCATTACTACCCATTATAATGAGATCGATAGAATGAAATTTTACTGCTTGATCAACTGCTGATGTAAAATCGTCATAGTCAAATAATCCGTGAAAGGAATATGCTTGAGATTTGTGTTTTTTACTCAATTTCTTGACTAGTTGGCTAATCAGTTTTTTGTTATCGCTAGCAATACTATCGTAAATGGTGTCGGTTTTTGAACCTGCGATTAAATCGTCACTTACATATTCTGAAATTTTCTGCACATTGAGAATATAGAATTTACACTTCTGGTTTTCGAAAAATCGCATGGCATAGTCTATGGCATTCATAGAATTTACTGAAAAGTCTGTCGGTAATAGTATGTTTTTCATGGTCTAATAGTTTTAAGACTCTAAAATAAAATCTAAAGATCAGGTAAAGAATGAGATATGTCATCTCCGTAATTCTATATGCTTTTTTTTATTTGAATTAGGCAGGGCAGTAAAAGTGTCATGTTTCTATTTATATGTTTAGAAAGCCTTGAGATCAATTTTAATTTTTACAAGGCGGGTATTAAAGGCCGGTAAGTCCACTCTTTTTCTGATGTTGCGGTCTTAGGATGGTTGAATAATACGCAAGGAATAAGTGTGCCGTAAAACGATGATAAAAGTCATCGTTTGTAGTAACTAATGGTATTAATTTTGATGTATAAACTAGGAGTTATAACAATTAATATTTGAACCTTAAATCCAAATCACATGAAAAAAATTATAGTACCTGTAGATTTTTCTGAATACTCAGAGAATGCTCTTAAAGTAGCATCTAAAATAGCGAATAAACAAAATGCAGAACTCGTTGTAGTTCATATGATGGGGTTGAGTGATGCGGTTTTAACCAAAGATAATTCCAGTAGTATGGAGGGAATGTTCTTTATAAAATTAACTCAAAAACGTTTCGAAGATTTTTTAGATAAAGATTATTTAGAAGGCATTACAGTGCATCAAACTGTTAAAAATTATACTGTTTTTAGTGAGTTGGACGATGTAGCAAAAGAACACGAGGCAGATTTAATTGTCATGGGTTCACATGGAAGTAGTGGCCTAAGCGAAATGTTTGTTGGATCTAATACAGAAAAGGTGGTTCGCACGTCGCAAACTCCAGTTTTAGTAATTAAAGAGTCTTCCAATTTTGATGTAGAAACAGCCGTATTTGCTTGTGATTTTAAACAAGAAAGTATTCCTGCCTTTAAGAAAGTTGTGAATCTCTTCAATGCACTTGAGATCAAAGCGAAACTAGTATATATTAATCTGCCAGGGGAAAATTATTTAAGTACAAACCAAATCGAGCAGCGCATAGTTGACTTTATTGTCCATTTAAAGGGTGTTTCCTTGAAACCAGAAGACATTACAATTTACGCAGACTACACGGTGGAAAAAGGGATTTTTAACTATGCGAAAAGAGTGAAAGCAGATATTATAAGCCTTCCTACGCATGGGCGTCGAGGCCTCGCTCATTTCTTTTCCGGAAGTATTGGAGAGGACGTAGTAAATCACTCTAAACTTCCAGTGCTCAGCGTAAAAATATAATTTAAAAACCGATAAAGTTATAAGCCTTCTACTAATCTGTAGAGGGCT
The DNA here is from genome assembly GCA_947495135.1 of uncultured Flavobacteriaceae bacterium. Classification (GTDB taxonomy): domain Bacteria; phylum Bacteroidota; class Bacteroidia; order Flavobacteriales; family Flavobacteriaceae; genus Aureisphaera. The sequence continues at coordinate 179,752 of CANLXN010000005.1, forward strand.
TTTTTATCTTCGATTTTAATTTGCTTGCCATCGGTAGAAATCCAACCGTTCTTCTTGAAAGTAGTTAGCGTGCGTATACAAGCTTCTTTTGCTGCACCTACCACGTTCGCAATGTCTTCTCTAGTAAGTGTCATGGTAATATAACCATCATCGTCGACACCAAAATTCTTGTCCAAATACATTAAAGTTTCGGCGACGCGTTGTTTGACAGTCTTTTGTGCCATATTCACAATGACGTTATCCGCAAACTTCAGGTCGTTAGCCATGTGCAATAGAATAGCTTTAGTAAAATGAGGATTGTTATTAATACTATCCGTAAGATGTGTTTTCGGAATAAAACAGACCTCCATATCATTAAGAGCTACTGCGCTTAGATTGGTCTTTTCCTCTGTAATTACAGATCGTTGGCCTAGGACCTCTCCTTTAGTTGCAATTTTAACAATGGTATCTTTTCCGTTGTCACTCATCTTAGAGAGTTTGGATACCCCGTTACGTACACAGAAAACGCCATTAAGTCTCTCACCTTCTGTAAAAATAGAATCTCCTTTTTTTATGGTTTTTGCTACTTTACTGTCCGAAATACGCTTTAATTCTTCTTTGTTAAGTGCTTTCAATGAGTTCAATTGCCTAACGATACAATTTTCACATCTACTTTCTTCTTGGTTTTTCATCTAGCCTACATCCTTAGTGATACAATAAAATGAACTTCTAGCATAATGCCAAAGAAAACAAAGCTTAATGTTTTAAAAGCTGACAAAAGTCATCGTTTTTAGGATTCTATCTCCTCAGATTTGTAACAGATATAAAGAACAAATTGAGTAATATATGGAGGTATGTTTCCATTGCGGCGATAACTGTGTACAGACAGTTATTCAACATCAGAACAATTTTTTTTGTTGTCATGGATGTAAAACCGTTTTTGATATTTTAAACGAAAATGACATGTCATTTTACTATGAGTTGGAACAAACTCCTGGTACTACTCCATCTAGATTTGAAGGTAAATTTGATTTTTTAGAGAACGAAACTATTGTTCGCAAACTTCTGGAATTCGATGAACAAGGCACTCAAGTAGTGTCTTTCGTTATTCCATCAATTCATTGCAGTTCTTGCATTTGGGTTTTAGAGAACTTGTACAAGTTAAATTCTGCGGTGAAATCTGCCCAGGTTAATTTTCCGAAGAAGACCGTACGTATAACTTTTTCTTCTGAAAGTTTAAGTTTACATCATCTCGTTCTGTTACTATGTAAAATAGGATATGAACCTTACATATCGCTGGATGATGCCACTCAGAAAAACAATGTAGTGGATCGCAGTCTTATTTATAAATTGGGTGTTGCCGGTTTCGCATTTGGAAATATTATGTTTTTATCGTTTCCAGAGTATTTTGAAGTATCAGAATTTTGGTTAGAAAAGTTCAAGCATATTTTTAGATGGCTCATATTTATTTTTGCAGTACCGGTTGTTTTCTACTCTGGCAGCGATTATTTAGTCTCTGCTTACAAGAGCATTCGCTCTAAAATGCTCAATATAGATGTACCTATTGCCATTGGTATTTTGGTACTCTTTATTCGATCAACTGTTGAAATAACTATGGATTGGGGTACCGGATTTCTAGACAGTATGGCTGGGCTAGTTTTCTTTTTGTTGCTAGGTAAATTCTTTCAGCAAAAAACGTATGCATTCTTGTCTTTTGAACGAGATTATAAATCATATTTCCCTATAGCGGTAACCAGACTTATTAAAAATGAGGTCCAAAATGATCAAGCGGTCCATGTTTCTGAAGAACAAGCTCAAGTATATGATTTAGTCGCAGGGGATAGAATAATTATCAGAAATGGTGAGCTTATTCCTGTGGATGGTGTTCTCATAAAGGGGAACGCTCTTATCGACTATAGCTTCGTTACAGGGGAAGCAGAACCAATAGTAAAAACATCGGGAGATAAACTTTTTGCAGGCGGAAGGCAGCAGGCTGGTGTTATTGAATTAGATGTTTTAAAATCTGTTGAACAAAGTTACCTAACACAATTATGGTCCAACGAAGTTTTTGATAAAAAGAAGGCCAGTGTTTTTCAGACCATCACAGATCAAATAAGCAAACGCTTTACCATTAGTATTCTAACTATAGCATTGCTTTCCTCATTGTTTTGGGTGTTTTATCAACCTGCCATGGCACTAAATGTTTTTACTGCCGTACTCATAGTAGCATGTCCTTGTGCTATAGCATTGGCCGCGCCGTTTACATTAGGTAATTTGCTCCGCATTTTTGGAAGACATAAATGTTATATTAAAAATAGTGGAGTAATAGAGCAATTGGCGGGTATTGACACGGTTGTATTTGATAAGACGGGAACTTTAACTACCAACCATAAAAATGTAATTACTTACGAAGGTCTAGTTCTTAGTAGTGAAGAGCAAGCGTTGCTAACCTCTACCTTGCGGGCTTCTAATCATCCTCTAAGTAGGTCCTTGTACGATATGCTCCAGGCATGCAATATCTGTACGCTCGACGATTTTAAAGAAGAGGTAGGGCAAGGGATTGTAGGTGTTTTAGACGACCATCAAATTAAAGTAGGTTCTTATGCATTCGTTGCCGAAGGGCAGCCCAAATTGGTTCAAACCAATCAAAACCAAACAACGGTTCACATAAGTATCAATGATACGTATCGAGGCTGTTATATTTTTTATAACGAGTATCGAAAAGGGATGGAGCAGGTGTTTCAATCACTTGCAACAGATTGTAAGCTCGTGGTGCTTTCTGGGGACAATGAAGGCGAAAAAGCACATCTTCAAAAAGCGCTTCCAGCTCAAACCGACCTTATTTTTAATCAGAAACCAGGAGACAAGCTTAACTATATAAAGCGACTTCAAGAAGAGGGTAAAAAAGTGCTTATGGTGGGTGACGGCTTAAACGACGCAGGTGCTTTGGCGCAAAGTAATGTAGGGCTGGTTATTTCAGAAAATGTAAATGTATTTTCCCCTGCCTGTGATGGTATTCTAGATGCGTCGAAATTTAAGGATGTTACCCAGTTCATTACGCTTTCGAGAAAGGGAATACATGTAATCAAATATGCCTTTATATTTTCACTATGCTATAACCTTATAGGATTAGGTTTTGCCATAACTGGTCATCTTGCGCCAGTAGTGGCGGCCATTCTAATGCCTTTAAGTTCGATAAGTATCGTTGTTTTTACAACTATTTACACCTATTTGTTAGGAAAGAAACTCGATTGAATTGGAATTCAAATCGCTCCTATTTTTAGGCAAGGGTGGAAAATTACCTGGGAGCTGCGAAGTGGGATACTGAGCGTGTATTTAGAGACAGAAATATTTAAAAAGAATTTAGGAAGGTGACAAAAGTCATCTTTTTTAGAAATCATCATTGGTAGTTTTACATCATAATTTAAGATAGGTATGAGTATTATTTACATGCTACTTGCGATAAGTGTTTTTGTCGCTCTTGTTTTTTTTGTTGCCTTCATCATGTCGGTGAGAAAAGGACAATATGACGATACCTATACACCATCTGTGCGTATGCTGTTTGAAGATGAAGTCGTCAAAGAACAGCCCAACAGCGAAACCATAAAGGAAGAATCAATCCTATTGAAAGACCAACTAAATTAACTATGGAATTACAAAAGTTTTATTACGATAACAAAATCGTGCGCAAGTTTATCGTCGCTACAATGTTCTGGGGCATTATAGGGATGAGTGTAGGGCTGCTATTGGCCTTTATGTTTTTATTTCCAAACATCACAGATGGTATCTCGTGGTTAAGTTTTGGGCGTTTGCGTCCATTGCATACCAATGCGGTGATTTTCGCCTTTGTAGGGAATGCAATTTTTGCGGGAGTCTATTATTCATCACAGCGATTGTTAAAAGCTAGAATGTGGAAAGACTGGCTGAGTAATTTAAACTTTTGGGGTTGGCAAGCAATTATCGTAGGTGCTGCTATCACACTGCCATTAGGATATACTACTTCAAAAGAATACGCAGAACTGGAATGGCCATTTGATATTGCCATTGCATTGATTTGGGTAGCTTTTGGAGCGAACTTAATAGGTACTATCCTAAAAAGAAGACAGCGTCATTTGTATGTTGCTATTTGGTTTTACTTGGGAACCTTTGTTACGGTAGCTGTATTACATATTGTAAACAGTATGGAACTTCCAGTAGGGGCGTTAAAGAGTTATTCAATGTACGCAGGAGTGCAGGACGCGCTGGTACAATGGTGGTACGGACATAACGCGGTGGCATTCTTTTTAACTACACCTTTTCTAGGGTTGATGTACTATTTTGTGCCAAAAGCGGCTAATAGACCAGTTTATTCGTACAGACTCTCTATTGTTCACTTCTGGTCACTAATTTTTATCTATATCTGGGCGGGGCCACACCACCTTTTATATTCTTCACTACCAGATTGGGCGCAAAATTTAGGCGTTGCTTTTTCGGTCATGCTTATTGCACCTTCTTGGGGTGGGATGATAAACGGATTACTAACACTTCGCGGCGCTTGGGACAAAGTTCGGACAGATCCCGTGTTGAAGTTTATGGTGGTAGCAATTACTGGGTATGGTATGGCAACCTTTGAGGGGCCTATGCTATCACTTAAAAATGTAAATGCGATTGCACACTTTAGTGATTGGGTGATTGCCCACGTCCATGTTGGGGCGTTAGCATGGAATGGTTTCTTGACCTTTGGAATGATCTATTGGATGGTACCAAAATTGTTTAAAACAAAACTTTGGTCTACACAGTTAGCGAACCTGCATTTCTGGATAGGTACTTTGGGAATTATACTTTATGCCTTGCCAATGTATGTAGCTGGATTTCAGCAGGCCCTCATGTGGAAAGAGTTTAATCCAGACGGTACACTTAAATATGGAAATTTCTTAGAGACATTAGTAGAAATTATGCCTATGTATTGGATGCGAGCAATAGGAGGAACCATGTTCATAATTGGAGCGTTAATAGGTGTTTACAATGTAATAATGACGGCAAGAGCTGGTTCAAAAGTAACAGACGAGCTAGCAGAAGCTGCACCTTTGGAAAAAGTAACAAAAAAGCGGACCAGTAAAGAAGCTTATCACACATGGTTGGAAAGAAGACCTGTAAAGCTTACAATTTTTGCAACCATTGCTATTCTCATAGGTGGTATGGTACAAATTATACCCTCATTGATGGTTGATGAATACGTACCAATTATTTCCAGTGTGAAACCTTATACCCCGTTAGAATTAGAGGGGCGTGATATCTACATAAGAGAAGGGTGTGTAGGTTGTCACTCACAAATGGTTCGGCCTTTCCGTAGTGAGGTAGAAAGGTATGGTGAATATGCAAAAGCAGGCGAATTTGTGTACGACCATCCTTTCCTTTGGGGGAGCAAGCGTACCGGACCAGATCTGCTGCGAATTGGTGGAAAGTACAGTGACAATTGGCATTTAAACCACTTCTATGATCCGCAGAGTTTGTCTTCAGGTTCCATAATGCCTTCCTATAAGTGGCTTATTAATACGGAACTCGATAAAGGAAATACCCAAACTAAAATGGAAGCAATGGTGACACTTGGTGTTCCTTACACTCCAGAAGAAATAGAACGTGCACAACAATGGATGTTAGAACAAGGAACTCAAATAGAAAAAAATCTATATACCGATCCCGATTTTGCTAAAACCTATGAAGCCGATAAGAAATATGCAAAAGAGAATGGGGAGGATTTCGTTGAAATGCGGAACCGTGAAGTGGTCGCCCTTATTGCATACATGCAGCGTTTGGGGACGGATATTAAAGTGAAAAACGCAGATGCATCTGTTTTAAATGTAAACGAATAAATTATGTTAAAATTTATAAAGGGAAACTTAGAAAATATCGATGGAGTTGAAATCTACCCTATGATTTCGTTGCTCATATTCTTCATCTTTTTTGTAGCTCTTTTTTGGTGGGTATTTACTGCGAAGAAAGAACACATCACAGAGGTTAGCAACATACCGTTGAATGACGATACTATTAACGAAAATCAATCATTATTATGAAAAGTACAGCATCATTTATAAGAATCATTGGTTTTGCAATTCTTGCGTTTTTGTTGTTGAATTGGATCGGAACCAAAGGCGACACTTCTATTTTTGTTGAACAACCATGGTTGTGGGGTGTTTATGGATTTCTCGTGTTGTTTCATATTGCCGGAGAAATATCTGCAGCCTCTTTAAAGGCGGTTCTTTTCAAAACTCTTTCGGAGGAAAAACAAAAAAGTTATATAGCAAACGAACAACTTAGGAAAGAGAACCAATTTAAATGGGCTCGGAGAATTTATAAGAAACTCCTTGGAAGTAAGGCCATAGAAGAAGAACATGAGATAATTCTAGATCACAATTACGATGGTATTAAGGAGCTCGATAATGATTTACCGCCTTGGTGGAAATATAGCTTTTATGCAACCATCATATTCGCGGTGGTTTATTTAGTGCGTTTTGAAGTATTTAACGATTACAGTCAGGATGAAGAATACGCGGTGGCAGTGGCAGAGGCTAAAATCGAGATCGAAGAATGGAAGAAAACAGCAAAAGATTTAGTAGATGTTAATACAGTTACATTGCTTACCGATCCCGGAGATCTAAAAGCAGGGGAAAGCATTTTTACTGCTAATTGTGTCGCTTGTCACAAGGCAGATGGAGGCGGCGGTATTGGACCTAATCTTACAGATCCATACTGGATTTTAGGTGGAGGTATTAAAAATGTATTTAATACTATTTCTGAAGGGGGACGTGATGGAAAAGGAATGATTGCCTGGAAAAACGATTTGAAACCAGCCGAAATGGCTCAAGTAGCTAGCTATGTATTGAGTTTTCAAGGTACAACGCCTGCAGAACCTAAGGAAGCAGAAGGGGAAATATGGATTGACCCAGATGCGGTAGAAGTAAAAACACCAGAGGTCAACGAAACTATACAAGACTCCACAGTGGTAACAGGGAATGATGAATGATTGAATAAATAACAGAGAGCAATGCTAGTTTTAAATGAAATATCCGAATCGCTATCAAAAAGCAACGAACCACTTATCAAGCAAATCTATGATAATGCAGGGAAGACTTTATTGGCAATAGGTTTGCGAAGAGGTGTTGAGATGCCGGGACATTTAACATCCTCAAAAGCCAAGCTAATGGTCGTTCAGGGAGAGATCGATTTAAATACGGCCACAAATAGTTATCGTTTAGAACGATTTGACTCTTTTGATATTCCAGGAGATTTAAACTATTCTGTAGAAGGTGTTTATGACGCTGTTTTTCTTCTGTTAATAAGAAAGTCTAAAGAAAATTAATAATGGCAGAGCAGGGTCAAGAGAATTTTAGAGATACCATAGGTACGCTTAACGAAGAAGGAAAGCGTGCCTGGGTATTCCCTAAAAAGCCAGTTGGTAAATGGTATGAGTATCGTAAGTATGTGAGTTATGCTTTGCTCTTATTTTTGTTTTTGGCACCCTTTGTTAAGATTAACGGTCATCAATTCTTGATGTTTAATGTGTTGGAACGCCGATTTAATATTTTCAGTTTTCCATTTTGGCCGCAAGATTTTCACTTGTTTGTGATTATGATGATTATAGGCGTTGTGTTCGTTATTTTGTTCACAGTGGCATTTGGTCGTTTGTTTTGCGGTTGGGTATGTCCACAAACCATTTTCATGGAAATGGTTTTTAGGCGAATTGAATATTGGATAGATGGGGATAGAGGAAAGCAAATACGACTTTCAAAAATGCCTTGGAATAAGGAGAAAATAAAAAAGAGAGTGCTTAAATGGACTGTTTTTTTTATCATTTCATTTTTAATAGCGAATGTATTTTTGGCTTACTTAATTGGGAGCGATCAGCTCATCCGTTATATTACGGACGGCCCTTCTAAACACCTTAGTACCTTGATCTCGTTACTTATATTCACGGGAGTATTTTATTTTGTGTTTGCTTGGTTTAGAGAACAAGTCTGTATCATAGTTTGTCCTTACGGTAGACTACAGGGCGTATTATTAGACACCAAATCTATTGTGGTCGCTTACGACCATAAGCGTGGAGAGAAGGAAGTAGGGCGTGCAAAGTTTAAAAAGAATGAAGATCGACCTACCTCTGGAAAAGGTGATTGTATTGATTGTTTTGCCTGTGTGCATGTATGTCCTACGGGAATTGATATTCGCAATGGAACACAATTAGAATGTGTAAACTGTACTGCTTGTATAGATGCTTGCGACCATATGATGGAAGCTGTAGATCTGCCTAAAGGCTTAATACGCTATACAAGTGAAGATAATATCGAGAAAAAGGAACCTTTCAAAATTACAGCGCGTCTTAAAGGATATCTAGTGGTGTTGGGTATTCTAACTACAGTACTTATTGGAATGCTCTTCTTACGCAATGATATAGAAGCGCGCATTTTAAGACTACCCGGACAGTTATATGAACATAAGGCAGACAATATAATAAGTAACGTATATACGTATAAATTGGTCAATAAAACATCGGCTGAGATTGATGAAATTCAATTTAAACTATTGTCGCATAAAGGACGTATTAATTTGGTTACTCAAGATGATTTTAAAATAGACAAAGAAGGACTTGCGGAGGGCACCTTGTTTATAGAAATAAATGCAAGTGCATTAAGTGGAGATAAGGATCGATTAGAAATAGGTGTCTACAGTGGTGACGATCTTATTGAAACTACAACTACCTCCTTTTTAGGACCTAGAAGTTATAAATAGCGATGAAGGGTAAGATCCCTTGAATTGCACAGTATAATAGATACGATTTGATTGAAATGTTTGAAAAATGAAGACTAACACTGTAATACGAACTTTGAACTTGCGTGAGGGATAGCAGTGAAAATCCCGCATCCGCTTCAGGCGGAGAGGAATTGAAACGAATAGCCCGACCCTTGCGGTCACGCCATAAAACAGTACTATGAACACAGAAAACACAAAATGTTGTCAAGGATGTAAAAACGGACAGCCAGGACGAAATAAAAGTTGTCAAGCAAAGCTTATGATGAAGAAACTGTCTAAGCAAGTGAATAAACCATTGGAGAAAACACAGGAAGTATGAAATGGAATTGGGGAACTGGAATAGTATTGGGAATGGCTGGCTTTATGAGCTTTATTCTATACTTAGTAATTACGATGAGCACAGATACAAGATATAGTCATGATCTTGTGACAGAAGAGTATTACGCCAAAGAAATGGTGTATCAAAACGAAATAGATGCAGAAACCAATACTAATAACCTTTTGGAAAAGGTACTGAGTAAAAAGGTAGCGGAAGGTTGGTTGATTACTTTTCCGGAAGAATTGAACCCTGCTCTCATCAATGGAAAGGTGTTCTTATATCGACCCTCTAATCAAAAGCTGGATTTTGAATTTCAGATTGATATATCTAGCAGTCATTTGCTCATACCTGGTGATAATTTGATAGCCGGACGATGGAATATTATAATCGATTGGACGTACGAGGGCAAAACGTATATGTATAAAGAAGAAATTGTGTATTAATGCTTTGGTCTGCACTCATATTTGGCTTGTTAGGTAGTTTTCACTGTGTGGGAATGTGCGGTCCTATTGCTTTTTTGCTTCCATTAGATCGAAAAAGTAAAAGCAAGCGCGTGTTTCAATTAATGAGTTATCACTTTGGACGTTTGTTTACTTATGGGGTTATCGGATTAATTTTTGGGTTGGTAGGTAAGGGTTTTCAATTGTTTGGAATACAGCAACAACTATCTATAATTATTGGGATTGGAATGATTGCCATGATTTTGATTCCGTCGAAGATTCTCAATCGGTATAATTTTTCAAGACCAATTTACAGGGCTGTCGGAAAGGTAAAAGGAGCAATGGGACAGGCACTTAAAAAGAAAGATCCTGGCACGTTTTTTACTATCGGATTTTTAAACGGCCTTTTGCCATGTGGCTTGGTGTATATGGCGGTTTTTGGATCGCTTGCCAGCGGTGGTAGCGTTTACGGTGGTTTATATATGATTCTTTTTGGGGTAGGAACCATCCCATTAATGACCACGGCTATTTATCTAGGTAATTTTTTGAAAGGGCAGGCGAAGCAACGGATACTAAAAGGAATCCCTGTCTTTGTTGTAGTAATTGGACTCTTATTTATTATGCGTGGTATGGGCTTGGGTATAAAATATATTTCGCCTTCTGAGATGGTTACGGTAGAGAAAGTAAGCGCAGAACATAGTTGTCATTAATTAATAAAAAAGAGAAAATATGAACACGATTTTTTTACCTCTCGTAAATTGGGGAATGGGCACCATAATTATTGGTGTGTTCGCAATTGTTTGTATAGTGATGATTCTAGTAATCTACAACCTATCTAACAGTGGCAAAAAGAATGAAGAAAACAAAAATTAACGAAACAACTTTTTTGTTTTCCTAAACGGTCATGGAAAATAGCTGCGTATTGGGTTTCTTGCGTTGTAAACGCAGGTCGAACGGCAGGCAAATATTTCGAACAAAAGCACGGCCTTTTTCGGTAATTATTAGTTTTTTAGAATGTACTTCCAACAGCGCATCACGTTCCAATTCGATCAATTTTATGAGAACATCTGGTAGCTCTGGAAAATACATGCGTTCTTTCTCCCAAGAGGTTTCAAACTTGCACATTAGATTAAGAATATGCTGTCTTATCACTAAGTCTTCACCATTTAGTACATGTCCTCTAAACACGGGGATAACGCCATCGTTTACTAGATTTTGATAGTCTTCTACATTTTTTACGTTTTGAGCAAAACTGTACCAACTATCGCTTATGGAAGAAACTCCTAGGCCAATCATTAATTGTGTTTTACTGTCGTTGTATCCCATGAAATTTCTGTGAATCGTTCCATTTTCTTGTGCTTTGAACAGACTGTCGGTCTTAAGGGCAAAGTGATCCATACCAATTTCTACATAGCCAGCTTGGAGGAGCATCTTTTTACCAATGTCATACTGTAAACGTTTCTCCTGTACAGATGGTAAATCATTGTCTTTAAAGCCACGCTGACCATTACCTTTTATCCAAGGGACGTGGGCATAGCTGTAAAATGCAATGCGATCTGGTTGTAGTTTAATGGTTTTTTGTATGGTATTAATCACATCATTTTGTGTCTGAAACGGTAACCCATAAATAATGTCGTGCCCTACGGAAGTATAACCCGCATTGCGAGCCATAGAGGTTGCTTTTAATACATTTTCGAAAGGTTGAACCCTATTAATAGCTTTCTGTACCTTATGGTTGTAATCTTGTACGCCATAACAAACACGCTTAAAGCCATTTGCTGCCAAGGCGTTCAGATGTTCTTTAGTAGTGTTGTTGGGATGTCCTTCAAAGCTAAATTCACAATTCTCGGCTTTTTCTGCTATGGTGAAAATTCCGCTTAATAATTGATGAAGGTGTGTTGGCGAAAAAAAGGTAGGTGTACCTCCGCCTAAGTGAATTTGCTTGATTAGCGGCTTTTCATCGAAGAGTTCATTATAGAGGGCAAATTCTTTTAAAACGGATTTGATATATGGTAATTCTACATGGTGATTCTTAGTAATACGTTTATTACATCCACAGAATGTACACATGCTTTCACAAAAGGGTAGATGTATATAAAGACTAATTCCTTCTTTAGGGTTGCTTTCCCGAAAGCTTTTTACCAAAGATTCTTTCCATTGTTTTAATGAAAATGAATTAGAGTCCCAGTAAGGAACGGTGGGGTAACTGGTATATCGAGGGCCTGCAACGTTATATTTCGAAGTAAGAGAACACATAAAGCAATAGTATTAATGTAAAACAAGCGATACCTGTTTCATGCGGGCATTTGCCATATTTTGGTATCGGTCTGTTATCATAAGTTTGTAGTATTAATAAAACAAAACTAGTGGTAGAGTGCTGGGGAAAAGATGACTTTTGTCAGCTTCTTAATAAATAGCTGATCATCCATATTTTGTGGAACTAATGTAGAAAGGTTGTTAGTAGTTGTAAATAAAATTAGAGCAGGCTATTTATGATAAGTCCCTATCCCGCTTAAGACATCTTAATCTGGTTGTGCGGTTGTAATTTTAGGGATTTATAAAAAAGTAAATGTGCCTAATTCACTACCCACCTTGGACATATTTAGTACGGGTATTCTTTATGGATTCATCTTCTTGGAATCAATTAGAAGAAGGGGCAGTTATACCCCCTGTTTTGAATTAAAAGATTTCAAAGTAGAAAATAGAAACAAAGACAGCAATTATAAGAAATATAAGTACTGCAATAATAAATCGAGTTCCGAAAATGGTCTTTTTGTTTGCTTGAAATAAATAATCTTCTCTTTCCTCTTCTGGATCTTTAACAAATTTCATTGGACGGTTTTTGAATTTGTCTAAAACTAATGAAATGAAAAGCGCCAAATGTGTCCATTTAGACCTATTGTTAGCGCATTTAATTTTAAAGAGCGGAGGGAAGGAATTTTAGATGGTATTTAACCATTCAATGCCACATTGCAATGAAAAGATTAGTAGTTCATCTAGCCGCTTGCGTAAATTAAATTATGGAACTAATGGTTCCAGATTGATATAACTGTAATTGATCTCACCAATATGTTTGTAGGAAGTATCCTTGTCGTATAAAGTTCCCCAGCCAAAGTTACGCTCAACAGTGGCGTCTTTATATTCATTTAAAAGGTGTTCGGAGATCAGGATATACTCTTCATAAGGCACTTTGTTTTTCAGCAACCTATGTGCTAAAATTATATCCTCCCCCATCAATTTAATATTCTTACCAATAGGAACCGAACTTACCTCCACTCCATAGTGAAGAATAATTTTAAGCCCAAGAATATCGGGAATATGATCCACTTCCTTATCGTCTTTAAATTTTTTTTGAAGCTTCGCGAGCTCTCCATAGAATTCTGTATAGAACAGTCTGCATTGATTAATAAGTTCTTTAAAAGACGGTAGCGGGCCTGTTCGATAAAACAAGATGGCGTCACCTTCAATTTCAGACACTTTTAAATCTATCTTATTAGAATATATTACTTGGTTTAGTAAGGAAGATATTACCTGTGAGCTTAGGTTAATTTCAGTTTTACTCATAAACTCGGTGAACCCACTTATATCTGGGATACAAATTAAGGTAGGTTTGGTTTTTACATTTTCTTCCATGACTTATGCGTTAATTAGTTGAAGTGTTTTATTAATATCCGCTTTATCGAGTTCGGAGCTCTCGAGGGTTGTGCAAATAACTTTAATTTCACTTAGAATTATTTTCTTGGCCTCCTCATTCTGGGTTGTTCTTTCTACAAAAAGAAGTGCTTTTGCCAGTTCAAGTAGGACCGAACAATCGTGTCTTGAATAGTGTCTTATAGGTTGTACTATTATTTGAAAAAGCTCGTTTACGGCGATATTAGTTTGTATAATCTTTAGGTTTAATTGATCTTTTTGACAGATGGATGAAGGGGGTATTTTTAGTACTTTTCGAATGAGTAAGCCCAAGCGTGTAATTACGTCAATTGCAGTTCCAGGATCGTTAATTCCTGGGGACATGGCTTTTACAGCTATTTCCATTAACTTAATCATTCCCCCGGTATAACTATCTCCTTGATGGCGATCATTGGTCAAATTAAAACACAACTCTATCTGTTTAATTTCTTCAGACGTCATTCGATGCTTTACCTTAAACAAGGGGTCTCCTTCCCAGATATGCTCATCGTGAAAAGGGATAATTTCGATACTGTTTTTTTGCTTTTTGAGTGGTTCGGGTAATAAATCGGAGTCGAAATGAGAATAGTACCCAGATACCGTACTATAAATAACTTTCCATTCGTCTCTCATAGATTCTATTTCCTCCTCACAGGATAATCTTTTGTCTAAAAATTGATTACTTCTGTCCGTTATTTTGTCGATAATATGATCAATTTGAATTACTACAGAAATGTTATGAATAAAGTAAACGAACAGCGCTACACAAACAATCCCGAAAATTGCTCCCAGCATAGTGGAAAATCCTACAGAGTCTTCAGAAGAATTATAAGAGCCAAGAGAAGTTAATATGAGCAAACAATACAGCAAGGTACCAGTGTAAATCCCTAAAATAATTTGGTGTTTTTTATCCGAAATAAGTCCTGGTAGCAGTCTTGGAGAATAACTCGAGCTTGCTTGGTTGAGAACTACCATTACCATGGAGAAACTAAATACCGTTAGCGATAAAATCCCACCAATAACAGTAGAAAGAATTGTACGCGCAGTCTCCGTGTGCTGAATATAAAGGGAAGGAAGACTTTCCTTGAGAAGATCTGCCAACTCTCTCGTTTCGAAATAGAGGGTTGCCAAGGCGAGTATTAAAAAAGTACTACTTATCAATACTGGATAGAAGGCAATACTATGGATAATTTTTCCATAAACCTTTTTAATATATTTTAGGGTAGCCTTCAATTGTATTTTCCTAAATGCATTCTGTTGTTAACAAGTTAAGCTTTAAAAGTAAAAAGCGACCTTATTTCTTGAAATTTGAACGTAAAAATTAAATAAAAATAGTTTTCAAAGGCGCTTCATCCAATTAAAGAGTAGCGCAATTCAATAAATTCAATTTTCGTTTCGGTCAATGATAAATCTAAATGCGTTAAAAGTAGCCGAGAAGTGCCGATATATTTGCAATACAAATAAGGGCTGCCGCATAACCCTTATGAAAGCAAAAGTAAGTTGTTAATGGTGGCCTTTGTATTCTTATAACTTAAAACAAACCAAATGAAAAACTTTTTAGGATTATTGATGATCGCACTACTTTTTATTAGTTGTGATGTAAATCAAAAGAAAGAAGGAGAATTGCCAGAAATTGATGTTGATATAGACACCGAAGCTGGACAATTGCCAACATTCGATGTAGACTGGGCAGACGTCAACGTAGGGACTAGAACCAAAATGGTAAAGGTGCCTAAAGTAGTGGTGGTAATGGAAGAAATAGAAGTTGAAGTTCCTTATGTAGATGTGGATATGCCTAATTCTGGGGAAAAGGAAGAACTAACACTTACCGTTGAAGCAGAGGTGACAGATCATGAACACACTATTAAAATTAATGAGATTATCGCTTCCAATGAGACGCTGTATGTAATTTCAGAACTGAAAGCTACTACTCAAACTTTAGGTGATAAAAAATTACGAGTGTCGGACCGAGTGATTTTAAATGCTCCAGATTTAAATGTGAAGCATATTATTATGGGAGAAAAACCGGACAGAGTTTTTAACGATCAGTTTAAATATGTTAAAGACCTAGGCGCTTTCAAAGCAAATTTGAAAAATCCGAGGACCATCTTTACTAATTAGAGATCATTCTTTTATCGGGTTTTAGTGATTGGTCTCTTGTCTTGTGCGAGAGACCATTTTGTTTAGTATATGAATAGGAGAGAAGCAAATTTATTGGCAGAGTTGATTAAATCACCACAAGAAGTGGTTGAAAAATTAGACTTGGTATATTCTAAAGATGAGGATTTCAAAATTTTTAGACGAGAGGAGAGCGGCCAATTTAGATATCTTTTTAATGGGGAAGTGCTTCTCGAGCGAAAAGAGATTGAAAGAATTCAGCACTTGGCAATTCCTCCAGCTTGGCAGGAAGTTAAAATTGTAGCATTGCAGAATGGTCATCTTCAGGCAACTGGTCGAGATTCTAAATCGAGAAAGCAATATCGATATCATCCACTATGGTCTCGGATAAGGAATCAGACTAAATTTTATAAAATGGTACAGTTTGGAGAACAGCTACCAAAAATAAGATTAAAAGTGGATCAGCATCTTTCATTGTCGGGCTGGCCAAAAGAAAAAGTATTGGCGCTCATAATTAGATTAATGGAGGAGACGCATATCAGGATTGGGAACGAACAATACGCTAAGCGCAATAAAACCTATGGACTAACAACGTTGCGAACGAGACATGTTCATCTTGAAAAAGATAAAATGAAATTTGAGTTTGTTGGTAAAAAAGGTAAAAGACATAGTGTCTCACTACGGGATAAAAGGCTCATTTATTTAGTGAATCGATGTGAAGAGATTCCAGGTTGGGAACTGTTTCAATATTTTGATAACCGCGGACGAAAGCAGGGGGTAGAAAGTAGCATGGTAAACCGATATATTCAGGACATCTGTGGTGAAATATTTACAGCAAAGGACTTTCGAACGTGGGCAGCTAGCATTATTTTTTTTGAAACTTTAATGGATTTGGGCATTTCAGAAAACGAAAAAGAAATAGCCTGGAACTTACGCAAGGGCTACGACAGTGCAGCAAAACAATTAGGTAATACGCGAAATGTTTGTCGCAAATATTACGTGCATCCTGGAGTCGCACAGCAATATGAAACTGGCGAGATAAAGGTTGGTTTTGATCGTGTAATAAAACTTAGTGAAAACATTAGGGATTATTTCACTCCAACCGAAGAGGTTCTTCTAGAGTTACTTCAGGCGTACAAGCCAGAATTTTTAAAATAACTATAAAATAATCCTTATGAAAAATCAGTTTGCAGAGGCTTGGAATAAAATGGTGGACAAACTAGGGTCGTGGTTTGATGCCTTAGTACTTAGTTTACCTAATATAATTATTGCAATCGTTGTATTTATAATTTCGTTGATTGCTGCCAAATATATAAGTAAAGGTTTTCGTAGGGTTTTGGAACGAAGCAATCTTCAAAATTCCATGAAAAATTTAATTGCCAAGATCATCTCAGTGGTGGTAATTGTCTTAGGTTTATTTCTGGTTTTGGGAGTGCTTAATCTCAGTAAAGCCCTCAACACCATTCTTGCAGGGGCGGGAGTGGCAGGTTTGGCAGTGGGACTAGCCTTGCAAGGCGCACTTGCAAATACCTATTCGGGCATCATTTTGTCGTATATCAAAAATTTAAAATTTGGAGATTGGATAGAAAGCAATAGCTATGAGGGAGAGGTAGTTGATATCAATCTAAGAGCAGTCACCATCAAGCAAGCCGATAACAATTTGGTGTTAATTCCTAATAAATTAGTGGTAGATAACCCTATAAAAAATTATTCTACAACTTCCCAATCGAGGGTTATTTTGTCTTGTGGTGTGGGTTACGAATCTGATCTTAGAGCCGTTAAAAAGTTAACAATGGACACAATTCTTCATAATTTTGATGAGGTTGAAAATATAAAAGACATCATCTTTCTGTGGACTGAGTTCGGGGATAGCTCAATTAACTATCAGTTGCGATTTTGGTTAAATTCTACCAATGCATTGGAAGTTGCTAAGGCTAAAAGTGAATCGATTATGTTAATCAAGGAGGCATACGATTCGAACAATGTTAACATTCCGTTTCCTATTAGAACCCTGGATGTTTCGAATAATGTGAACGACCTTCTTCGAGAAAATCAATCTAAAGTCACTCCATAGAATCGTCTTCATACGATTTTTTGACGCTTCGTTGATCCGATTTTTCCTTCAAATTTTAGATGTAAAAAACCATGTACTCAAGTAGATGCTTGTTTTTGTAAGTGCATTTAAATCAGATGGTTAAATATAATTGAATGAGTCAACTTTCAGAGGAAATGAGCAACTTATGAGTGGTGTTGGTTCTTAACTTTGTATAAAATAAACGAAGAATGGACTTTCAAATAGTGGTGTTATTGGTATGCGGAATCGCAGGAGGAATTGTAATCACTGTTGCATTTAAACTGTTAAAGCGCGAGCAAAGTTTTAGACGCGTTAAAAAAGAAAACGACCATGTTGAAGAGTCTAAGATGTAAATTGGTATGCATCCATAAATAATACCAAATCTAAAAAAGTAAACTATGAGTAATTACACAGAAGAGGTAGGAAATAAGTTAAACGCATTGTTGGAAAAGACATATGATGCAGAAAAAGGTTTTAAGAAAGCTGCAGAGAACGTAGATCACGCTGGATTAAAAAATTATTTTAATCAAAAAGCACAGCAGAGATACGATTTTGGACACGCATTGAAATCGGAAATCAAAAGTTTTGGTGAGGAAGTTGATAAAGGAGGAAGTGTTACTGGAGCTGCACATCGTACGTGGATGGATGTAAAGGCATTTTTGTCATTGGATAACGAAGAATCCATGTTAGAGGAGTCTATTCGAGGAGAAAAGGCCGCAATTGACGAGTATGAGGATGTACTTGCCGAAACGACATTGCCGGTTTCCACGAAGAATGTTTTAAATGCACAAAAGCAGCATATTGTCGAGGGTCTAACAAACATCCAAAGGATGGAAGACATTAAATAACTAGAGTGAAGTGAGGCTTTAGATTTTAGTTAGATGAAGAAATCATCTATTAAATACAAATTGCGATTGGTAAATTGTGAGGCGATTTTTTAGGTGATTTTTCTATTTCAGTTTAATCAACAATACCACGTTCAAAACCCTAAGATGGATACACATAATTAGGTGTTAAAAACTTGATTTGAAAAACTAGTGGTTCTTGTATTTGTAATCCTTTGGCCTACAATCATATTTTCTTTTGAAAATTTTACAGAAATAGCTTCTGCTTGTGAGTCCAATAGTATAGACAACTTCAGAAATGGATAGATCCGTTGTGCGAAGCAATTCCTCTGCTTTTTCGAGGCGAACATTTCTGATGTAATCCGAAACAGTTCGTTCAAACATAAATTTAAATCCATCTTGTAACTTGGCGGGAGATAAGCCCGAAAAAGAGCAAAGACTTTTAATAGTATGCTGAATTTCTGGGCTTTTTTGTACAAATTCACTTGCCTCAGTGATACGCTTTAATTCTTTTCGTAGAAGACCGCTAGTGTTCTTATTCGTTCCAATTTCATTTAAAAATTGCTCAATGTGTTTGGCCAATACAATAAAGTATCTGCCCTTCTTGGAGAGTTGATGCGAGATTGTATTTTCATGTTCTTTGCATTTAATATGCTTTAATTGTTCTGCGATGCGGAGGTTATAATTTCCTAAATGAAAAAACTTCTTTACTTTATTTAATTCGAACAGTTGTTTTTTTAATTTTCGACTAATTGGATTTTCTTTTTCTGAAAGGGAACTTAAATACACATTTTTGTCTGCCAAAATAATACTCAGTTCGCAATTTATTCCTTTTTCTATTTTTAGCCTACTGGAGTTTTCAGTGTCGCAACTTACAACTGCGGTTTGAAAGGGTTCAATTTGAACTTCATGACCATGGAGGGCAAAGCCATGAAAGCAATTGCCATGTAAACAATAAATAAACTGAAGGGTATTGAAATTTGAAAAGCCGGCACATATTGCTGCATCATCATTTAATTTACAGTCGAAATCTATCACGTTGAGTCCAGCTTGCAAGTTGGTATGCCTAATATACCCAGAGCCAACAGTTGGTGATAGGGTTATTGTAAATACGTCGTTTTCCTCACTAATTAGCCCGCCAAAATACTCATGGAGTATTGCAAGTTCTTTTGGGAGGGTGTCAAGGTTGGTTTGTCTTTCTATCATGATATCGTTTTTGTGGCATTCTATTTTAAAAATTAGAATTGAGAACATTGCGCTATACAAAAGTATAGTTAGGCTTAGGTTTCCCTTAACACTATTCAAACTATCTGTGCCATAATCGCGATACTGTTATTGAAAATAGCGATATAGGTCGTTTTTACAGTCTATATGAGGCAAGAATTGTAGGTTTTCGGTCAACTTGATGTTAGAAATTGATGTTACTTGCAGAGAAGAAAAAGATTATGAGTAAGAAGGTGTCAAATAGTGCGAAGAGGGAAGAGATCGAACAGGAATTTGGGTGCACCTATTTATACCCCAACTTGTACACTCCAGAGTCAATAATTGATGGTACAGAAGAGTCTACAATTTCGGTGATTACTTCTGAGAATCCAGATTTTATTTCTTTCGCTATTTGGGGAATGTTGCCAGACCAATACGAAGACGAATGGCGAGATTTTCAAAATGCACTAGATACATTAAATGCAACTAAAGAAATGGTCGAATCGTCGCCAGTCTTTGGCCCTGCATTTTTAAATAGACGATGTTTAATAATTGTCACGGGATATTTTGTTTATCACTTAAAAAATGGAGTGTTATATCCTTATTACGTGCGGTCTAAATCGTTAAAGCCGTTTTGCCTAGCTGGAATTTACAATACATTGGAAGATGGTTTTATCACTTGTTCGCTTCTTAACACCAAAGTCTCTGGAGTAATCGAAAAAATTCAGAATATTGAAGATATGATGCCAATCCCAATAGATTTTTCCTTCTACGCAGATTGGCTCAATCCATCTTCGAGTTTAGAAACTATTAATAGAATTCTCGATGTGCCTAATCAGATTCCATTAACAGCGCATCCAATTGCAAAAGAATTCTTTAAAAATGGTATTACGTATGACGGGATGTTACAGCCCGTGTATTACAAGGATATTCCCAAAGTTTAGCGTTCATAATTAGATGGAAACGTTCAACTGGAAATCATCAAGTACTAATTCTTTACTTGGCCTTTTTTTCTGTATTCTACAGGTAGCATACCATATCGTTCAAAGAATATTTTTGAAAAATAACTTCTACTTTTTAAGCCAATCTTATAAACTATTTCAGAAATAGAATCGTCTGTATTTTTAATGTAATCTCTCGAAACCTCTAGTTTTAAATGCCGAATATACTCGTTCACCGATTTTGCGTACAATACCTTAAATCCGGACTGTAACTTTTTAGCCGAAAGACCAGAAACCTCGGATAAGACTGAAATAGTTAGAGGTTCAGACATATGGTCGACGATGTATGCAGAAAGATCGTGAATTTTCTTAATATCATTTTTCCCAATAGATTCTGTTACTTCATCACTTTCTTCTCGATTTGCGTGTTCCAGCATTTGCTGCGCCATAATTAAATTTAGTTGTCCCTCTATAGACAAAGTTCGAACGATACCGCTTCCATTGCCTTCCTGGAGTTGTTTAATTTGATCAGCAATCTTCAGACTGAAATTTCCAAAATGATTGTAAGATGCAGATGCTTCGGCATTATCGAATGCTTTTAAAAGACTATCGTCTAACGATAAAAGATTATTGTTCTTTTTTTTCTGATACTCTTTCCGTACCACATAAATGAAATTTACTCGTACTGAAACGTTCTTTGGGAAAACATAGACCTCTTTGGAGTGTTTTTCTGGAGAAATGATGATATTTTGATAGCGCTCGAAGGTGTGAGCTTGTTGCTCATGAGAATTAGAATATTCTAAGTTTCCTTCAGAAATAAAAATAAATTCTATCGGTTTTACTTCAGATAGGCTAAATATAATTTTAGTGTCTTCTTTGAAGTTTACGTCGTAATCGACTAACGAAATACCCCAGTCGAAAGAAATGCTTCTTATTACACCTGAGCCGTATTCCCCATCAAACTCTAATACAGATTCTCCCCATTGTTCGGTGATCTTTCCATTAAGTTGATTGTTAAGTTGTTCTAAAATTTGCCAGCCATCAATACTGCTAATTTGTATTTCGCGCATGCTCTCTATTTCCTTTTTTGCAAAGGACTTAGAAATGCCAGTTTCAGATTAACACTTTTGAAACGTTTAATAACACTATTGGGCTATTTTTCAATAAGACTGTTGGTGAAATCTGAAGGAAATGGGAGGTAATTATTTGTTTGTCAGTGCTTTTTAAGCAGATTTAGACTTGCCTTTTCCTTTCCTATGCTGAGCAATGAAGCTCTTCGGAGTCTGTCCATATCGTTTCTTGAAGAGTTTCGTAAAGTAACTTCTAGAGTTAATACCAACCTTGTAGGTGATTTCAGTAATGTTTAAGGCAGTCGTCTCTAGTAAAACTTTGGCAGTATCTACTCGGTGATTTCGCAAATATTCGTTTACCGACGCTCCGTATAGTTGTTGAAAGCCACTCTGCAGTGTATTTTGATTAAGTCCAACTCTTTTTGCTAGGGCACTCACATTGATCAAGGTTTCCATTTCCTCTTTAATAATTTCGGCGGCTGCCTCAATGCTCTCTATAGTAGATTGTCTAAGAATTTTCCTTCTTTCAGGTCCGTTTAAATCATCCAGGTATTGCTTTAACTGATGCGTGAAAATCTCATACGCTTTTCCTTCAAGATAAACGTGACGCATAAAACCGTCGAGTTCACATTCCGTAAACTCTTCAATAAACTTAGATATCTCTAAGCTGAAATTACTCTTGTATAAAAATTGATTGATACCGTTAACATCTCTGAATAGTTCAATAAGATCTTCATTCATATCAAGAAGAAATGTTTCAATCTTTTCCTCAAAGACCTTTCTGTTTATTTCAATACAAAAAAAGCAAACCGATTCGCCTGCGGGAATCTTGAAAATATGGTTGCTTTTTGCCGTACTTGCGGTAATAATGTTTTCTAGCCTTTTAAGACTAGTGAAGCCCTCTTCTATTGTGAAACCGTGTTCAAATTGCGACTGCCTATTAAAAATCATTTTGAGCGGATGAACTACACCTCTTTTAAATTCTATATCTAAAGATTCTTTTAGAAAAATATCGGCTTCCACAACTCCAAATCCCGAGTCAAATTCATATGCTTTCACATTACCAGAGCCTAAGCTTTCAGGTATTTCTAGACAAAATTCACGGTTATTTTCCTCGTAGTCAACGCCTAAGCTGTGCGCTAGACCTTTAACGACGTCGGAAGAAATATTATCGTGGATTTTTAGTTGTTCGCTCAAGTTTATTGACTTATAGGTAGTAAAGATACTTTTTTTACCAAAAGAAATGATACTTCTCTCGCCATTTAAGCAATGGAGTTAAGATTAAGCTTGATCCCGTTAAAGAGAAGTCTCTAAGTGATCGATATTTGAATAGTAGATATGATAGACTGATTTCTTCATACTATGTTAACCATTAAATAACTATCTATGTTACGTTGGACCATTACCTTTATTGTCCTTGCTATAATTGCAGGATTACTCGGATTTACCGGAATCGCCGCAGGAGCTGCAGGCATTGCTAAGATTCTTTTCATTATCTTTCTAGTGCTTTTCGTATTGTCATTATTATTCGGCAAGCGCTTTAAGGCCTAATCTTTTAAATTATAAATTATGAAACGTACTTTATTATCACTACTCGCAATTGGTCTTTTTCTAGTTGCTACAAGTTGTAGAGAAAAAACAACAGGCGAAAAAGTGGAAGATGCAGTAGAAAGCGTCGCAGACGATGTAGAAGATGCTGTGGACTAAGCTCCAATAATCTTTTGATAAGTAAAACGGGTATTACAACTTTTGTTGAATACCCGTTTTAGTTTTTATAAAATGTTGTATTTTAAGTATTATGAAAAAACAAGTAAAACCTAAAGATAAAAGAAAGCCTTTGGAACTAGAAGGCCCAAGACCCGCGAAAAACAGAAAACCTGCGTTAAGAGATCACTTGGTGCAACCTAAAAAGAAGAAATAAAACCTCTTAAATTTCTGTTCGCTTCATGTATAAAGATTTGTTGATTGGCCTGTTTTGTAATAAACTACAAAGTACTTGGCTTAACAATCGTAACTGAAGACTAGAGTGGTTCACACAGCATTCTTTTAACATCGAGAGTATTTAATGTATATAGTTGTAAGTATTTATATCGTCGCTAATCTATTGGCCTTCCTGCATATTATTATGTTTGGTTCTAGGGCTGCTAAGTCCTTAAGTTGGGTGCTGGTAATTATAATACTTCCGTTTTTGGGCTTGATTCTCTATATTATTTTCGGCTTAAATCGAAGAAGATTTAAGTTCTATACCTTGAAACAAACTACCAAACGCAGGCTTTACGATCTAAAAGTAGCAGAAGCCAACGTTGCTCAAGAAAAAGTTGATTATAACTTCAAAAATGATGAGAAGCTTGCCAACTTAATGAAGCGCAGTTCTTTCTTTCCTGCTTACAGCGGAAATGAGATTACTATTTTACAAGATGGCAGAGAGACCTTCGACAGCATATTCGATGCCGTTTCCAAGGCAGAAAAATTTATTCATCTTCAATACTATATTTTTGAAGAGGGTAAACTGATGGATAAATTTTACGAACTCTTTAAGAGCAAAATAGAAGAGGGGGTTCAAGTGCGAATACTTTATGACGCCATTGGAAGTTTCTCACTGTCCAAAAAATCTGTCGACCGTTTTAAAGAGTTGGGAGTTCAAATATTTACTACCATGTCTCTTAGTTACGGTAGCTTTCTGTTTACTCTTAATTATCGCAATCATCGTAAGATTATGGTAATAGACGGTATCATTGGATATACTGGTGGCATGAATGTTTCTGATAAGTACATAAAAAAGGAAGACCATTTAGGTATTTGGGACGATACGCATGCAAAAATTGAAGGGCCAGCAGTGGATAGTTTACACCGAATTTTTATAAAAGATTATTTTTTTGCCAGTGGAGAAGAATCGCTCATGACTCCTAAATACCTTCCAAAACAGGAGAAAAAGGGAAATAGTATAGCGCAAATCATTAGCAGCGGACCAGATTCTAGACATCCTTCAATTATGCAGCAATACATCGCAATGATCAACCTGGCAGAAGAGTCTATTTTTATTTCTAATCCGTACTTTATACCCAATAATGCAATGCTGGAGTCCTTGAGAATAGCGGCTTTGGGAGGGATCGAGATAAAGATTCTTATTCCGTTAAAGTCAGATTCGTGGTTGGCAAAACACAGTATGCTTTCCTTTTTCGAAGAGCTTCTTGAGTTGGGCGTAGAAATTTATGCGCAAAGAGAGAATTTTTTACATAGCAAGCTCATAATTATCGATGGTCAAATAGCGTCTATTGGTTCGGGGAATTTCGATCATAGAAGCTTTGAGCATAATTTCGAAACCAACGCTCTCATATACGATGCTCAACTAGCAAAGGATATTTGCGCTGACTTTCTAGCAGATTGTGAAAACAGTAAGAAGTTGGATTATGAAGTCTATAAGAAGCGATCGTTTAAGCGTAAATTCTCGGAAGGAATTGCCCGCTTTTTTAGTCCGCTACTCTAGTTGAAAAGACTTATTTTCTACTTAATTCCCATAAGACCTTACGAACTCTTCCCACAATGCAAATTTTTCTTCGCCCATAACTCGTTCCATTTTCACTTGTCCGCCTTTTTTCTTCTGCGACCCACTCCAATCCGAGAATATAGATGGAGAAACTGTAGTAACTTTAACACCATGAAGTGCTTTTGAGCGGGCTACCTTATAATTTTTATTTGCGTCTTTAAGTAGTTTGTCTAACTTTAAAGCAAGTGTTTCATTTTCTTCGGAAACAGTCGTCCCTAGATACCAGTGGTGATAGAATTTATCGTTTATACGAACAGCAGATAACGTGAATTCGGAAATAACACTATCATATTCTTTCTCTAATTTTCTAAGTGCCGCGTTCATTTTATTTACCGAAAGTTGCGAGCCAACTACGTTCAGAAAGAACTTTGTTCGTCCAGTTATTTTTATTTCTGCTCGCTCAATATCTGTAAATTCAATAGTATCACCAATAAGGTAGCGCCATGCACCTGAAACAGTACTTATCAATAAAACATAATCTTGATTAGTTTCAACATTGGCCAGAGTGACCGAAGGAGCATCCTGTTTAAGCGAACCATCTTGGTTGATATACTTTGGGCTAAATGGAACAAACTCAAAATAGATTCCATTATTGGTAACCAATCTCATAGCATCGGTCTCGGGTCGCTCCTGAAAGGCAATAAAGCCTTCTGAAGCTAAATAAGTATCTATTACCATAATGGGTTTTCCTAGCAACCGATTAAAACTTTTCTCATATGGAGCAAACGCAACTCCGCCAGAAGTATATACTTCAAGGTTAGGCCAAACCTCATGTATGTTTTTCACCTGATGGTAATCAATAACCTTTTCAAGCATAAGTTCCATCCATGACGGAATTCCACTTAAAGCTCCAATGTCAAATTCCTTGGCCTTTTTACAAATCATTTCTACTCGTTCATCCCAATCGTCTATTTTAGCTATCTCCTTACCTGGCTTATAGAAACCTTCAAACCAAAAAGGGATCTTACTAGCACTTATACCGCTTATCTCTCCTTCCAAATGACCATTGCGTTCATTTAACTCGGTGGAGCTTCCCAACATCATTATATCTTTACTGAAAAAGGACGCAGGTAATTCAAAATTGCTTAGTGCTTCCACCTGTTGAATTCCTGCAGCTCTAATGGAATTGATCATTTCATCGGTAACTGGTATTCGCTTGCTCTTTTTGCCAGTAGTGCCAGAGCTTAATGCGAAATAGTTCGGACTTCCAGGCCAAGTTATATTTTCTTCACCATCAATGGTTCTATTCCACCATTCATCTTTTAG
The DNA here is from genome assembly GCA_947495135.1 of uncultured Flavobacteriaceae bacterium. Classification (GTDB taxonomy): domain Bacteria; phylum Bacteroidota; class Bacteroidia; order Flavobacteriales; family Flavobacteriaceae; genus Aureisphaera. The sequence goes on from CANLXN010000005.1 coordinate 206,007, forward strand.
TTTGTGATAGTCGAAATACGGAATTTTCTTCGCAAACATTCTTGCTGGAATCTTACTGTTTAAAATTTTAGAGAATTGATATTTATTGCCAAATTCGGTGTCTTTTGCTGTGTTTAATAGACTTAAAAGAACTTCCTCTTGTGCCTGTATATGATTTACAGATGGAGTGAGCGCATCTTTTAGATGAATAGCTCCTTTAATTAAGGATCCTTTAATGTTCATATGAAATATTTATTCTAATATAAAAGATACTAGTGGTTATGATGTACGTTCCTTAACAATATCTAAGATCTGTTCGGGCGATGCGTATAAACGCTTAATTTTTTCTTTGTATTTATTGGACAGGTCGGCATGGTTCAGAATGTAGTTTTTGGTTTCAAGAATATAGTCTTGCATGTTGTGATGAACTGCAAAGCGATCTGCGGTGAGCTCCGCTTTTCTGGTATACGATGGAGACATTAAATACATAATTCCAAAACCAATCAAATTCAAAGAACTCCGAGTTGTGTAATCCATTATGTGCCCTAATTCGTGGCCTAACCAGCCAATTAAAACCTTCTTCGGAATTAATGCGGTATCGAACTCCTTGCCTTGGATATTAAAATTTCTACTAATTATAATTACGTATTCTCTTTGCTCTTTAGGACGAAATAAAGTGGTCCATCTAGGTTGTGCTTTCATCACCGAAGAGGTAGCTTTGTCTTTGAGCAAAAACGTAATTGGCACTTCTTCCAGTTCTGGATAAAAAGACAATGCCGTTTGAGCCTCTCTTTTAATGTACTCGGGAAAGGATTTGTTCTCAAAAGAAAGGATGCGTTCAGAATTCATAATATGTAAGTTCACAGAAGACATAGGCCTAGTTTTTATGGCAAACTAAGAAATCACCTTCGAGTGTTTTAATTCATTTAGAATAAAAGGTAACTCATTTACGTTAGGTCACTGCTCAAATAATTTAATAGATCGATTACTCCAACAACTCGAAATATTTATCTAGAAAAATAACGCGGTCGTGGAGCCAATGGTTCATGTATTTAAAATCGTCAACATGATCTGCTTCCGGAGACCAAAGAGCAAGATCTCGTTCGTATATGTTATCTATATCCAATTGGGTGTAGTAGTGCTTTAATTTGGCCGTTAACGAAGAGGTAGAAAGCAGGTCGCCTCTTAAGTGATTCCATCTTTCTTTTAATTGAGAACGATAGTTATTTGGGTTTTCTTTAAGTAGCCTATCAAACAATCCATTACTTAAAATATCATCGGTTGTTGAAATTCTCTTTCCATCTTGGATACTTCCCAAAACACCGTCCAGATCCCAAGGCACAAAATAAAATGGAGTGGATCGATCTGCCTTAGCTATAAAATAGTTTTTACCTAAATTGTCTGTTGCACGCAATAAGTTTACCAAAATAAAATAGTCTATGGCGTTTTCAATATTGATCTGCTGTGAAATTTGGGTCGAGAATTTTTGATCATCTGAATTAACCACAAAATCAACAAGCTCATAAATGGGTTCCCAGTGAGCTTCAAAATTCTCGTAAGGATATTCCATTTCATAGCCGCTCCATCTAGGTAGGTTGTTGTTCATGGGCGTAATTCCTGTAAACGCGGTATTTTCTGCATAACCATTTGCCTTGTAAAGAACCCCGTTTACGACCCCATTTTCAATTTTTTTCAATTTGAGAAGTTTCCTATCTACTTGTTCCGAAAGGAGATAAATTCCTTTGTATTCTCTATTGATAAAAACTTCTACATACCTAGCTTTAATACCCGCACGACCTTTTAGTTCTCTGTTGTTTCTGGTTTTGTGCATATCTAACCATAACTTATTACTAAATCGAGAGCGTATTTTGACAGGTTCATTATACAAACTATTGAGTATCCAGTCGTCGTCGTTTCGAAGACCAGATATTTTCATGTCTTTCGATTTTTTCGAAATAGCGTCTTCCCATATTTCTAGGTCATAGGATTTTTTCGGGTATTTTAAAGCACTATTTCCTCTTAGTTCAATTCCAGTGTAGTTATGTATGATAGTATCTTTATCTACGTACCTCAATTGAGCTAGGGTTTTTGGCTCATTCAAAATGCTATCCTTTGCATTAATGGATAAGATGGGGAGGGAAGTGAGGTATAGTTTGAATTCTTCCTTTCCTAACTCCGCCTTATAAGCCTTGGAAGTAGTAAGACTATCTGTCTTTTCTGTGATTAGATATTGATCATCACCAAAACGAATATTATCAACAAATACCCGCGATTTTGAATTCCAAACAATTAATTTGTTCTCTGAGTCAACTTCAAAAGAAGAAGCATCCACATTCAGGAACTGCTTATCCTGAGCCATTAAAAAACTGCTAGAGAGTGTGTAGAAGAGAATAAAAAACAATAATGGTTTCATCGTATACTTTTAAAGGACAAATGTAGTTATTATTGAAAAGCATAGCATGCTCGATCAAATACATTTGTAGGCTATTATGCCGTATATTTATCCAAATTATTAAAAGAGCATTTTTGCTCACTACCCCAAAACGATGAAGAAGGCCTTTTATTTGCTTAGTGTTTTTATAATAGCGTCCAGCGCTATCATTGCACAGGATATTTCGAAGGGACCAACTAAAACCAATGTTGTGGAAAGTCCTAAACTAGTGGTCGGGATCGTTGTGGATCAGATGCGCTACGATTACCTTAGTCGCTTTTCAGAAAAATTTACGGGAGGAGGATTTAACAAGCTTTTGCAAGAAGGATATTCTTGCGAAAATAATTACCTCAATTATGTCCCAACAAATACTGCTCCAGGTCATGCCTCGATTTATACAGGGTCCACCCCAAGCAACCACGGAATATTAAATAATAGTTGGCTCGATCCCAGGACCAATGAGGTTGTTTACTGCGTGGGGGATTCGCAAATAAATCCTGTGGGGACAGGAAGTAAGGCAGGTATGAAATCACCAAATAGATTGCTCGTCAAAACCTTGGCCGATTACAATAGATTGCACACAAAAATGAAAGGTAAAACCATTAGTATATCCTTAAAAGATAGAGCTGCGGTTCTTTCTGGTGGCTTTAACGCCAATGGCGCTTATTGGTTCCGAGGACAAGGACAAGGTTATTGGATTACGTCTTCCTTTTATATGGACAAACTTCCAAAATGGGTGATGGATTTTAACAACTCTAAAATTTTGGATAATTATATGGGCCAATGGAGCTCATTGTTACCATTGGAATCGTATGTGGAAAGTGGCCCAGACGATACGGAGTACGAACGTGGATTTAAAGGCAAAAACAAACCTGTTTTTCCGTATAATTTGCTTCAATTGGCTCCATATAACGGCAATTACGATATTATTAGAGCCACTCCCTTCGGAAATAGTTACACCTTGGATTTTGCAGCGGCAGCAATAGGAGGGGAGCGGTTAGGCCAAGATACAGATACAGATCTTCTCTTGGTGAGTCTTTCAAGTACGGATTATATCGGACATAATTTTGGAGCCGACTCAAAAGAGGTTGAAGACGCTTATTTAAGGTTAGATCAAGATTTGATGAAATTCTTAAATGTTTTAGACAAAGAGGTGGGTGTAGATAATTACACGCTATTTTTAACCTCAGATCATGGTGCCAATCAGGTACCTCATTATCTAATATCGCAAGGTTTACCAGGAGGCTACTTTAAAGAAGCCACTGTTAAGTTTGAACTTAACTATTTTCTTCAAACTAAATATGGAGATACGCAACTCATAAAAAATTTTCTTGGGAATCAAGTCTATCTCAATCATGAGCGTATAAGAAGTGTAAATCTGAAAATTTCAGAAGTAGAAAATGCTGTAAAAGATTTTTTAGAAGCGACAGAAGGAGTGAAGTTAGCGCTTACTCGATCAGAACTTTTGGAAAACCCCTTTAGTGAAGGAATCGAACTTATGGTGCAGAATGGATTTCATCCAGAACGAAGTGGGGATGTTATGTATGTTTTAGATCCTTCAGTGGTTGTTTATGCTGAAAAAGGCTCCAGTCATGGTAGTCCGTACGAGTTTGATACACATGTACCTTTACTATTTTTTGGTTTTGGAATAAATGAGGGTAAAACAACTGATAAAACGTATTCTATCAATATTGCTCCAACTATTTCAGAATTACTGAATCTACCTATGCCCTCCACATTTACGGGAACTGTGATTAAAGGGATTGTAAAAAAAGAATAATTATAGCCATTTTTTTCTTCGGAAAATAATAAGTAAAACCATTACTATTATTGCCATTACTATCAACAGAATTTGATATCCGTATTGATGGTGTAATTCAGGGATGTTGTCGAAATTCATTCCGTAAATACCGGCGAGAAAAGTGAGGGGTATAAAGATTACTGAAATAAGCGTAAGCAGCTGCATGATCTTATTCATTTTAAAGCTAACTTCAGTTATCAGTAAATCCTGTAGTCCATTTAAAACATCGCGATAAGATTCTACCGTATCCATAATTTGAATAGTATGTTCGTATAGATCTCTAATGAAAATACGACTGTTATCCTGTACAATATTGCTGTCGGTTTTATAAAACCTACCAATGGCTTCTCTTAGTGGAGCGATTGCTTTTCGAAGGGAAAGCAGTTCCTTCTTTAAAGAATGAATTTCCCCTTTTCGGTTTAGTTCTAAAGATGTACTAATACTATCTTCTAGCCCTTCAATTAATTCTTCGATCTGATCTAAAACATCAAAATAATGGTCTACCACTTCATCAATAAGTGCAAAGGCCAAATAATCTGTGCCACGTTCCCTAATGCGCCCCTTGCCGCTGTTTATTCTTGTTCTTACTCCTTCAAATACGTCACTCGATGTTTCTTGGAAGGTGACCAGAAAGCTCTTAGTAAAATAAAGTGCAATGTGCTCTTTTGAAACGGTTTTAGTTTCCTTGTCAAACGACAGGGCCTTGATTATGATGAAATTGCCACTGCTATATTCTTCGAATTTGGGACGTTGATGAATGTCCACTGCATTCTCCAGAACAATTGGGTGCAGATGGAACGTTTTACCTAAGAATTCAATGAGCTTTGTGTCGTGCATTCCACGAACATCGTACCAGTCTACTTTTGTTGAATCTTCTTCAATAAACTCCACGCCAGCATGGCTGTCTAATTTTTTTTCGGTCAGTTTTTTAGCATCGTACTGTAGAAAATGAGTAAAAACTTGGTCACCTTTTTTATCTCCTGTATAAATAACAGAGCCTGGTATTGCACCTGTTTTTTTGCGCTTTTTTGTCATTTACTGGATTGGTTGAAAATTAGTCTCTGTTAAAAGTAGCAAATTTGAAGAACAGTAAGCTTTGGATTTAAGATTTTCTTGAACCTATGGGGTAATTCTAATTGATCATAAATTAATAAATAACGACCGCTAGTTTTACATCATATGGGAGATTATGAGCTTTTTTAAATAGATGGGGTAAGATATTCCATACCTTGGAACAACTTAAAAAACAATATTATGAAAAGAACTATACTTTCTCTAGTGGCTCTACTTGGGATTACCCTTGCGACCCACGCCCAATCTGTCGTTACCTTTTACACTACGATGGGTGATTTTGAAATTGAACTATACGATACGTTAAAGCCAATTACGGCTGGAAATTTTATAGATTTAACCAATGCCGAATTCTACGACAACGTCATATTTCATCGCATTATTGAAGATTTTGTAATACAGGGGGGAGATCCAACTGGGACTGGCTTTGGAGGGCCAGGTTACACGATTGAGGATGAATTTGATCCTAGCTTGTCTAACATTCAAAAAACGATATCTATGGCTAATTCTGGGCCTAATACAGGAGGGAGTCAATTTTTTATTAATATGGTCGATAATACTTATTTAGATTTTGACAATCCGCCATTTACCTCTGCACATCCAGTATTTGGAACTGTTGTGAGCGGTTGGGATATTGTACTAGATATTCAGTCGGTGCCTGTTGATGGAAACGATCGCCCCATCACGCCTGTGGTGATGGATAGTATTCGCGTCACGGAGCCTTTTCTTGCAGTAACCGATTTCGAGAAAGATGCTTCTGCTGCTATTGTTTATCCAAACCCAATTACTGAAAGAAGTGTTGTTGCATTTAAGAACGAAACAGTTGATGTAGCCCATGTCTCTATTGTCAGTTTGAACGGAATCCTTGTATCCAACCAAATAGTGGAGTTAAATCAGGGAGTAAACAGATTGAAATTATCAAATTTTGGAGTGGATGATCTGTCTTCGGGGATGTACTTCATAACTATAGACAATGGTAAAACGAGTGTTCAAAAACGGTTTGTAAAGAAATAAGCCAGATAATTAATTACAATTATTTGTAAACTAAAAAGCCATTCACTTCATGCGAATGGCTTTTTTTATTACAAACTCAGAACAGGCCTATTTTTGCTGTTCGTATTCTGCTTCCCAATCATTCCCATCATCACCTTTCTGACCATCTAATTTGATCAGGAAGTTTTTCGCAGGGAAATAAGGTTTCATATGGATATCCAAATAGATTCTGTCTTTCTGATTTGGATCTTGCTCAAAACGCTTTATGGAGAAATCTTCAATAAGCTTATCTGGGCCAGAAATATTATCGAGGAACTTAACAATTTGCCCCATTAATTCTTTTCTGGTTCGCGCATTGAAATTTTCAAAAGCCCTTCTGTTTAAAAAGTCCATTAAAACTTTGGTTACATAATCGAAAACTCGCACTACAGAGTAGGTTTGTAATCCTAAATTATCACCATTGAAGAGTGTTTTTGCGGAGAATGCCATTACCTTACCGTATTCATTCACCATAGGTACTAATCCCATTTTTTCAAGATTAGCAATCTCGCTCTTTTTTAAGTCGAATCGAACACCGCTGATCTCGTTAATACCACCGTATTTCTTTCCGGCAGTTACTTGCGACATAAGGGTTTTATATATTTTGCCCGCTAGTGCACCAGCAGGAGGCACGTAAAGATCGTCTTCTTCACCTACTTCATCCTCTTTACCTCTTCCAACAAGCCAGTTACAAGTCATGATCACATTGGATCTGTGATTTTCTCCTCCAGTTAGGTTGGCGGCCTCAAACATTTCCATAACATCATCTGGTTCATCCAAATGTTCGAAATCGGTAACAAGCATTACCTTATTTTCATAGGCAATTTTAGCCCATTTCTCAACCACCGCATTATTTCCTAGATAACCTGGTATTACCATTAAACCGTAATTTTCTCTTAAATCAAGACGGTCAAAGTTATCTTTTAATTCTGCGGCAATTGCATCTATAAAGCGAGTGTTGTCCAGATCTTTTACTTGGTCAAGATCGGCATTAACAATGCTAATATTTCGTAGTTTATCTTCTTCGGTATTTTTGAAAAACAATGCCATCGAACGGTACGATCGTTCCAAATCCCGGGTTTCGTTAATCGCCTTACCTACATTTACTTTTAAAGTATGATCTGCAACCTTTGATCTCTTTTCGGACTCATCAATCATTGCTGCTGCGTCTTCTGAACCTGAAAGGATAGAAGCCCACATTTCTAGCGTCTTCTTTACTACCTTTCGTTCCTTGCCTTTCGCAGCTTCGTTCAGAAATATTTTCTTTCTTGCTTTTCGTTCTGGATTCAAATTTTGAACACCATCTATTGTGGCTTCCAACAGGTCAAATCCACCATATTTCGCTAGACGTTCACTGCTTTGCTCTAATTGTTTGGATTTGTCTACTCCCGGAGCCGCTTGTTGCTGTGTATTTTGCTGAGATTTAGCCATAATTATTTGCTGGATTCAAGTTCTGAAATTAATGTTTGTATCGATTCTAATAGCGCATTTTTGGCTTCAGGATCTGTCAATGCAGCACGCAATATTTTATTGGTTTTTAGCTGCTTTACTATCTTTACATATTGCTCTTTTTCGGTGTCAAGGTCTTTTAAAAAGTCACTTTGATTGATAATACCTTTTTTACCAAAATTTCCGAGATGACTGAAATGCAAGGTTTCCTTAGACTGCACCCCATCCTTGTTGTTAAACTCCATCTCCACATGTGGCTTATAGTGATCAAAAACATCATCAATTGTTTTAAGACCTTTTGCTACTTCGGCCTTCACAGGTTGATTATGTGTTAGTTTTTCAACTAACAACGTTCTATTTTGAGGAATTTGTTGCAATGCTTCTGCAGCTTCCTGCTTTATCTCTGTTCCACCTAATCCGTAGGTTTTATCGCTCATATTTGCAATTTTTAAGGTTTGAATACTAAATATAGGAATTTTATTAGAATTTTATGCGTTTATCTGCCATTTTAAGGCTTCGTTGTCTAGAGTCACAGTGACTTTATCTCCCTTAGCTATTTTTCCGGTGATTAACATTCTCGATAATGGACCTCTAAGATCGCTGCGAATAACTCCTCGCAACGGCCGCGCCCCATATTTCGGTGTAAACCCTTTATTCGAAAGGTATTCGTACACTTCATCTGTTAACGCTAGGCTGATCTCTTGTTTTTCGAGCGCCTTGAGAAGATCTTTTAATTGGATCTTAAATATCTTAACAATGTTTTCTTTTGTAATAGGGGCAAAAGGAACAATCTCAGTGAGTCTTCCTAAAAATTCTGGTCTGAAATGATTTCCCATTACTTCCATAAGGTCTGTCGACTTAGGAACCTCCCCGCTTTCAAATGAACTCACCACTTGTTTGCTACCAACATTGGAAGTGAATAAAACAACCGCATGGGAGAAATCTCCTGTTTTGCCTAATCTGTCATGGAGTTTACCTTCATCTAAAATCTGAAGAAAAATATCGAATACCGAAGGGTGCGCCTTTTCAATTTCATCAAAAAGGACAATTGAATATGGTTTCTGTCTTATTTTATTTACCAAGAGTCCTCCTTCCTCATAGCCAACATAACCTGGAGGTGCTCCATATAGGAGCGCGGCCGAATGTTCTTCTTTAAATTCAGACATGTCGAAGCGAATAATGGCATCTTCAGTCTGAAAAAGGAACTCTGCCAATGCCTTTGCCAATTCAGTTTTTCCCGTTCCTGTTGGACCCGTAAAAAAGAAAGATCCTGTTGGTAGACCAGGTTTACTCAACCCAGATCTAGACTCTAGGACTGCTGCTGTAATCGTTTTGACAGCATGATCTTGTCCCACCACTCTCTTTTTAAGTTGTTCTTCCATAGAAAGAAGACGTTCCTTTTCATCAGCCAATAAGTCTCCTACTGGAATCCCAGTTTTATTGGAAATAGTAGAAGTTACATCCTTGGTCGTGATTTTATCTTTAGCCGTTTCCGCTTCTTTTAATAGAATATCAAGAATCTTCGTAAGCTTTTTTGAAATAGTAACTGCTTTGGTTTTAGATTCAAAGACAGGGTGATCTTCTTCCTTAAGCGCAGCAAAGAGGAGATAGCTCACGCGATTACCAAGACTGTTATAAAACCATTCTAATTCTTCCTTTTTATCTTCTTCGGAAATCTCCGAATTTTCACTAATGCTTTTTAATTCCGAACGCAACGTAACGATTACCGGTGCAGTCGTTTCTAGCATGTACCTGCCTGCAGACATTGTTCTGTCTATTAAATCAATAGCGGCGTCGGGTAAACTCCGCTCTTTATTAAAGCGTTTCGAAAGTTTAATTGCTTCTTTTACCGTAGAAGTTTCAATCGCTAATTTATGATGAGCCGTGTATCCGTCGATGATGAAATCAATCATTCGAGCAGCAGTTTCTTCTGTGGGCTCTTCCAAATTGATTATTTCGAATCTTCGAGATAACGTATCGTCACTTTCAACTAATTTCCGAAAGGTGTCGGAGGTCATACTCCCAATAATGGTAATGTCGCCTTTTGCTAACTCCGATTTAAGAATGTTAATAAGGCCTTTGTATTGGCTGTTCTTATCAAGAACATTGTCCAATTCATCGATCATTAAAATAGGACGGCTAAATTGCTTGATTGCGGTGATCACTTTTTTAAATCTATCTTCAATTTCGCCACCATAACTGGCACTTGAAACCAATTCAATAAAATCGAGTTCATAGATTTGAGCTTCTTTCAAAGATTCCTGAACATCTCCATTAGTTACAGCATTTGCGAAGCCATCTAATAGCGCAGATTTCCCAACTCCAGGTTCTCCCGTAATAAGAACATTTGGTTTTGAGTGTCTTCCTAATATTTCCGTAATCATTTTTATTTCCGCATCTCGCCCATAAACTTTAACCAGCTCTTGGTTGCGAGCCTGTGTAGATTTGTCGATGCAGTATTTCTGAAGAACATCTCCAGTTGGTTTTTTGGTGCTTCCAGCAGTTTTTCCGTTCCCAGTGTTATTGAAATTATTGGAGCCAATGGTTCCAGAAAACTGAGATAGTACATCGTCTCGGGTTAGCGGAAGTGTTTTTAGTTGCTCGTAGGTAAATCCTACGCCAGGTGTACAAATAGACGCTAAAATACATTCAGGTGTAATTTCTTCTAGTCCAAGTTTTAGCTTGACCATATCTGCCTCATTAAAAATAGCTTCAATAGTGTCATCTCCCTCTATGCGATCTGGAACCTTAGCCGATCTCGGAAGGCCTTCCATTCTAACATCTGCCCATTCTTCTATATAGTAAATATCATCGTTTACACCTTCGACGAGTTCTCTTAGGCCAATGTCTTTATGAAGAACGGCTCGCAATAGATGAGCAGCATTGTATGTTGGATTTTGGTAGCCCTTTGCATTTGCTTCTGCAATATGAAGGGCTTCCTCGGTAAGTTTCGAGAGGGAATGGGTTAGTGTTTGCATGAGGTTACGCGGTAGATTTCTACGATTAGAGATTAAAGCTAAGACATTTAGACAATTTATTGTCAGAGTCTAAGCAAACATTTTGTTAAAATATTGCTATTGAAATAGCAGGGGTAATTTCGACCGCAACTTTCAATTAAATTCTAGGAATTCTCTATCGGTTTATTTTTTCAAAGATAAAATGATGCCCAGCGTCTGATCAATAATTACTTTTGAACTTTCCCCATCTTCCTGATAATAATTATTCTTCTCTATAGCTATTTCAGCATATTTGGAAGTCCAAGTATCTCTACAATCGAATTGACAACTAGGGTTGAGAATAATTTCTCCAAATCTTTCGTTTAAATAATCGATAGCATTTGATGTAATTGGGCTATTGTTCGTTATAAAATTATGAATAGCGGCTTTTCGTTTATTTCTTTCAATACGATCGGCTTTTTCTATCTCTTCAATGGTAACGGCGGTCGTTCCTGTTTTGCTTCCTGAAGCAGATCCTTCAATGATTTGATCGTTTCCTTTCATACCATCAATTGAATCAAACAGTTGGCTGGCATCTAGTTCATTTTCTTCGATTTTAAAACTTATTAAATGGACAAGCCCATTCGTTTCATGAATTTCAATTTCCCCAACAGGATTTCCCAAGAAGATATACTTACTATGATCTAGCAAATAACCTCTTAATGTATCACCTTCGACAATGCGCTCGCTGCGTTTGAGATAGTCAAATTGAGTAACCACATTATTTAAACCTTCACCATTTAATAGCTCACTAAGATCAAACTTTTCTTGAGAGTGAAGGCTGCCGTAAAAGCATGCAATTAGAATAAATAATACAGTTGATTGTTTCATATTTATAATTTACTATTGAATTAATAACAGTAACTCAGTAGTTATAAAATTTGGCTTAACTCTTTTTTAACCAGTTTCGTGATAATGAATTTCTGAACCCAAAATAACGAAGTGAAAATCACTAAAGCAGGAATAAAAGCAGGAATAATGAGCCTGTAGAGTAAATTTAAAATGGACGAGTGGTTTTCACTAACCGCTATAATTGTGCCACCAAAGAAATAAATCCACATTACCATAAGAGCTAAAAAGACGATCCATAAAACAGGGTTTTTCTGTGATTTTTTTATGATAGGAAGTCTTTTTTCCTCTGAAACCTTTAGTAACACTGGATAGCGTTGGGTCATTTGGCGGGTTTTTATTTCTTTGGTTGACATATTGAAGGCGCTTTATAACGATAAGTTTACTTATAAAGTGTTGCTAGAGTTTTTGTAATACTCGGTTGAACAATTCATTTTCTGGCCGAGGATTAGGGTTAGTGGGAAGTTGATTGAGCGCAATCTGCATCAATGGATGACTAAATTTATCAGGATTCTGAAGATTCTTCATTTTTCTGACACTCAGCCATGATAAAACCTCAAAAGCATACACAAACCATTTAGCGGAGGAAAATTGAAGGAACATCGGATCCTTTTTACCAGCACTATCACTAAGATTACCGTAGGACGCTTCTTCAAGATGAAAGTCGCATAGATCAGTAACTATTTCATCAATAAGTGCAAGATCATCAGTATTCCAGTGATCCAACGCTCTCTGATACACTATCATATCTTCAGGATAATTGCGTTTCCCAAAAGTTTCTGGCATTTCAAAACCTATATTCGCTACTTCCAAAATAAACCAAGACGTCATTTTGTAATCTAAACCACCAGATAGGAGTTTAGAGTTCAGGCCTTCGTTTATAATTCTGAGAAGTTCTCTGGCTTCATCGTACCATTGTTGAATAATACAGTTTGCGAGGGAATAGGCTATTTTGTCAAATTTGAGAGACGGCGGGTTGTTGGGGTATTGATGTGCCAGCTTATCAGCAATCACTATATGATGGTATCCATTTGAGGTTAAATCTACCCGAAAATCTGACTCCTCCTTGGTTAATAAATCATATACGAAGTTGTTGCTATACCAATTGTCTAGCGCTTCAAAAGCATTTAAAGTGCTTTTAGGAATTTTAGATTCGGTAAGTTTGCTTTCAATTTTATTTATGCCATAGGTTGTATGATCTTGTATGGATAATGGATTATCTAACCATTCTTTTAACTCCTTTTGAGCTTCCTTAATTTTTCCTTCTGCGGTATTCATTTATTGATTTTACTATTTTAAATATTTTATTACTATCCCTTTTTAGGTTTCGGTTTTTTCGGCTTTGGATCCCATTTAGTGACTTCAGGTTGTCCCGGTGCACCTGTAGTGTTATCTACCTTCACACGATGCACTTCATAATCAACATTTTCTGCATCACTTATCCAGTCTTTTGCTTTTTCAGCATCTAATTTCATTTGTTCAGAATTAGGAGGGATTTTATAGTGCCCTTCACCACTTGTTGCTCTATCAAGTCTATCTTTTACAAACTCTTCTCCACCTTTTCTTTGTGCCTCACTTAACTGAGAAGTATTTGCTTTTACTTCAACACATTTTACATTGCCCGTTTCGGGATTACGAGCGATGACATCGATTCCATGTCCGGAGTTATTTTGTATCTGAACAACCTCTGTGAAGCCATCTTCTTTGAGTTTTTTAATTGCTTCAGCCTCACCGATTTCTCCTTTGGCCTTAGTGCTCACTCCATCCTCAAAAGCCTCCCCATCTTCTTTTGGCTTGGTATTCCCAGCATCACCATCCTTAGGAGCTGTTGTGCCTTCTTCATCTGCTTTATTCGTTTCTGCATCTTTAGCAGGTGCGTCTGCATCATCCGCTTTTCTATAACTATCCTCAAAATCTCTTTTTCCTTTCCCTACTGGTGAAAACATAAGAACAGTTCCTATATAATCTTGCCAAGTTCCTTGTCCGGTTGCTATATTTTTCACACCATCGTAAGCCCCTGTTTCCATGGATACAGCCCCTTTGGCAAAATCACCAATTCCTGCTTCACCTGTATTACCATAGGTGGCCATTGTATTCTGAGCACCCATAATTCCTCTAAAAGCCATTCCTACTTTTCCAAAACTTTCGGCAATATTAACTACAAAATTTTTAGGCATGTTTTTTAAGAGGTTGAGACTTGCTTGACCTAAACCTCTCATACCTGCTCCTCCAGCCATTGCGGCCGAACCTCCCATCCATGCAGCGCCTAAAGAACCAATAGCCGCACCTGCCATCATCCCTTCAAAAAGTTTACCTATATAATTCGCTGTTCCTAATGATATGGCCTGCCACCAATTCTTTATTTGTGGGGCAAAAGTTACAGTACCACCTACTGGACAAATCATTTTATGATCTCCTGTAATGGTGGGGGTGCCTAAAACTTTTAAGTTGCTTTTTTGTCCACTCCAAACACGTTTCGAGGCCATTTTCTGACCACATAGTAGCCCTCCAACAACTCCGCCAATAGCTGCTCCGGCTAAACCAGCAATAGCTCCAACAGCGATGAGGGCTAAACCTCCAGTAGCGACGGTAAGCACTCCAACTACCACGGCCGCTACTACCGCAACTGCCGCAATAGCAGCCATTAAGAGCATATATTTATTGCAGCCAAAGTCTATAAAACTGCTAGTTGCCATATCCTTGTTCGTGATGTAAATCTCTCCACCTTTCTTTTTGGCAACAAGATGAGTCCCTTGCATTTGCGCAGGAACACATCCAGATGAACACATCCAGAAATCTTTTTCTGTTATTATTTTATTTCCCATTATCCTTTTGGTTTTGGGTTGTCGATTTTACATATCATCTATCAAGAACGATCTTCTATTCGGGTTTTTACTTTGTTTCTTGTATTCGGCTTCTTCTTTAGGAGTCGGTGGTTTTTGAGTATCGTGATCACTAGTTAGGGTGTAGGTCATCTTATTAAAAAGTCTATCCTTATCGGCAATTTCTCGATGTTTGATCACCGCTGCTGTAATTTTTCCTGTTTCGGTATCTATTTTATAGGTTGCTTTTTTACTTAAATCTGTTTTAATTTTTGAAATATCCATAACCTCTTTAAAGCTACCGTAAGCTTTTTGATTCCAACTACTGGATAAAACACCATAAGGCTCGGCGGTGACGTCGACAATTACTTCAGGTTCCTTCGTGGGAAGTCGCTCACTAGCTTTTGCCGTGCACTTCCACTGAAGTGATGCTGTATTCAAGAAATTATTGTGCACCTGGTCCTTTAAACTATATGGGAATTTTTGACCGTAAACATACATGAAATAGATCGAGAAAAATTCGTTAGCTTCAATGGCAGCCTTTACCTTCTTTTTATCCTTAAATATACCGTCGTTGAGAAGTATGACGTCTTTAGCTTCTGGAGAATGTGCAACCGCCGCTTCCATTTCTTTCTTTGTGTGCCCCCATTTGTCTAAAATAAGGTCCATGTTTAGGATTTCTAAAATTTTCCCTCCATGGTCCAAAATTAAGTGTAACTCACTATACATTTTTGAAAAGGCTTGACTCATAGCAGCTAAGTCCTTGAGCATTTCATTGTTAGATTCCAATAGTGTATTATCAAGCAAAGTAAGTTCAACCTCTACGTAGTTTGGAGTGGAGCGAATAACTTTAAACTCCCAACGCATCTTTGCTTTGGATTGCATATTCACATTAGCAGCAATCATATCCGTTTCTATAACCAAGGTATATTTTGCGCTAAATGGTTTTTTGAGCTGTATGTAAGCGTTTTGCATGAATATTATTATCCTATTTATATTAATTTATGAAGACGTCGCCACCATCAATTTTTGTAGTACCCGCAATATGATTATTAGGTGCAAAAATCTCTGTTTTTGAAGTTCCGCCTATGGCTATACCTTCTCCATCTATTGAAATTTGCTTTCCGTTTATCTTAATTGTTCCGTCTTTAAGCATTTCTAATGTACTTTCACCAATGGTGATTTTAAGGCTTTCCTTTCCATCTAGCGTAACATTACCATCTTCGTCCATTCTAAAAACGCTAGCGGCTTTTCCAACTGTTGTTGTGTGCGTTGCATTTGCATTCACGCCTAAATTTCCAGCACCATCCATAAGCATGGATGCCGTGCCGCTATCTGTAATTTGTACACTTCCCGCCCCATCATCAAAGACCATTTTATTTCCGCTGCGAGATTGCATTGCTTTAATATTATTATCGGCATTTTGAAAAGCTCCAGCCTTTCCACTACCGTTGTACATTGCCCCCATCATATAAGGTCGCTCGGCATTACCACCTTCAAAACCAATAAGAACCTCTTCTTCTACTTCTGGAATGAAGTGAAAGCCTTTTTCTCCTCCGGCATGCGGCGATACTATTCGCAGCCAAGGAGTCATTTCTCCACTCATTTTTTGCCAGGGAAATTGAACCTTAATTCGTCCCATTCCTTCTGGATCCGAATTTTCGGTAACTATGGCCGTTTGTGTTTCACTTCTTGGAATTGCATTGAAATTGGTTAACGGATAAACATCCATTTCAGCGCTTACCGCTTCAAACCTATTTTGATATCTACCATTCTCGGTAGAGGAGTGGGTTACTTTAATTACTCTATAACTTCCATAATGTTCTTCAGAACTTGATATTTTGATAATTTTCCCCAAACCAACTCCAGGGTTATCACTACTTCCTTTTACAATTACCTGCCTTTGATCTGCAGCCTTTTTTTGCTGCTCTACTTGCTTGTCTAATCGCTTTTTAAGCTGAGGGTCTGTATAGCCATTGATCCATACATTGGTTTCTTTAGCATAGAGACTGGAAGCTTTTTCACTGGCAAAACCATTATATCCGCTAGGGCTTGCTACATCTGCTGTTTTCTTCTGGTGTTGCTCATGGGTAAGATAATCGTTTGTGAAATAATTGAAATTATTGGGTTGCGGATTTAGCTCCATAGAAAACTCTTGTAGATCGTGTCCGTAGTTCAAAGGGACTTCATCTCCATCTTCTGGCTTTCCGAAGACTAATTTTTTACCGTCATAATAAAACCACTCGCTGTATTGGGCTGACAATCTTCGAGCATATTGCCAAGAGCTTTCCTGATGTTGCACAGAGTAATGCAGGGGTTCATTATTTTCTGGGGTAAAGGAAGTTTCTAATTTCGATTTGTCGTACCCGCTAAAAGTTTTTTCTAAAATATCTCCAAGACTTACATCGTTATGAGATCCGTAGTGGGGTCCGTCATCCGAAATTATTGTTCCGCTATGACCGGAAATTACTACTATGTCTCCATTTCGATGATTAAAAGCTTTATAGCTATTAATGGCGGTAACAACACCTTTAAATTCAAGTTCCTTGTATCCCGCGAAAACCCCTAACGAGGACACCTGGACAGTGATAGGCTCTCCAAGATAATTTTTCGTTTCTGCAGCGAGTTCGCTTGATCCAAATTTTTCTACCACATCCATGCGGCAAACCAATTCAAAAGTATGGTGCTGTCCAATACTTTGGTGCAGCGTAAACTCTTTGAAGGCAGTAATTGGATTACCGCCAATATAAATTAATGTGTTGCCTTGTAGTGCCATCTCTTTCTTTTTTTAATTCTCTGTGGGAAAAGCTTTATTGTTATTCCCTCAAAATTGAGTGGATTTGTTATATTTAAAAATATCTATTGGTTTCCATTGCGTTCCGTTCTGTTGATACCAAACGCTAATGTATTGGTCATCTTTACTGTTCCATTTAGTTTCCTTTATCAAAATGGGTTGTAAAAGTTCTTCTTCTGAAAATATATTTTTTAAGCCTTTTCGCAATCCTATTAAGCCGTATTCATTCAATATGAAATCTATTTCGTGAAGTGGTGCACCGCAAATAGATGTTGCCTCTTCAAAAGTTGCTTTGGAAAGAAATTTCACCGTAATAGAATCAACAATTCCATAGTTCTTAGCTACTTCAGTTTTTATTTCATCACTCTTTGTTGGTGTTATCGGTTTATCCGTACCCTTAAATTGGTTACAACCAATGGATAGTAAAATCGAAAACCCTATGAGCAATGTTTTCATCATTTCAGAATTGCTAAAAAGTTAACACCATGAATCATGGTATTTAATTCGTCAATTACATCCCTGGTATACCGTTCTCTTAATTCGTTACCTATATTTAAAAGCGCTTGTATATCGTCTACATAAATGGGATCGTAGGAGTTTCCATAACGTATACCATATTCGTCTCCACCACCCAGGGTGTGGGCATATTCGTGATTAAGTGTATTGTGCACAGTTCCTTTTTTAAGAGAAGTGTATTCTAGATCACGAGAAATAACATTAATAGTCTGGTTAGATCTGTCTACATTACTCCGATAACTGGTTTCAGGTTTAACTTTTGTTACATTGGCAGTCCAATGTCCATTATCTAAAACCCATTCTATGTCAAACTCCACATTGAACGCTTGCCTATGCAAATGTTTATTGGTGGCAGTTTCTTCGAGTACCACAGCAAGAAATGAGAATTTATTGGACCAGTTTTGCCAAATAATATTATCTGCACTATGATGCCAATCTCTGCGTTGTTCGTAGTTCCAATTGGCAGTTCCTTCTTCGTTGAGCCAATTGTATTTCCATTTCTGTCTCACCACAACTGTTTTTCGCTGTTGCTCGAGATAAATATCCATAGTGTTTGTGCGCCTAATGTGAGTCATTATTATGAGCTGTTTTGAAGAAACTTCCCGTTCATTAAGATGAGTTAAAAGATAGTTAATCAATTATCAAAAATGAACTATAGTGGGAACGAATCTTATTAAATTTCTTACGCTTTAGATGGCCAATTGTTCTTAAAAACCGTGCCTTTTACCTTAATTTCTTTTGCAGTAATAAGCAAAAATATCTTAAGTGGTTCATTATCCGTTGCATTAAACGATTCGGTATATTCTATACAGTGAGCCTCCGAGAACTCTACTTTTTTGAGTCCTGCCATTGTATCTCTACGGTAAAAAGTGATAGACCCTTTTTTCGTGAGTGATGGAGAAATCATCCATTCTAGAAAGTCGGTTTTGGCTGTTCCTTCTATGAGTAATCTTATTTGGCCGCCACGAGGCTTTTCGCTGGGTCGTCCAGTATAATCTGTGCCTTGAGTGAACGTAAATGAACAATCTAAGAGATTTAATTCTTCATCATCTAGTAGTAGTGTGGAAAGAAATGACATAAGGTTTGTTTTATGAGGGTTACTTTAAAACGGAGGGGCTAAAAAAGGGAGTGAAAATTACACTCCCAGATGTATTATTGCAAGTGTCTAACACTGCGAGCAATTGGGAAAATTAAATTGGCCAATCGTTTAAGTGCTCTCCAGTTCCCATAGATACGGCTCTAGCTGAAATCACGATAGATTCTATCATGGGAGTTTCTCCAGTATGATCGAACTCCTCAATATACTTTACCATATATCCTTCCGTAAACTTAAGTTCTTTTGAAGTGGCATCATTGTCTCTTTTTAAGAACTTTATAGAGCCATCACGACGTTCGAAGTTATTGAACATCCACTCTGCTAGACTTGTGTCTGCAGTAGATTCTACAGTTAATTTAATTCTTCCACCGCGAGTTACAGAAGATGGTCTTCCAGTAGCATCAGTTTCTTGAAAAAGATCATAACTACAGTTTAGTACATTGTACTCTTTTCCGTTAACGGATAATTTTGATTTAAATGACATAAAATTTTCTTTTAAGTTAAAAAATGGCAATAGTGCCGTATGAATATAAAATACAACTAAAGCTATGAAAATGAATTGATAATAAGTGTTAAGAGAACTTAAAATTCGGTTATATGATAAATAATAAGGTTAAAAGGTTATTGGAGTAGGGAGTTTAACAGAATGAATAAAAAGTATCCCCTAGACTCATTACTTTTTAAGCTAATTGAAAAAATGAAATTGGTACTAAATGCTGGAAATTTACTATCTATTGGAGCAGTTTAAACGGTGTTTCTTTTGTAATTTTATGTTCTTATTAGGACGTTTACTTAAAAAACTTATTGTATTTGAGTAATTATCTAAAATGTAACTGTGCTAGCGCAATCTCTAAAAAAAGCTAACCTTCTTAGTGTGATCTGTATGCTACGAATTAAATCAAACTGATTTCACTTTATGGAGCACATTCGAACTAATTTTTGGAGTCCGAATCGTCTAGAGAAATTGGTTCGGAAAGGAAAAACTCCATACATTCTTTTTCAGGACACCCAATTTTCCCTTCGATG
Organism: uncultured Flavobacteriaceae bacterium; assembly: GCA_947495135.1. GTDB lineage: Bacteria > Bacteroidota > Bacteroidia > Flavobacteriales > Flavobacteriaceae > Aureisphaera. The sequence goes on from CANLXN010000005.1 coordinate 225,869, forward strand.
TTTTCAGCAGAGATACTAATCCAAGAACCACCATTAATGCTCATTTTATACTTTTTATTGTTTGAGCTAAATTCTGTTAGGTAACTACATGCCAGATGGTCGTATGCGTAGTGCCAAACGCCGCTGCTAATGGGTGTAGAATTTTTTAAGATTTCCTTTAATGTTTGATCGTCTACCTTCCAATTATCGCAAACACTCGTATCTTTTTGTGAGGAAGGATAACTGCTTTTGTCTATTGGATTGCTAAATACAATATCATTTAGTGACAATGTATCTTTGACCTTACCTGTTTTCATATCGTACAGGATAACTTGACCCCGTAATTGAGGAGCATCAATTGATTCAGAAATCTCAGTTTTCTCGATAGGATCGTCTAGAACGGCTTTGCTAGTGTCCTTTGCACCGCAATTTGTAAGAGAAAAAATAACCGCTATTAAATAAATTAGTTTCATTCTATTATATCTTTAATTGCCTCGTATACGACGCTTCCTTCTCCTTCGGTCTTATATGAAATATCTTCATGCTCATATATATCATCGGCGGTTGATAAATTGTAATGTTTAATTAAGAAATTAACTACGCAAGCTACTGCCTCCGCCTGTATTGTTGGAATAGAATCCCATTGCTCAGTAGTTGCATTATAATCTCCTACAACCTCAATCCCAATAGAATCACTGTTTTTAGGATATCTGTCTGGGTAGGACTTTACTTTTTCATGATTATGGATTCTTGTTGGAGCCCATCCCCAACCTTGTATTAGAGTGGTTTCTTCGGCCGAGCAGGAGTTCTCTGCCATGCACCTTGATCTAATTTTCCCCACGTGGTAGGTAAGCTTGTTCAAGCTCGCCGTTTGATATATTATACCAGCTTTATCAACCGCGAAATGGGTTCCTGTACCAGTTCTAAATGCAGTGAAGGTTTCCTCTGCAGTATTGTTAACCGTTCTGTGAAGAACTATGGCATTACCTGCAGCTAAGTTCCCTCTCTCAAGCGCGGTAATGTGTTCCTTTATAAATTTTTCATGGGTTACAAAGCCATCGTCACCTACTGTAGCGTCACAGCAGTTACACCTTCTTAGTTCAAACCATTCTCCGTCTTTTTTAAGAAATTCATTGTCGTCTTCAACTCCTGGTGCAGTAACTTTAATCCATAAATAGTCAACAATTTTTTGCGTAGTTGCAGTGGACGCAGTTTCGTCTTCCCCAGTTGCTGGATCGTATGCTTCTTTCCAGGTGTTGAAGGTGTCATCATCGTCTGGGTGAAATTTGATTTTCACTATAATTTTATGGTCTTCACCAACTGTTTCAGTAATTGCTGTTTTTGCAGCGGGATCATCGTCTTCTTCACTTGCGTATACACTCAAAGTTAATGCGGTATCTGCTTCGGCTAAAAGAGGCTCCTTTTCGAAGACCTCAATAGTTGCACTTTCACCCGCTAGGCCAGAACATTCTGCTACAATGTAGGCGTCGGTATTGAGGGTTCCCTTGTCGATTTTTTTGTACTCGACTTCCTCAGTGATCTTATAAGTTTCAATAGGAAGCGTTTCACCAGGAGCGTAGGGCCTATTCTCAAGGGCGTTTAGAACTAACTGTTCCGTGACGTATTTTGAATCCGCTTCTAATGCCGCAGTCGAATTGTTAACGATAATGGTTGCTATTCTCCCTCGATTCTCATCAGTAATAGTATTGGGGTTGTTAAAGGAGTAATCAAATGTCCCTCCAGACTCTTCGCTTCTTACTAGCTCCGTTTTCTTTTCCGCAAAGTAGGCGGTTATAACTCTTTTTATATCTACTGGAACTGCTTCATTCGTTACAAAACTGTTATGATCGGGTTCAGTAGTTCTTTCCACTCGTGTTTCCTGCATGCGCTGAAGCCGACCATCGTGTAACGATTGCCCTGTTCCATTTTCAGTTCCTTCTGTTTGTGCCATGTTATTGAAAATTATGTCGTCAATATTTTAGGTTTAAATAATAAAGTAACTACACTAGTTTTTAAATGTTACATTTCCGAATAAAGAGAGCTCAAATTCCTTATTTACCTTAGCGATCAGCTTTCCTTGGTTCCCTTTTTTTATTAAAATCTCTTTGTCTTTAGCTTCAATAGATAGGTGGTTCTTTTTGTTGGTCTTGTTATGTGTTATAGATGTATTGCTCTCTGTCCATGTTTTTCCGAAATCGTCTGATTGATAATACATATTTTCATTTTCATCTAAAAACTGTATCCAACGGTTCTTAATTATGAAGCTTTCTACCGAAATACCTGCAACTTGTGGCGTTAAGTCTTCCAAATCGATTTTCGTCCAATCTTGTCCGCTTGTATCGCTGTGGTATAAAAACCTGGGAGTGATATTTCCCCCATAACTAGATCTAGAAACAAAATAGGCATTGTTCTCTTGTACGTCCAAATCGGTAAAGCTATTTTCTTTTTGATCTAAATTGAACATCTCTAACTTCCACGAAGTACCTCCATCTTTCGAAACAAATAGGTAGGGGTTGGAAGATGTTAACAGCAGCGTATCATCTGTTTTTATGGCTCCCGTTATTTTCTGTAACTCATGTGTTTTAACAAAACCATAGTCGTTCCATTGAAATCTAAAAAGGCCATAGATAGTTATACCCGATAAAAGCAGGAGGGACATAAATACGATGAATCCTTTATTTTTCATTTAGTAATTGCTGATCACGTCAAAGGCGTATCCGTCTGCTTTGAGTAGATTGATTAAAGTGGTTAATTTTTCTGCTTCCCCATCTCGAAAGGCTCTATCGTGCATGAGTAGGATTACCTTGTCTTCTTTTTTTGAATTATCAAATTCGAACCACCAATGAGAAGCTACGTCATCGATTTTATCAAAGACACTGGATGGTGATTCCGAAAGTTTGTCAATATTTTTGTGTTCTTCTGAATTGAAATCTATAAATGGATGAGTGTGTTCTTCATCAGACCAATCTAAAGTACCCGCATCTGCTCTTTCCTGAACCCTGCTTCGCGCGATAGAGGAGGCGTCAAAGCTCATTTTCCATTCGGTATCCCAACCATAAATTACATACCCATTTTGATGAAGTTGAGTTGCTTCGTCTCTTGTATCGTAGTCGTTGTCGTCGTCGATTTCTTCAATTCCAGGATATTTCCAAGTGTTTCGACCAGGGAATCTGGCTAGTTTTAGTTGTTGACCAGGCCCCAATATAATTTCATCATTCTTTTGAAAATCTTCAAGAACTGTGCGCCTTTGGAATGTTTGATCTTCGTTCTGCCCAATTTTTAGTCCCCCATGAACGTAGTACTGACTATAATAATCGTTGGCATGAGAATAACTGTGATTTGCAACCTCATGATCAGACTTTATCTCGTCCAGAATACGATCTGCCTTGTCCCTTCCGTAGTAGATTGCAAAGTTTACAATATTCACCCCAGTTAAGAAAAAAGTAGCTTTTACTCCAGCAGATTTAAGTACTTCGAGTACTTCTTCCGTTCCTGGTTGAACACCATCGTCAAAAGTTAAGTACACTGTTTTGTCGACATCTACAGGAGGGGCAATAGGCAAGTCTGTAGGAACAGCTGTTTGGGTAGTTTCTTCGATGCTAATTGGAACTCCGCCAGTATTACAGGTGATGGTTGAGCTTTCCAACAAGGCTTTATTTCCATCTAAGTAAACACCATCTGCAGTTTTTTGCCAAGATGCAGGCGAAATAACACTTTGGCAAGGCGGTGGGTTTTTCGACCACTTGGTGCAATTGCCTTCGAATACTAAGTTTTGTTTCCCTTTATCTCCCTCGGTTGCCCAAAACTTATCTTGTAAGAACATTTCGTTCGAGGTAACCACCAATTTTCCTTGAGGTTTGGTGCACAATGAGCATTTTATAATTGCTCCGTCTATTGCGAATTTATCGGCCATTTTATTTGTCCTTTTTTAAGAGTTCAAACTTGTTGGTATAGTCTTCTCCGTTGATCCTTTCGAAGACGGTTGCTTCTGCACTTTCAATTATTGAAGTCTTTTTATCTACTTTGTAGTGTGCCAGATAATTTGGAAACGTCCGACCGTGTTTTGGTGTTCCAATTATCTTTAAATCAATTTGTTCTTCGGAATGAGGGTGTTGCAGGCTAGTAGTTTCAATCACAGAAACCTTCCGGCGGCTTCCTGTAAAATCTTTCGTTTTTTCTTTGCCTTGAAAGTTGTCGTGACGGCCATAAATGGGTTGAAGTAATAGTCCGAAATTTTTAAAGGAAAGGAGGGCTGTTTGCATCTGCTCTTGAGTACTTATTTCTCGATCAATCCCTGCCACAAATTGTTCGAAATTGGTTCCACTATTAACTTTAGAAAGTTTCAGTTGAACGCTTAACCAGTTCTTTTGTATGTTTTCAAAGTTGTTGACTTTCAATACAGAGCCATCTTGGTTTACCTGAAGATCTAAATAGTTATAAACGGCGGCAGTTTCTTCCAAGATGTTAGCTGTAGACGAACTTCGGCCATTAAGCAAAACCCGATGATCCAAAGTCTTTATTGAACAGTTTCTTAGATGCGGGTAAGACGGGATTTCAGAAATAGATAGTTGTACGGTTCGTGTTTCCTGAAAGGAGTTCATTCCTCTGGATAAAGGCGTGTAATTTGACTTCAGTGTATATTGAACGGAGCATCCAATAGGCACCCATGCTTCCCATTCCATTGGAATGAAACGGTGTCTTCTCTGTTTTACATCCATCATCCTTTACTAATCTTTACATCATTTCCTCCTTTAAAGCTCGCTAACCCCGCTCCAGACATTTTCAGATCTCCATCACTCTGTATTTCAGTTCCATTAGCAATTTGAGTAAGTGTTCCGCCAACATGTGTTTTCATTTCACCTTCAATCGCTTGCGACAGACCATTTGCTGAAACATTCATTTGTTTTCCAGTGAAAATTTCGGTGTTTTTCCCAATCTTGAAATTTGCATTTTCTTTTACATTGAGCTGAAAGTTTTTGCAGTTCAGGGTCATGTTTTCGAGCGCGGTGATGGTCATATTATTGTTCGCGGTATCAATTGTAATAAGATTGGCGTTTTTATCGGTAATAGTAATAAATTCTTTCCCTTGAGCATCATTGAGCTCAATAGTATGGCCGCTACGCGTTCTAATCGCTTTTACATTGTTTTGTTGCGTTTGCCAACTTTTCGGTTTGCCGCTTCCATGGTATAATGCTCCCATTACGTATGGTCTTTCTGCATTTCCGCCTTCAAAACCAATAAGAACTTCTTCACTTATCTCGGGAATAAAATGAAATCCCTTTTCACCACCCGCATGCGGAGAAACAATTCTTAACCAAGGGGTTATTTCACCAGTCAATCTTTGCCATGGAAATTGTACTTTTATTCTCCCAATTCCTTTAGGATCTGCATTTTCTACCACCACCGCAGTTTGAGTTTCACTTTTTGGAATCGCGTTGAAATTGGTGAGCGGATAGACATCCATTTCGGCACTTACTGCTTCAAATTTATTTTGATAGCGTCCGTTCTCATTAGAATTATGAGTTACTTTAATTACACGGTAACTCCCGTAATGCTCTTCCGAACTTTTTATTTTGATCACTTTGCCAAGCCCGAGCCCTGGATTATCGCTCGTTCCTTTTACAAGCACTTGGCGCTGATCTGCTGCCTTTTTTTGTTGCTCTACTTGTTTGTCTAAACGACTTTTTAGTTGTGGGTCTGTATAACCATTAATCCAGACGTTGGTTTCTTTGGCATAAAGTCCAGAGGCTTTCTCACTGGCAAATCCGTTGTAACCATTGGCGCCCGCAACTTCTGCCGTTTTTTTCTGATGTTGCTCGTTGGATAAATAGTCGTTCGTGAAATAATTGAAATTATTTGGCTGAGGTTTGAGTTCCATCGAGAATTCCTGAAGATCGTGACCATAGTTCAGTAAAATTTCTTCACTTTCTTCAGGTTGACCAAAGATTAATTTTTTCCCATCGTAGTAAAACCATTCGCTGTATTGCGCGGCCAGACGACCGGCATATTCCCACGAACTTTCCAAGTGTTGAACAGAGTAGTGGAGAGGCCCGTCGTTTTGAGGGTTGAAGACAGTTTTTAATTTCGATTTGTCGTATCCAGAGAAGGTTTCTTCTAGGATATCCGCAAGGCTAGCATCGTTATGAGAACCGTAATGGGGTCCATCGTCTGCTATAATTGTCCCGCTATGACCAGAAATAACCACTACATCTCCATTTCGGTGATTAAAAGCTTTGTAGCTATTTATAGCTGTCACCACTCCTTTGAATTCTAGTTCTTTGTAGCCTGTGAAGACTCCTAGCGACGATATTTGTACGGTAATTGCTTCACCTAAGTAGTTCTTAGTTTCGGCAGCAAGTTCGTTGGGATTAAATTTTTCCACCACGTCCATCCGACAGACTAACTCAAAGGTGTGATGTTGTCCAATTGTTTGATGAAGGGTAAAGTCTTTAAAAGCCGTGATTGGACTTCCTCCTATATATATTAATGTGTTGCCTTGTAGTGCCATCCTGTTTACTATTTAATGCGTTTTTAGTGAGATATGGATTAACGAGTTAACTATTGAGAAGAAGTTTAGTTTAAGGACTTCTTTCTAAATGCTCAATTAAATTAATGTTATTGATCGGTTTTATTTCCCATTCCACTCTTTCTATTCGACCTTTGTTTATTGCTAGGTTTAAATAGTTTTATTTCAATTAATAAAGGGTGGGTAACACTTTAAATAAAAGGATAAAACAATTATAAACCTGTATAATTAGCGATACGCTCACAGGCGTAATTTTATGGTTTTAAGCTTTAGACGGCCAATTATTGGTAAAAACAGTTCCTTTTACCTTAATTTCCTTTGCCGTAATAATTAGGAAGATTTTGAGCGGTTCATTATCTGTTGCATTGAATGACTCGGTATATTCAATACAATGCGCCTCAGAGAACTCAACTTTTTTGAGTCCCGCCATAGTGTCTCTACGATAAAAAGTGATAGAGCCTTTTTTGGTAAGGCTGGGAGAAATCATCCACTCTAGGAAGTCGGTTTTGGCCGTGCCTTCTATGAGCAATCGAATTTGACCTCCCCGCGGTTTCTCACTAGGTCTACCTGTATAGTCGGTGCCTTGAGTAAAGGTGAATGAACAGTCTAACAGATTTAACTCTTCATCATCTAAAATGAGGGTTGAAAGAAATGACATAAGGTTTGTTTTATTAGGGTTACTTATAAACGGAGGGGGATTAAAAAAGGGAGTGCAACTGCACTCCCTTTATGGATTCTTGCATGTTTTTGCAATTGGCTTCTACAAATTATAGTGGCCAGTCGTTTACGTGCTCTCCAGTTCCCATTCCTACCGAACGGGCAGAGATTACAATCGACTCAGACATTGGGTTTTCTCCAGTGTGGTCGAAATTCTCTATATATTTTACCATATAACCTTCTGTGAACTTCAGCTCCTTAGCAGTTGCTTCGTTGTCTCTTTTTAGAAACTTGATAGAACCATCACGACGTTCGAAATTGTTGAACATCCACTCGGCTAAACTAGTATCTGCAGTAGATTCTACAGTTACTTTAATTCTTCCTCCACGTGTTACAGAAGAAGGTCTTCCAGTTGCGTCTGTTTCTTGGAAAAGATCGTAGCTACAGTTTAGTACGTTGTACTCTTTTCCGTTTACGGATAATTTTGATTTAAATGACATAAATTTTCTTTTAAGTTAAACAATGGCAATAGTGCCTTATAAATATAAAATACACCTAAAGTTATGGAAATGAAGTGATAATAAATGTTAAGAAGCGGCAAAAAATTATTTGTAAAAGCGACAGATCTTTAGTTTGCCTAGAAACGACAATTGTTTCGGAGAAATGTTAAAGTTTTAAAAGCTTTTTAATTAACATTTTTTTTCGAAATGTAATTTGTGGTTATTTCCCTACAATGGTTTTGTAAAATTGTAAAAAGCTATAAATGAACAGTATAATTGTGTCTTGATGACTATTTTTTACTCGATAAAGTCTATGAGATAGCCGATTAAATACATGCTTTCTTGATGCTTTATCGGTAACAGAAGTTCTATTCTTTTGAACATTTAAGTAATTGATTAATTACTTGATAGATATTTGCTTTTCAGAAAAATAAATGACTATGCTTTTTCGGTCAAATCGGTCAATTCTTCTATATCGGTCTCGTCTTCTTTAGCGACGCGTTCGCAGATAATAATATTGTCTTCTCGAATGCCATTTCCTTCCACTGTGCGTGCGAAATCGATGTACTTCATAACGGAATACCAGCGGGGTTTGCGGAAGAAGATCCAGCCATTTGGTTCATTGTTTTCATCTAAAAAAACAATTTTATTTTCTGGGTGCCGATCATTATAGTCATTGATAAAGAAGTAGAACAGTCTTCCAAATTCCATTTTTTCTGGAGCTTTCAAACGGAAGTTGCTGAGCTCCGACGTCTTTTCGTCTTTGTGGAATTCGAACGAAATAACATGCGGATTGGTAAGTTCGTCATCGTTTGGATCTTTGATATGTTTACCAACTGGATAAAACCACTTTTTGTAAATGGGCAACGGAATGGACATAGCAAACTCATATGTTTTAATGACCATGATGGGTACGACAAACCAAATAGCCGCTCCAAGAAACATAAAGGTGTATTCTGGTTTAAACATGTTCACTATATACACGAATCCAATAAGTGCAATACAGTTAAGAGCGATTGTGAAAACAAACTCGGACCAAAAGCTACCTTGTTTTTCAGATAGCATTTCGAAATAGTTTCGGCAAATGTACACATGCAAAATACCCATGAGCAGGAATATTACTTGAAAAGCAATAAAGGTTCGCAACGGAATATCGTTTAAAACACGTTCGTTGCTTAGAAAAGCTGTTAACGCAAAGAAAGCTGCCAAAATAAGGAGGTAAATAATCACCGCTTTTTTCTTAACAGCAAATAGTTTTTTAATGCCTTTCATTAAAATCATCATAAGCGTTCCTACGATGAGTAATATGATCGACATTTTTAGAACATCGGGATTGAGTGCTGAAAGTCTTAGGTTTATCATAGTGCAGTAGTTAATCCCATAATTGCGGGTTCATTTTCGCTCAACACGAAATTATCTTTGTTTCTTGCAAATTCTATTTTAGTGGTCACCTTCAGTTCCATAGGCATTAAATAGTCAAAAAAGAAATCTAAAAATTTCATAGTGGGGGTGCCGGGTATGAAATTTTCAATATTCTTGTTACTAACTGGGCCAATCACCGCTTCTACTTCTGGACATAGGATGGTGGATTCCTCGACCCCAAGAACTAAATCAACTCCAAGGCTTTTTCCAGCCCTTTTGTTTTTGTCAACAATACTGTAAGGAACATTTTTCTTATACAATGTCACCTCTTCCTCTAAAATCATTTCTAGACACAAGGCGGTGAGTTCTAAATTTCCTGAAATGCGATGTACGTAAGGTAGTAGTTTAATTAGTTTTATAACGTAAGCCGCAGGCATTCCATCCTCGATTTGCCAGAATTTCAATAGGAAGTTATTCTTAATATCCGAAAATTTATCAATAAGCCCTCTTTCATTTTTTTCAATTTCGACATATTGATGAAAAAGTTCATTTTCGATGGGTTGAAAAAAACGACGGGCTTCTTTTTCCTGTTTTTTCTGTTTTTCTCGTTTCTTTTGATAGGATAATTTTTTTAGAGCTGGATCGGCAAAATTATGGAATACACCCTCTGGTAAGGAATCATAAATACCATTTCTAGAGAGATTGAGGTTTAAGGTGAAATTATTAACGTCAGACAAGGATTCTTTGTAATCCAGAATGTCTCTTCTATATGGACGCTTAAAAATACTTTTATTTTGGATGGTAAAATCTGAAATTTTGGCGCGAGAATTTTCAAGTATTTCTGAGACTACGACTTCCGCCTTAATGTCTTCAAAAACTGCTTGTAATTCTTTGAGTATATTTTCAAGATCTTTTTTGACCATTCTTATTTGCCAGTCTTTACCTTATAAATATCCAATGGTTTTCTGCCAGCGCATATAAAACGTTCTTGCCACCATGCGTCGTTGAGATCACTTATTTTGACTCCTCGAATATTTTCCGGTCCATTGTAACCTGAAGCACTAATAAATTTATTATTCTGAAGGTAAATGCCAACATGCGTAATGGTTTTATCTTTAACTGAAGGACGTTTAAAGAACAACATGTCTCCTTCTTTTAAAAACTCTTGTCCAATGAATTTGTCTGTAGACTCTGCATTAAACTGCTTGTTAGCCGTTCGTTCCGGTAAATAGCTAAAAACATTTACATACAAGTGTTGGGTAAATGATGAACAATCGATGCCATTCTCGTTTTCGCCTCCCATTTCGTACGGTGCGCCAATCCATGAGTCCACGAACTCATAGAGTTTTATATTGGTTATTTCGCTAGCATCTACATTGAGTAGCCCAGCATACTTTAATTGAATTGGTTTCAAAGGGACAACCGCGGGAATGGTGTCTTCAACTGGAGGCGCAATAGGATCTGCAACCGTGACCATGTTTTTGGAACTTCCACAACTTGCCATTGCGAAAAGGAAGAGTACATAAGCAAAAAAATGTGAGGTTTTTTTCATCATAGGATGTTTTATTACAAATATATAGAAACGAAAATGATGTTTCAAGTTTTTCAATTTTAAAAAAATCATAACATATTGCCACCTATTTATTTGTAACTTAGCCATACGACCTATAAATGGGTTAACCTGTCTTTAATGGCTGCAAAGTATTATACATTTCCTTTTACCCCTGCTCAAATTATGAGCAATACCGACCATGAAAAATGTTCGATAAACGACTCTATTGCTAATTTTCTTCATTTACTGGGAACCACTTATTTTGGAGAATGTACTTTTGATGAGAGTTTTGGCAATGCACTTTGGGAAGTTGATTTTGATAACCTTACCAGCAATGATAAATTGAGAGGGATTATCACTCAATCCATGGAAGATAGTATTAAACATTACGAAAAGCGTTTAACAGCTGTTTCTATTGATATCAAATTAAGACAGGAAAGTTCGTCTAAAAACGACAAACACCCTATTATTCGGAAACGAATTGATATTTTGATCTCAGGAACGGTTAAGCAGACCAGCGAACCATTTAAATTTGTGGAGAGCTTTTATATCGCTCCTATTTCTTTTTAACCTTCACCAAATTTTCGGAATTTTTGATTCAACGATCATTATTTCAGTTTTTTAAACTTTAAAAGAGGTTAAAGTATGTTAGAATTTTAAGATTGAATTTTTTAATTCCTATTTTTGAAATACAGCCTGGACCGTAGTTCCGTTTTCAATTTGGCATTTTGTAGTGTTTTAAGCACATAACCCCACAAGTAAAAACATGTATACAAAAAACGAACAGGACATCAAGACCCGTATGATTCAAAAGGCAGCAGCCCTTTGGGGAATTGCACCTAAAGATATAGAGAGTTCTTTCGATCCTTTGGTCTCACTCCTTATAAGTGCCTGTGCTTCCGAAATAGGAAAGGTGGAAGGAGAAATCTATAACTCACAAACCAGAATTACCGAGCGACTTATTCAATTAATGACACCTGAAGCAATCTATGGTGCTAATCCTGCCCATGCCATCGCATATGCGGAGCCAATTGATAAGGTAATTACTATTAAGCCAGAGAGTCAGCTTTACTTTAAGAAGAAGATCAATTCTAAAAGTGGGGGAGCTCAACAAAAAAACCTATTTCTTTCTCCCTCAAGAAACATGCGTCTTATAGATGCCGAAATAACAAACGTAATATGTGGCGATAAAATTTATACGCAAGGGGCCAAAGAGGGTAAGAAATTCTTAGGACACATTGAGAAAGCGACTGCTCCGTCCAAACTATATTTGGGTGTGAGAAGTAACCAACAAGATGTTCCCTTAAAGGATGTTTCTCTTTATTTTGAGTTGCAAGATGCCAGTTTAAAAGAGTTGTTTTATCATCACCTAAAAAATATTCAGTGTTCTTTGAATGCTGAAATGTTACTGCTCGAAGAAGGTTTTTCAGATACTAAAGAAGAAGAGCGCCTAACAATTGAAGCTATCTTTAATTCGGTTACTAATAAAACCAAGAGTATTGAAAACAGCGTCAATCAATATTATCAGAAGAGCTATATAACCATTAGATCGCTTTCTTATTTAACTAAGAAAGGTGCGCTGCCCAAAAATGTTTTTTCTGAAACAGATCTAAAAGATTACCCTGAAGTTAAAGGACTTAATTGGATTGAAATAGAATTTCCGAGAATTATTGATTCGAGCATGCTAGAACGGGTTTTTTGTTCCTTCAATGCATTTCCTGTACTAAATAGAAAGCTCAATAGTTTTTCCTATTTACTAAAAGATTTTATACATATTGTTCCCATACAGACCAACGATTTATTTTTAGATGTACAAAACGTCGAGAATACCTCTGGAAAAGGTTATGTGTTAAGACAGAACAGTACTTCCCAAGAAAAAAAGGGAACATTTATCTTACGGGAAGACCAAGCAGGAAAGTTAGACTCGCGTAGCGCGAAGCAATTTTTGAGTCATATGATGGAATTGATGAAGGAAGAGAGTGCTTCCTTTTCATTCTTAGGAAGTGATTTTTTACAAAGTAATATCAATAAGCTCAATCAAACCATTATGCTGCTCGAAAAGAGGGCAGAGGACCTCACAGAAAAATCCAATGAAACCGTTTATATTTCCTTGAAACCATACGGAGTAAAAGAAACCTTACTTGTTAGCTATTGGACCACAGATGGTGCACTGGGTAATAAAATCAAATCTGGTACTGCTCTGTCCAATTATCAAGGAACTGAGTTGAAGCAGAAAAGCGGGGTGTTATTAACCAATACACTAGACGGAAGGGACAGTCTTAGCATGGAAGAGCGATTAAATAGTTATCGGAGTTCATTGCTCTCCCGGGGACGGATTGTAACCAAAAAAGATGTAAGTGCATTGTGCCATACTGTATATAACGATCGAATTAGTAAGGTAGAGGTGGAGAAGTCGTATACATCAGATATTGCAACGAATAAAGGAGTGCTGCCCTGTATGAGAATTACCTTGCATCCAAATAAAAAAATGAATCTTCCAGACCAAGAATGGCAATCGCTTACCAATAATCTTCTAAGTATTTTAGAAAAGAAATCGGTAAATGTCTTTCCGTATGTTGTGGAGATGAAGGAATAAGAACACAAAGCTCTTACAAAAGACGGTTTTTCAATCGGACAAAAGGAGGATTTTTAGGGTGAGGTGCAGAAGAGGTTATTATTAAGTTTATTATAACATTCAGCGGCCTGCAAATCTGAAAAATAAAATTCATTTTTGTATTTTTATGATACAGATGAAATGGTATTTTATGAATACTAACAGGAAGTTTTACAAGTAGAAAACATGGAAAAAGAGAATAGTCAATACAACTTTCATATAGATAAAACGGTTCATCTGTTTTTTATCGTAACGTTTTTTTCGTTCACATCACTATTTGCTTATAAATATTATTCTTCCGAAGACTGCGGCGTAGTTCAGTTCAAGACGGAGGCAAGGTCTTATAGAGTAGACGAGCTTATTCGATTTACGGATTTTTCTGAAGGAGCCAACGTTTGGAGTTGGGATTTTGATGACAGCACTAGTACTCGAACAGAGCGAAATCCATATCACACTTTTTCAAAACCTGGGAAGTATGATGTTCGACTTACTATAAACGAATCTTGCGAATTGATGAAAACCATTACTATTGAGGAAAAAGCTTTTGTTTTGGATTCTACAAAACTGCCGGTGTTTAAAATCCCTAGTCAGGTAATGGTTGGAGAAAAATTATTCGCAACAGATGAGACCAAAGGAGCGAATACCTGGGAATGGCGTTTTGGAGAGACGGCCAATGTTAATTCGTACGATAAAAAAGCAGAGTACGAATATAGAGAACCAGGTTTAAAGACCATTTCTTTAGTAGTTAACGGAGATCTAAAGCATATTGGCAAGAAAAAAATTAAGGTGTTGCCTAAACCTAAAAAGAACAATACCATAGGGATTGTGAAATCTACTAAAAGCAATAATAATATCAAATACCAGCCTGATATAGGAGGGAAGATCAAGACTTCGCCAGATGAAGATCCAAAGAAGGAAGATGTACCATATATTTCGGGAAAGCAATTTGGGGATAAGCTTGTGTTAATATCTAACAAAAAGACATCTGCAAAGACTTTTCAGCGATACATGTGTGGAAAGCTGAATATGTCTGTGGTGGTGAATAAGAAAAAGGTGGATTTTCTCGTCTTTTGTCAGAAAATTACCGGAAAAACAATCACAGTGAAAAATGTTGAGATTATTAGATCACCAGGTAGTAATTGCATAGAAAATGTAATTATCGATTTATCAAAGAGTATATTTTAAAGGGTATGGATCAAGAAAAACATGTTTATAACAGGGTGAACTGGATTGATGGAATGAAGATCAACAAGTCTCATTTTATTAGTCAGGATAACGCCAATATTCGAATGTTGCACGACGCCCTTCAAAAGGGGATATCGGCAGTCAATTTTGGTCTTCTTCCAGATCCGTCTATCGATGATGCGGTAGATATTGTCGTGTCTATGGATGGGCAGAATACCGTTCATATCAAAGTAAATAAGTGTCAGGCAATAACCGAGGGCGGTTTTTTGATAAATATTACTGCCAATGAAACAAAGGAGCTCAATGAAGTGAGTAAGGTAATTACTGGAAAACATGAAATTACACCAGATCATGATGCCTATTACGTTGTGCTCACCGTACATCCTTATAAACGCGTGCCAGTTGGTACTGCAGATTTGGAAGAAGAACCGCCTAGACATCCCTATGTATTACCAGAGTATTCATTGGATATTATTCCTTCTGAAAGTGGAAATTATAGTGAATTTGGTATGTTTCATCTAACTATTGCAAAAATAATTGTAGAGGATGGAAGAGCAAATTTAGCAGAGGATTTCATTCCTCCCTGCAGTTCTATTCAGAGTCATCAGGATTTAAAATACACCTATGTTGAAATTGATACGTTCCTCAATGCTATGGAACGGTATTCGCTTCAAATTATTCAGAAAATACATCAGAAAAAACAATCCAATGATCTTGCCGTAATGGTACTGTACATTACCCAAAGTGTTTTACTACATTTAGGAGGTGTTTTACCAGAGTTTCGACAACAGGATCGATTCAATCCACCCATAAGTATGATTACCAAGCTAATGGGGTTGGCAAGGGTTATTAAAAATAGTATTGATGTATATGTTGGGACAGGAAAGGAAGAACTACTCAATTATCTGTCGGATTGGTGTGATGTGAATCAAGGAGCATTTGAGAATGTACTAGTTGAAATGATTGAACTCGAATATCAGCATACAGATATTAACAAGGCATTGTCGAAGGTTTCATCTTTTACGAAACTGATGCTGTCGCTATTTAAGAAATTAAATGAATTGGATTACATTGGTAAGAAATCCGATTCTAAGATCTTTGTAAAAGAAGAGATCATTGCAAAAAATGAAGTTAAGAACAGAAGAAGTTTTTTACTTGACTAAATAAACTACCCCACACCTTATGAAAGCAAAAAATAGAAAAGCTCGGAGAAATAGTTTTTTAAAATTCTTCATATTATTTGCAGTAACAACCGCCATGATTGTAACTGCTTTTTTCTTTGACTTTAAGCTAATGCCATTTAAAGAAAATAAGGTCTTACGCCTTCAAGCATTAGAAATTGAAAAAGAAATTGAATTTCAAGAGAACTTTTCCGAAGATATTATTAAAATTAGAGGCATGGTAGATTCGCTTGATATTCCAGGGCAAAATCGCGCTTTTTTAAATTCTATGTTAAGTGCACAAATTGTAAAGCTTCAAGAAACCATACCTATCAAAGATTCGACCTATCGTTACGATATGTACAACAATATCATTTGGTCTTTTGCTGAAATTCAGAAACTAAAAGAACAGGTGCATTCTTATGCAGAAGTGGACGAACGTATTGAAGAGTACAAAGATGAGCTCGAGAAGTGTAGAGACGATCTTCAAGAAGAAAAAAGGACGGTAGACGCACTCCGGAATAACAATTAATGGGAATAGTAGGGCTTATTTAACCTAACAATATTGAAATACTATCAAAGTCATTGCCACAGGTGATGACTTTTTGATTTCTTTCTAGGAGTAGAATTTAACAAGTTATTATCTTAGACTTTTTAAATTGAAAATTCCTAGACCTCCAAAGGTTTAGTACTTTAAAACGATCTTAAATGCAACCTAATAATTTCACTACTAATTTCTTCGGAATTGGGATTCAAAATGGCAAAACACCGGAAAATTTAGGCGTGCTTTGGCGTACCGCTCAGAATTTAGGAGCAAGTTTCATTTTTACCATCGGAAAGCGTTACGCTCACCAAGCAAGCGACACACACAATTCGGTCAAATCTATGCCTTATTATCATTACAAAGATTTTGAAGATTTTTTTACTCACCTTCCAAAAGGAGTGCGAATAGTAGGAGTAGAAAAAACCGATAAAGCCGAAAACTTGGAAGACTTTCAACACCCAAGAAGATGCGTTTATTTACTGGGTGCAGAGGACAATGGGTTAACAAGAGAAGCACAAGATCGAGCTCACTTTTTGGTGCAGTTTCCTTCAGAGTTTAGCCTCAATGTTGCGGTGGCGGGAAGTATAGTGATGTACGATCGCACTCGCAATAAACCTTTCCTAAACGGTTAAAAATTGCTTTGTTTTCCGATCTACTATAGTTAACAAATTAAAAGAGCGCGCAAAGATTGATATTATATCAAACCTTTGCGCGCCTGTTTTTCTGATGAGAGTTATCTCAACTTTATTCGTCAAGCCTCTCTTTTAATACTGTGTATTTTGTGTCTTGACCTATTTTGCTATAAATGTTTAAAAGCGTTTTAACCACATCCATGTTTTTTGGTTGCAATTCTACCACACTTTCCAAATATGGCAGTGCTTGTGTATATAATGTATTGCGTTCCAATTTTAGTTCTTCATAACGCATATCATCGGTTTCAGACATCCCCAAACTATTCATTTCTTCTAGAATTGTCGTCTCCTGATCTAAAATTATAGAGGCTAGATTAATTTTTGCATTCACATGCGTAGGATCTAGATTCAAGGTTTTTTTGTATAGTTCTTTCGCTTTCTCCATATCGTTACTTTGTGCACTAGATACTGCAAAATTGTAATATAAGTTAGGGTCGTTTGGCGATTGCTGAATAAGCAAATCCATAGCTTGATTGTACTTGTCCTTGGCACCTAATTGACCATAAAGTTGAAATACTTGTGTTAATAAAGCTTTGTCGTTAGGCGACTTGGCCAATGCCTTGTCCATTATCAATATGGCTGGTTGTGTTCGGTTAAGCTGAATAGATGTAGTTGCTACACCTCGTAACAGTTCGCGTATTTTTGAACCAGAACTTAAAGTTTCTGGCTTTCTGTGGGTACGCTGGTCTACAGCTCGATCTCTCATATAAGCCGAAGCAAAAGCTTCTTTTTCTCCAGACTTAATATTGGTTGCCGCATAGCGTGTCCTAGCACCAGTGTATCCCATTTCAAAAAGACTGTGGTAAGCAGAGAAAGCCTCTTCGTATTCTTTTGCTAGTAAGTGACTTTTGGCAGCACTGTGGAAATAAGTGGTGTCTCCGGTAGATTGATAAGCAGTGGTGTAAAGAGTAGCTGCAGCAGAGAAATTTTTCTTTTGGAATTCACTAATCGCTGCTTTGGCTGTGAGGCTTTTTAATTCTGTTTTAATGAGCATAATTCTCCTTTTAAGTGCGGCATTTTGATCGTACTTATCGGCGAATTTTAACGACTGCGAAACGGTCTCTAATTGATTCAGGTCTACCTCTTTGCCGGCGAGGTGCATTTCGGCTTCTACCACATAGTAATGAGCGCGAGTTTCGCTTCTGGCTGCGGCAAAAATTTGTCGAGCCTTTCCCAAATAGTAAGCAGCATCTTGTAGTTCGCCTGCATTTACAGCTTTTTCTGCTTTCTTAATTTCTTGTTTCTGTGCTTGAAGGGACGGAATTGCAAATAACAATAGCGCCAAAATCGTAAGTGATTTCATCTAAGTTTGGTTTATTAGGTTTATTATAATTTTTCAGTTCTATTTTTTTTAATATTCAATAGTTGTGAAAGCTATATGCCGTCAAAAAGGTTTTGCGAGCACGGGCAAAATTTTATCCTTTTTAAACCTATTTTTAGCGGGGAAACACTTTCTAAACGTTGTACTCAAAAACAGAAAGTGATTAGGTCTTGACGGGTACTAATGTAAAAAAAAATCGTTTTATATCAGAATTTTCCGACAAATATTTTTGAATTTTATGCTTTTTATCGATTATTTGTGTTCTTACAACGAATATTCCTGTTTGTTCTAGGGGTGTCCTCGGTTTTTGTTAATTTTTTCATAATTCCAATTGATGGCTTTCTAAGTATGAAAATCTGAAGGATTTGAACGACATCATTTTTTAGAATTACAGGTTTGCTGTTATAGTTTATTGGTCGCATATTACTTCTTGAAATTCAAATATGCTCTTACGCTAGGGGAGGTCTTTCTATAATTTGAACACACCGAGCTTCACAGAAACTTATGGTCGATTTAAATCTGAAGGGTTCTTCCACGTTACTTGGATGGTCTAATCGGAAAAAGCTTTCCGTATAAAATATCTATACACCTTCCTTGCATATGGAAAATTGTATTTCGAACATCGTAAATTAAAACTACCTTCGCCATCTAACTCAGCCGTTTCATGGATTATTTTCTAATAGTTACCATTCTTGTAGTTTTAGCCGCCGCCTTCGGATATGTCAATGTTCGATTTCTGAAACTACCAAATACCATTGGTTTAATGCTTATAACAATCCTTTTTACGCTAGCCGTGATAGGAATAAGTTTTTTTGACACCACCTTGCTGGATGCCGAAAGATACATTATTGGGCAGATAGATTTCAAAAGTGTACTACTGGATAGCATGTTGAGCTTTTTATTGTTTGCAGGTGCGCTGCATACTAATTTTGATCAATTAAAGGTGCAGAGATGGCCAGTGTTTGTGTTTTCTACTTTTGGAGTATTGGTATCTACCTTTTTAGTGGGAACAGTCATGTTTTATGTGCTTCAATTACTTGGTTTGCAAATTGATTATATCTATTGTTTGTTATTTGGAGCCCTCATATCTCCCACAGACCCTATCGCGGTGCTTGGGATTCTTAAGCAGGCGGGAGCCCCTAAGAAATTAGAAACAAAAATAGTAGGTGAATCCCTCTTCAATGATGGAGTAGGTGTAGTAGTGTTCTTAACTATCTATCAAATAGCCTCTTCAGGAGGAGGTCACATTGATCCTTTGGAAATTTTGGAACTATTTGGAGTTGAAGTTATTGGTGGAATTTTACTCGGTCTTTTATTAGGTTGGATTAGTTACCGACTAATGAAATCCATAAACGATTACGATATTGAGGTAATTATTACATTGGCAGCCGTAATGGGAGGAACCGTGATTGCTCAAAAATTGCACCTCTCAGCTCCATTAGCCATGGTTACTGCTGGACTCATTGTGGGAAATAATACGGTGAGGGAAAGTGCAATGTCCGAAATCACCGAAACCTACGTAGACAAGTTTTGGGAGCTTATAGACATTCTTTTAAATACCATTTTGTTTGTTCTTATAGGTATGGAAATGCTCGTGCTCGCACTAGATGGTAAATTTATAGTGGCTGGCTTATTGGCAATTCCAATTGTATTACTCTGCAGATATGCTTCTTTATTAATACCCATAAAATTCTTTAATAAGCGTTTAAACTTTGTCCCAAAAACGAACCTTATTATGACGTGGGGAGGACTACGGGGAGGGATTTCTATCGCCTTGGCTTTAGGGTTAACAGATCTAATGCATCGAGACCTCTTTTTGGTAATTACTTATATCATTGTGGTGTTCTCTATTCTCGTGCAAGGACTTACGGTTGGAAAATTAATTAAAAAGGTGGGAGCTACGGAAACGGAGTAGAGGTGGTTGTTTAAATTTTAATACCAACGTTTCTTATTCTTCCTAGAAGCTTCAGATTTTCGGCCTTTTCGGTGTTTACTTCCCTTCTTTTTATGAACTTGAGGCTTGGCATCTTTTGCAAGCACATAAGGATGATCTTCCTCTACAGGAATAGAGTTTTTGATTAACTTCTGAATGGAAACAATATATTCCCGCTCATCGGCAGCGCAAAAAGTATACGAAATACCATCGTTTCCAGCACGGCCAGTTCTTCCTATTCTGTGAACATAAGTTTCTGAAATATTCGGGACATCAAAATTTACAACCGAATCTAAGTTGTCAATATCAATTCCTCGAGAAGCTACATCGGTTGCGATGAGGATTTGTACCGCACCGTTTTTAAAACGATTAAGTGCCAACTGTCTTCCACTTTGAGATTTATCCCCGTGAATACTATCGGCTAAAAAGTTGTTTTTTAAGAGGGTTTCTTCCAATTTAATCACCCCGTTTTTGGTCCTTCTGAAAATAATAATATTTCCTTTAATTGTATTTCGAAGTAGATGCAGACACAATTCTATTTTCTTGGGTTTAGGAACATAATAGAGTAATTGCTTTACATTATCTGCAGCAGATGATCTTGGAGCCACTTCAACGCGTTCGGGATTATCCAATATTTCCTTAGCCAGTTGGACTACCTTGTGAGGCATGGTTGCAGAGAATAACATAATCTGCTTCCCTATTTTACACAATCGTTCTATTTTTTGGACGTCATCGATAAAACCCATGTCTAACATAAGGTCGGCCTCATCGATCACAAAATTTTCAATATACTGCAAATTGATATGCTCCCTTTTGTGAAGATCAAGCAACCTTCCGGGCGTAGCGATTACAATATCAACACCTCTGGACAATTGATCTATTTGTGGATCCATAGAAGTTCCTCCAAAAAGCACACAGGTTCGCAAGTTAGTATAGTTTCCATAAGACCTAAAACTCTCCTGTATTTGAACAGCCAGTTCTCGGGTCGGACTCAAAATTAGCGCTCTTACCTTGCGATCTTTCTTGGAAACCTCTTGGTCTTTTGAAAGGAGTTCTAAAATGGGTAGGGCGAAGGCGGCTGTTTTACCAGTTCCTGTTTGGGCAGAAGCAATAATGTCTTTGCCTTCAATGGCTAAGGGAATTGTTTTTTCCTGAATAAGCGTAGCTTCCTTGTAATTTAATTCGGCAATAGCCTTTTGAATAGGTTTACTTAAAGGAAGTTCTTTGAAAAGCATAGAAATTGTTTGTTGGTACAAAGGTATTGTAATTAGTTGATTTGTCGATCTCTTATTCTCAAATCTGATCGCTCACGTCTCACATCTCCTATAAACTCGTACCTTTGTAGAAATTTTCTATATGTCGCATAAAGCCGGATTTGTAAACATTATTGGTAACCCTAACGTAGGGAAGAGTACACTTATGAATGCCTTTGTTGGAGAGCGTTTGTCGATCATAACCAGTAAGGCGCAAACCACCAGACACCGTATTCTAGGAATTGTAAATGGAGACGATTTTCAGGTTATTTTGAGTGATACACCTGGTATTATTAAGCCAGCCTATCAGTTGCAAGAGAGCATGATGGATTTCGTGAAGTCGGCTTTCGAAGATGCAGATGTGTTGCTTTATATAGTCGAATTAGGAGAGAAAGCTTTAAAAGACGAAGCGTTTTTCAACAAGATTACCAATGCGAATATTCCAGTATTGGTACTCATTAATAAGATCGATAAAGGTGATGAAGAGAAACTGAAAGAGGCATTGGAGCTTTGGCAGAAGCAGGTTCCAAATGCAGAGGTGTTTGCAATTTCTGCACTTCAAAATTTTGGGGTAGCCGAAGTTTTTAATCGTATTCTTGAATTGTTGCCAGACTCACCACCATTCTACCCGAAAGACCAACTAACAGATAAGCCAGAACGTTTCTTCGTAAATGAAACCATTCGCGAGAAAATCTTAATGCACTATAAAAAGGAGATCCCTTATTCAGTAGAAATTGATACAGAAGAGTTTTTTGAAGACGAAAAAATTATCAGAATGCGCTCTGTTATCATGGTAGAACGTGAAACGCAAAAAGGTATTATTATTGGACATAAAGGTTCTGCATTAAAACGAGTAGGTGTGGAAGCTAGAAAGGATTTGGAGAAATTCTTCGGAAAGCAGATTCACCTAGAGCTGTATGTAAAAGTAAACAAGAACTGGCGCAGTGATGCCAGGCAGTTGAAACGCTTTGGATATAATAATAGGTGATCGGTTGCCGTTGTTAGTTGTGGTTTATGCTTATTTAAGCGCTTCGGAAATTTTCACCACGCTATCTTTGCTCTCTAACCACTGCAGTTAAGTCTCTAATGTTTTCATTAGGAAATGATGAAGGGCGTGCATTTCTTTCTTACCAGCAGATTTCCCTAGACGTCCAGCGAAATATAACACGAACCACCCTAATACCATTAGTCCAGTCATAAAAAGTTGCATTATATATGGTTTGTCTAAGCTAGCATTGGTGTACGCCCAAATTCCGAATCCGATAAACAGGGTAGCAACTCCAAAGTGAAGGAACATAAATAGCGTCCATACAGAAGGCTTTGGTCCAAAAAGTCCATGAAGGGTACTTTTCCCTTCTTCAAAACTCAAAATTTCAATGTCCAATTGGGGCGACCAAAAGTGCTGTTTTTCTTTCGGAATTTTAATAAATACATGTTGATCACTGCGTTTAATGACAAACTCGGTAGCAGTGGTTGCGGTTTCTTCAAATAAATTCAAGAGTTTATCGGAAGATTGATCTAATTGTAGTTCAAACCTTGGTCTTAATATAATTTCCTCTGGTAATTCCATAAAAAAGAAATTGATAATCGTAAAACTAATTGTTTTAGGGTTTTATAAAGATGACATAAGTCAGTTTACTTCAATATAATTGAATTAAAAATCGGGCGTTTCCTAAGTAAACATTATTTTTGCAGACAATTTAGAAGTTATGAGTATAGTTGCCATTGTAGGTCGTCCCAATGTAGGGAAATCCACGTTTTTTAATCGTTTGATACAACGCCGAGAGGCTATTGTTGATTCGGTGAGTGGGGTGACGCGTGATCGCCATTACGGAAAGAGTGACTGGAATGGGAAGGAGTTTTCATTAATAGACACGGGAGGTTATGTAGTTGGGAGTGACGACATCTTTGAGACGGAGATCGATAAGCAGGTGGAACTAGCTATCGACGAGGCAGATGCTATCATTTTTATGGTGGATGTGGAGACAGGCGTTACAGGCATGGATGAAGAGGTTGCTACATTACTTCGGAAAAGTAAGAAGCCTTTTTTATTGGCTATTAATAAGGTAGATAGCGCCATGCGCGAGAACGATGCAGTTGAATTCTATTCGTTGGGAGTGGAAAAATATTATACCATTTCCAGTATTAATGGAAGTGGAAGTGGAGAATTACTCGATGATTTGGTAGCGATGCTTCCTGAAGAAGAAGAAGTGGAAGAGGTGGAGTTACCTCGTTTCGCTGTAGTAGGACGCCCAAATGCGGGGAAATCTTCATTTATAAATGCGCTTATTGGAAAAGATCGTTTTGTGGTAACTGATATTGCGGGTACTACCCGAGATAGTATCGATACTAAGTACGATCGTTTCGGTTTCGAATTTAACTTGGTAGATACTGCTGGAATTAGAAAGAAGAGTAAGGTAAAAGAAGATCTAGAGTTTTATTCGGTAATGCGAAGTGTGCGTGCCATAGAGCACTGCGATGTTGTAATCTTAGTTTTAGATGCTACCCGTGGTTTCGACGGACAAGTACAAAGTATTTTTTGGTTAGCTGAACGAAATAACAAGGGTGTTGTTATATTGGTGAACAAGTGGGATCTCGTAGAAAAAGAGACCCAAACCGTAAAAGAATTTGAAACCTACATCCGTAAACAATGTGAGCCATTTACCGATGTGCCAATTGTGTTTATCTCTGCCCTTACCAAGCAACGTATCTACAAAGCAATAGAAACGGCCGTCGATGTTCATAAAAGGCGAAGTACTAAAATCAAGACTTCGGTATTAAACGATACCATGCTTCCAGTGATCGAAGCCTACGGACCACCCGCTTACAAAGGTAAATACGTGAAGATTAAATTTTGCACACAGCTACCAACACCACATCCATGCTTTGCCTTTTTCTGCAATCTACCGCAATATGTGAGGGAGCCTTACAAGCGATTTATTGAAAACAAACTCAGAGAAAAGTTCGACTTTACAGGGGTTCCTGTAACTGTTTACTTTAGGAAGAAGTAATTACAATTTGATGGTTCCTGCTTTTACCGAATCGATTACATGTTTCCAGATATTGTAGTGGTCTGTTTGAACGCCGTAGGTTTGAACTCCTTTTAGTTCAAGAAAGTCTAGTTCTAACTGAGTGGGTACTCCAACATTTCTATCCTCTTTACCGTACAGAAAAACTACATTAGACAGATCTTTGTTGGCTAAGAGTTGAGTATAGTCAAATTGGCCGATAGCAGCTTTTAATAGATTCTTTGCAGTTCTTATCTGGAAGTACTTTTTTGTACGGTTAGGATTTGGAGGCCTGGTTTCGTCGGGAATCGAGATCGCCTTTCCGCCTTCTTCAAATTGGGTATTAATGTCCTTTAGTTGATATGCTGTTTGAAGAGAATCTGCCTTAAATCTTCCTCCTGTAATTATATATTTGTCTGCTAAAGAAGGATGATTGGCTAGATAGTTTGGGATAATAAACGCACTGTAAGAATGTCCAACGACCACCACATATTTGTTTCTATCTTTAAAATACTTGATAGCACGGTAGAGAATTTCAGCCGAGTTAGCCGTTTCCTTTTCCGCCATTTCTAGGGTGAATTGGTCTTTCCAATTAAAAATGTCTCTGTTGTAAGTGGTGGCTTGATGAAGGTTTACGTTGTAATAATTCTTGAAGTTGGGTAAGTAAGCCATGCCAATTTTTCCATTAAACTCATAGTCTATTTGGTTTTTTGGTCCACCATCTCCTAGTATTAAAACAGTGTCTCTTTTTATATCTCCTTCGCTAATCCACAATTGGGTGGTGTCTGCGGGTAGAATAGTTGGAGCGTAATTGACAGATTGTTCGTTGAGTTCTTCGGAAATTTTCACATCTAAGTGATTGCCTTGATCTTCACAGGCGACGAGCGATATAGAAAAAACAATCACAGATAGGACTACGGATAAACAAGAAGAGTTTTTCATAATAAGGATGAATAAAAGTATCTTTACGTTAAGATACTTTGCAAACATATGAAATATATCTTAATGTAAAGATATATTTTCGTAGTTTTATTCAGAAATTAAATAATCGATACTAGTTGAAATGAAGGATAGAGATATTATAGACCACCTTATTGCCGATTGGAAAAATGAACGACCTGGCCTAGATGCTTCATCTATGGAAGTGGTTGGAAGGGTTTTGCTGCTAGGAAAAAAACTAGAAAAGAGAGCTGGGAATGCGCTAAAAGAAAATGGTATTCATTACACAGATCTAGATGTGCTGGCTACGCTAAGAAGATCGGGCGAGCCTTATGTGCTCACTCCTACAGAACTATATAAATCGGTTTTGGTCACTTCTGGAGCAATGACAGCCTTGCTGGATCGGTTAGAAAAAATGAAGTTGATTGAACGTTTCCCCTCTCCAAAAGATGGACGCGTAAAATTGGCAGGGCTCACGATCAAAGGCATTCAAGTAATTGATAAGGCTATAGAACTTCGATTTTTAGAGGCCAATGACGCGGTATCTTTATTTTCTGGACAAGAAAAAGTACAATTGGCTGGATTGCTTAAAAAAATGTTGAAGCATATCGATAGTTTTGAATAGCGGTCAAGGTTATGAGTTAGTCTGAAAATTTCTATCACTTAATTACTAGGTTGCGCCTCCTATAACTTAAACGGAATTAGCTGCTGAATAACTTTTTTATGATCCTTAGGCAGCGAATCATAGAGTTTGTTAAAGTACTTTCTTGCCGGCTTATCTCGAAGAAAGATATAAGCAGTTGTAACCTCATTTTGAACTTCTACGTAGCTTGGTCTTCATTTTCGTAGTTGTTTTGACAGCCAACGGTTATAATAACAGCGATTCGTAGTAGCCATTTTTTAGCATAAAACAGTGTTACAAATTTTCTTTAATCTTCAATAACTCTGCTTTCACTGTTTCCAGTTTTCGAATGATTTCAAAATTATCCAAAGTCTTGTGCTTGTTTTCTTTTAAATGAGTTTTCGCACCTTCTAGGGTAAAACCACGCTCCTTTACCAAGTGGAAAATGAGCTCTAGGTTCTTTATATCTGCAGGGGTGAATTTGCGGTTGCCCTTCGCATTTTTTTTGGGTTTAAGAACATCAAATTCTTTCTCCCAAAACCGAATGAGCGAAGTATTCACGTCAAATGCCTTGGCGACTTCGCCAATACCGTAGTATAATTTTTCGGGTAGATCTACGTGCATTAATCGAGAGATTGGTTTTCCTGTTGTGAAACTTTAAGTAGCTCAGAGAATTCTTCTGCTGTTAAATTTCCGTAGTAAAAATTAATAGGATTGATACGTTCCTTGTCTTTAAAAATTTCATAATGTAGGTGAGGAGCTTCACTACGCCCTGTACTTCCTACAAAGCCAATAAGATCTCCACGTTTTACGCGTTGTCCTTTTTTTACATTGTATTTATACAAGTGTGCATATAAACTTTCATAACCAAACCCATGATCTATACGAATGTGATTACCATATCCAGAGGCGGTATTATCTGCCCGTGTCACTACGCCATTACCAGAGGCGTAAATTGGTGTACCTCTTGGCGCTGTAAAGTCCATTCCCCAATGCTTTTTACGCGCTTTCGTAAAAGGGTCTGTTCTAAATCCAAAACCAGAAGCCATACGTGTTAGGTCTTCATTATTTACCGGTTGTATGGCGGGGATGGCTTCTAGAAGCTTTTCCTTTTCCTCTGCCAATAATGCAATTTCATCCAAAGAGCGGGATTGAACAACTATCTGTTTGGTAAGAATATCGAGTCGTTTGCTAGAATTAATTACCAATTTGGAATTGTCATATCCTTCCAGATCCTTGTATCTGTTAATCCCTCCAAAACCTGCTTTCCGTTGTTCGTCTGGGATTGGGTTTGCTTCGAAGTAAATGCGATATAAATTATTGTCTCTATCGGCTAAGTCTGTCAATACAGCTTCAGCCTCGTCCATCTTGCGATTTAAAATTTCGTATTGAAACTCCATATTGGCGAGTTCTCGCTTTAAACTCTTTTCCTTGGGGGTTTCCAAGTTGGCAGAATAATAAACACCAATAATGAAAATGCCCGCGAAAAATGCTGATGCTAAAAGAAAGAGAAGAATGAAACTCATTTTGCGTCCCTTCTTTGCTTCAATTTTTCGGTAGGACAGCGTCTCGCTATCGTAGTAATATTTTACCTTAGACATATCTTAAAAAGTCCTATTTTTGCGGTTGATGGAAAGCGCTAACTGTTTCTGTAACGTCTTTACAAATATAGAAATTGTTTGAGCTTCACAATATACGTAAATTCAATTAATCCTATTTTATGACTTCTGCTCAAATACGAAGCCAGTTCTTAGAGTTTTTCAATTCAAAATCGCATGAAATTGTGTCCTCTGCACCCATGGTTTTGAAGAATGACCCTACGCTTATGTTTGTGAATTCGGGAATGGCTCCTTTTAAGGAATATTTCCTCGGAAACACGACACCTAAAAATCCGCGTATAACCGATTCTCAAAAATGTTTGCGAGTTTCTGGAAAACACAATGACCTAGAAGAAGTAGGTTACGATACCTATCATCATACCTTATTTGAGATGCTAGGAAACTGGAGTTTTGGAGATTACTTTAAGGAAGAGGCGATTGCTTGGGCTTGGGAGCTGTTAACAGAAGTTTTTAAGATCGACAAGGATATTTTGTATGTAACAGTCTTTGAAGGAAGTGAAGATGCCGACCACCTCAAAATGGATACAGAGGCTTTTGAGATTTGGAAGAAATACATCCCTGAGGATCGAATCCTTATGGGGAATAAAAATGATAATTTTTGGGAAATGGGAGAGCAAGGGCCTTGTGGTCCTTGTAGTGAGATTCATGTAGATATCCGTTCGGCGGAGGAAAAAGCAAAAGTAGATGGGAAGTCACTTGTGAATATGGACCACCCGCAAGTGGTGGAAATTTGGAACTTGGTCTTCATGCAATACAATCGCAAAGCAGATTCTTCCTTAGAAATTCTTCCAAATAAACATATTGATACAGGAATGGGGTTTGAGCGATTATGCATGGTTTTGCAGAACGTTCAATCTAATTACGATACAGATGTATTTACTCCACTAATTAGAGAGGTGGAAGCTATTTCCAATAGTAAATATGGGAAGGATGAAAAGGTAGATGTTGCTATTCGCGTTATCTGCGATCACCTTAGAGCAGTAGCTTTTTCAATAGCCGATGGACAGTTGCCGAGTAATACAGGTGCTGGTTACGTAATAAGAAGAATTCTGCGACGTGCTATTCGTTATGGCTTTACTTTTCTCAATAAAAAAGAACCTTTCATCTATAAAATTATTCCTACCCTCGTAAAACAGATGGGAGATGCTTTTCCAGAACTGGTAAGAGAGCATAACTTAATGACCAATGTAATTCGAGAAGAAGAAGCATCTTTTTTGAAAACGCTCGATCAAGGTTTGGTGTTACTTGAAAATATTATTTCTAATTCGAAGGGAAAACGAATTGATGGTCAAAAAGCCTTTGAACTCTATGATACCTACGGTTTTCCGATAGACTTAACAGCGCTAATTTTGCGCGAACGCGGTTTCGATTTGGACGAGAAAGGTTTTGAAACGGCTCTTAAAGAACAAAAGGATCGTTCACGTTCGGCTACCAAAGTTTCTACGGGAGATTGGGTGGAATTATCGAGCGATAGTGAAGAAGAGTTTGTAGGCTACGATACACTGGAAACAAGGGTTAGAATTACTAAATACCGAAGGGTGGAAAGCAAAAAGGATGGAGAATTATTTCAATTGGTATTCAATCTTACTCCTTTTTATCCAGAAGGCGGAGGACAGGTTGGAGACAAAGGATATTTAGAGGCTCCCAATGGAGAAGTAGTCTACATTATAGATACCAAGAAAGAAAATAACTTAATTGTACACTTCGCCAAGAACCTACCTAGAAATCCTAGTGATGCGTTTAACGCGGTAGTAGATAAAAAACAACGAGCAAGAACGTCGTCCAATCACTCTGCAACTCACTTGTTACATCAGGCATTGCGAAATATACTTGGAGAGCATGTGGCTCAAAAAGGATCCATGGTACATAGCCGTAATTTACGGTTCGACTTTTCTCATTTCAGTAAAGTGACCGATGAGCAATTAAGACAAGTAGAGGATTTCGTTAATGCTCGAATTAGAGAAGGAATAGACCTAGAAGAGCGCAGAGGAATTCCTTACGATCAGGCTATTGAAGAAGGGGCTATTGCTCTTTTTGGAGAAAAATACGGTGATGCTGTGAGAGCCATCAAATTTGGTAAATCTATGGAGCTGTGCGGAGGTACGCATGTGGCATGTACTCAGGATATCTGGCATTTTATTATTACTTCTGAAAGTTCCGTAGCTAGTGGTATTCGCAGAATTGAAGCTATTACTGGAGACGATGCGAAAAAGTACTTTGTGCAGCGCAGTGAAGCATTTCGAGATGTTCAGAAATCCTTAAACAACGCGAAAGATCCTGTTGCAACTATTCAAAAGCTACAGGATGAGAATACGTCCCTTCAAAAACAAATAGCAGAACTGTTAAAAGATAAAGCCAAGAATATAAAAGGGGAGCTCAAAAATGAAATCACACAGTTAAATGGAGTTAATTTCCTAAGTAAGCAAGTGGATTTGGACGCTGGAAGTCTAAAAGATTTAGCATACGAATTGGGCGGAGAGGTTGAGAACTTATTCATCTTATTTGGATCTAGCGCAGACGGTAAAGCCATCCTTACTTGCTACATAGCAAAGGATTTGGCGAATTCCAAAGGCTTAAATGCGGGAACTATTGTTCGAGAACTAGGAAAACACATCCAAGGTGGTGGTGGTGGTCAACCTTTCTTTGCTACGGCAGGAGGTAAGAAACCAGAAGGTATTCCAGATGCTTTGGAAGCTGTGAAAGGATATTTAAGTTAACAGTAGGTAGTGGCAGCTAGCGGTCAATTGTAATGGTCAACAACAATGCTTAATATGCCGCTTACTACCATTGCTCACTGAACACCAATAGATGAAACTTCAAACCAATATACCGCTTAGGGAACAGGAACATCAGATCAATTATAGGTCGAAGCTGGTTCTTCTTGGATCCTGCTTTTCGCAAAATATAGGTGAGCAGCTGGAGTATTTTAAGTTTCAACGACTTCAGAACCCTTTTGGGATCGTTTTTAATCCTGTTTCTACTGAAATTCTGCTGAAAAGGGTGGCTGCGAACAACCGATTCAAGGAAACTGATCTCTTCGAAAAAGATGGGCTTTGGCATTGTTTAGAAGTGCATTCTCTTGTAAATGCACAGAGCAAACCTGCATATCTAGACCTACTCAATTCTAGTTTGGACGAGCTTCGCAATTATATGGCGGCTTCTTCTCATGTTATACTTACGTTTGGTACGGCTTGGATTTATAGATACCTGGCAACGAATGAGGTGGTGGCCAATTGCCATAAGATTCCGCAGAAGGAATTTAACAAAGAGCTGCTTTCGGTCGAGCTAATTTCAGAAGCAATCGAAAAAATTATAACTCATATTCGATCCGTCAACAAGAATGCTCAAATAATTACCACTATTTCTCCAGTCCGCCATTTAAAGGATGGTTTTGTAGAAAACGCGCGCAGCAAAGCACACTTGCTATCGGGATTACATAAAGTGTTGGACGAAAAGGAGGGGCTTTATTATTTTCCATCATATGAGGTGATGATGGACGAGTTGAGGGATTATCGCTTCTACCAATCGGATTTGTTGCATCCAAACGAAACGGCCATTTCAATTATCTGGGAGAAATTCAAATCGGTTTGGATTTCTTCGGAAACGGAGCCACTTCAGAAAGAGATCGATACTATTCAAAAGGGTTTGCAGCATCGGCCATTTAACGCCAAAGGTACCGTCCACAGAAAATTTCAGAAAAACTTACAAGAGAAAATAGAAAAAGTGAGAACCATATTACCTCACATCGATTTCCTTACATTCTAAATTTTAGTAAAGCTCCACGGTTAGGATCTCAGATCTAATATCTAACACCCAGAATACGCCAATTGCCGTATTGTCTTGATTTGTAGTTGAACGCATCTTTGTGCCATTAATTAACGTCACCCTATGATGGGGCAAAACCAAAATTCAACAATCATGAAAAAAATTAAACAACTAACAACTATTTTATTTCTCGCACTGGCCTTAGTGAGTTGTAATAAGGACGATGATTCTAACAACGAAGCGGGAAGCGGAGATGGAGGAAGTGAATATTTTAGAGCTCAAGTAGACGGAAGTGGCTTCGAGGCCGATACCGATTTGGCTACCTTAATAGGTGCTTCGCTAGTTACAAATAACGGACTAACAGTGCTCACAGCGCAGGGAAGCACAAACAACGGTAACTATATCAACTTTAATATTATTGGATACGATGGCGTAGGAACTTATACCGTTGCAGACGATCTAACTAATGCGAATATGATTAGTTATGGCGAGTTAAACGGTGGAAGCGTAGAAGCGTGGATTGCCAATGGAGTCTTAGCACTTGGAGGAAATATCGCTCCCGGAGAGATTGTGATCACTTCTCAAAACGATACTATGGCAGAAGGAACTTTTTCCTTTGAAGGGTTAAATGCCAACTCAGGAAACAGTAAAAAGACCATTACTTCTGGGGAATTTAAAGTGGTATTCGATAACTAAACGGACTAAACAAATCTCTTTTATTGAGGTTTTAAGTGGAGCCGAAAGAAAAGTTAAAAGCTGTTCTTTCGGTTTTTTTGTTTTTGAATAGTTAAGAGGTTTTCCTCATTACTGTAAGTTAGAAGGTTATTAATAATACGTCAATTGCCCTATTGAAGTAAGGAATGTCCTTTTGCATTTTTGTCTTGTTAATTTAAAACTACAATTATGAAATTTTCAACATTACTTTATAGGTTCTTAATCGTCGGACTTCTTTCCTGTCTTACGCTCAATGCCCAAAAAGCGGAGACTCCAGACTATCGGTACGATATTGGAGGAAAAATCAATGATATGACGCTTACAGATGGCGGTACATTGGTGATTGCATCCAACGACGGCCTTGTGGGGGTAAAGCCAGGGAGTAACGATCTTGTATTTAATTTTACAGATTACGGAAGAGTAAAGCCAGAAGAAGTATATTATGTTCCTGGGGCCCCTTATGTGGTGGTAGGGCAAACGGGTTTTGCTTCCTTGTCTTCGAAGAAAGCAGTGATCGATTATCTTTCGGGCGCGACTTTGTTTAGTACCGAAAAAGATGGATGGAAAAATGTTTTCAGTTGTGATGTCATGATGCCACAAAATAAGTTGGTAGTAAGCGGATTTCAGAAGGGAGAAGGAAAGCATCACGGTGTAACTCCAAAAGTAGCGGTGTACGATCTAGACACAGGAAAAGAAGATTATTCTTTTTTCTTAGTGGAGCCAGGAAAAGTGACCATGAAGAACTACACGGTTACCGGAACTCCATTATTACTTCAGGATAAATTGTTGATTCCAACTAGCCAAGGTGTTCTAGCAAAGTCGAAGACTGGTGAAACGCTATGGGAGTCAAAATTGAAGAATATTAATTGGATGGTGGCTAATTCTAGTGAGGAAGATATTTATGCTTTTATAACGAGTCAAAACAAAACAAACACCAAGATTCATAAAATTGCGAACAATGGAACTATTCTTTGGGAGGATGAGGCAAAAGTAAAAGGTGTGGTGACCAACTTTGAAATATTAAAACAAGGTTTGGCTGTAGTAAGTAACACTTATAATGAAGGAAAGAGCATACTTGCAGGGAGGTCTGAATCTAAAATTGCACTGCTAAATGCGGTTAACGGAGAGGATCTGTGGGACAAGGCGCCTAAAACCAAAGGATACGTGCAGCATTTCTATATCATGGAAGACGGTATTCTCTTCGGAATATATGAAGGAGGAATCAACAAAGTGTCTTTTGATGGCAAAACCTTGTTTAAAAAGCCGTTAAAAACTGGAGAAAATATTTTGACCATGGCACAGACTCCGCAAGGGTTGATTTATATTACTTCTGAAGATGCAAATATCGTGAACCTTTCTACCGGAGAACAGGTTTGGTCTAAGCCGCTTAAATACAAAAGAGCAGATGCAATAAGCTCAACCTACGATGAAAAAAATGATCGCTATTTGATAAGTGCCGATGAAGAATTATTTGCAGTAGCGGCTAAATCGGGGTCCGTAAGCACCTTAGCAAAATCGAAGTTTGAAGGAAAGGAGAGCCCGTCTCATGTTGAAGTACGAAGCAACGGAATCTTACTAACTAGCGATCAAAATATGATGAATCTTAATTGGGAAGGCGAAAAGAACTGGCACGAATATAAGCGTGCGCCTGGGAAGAGTGCATTTGGAGCCATTTTAGCAGGAGTTACAGCTGTTGCTTCGGCCGCTGGGTCTGTAGCTGCAAATCATTCTGCCAACAGAAACAGAAATGTCTTAGGGAATTATACTGCTAGAGGAAAAAGAGAGGCAGATTTAGCAAATGGTTTGGCGGCTGCAAGTGGTGCCTCGGTAGCCGAAATGCTTAAGCGTTTTAAGGCCACCGCAGCCACACAAGACGCACAGTTTGTTTTAACGAAGTTAGAAAGTGGTGTGGGATTGGTAAAGTTGAATAAGGACAGTGGAGCCACAGAGAAAGAGATTTTACTGAAAGATAAAAAGCCAGAATATATGGTGGATGATTTTGGAGGGATTCTCTATTATAAGGCAAATGATAAAACGGTCTTTGCCTACGATTTAACCAAATAAAGTCTAATTAATTGATCGTAAGTTTGAGGAGATTTGCGGTTTGAAGGACCCCATAGTTTTATGGGGTTTTCTTTTTTAGTAATTTAGAATCCATCAACTAACTATTATTAATGTACAAATTACTCTTAGTAACACTGCTATTATTACCAACTGTTCTATTTTCTCAGAACCAAGAGCGAGAAATTGATAGCCTGTTGAAGGTGGCGGAAAAGTCCAACGATTCTATTTGGTATGAAACTCATAGAGAAATTAGTTTTTACTATATTTTTAATAATCCGAAGAAGTCTGATAGCCTCATTAAACTTGGATTGTCAAAGGCGAAGGCTCAAGAAAATGAACTATGGGAGACTCGCTTCGAATATACCTACGGCGTTTTAATGGATGTAACAGCACAATTAGATTCTGCTCGCTATTATTTTAAAAGATCATTGGAACGCAGTAAACGGAATAATTTTGAGGACATAGTAGTGAAGGCGAACAACGGTTTGGGTATGAACCATTGGAACCGCAGAGAATATGAAGAAGCCTTGAGTTATTTTTTTGAGGCGCTGGACGGAAATAAAAAAGTGGGAAGTGAGCAAGAAGGAGCCAAGTACCTAAATAATATCGGACTTATCTACCAAGAGATGAATATCATTCCTAAGGCATTAAATTATCATGAACAAGCATTAACGATTAGGAAAAAATATAAATTGAATAGGGATATTCCTTCGTCCCTTAATAATCTAGCTATTTGTCACAGAATGAATGGTGAGATTGAAAAAGCTAAGTCCTATGCTTTAGACGCCATAGCAATTGCAGAAAAAGAAAATGTACAACCTATTAGGATGGATGCCTTGGGTACGTTGAGTAATATTTATGCCGATAATAATGAGGTAGATAAAGTGATTCCAATTCTGGAAGAGGTGATCAATTATAACGACTCAAACAACCTTGTTTCTGCAAGTACTTTGGGGCCTATGTCTAATTTAATTAATGCTTATAATACCATTAATAGAGCGGATAAGGCACTTAGTTATGTTCAAAAAATAAATGCCTTAATGAAAGACTTCCCTCAATTCGCTACTATTTTTGAGGAGTATTATTTTAATTCTGCTCAGACCTATTTTATGCTTGGAGACTTACCTAAGGGGGAGGAAATGATAAGTAGAGGACTCCGTATAAAGGATAGCGTGTTTTCGGTGGAGAACGCTCAATCTATGGCAGCTTTAGATACCAAGTTTCAGTTGTCTGAGCAAAAGAGAAATCTGGCAGAGACTCGTGCAAATCTTGCCGAAAGTAAGTTGAAAATACGAAGAAGAAACATGGCCATTTTTGGTGGTTTCGGCCTTTTACTTTTAACTGGACTTATTGGGTATTTAGTTTACAGTAAGCAGCGATTAAAAAATAGACAGCTGCAAAAAGAAAGCGAATTACGAAGCGCATTAGCACTTATAGAAACTCAAAATAAGCTGCAACAACAACGCTTGCGTATTTCTCGAGACCTTCACGATAATATTGGTGCACAGCTTACTTTCGTAACTTCTTCCGTAGAAAACCTTAAGTACGGCTTAAAAGATAAAGACAAAACAACCGTTGCAAAGCTTTCGAACATTCGAGATTTTACTACTCAAACTATTTACGAGCTTCGGGATACCATTTGGGCAATGAACAAGCAGGAGATCACCTTTGAAGATTTGCAAACGCGGATCGCAAATTTTATTGAAAAAGCTGGGGCGGCTCGAGATGAAATTGATTTCAACTTTCAAAACTTAGTTCAAATTTCAAATGAAAAAAAATTTAGTTCTATCCAAGGAATGAACTTATATCGAATTATTCAAGAAAGTGTAAACAACGCTCTCAAGTATGCAGATGCTTCCAATATTACGATTAGGCTACAACAACAGAACGAACAGTATTGTCTTTCTATTAGCGATAATGGAAAAGGCTTCGATTTAGATGAAATTGAACAAGGTCACGGTCTTAATAACATCAGAAAAAGAGCAAGAGATTTAGACGGTGAGGTGCAAATCACTTCGGCGGAGGGACAAGGTACTTTGGTGGAATTAATCTTCTAATTATTCATGTAAATAGGGCAGTTGCCCCATAGTATTAAATCTTCTTTCTGTCTAATTTTAGTATCTTTATATATAACTCTTTTCCTATGAATTTTCGAGTAGCCATTGTTGATGATAATAGTTTTTTAATCCATGCAATCAAGGAGAAATTGTCTTTTTTCGACGATGTTATAGTTAAACATACATCCTTAGATGGTAGCGAATTGTTGACTAAATTAGAGAATAGTCATAACCTAGACCTTATTTTAATGGATATTGAGATGCCCGTTTTAAACGGAATAGAAACAACTCAAATTGTAAAACAAAAATTTCCGCAGATCAAAATTATCATGTTGACGGCTTTCGATAACGACGAAAATATTTTTAACGCTATTAAAGCGGGAGCAGATGGCTATCTACTGAAAGAAATTAATCCAGACCAACTCTACAATGGCATAAAAGAGACGATGAATGGGGGTGCGGCAATGAATCCCTCCATTGCGCTAAAGACGTTAAAGTTATTGCGAAACCCTCTTCATATTGATAATCAGAAAGACAAAGAGGAGATTTCACTTTCTAAGCGAGAAGTTGAGGTGCTAGAGCAACTAAGTAAGGCACTTAGTTATAAGGCAATTGCAGAAAACCTTTTTCTTTCTCCAAGCACGGTTCGAAAGCACATTGAAAATATTTACAAAAAACTACAGGTTCACAGTAAAATTGAAGCCGTACAAAAGGCTAAAAGACACAATATTATTTAGCAACACATCCCTTAGATAAAATAAAAAGCCCTCCTAGTAAGAGGGCTTTTTTGTACTGAAATGGTATAAGCGATAAATAAAAAGGAGTTAAAGTCCGAATGCCTCTTTTACCTTATCGACATAGTCGAGTTTTTCCCAAGTAAACGTTTCTACTTCTTTTGTTACTGTTTCTCCAGACGGAGAAGTAAAAGTCACATTTTTTATTTCCGATGTTCTTCCCATGTGTCCGTACGCGGCAGTTTCAGAATAAATTGGATTGCGGAGTTTGAGACGTTTCTCAATAAAGTATGGACGCATATCGAAAATGCCTTCTACAATTTTGCTAATTTCTCCGTCCGTTAAATTAAGAGTAGAAGTTCCGTAGGTTTCTACGTGTATACTTGTAGGCTTAGCAACCCCAATAGCATAGGAAACCTGTACTAATACTTCTTTACATAATCCCGCTGCTACCAAATTTTTTGCAATGTGTCTAGTCGCGTAAGCTCCCGAGCGATCTACTTTTGAAGGATCTTTCCCTGAAAAAGCACCTCCACCATGGGCTCCCTTACCT
This sequence comes from uncultured Flavobacteriaceae bacterium, assembly GCA_947495135.1. Lineage (GTDB taxonomy): Bacteria > Bacteroidota > Bacteroidia > Flavobacteriales > Flavobacteriaceae > Aureisphaera. The sequence continues at coordinate 263,222 of CANLXN010000005.1, forward strand.
CCATAAGTATCTACAATAATTTTTCTTCCGGTAAGACCTGTGTCGCCATGAGGGCCTCCTATCACGAAAGTACCTGTTGGATTGATGTGGTAGGTAATATCGTCATTAAATAATTCTTGAATATGCAATGGTAGTTTTGCCTTTACTCTAGGAATTAAAATAGAGATAATATCTTTTTTAATTTGATCCAACATCACTTGATCGTCTTGATCAAAGTCATCGTGTTGAGTAGAAACTACAATCGCTTCTATACGTTGCGGTACATTGTCGTCACTATACTCAATGGTAACTTGTGATTTTGAATCTGGGCGCAAGTACTTAATCTCGTTCCCTTCCCGTCTCAAAGCAGCAAGTTCAATGAGTAATCGGTGTGATAATTCCAATGCCAAAGGCATGTAATTTTCGGTCTCATCTGTAGCATAACCAAACATCATTCCTTGGTCACCAGCTCCTTGGTCTTCTTTGTTGACTCGCTCCACACCTTGGTTAATATCTGGAGATTGTTCATGAATTGCAGAAAATACACCGCACGAATTTCCATCAAACATATATGCGCTCTTGGTGTAACCTATTTTATTGATCACATCACGAGCAATTTTTTGCACATCCAAATAAGTGTCACTCTTTACTTCACCTGCAAGTACAACTTGTCCTGTGGTAACTAGAGTTTCACAAGCAACTTTCGATTCGGGATCAAAGGCCAAAAAATTATCAATCAATGCGTCGCTAATTTGATCAGCAACTTTATCTGGGTGTCCTTCAGAAACACTCTCTGAAGTAAATAAATACGCCATAAACGGTTTTAAATAAAAGTTATTCTAGGTGAGATTTGACGTAAGCGTCGAAGGAAGTTTACACTGCCTTTAGCATTTTTTTCCGAGGTTGCAATCAGTCAAATCCTTCCTCTTAATTTGACCGCAAATGTAAGGAAACTATTAAAATTACAAAAGCAACTTACCTTTTCTTTAAGACGGCTCTTTGAACCGTTGTAATAGGGAACGAAATAACTTCTGTTTTTTCTTTATCGGTTGCATAAGTAGTATTTTTCTGAGCTCTGGGCGCGAAGGTTATGTCGAAAACCATGTAGTTTTCTTCAAAGGTGATAAATGTGGTTAATAAATTATCACCTACTTCGAACAAGGTGTACATTCTATTTTCGATCACTTTTTGATGAAGAATTATTCCGTTGTTTTCGTCTAAAATATATTCACCTTTGGCTCGATTCTTTTCTTTTAGGGTGTACGCGCGTTCTTGTTTTTTATCTTCTGCTCCATATACCAACGTGTATTGATATTGTCCAAGTGTATCGGTAGGCAGCAAATGAAATTCCATCGCAATATCACTTTCTCCAGACTTTGATGAAATATGAAGTGTTCCCGTGTAAATTCCGAAGAAATCTTCTGGAAAACTTACGCTGTTTTCATTTTGAGAAATAACATCTGTAGTGACTGTAATCAAAAGGATAGCTAGACAATAATAAAATTTCATAGTCGGTGATTTTTGTACTGAAAAAAGAAAATTACGTTTTTAAATTAGGATATCTAAATTTCTTTGTGGAGATTTGTACCTCTTATGAATACACAAATTATCAATACTGTTATTTCTATTATTGTCATTCAATGACAACGGGAACGGTATTCAATAATTTCAATATATAGAAGCCTTTCCTAATCCGAAAGGCTTTTTTTATGGAGTAATAAGTAGAATGAATCAATAAAATGAATCAAAATTGTAGCGCAATTGTCATTATTATTATCACGGGGCCACCCCGCTGATACAGATAGCTATTGTAATTAAAAAGCCTGTATCATATCGATACAGGCCTTTTTTATGGAACTAATTAAAACCGTGAACATCGGACATGAATATCGTATAAAATGCTATAAATCAATAATTTATTAGAAAATATAGTAGATTGAATAAAGTCTGAAATTTTAAAACCGAAGACCTAGTATAATTACATCAAGTAATTTCGAGTAACGAAACTGAAGATGTGCTCATTTCCGAAGCACCAATCACGAACAAAACGAATGAAGGAATTAAATAAATACAGTAAAACAGTGACTCAAGATCCAACACAGCCCGCCGCCCAGGCGATGCTCCACGCAATTGGATTAACGACGGAGGACTTTTTTAAACCAATTATTGGAATTGCCAGTACAGGCTATGAAGGTAATCCATGCAATATGCACCTCAATGATCTTGCAAAGCTTGCCAAAGAAGGAACGAAGCAAGAAGATGTAATCGGATTAATTTTTAACACCATTGGCGTAAGTGATGGGATTTCAATGGGGACTCCAGGCATGCGCTATTCCCTGCCTTCTCGAGACATTATTGCAGACTCCATGGAAACTGTAGTACAAGCTATGAGTTACGATGGTTTAATTACTGTAGTTGGCTGCGATAAAAATATGCCGGGAGCTCTCATAGCGATGATTCGTTTAAACAGGCCTTCGGTTTTAGTGTATGGAGGAACCATCGATTCGGGTTGCCACAATGGTAAGAAGCTCGATGTAGTTTCAGCTTTTGAAGCCTGGGGGAGCAAGGTGGCAGGAACCATGTCTGAAACAGAATATCAACAAGTAGTGCAAAAAGCATGTCCAGGTGCGGGCGCTTGTGGAGGAATGTATACTGCAAATACTATGGCCTCTGCCATCGAAGCATTGGGAATGTCTCTGCCGTACAATTCGTCCAATCCCGCTTTAAGTGAAGAAAAGAAAAACGAATCTATTGCCGCTGGTAAGGCGATGCGATTGTTGTTGGAAAGAGATATTAAACCTAGCGATATTATTACCAGAAAATCGCTGGAAAATGCAGTTCGTTTGGTAACAGTTCTAGGAGGGTCGACCAATGCAGTTTTACATTTTTTAGCAATTGCTAGGGCCGCAGACATAGATTTTACACTAAAAGATTTTCAGGCAATCAGTGATGATACTCCTTTTTTAGCAGACTTGAAGCCAAGTGGGAAATACCTCATGGAAGATGTTCATACCATAGGAGGAATCCCTGCAGTCTTGAAGTATTTACTGAAAAAAGGTCTTTTACATGGAGATTGTCTCACAGTTACTGGTGCTACTTTAGCTGAAAATTTACTGGATGTAAACGATTTGCCGAAAGACCAAGATGTAATCAAATCTATTGAGGAGCCTATCAAGCCTTCCGGGCATTTACAAATGCTTTATGGAAACCTGGCCGAAGAGGGTAGCGTGGCAAAAATCACAGGAAAAGAAGGTCTTAAATTTAGCGGAAAAGCCAAAGTATTCGATAGTGAATACGAAGCGAATGACGGGATTAGAGATGGAAAAGTAGCGAAAGGGGATGTGATAGTAATCCGTTATGAAGGTCCTAAGGGCGGTCCAGGAATGCCCGAAATGTTGAAGCCCACGGCTGCTATTATTGGAGCGGGATTGGGAAAAGACGTAGCGCTTATTACCGACGGACGGTTTTCAGGAGGAACACATGGATTTGTAGTAGGTCATATAACACCAGAAGCTCAAGAAGGTGGGACTATAGCATTGGTGAAGAATGGTGATCCTATTACCATCGATGCAGAAAGCAACAGCATCAACTTGGATATTTCCGAAGAAGAATTACAACACAGAAGGGAAGAATGGGCGGCTCCTCCACTCAAATTTAAACGAGGAGTTCTATATAAATATGCGAAAACAGTATCATCGGCTTCGAGAGGTTGTGTTACCGATGAATTTTAAAAATATTTTATGCAAACAAACACCATAACAAGAGAGAAAGTAGTTACGGCAAAAACAGAACGTCTTACTGGAAGTGAAGCGGTTGTTAAATGTCTCCTAGCCGAAGGTGTAGATGTGCTCTACGGATATCCCGGAGGAGCGATTATGCCAGTTTATGACGAACTATTTAAATATCAGGATCGGTTGCACCATGTACTAACTCGACATGAACAAGGTGCAACTCATTCTGCTCAGGGATATGCTCGAATTTCAGGTAAAGTGGGAGTTGCAATGGCTACCTCGGGACCAGGAGCGACTAATCTAATTACGGGTATTGCCGACGCTCAAATTGATTCGACTCCCATGGTTTGTATTACAGGACAGGTTGGATCTCATTTGCTGGGAAGCGATGCGTTTCAAGAGACAGATATCGTAGGAATATCGACTCCAGTGACCAAATGGAATCATCAAATCACCAAAGCATCCGAAATACCATCGGTTTTTGCTAAAGCGTTTTATATCGCTAAAAGTGGCAGACCTGGTCCGGTACTAATAGACATAACAAAGGATGCTCAGTTTGAAGAATTTGATTTTGTCTACGAAAAATGTACGGGTGTAAGAAGCTATAAACCAGTTCCAAATGTCGACTTAGCGGCTGTTAAAAATGCCGCAGAAATTATAAATGCTGCAAAAAAGCCTATGATCGTCTGGGGTCAGGGAGTAATTTTAGGGGAAGCCGAAAAGGAACTTAAAGCGGTAATTGAGAAAGCAGGAATACCTTCGGCATGGACTATTTTAGGGGCTTCGGCAGTGCCGACATCTCATCCACTCAATATTGGAATGGTTGGAATGCACGGAAATTATGCGCCCAATAAACTCACCAACGAATGTGATGTCCTAATCGCTATTGGAATGCGGTTTGACGACAGGGTGACTGGAAACCTTGCAACCTATGCAAAGCAAGCCAAAGTAATTCACTTTGAAATAGATCCCGCGGAGATTGATAAGAATGTGAAAACCGATGTGGCGGTTTTAGGGAATTCAAAAGAAACATTGAGTTTATTGCTTCCATTATTAGAACAAAAAACGCACCCAGAGTGGCATCAGGAATTTAAAGATTTGTATAAAATTGAATATGATAAAGTAATCAACAACGATCTCAATCCAAAGAAAGAGGGCTTGACAATGGGAGAGGTTTTAAAGGAGATTAATGTTCAAACAAAGGGAGATGCCGCAATTGTTAGTGATGTTGGTCAACACCAGATGATCGCCTGCAGGTATGCCGAATTCACCACCACTAAAAGCAATATCACCTCAGGCGGATTGGGAACTATGGGCTTTGCTCTACCCGCTGCCATTGGAGCAAAAATGGCAGCTCCAGAAAGAGATGTGATCGCAATTATTGGCGATGGAGGTTACCAGATGACCATACAGGAGCTAGGAACCATATTTCAAACCAAAGTACCAGTGAAAATAGTAGTGCTAAATAATGAGTTTCTCGGTATGGTTCGACAATGGCAACAATTGTTCTTCGACAAAAGATATGCCTCTACCGAAATGGTGAATCCAGATTTTGTAACCATTGCAAAAGGATATCATATAGAGGCAAAGAGGGTTGACAAAAGAGAAGATCTCGCTACAAGCGTAAAAGAGATGATGGAGCATGATGGAGCTTATTTTCTAGAAGTACGAGTAGAGAAAGAAGGAAATGTGTTTCCTATGATTCCAACAGGAGCGTCGGTTTCTGATATACGATTGGAGTAATGAACAAAAAATAAAAGTATGAGTACGGATAACCAATTATATACTATTTCTATCTATACTGAAAATAATGTCGGGTTACTCAATAGGATCTCCGCCATATTTCAGCGTAGAAAAATAAATATTAAAAGCATTAATACCTCCATTTCTGAAATTGACGGTGTTTCCAGATGGTCTATTGTAGTTTCAATGAGCGAAGAACAAATTAGAAAGGTCATTGGTCAAATTGAGAAACAGGTAGAGGTCATCAAAGCGTATTATCATACCGATGACGAAACCATTTATCAGGAATCTTGTCTCTTTAAAATTAAGAGTGACCTACTTTTTGAGGACCCGCAAATCCAAAATATAATTAAGGAGAGTCATGCACGCATAGTGACTGTAAATAGAGTGTTTTTTGTTCTAGAAAAATCTGGACGGAGACGAGAAGTGGATCTTCTTTATAGAGAACTGAAGCCTTTTGGCATTATGCAGTTTGTAAGATCTGGAAGAATCTCAGTAACTAAAGATGAATTAAAAGTATCACCCATATTAGTCGCTTTTCAGGCATAAACAAAAGATCATGGAAAATTATTTTAATACCTTATCATTAAGAGAAAAATTAAATCAATTAGGCGAATGTCGCTTTATGGAAGCTTCAGAGTTTTCTAATGGAATTGAGACATTAAGAAATAAGAAAGTCGTAATTGTTGGTTGTGGGGCACAGGGCCTGAATCAGGGAATGAACATGAGAGATAGCGGTCTCGATATTTCCTACGCACTTCGAGATGCGGCTATTCAAGAAAAACGAAAGTCGTATAAAAGTGCAATCGAAAATGGTTTCGAGGTAGGGACCTATGAGGACCTTATTCCCTCGGCAGACCTCGTGTGTAATCTTACACCCGACAAACAACATACTGCTGTGGTAAACGCCGTAATGCCTCTAATGAAAAAAGGTGCGACCTTGTCTTATTCACATGGATTTAATGTGGTGGAGGAAGGTATGAGGGTGCGAGAAGATATTACGGTAATAATGGTGGCGCCCAAATGCCCAGGAACCGAAGTACGGGAAGAATATAAAAGAGGTTTTGGAGTACCTACTTTAATAGCGGTTCATCCGCAAAATGATCCCGAGGGCAAAGGTTGGGATCAAGCGAAGGCATATGCTTATGCCACTGGAGGACATCGAGCCGGAGTATTGGCATCTTCGTTTGTTGCTGAGGTAAAAAGCGATCTAATGGGGGAACAAACAATTTTATGTGGTGTCCTGCAAACCGGCTCCATTTTATGCTTCGATAAAATGGTATCGGAAGGTGTAGAGCCTGCTTATGCTTCTAAATTAATTCAGTACGGTTGGGAAACGATAACAGAAGCATTGAAACATGGAGGTATCACTAATATGATGAACCGTTTGTCGAACTCAGCAAAGCTTCGGGCTTATGAGCTTTCGGAAGAGCTTAAAGAAATTATGAAACCTCTTTATGAAAAGCATATGGACGATATCATGAGTGGCGAATTTTCTAAAGGAATGATGAAGGACTGGGCAGCAGGCGATAACGATTTATTAAATTGGAGAGCAGCAACTGGGAATACATCGTTTGAGAAAACCGATCCAAGTCTAGAACATATCGCAGAGCAAACTTATTTCGATCATGGAACCTTACTCGTCGCCTTTGTAAAAGCAGGGGTGGAATTGGCCTTTGAAACTATGGTTGCATCTGGAATTATCGAGGAATCTGCATATTATGAATCCTTGCACGAATTGCCTTTAATTGCAAATACGATAGCCCGAAAGAAATTGTTTGAAATGAATAGAATTATTTCAGACACGGCAGAATATGGTTGTTATTTATTCGATCATGCTGCCAAACCATTACTTACCAATTTTATGAATACAGTTCAACCAAGCGATGTTGGTAGAAGCTATCCAACAAGGGCAATTGATAATGTTGAATTAATAAAGGTAAATGAAGCCATAGAATCACATAGAATCGAGGAAATTGGAAAAAAACTTCGAAAGGCGATGATCGCGATGAAGGCAATTAATGTGAAAGCTCAAAAAGAACCATCATTGGCTTAATAATGGATACCATTACTACCTATTTTCCTTCACTAAAAAATATTAATGCAGCCGCACTTAAGCTAAGAGAAGTTGTGAACAAGACTCCTTTTTCTCGTTCACAGCGATACTCTCGAGAGTTTGATTGTGAAGTGTATTTTAAGCGGGAGGACTTGCAGAGTGTACGATCCTATAAAATTAGGGGTGCGTATAATAAAATGTCTACACTCACTTCTTCTGAAATGCAGCGCGGAATAGTATGTGCCAGTGCAGGAAATCATGCTCAAGGTGTCGCCCTGTCTTGTAAACTACTGAAGATTCAAGGTACAATCTATATGCCAGCGACAACACCTTTTCAAAAGATAGAGCAAGTGACGATGTTTGGAGGAAGCTTTGTGGATATAAAATTAGAAGGTGATACCTTCGATGATTCTTTCAACTTAGCCTTGAAAGAGTGTAACCAACTTCGAAAGACTTTTGTACATCCGTTTAATGATGAAAAAGTAATAGAAGGACAAGCAACAGTCGGTTTAGAAATATTGGAGCAGACGCAGTGCTCTTTGGATTTTGTATTTGTACCCATTGGTGGCGGTGGACTCTCATCTGGCTTAAGCAGTGTATTTAGCCAATTGTCGCCAAACACCAAGGTCATTGGGGTGGAACCAGCAGGAGCACCAGCTATGAAAATTTCAGTAGAAAACGGAAAGAATACGGCGCTTGAAGACATAGAAAAATTTGTGGATGGAGCAGCTGTACAGAGAGTGGGAGATCTCAATTTTGAAATATGCAGGGAAACTTTGGCTGCCGTAATTACGGTTCCTGAGGGAAAGATTTGTGAGACAATGCTGGATTTGTATAATAAGGACGCAATTATTGTCGAGCCAGCAGGGGCTTTGAGCATTGCGGCTTTAGATTTATATGCAGAGCAAATCAAAGGGAAAAATATTGCTTGCGTTGTAAGTGGAGGAAATAACGATATTACCCGTACCGCAGAGATCAAGGAGCGCGCTCTTTTATATTCAAATTTGAAGCATTATTTTATTATCAAGTTTCCTCAAAGGGCGGGAGCATTAAGACAGTTTCTAAATGCTGTTTTGGGGCCTAACGACGATATCACACATTTCGAATACACCAAAAAGACGAACAGAGAAAATGGAGCTGCGGTTGTAGGGTTAGAGTTAAAATCTCCTGCAGACCTCAACCCGTTAATCACTAGGATGAAAGAACATGGTTTTTATGGTGATTATCTTAACAATAAACCTGATTTATTTCAATTTTTGGTCTAAAAAGTATAAGTGCATTTGGTTTTTATAAAGATTATAACAATATTTACTAACGATGAACACAACGTCAACTATTACCACATTTACAACTGGCTCTAGAAGCTAGCGGGAGGGTATTGTTGAATAAAAATATAAACTAGACCTTCCCATATTGGGGAGGTTTTTTTATGCAATTAATTAAAAGGATATGAAAGTTTTAAAATTTGGGGGAACCTCGGTAGCAAATGCTGAGAACATAACAAGAGTTGTTGCGATATTAAAATCTAAATCGGAACAGGACAAGGTCGTTGCGGTGGTATCTGCCTTGGGAGGCATGACAGATACACTGCAAAAAGCAGGGGAGCTTGCAAATCTTAAAGATGCTAGTTACCTAGAGGTTTTCGAAGGTATAAAAGAAAGGCATCTAGAAACTGCAACTCAACTGCGTTTAACTAGAGCAGCCATAAAGCATTTAGAAGAAGAGTTAAAAGCACTAAAAAACATTCTGCAGGGAATTTATCTTATCAACGAGTTTTCAGAAAAAACCAGAGATAAGGTACTCGGATTTGGAGAGTTGTTATCTTCTTATATGATTGCTGAAAGTATGAAACTACAGCTCGATAGTGCTGATTTAAAAGACAGTCGTGAACTTATTGTAACCGATTCAAACTTTACGCAAGCCCAGTTGTTATCTGAAGTTTCCGAACAAAATATTAAAACCTATTTTTCAACCAGCACAGCAAAGGTTACCATCATGCCTGGTTTTGTCTCTAGAAATGAAATGGGAGATTCGACAACACTTGGACGGGGAGGCTCAGACTTTACCGCTTCTATTATTGCCGCGGCCTTGGATGCTTCGGTTCTGGAAATCTGGACCGATGTTAGCGGAATGTACACTGCCAATCCAAAACTTGTGAAACAGGCTTTTCCCATTGAAGAAATTTCTTATCAAGAAGCAATGGAATTATCTCATTTTGGTGCTAAAGTTCTCTACCCACCCACTATAAGACCAGTTTTAGAAAAAAACATTCCCATTGCAATTAAAAATACTTTTGAACCTGCTGCACATGGCACTTATATTTCGCATCAGGTCAATAACCAATATGGGCCAATTAAAGGAATCACTCATCTTCCAGACATTGCTTTAATAACTTTAGAGGGTAATGGGATGGTTGGTATTCCAGGATTCTCGAAACGTTTGTTTGAGGCACTTTCACTGCAAAAAATTAACGTAGTACTCATCACGCAGGCCTCTTCAGAACATTCTATTTGTGTTGCGGTGCAGTCGCAAGAAGCGGAAAGAGCGAAGATTGCTATTGATGAGGAATTTGCTTACGAAATATCATTAGGTAAAACCGAACCCGCTATAGCCGAAATTGGCCTAGCCATTGTTGCGGTAATTGGAGACAACATTAAAAATCATCAGGGGATTAGTGGAAAAATGTTCAGCTCACTAGGAAAGAATAATGTAAATATTAGGGCAATAGCTCAAGGAGCATCGGAGCGGAACATTTCAGCAGTAATTAACGAAAAGGATGTAAAAAAGGCCCTTACCACCCTTCATTATCGATTTTTTGAGCGTCAGGTAAAAACCTTGAATCTATTTATTGTAGGGGTAGGAAATGTGGGGCATCGTTTGTTGGATCAAATTGAGCAACAGCAGCAGCACTTGTACGATAACCTTTTTCTGAAAGTGAATGTAACTGGGATGAGTAACTCCCGCAAAATGATATTTGATGAGGATGGGATTGATCTAGCTCATTGGAAAGAAACGCTAGATAACGGAATAAAACAGAATGCCGAGCAATGGTTTGAAACAATTAAATCACTTAATCTTTCTAATAGTACTTTTATTGACATTACAGCAAATGCAAATATTGCTGCTAGTTATAATCAATATTTGAAGGAAAGTATAGCGGTAGTGGCATGCAATAAAATAGCCTGTTCATCTCAATATAACAACTATAGAGAACTCAAGGAATTATCGAAAAAGTACAATGCCCCGTTTTTGTTCGAAACCAACGTTGGAGCTGGATTACCTATTATTAATACGCTTAAAAATTTAATTAATTCGGGCGATACGGTCACTTCTATAAAGGCGGTTTTATCGGGAAGTTTAAACTTCGTTTTTAATAACTTTAATTCGGATACTACTTTTTACGATGTAGTAAAGCAAGCGCAAGAAGAAGGATATACCGAACCAGATCCAAGAATCGATTTAAGCGGTATAGATGTGGCTCGAAAGATATTGATTCTAGCACGTGAAAGCGGACATGAACTGGATATAGAACAGATTGAAAATATTTCGTTTCTTCCAAAGGAAGCTCTAGCGGCCAATTCTGTAAAAGACTTTTATAAAACCTTGAAAACAGCCGCAAGTCATTTTAATTCCTTGTTTGAAGAGGCGGAAAAAAATAATAGCCGACTAAAATATGTGGCAGAGTTTGATAATGGTTTGGCAAAAGTAAGTCTTCAAGAAATTGATTCACAACATCCATTCTATAATTTGGATGGAAAGGATAATATTGTCTTATTTTATACCGCGAGATACGCAGATCAGCCGCTCATTATTAAAGGTGCTGGCGCCGGAGCTGAGGTAACTGCCTCTGGACTTTTTGGAGATATAATTGGATTAGGAAGTAATTAAAGATGGATTGTATTAAAATTTTTGCACCCGCTACTGTTGCCAACGTATCCTGTGGTTTTGATGCCATGGGGTTCGCTTTGGAAACACTTGGAGATGAAATGGAGTTTAGTAGAAATAATTCGGGTGTTGTCACTATTTCCAAGATTGAAGGAGCAGATTTACCGATGGAAAGCGCAAATAATGTTGCAGGTTTTGTCGCCCAAGCAATGTTGGAAGATGCTAAAGCTAATTTCGGAGTTGACATTCAGATTACAAAAAAATACAAACCTGGAAGTGGTTTAGGTAGTAGCGCAGCGAGCAGTGCAGGAGCGGCTTTTGCTATAAATCAATTGCTAGGTAACCAATATTCGATGGTTGATTTAGTTCGGTTTTCAATGTTGGGTGAAGAATTGGCTTGTGGATCTAGAATTGCAGATAATGTTTCTGCAGCGATTTTTGGAGGTTTTGTATTGATTAGGAGTTATGAACCCTTAGATGTCATCTCCATTCCAACCCCAAAAGAGCTCTTTGTAACAGTTTTGCATCCTCAAATAGAATTGAAAACAGCAGATGGGCGCAAGGTATTGCCTTCAAAAGTTCCTCTCAAGAAGGCAGTAGCTCAATGGGCAAATGTAGGAGGATTAATTAGCGGTTTGCACAGTAACGACTATGGCCTTATTGGACGTTCCTTGGAAGATGTAATTGTAGAGCCTGCCAGGAAATTATTTATTCCTCATTTCGATCTAGTAAAGGAAAGTGTTTTAAAAAATGGAGCCTTAGGAGCAGGAATATCTGGCTCTGGACCGTCTATTTTTGCCCTATCGAAAGGGGAGGCACAGGCCAGAATTGTGGCAAAAACGATGGATGAAACCTATTGCAATAAAGGGTTAGAGTACAATATATATGTCTCTAAAATTGGAGATAGTGGCACTAGAATAATTGAATAAATTTGTGAATATGACCTATTTCAGCTTAAATAAAAATGCACCAAATGTATCTTTTCAAGAGGCAGTGGTAAAAGGATTGGCACCAGACAGAGGGCTTTACTTTCCTTCGGAAATAGCTACCCTTCCAACGTCTTTTTTCGAATCGATAACCGAATTGGACACGGTCGAAATTGCCTTTGAAACGATTAAACAGTTTGTAGGGAACGATATTCCGGCGACGGAACTAAAGAGGATTTTAACCGATGTATTATCATTCGACTTTCCGCTTACTGAAATTGCACCGAACATTTCGGCTTTAGAACTCTATCACGGACCCACCCTTGCTTTTAAAGATGTGGGAGCCAGATTTATGGCCCGATGTTTAGGCTACTTCAATAGCCAAAAGGAAACAAAAGAGGATGTTACCGTACTGGTTGCAACATCTGGAGATACAGGAGGTGCCGTTGCCAGTGGCTTTTATGAGGTAGAAGGAGTTGAAGTGGTTATTCTCTATCCTAGCGGAAAGGTGAGCGATATTCAAGAAAAACAGCTCACTACTTTGGGTAAGAATATTTCAGCTTTAGAAGTAGAAGGAACTTTTGACGATTGCCAAGAAATGGTAAAACAGGCTTTTTTGGATGAAGATTTTAATGGGAAGAAGACACTCACTTCGGCCAACTCGATTAATGTTGCACGTTGGTTGCCCCAGATGTTCTATTATTTCTTTGCCTATAAGCAACTAAAGAATCAAGGAAAAGAACTAGTTTTTAGCGTTCCCAGTGGCAACTTTGGAAATATTTGCGCGGGAATGATGGCGCAAAAACTGGGTCTTCCAGTACATCACTTTGTGACGGGAACCAATGCTAATAATATTGTGCCCCATTATTTAAAAACGGGCGAATACCAACCCAAACCTTCGGTAGCGACTATATCCAATGCCATGGATGTAGGTGCGCCGAGTAATTTTATTAGAATACAGCAACTTCATGGAAATGATATTTCAGTATTGAGAAAAAACCTTTCAGGTTATAGCTATACAGATGAAGAAACTAGAAAGACGATGCTACAGCTTTTTAAAGAAAATAATTACATCCCAGATCCGCACGGTGCGATTGGATATTTAGCGCTCAAAGAATACTTGGCTAAAAAAAACGGTCTGTATGGAGTATTTTTAGAAACAGCGCATCCGGTAAAGTTTCTAGATGTTATTCCGAAGAGAATTTCAGATGAAATAGAGGTTCCACAGTCCATTAAAGCGATCATGGATAAAACGAAAAAGGCCGAGAAAATCTCGACCTATTCGCAATTAAAACATTATCTATTAAGCTAATCTAATTACCAATTGGAGAATAGTAAACGTGCTCTGCTGGGGCGAAAAGTACGTTCGTATTAAATCCTTAGTAGCACATAAGTAACCTCTAATTGGCAATATTCTTTATATAATGGTGGACTGTCCAAGATGAATATTATTAAAATTTAAGTTGGTGTCCTCAGGATTCAATATGTAATCTTCGATAAAATCTCCAACCCTGCTAGTAGAAACACCTCTACCCGAATTTAGATCGGTAGTGGTGATTTCCAGTTCTAACGATTTGTCTACTGCGTCGGTTATTCGTTTGGCTTCCGCATTTAGACCAAAATGTTCTAACATCATTGCAGCACTCAAAATGGATGCGAGTGGATTTGCAATTCCCTTTCCCGCGCCTTGGGGAAATGAACCATGAATGGGCTCGAACAAGCCAATAGTTCCACCAACGGAAGCAGATGCCAACAATCCAATGGATCCTCCAATTACACTTGCCTCATCGCTGATAATATCGCCAAACATGTTTTCAGTAAGGATTACATCGAATTGCGTCGGATTTAAAATCATCTGCATGGCTGCGTTATCGACGAATAAAAAGTCGAGAGTAACTTGCGGGTAGTCCTGTGCTATTTCCGTAACTACTTTTCTCCATAAACGAGAACTTTCCAAAACATTAGCCTTGTCTACAAGAGTTACTTTTTTCCGTCTATTCCTGGCTGCCTTAAAGGCAAGATGGGTAATGCGTTCAATTTCTTCTTTCGTGTAAACACAGAGGTCTGAAGCTTGTGTTCCTTCCTTATTTAGTTTTTTCTCACCAAAGTAGATTCCGCCAGTAAGTTCTCTATAAATACTAATATCTGTCCCTTTAATAATCTCCTCTTTTAATGGAGATTTTTCAAGTAATGGAGTATAGGCTTTAATAGGGCGGATGTTTGCAAAAAGGCCTAGTTCCTTTCGCAATTTTAAAAGACCTTGCTCCGGTCGAACTTTTGCGGTTGGGTCGTTATCGTATTTTGGAGCGCCTATAGCTCCAAATAGAACAGCATCACTCATCCTACAAAGATCGAGGGTTTGGTCTGGTAATGGATTCCCCGTTTGGTCTATGGCAATAGCACCAACAGCGGCCTCCGTAAAATGGAAGCTATGATCAAATTCTACAGCAACGGCCTTCAAGACCTTGATTGCTTCTTTGGTTACTTCTGGTCCAATTCCGTCGCCAGGAAGTACAGCTATGTTTAGTTTCATATAGTAAAATGCTTTGAACTTAAGCCATCGCTTTGTTTAGTTCGTATTCTTTTATTCTTTCTAGGTTACTCAATAGATAGTCAATATCGTCGTAGCCATTGATCATACATGTTTTTTTATAGGGGTCGATATCAAAGTGTTCAGACAGTTCACTGTTTTCTGCTGAAATTGTCTGATTTTCAAGATCTACGTTCAAAATAGTATCTGGTCTCTCCTTGATAAGTTGCAAGATGTTTTTTAGAAATACTTCGGAAACCTGCACGGGCAACAACCCGTTGTTTAACGAATTTCCCTTAAAAATATCTGCGTAAAAGCTAGATACAATTACTTTGAATCCGTAGCCAACGAGTGCCCAGGCGGCGTGTTCTCTGCTAGATCCACATCCAAAATTATTTCCTGCTACCAGAATGTTTCCACTGTAGCTAGGGTTGTTTAGTATGAACGATGTGTTGACCTCTCCATTTTTATGAAATCTCCAATCTTTAAACAAATGATCCCCGAAGCCTTTCTTATTGGTCGCTTTTAAAAAACGAGCAGGGATGATTTGATCCGTGTCTACATTTTCAATTTCTAGCGGAATTGCCGTCGACCTAAGTTGCTTAAACTTTTCCATTAGTTGAGTTGTTTAGTAATATCTACAATCTTTCCTTCTACAGCGGTTGCCGCAGCTAATAGTGGGCTTGCCAGAATAGTACGGGCTCCTTGCCCTTGTCTGCCTTCAAAATTTCTGTTGGAGGTCGATACACAGTATTCTCCCTGCGGAATTTTATCGTCGTTCATCGCAAGACAAGCAGAGCAACCTGGTTGTCTCAATTCAAATCCGGCTGCTTCAAAAATAGAATGTAGTCCTTCTTCTATAATTTGCGACTCTACTTGTTTACTTCCTGGAACTAGCCAGGCAGTTACGTTTTGCGCTTTTTTCTTCCCTTTTATATAAGATGCGGCCACTCTAAAATCTTCGATCCTAGAATTGGTGCAGCTCCCAATAAAAACATAATTAATAGGCTTTTCAAGTAAACTTTCACCAGTTCGAAAGCCCATATATTCAATGGATTTTTCAAAAGAGGTATCGGTAATCTTTGGAATTGTGCCAGTGACCTTAATCCCCATCCCTGGATTGGTTCCGTAGGTAATCATAGGATCAATATCCTTCGCATCAAAGATATATTCTTTGTCGAAAATTGCTCCTGGGTCTGTAGGAAGTGTTTTCCAATAGGCTACCTTTCGATCAAACTCATCGCCTTTTGGGGCGTGTTTCCTTCCCTTCACATAGTTAAAAGTAGTTTGATCTGGAGCAATCATTCCCCCACGCGCGCCCATTTCTATGCTCATATTGCATACGGTCATTCTGCCTTCCATGCTCATGGTTTCGAATACCTCTCCAGCGTATTCGCAGAAATAGCCAGTTCCGGCATTGGTTCCAATTTGGGAGATAATATATAGGATGACGTCTTTAGACAGTACTCCGGGTTTTAGTTTTCCGTTTACTGTTATTCTTAGTTTTTTCGGTTTTGTGAGAAGCAAACACTGGCTAGCAAACACCTGTGCTACTTGGCTGGTTCCAATTCCAAAAGCGATCGTTCCAAATGCACCATGGGTTGAGGTGTGGCTATCTCCACATACAATGGTCATTCCTGGTTGAGTAAATCCCAATTCTGGAGCCATTACATGTACAATTCCATTATACTTGTGGCCTAATTCGTATAGGGTTATTCCATTTTTTTTACAGTTAACGGTTAGTTGTTTTAACTGTTTGCGGGAAAGTTCATCTTTAATTGGCAAGTGTTGATCCACCGTTGGAGTGTTGTGATCTGCAGTTGCCACTATCTGTTCGGGTCTTAATATAGGTATACCACGTTCCTCTAGTTCTTGAAAGGCTTGCGGACTCGTAACTTCATGTATTAAATGTTTATCGATATACAAGATTTCTGGCCCGTTTTTAATTGAATCCACCACATGAGCGTCCCATACCTTATCGAATAGTGTTTTTTTCATACCATTTTCTGCTATACTCATGAAGCCGATGCAATTTGTTGATATACATTGCTGGTTTCTATAATTTCATGGATGTCATGATCTGCTACCTCTTTTTTGCGATCTGCAAAAATTAGGAAATTTGCATAGACATCATCCAATTGGAGTTTGGTTAATTCATAACCTACTTTTTTAGCTCTGTAAGCTAGGGCTGCTCTACCACTGCGAGCAGTTAGTACTATGGCAGATTCTGTGACACCCACATCTTTGGGGTCTATTATTTCGTAAGTTTCTCTGTTTTTTATTACTCCATCTTGGTGAATGCCAGAACTATGGGCAAATGCATTTGCACCAACAATTGCCTTGTTGGGTTGTGTGTAAATTCCCATACTGTTAGATACTAGCTGACTGGTTTCATACAGCAGTTGGGTGTTTACATTGGTGTCTAGATTAATATATGGATGCTGTTTAAGTACCATCACTATTTCCTCCAGAGCGGTATTTCCCGCTCGTTCTCCAATACCGTTAATAGTACACTCTATTTGTCTAGCCCCATTGATGGCGCCTTCAATCGAATTTGCCGTTGCCAATCCAAGGTCGTTGTGACAGTGACAGGAAAGAATAGCTCGTTCTATTCCTGTTACATTCTCCTTTAAATATTTTATTTTTTCTCCGTATTCGTTTGGTAAGCAATAACCAGTAGTATCTGGGATATTTAAGACGGTCGCTCCCGCCTTGATGGCCGCTTCACAAACTCTAGCGAGGTATTCGTTTTCGGTTCTACCAGCGTCTTCAGCATAAAATTCAACATCTTCTACAAAAGATTTGGCATATTGAACAGCCTTAAAAGCGCGTTCTATGATTTCATCTCTGGTCGACTTAAACTTAAATTTAATGTGTGAGTCTGATGTGCCAATTCCAGTGTGAATTCTAGGCTTTTTAGCTTTTCGTAAAGACTCGGCTGCTACTTCTATGTCTTTAGGGACAGCTCGTGTAAGACCACAGACCGTCGCATTCTGTACGGTTTCAGAAATAGCTACTACAGATTTAAAATCGCCAGGACTCGAAATAGGAAAACCGGCTTCAATTACATCCACGCCTAGGCGATCGAGTTGCTCTGCGATAATTACTTTCTGTTCGGTATTTAGTTTGCAACCGGGGACCTGTTCTCCATCTCGAAGCGTTGTGTCAAATATTTGGACGTGTTCTTTGGACATTTTTCTGAATTAATTTTCAATTTGCAATACGAATGTATACTTTGGAGTTCTCAAATACGCTTTTTTATCGCTCTGGTTTACGGCGTTTAAATACTATTGTTTTATTATATATAATTGATTAACAGATAATTAATTAAATAATCTCACTTATGCCCAAGGCTCAAAAAGATAATTTGTTTGATTTGATTAAGTCCCTTACCAAATCTGAAAAACGGCAATTTAAGTTGTACGTAAATAGGTTGGGAGTTAATGAGGATGCTAAGTTTATGACTCTTTTCGGCACTATTGAAAAGCTTAATAGCTATGAGGAGTCCGAAATTCTAAGGAGTGGGATTATCAAGAAAAGTCAGTTATCCAACTTAAAAGCACATCTCTACAAGCAGATATTAATTAGCCTTCGACTAAATCCGTCGCATCAAAATATAAGAATCCAGATTAGAGAGCAATTGGATTTTGCTACCATCTTGTATCATAAAGGTTTGTATAATCAAAGTTTAAAGATTTTAGATAAGGCAAAGAATCTTGCGATGCAAAATGAGGAAAAGAATATTGCCTACGAGATTATAGAGCTGGAGAAAGTGATTGAATCCCAATATATTACTCGTAGTATCAGTACAAGGGCAGATCAGCTTACATTGGAAGCCAAGCAAGTGAGCGAGTTAAATGTTTTGGCGAGTAAACTGAGCAATTTGTCGCTTCAATTGTACGGTATTTTTCTCAAAAAAGGATACGTAAAGAACGACGAGGAGTATCAATTAATCACCAAGTATTTTAATGAACAATTGCCAGAATATGATATTGAGTACTTAGGTTTTCGTGAAAAATTATGGCTCAATAAGGCTTATTTATGGTATAGTTTCTTGATTCAAGATTTCAGGTCTTGTTATAAATATGCCTTAAAATGGGTAGATTTATTTTACGAGAACCCAGAAATGATTACGCTCAACCCAGTTTTCTTTCTTCGAGGCAAACAGTATTTATTAGAGGCTTTGTTCTATATCAAAGATGTGGGGAGGTTCAAGGTTACACTTCAGAAATTGGAGAAAATAGTGGCGAATAAAACCTTTCCGAAGAGTGAAAATATCGAGAGCTTGGTATTTCTACATCTGTTTTCTCATAAAATAAACCTTCATTTTATGGAAGGTTCTTTTGAAGAAGGAACACCAATTGTGAAGGAGATTTTGTCTGGTATTGAAGCACATAAGGGAACTATAGATGAACACCATGTGATGATGTTTTACTATAAAATTGCCTGCCTTTATTTTGGAGCGGGCCAAAATAAATTGTGTATCCAATATTTGGAACGAATTATATCCAATAAAACACTGGAGATGCGAGAAGATCTGCTCTGCTTTTCTAGAATTTTGAACTTGGTTGCCCATTACGAAGCGGGCGAAGATTACCATTTAGACCGACTTATAAAAAGCACTTATAAATTTTTGATTAAAATGGAAGATTTGTATCAGGTTCAGAAGGAAATGATCAAATTTTTACGTGGCTTGGGAGATATTTATCCACATCAACTGAAGACGGAATTCGAAAAATTATATAAAAAATTAAAAGAATTTGAAGACGATCCTTACGAGCGTCGAAGTTTCCTGTACCTCGATATTTTATCGTGGTTGGAGAGCCATATTACTGGCAAATCCATACCCCAAATAATCAGGGAAAAAGGGTTGGTCGAAAAATAAAATGTTCAAAAAAGTTTGGAGATGTGGATTTTGTTTCTGAATATTTGAGCTCACAAAGTTCAAAACTTTATTGAAATGTTATCAAGAAAGGTGGAGGGATTAGACCCTTTGAAGCCTTAGCAACCCTTTGTTCCATACGAAGAAGGTGCTAAATTCTACAACAGTTGTTTACGGCTGGAGATAGATAACCCAAACCCAATGTTTCCCACGTTGGTGTTTCTTTTCTTATAACATTTTTCTATTGACTCCGATGATTTGTCGGAATTGACTTTTTGATTTAATCAATTTTTAATTCAAAATTTAAGAAAAATGAGTGCAACAAAAATTATCCATTCGATCCCAAGCGATCCATTAACTGGGGCTATTTCGGTACCCGTTTACCAAACATCAACATTTATTCAGGAAGCACCTGGCGTAAACAAAGGCTTTGATTATGCCAGAAGTAACAACCCAACTCGCAAAGTTTTAGAAGATGTGGTTGCGAAGCTAGAAGGTGGAAACGGAGCCTTTGCTTTTGCTACAGGCCTTGCCGCAATTGACGCAGTGCTGAAGTTATTGACAACCGGAGATGAAATTATTGCGGTAGACGACATCTACGGAGGAGCATATCGACTCTTTACCCATGTGTACGAAAAATTAGGCATCAACATCAAGTACGTAGATACTACAGATCCCGAGAATGTAGCAAACGCTGTGAGTTCCAAAACCAAACTCATTTGGATCGAATCTCCCACTAATCCTACGCTAAAAGTTTCTAATATTTCAGCAATAGCAACTATCGCGGAAGAAGTAAATGCCTTGCTAGTAGTGGACAATACGTTCGCAAGCCCAATTGCACAACAACCCTTATCCTTGGGGGCAGATATCGTTATCCATAGTGGTACCAAATATATTGGCGGTCATAGTGATTTGGTAGCGGGATTAGTAGTTACCAAGACTGCTTCACTTTCAGAAAAAATAAAATTTGTACAGAACGCTTCGGGTGGAGTTTTAGGGCCATGGGACTGTTTTCTTACCATCCGCGGAATTGAAACCTTGGATATTCGATACAGAAAACAATGCCAGAATGCCGAAAAAGTAGCCCAGTTCTTAGTAAAACACGAGTCGGTTCAAGACGTTTACTTTCCGGGGTTGAAGACACACAAAAATCATGACATTGCCAGACGACAGCAGAACGGACTGTTTGGCGGAATTGTTTCGTTTACATTAAAAGAGGACACAGTGGAAGCGGCAAATAGTTTTGTGACGAGCACTGCGTTTTTCAAGTTAGCTGAAAGTTTAGGTGGTGTAAAAAGTTTGCTTTGCCATCCACCCCAAATGACGCATGCTTCCGTACCTAGAGAACGCAGATTGGAAGCAGGAATAAAAGATTCGCTTATAAGGCTCTCTTGCGGAATAGAGGGAGCTCAAGACCTCATTGACGATTTAGCAAGTGCCTTTAAGCAACAACCTAAGGAAAAAAAACTACTTCAAGTCATTTAAATTTAATCTCACCAAATTATAGCGGGGATCATCATTTATTCTCCAATAATCACTAAAAGAAAAGAACATGAGTACACAAAAATTCGCGACAAACGCTTTACACGCCGGACATGATGTTACTGTTAATGGAGGAACCAGAGCAGTACCAATATATCAATCTACATCCTTTGTTTTTAATAACAGTAATCATGCGGCCAACTTGTTTAATTTATCTGAAGCAGGATTTATTTACAGCCGTATTAATAATCCTACTTGTGATATTCTGGAGCAACGCCTGGCGGCACTCGAAGGAGGTATTGCAGCCGTGACTACTGCTTCAGGAACAGCTGCTATTGCCACAACTTTATTAACTTTATTACGTGCCGGGGATCACATTGTAGCTTCCAATAGTCTTTATGGCGGAACGTTTAATTTATTAAGCATAACGCTTCCTCGGTTAGGAATAACTACCACCTTCGTCAATCCAGATGATCCAGAGAATTTTGGTAAAGCTGTCCAAGAGAATACCAGAGCTATCTTTATTGAGTCCTTAGGAAATCCAAAACTCGACGTCCTGGATCTAAAGAAAATTTCGGCTCAAGCCAAAGAGAATAAAGTACCGTTGATAGTAGATAATACAGTAGCAACACCTTATTTGTTGAACCCAATAGCTCATGGTGCAAATATTGTTATTCACTCACTCACAAAGTATATCAATGGAAATGGAACGGCACTTGGCGGTGCTATTGTAGATGCCGGAACATTTGATTGGACCAATGGCAAGTTTCCCGAATTTACCGAGCCTTCCAAGGGGTATCACGGACTTGTTTATGCAGAAGTACTTAAAGAAGCTTCGTTTATAGCAAAAGTACGAATTGAAGGACTTCGTGATTATGGAGCGGCATTAAGTGCATTTAATGCATTTCAGATTATCCAAGGACTGGAAACATTGGAGGTCCGTATTAACAAGCACAGCGAGAATGCACTTGCCATTGCCAAATGGTTGCAAGAGAAAGAAGAAGTGGCTTGGGTAAATTATCCTGGACTGGAAAGCAGCAAATATCTACATCTCGCCAAGGAATATCTTCCAAAGGGACAAAGTGGGATTGTTACATTTGGATTGAAAGCAGGGTATGAAGCGGCTAAGAAATTAGTGGATAACACGAAGTTGTTTTCATTACTGGCCAACATAGGTGATACCAAATCATTGATTATCCACCCTGCAAGTACAACGCATCAGCAATTAAGTGATAACGATCAGGAACTTACTGGAGTGACTAAGGACCTTATTCGACTATCCGTAGGAATCGAGAATATCGACGATCTCAAAAAGGATTTGGAAGATGCTTTAGTACATATCTCTAGTCCGGAATTAGTTTAGAATTGGATTTTTATCAAGTTGCGATTCACTTATGAGCCGCAACAAATTTTATGCTATGAAAAACATCAAATTTTATAATTTTAGGACGCGCACAGGAAAGATATATAACGAAATTCCGTTGAGTTATGAGGTGTTTGGCCCTCCCTTGGGAAGCGCGCCAGTGGTTCTAGTTAATCATGCACTCACCGGCAACAGTACAGTTATTGGTGAACATGGTTGGTGGAATGATTTAATAGGCGAAGGGAAAATAATAGATACAAACCAATATACCATCTTAGCCTTTAATATTCCGGGCAATGGCTACAATGGGTTTTTTGTTGACCAACCCGAAGACTTTTCGGTTTATGACGTTGCGCAGCTTTTTTTGAGAGGCCTGAAGCAGGTGGAGGTTACATCGCTTTACGCGGTAATTGGCGGTTCTTTAGGTGGGAGTATAGCTTGGCAGTTAGCCGTATTGGAACCAGAACTAATTGAAAACCTCATTCCAATTGCTACAGATTGGAAGGCAACAGATTGGTTACTCGCTCAATGCAGGGTTCAGAAACAAATTTTGAATAATTCGATCAAACCTGTCCATGATGCACGTATTCATGCAATGACTTTTTACAGAACCCCTCAGTCGTTCAAATTAAACTTTGAAAGAAGTTTTAATAGCGATTTGGGTATGTTCAATATTGAAAGTTGGTTGCTTCACCATGGTCAAAAGTTGCAGGAAAGATTTCAACTCAAAGCTTATAAGCTGATGAATCATTTGTTAATGTCGGCAGACATTTCTATGGAATCTGAATCTTTTGAAAAAGTAGTTAAGCCCATAAAAAGTAACATTGTTTTAATAGGAATAGGAAGTGATGGTTTTTACCTGAGTTCAGAAATTACGGACACCTTTCAGCGATTAAAGAGACTTGGAAAGCAGGTTTCTTATCACAACATCGAGTCAATATATGGACACGATGCTTTTTTACTAGAGTTTGACCAATTAGCGGAAATATTAACGCCCGTTTTTTGTCTAAAAAATAAAGAATATGAGTACACTACAAATACTTAACCCAACAGCCGAAGAAGTGCCAAAACGCATCGATCTGGAGGTAATAAAAAAGAAGAAGATTAATTTGGCCATTTTCGGACATGGAAACGTTGGTAGTAAATTAATAGAACAGATTCTAGCATCGAAAGAGGAAATTTCGAAGCGTCGAGATCTAGAGTTGGCTATTTTTGCTATTGCTAATTCTTCTGTCGTTTTGCTGAAAGGTGAAGGAGTCAACAACTCGTGGCAACAAGAAATAGAGACATTGGGAGAGGCCTATACGATTGAGAAGATTGGAGCGTTTGCGCGAGAACATTCGCTCGAAAACCTTATTGCCATCGATAATACCGCAAGTGGTGAATTTGTTGACAATTATGGACTGTTGATCAATAGCGGATTTAACCTTGTCTCGTCTAACAAAATTGGGAATACCAAGTCTTTGACGTTTTACCAAAATCTACGTTTAGAATTGGCGAAGAACAACAAAGAATATTTGTACGAAACAAATGTTGGAGCAGGCTTACCCTTAATTGATACTATTAAATTGTTGCATCTTTCTGGAGAAAACATCACCCGTATCAAGGGGGTGTTCTCCGGATCGCTGAGCTATATTTTTAACTCGTTTTCAGAAGGGAAAGAGATGTTTAGTTCAGTACTTCAAAGTGCGATTGATAAGGGATATACAGAACCCGATCCTCGTGAAGATCTTTGTGGGAATGATGTGGGGAGAAAACTACTCATTTTAGCTAGAGAATTAGATCTGCACAACGAATTTGAAGATATTTCAATTCAAAATCTCATTCCGAAAGGGCTTCGAACGGTTGATAAAGATGAATTTTTAAGAAGTTTGAAAGAGTTGGATGTTCCATTTCAGATTAAAAAGAAAAGGCAGCAAGGAGATGAAGTATTGAGATATGTTGCCGATTTACATGGAGATTTGTCTCGAGAAGATGGGGCAATATTAGACGTGCAGCTCGTTTCGGTTTCAAAAAATACAGTACTAGGACAACTAAAGGGGAGCGACTCTTTGTTCGAAATATATACCGAAAACTATGGAGATCATCCTATTGTAATTCAGGGCGCAGGTGCAGGAGCAGAAGTAACCGCCCGAGGTGTCTTCGGCGATATTTTGAGATTGAGTAATAAAGGAAGCTAAGGAAACAAAATAAAACATCCAGCGTTCGAAATTGGTAATGTACCTACCTCAAGATTTGTGAACGCTGGATTAAATGAAATGAGGGACAACAGATTTAATTCGGCACTCATTAAAGGAATTGTATCTTCGTAGGAGAAAATAGAAAAATAGAGAAATGAAAGTAACACTCGACAGGATCAACGATCAATTTTTATTTGAAGCCAAGGGTAAAACTGGTGTTCCGGTTTATATTGACAATTCCTCTGTAGATGAGGTCAAAGGAGCGAGCCCGATGGAATTGATTTTAATGGGAATAGGAGGTTGTAACGCCATAGATATTATTTCTATTCTTAAAAAGCAACGCCAAGAAATTACTGGTTATCACATAGAAGTGGAGGGTATTCGAAAGGAAGTAAAAGAAGCTAAACCATTCGAATTTGTTTTGGTTAAGGTATATTTGGAGGGTGAGATAGATGCATCCAAAGCGAAAAGAGCGGCGGAATTAAGCTTCGAGAAATACTGTTCTGTTTCCATTTCCTTGGAAAATTGTATCTCAGTATCTCACCAAATTCTCATAAATGGACGCGAAATAGAGTAACTTTCTAGTATCTTTATAGGGTTAATAGATTATATATGTTATCCAGAAAAACCAAATACGGCTTAAAAGCACTCAGTTATCTAGCCAAACAAGAGACTAATAAACCCGTTCAGATATCTGTAATTTCTGAAGCAGAAAATATTTCACAGAAATTCTTGGAGAGCATTCTTCTTAGTATGAGAAAGGCAGGCTATCTGGCCAGCAAAAAAGGAAAAGGAGGAGGTTACTACTTGCTCAAAGA
Source organism: uncultured Flavobacteriaceae bacterium (assembly GCA_947495135.1). Taxonomy (GTDB): domain Bacteria; phylum Bacteroidota; class Bacteroidia; order Flavobacteriales; family Flavobacteriaceae; genus Aureisphaera. The sequence continues at coordinate 288,797 of CANLXN010000005.1, forward strand.
ACCAGAGGATATACCAATTGCTGCAGTATATCGTATTTTAGAAGGACCCATTGCGATGGTGCCATGTGTGAGCCTTAATTTTTACGAAAAGTGCCATGATTGTCCAGATGAACACCAATGCAACGTTCACAAATTAATGATTCAGGTTCGAGATAACACCTTGGAAATACTCGAAAACACCAGCTTGAAAGATTTCGTTTTACAAAATTAGAAGATCGTATGGTCGTTTCGTATAACAATTGTATTTTTGCTCACTCTAGTAATTCTATAGGGATTGTCTAATATGAAAAACATCACTCCTCAAAACGTTCATCTATTTAACGAAAGTTTGCGTCATGAAACTCCTCAAGATATTATCTCATTTGTTTTAGAATTGGCTCAAAAGCCAATTGTTACTACCAGTTTTGGCGCTTATTCTGCTGCGATACTTTTTGCGTGTGTAGAAATGAAGAAAGATATTCCTGTTATCTGGTGCGACACTGGCTACAATACAAAAGCCACTTATCTTCATGCTCAGCAGCTTTCAGAAGAACTCAATCTACAGTTAGAGATTTTTACACCTCGTTATACTACGGCATTCTTGGATCATACCCTAGGTAGACCAGAGTTGGGCAATCCTAATCATGAGAAGTTTTCAGAAAAAGTAAAACTGGAACCTTTTCAAAGAGCGTTTAAAAAATACCAACCCGATGTCTGGTTCACCAATCTGAGAAAAGGAAAAACTGCACATCGTGATAAACTTGACATACTTAGTTTCTCTAATGATGGCATCCTTAAAGTGAGTCCGTTTTACTACTATTCAGACGCAGAGATTATCACCTATTTAGAACTGCATCAATTACCAACAGAGTTCGATTATTTCGATCCAATAAAGGCATTGGAAAACAGAGAGTGTGGAATTCATTTAAACAACTAAAATTCCGGCTAAAAATATTGGTTAGAACATTTTTATACCTTTTCTTTGTAATAGTTCTAAAACATTTTGAAACGTTATCAAGAAAGGCCGAGGGAATAGACCCTATGAAGCCTTAGCAACCCTCCATCTTTTGGAGAAGGTGCTACATTCTATCCATTACGGTATAGATAACAAACAGAACAGGTTCCATCCTATCTACTTTCTTGACAATTTTTTAAACCACTTTTTTGGGCAATTCCTCCTACGCTACTCCTTTGGTCGTAGCTACAGAGGCCCGGGCTATTCGCTATATCCCTTCATATCCGCTTGCCGCGCAGATGAAGGGGATGCCGCTACTATCCCTATTGCAGTTTTAGATGTACATTTAGTTAGCAATAAGAACCATAGATGCGTTCTGTAAATAGATATGAAAGACATACACAAAGCATTAAGAGAACGAATCCTAATCCTAGACGGAGCGATGGGAACCATGCTGCAACAATATAAGTTTGTAGAAGAAGACTTTAGAGGAGAACGTTTTAAAGATTTCCATAAATTGGTACAAGGAAACAACGACCTCTTGTCCATCACCCAGCCAAAAGCTATTGCAGAAGTACATGCTAAATATTTTGCCGCTGGAGCAGATATTGTAGAAACTAATACATTCTCGGGAACCTCCATCGCAATGGCAGACTACGAAATGGAAGATCTCGTCTACGAGCTTAATTTTGAAAGTGCCCGAATTGCAAAAGAAGTAGCCAATGAGTTTACCGAAAGGGAACCACATAAGCCCAGATTTGTGGCGGGTGCAATGGGACCAACCAATAAAACCGCAAGCATGTCCCCAGATGTAAACGATCCTGGCTTTAGAGCAATTTCATTTGATCAATTAAGGGTAGCCTATAAACAACAAGCGGAGGCTTTATTAGACGGAGGGTGTGATCTACTTTTGGTAGAAACCATTTTCGACACCCTCAATGCTAAGGCTGCATTATTTGCGATAGAAGAAATAAAAGAAGAACGAAATATAGATATTCCAGTAATGGTAAGTGGCACCATAACCGATGCTTCTGGAAGAACACTTTCTGGCCAGACAGCGGAGGCGTTTTTGATCTCCATTTCACACATTCCATTGTTGAGCGTTGGATTTAATTGTGCTTTGGGTGCCAAACAGCTTACTCCACACCTCGCCGTTGTTGCAAACAGGACCAATCTGGCAGTTTCGGCCTATCCAAATGCCGGATTGCCAAATGCCTTTGGTGAATACGACGAGAGCCCAGTCCAAATGGCGGAACAAATTCGTGAGTACCTAGACAAAAAACTCATCAATATTATTGGCGGTTGTTGCGGTACCACTCCGTCCCACATCAAAGCAATTGCAGATATAGCCGCTCAATACAGTCCGAGACCCCTTAATCAACCTATAAATCAAATTGTATGATTCCAACAAAAATTGATGTAGAAGGTGCAAGTGTAAGAGTGCATTATTACGTACATCGTACACCAGTGCTTACTTCTACCTTACTCAACGAATTGGTGGGAGCCGAACTATTTTTCAAATGTGAGAATTTCCAAAAAATGGGCGCCTTTAAAATGCGAGGAGCTGTAAATGCCATCCAACAATTAACGGCTGAGCAGAAAGAGGCAGGAGTAGTAACACATTCGTCTGGGAATTTTGGGCAAGCGGTGGCTTTGGCAGCAAGAAATCTAGGGGTTCCAGCTTATATAGTAATGCCAGAAAATGCTCCTGCTGTTAAAAAAGAAGCTGTAAAAGGTTATGGCGGCTTGGTAACCGAATGCGAATCTACCTTAGCAGCTAGAGAAACTACTTCGGAAAAGATACGAGCAGAAAAAGGTGCAACTTTTTTACATCCGTCAAATAATAGAAATGTGATATTAGGAAATGCCACCGCAGCAGTCGAATTATTAGAGGAACATCCAGATTTGGATTATATGTTCGCACCAGTAGGTGGGGGTGGCCTCATTGCGGGAACCGCTTTGGCAGCTGCTTATTACGCTAATAATTGCAAAGTAATTGGAGGTGAGCCATTTGAAGTAGACGATGCTTATCGCTCTTTACAATCTGGAAAAATTGAAACCAACGAAACAACTCATACAGTTGCCGACGGACTAAGAACCAATCTTGGAGATATCAATTTTCCCATTATCAAAGAATTGGTGGAAGAGATTATACGCGTGGAAGAAGTTGAAATTATAGCGGCTCTTAAGCTTATTTGGGAACGGCTCAAGGTAATAATTGAACCTTCATGTGCGGTGCCATTTGCAGCGGTAATTAGGGAAAAACAAAAATTTCAGCATAAAAAAATAGGAATCATTCTCTCTGGAGGAAATGTGGATTTAGAAAACTTGCCTTTTTAGTTGATGTGGAATAAACCCATCAAAAGAACATTCAATAAGAAAGACCACCTACTATAAATTAAAGACTATGAGCCATCAAAAACATCTGGAAGTACCACAAAGATATTTAAAGTTATCGGGTTTAGAACCTTTGGTTGTTACTCCAGAAAGCAATTTCATCAACGTAGGAGAACGCACTAATGTTGCTGGTTCTCGTAAGTTTCTGCGGCTTATTAAAGAAAATAACTTTGAAGAGGCTCTTTCGGTTGCACGTCATCAAGTAGAAGGAGGAGCTCAAATTATAGACATTAATATGGACGACGGGCTCATCGATGGAAAGGCAGCGATGGTGAGATTTCTAAACTTGGTGATTGCCGAGCCAGATATTTCGAGAGTCCCTATTATGATCGATAGTTCCAAATGGGAAATTATTGAAGCGGGTTTACAGGTGGTGCAAGGTAAATGCGTAGTGAATTCAATTAGTTTGAAGGAAGGAGAAGAAGAATTTATTAGACAGGCTAAGTTAATTCGACGCTACGGAGCCGCTGTAATTGTGATGGCTTTTGATGAGGTTGGCCAGGCCGATAATTTTGAACGCCGTTGTGAAATAGCAAAGCGATCTTATGATGTTTTAGTTGAAAAAGTCAATTTTGCGCCAGAAGACATTATTTTCGATCTTAATATTTTTCCAGTCGCCACTGGAATGGACGAGCACAAAAGAAACGCAGTCGACTTTATTGAAGCAACACGTTGGGTTCGAGAGCACTTACCGCATTGCAGCGTAAGTGGTGGAGTAAGTAATGTTTCGTTTAGTTTTAGAGGAAATGACGGTGTGCGAGAGGCGATGCATTCGGTATTTTTGTATCACGCTATTCAAGCAGGAATGAACATAGGAATAGTGAATCCCACCTTACTAGAGGTCTACGACGACATTCCAAAAGATCTACTAGAGCATGTGGAAGATGTTATTCTCAATAGAAGAAACGATGCAACCGAACGGCTTTTAGAGTTTGCAGAGACCGTAAAAGGGTCGGCCAAAGAAAAAACAGCAGATCTTTCTTGGAGAGAAGAGCCGTTACAGGACAGAATTACGAGAGCACTCGTAAAGGGAATTGATCAATACATCTTAGACGATATAGAAGAAGCGAGATTGAGCGTATCTAAGCCAATTGAAGTAATCGAAGGTCATTTAATGACTGGGATGAATGTAGTAGGTGACTTGTTTGGTAGCGGAAAAATGTTTCTTCCACAAGTAGTAAAGAGCGCACGTGTTATGAAGAAAGCGGTAGCACATCTGGAGCCATTTATCGAACTAGAAAAAGATGCCGTTTCTTCTTCCAACGGTAAGATTCTTATGGCAACCGTAAAAGGAGATGTTCATGATATAGGAAAGAATATCGTTTCGGTAGTATTGGCTTGTAATAATTATGAAATCATTGATTTAGGAGTGATGGTTCCTCCAGAGAAGATTATTGCAGAAGCCAAGGCACATAATGTTGATGTTATTGGCTTGAGCGGACTTATAACTCCTTCATTGGATGAAATGGTTTTTTTGGCGAAGGAAATGCAACGGCAAAATTTTAAAGTGCCTTTATTAATAGGAGGAGCCACTACTAGCAAGGCACATACCGCTGTTAAGATTGACCCTCAATACGAACATGCAGTGGTGCATGTAAACGACGCATCTAGAGCCGTAACGGTGGTAGGAGATTTGCTTCAGAAAGATCGGTCTCAGGGTTACAAGACCAACTTGAAGGAAGACTATGCCGTTTTTAGGAAGGGTTTTTTAAATAGACAGAAGACGAAGGCGTTTCTCTCGCTTGAGGAGGCTCGCGCAAACAAATTTAAGGTCGATTGGGACGCTTCGGAAATAGTTAAGCCAAAACAGTTGGGTGTGCAAACTATAGAAGGTTTCAATTTGAGATTACTAAAAGATTACATCGATTGGACTCCTTTTTTTCGAAGCTGGGATTTGCATGGAAGATATCCAGACATTCTTACCGATAAGGTCGTCGGAGATCAGGCAACCGAACTTTTTAAAGATGCTCAGGAAATGTTAAAGCGTATTTTTTCTGAAGACTTGTTAAATGCTAAAGCTGTTTTTGGGCTTTTTGCGGCCAATCAAATTAACAGCGATGACATCGAAGTGAAAATTTCCGAAGAAAAACATACCACTTTTTATACACTCCGCCAACAAAGCAAAAAAGCGGAAGGTCGTCCAAATATTGCGTTGGCAGATTTTATAGCACCCAAGGAAAGCGGAAAGCAAGATTATATGGGGTGCTTTTGCGTGTCTACTGGCTTTGGAACGGCAGAATTAGCGGCCCAGTTTGAAGTAGCTCATGACGATTATAATGCGATTATGGTGAAAGCCCTTGCCGATCGATTGGCGGAAGCTTTTGCCGAGTATTTGCACGAGAAGGTTCGGAAAGAGCACTGGGGTTATGCTACTGAGGAAAAACTCACCAATGAAGAGCTCATCAAAGAAACGTACAAAGGAATTCGTCCTGCGCCTGGTTATCCCGCCTGTCCAGATCATTTAGAAAAGGAAACTATTTGGGAAATTCTAGATGTGGAAAATAAAATAGGAGTGGTGCTAACCGATAGCCTTGCCATGTGGCCAGCCGCTTCGGTTTCTGGTTATTACTTCGGAAATCCGGAGGCACGTTACTTCGGATTAGGGAAGATAAAAGAGGATCAAGTAGCAGATTTTGCTCTGCGCAAGAACATTTCAGAAGAAAAGGCCACAAAATGGCTTCAACCCAATATTGCAGATTAATGAAAGTCACAGAACATATTAGTAAAGCAAATGGAACTACGCAGTTTTCATTCGAAATATTACCACCTTTAAAGGGACAAAATATCACCTCCATTTACGACAGCATGGATCCATTGATGGAATTCAAGCCGCCATTTATTGATGTAACCTATCACAGAGAAGAATATATTTATAAAGAATTGGAGAACGGGTTGCTTCGGAAGCAAGTGGTGCGAAAACGTCCAGGAACTGTTGGAATTTGTGCTGCAATACAGAATAAATACGATGTCGATGCCATTCCACATATCCTTTGTGGAGGTTTTTCAAAAGAGGACACAGAAAATTTTTTGATCGACCTCGGGTTTCTAGGTATCGATAATGTAATGGCGCTTAGAGGGGATGCGGTAAAAAGTGAAACCTATTTTAGGCCAGAGCTAGAAGGTCATTCTTATGCCAGTGAGTTGGTGAATCAAATTACCGATCTCAACAAAGGTTTGTACTTAGACGCTGAAATTCAGAATCAGGCTAAAACCGATTTTTGTATAGGCGTAGCGGGTTATCCTGAAAAGCATATGGAAGCACCCAGTTTGGATAGTGACATTCATTTCTTAAAAAAGAAAATAAAGAAGGGGGCCACCTATATAGTAACTCAAATGTTTTTTGACAATACAAAGTATTTTGAATTTGTAGACAAGTGCAGACAGGCAGGAATTACGGTCCCTATCATTCCAGGACTAAAACCATTGGCTACTAAAAAGCAGCTAAATTTAATTCCGCATCGCTTTAGTTTGGAACTCCCTGACGACTTAATTATGGAAGTTATAAAGTGCGCAGATAATAAACAAGTACGAGAAGTAGGAATAGAGTGGTGTGTGAAACAGAGTAAAGAATTGATTTCGGCGGGTGTCCCGGTTTTACATTACTATTCTATGGGAAAGAGTGATAATATTAAAGCGATTGCCTCGCAAATATTTTAAATTCTTACTTTTGGGAATATGTCCCGATGGTTGTTTATTATTTTATGGTTGCCAATTTGCGCGTTAGGCCAAGAAAGCAACTACGCAAAGCGGGCTTTAAAACAAGACGCTACCCTCGACGCGCATTACTTTTATGGGACTATGCTGCGACATAATGAAAATGTGGGCCATCTCATTCAAGCACACCCCGACGGACTTATCCTAAGCTTTAATAAAAAGACCAATGGTTCTAAGTATTGGCATGAGGCTTACGGATATCCAGATTGGGGGATTTCTTTTCTATATCAGGATTTTAAAACAGAAGCCCTAGGAGAGAATTATGGTCTATATGGTCATTATAATTTTTATTTTTTAAAAAGACGATTGCAATTGCGTCTTGGGCAGGGTATAGCTTTTAATACCAATCCGTTCGATTTAGAAACTAATTTTAAGAACAATGTCTATGGAAGCAGTTTATTATTTTCTAGCTATGTTTTATTAAATTATCATTTTCCTGATGTATATAAAGGATTTGGATTGCAGGCGGGGCTAACCTTAGTGCATCATTCTAATGGGAGTTTTAAAGCACCTAATTCGGGCACCAATGTTGCCGCACTTAACGTAGGGCTTAACTATGATGTGAATTACCATCAAGAAAGAAGTTACCTAACCGATCCCCAGCCACCTTCGTTTAAAGAGAAAGTCACTTTTAATTTTTTAGTGAGAGCAGGTCTTAACGAGGGAGATTTTTACAGTTTGGGGCAGCACCCTTTTGTTGTATTAAGTGCATTTGCGGATAAAAGGTTGAATTATAAAAGCACCGTACAATTTGGAACAGAGGTGTTTTTCTCCAAATTTTTGGAAAAAGAGATTGAGTACCGTTCTATCGCTTTTCCGTCAAGTGGTCTTACGGGGGATGAAGATTATAAAAGGGTGAGTGTTTTTGTTGGACATGAATTTCGCTTAGGTAAGTTTGCAATTCCAACACAGTTAGGTTATTATGTTTATTGGCCTTATGAATATGAGATTAGGAGTTATTTTAGATTAGGAGTGAAATATTATATAACCGATCAAGTTTTTGGTGTAATGACTGTAAAAACGCACGCCGCAAACGCAGAGGCAATGGAATTTGGAATTGGAATCCGATTGTAACCAACTATGAAAAGGACCCTATACATTATAGCTTTCGCATTGTTTTCCTGTAATAGTGAAAATGCACCCGACTGTTTAAAGTTGGAAGGAGAAACGGTGATAGAGCAGTTTGATACTGCATATTTCAATAAGATCAGAATTGAAGATGACGTAACTCTTCGTGTGAAGCAGGGAGATATCCAAGAAGTGCTTGTGGAGACTGGTGAGAATTTGTTAAATGCTATTACTGTAGAAGTAATTGATGAGACGCTCATTGTAAAAAATAGTACAGGTTGTAATTTAGTACGTGACTATGCAACTATTACTGCTATTGTAACCACCCCAGAGCTGCTTTCAATACGAAATAGTAGTGAGTTTAACGTGGTAGGAGAAGGAGTGTTGCGCTTTCCGTCTTTAAGCCTTATAAGTAACACCACTGGAGGGATTGAAGATTCCCGAAAAAGTGGTGATTTTACCATGACCATCGAATGTGAAGAATTTAATGTAGCAGCCAATGGGTTTAGTGGTTTTTATATTGACGGCTTTACCGAAAGAGCTGTGCTTAGCTTTGAGGATGAAGTGCCTCGTTTTGAAGGAAAAGACTTAATAATTAATGACCTTAGAGTATTCCAGCGCAGTGCGAGTAAAATGGTGGTGAATCCGCAGCATCGAATTCGTGGTGTCATACGCGGCACGGGCGATGTGATTTCTGTGAATAGACCTGCTGTTGTTGATGTAGAAGAATTTTTTACTGGGCGTCTAATATTTGAAGATTAGTGTATATTTGCCCCACTCAACAAGCTATGAAATACACCATCACCGTAATTGCTTTTCTCATCTTTAGTGGTTACGTATGCGCACAAGAAGAAACAAAACCGTCTAGTCCCTTTTCACTGGAACTGGATGCGTTTTACGGTACTATTCTTGAGCACAATCCAGACATTGCACATTTGATTACAGCACATCCTCAGGGACTACTTCTCAGTTACAATAAAAAGACCTTTGGTCATACGGAAGCCGAAAGACGATGGAATTATCCAGATTGGGGTTTTACGTTCGCTTATCAAGATTTTAACAATCCGGTTTTAGGTGAAAATTATAGTTTGTATGCACATTTCAACTGGTACTTTCTAAAAAGACACCTAGTTTTTAGAATGGGACAAGGAGTTGCATATAACACCAATCCTTACGACCCAGAAACTAATTTCCTGAATAACGCTTTTGGATCGAGTGTATTGAGTAGTACTTTTTTAAAGATGAACTACGTGCACGAAAATCTTTGGGATGGATTGGGAGTGCATGCAGGTTTTAGTATTATTCACTACAGTAATGCCAACTTTAGAGCACCTAATAATAGTACTAATACTTGGGCATTTAATGTTGGAGCGAGCTATCTATTTGATCATGATGAAATGCCAGAATATGTTTCTGCAGAGAATGATGTACCTAGCAATGCAAGAGCCGAGAAATTTAAGTTCAATCTGGTGTATCGTTTTGGCTGGAATGAAAGCGATGTGGTACAACAAGGACAGTATCCGTTTTTTGTGGTTTCGGCCTTTATGGATAAAAGGATTAATTATAAAAGCACCGTTCAATTTGGAGTCGATTATTTTGACGCTAAATTTTTGGAAGAACTTATATTTTATAGATCTGTTGCCTTCCCAGAAGACGATGTAACTGGAGATGAGGATTATCGCAGGGTAGGTGTGTTTGTTGGGCATGAGCTTCGATTTCACAAAACTGCCTTCGTTTCTCAGCTTGGATACTATGTGTATTGGCCATACGATTTCGAAAACCAGTTTTACAACAGATTGGGATTAAAAAGATATTTTTATAAAGACAGAATTTTTGCTGCCGTAACCGTGAAAGCGCACTGGGCAAAAGCCGAGGCAGTAGAATTTGGAATAGGTATTCGATTATGATGAAGTATTTAATAGCAATAACAATGGGGCTGCTATTTTGGAGCTGTGATTCAGACAAAGGACTCAACTGCTTCCAAGCCGCTGGAGATATCATTCAAGAAGAATTTGAAGTGGATACGTTCGATAAGATCATTGTTTTTGAACGAATGCAGTTGATCATTCAAGATGGACCAGTTCCCAAGGTAGTAGTAGAAACAGGTGCCAATCTGCTCAATGAAATTGAAGTTTCTACTTCTGTAGATAGTACACTCGTATTACGAAATATGAATGGCTGTAACCTAGTTAGGGAATACGGAATTACTAAAGTGTTTGTGACTTCTCCGAATGTAAAGCAAATTAGGAATAGCTCAGGAGAAGCTGTTTTAAGTGAAGGAACCTTGAGCTATCCAGAACTTAGTCTCGTTTCTGAGGATCAGAATAACGAAGATGAATTTCATATTGATGGAGATTTTATAATCGATATGGACGTAGATCGCCTAGATGTTCTCACTAGTGGAGTTTCAAATCTCTATTTAAGCGGAACTGCAGACTTTGCTGCGTTTTTTATAGCTGATGGTGATACCCGAGTGGAAGCACGTGATTTGGTGATTACAGATCTAAATATTTTTCACAGAAGTTCTCAACCTATGATTATTAATCCTATTGTTTCCATCACAGGAGATATTAGAGGTATTGGAGACGTGATTTCCGTAAACCGACCGGTGATTGTTGAGGTAGAGCAATTTTATACTGGACGTCTTATTTTTGAGTAGTCAACTCAATAAACAACTTTTCAAGCGTAGTGTTTTTTTGATGAAGCTGAAGAATTTTTAATCCGCTGTCATGCGCAAAATCGAATACTTTTGCTCTCATGTCTTTGGAGGTGTCGAAATGAATCTGATACACAAATCCCTTTATATTTTTAACTTCAATAACTTTGTCCAAGCGTTGTAGTGCAATTTCTTCTACTCGATAATCAAATTCAACTTCAACAATTTGCTGTTTGTTTTCCGAAAGCTCTGCCAAGGGCTTGTCTAGAACAATTTCACCTTTATTGATAATAATCACTCTGTCGCAAATGGCTTCTACTTCCTGCATGATGTGGGTAGATAGCAGCACCGTTTTTTCTTTCCCTAGACTTTTAATAAGTTCACGGATTTCGATTAGTTGATTAGGGTCTAGGCCTGTGGTTGGCTCGTCGAGAATTAGTACTTCAGGTTGATGCAGTAAGGCATTTGCCAGCCCTACTCGCTGGCGATATCCTTTTGAAAGTTGCCCAATTTTCTTATGGGCTTCTGAGGTAAGTCCGGTTTGCGCAATGACGGTATCTACCTCGCTTTTTTTGACTTTATAAATTTCAGCATTAAAAGAAAGGTACTCTCTCACGTACATATCTAGATACAATGGATTGTGTTCTGGTAGGTAGCCCACACTTTTTTGAACGCTTTTATTTTCTTCTGAAACTTTAAAACCATTTACCGTTGCTTCGCCATCACTGGCTTGGAGGTAGGTAGTCAATATTTTCATCATAGTCGACTTGCCCGCTCCGTTGGGTCCTAGGAAACCTACAATCTCTCCTTTTTTGATCGAAAATGAAACATTGTTCAACGCTTTTTGTGCGTCGTATAGTTTGGTGATATTGGATACTTCTATGCTCATAATTGTATTGACAAAGCTACGCAAATAAAAAAACGCAAAAAAGAGTAGGTTGTTTTAAAACAATGTTTACTTTAGCAATAACAATTGAACAATGAATAAGTTTTTTACATATTTCAACTTTTGGTTTTTCTATTTCCATGGAAAGATCCGGGTGTCTATGTAATTAATTTTCAAATTATATAATTTAAAACCCGGAACTTGTTTCCGGGTTTTTTTATTCGAAATTTTAAAGTAATAAGTTATGAAAATTGCAATTCAGGGTATCGAAGGTTCTTTCCACGATGAGGCCGTTCAGAAATTATTCCCACAGCAAGAAGTGGATCTTGTAATGTGCGACTCGTTCGACGCAGTAACACAAAGTGTAAAAAACGATAAAGCCGAGTTTGGGGTAATTGCTATTGAAAATACAATCGCCGGCTCTATTCTTCCCAATTACAACTTGGTAGAAGGAGGGGGCTTTGAGATTTTTGACGAGGTTTTTCTTAATATTCAAATGTATCTTATGTCGTTGGAGAGTGAGTCGATTATCGATATTTTTGAAGTGCACTCTCATCCGGTTGCTTTGTTACAATGCAAGGATTATTTGCGTAAGTTTCCACCCCAGTTTAAAATTATTGAAGGAAAAGATACCGCAAGTGAAGCAAAACGAATTAAGGAAAACAACCTTGAAGGAGTTGCGGCGATTGCAGGAAAACAGGTAGCAGAGAGGTATGGTTTGAAGATTTTAGATAGTAATATCCAAGATATTAAAGAGAATCAAACACGTTTTGTGCTCATTGGAAAAAAGGGCGCCACCCTCAGTAACAAGGAACCGAACAAAGCAACCATCAAATTTGTTTTAGGAAGTGAAGTGGGGACATTAAGCGCAGCATTACAAATTATGGCGGCTCACGATATTAATCTCACTAAAATTCAAAGCTTACCTGTGTTAGGCACTCCTTGGAAATATGCCTTTTTTGTAGATGTCACTTTTCAGGATATTCAAAATTTTCAGCAGGCTATGGAGCAGTTAGAAAATGTAGTTAAAGAATTAAAAATTGTTGGAACGTATGCTCAGAATAGAGAAAACGTACCAAGTAAACTTTCAAAAGTATTAGAAAATGGAAAATAAGAAGGAGCTAGGTAATTGGCTAAATAATATGGAATTGGCACATCCTTTGGTAATTGCAGGGCCTTGCAGTGCTGAAACTGAGGATCAAGTGCTTAAAATAGCACACCAATTAAAAGACACGGATGCCACTGTTTTAAGAGCAGGAATTTGGAAGCCAAGAACTCGTCCAGGTAATTTTGAAGGAGTTGGTGCTCTAGGTTTGAAGTGGCTGCAAAAAGCAAAAGAAGAAACTGGAATGATGACGACCACAGAGGTAGCAAATGCAAACCATGTGGATCTTGCACTTAAGCATGATATTGATATTCTCTGGATTGGAGCAAGGACAACAGTTTCCCCATTTATAGTTCAGGAAATAGCAGACGCCCTCAAGGGAACAGACAAGACAGTACTTATTAAAAATCCAGTGAATCCAGATTTAGCGTTGTGGTTAGGAGCAGTAGAACGCTTTTATGAAGCAGATGTTAAGAACCTTGGGGTGATCCATAGAGGTTTTTCAACCTACGAAAAAACCCGCTATAGGAATAACCCGGAATGGCAAATTCCAATCGACCTACAACATCGTTTCCCAGATCTTCCATTAATATTAGATCCATCTCATATCGCCGGCAGGAGAGATATTATTTTTGATCTCTGTCAGACTGCCTTAGATCTTAACTACGATGGTCTTATGGTAGAAACACATTTCGATCCAGACAATGCTTGGAGCGACGCCAAGCAACAAATTACTCCAGAGACCTTGGATCAAATGACGGTTGATTTACGTATTAGGGTGGAAGAGGGAGATGCGGTCGAATTTCAAAATAAATTGGCAACAGCTAGGACGAAGATAGATGTAGTAGATCACCAGCTCATTGAAATTATGGGGAAACGCATGAAGATTAGTGATGAGATTGGGGCTTTGAAAAAGAAAAATAACGTCGCTATCTTACAGACCAAGCGCTGGAATGAAATTCTTGGTAAAATGATTCTTCAAGGAGAAGAACAACAATTAAGCGAAGAATTTATTTTAAAAGTTTTTAAAGCAATTCATCAGGAATCTATTAGTCATCAAGAAATGATGTATAAGAAGTAGTCTTATGAATTTGTTGGAAATAAATATGAAAATGCCTGAGATTTTAAAGTTTCAGGCTTTTTCAATTGTACAGATGGCTTCTAACTTAATTGATTTGAGCAATGGAGTCTTATTAAAAGTGGCTATTTTTGTGTCGCAAACGAATTATGAAAGGAACTGTTTATAAATCTACTGGAAGCTGGTATACCGTAAAGTCCGAAAATGGCACTTTTTACGAATGTCGTATAAAGGGCAAATTCAGAATAGAAGGAATTAAGAGCACCAATCCCGTAGCTGTTGGTGATCATGTTGATTTCGAAGTGGAGACCAAAGGCGATGAGACCATAGGCATTATTAATAAAATTGGAGAGAGGGACAATTATATTATTCGAAAATCGGTTAATCTTTCAAAACAAACACATATAATCGCGGCCAATGTCGACATAGCGTTTTTACTGATAACGCTTAACAATCCACCCACGTTTACCACCTTTATAGATCGGTTTTTAGTTACAGCTAAGGCATATCACATCAAGGCTGTTTTACTTTTTAACAAAATAGATACTTATACCTCCGATGAGTTGGGAGAGATAAAATACATGGCAGAAATGTATCGAAATATTGGTTACGAATGTATTGGTATTTCTGCAACGACAGCTAAGAACATAGACAAAGTGAAAGCGATGATGGAACAGAAAGTAAGCATGTTTTCTGGTCATAGTGGAGTAGGTAAGTCTACACTCGTAAATGCGTTGGAACCAGGCCTTAATTTAAAAACCTCCGAAATAAGCGAACAACATAAACAAGGGCAACATACGACCACCTTTGCCGAGATGTACGACTTGTCTTTCGACGGACAAATTATAGATACCCCAGGGATCAAGGGATTTGGTATTGTTGAAATGGAGAAGGAGGAATTGGGAGACTATTTTCCCGAATTTTTTGAAGTTAAGCAAGATTGTAAATTCAATAACTGTTTACACATAGAAGAACCTAAGTGTGCTGTTAAAGACGCTTTGGAAGAAGGGACTATAGCTTGGTCTCGATATAAAAGTTATATGCAAATATTAAAAGGGGAAGAAGAGCATTATAGAAAAGATAACTATGGTGACGATCCCATCATATTTTAATTAAAATGAGGGCAGTTATACAAAGAGTTAGCAAAGCATCGGTGACTGTTTCGGAGGTTGTTATTTCTGAAATTGGCCAAGGATACCTTATTCTTCTAGGTATTGAAGCAGCAGATACGCAAACCGATATTGAATGGTTAGCGGCTAAGATTGCCAAATTACGCGTTTTTAGTGATGAGAATGATGCCATGAACAAGTCTATTCTAGATGTTGGTGGAGACGTAATTGTGGTGAGCCAGTTTACTCTTCATGCGGGGACGAAAAAAGGAAACCGTCCCTCTTTTATTAAAGCAGCTAGACCCGAGGTGGCAATTCCATTGTATCAAAGTTTTATCCTACAAATGGGAAAAGAGCTAGGTAAGAACATACAAACTGGAGAATTTGGTGCCATGATGGATGTTTCCTTGGTTAATGACGGTCCAGTAACGATCATTATTGACACGAAGAACAAAGAATAGTTTGCCATTCCTACAAATTTAAGTAGATTAGCACCCAATACATCTCCCCACGATTTTTTATTTTTATATGAAGTATACACTTACGCTGGCTTTTACGGCCATTTCCTATTTATGTATATCACAGTCGAATTACAAGGTTTCGCATATTTCAGAAGAAATAAGAAAAAATGCCAGTGCAATTGTAAGGGATCAGTCTACCGATATCACCTTACACGATTTCGATGATATAACAATCCGATACTCTGAAGTTATTACCATTTTTGATAAGAATGGGCTGAAAGTAATTAATCCTGCCGTGCATTATGACGAAAGTACTTCGGTAAAAAAAGTAGAGGCATTGGTCTACGATAGAGAAGGTGAAGAAGTTGAAAAGTATAAGAAAAAAGATTTTTTAGACGTTAGTGCCTCAGGAGGAAGTTTGTATTCAGACGACCGGATGAAGGTGCTAGATTTTACTCCCAGTTTCTACCCCTTTACAATGAAGTTTAGCTACGAAATACATTCTTCTTCAACAGCTTTTATAAAGCCATGGTATCCTTCTCGCTATTCTAATGTGAGTGTTGAGAAATCTAAATACGTGCTTCATAACCCTAAAAAGAATCCTCTTACTCCTAGAAAATTTAATGTAGAGCGGGAGAATATTCGCATTGCCGAGAATACAGAGTTGTACACTTATGAGGCTACCAATTTGCTAGCGAGCAGACATGAAGTTTGGGGCCCTAGCGTAACCGAATTTTTACCAATGGTCAAATTTGCGCCTCAAAAATTTCAACTAAACAAAATTCCTGCAGAGGTTTCTAACTGGAAAGAATTTGGAAATTGGCAACATGAAAAGTTACTTAAAGGAAGGGATGTCTTATCTCAAAGTACAAAAGATCAGATCACGGCATTAGTTTCGAACATAGAGGAGCCGAAGGAAAAGGCAAAGGCTATTTATGAGTTTATGCAGAATAAAACACGATACGTAAGCGTGCAGGTGGGCATTGGCGGATGGCAACCGTCTACGGCAGAAGAAGTAGATCGCTTGGGTTATGGTGATTGTAAAGGTCTTACTAATTATACCATGGCGCTACTAAAGAGCCAGGGCATAAAATCTTATTATACCATTGTAGACTCTCAGCCAGATGGGAAAGATCTGGATGAAGACTTTGTCGCCATGCAAGGAGATCATGTGATGCTTTCGGTTCCTTTTGAGGACGAAACTGTCTTTCTGGAGTGCACAGACCAGCGTATTCCGTTCAATTTTCTAGGAAGACATACCGACAATCGAAAGGTGCTAATGGTAACTCCAGAAGGTGGAGTTATGACAAGGACACACACCTATACCGCAAAAGATAATGTTGCACGATTAACCGCTTCTGTAAAATTGGACGATAGTTTCAAATTAAAGGGGGGCTTGGAAAGAAATTCGTTCGGACTTCAATACGCAGGACTTTACGGAATAGAAAGTCAACCAATGGACGATATAACTAATTACTACAAGAGGAGTTGGGGTCATCATAACAATATGAACGTTTCCAATATTGATCTTAAAAATGATAAAGACCTAGTTAAATTCACAGAAAACTTAGATTTTGAGACAGAAGGATATGTCTCTAAAGCTGCAGACCGTATTTTATTCGCTCCCAATTTATTTACGCGCATCGATTATGTTCCAAAGAAAAGTAGTGGGCGCACGTTGCCTTTGGTTGTTCGCAGGGAATATTCTTACGTGGATGAGATTAAATTAGAATTTCCAGACGGCTATGTGGTGGATTCTATGCTAGAGCCCTTCCAATTGGAGACCGAATTTGGGGCCTATAAAATTTCAATGACGCCTCTCGCTGAAAATACTTATTTGTATAAAAGAGAATTTAGCTCAAAGTCGGGTAGTTTCCCTAAAGAACGTTACAACGACTATGTGAACTTCATAAAAACGGTTGTCAAAAAGGACAAAGCTAAAATTATACTAAGCAAGATATGAAGCTACTACTTGCTTTAATTATTAGTTTGGGCACATTTACCTGTTTTGCGCAAAGTGATAAGTATTTAATTATCACTCCTCAGCAATTACAGGAAAAAAAAGATGATGTCTTTACAGATGTTCCTGCAAAAATTATCTACCGAAATATCTACCTAGAAATAGGTAAGTTTTTGGAGGTAAGGGAGGCAAGAAAAATCTATACCAATGATGGATTAGAGTATTCCGATTTTGAAATTCCATTTGATAACGTAGATGTTAAAAAAGCCATTACCTATAACTGGGAAAATGGTAAAACTATTATGACCGAAGTGGGAGGTGAAGGAATTTTTACGGAAGAAGTTTCCAAGGGTTTTGAAATTAATAAAATAGCCTTTCCAAATGTGAAAGAAGGATCGGTTATAGAGATAGTTTATAGAGTTAATGAAATTGGATTATGGACCGTAAACTATCAAGATATTATCCCCATTAAGCAATTCTGGCTAGAAATAAAGAATCCTTTTTATTACACAGGTTTCAATATAACAAAGAATGGCTTTGCCAAAGTCGATTTGGAAGATTCCCAGACCGATGATGTTCTAGTGTATAAAGGAGTAAATATTCCTGGGCTAAAGTTTGAGAACTACCTGGGAAGTACCAGTAATTATTTTGGACGTATGTTCTTCGAACCAGTGTATTATGCAGATAGGGTAAGAGGACAATCGTGGGGAAGTGTTGCTAACTATTATCATACCAAGGAGATAAATAAGAAAGCTTATTTCAAGAAGGATTTAGAAAATGTAGTTGGTGGAGAGTTGGACCCCATGAAAAAAGCAAAACTTATATACAGCTATGTAAAAGATAGGATGAAATGGAACGATTACTATGGGATATCAGATTATAACCTAAAGAAAATCTATCGCAACGAAGAAGGCACTTCTGGAGAGATCAACCTTATTCTTGTGGCCATGCTAAAGGAAGCCGGTTTGGATGCATATATTATGAAGGTGGCTTCCAAAAGAAAGGGGCTCGTGCATTTTCCATCTTACAATATCTTTAATAACACCATTTGTGCATTGGAAATAGATAAGCAATATCATTTGCTAGATGCTTCTCAGCCACATGGAAGCTTTGGAGAAATTCCTTTGCCATTTGTAAATGGGGACGGTTTACTAATAGTTGCTGAAGGAAATTGTAGATTGGTGTCGACGCAAGCCAGATCCAAATCCCAGAATACGGTCATTATTAATGCTGAAATTGATACAGAGAATCTTCTAGTAAAAGGAAATGTCAAAAAAAGAATTTCCGGTTATTACGCTTGGGAACATAGAGAAGAATATGAGAAGATTGATATCAAAAATTACACAGACGATTTGGAAGAATTAAACAATTCGCTGCGAATTTCAAATTTTGAAAATCAGAATTTTTACAAGTCGGAACAACCAGTGAGTATGTTTTACGATTTCGAAATGGAAGATTATTTCGAGAAGATTGGAGAAGATATTTATTTCGATCCTTTGTTGTACTTCGGAAAGGAAGAAAACGATTTTATTGACGATGAGCGGGTGTTTCCAATAGATTTTGGCTTTCCTTTTTCAAAAAAAGTAATGGTTACATTTCAATTGCCAGAAGGATATCAGGTGAAGAGTATTCCGAAGGGAAAAACATTGGCGATACCAGACGCAATAGGCTCTTTAAGTTTCAAATGTATTTCCACCAATAACGGCGTGCAAGTGACCTTCAACCTTGACATTAATAAGGGGATGATTGAAACAGCTTATTATCCATCAATTCAACAATTATTTTCGGAATACGTGAGTGTCTCGAAATCAAAAATTGTGCTAACCAAAAACTAACTAATCAACCAACCCATTATATCATGAGAATTATTTTATCCTTTTTAATGTTGTTCACAGGGATCAACATCGCTACGGCACAAGATTTTAAATTTGGAAAAGTTTCTAAGGAGGAACTTCAAGAAAAATCACATCCTTTAGATCCTGAAGCCAACGCAGCTGTGCTTTATCGAGAAAGCAAATCTAGTTTTAATTATACCCAAGAGAATGGTTTTATGATTACTACTGAGGTGTTTGAACGTGTCAAAATCTATAACAAAGATGGCTTCGATTGGGCCAATAAAGAAGTTTCAGTCTATAAAGCTTCCAATAGAAATAAAGAAGAGGTCACTGGATTGAAAGGGTATACCTATTTTCTAGATGAAAATGGAAAAGTGGACGATGTTAAATTGAAAAGCGACGGCATTTTTGAGGAGAAGGTGAGCAAATATAGGACTGTTAAAAAGTTTACCATGCCTGCACTTAAAGAAGGCTGTGTGATAGAGTATAGGTACAAGGTGAAGTCTCCTTTCGTTTCAAACATCGATACGTTTATGTTTCAAGAAACCATTCCAGTTAATAAAGTATCATTCCGTTTTGCAGCACCAGAATATTTTAACTACAATCCGCACCAACGAGGGTGGATTCCATTTCAGATAAAGAAGGATGGAAGACAACGAACTATGAACTACCGCTATACGCGATCTAATTTGGAAACCGGAAGTGTTATTGGTAATACCGTTAATCAAGAAGTGACCTTTCAGGAAAATATATCGGAAGTAGAAATAACCGACATGCCGGCGATTAAAAGAGAGGCATATTCTGGTAATCTTAACAACTATACTACTTCCTTAAAATTGGAGTTGGCGTATACAAGATTTCCTCAATCACCTTTGGAAACGTACTCCACGGATTGGGAGGCCGTTTCTAATCAAATTTACAAGGCAGAAAGTTTTGGAGATCAGTTGCATCGAACGGGTTATTTTGAGAAGGATTTGGATCAAATATTAGCCAATGCAACTGGGGGAAACGAAAAGGCAATCCTCATATTCGAGTATGTAAAGTCGAAAATGAATTGGAATAAATACCAAGGGATTTATACAGACGAAGGGGTGAAATCTGCCTATAAAGATGGAGTTGGAAACGTGGCAGACATCAATCTCATGTTAACCGCTATGTTTAGATATGCTGGATTGGATGCTAATCCAGTGCTCGTGAGCACTAAATCCCATGGTATTCCTATTTTTCCCACGCGTAATGGTTTTAACTATGTGCTGTCTTCGGTAGAGTCTAATGGTACAGTGATGCTATTTGATGCATCAGATAAAAGCTCAGAGCCAAATGTTCTAAATGATAAGCTGCTCAATTTTCAAGGAAGAATTATTAGAGAAAATGGAAGTTCCAATTGGGTGGCGCTTGTTCCAAAAAAACCGGCCAACGAAGCTTATATGATTAGTTCTAAGATTTCCCCAGAAGGCCTTGTTTCTGGGTCTGTTAAAAGTCAGTATTCAGGAAATCTAGCCTTGGATAATAGACATCGCTACAATTCATTAAGCGCGAGTGAGATTGAGTCTGAAATGGAAGAGGATTATGGTCAGGTAGAAATGTCTGAGACACGATTAGAAAATGGAGCCGATCCATACAAGCCTCTTAAATTAGATTTCTCCTTTGAGACCGAAGATTATCTTGAAGATATCGATGGGAACTTGTATCTTTCCCCTATGTTATTTTTCTCTATGGATGAGAATCCTTTTAAGCAGGAAGATCGAAAATATCCTATTGATTATGGATATCCTCAAAAAGAGAAATATATGATTTCCATTGATGTTCCAGAGGGATATAAAGTGGAAAGTTTGCCAGAAAGTGTAAATGCAGTGGTGGGCGAAAGAATGTTTGGATTTAAGTATTTATGCTCCGAAAGCAATCAAAAAATTCAATTGTTAGCAGAATTTTCTATTAATACTTCGTTTATTGGAGCTGAAAATTATACGGACATAAAAGATTTTTATCAATTCATTATTGATAAGGAAAAAGAGAAAATTGTACTCTCAAAAATATAATTGAAATGAATATACAAGATGCGCAGTTAGCCGTAGATAATTGGATAAAGGAACATGGTGTTCGTTACTTTAATGAACTCACTAATATGGCGCAACTTACCGAAGAAGTAGGGGAGGTGGCTCGCATAATTGCACGCAGATACGGAGAGCAAAGCGAAAAAGAGAGTGATAAAGATAAAAATCTAGGAGAAGAATTAGCCGATGTGGTTTTTGTGGTGCTTTGCTTAGCCAATCAAACAGGAGTTAATTTACAAGAGGCTTTTGATAAAAAACTGGATTTTAAAACGAAGCGAGATCACGACCGTCATCAAAATAATCAAAAACTAAAATAATGTTCAAACGTATCACTAGTTATCAAGGCTTCTGGAAGTCGGTTGCTTTTCTAAGCGTGATGTACGTCCTTATTTTAATGATTGTCCAATGGTTTTTCACGGGGTTGTCTTCGAAGTTTCTAAGTATTCTGCTTCAGTCTAATAAAGTCTGGATGGTGCCAATAGCAGGCTTTATCGCTGGTTTTATGGTGAGCTACGGAAAATTTTACGCACGGATTAAGCGAGAAGATCAACGACAATGAAAGCAGTTTTAGAATATACCCTTAATTTAAAAGGAACACATCATATTTCGGTTACAGGTTCAAAGAGTGAATCTAACAGATTATTGCTCTTACAGGCCTTGTATCCTGGTCTAATTGTAGAAAACATTTCAAAAAGCGACGACTCTGTAGTGCTGGCAAAAGGTCTTCAGGTTGAACATGGTACGGTAGATATTCATCACGCGGGTACGGCTATGCGGTTTTTAACTGCTTATTTTGCCTCTCAACAAGGCAAGGAAGTTATTCTTACTGGAAGTGCTCGTATGCAGGAGCGGCCTATTGGAATTCTTGTAGATGCCCTTAGGGAACTGGGAGCTCATATTGAATACGAGAAAACAGAGGGATACCCGCCACTCAAAATTATAGGAAAAGAACTTTTAAAGGAAACCGTTGCGGTTAAGGCAAATATTAGTAGTCAGTTTATTTCTGCGCTCATGTTAATTGCCCCATTTCTAGAAAAAGGATTAAAGATACACTTAGAGGGTAAAGTAACGTCAACACCTTATATTGAAATGACCCTTAATTTGCTCAGACAGTTAGGAATTGATGGCAGTTTTTCTGAAAATTTAATTGCCATATCACCTCTTAAAAAAGCAGAGATTGTTCAGGCAAAGAAGTTAACTGTGGAAAGCGATTGGAGTTCTGCTTCTTATTTTTACAGTATCGTAGCCCTTTCTCAAGACGCCAGCATTACAATTGATAGTTACAAACAAGATAGTCTTCAGGGAGATTCTGCCTTAAGTGATTTATACACCCATCTAGGGGTGAAAACTGAATTTTCTGAGGCTACAAATAGCCTAAAGCTCACTAAAGGTCCCAGTACAAATGATCCTATTTCATTCGATTTATCCAATACTCCAGACATCGCTCAAACCATCGCGGTAACTTGTTTCGGACTTGGTAAAGGGTGTTTTTTGACAGGCTTGCACACGCTAAAAATTAAAGAGACAGATCGTTTAGAAGCTTTAAAAGTTGAACTACAGAAGCTCGGAGGACAGGTCGAAATTACAGAAGATTCTTTGCGTTTATTCCCAAGTATTAAAATTTCTGAAGGAATTGAGATCGACACCTACCACGATCATCGTATGGCAATGGCTTTTGCTCCGTTAGCACTAAAAACAGACTTGCAAATTAACGATTGTATGGTGGTTACAAAATCTTTTCCCACCTATTGGGAAGATCTTAAGGCCTTAGGTTTTAAATTAAGCCTTCTCGAAAAGTAGAGAGTTTTGAAGAGTATTGTGTCAATTAGAGGCAGGCATATTGTTTAGAACGCCTTTATTTAATGGGTTATTCAGAAATAAACATCCATTTACTTGACAACCCCTATCTTGAGATTGTATCTTTGCCACTTCTAAAATAAAAACACACTATTTATGGGAATGAAATTATCCAACTTTAGCTTCGATCTGCCACCAGAATTATTGGCTGAATATCCAGCTCCAAATCGTGATGAAGCACGATTAATGGTTTTGGATCGCGAAAAACAAACCATTGAGCATAAAATGTTCAAAGATTTGATCGATTACTTTAAGGAGGATGATGTGTTAGTGTTGAACAATACCAAGGTGTTTCCTGCACGCTTATTTGGAAACAAAGAAAAAACTGGAGCCAGAATTGAAGTTTTTTTACTTCGCGAACTAAATTCTGAGACACGCCTCTGGGATGTGTTGGTAGATCCTGCAAGAAAAATCAGAATTGGAAACAAGCTTTATTTTGGCGATGACGAATCTTTAGTAGCTGAAGTAATCGATAATACAACCTCTAGAGGAAGAACATTGCGTTTTCTATTTGATGGATCGTATGAAGAATTTAGAAGTAAGCTAACAGAACTGGGAGAAACACCTTTACCTAAGTACATCAGCAGAGATGTAGAGCCTGAAGATGCAGAACGTTACCAAACTATCTTCGCTAAAAACGAAGGAGCGGTTGCAGCACCTACAGCCGGGCTTCACTTTTCGAAACACCTGTTAAAGCGATTAGAGATTAAAGGAGTTGACTTTGCAGAGGTTACACTGCATGTAGGTCTAGGAACTTTTAGTCCAGTTGAAGTAGAAGATCTTTCCAAACATAAAATGGATAGTGAAGAGATTATTATTGAAGAAGATTCAGTAAAAATAATTAATAATGGAATTACCCAAAAACGACGAATTTGTGCCGTAGGTACTACAGTAATGCGTTCATTGGAGAGTTCTGTTTCTTCAAACAATACCTTGAATGCGTATTCTGGATGGACAAACAAGTTTATTTTTCCTCCATACGACTTCAGTATAGCCAATTGTATGGTGACTAACTTTCATACACCAAAGTCCACCTTACTCATGATGGTATCTGCCTTTGCAGGACACGAGTTTATGAAGAAGGCGTACGCAGAAGCAATTAAAGAAAAGTATCGCTTCTATACCTATGGAGATGCAATGCTTATTATATAATTACAACATATTTTTTTGTTTAGATCCTCAACAGTTTTGTTGGGGATTTTTTACGTCAAAACCGTAATTTTTCTATCTAAAAATAAAAAAGTATCTTAGTGGGTCACAAGCATAAATTTGTGATGAACGAATGGTGAAAAAACTACTCTTTACACTTCTATTTTTATTTTGTTTGGTTTCTGGCATAGCGCAGAATCTTAAGACGGAATCTAGTGCGGTATGGAGTTATGGATTTCGCAACATTGACCCAATAGAATTACCGCCTATCGATCTAGAAATTATTCAAGCTGAAGATAGTATCAACGATTTGGATAAGAGTTTACCTTGGAGATATGGTGTAGAAAGAACTATTGTGCTAAATACTGAAGAAACTGGACTATGGACCGAGCTTCAGAATGGAGGACGTATTTGGCGTGTGGCCATTAAGTCTCCAGATGCCATTAATATGAGTGTAAATTTTGATAATTTTTACCTTCCTGAAGGAGCCTTACTTCAACTACACAACAACGATCTCTCGGATGTTTCTAAAGTATATACCAAATTAAATAATCGAGATGCTAAAATGTTAGGATCTTGGTATATTGAAGGTGAAATTATTAACGTACAGTATTACGAGCCAGCGGGTGTACAAGAAACAGTAGAGTTAGAAATTGGAAGTGTTATCCATGGATACCGTCTAGGTAGTGTTGAAGATTTAGTGGATGGAGATAGTAGAGGTCTCAACGACTCTGGAGCTTGTAATTATGATGTTAACTGCTCTATTGGACAAGATTTTGAAAATAAAAAAGATGCGCTAAAAAAGGCTGTTGCTCTCCTTAATTTAGGGAATGGCTATCTTTGTTCAGCGGCGCTTATTAATAATACAGCATTCGATAAAACTCCTTATCTGCTTACTGCCAATCACTGCCTGCAGGAGTCGGATCCGGCCTTGTGGTCCGTACGTTTTAATTGGATGAGTCCAAGTCCTATTTGTGGAGACGCAGAGCCAAGTGCCGATATTCAAAGTAATTTTACCATGAGTGGCGCCGAATTTAAGGCGGCAAATGAATTGAGTGATTTTGCTTTAGTACAGTTATTTAATGAAATACCAGCAGCCTGGGACGTTTCCTTTGCCGGTTGGGATCATAGCGATGTTACACCTCAGTTTCAAGTAGGAATCCATCATCCCAATGGTGATATTATGAAAATGTGTCGAGATGACGACAGCGCGATCAAAGAAACGGCTGGAGGAACCGAAGTTTGGCTTATCAAGGGTGTTTCAGCTGGAGATGGAGATGGATGGGAAATTGGTACCACCGAAAGTGGGTCGTCTGGCTCTCCATTGTTCAACGAAAATGGTAGGATTATTGGTCAGTTATTTGCTGGGCAATCTTTTTGTGATGGGACCGAAACAAACGGCGACTACGATGTATATGGTAGAATGGCGATTTCTTGGGACGCAGGGACTACACCAGAAACAAGACTCATGGACTGGTTAGACCCTTTGGGCTCTGGTCAAATGAGTATTGATGTCCTGGCAAATTCTTTGAGTACGATCGATTTTGATGTGGAAGGGTTCCTTGATGTGTATCCAAACCCAGCATCCACTTACGTAACCATAATGAACACTAGATTTCCGCAATTGAGCTATAAATTCTACGATTTACTGGGAAAAGAAATTGAGTCGGGTAACGTATCTAGTACTGAAAATAGAATAAATGTTGCGCATATGCAGGAAGGAATTTATTTCCTTAAACTCATAGATGAAGAGACGCAAAACGATATAACAAAGAAAATCATTGTTGAGAAATAATAGATAATTGACCAGTCAAACAATGATTTTGACCTCCTTCTTCCTGATACCTCGGGATTGTAGGAGGTTTTTTTATGCGGTAGTGCTAAATATGTGGTAATTTTGCAATAATGACTTCAGAAAAAAAAGACATAAGAGCACTTTCCAAGGAAGAACTTAGGGATTTCTTTGTAAGTATTGGTGATAAAGCATTTAGAGGAAATCAGGTGTATGAATGGCTATGGAGTAAGGGCAGTCATTCTTTTGAAGACATGACAAATATCTCTAAGGAAACCAGAGCTCATTTGAAGTCTAGCTTTGCCATTAATCATATTAAAGTAGATAACTTTCAGAAAAGTGATGATGGCACCATTAAGAATGCCGTAAAGCTTTTTGACGACCTAGTGGTCGAATCGGTTCTTATTCCAACTAAAAGCAGAACAACCGCTTGTGTGTCCTCGCAGGTAGGTTGCAGTTTAGATTGTAAGTTTTGTGCTACGGCTAGATTGAAAAGAATGAGGAATTTAAACCCGGATGAAATCTATGATCAGGTGGTTTGTATTCATAAAGAAAGTCTACTATATCACAATCGACCCTTATCTAACATTGTGTTTATGGGAATGGGAGAGCCGTTGATGAATTATAAAAATGTCCTTCTCTCCATAGAGAAAATAACGAGCGACGAGGGATTAGGGATGTCTCCAAAACGGATTACCGTGTCTACTTCTGGAGTTCCTAAGATGATTAAGAAACTGGCAGATGACGAAGTTAAATTTAATCTAGCAGTATCTCTACATTCGGCAATACAAGAGACTAGAGAACAGATTATGCCGTTTGCAAAGAGTTTTGTTCTAGACGACTTGAGAGAATCGTTGGAGTATTGGTACGATAAAACGAATCGTGTTATTACCTACGAATACATTGTCTGGGATGGTATTAACGATCAAGAAGTTGATATTAAAGCTTTGGTGAAATTTTGCAAATATGTACCATGTAAGGTCAATCTTATTGAATATAACCCAATAGATGACGGCGAGTTTCAACAAGCTAATAATACAGCGATAGACATGTATATTGAATACTTAGAGGCAAACAGAATTCCAGTGACCGTAAGAAGAAGTCGGGGTAAAGATATTGATGCTGCCTGTGGGCAACTTGCAAATAAGCAATAACAAAAAAGAGCGGCACAAGGCCGCTCTTTTTAATTGTATAAGAAGCTCTTAATTCTTTACAATCTTGATAGACTTTTTCTGATCATCAGCAGTAACTGTCGCGATGTACGTTCCATTGGCTAAAGCCGATAAACTTACAGTTTCGTTGTTGCTTGAAAGACCTTTAGAAAGTACCTGCTGTCCAACAACATTATAGATCGCTACATTCTGAAAAGAGTTGTTCCCAGTTAATTTTAACTCATTTTGAGCATTTACTGCATAGTTGAAGCCTTGGAACGCAATGTCCTCTAGCCCTAAAACTCCTGTTGTTACTAAGAAATCATCCATTTGTAAAATAAATGAATCTTGAGCCACATAGTGTATAGCGATGTATACCGTTTCTCCTTCGTAAGGAGTTAAATCTGCCGTATACTCTGTGTAAACATCAACAGGTGCTTGTTGTTCACCTCCACCAATGTCTTCAGTGAAATCTGCTGCAGCCGTACCTGTGGTTGACAATAAGATTTCGAATCGCTCCAAACCAAAGTTGTCTGTAACAGATTTAGCCCAAAAGCTAAAGTCGGTTCCACCAGAAGCGCCATTTAAAGCAATTGGTGGGCTAATAATATAATCGTCGTTTAATAAAGTGGTAGACGCAACCATCCATAAACCTTTATCTCCAGTTCTAACTTGCCATTCTGGTACTTGATCAGCATTGGTGGTTTGTGTTCCACCCGGATCTGGAGTAGCTTCTGACGGATTAAAAACAATAGCAGTTCCTACGTATTGTTCATTTGTAAAGTCGAAATCGGCAGATCCATAAGTTGCACCTGCGTCAAGGTCTATTTGCGTCCAATCGCCAATTGTAGCAATTTCAAAATCGGGATAGGTTTCAAAACTGTCTTCCCATACAGTTACTTGTGCGTTCGCACCAATAGCGACAAACAATGCCGCTAGTAAAATAATTCTTTTCATAATGATTTTTTTAAGTTACTAATTTTAATAGCTGCTTTAAATGTATGGAAACTCACCAAGAATCAAGAATTATATAGAGTTTTAACTTATTTTTACAACTGATGAAAATCGTTTCCCAGATAAAAGAACCAATAGTGGTAGAAATGGAACTCTTTGAAAAAAAGTTTTCCAATTCGATGTCTTCACAAGTTTCACTCCTAAACAGAATTACACACTACGTAGTGAATAGAAAGGGTAAACAGATGCGTCCAATGTTTGTTTTTCTTATCGCGAAGATGTGCAACAAAGGAGTGGTAAATGATCGTACCTATAGAGGAGCCTCTGTTATAGAGCTCATTCATACGGCCACCTTAGTTCATGATGATGTAGTGGATGATAGTAATCGCCGACGTGGTTTTTTCTCCATTAATGCACTTTGGAAAAACAAGATTGCAGTCCTGGTTGGAGATTATTTACTTTCTAAAGGTCTTCTACTTTCTATCGACAATGACGATTTTGATCTATTGAAAATTATATCGGTAGCGGTTAGAGAGATGAGTGAAGGAGAATTACTTCAGATTGAAAAGGCGCGCCGATTGGATATCACAGAAGAAGTGTATTTTGAAATTATCCGCCAAAAAACGGCTACTCTTATCGCAGCCTGTTGTGCCATGGGCGCCAAATCTGTCAATGCCGAAGACATAGAGGTGGAGAATCTAAGAAAGTTTGGTGAGCTTATTGGTATTGCGTTTCAAATCAAAGACGATTTATTTGATTATGGAGATGAAAAAATTGGCAAACCAACTGGGATAGATATTAAGGAGAAAAAAATGACCCTTCCACTTATTTATGCATTGAACAATGCTTCTCAAAAAGAAAAGGCTTGGCTCATTAACTCGGTCAAAAACCACAACCACGACAAGAAGCGTGTGAATGAAGTGATTGCCTTTGTAAAGAACAATGGCGGATTGGAATACGCAGAGGGTAAAATGAAAGCGTTTCAGCAAGAAGCGTTACAACTTCTTCAACGCTATCCAGATTCCGATTATAAGTCTTCTTTAGAATTAATGGTAAATTACGTGATAGACCGAAAGAAATAAGTGAGCTACAAGTAGTAAGCGGGAGGTTAATTGATATCTTATCTAAATATCACCAATTTTTTATTTTCATTTTTCAATTATCAAATAGCTGCCAATCAATGCTTTGTTGATTATTGTAATTTTTTTTCTATTCCCAGACAACCATTTTGAATTAACTTGCGTCTATGTTAATAGAAGCGTTCGTGAAACGTAATATATGAAAGTAGTATCCTTACATAAAGACTATAGCAAGCTTATATCTAGAGCGAAAAAAGGCAACCGAAAGGCTCAACATGAGCTGTTCGAAATGTTTGCTCCAAAAATGCTCAGTGTTTGCAGACAGTATCTCAAAAGAGGTGAAATTGCAGAAGAGGTGATGCTTAGCGGATTCATGAAAGTGTTTACTCATCTTGGATCTTATAAGAATGAAGGTAGTTTTGAAGGCTGGATTAGACGTATCATGGTGAACGAATCTATTTCGCAATTAAGAAGAGATAAGAAATTACTCTTCGATACGGAGAAGGAGCTGGAAAATACAAATGAGCATGTAGCTTATATCGAAACGGCGTTGGAAGTAGATGAGATCCAAAAAATGATCGATGCATTGCCCGAGGGTTATAAAACAGTTTTTGTTTTATATGCAGTAGAAGGATACAAACACAGTGAAATTGCAGAATTACTTAAAATTTCAGAAAGCACTTCAAAAACACAACTGTTCAAGGCGCGAAAAATGCTTCAAAAAACAATTAATAAAGAAAATAAATTGAGTTATGGCACCCATTAAATTTGAAGAAAATATCAGGGAGAAGTTGCAGGAACGGGAGCTTACACCAAGCAAAGATGCCTGGAGTAAATTATCTGCTCAACTAGAAGAGGAGCCTCAGAAGAAAAGATATCCATTTGTATGGTTTGCAGTTGCTGCAAGTTTTGTTGGGGTGCTCTTATTGGTAAACTTTTTAGCGACTTCTCAAGATGGATTGAATACCAACGAATTGGTAGAAGAGGAAGTTTTTATCGATCCTACCTTGGAAAATGAAGACTTAAAGTTACCAGTGTTAAACGAGCAAAGAGAAGAAGTAAGTGTGGCAGAGAATACTTCGGAAAAACCAAAAACTGTTAAAAACGAGTTGTATCAGGAAACCGAGCAATTTGCAGATATGGTGATTAAGGATAAAATAAAAGGAAAAGATATAGAAAAGAAAATTTCAGAAACACCTTTAGAAATCACTCCATATAAGCAACAAGTTACTAAGGTAGCCAGTGTTGATGGGAAGAATGAATTGCAAAAAGTTACATCTCAAGAAGAGCTTATTAAAATAGAGCAAGGCATTGAAAATACAGCGGTGGCCGTGGAGATCAAGACCAATTCAGAAACCCAGTTTATGAACGATAAGGTCAATGAAGTAGTAGCAAAAGTTAAGAATATGCAAGACGCCAATACGGCTGTTACCGCAGAAGAAATAGATGCCTTGTTGAAAAGAGCGCAACGTGATATTTCCACCGATAGAATCCTAAATCAGAGAGGTGTTAAGATAGATGCTACTGCGCTATTGCAAGATGTGGAAACACAACTTGAGCGAACTTTTAGAGACCGTGTCTTTGAAGCACTTGGGGAAGGATACAGCAAGGTGAGGACAGCAGTTGTAGAACGCAATAATTAGATATTTCTAGAGAAGCACACTTTCAAATTAAATAAAATTTCAATTAAATAATCTATTCATCAATCATGCCCTTTAATCAGGGGCACAAAAATCGAACACTATGAAATTAATTACATTATGTACAGCAGTCGTAATTTGGGGACTTACTTTAAACTACGCCTGTGCTCAAGAAACAGAGGCCGTAGCCTCGGCAATTGAACAATTAGAGGACAAAAAAACAGATGTTGTAGAGACGGAAAAGAGCTATTTAACTCTGGAAGTAGATGCTATAAACAAACGTCTCGAGAATGACGAAATCACGCTGGTAGAAGCAGAAGAAGAGAAGAAAGCTGCAGCCGAAAAACACGCCTTAAATATTGAGAACAAACTGTCCATTTTGGACAATCAAATAGACTTGCTAAAACGCAATGGCGAAGTTAACTTAAATACAAATCAGGGCCAGATTTCTATTGGAATGGGCGATCTGAACAAAGATGGAGATTTCATTTTTGGGGTAAGCGTAAATGACGGAAAGCAACGTACAAGAAAAACCGACATTAGAACTAGATCGGGTATTGTATTCTCCTTTGGTTTAAACAACGTAATTGGAGATGGGCAATCGTTGGATGATTCTCCGTATAAAATTGGGGGAAGTAGATATGCCGAAATAGGTTTCGGACTTAGCACACGGGTTTTCAAAGATCATAATTGGCTTCGTTTGAGATACGGTGTTTCTTTTCAGTTTAATAGCCTAAAACCAACCGATAACAGATATTTGGTGGATACAGGGACTATGACCGAGCTACAGGAATTTCCAATCGATTTGAGAAAATCTAAATTTAGAATGGACAATCTAGTAATTCCTGTTCATTTCGAATTTGGGCCTTCTAGAAAAGTTGAAAGGGATGGTTACTTCAGATATTATAACGACAAAAGCTTTAAAGTTGGAGTTGGAGGATATGTAGGTGTTAATTTAGGAGCAAGACAGAAGTTGAAATTTGACGAAGCTGGCGAAGAAGTTAAGCAGAAACTAAAGGCTGGTTATAATACCAATAATATGATCTATGGTTTAAGTGGATATGTGGGTTATGGTGATATATCACTGTATGCTAAATATGACCTAAACAGTGTATTCAAAGATAATACTGTAGATGAACACATGGTTTCAATGGGGCTTCGCTGGGATTGGCTTTAAGAAACGGTTAGCCAAAAAATTGTTTCTCATTAATAAAAGGCTTCTATTTAGGTAGAAGTCTTTTTTTGTTGTTAACTTTTCTTCTGAAATAGTAATGCCGCCCAGTATTTTCATAATTTTGAACACTGAACACTGAACACTGAACACTGAACACTGAACACTGAACACTGAACACTGAACACTGAACACTGAACAC
>CANLXN010000006.1 GCA_947495135.1 uncultured Flavobacteriaceae bacterium
GATTAGCTGCGCTGATCCCAAAGAGGGAAACCTGCCAAACGAAAGCCCTCGAGGCTAACGCCCCTGAGGACTTTTTTCATTCCAGCAACTTCGAAGCGAACTTCGGTTGCTGGAATAAAAAAAGCCCTCACACAAAGTGCGAAGGCTTTAATTTGGGTGGAAGACGGGATTCGAACCCGCGACCCCTGGTACCACAAACCAGTGCTCTAACCAACTGAGCTACAACCACCATTTGACTTTCTAAATGAAAGTTACAAAGGTCGCATCAACACCTAAGTGCGTTAGCGGGGGCAAATATAGTTTATTTCCCATATTTCCGCAATACAATTATTGAAGATTTTTTATATTAAATCAAAGATAGAATCTACGGCTGGATATCTTTCAGTCGTAAAACCCTCAGCTGCATCTGTTCCAATAAGACGACCTAAGTTTTTGTTTCGATACGAAAGACTATCCAAAGTGTTTTTCGAAGAAATAGGCGTTTCTGGTTCTTTGCTGTTTTTATCGTAAAACTGACTCTTATAAGCAAATACCGATTCCAATTTCTTTTCCATAAAACCAGAGACATCTACAACTACATCTGGCTCTATTTCAATCCATTGTATATAATGATAGACTAACTTCGGTCTCCAGGCATTTTGGGCTTTACCATCTATTTCGGTTTCAATTCTTCTTAGACCACTTAAAAAGCATGCGTCGCTCACCAGCTTACTCCCTTTTCCATGGTCAATATGCCGATCGTCAATTGCATTGCAAAAAACTATTTCTGGTCGATATTTCCGAAGTATTTGGATTACCTGCAATTGAGATGCCTTATTATTTTCAAAGAAGCCATCGGCTAAACCTAAATTTTCTCGCACACCTACACCTAAAATTCTAGCTGCCTCGGTTGCCTCTTCATGTCTAATTTTAGCGCTCCCTCTTGTTCCTAATTCTCCTTGTGTAAGATCAAGTATTCCAACCATTTTACCATTGGCCACTTCTTTTGCAATAGTGGCGCCGCAACTCATTTCGACATCATCGGGATGGGCTCCTATTGCTAGTATATCTAATTTCATATATGTAATAATTCGTTTTTAGTCGCATATTCGAAGGCATGTTTCAAATCGGCTATTAAATCGTTTTTTTCTTCAATTCCTACAGAAAACCGGAGTAATCCATCTGCTATTCCCTGTCTTTTTCGCTCCTCAGGAGACAGTAATGCGTGTGAAGTTTTGGTAGGTGAAAGGATGGTAGACTCTACTCCTGCAAGACTCATGGTTTGCTTAATTAACTGTAAACCATCCATAAACAAATTCACATCCATGGTTTCAACCAGCTCGAAAGACATCATTCCACTATATCCTTTCATTTGTTTTTTAGCTAGTAAATGATCTGGGTGATTTTTTAGACCAGGATAATACACACGAGCAACCAAAGGGTGTTTATCTAACCATTTGGCCAATTTCATAGCATTTTTATTTTGTGCCTTAACTCTTAGCGCCATTGTTTTTATACTTCGTTCTAACAACCATACGGTATAGTCGCTCAAGCTACCGCCAATATTCTTTGCAAGATTCCAAATGCGATCGATATGCTCTTGAGATGCCGCAACAGCACCCGCACAAATATCACTGTGTCCTCCCATATATTTAGTAGCACTATGAATCATAATATCTATCCCATAATCGGCTGGATTCTGGTTAATAGGGCTCGCAAAGGTATTATCGATCATGGTCACAATTCCGCGTTCCTTGGCAATGCGTGAGATCATCTTTATATCGGTAATCAGCATTAAGGGGTTGGAAGGTGTTTCTATATAAATCACTTTCGTATTTTCCTTTATTTCCGAAACGAAATCGGCTTCTTTAAAACCTTGTGTAAAACTGAATTCAATTCCAAATTTTTCGAACTCCTCCACTACAAAATTATAAGTTCCTCCATACAGCGTTTTTTGAAGTACTATATGATCTCCCTTCTGAAGAAATGCCAGCAGCGCATGACTTACAGCAGCCATCCCACTTCCAAAAATGAGTCCGGCCTCACATTTCTCCAATGCCGCAACCTTTTTGCATAAAGCTTCCTGATTAGGCGTATTAAAATAGCGAGGATATCGTTTTACGTCTACATTTTCATAAGCGTATGAACTGGACATAAATAGAGGTGAAATAGCTCCTTTAAACTGGGTGTCATCAATCTCCCCTACGTGCGTACAAATGGTATTTATACCGAACTTTTGTGGTTTCATTCTACAATTGTTTTACTGAATCTTAAAGGTATAAATTTCTGACTTAACTCTACTTCATGATTTGGTAAATATCCTAATAAGCATTGTGAATCCTTCCGTTTTTCTATATTTACGTAATGAAAGTTTTACTTACCCACATTAAAGAGCTACTTCAAATACGAGATATCCATACGTTTAAAGTAAGTGGTACTCAAATGAAGGAGTTACCAACCCTTCGAAATGCCTGGCTCTTAATTGAGAACGACCACATCGCAGACTTTGGAACCATGGACACGGTTCCTAAAATTTCAGTAGAAAAAAACATCGACTGTAGTGATAAATTGGTACTTCCGTCTTGGTGCGATTCTCATACCCATTTGGTCTATGCTGGAAACAGAGAACAAGAGTTCGTAGACCGTATCAATGGACATACCTATCAACAAATAGCAGAAAACGGGGGAGGAATCCTAAATAGTGCTCGCAAGTTGCAAGGAACTTCCGAGGAAGAGCTCTACAGACAATCTGCTGAACGTCTTGAAGAAGTAATTAAATTAGGCACGGGGGCCATTGAGATTAAAAGTGGTTATGGCCTTACTACCGAATCTGAGATGAAGATGTTGAGGGTAGCCAAAAAACTTTCAGACAACCATGACATTACTATTAAAAGAACATTTTTAGGAGCCCATGCCGTTCCTTCAGAATATAAGAACAACAAGGATGGTTACCTTGATTTAATCTGTAATGAAATGCTTCCGAAAATTTCAGAAGAAAAACTAGCACATTATATCGACTTGTTTTGCGAAGAAGGTTATTTCTCTGTAGAAGATACCCATCGTGTTCTTTCGGAAGGAAAAAAATATGACCTTATTCCAAAGATACATGTCAACCAATTCAATGCTATTGGCGGAGTTGCAGCTGGAGTTGAACACTATGCGCTAAGTGTGGATCATTTAGAAGTGGTTACCGAGGCAGATATTTCAGCATTAAAAAATAGCGATACTATGCCCGTAGCGCTTCCCTCTTGCTCTTATTTCTTAAGCATTCCGTATACACCCGGTCGCCAGCTAATAGACGCTGGCTTACCATTGGCACTGGCAACCGATTACAACCCAGGGTCCACACCAAGTGGTAATATGAACTTCGTGATATCCACCGCCTGTATAAAAATGAAACTCACCCCAGAAGAAGCAATTAATGCAGCAACAATTAACGGTGCTTATGCCATGGGAATCAGCAACACACACGGTAGCATTACCAAAGGAAAAAAGGCTAATCTGATCATCACAAAACCCGTTCCGTCTTACGGATATCTGCCTTATGCATTTGGTAGTAATTTAATTGATCAAATTATTTTAAATGGAAAACCAATATGAGTGTTATCTTTTATAATAAGGAAGTCCTAAAACAGCAAACTCGCTGGCGTTACGGAGAAGTTAAATTTGGAGAAGAAGCAGTCACCATTGACAATTGGGAAGAACTAAAGGAAAGCAAAGCCCAATACGTTTTAGTTGGAATTCCAGAAGATGTTGGAGTGAGGGCAAATTACGGCAGCCCTGGCGCTGCAAAGGCCTGGAAAAAATGCTTATCGGCTCTGTGCAATGTGCAAAGCAACGAATTCACCAACGCTAAAAACTTAGTGATTTTAGGTGAAATAGATTGCGCCATGGAAATGCAAGACGCCCACCAGCTTACCAGCGATGATCCCTTTTACCCAACAAAGATTGGAAGTCTGGTAAAAGAAATAGACAACAAGGTTTCAGATACTATTGAAAAGATTGTTCGAGCTAATAAAACACCCATCATCATTGGAGGTGGTCACAACAATAGTTATGGAAACTTAAAGGGTATCTCACTAGCATATAGCAAACCAATTCATTGCATTAATATGGATGCGCATACCGATTTTAGACCATTAGAACACCGACATAGCGGAAACGGATTCTCCCATGCCTATGAAGACGGTTTTCTTGGAAACTATTTCATATTTGGTTTACATAGAAACTACACCTCGGCATCGGTTTTTGACAGAATGGAGGAATTTAAAAAACGCGTGAAATTCAACCTTTTTGAAGACCTAATATTTCTAGAGAAAAACACCCTTCTCAATAATTTTAAAGAAGGTCAGAAACACGTAGTGCACGATATTTTTGGATTAGAACTTGATCTGGATGCTATTGCGGGCATGGGCAGCAGTGCCATGACACCTACCGGGTTTAGCTTAGAAGAAGCTAGACAGTTTATTCGTTATTTTAGTAAACACAAAAATTGTGGTTACGTTCATTTATGTGAAGGAGCTCCCGAAAAAGGACTGTTTCCAAATCAGGTAGCAAAGGCATTAGCAAATTTTATCACAGACATTATAAGCAAATAAAAGATAACTCGAACTCAACTCAAAAAGTGTTAGATGAGCATTATTCCTTACGATCCGCAATACGCCCAAGACTTTTATAATTTAAATGTAGAATGGCTCGAATCGTTTTTTTATGTAGAAGATTACGATAAGGAAGTACTTAGTAACCCTAAAAAGTATATTATCGATCCAGGTGGTCACATTTTTTTCTCCGTAGAGAATGGGACCGCTCTGGGCACCGTAGCCCTTTTAAAACGAGGGGATCACTCCTTTGAGCTTACCAAAATGGCCGTACACCCGAAAGCTAGAGGTAAACAAATTGGACAACAACTAATGCAATATTGCCTTGAGTTCGCTACCGAAAAACAATTTCAAAGGCTCTTCCTTTATTCGCATACCAAACTAGAAAACGCAATCTATATCTACAAAAAATACGGATTCCAAGAAATAGCATTAGAACAACCCAATCCCTACCAGCGGTCTAATATTAAAATGGAGTTTCCCCTTTCCCGTTCCTAAATTGTATACCGCAGATCCACTGCTGGACTCAACTACTAGTCCCCTGCCCATTTCCATAGGCATTACAAGTATCGACATTTGAAAGCCCTTATCGAGTGCTTTAAAAATAAAAATACCCGAGAGGTCACAAAGCTTTAATTACCAGATATAGGGACATAAAATCAAAACTAATTACAACTTAAAAAGACGATCATGAAAAAATTATTACTTAAATCGGTTTTACTCATTTTAACGGCCATCAGCTTTGTTGCATGTTGCAAATGTCCAACTGGAAATCCGCAAAATACGATTACAGAATTGGAGGCTGAGGAAATGCGGGCCTTATTTATTGACAATCATTACGGGTATATTAACGAAGGCCTTTCATCTAACTTCCCAGGCGCACAAACAGATTACACCCATATCACCTTCGAGTTGGAAGATTTAAAGAAGTATATTTATGAAATGGAACAAACGGCAAAGAACGAAAACTATAGTAATTTAGGTTTAAGAATATATCTGGCTGCTGCACTTAATGAAGAGAACGTGCCTAACACTACTCTTTTTATGAGAACTGTTGGGACACCAGACTCAACAGACTTTCCCGTTCCTATTCGCTTTGACACCATCGGGCAAATACCACAAGGACTGGTTTACAACAAAGGACATGTAGGAGGAAATCCACCTTTATAATCCAAAAACACGGAAAAATAACATAGAAAATGTCGGAACTTCTACAAATTATAATTCATACAGTCCAAGGCATCGCACTTTGGGCTGTTTGGTCTCGTAGAAAAAGGATCTTGGAATCTCCAGAGCATTATTTCATTTACCTCATTACTTTTATTGTCCTAAACGACCTGCTTGCTAAAACACTGCTTTACTTTTTTAGATTTCCTAGTTATATTTTTTACAATAGCTACGACATTATTGTGTATTCATTTACACTTTATTACTTCTATAAAATATTAACTCAAAAGACAACAGTCTCATTCCTTGCTGGCTGCTACGCCGTCATTCTTGTTATAAGCCTAATACGAGAAAGTTTCTTTCTATCATTCCTTAATTTGAATGTTTATGGAGGTTCTGTCATTACATTAATCTTGGCTACTATTTACTATGCCTCTTTAAT
Source organism: uncultured Flavobacteriaceae bacterium (assembly GCA_947495135.1). Lineage (GTDB taxonomy): Bacteria > Bacteroidota > Bacteroidia > Flavobacteriales > Flavobacteriaceae > Aureisphaera. The sequence continues at coordinate 6,187 of CANLXN010000006.1, forward strand.
TCAACGGCCAGAACCGGTAGATTTCTTAAAGCTCCCTTCGTTTTGGATCACCACTGGTTTTCTTATCTTTAATATGGGTTATTTACCCATACAATTCCTAACTAATTTTAAAGATTCTTTGGACACTTTGAATGTTTATCTTGTATTAACCATACTAAATGTATTATTCTATGGGTCGTTAACCATTGCTTTTTTATGCTTCAAGAAGAATTAGATATCAATAATACGCTCATCGCCATGGCATTTATCGCCATCGCTGTTATCATAGGTGTAATCGCACTGTTCGCTCAATTTATGTCGAAAAAAAACAAGTTGGTCAACAAACAATTACGAGCTGAACTCGACTATCAAAACCGACTGCATCAATCAGAATTAAAAGCCTTACGCGGACAAATGAACCCACATTTTGTCCATAATTCAATCAATGCAATCCAATATTATGTGCAGCGAAATGAAGTTGAAATATCTGAACATTACCTTTCAAAATTCTCTAAACTACTTCGTCTATTTTTTGATTATTCGCGACGTCAATTTGTTTCGATATCCGAAGAAGTAGAACTGTTGAAAAACTATCTTGAAATAGAAAAGCTCAGATTTGAAGATAAGATTGAGTATGAGATTACCGTAGACCCCAAAATTGATACAGAGGAGGCCCGTCTACCCTCCATGATGATACAACCACTTGTGGAAAATTCGATTAACCATGGACTCTTTCACAAGCAAGGAAAAGGACTGGTAACAATTCAATTTACGTATATTAATCCTACTTCCTACAGGGTAATTGTAGAAGATAATGGAATTGGAATAACGAAAACTCTTGCCTTCAAAAACAATGAACTAGAAAAGGAGACGGCTCATTCGTCCAACATTCTCGCAGAAAGAGTAGAACTTCTAAACTTAAGCAACGACTGGAAAGTCGATTTTAAGATGGAAGATTTAACTGAAAGTACTGATCAAAGTGGTACAAAGGTTAGTTTAACTTTTTCTGAAATTCTCGATGCAGAGTGATCGCTATCTCATTCCAACAGGTAGAACCGATTTTAAACTGAATTCTACCAATCATGGAGTCACGCTTTCTTTTTAGATCCATTCTTTCCAGTTTTACTGAAATATTCATCCCCACATAATTATTTATAGGAAAAGATTATGAAGGTTACAGCAAGAATTTCAACTTTTAAATTTAAACTATATTTAAGCATCAAAGGGTATCACCTTTAAACGCAATTAAATGATAAAAGCAATTATAATAGACGATGAGCCTAAAGCCATTGCCATCTTAAAAAATAAAATTGAACGTTATTGTCCTGAAATTGAATTGGTAGCAGAAACCCAAGATCCCAAGCGGGCCAAAGATCTTATAAAATTACATGAGGCCGACTTAATTTTTCTGGATGTGGCAATGCCAGAAATGAGCGGATTCGACCTTTTAAAAACCTTTGAAAACCCCAATTTTGAAATCATATTCGCAACGGCTTTCGACAACTATGCAATTGAGGCCATCAAACACTGTGCAATTGGTTATCTCGTTAAACCCATAGATAATGAAGATCTTGTAGAAGCTGTTAAAAATGCCAAGGAAAACATTTCAGAAAAAACCGCACTTGAGAAAAATAAGATTCTCATCGAAAATTTGGGTGTAAAAACTTTTCAGGATAAAAAAATCATTATCCCTACCCTCGAAGGGCTCGAGTTTATAAATATAAGTGAAATTGTCCATTGCGAAGGAGTAGACGGTTATACCAAACTCTATTTCAAAAACAGAAAACCAATGTTGAGCTCCAATAGTATTGGTCATTTTAATAAGATGCTTGTCAATCAAGAATTTTACTTAGTACATAAATCGCATCTTATTAATCTTAATTATATAGACAAATACCTCAATGAAGGATATGTAATTTTAGGTGAACACAATATTCCTGTATCCAGAAACAGACGAAGTGATTTCCTTGAAATGCTTAAAAGGAGTAATTAACGTTCTGTTTTTTAATTCTAATTACTAACTTCGTAAAAAACATATTTCACATGAAATCTATTACGTACCTTCTAATTATCAGCCTGTTAATTGTTTCTTGCAAAGACAATCAGTCGTCTAAGACAGAAAGCGTTTCGACCACTACAGAAACAGTAGACGATGTGGTAACCGAAACTACCAATTTTAAGGTAACACCCATTATGCACGCCACCATGGTACTGGACTGGGATGGAACGATTATCTATGTAGATCCGGTTGGAGGAAAACAAGCATTTGAAGGGCAACCAGAACCAGACCTTATTCTAGTAACCGACATACATGGAGATCACTTGGATGTAAAAACACTTGAAGCAGTTAGTGTAGATAAGAGCAAACTAATTGTTCCGCAGGCAGTAGCCGATAAACTCCCGGGAGAATTTGACGCCCAAGTAGATGTTCTCAATAACGGGGATCATAAAGAACGATTTGGTTTTGACCTAGAAGCCATTCCAATGTATAACCTTAGAGAGGAGGCACTAAAGTTTCATGAAAAAGGCAGAGGTAATGGCTATGTAATTGAAAAAGAGGGTGAGAGAGTTTACATCTCTGGAGATACTGAAGACATTCCCGAAATGAAAGCTTTAGAAAACATCGACGTAGCCTTTGTTTGTATGAATCTACCTTACACCATGACCGAAATTCAGGCGGGTAGAGCGGTTGTTGCCTTTAAACCAAAAACTGTTTATCCTTATCACTATAGAGGTGCTACTGGTTTTAGCAATGTTGAGAGTTTTAAGGCCGTTATCGAAAACTCTAATGCCAGAAAAGACATCAAGGTAATCGCCTTAAACTGGTACCCAGTGACTTCTGAATAAGTCCGTAAAATTTACCAGTGAAAGTCTCTATCTGGTACTTCCAAGTCTTCTTGCACTAAATAATCTGTGATGGTTTTCTTTTTACCAAATTGATTATGACTAAAAGACAGGGTGAGTGAATCTTTTGATACATAAAGGATTTTAAAGAATTTATGATCTTCTTCAATATTCAACAACTCCGGAATTTGAGCACTGGTAAGTTTAATATAAGAATTTCCTTTTTCAGTAGTTGTTATTTCCCAACTAGCTACCAATGACGGTCCACAATTAACGGCTTCTGCATTGTTGTCAAATGCTTCTCCATTGCTGGTGTAACTTTGTCGGTAATGCAAGAAACAATCGCCCATATTCATTCTAGTTTTTCCGTTGTATCTACTAGCGAGTTTCCATGTTTTTACAGAATCTCCTGAGATAAGTTTTAGTGCATTAGACGGGAGCAAATAAGGCTTAACCTCTGGTTTATCTTCACAAGAAACTAGTGTGATCACCAGAAAGAACGAACAGAAAAAAATAAAAACACCCTTCATATCTCTCATTATTTAAACTTTTCGAACCAAGCAATGGTATGTGCAATTTTAGTAATCAAATTACTTGGTCTTGAAGCGATACCATGCGATGCCTCCGGAATCTCCACTAAAACGGTTTCCTTTTTTCTCAGTTTTAAGGCATGGTACAATTGCTTGGCCTCGCTTGGAGGGGTTCTTAAATCATCCATTCCAACCATCACCATAGTGGGTGTTTCTATATTGCCAACCAAGGAAATGGGTGAGAATTTCCAGTAGTTTTCAAAATTCTCCCAAGGTTGTCCAGGATAACGAGAGTTGGCGTAGCCATAGTAGTTATCGGCTACCAAGGTTTTACTAATCCAGTTCATTACTGGCTTCGCAACCACGGCGGCTTTAAATCGGTTATTTTTTCCTATAATCCATGCTGTCATAATTCCTCCAGCACTTCCACCTGTAACATACATTCGATTTGGATCTACTTTTTTACGCTTTAATACTGCTTCCACTCCATCCATTACATCATTATAGTCCTCTCCTGGATAGTTATTGTAAAGTTTGTTTCCAAACTCTTCTCCATAACTGGTACTTCCTCTTGGATTTGGATAAAAGACGATATACCCCGCAGCGGCATACAATTGCATCTCTGCAGAAAAGAAGGGTCCATAGTTTAAGATAGGTCCTCCATGGTTTTCAACAATTAACGGATAATCTTTTCGTTTGTCGAAATCGGGTGGATACACAATCCATCCTTGTAAATCTAATCCATCTACAGAAGACTTATATCTAATCTCATCCACCGCTCCTAAACGTTTGTAAGCCAATAAATCCTCGTTTAATTCGGTCAAAACCTTTGGCTTAGTACCGCTCTTATTAGTAATGGCGACATCTGCTGGTCTGTTGGTGTAAGAAATGGTGTAGGCAATTTTCCCATCATTCGATACAGAAAAACTACCACTAGCATATGGTCTACCCAAGGTAGTCCCTCCTACATTTTCGACAATGCTAGTAACTTTTCCCTTTAAATCCATATAGGCAATCTTGGTCAATCCAATATCATTATATTGAATATACAATCCTTTGCTATCTGCAGACCATTCAGCGTTTGAAATACTGCGATCTAACTTGCTAGAGATTACTTGCTGATTCCCACCCTTCAAATCCATAATCTGGAGTTTTCTAGTTTGATAGGCCTGTACTTTATCTTCATAACCAATAAAGGCTATATGCTTTCCATCTGGAGAAACCTTCGGATTACTGTCTGGACCAGATCTACTGGTGAGCGTTTCATAAAGTTTAGTAGATAAATTAATAGAATACACCTCACTGTTTCTAAAATCGTATTCCCAGTCTGGATTTCTGTTGGCAGAAAAGTAAATCTTTTGTCCATCCTTTGCCCAGGAAAGATTTCCTCCATGATTATAAGATCCCGAAGTTATTTGTCTTGGCGATCCTCCATCAGAAGGAAGCACAAAAATATGGTTAAAACCAGGCTTTAAGTAACCAACTCCATCCGCTTCATGCTTTAATCGATCCGTGATACGAGGGGATTTCGCCCATTTCGCACCTTTTGGTTTGGCTGGCATTTTAGCTAGTACTGGTGGCTTTTCATTCACTTTCATGGTGAAGGCAATCTGCTTCCCATCTGGCGACCAAGTGAGATTAGAAGGACCGTTTTCCAGTTGTGTCAATTTAGCAACCCTTCCACTTTCCACCCAATACACATAAATTTCACTGCCTTCCCCTTCACTACTAACAAAAACAATTCGATCTCCGCTAGGCGACCATCTGGCCCTACCTTCACTCACTTCACGAGAAGTTAGTTTTTGATGTTTCTCACCATCGGTGCTAACCAACCATAGATTTCCTTTACTCCTATCTTTCATAATATCAAAACCAGTACGACGATATACAACGTGCTTTCCGTCTGGTGAGATTTGAGGATCTCCAGCGTATTCTAATCCAAATACATCCAAATACTCGAAATTAGTTTGAACCTGTGCGGTTAGTTGAAAAGAAAAAAGGATTAATAGCGTAAAGAAAAGCTGTTTCATTGATTATGTTTTTGATCCCGATAAAGGTAGTTTTTTGATTTCGTTCTACAAATCTAATAAAACGTTAAAGATGTGCCGTTCACCAAAAGAAACTAGTATTTGTTCTATTTTTATAAAAACTAAAAACCAATGCTATGAGTAATTCCTCCAAACGGACTGTAATTCTGACCTTAGCAGTCACTACAATCACGACTTTATTTTTCTTTAATTCTGAAATTTTCGACTCAAAGAATCTTTCCGAAGAAAAAACACAAGAACAACTCAATCAACAATATCCAGGAGAATGGTTCTATAATGAACGTGCTTATCCAGATAATGTAATTAACTTAGCAGCCATAAAAAAAGCGGAAACGCAAGTCAAGGAAATTCTCGCTAACCGAAGTGAAGGTGGAGAATGGCAACTGGCGGGGCCACTCAATACGGGAGGACGAATCACAGATATCGCGATCTCCCCAGATAGTGACGACATTTTTTACGCAGCCGCTGCAACCGGAGGAATTTTTAAAACAACCGATCGCGGAAATAACTGGTCGCCCATATTTGATAGCCAAAGCAAACTCTCTATTGGAGATATTGCGATCGCACCATCGAACGGACAAGTGATCTATGCAGGAACTGGAGAAGCCAATGCCAGTGTTAACACAGGAGCCTTTTTTGGTGACGGAATATACAAATCGGAAGACGCTGGAGCGACATGGAACAATGTTGGATTGCCAGAAAGTAATCACATTGGACGTATCGCCATCGATCCAACAGATCCTGACAGAGTATTTGTTGCGGCAACGGGAAAACTATATGGATACAATAGCGAACGTGGAATTTATCGTACCGAAGATGGAGGAGCTACTTGGGATCAGGTTTTGTTCAAAACAGATTCTACCGCAGCTATCGATGTGGCCATCAATCCACAAAACACAGATATCATCTATGCAGCTACTTGGGAACGTACTAGAAAACCTTGGATAAGAGACTATGCTGGTCTTACTTCCGGTGTACATCGCTCTCTAGATGGTGGTGATACTTGGGAAGAATTAGACGACACCAATGGGCTTCCAGCTCCCAACGAACAAACTGGAAGAATTGGTCTGGCGATTTCGCCTTCCAATCCATCCACCGTTTATGCACGCTACACTACCAATCAAATTACCAATACATTTAATGGGCTCTATAAATCTGAAGACAATGGTGAAAATTGGACATTAGTAGCCTTAGGCGATATCGATTTTATCGACTCCTCCTTTGGATGGTATTTCGGAAATCTGCGAGTGCGTCCTAACAATCCAGACGAAGTTTTTATTTTAGGGCAACGTCTGTATAAAACGCTCAACAGTGGAGATACTTGGTCTGAAATACAAGGAATGCACGTAGATCACCACGCTATGGAATTCTCTACAACCGATAATAACTTTATTTTGGCTGGAAACGACGGTGGAATATATATGTCTGAAAATGGAGGAAATAGCTGGGCTAAGTTTACCAACCTTCCCATCACTCAATTTTACAACATTGAAGTAGATTTTATGCAACCAACTGCCAGATATGGTGGTACTCAGGACAACAACACTATTAGAACTACCAACGGTGGTTTAAGCAATTGGAATTCTATTTGGGGAGGCGATGGCTTTCAAGTAAACGTGGATCCTAGCGACAACAACTTTATTTATGTAGAATCGCAATTTGGAAATTTAGGTAGATCAACCAATGGTGGTGCCAGTTTTGAATCTGCACTCGACGGAATCGACTTCAACGATAGAAACAACTGGAATACGCCTGTTATTTTATCGCCATTCAATCCAGAAATCGCATATTATGGAACCAACAGGCTCTACAGTTCTAATCGTGCTGTATTTTGGTCTCCAATTAGCCCAGATTTGACGGATGGTCAACATCCAAGCGGATCGCTAAGCTATGGAACTTTAACCACTATTGCTGGGTCTCATTTAAACACCAACACCATCTATACAGGGAGTGATGATGGAAATGTACACGTTACTTTCGATGGAGGCGCTACTTGGAATAATATCAGCGCCGGACTCCCAGACCGTTACATTACAGCTTTGGCGGTCTCACCGAGTGACGACCTAACTGCTTATGTGACTATTTCAGGATACAATGTTTTAGATTATATGCCGCATGTCTTTAAAACTGAAGATGGTGGGCAAAATTGGCAGGATATTTCAGGAAATCTGCCGAGCATACCAGTAAATGATATCATACTAGACTCTGGAGAAACCACCCTTTTTGTAGCAACCGACTTAAACGTATGGTATTCTCAAGATGATGGGACTAACTGGACTATCTTAGGAAATAACCTCCCGCTCACTTTAACCAGGGATATCAAATTACATGAACCTACCAATACCCTATACGCCGGAACTTATGGAAGGTCTATGCACAGTTACGATTTAACTGGAATTATTCTAAGTACCGAAGAATTTAACACAAACACCGCCAACTTGCAGGTGTATCCAAATCCCACCAGAGATTCGTTTCAATTGAATCTTAAATTGGATCAAGAAGGATCCATAGAATTATTCGATATTGCTGGACGCAAAGTGAAGGACTTATTTATTGGAAACTTGAGCGACACTTCTGGGCGTTCGTTTGGAGTAACCGAATTCCCTAACGGAATCTATTTTGTGCGAATTAGTTCTGGAAACCAGAAAATTTCAAAACGAATTATCATTCAATAAAATAAACAGCTACAGCATTCGAAAGTGGGTGGTGTGGCTGTCAAAACAGTTACAATAAGTCTAACATTTCTGAAGAGGTGGTAAGTAATCTAAAATTAGGGTGAGTTACGGGTTCTGCTACGGTTTCATGAATCCAAGTGGTATGAAAAGGAATATGAAAACCATGTCCCCCAATATTTAAAACTGGCAGAATATCACTTTTTACAGAGTTCCCAACCATTAAAAATTCCTCCGTCTTTACATCTAGATGATTCACTAGTTTTTGATATTGTCGTTCCTTTTTATCTGAAACGATCTCGATATGATGAAAATAGCCCTCTAATCCGCTCTTGATCAACTTCCGCTCCTGATCTAGTAAATCTCCTTTTGTAGCCATTACCAAACGATACTTTTTAGATAAGGCGTGTAGTGTAGCTTCAATTCCATCTATCAAAACAACGGGAGCCGCTAACATTTCCTTTCCCAAATCGATAAGGGCCTGGATCACAGAAATCGGTATATCCCCACCAGAAAATTCAATAGCCGCTTCTATCAAAGAAAGAACAAACGGCTTAATACCATAACCATATAAAGGTAAATTCTTCATTTCTACTTCAAATAAAAGTTGGTTGCACTCATCATGAGACATATAATCTTGAAGTAGAACACAAAACGCTTTTTCAGCATCCCGAAATAATTGCTCGTTCTCCCATAGGGTATCGTCTGCATCGAAAGCGATCACTTTTATTGAAGAGAGTGGCATTGTATCGTATTTAGATGATTGTTCGAAACAAAAGTATGAATTTCACTTCATATCAAAAGTTGGTTATCCAGTACTTCCAAAAAAAGTACTAAAACTAAATAACCGCCTCCAAGGAAGCGGTTATTTTTTGATTTGTAATTTGAAGCCGAATAAAGTAAAATTATTTCTTCAAATTTTTAAACACTACTAATAGTTCCCTTAAACTATCTAATCAACTTTTTGTATTTGATACGCTTTGGAATGAGGTCACCTCCAAGACGTTTTTTCTTGTTCTCCTCATATTCGCTGAAGCCACCTTCAAAGAAATAAACTTGACTATCACCTTCAAAGGCTAGAATGTGTGTGCAAATACGATCTAAAAACCATCTATCGTGACTAATTACCACCGCACATCCAGCAAAATTCTCTAAACCTTCTTCTAAGGCTCTTAAGGTGTTTACATCCAAATCGTTGGTTGGCTCATCTAGTAGGAGTACATTTCCTTCTTCTTTTAAGGTCATTGCCAGGTGCAAGCGATTTCGCTCCCCTCCAGATAGCATGGATACTTTTTTATTTTGTTCACTTCCACTAAAGTTAAATCTGCTTAGATACGCTCTAGAATTCACCTGCTTCCCTCCCATCATGACCAACTCTTGCTCATCACTGAAATTCTGCCAGATCGACTTTTCGGGATCAATATTAGAATGCGCTTGATCTACGTAAGATACCTTTGCCGTCTCTCCAATGGTGAACGATCCTTTGTCTGGAGTTTCTTCTCCCATAATCATCCTGAAAATAGTGGTTTTACCAGCTCCATTAGGACCAATAATTCCAACTATCCCAGCCTGGGGTAGGTTAAAATTTAAATCTTCGTAAAGCAGTTTATCATCGTAGGCCTTACTAACACCACTGGCTTCAATTACATTGGTACCTAAACGTGGCCCATTAGGAATATAGATCTCCAGCTTCTCGTCCAACACCTTTTGATCTTGGCTCATTAACTTATCGTAATTCTTTAAACGAGCTTTTTGCTTCGTCTGACGACCTTTGGCTCCTTGACGAACCCACTCTAACTCTCGTTCTAGTGTTTTTTGACGTTTAGAGGCTGTTTTACTTTCCTTTGCCAAACGCTGTGACTTTTGATCCAACCAAGAAGAATAATTTCCTTTCCATGGAATCCCTTCACCTCGGTCTAGTTCTAGAATCCAACCAGCCACATTATCTAAGAAATATCTATCGTGCGTTACGGCAATTACGGTTCCTTTGTACTGTGCTAAGTGGTGCTCTAACCAATGCACACTTTCTGCATCCAAGTGGTTAGTAGGCTCATCCAATAATAAAACATCAGGCTCTTGAAGTAAAAGTCGGCAAAGCGCAACTCTCCGGCGTTCTCCACCAGAAAGCACTCCTATTTTCTTGTCAGAATCTGGTGTTCGCAAAGCATCCATTGCAATTTCCAGCTTGGTATCTAATTCCCACGCATTTGCAGCGTCAATCTCATCTTGAAGCACGGCTTGCCTAGCCATTAACTTATCCATCTTATCTGCGTCGCTATAAACCTCTTCCAGACCAAACATATCGTTGATCTTATTGTATTCATCTAAAATAGCAACCGTTTCTGCAGCACCTTCTTTCACCACCTCCAACACCGTCTTTTCCTCGTCCAATTGTGGTTCTTGCTCGAGATAACCTACAGAGTAACCTGGAGCGAACACTACATCACCTTGGTAGTTTTTTTCTACCCCAGCAATGATTTTAAGCAAGGTAGATTTACCACTTCCGTTGAGTCCGAGGATCCCAATTTTGGCTCCATAAAAGAAACTGAGGTAAATATTTTTAAGTACAGGTGTTTGCGCATTCGTAAATGTCTTGGTCAAACCAGACATGGAGAAGATTACTTTTTTATCGTCAGACATTTTTTCGTTTTGTTGATTGTTTAATTAATTCATTTGGCGAAGAGGTAAACCACCTATTCATTGTAAGCAAATTATCGCATTACCTATGCGTGACTGTTGTTAAACCCTTCCTTTTAATGCGTTGAATACCCATGCAATGGCAAAAAAGCCAATTCCAACAGCAGCAAAGCCCCAACCAGCGACATCATCGTATCTAAAAGCTCCCAATAAAATAAGCGCGCATCCAACAATAATCATTATAAAAGTGGCCCAAGCCAGTACTGTATTTTTATTCATTCCCATAGGATTTATTTTTTAGCGTTTCTTCCTTCGCTCATCATACTTCAGAGCTATAGAAGACCAGGCTTTCGGCTATATCTTTTTATGTCTCGCCTTCGTTGAGACCTAAAAAGGATGCCGCCTCTATCCTTAACGCATTTTAGATTCATTCAATTCCATCTTCTACCGCGATAGCTCTTCTATGATCATTTCCGAAGAAACAAAACAGCACTAAAACCTTTAGTGTTCAAAAGTGCTCTTTAAACAAACCCTAGAGGGTCTACCACATTCTTTTATTATTTAGAAAGACAGATCGCAAATATCGTTAATTAATCGCAAAATTCCTTAAGGTTAATCAGTCACTTTTGTATTTTTGAGGAAACACATTGCTAGAATGGATATCAACTTCAACAAGAACGAAGATCACAATAAACTTTTACGTTCCGAATTACTTAGAAAACTATCTGCCGTAAAATTAGGTGGAGGCGAGAAACGCATGGAAAAACATCGTGCTAAGGGCAAAATGACTGCCCGAGAGCGCATCGAATATCTTTTAGATTCTAAAAAACAATCGATTGAAATTGGCGCTTTTGCTGGGGAAGGAATGTACAAAGAGCATGGTGGTTGTCCAAGCGGTGGCGTAGTAGTAAAAATTGGATATGTACAGGGCAAACAGTGTATTGTAGTAGCTAATGACGCTACTGTAAAAGCAGGGGCTTGGTTTCCTATTACGGCTAAAAAGAACTTGCGAGCACAGGAAATCGCTATCGAAAATAAGTTACCCATCATTTATTTAGTGGACAGCGCTGGAGTTTATCTTCCTATGCAAGATGAGATTTTCCCAGACAAGGAACATTTTGGTAGGATTTTCAGAAACAATGCTGTCATGAGCAGTATGGGAATCACTCAAATTTCAGCGGTAATGGGAAGTTGTGTAGCTGGAGGAGCTTACCTTCCTATTATGAGCGACGAAGCACTTATTGTGGACAAAACTGGTAGTATTTTTCTTGCTGGAAGTTACCTCGTAAAAGCAGCCATTGGAGAAACCATCGATAATGAAACCCTTGGAGGTGCTACCACGCATTGTGAAATAAGCGGAGTAACAGACTATAAAGCTAAAGACGATAAGGATGCACTTGACAAAATAAAAAATATAGTGTCTAAAATAGGTGATCCAGAGAGTGCGGGTTATAATCGTATAAAATCTGCAAAACCAACCGAAAAAGAAGATGACATTTTTGGTATTCTCCCAAGATCAAGAGCAGACCAATACGACATGCGTGAAATTATTAAGCGTTTAGTAGATAAAAGTGAATTTGAAGAATACAAAGAAGGCTATGGACAAACTATTTTAACAGGTTATGCCCGTATCGATGGTTGGGCGGTTGGAATAGTGGCTAATCAGCGTAAATTAGTAAAGACCAAAAAGGGGGAAATGCAGTTTGGAGGGGTAATTTACAGCGATAGCGCAGATAAAGCGACTCGTTTCATTGCCAATTGTAATCAGAAAAAAATTCCGTTGGTATTCTTACAAGATGTAACAGGTTTTATGGTGGGAAGCAAAAGCGAACACGGCGGTATCATAAAAGATGGAGCAAAAATGGTAAATGCAGTAAGTAATAGTGTTGTTCCTAAGTTTACGATTGTTATTGGAAACTCCTATGGGGCTGGAAACTATGCAATGTGTGGAAAAGCATACGACCCAAGACTCATTGCTGCTTGGCCGAGTGCAGAACTTGCTGTAATGAGCGGAAATAGCGCTGCAAAAGTGTTACTGCAAATTGAAACAGCTTCTCTAAAGAAACAAGGTAAAACGATTACCGAAGAAGACGAAAAAGAATTATACGATCGAATAAAAGCCCGATACGACGAGCAAATATCGCCTTATTATGCGGCCTCAAGAATTTGGACCGATGCAGTGATAGATCCGCTAGACACAAGAACATGGGTTTCTATGGGAATTGAAGCTGCAAATCAAGCTCCGATCGAAAAACCTTTTAATCTAGGAGTCATTCAGGTTTAGCTAGTGTTTGGTTGAAACTTCAAGAATAGATTGATTAAACTTATACTCGCTCAATCACCAACTCATTAAATCACCAACTCATTGAAAAAAAATTGGTTATATCTCCTGTTACTCATTCTTTCTGGAGAAGCCATTTTTATATTGCCATTTGTTTTGGCGCGAGTATTTAGACCTACGGTGCTTCATGTTTTTGAGCTTACCAATCTAGAGTTAGGAACCTGCTATTCCTTTTATGGATTGGTTGCTTTAGTTGCTTATCCGTTAGGTGGACCATTGGCAGACCGGTTTCCTCCTCGCAAATTAATTGCCGTTGCCTTAATTCTAACCGCTTTGGGTGGTGTGTATTACGCCTCCTACCCTTCACTTACAATGCTTAAGGTCTTATACGGCTACTGGGGTTTTACTACCATTTTTCTATTTTGGGCTTCCATGATCAAAGCTACCCGTATCTGGGGAGGTGAAGCTTCACAAGGAAAAGCGTTTGGTTTTTTGGACGGTGGTCGCGGACTTGTAGGTGCTCTTTTTGGCACTTTAGGAGTCTTTATTTTCTCCCTTTTTATGGTAGGCCAAATTGCAGAAGCTACACTCGAAAACAGTCAGCAGGCATTTAAACAAGTTGTTTTAATTTCCTCGGCTATTGTTGTTGTTATTGCGATTTTTGTGTGGTTCTTTATGAAATCTAAAGATACCGATGAGGCACAAGTTATGCTGGAAAAAATTACGCTTAGCCAGGTAAAAGATGTGCTTAAAATTCCTGCGATTTGGTTGTTAATGATTATTATATTGTGTGGTTATGTAGGTTACAAGTTAACCGACATATTCTCTCAATACGCCCAAAATGTAATGGGATTTGATCAGATTGAATCCGCCCAAGTGGGTACTTTCCTATTGTATATAAGACCAGTGATAGGCATTATTATCGGGTTTATTGCAGATAGCTCTCGAATTAGCTTATGGCTTGTTATTAGCTTCTCACTTACCATTGTGGGTGCTGTACTTTTTGCAAGTGGGATTATTAGTGAAAGTTTAACTGGACTTTTCTTTATGTCAATTCTCATAAGCGCTACTGGAATTTATTCTATCCGGGCCTTGTATTTTGCAAGCATGAAGGAAGGCAAAATCCCTGTTGTTCTTACGGGTACGGCGGTGGGCCTTATTTCACTGGTTGGGTATACTCCAGATATTTTTGTAGGCCCTTCTCTTGTATTACTGGATAACTATCCAGGAGAATTAGGTTTTCAATATGTATTCTTGATGCTGGGTTGTTTTGCATTGGTAGGACTCGTTGCTTCTCTAATTTTTTATAACCAGAATAGAAAAAGTAAGACTCTTAACTAATGGTATTTTCAATTATCGGCTTCAGAACCGATAATTACAAATATCGGGTCTTGATCCGATATTGTTGGATATCGTCTTAAAAACCGATATATTTGTTAAAAACCAAAAAAATGATTGCAATAATAACAGGCGATATCATCAACTCTCGAGAAGGAAAAGTAGAAAACTGGCTCAATCCTTTAAAAGAGGTATTGAACTATTATGGGAAAGAACCTACAAATTGGGAAATATTTAGAGGGGATAGTTTTCAATTATCTATAACCCCAGAAAAAGCGCTATTAGCAGCCATTCATATCAAGTCTGTTATCAAACAAACAAAACTACAAGACGTTCGCATCGCTATTGGTATTGGTGAAGAAAGCTATGGTTCTTCTAAAATAACCGAATCTAATGGCTCTGCTTATGTAAGATCTGGCGACTGCTTCGAATCTTTAAAAAAACAAACACTCGCTATTAAATCGTCTAACGAACAATTTGATCAACTCTTCAATATTATGCTTAGTTTGTCTTTACTTACAGCAAATAACTGGAGTAGTACAGTTGCCAAAGCAATTAAAACGGCCATAGAGAATTCAGATAAAAACCAAAAGAACCTTGCCAAAATTCTTCATAAATCACAGAGCAGCATTAGCGAAGCACTCACCAGAGGTGGTTTCGAAGAAATTATGCACATGAACAGTTACTACCAATCACAAATTTCTGAACTATGATTCTTCTAAGCATTAAATTATTAATCGCTCATATTATTGGTGATTTCGTCTTACAGCCAGACAGTTGGGTAGAACATAAAAAGCTTCATAAACACAAGTCAAAATTCCTGTACTTCCACGGAATAGTTCACTTCATAGCACTTCTGGTCATACTGCAATTTAATTGGTCTTATTTACCTTATTTTATACTAATTGTAATAAGTCACTTAATCATCGATCTAATTAAAATTAATCTGGAAGGCAAAATGAATTCCCAATTTTCATTCGCTCTAGATCAAATACTGCATATAGCCATTCTAAGCATAGTTGTATATTTAAACCATCCATACGTCATCGATTTCGGGAAAATATACTCGGAAGAAAATCTATTTTTAGTACTCATGTTACTGCTCGTAATACCAGTTTCATCCATTGTTATGAAGATGATGATGAGTAAATGGAAATTAGAAGAAGACAATTCAGAAGATTCCCTACAAAACGCCGGTGCTTACATTGGGATATTAGAACGTCTCTTTGTTTTTAGTTTTATCGTTTTAAATCAATGGGGAGCAATAGGCTTTCTTATAGCCGCAAAATCCGTTTTTAGATTTGGAGATCTTTCTAGAGCCAAGAATAGAAAACTAACCGAATACGTATTAATAGGAACCCTCACCAGTTTTGGTTTAGCCATATCGCTAGGGTTACTCTATATCTATTTCACCAAATAAGCCAATAAATAATAAAAGCTATTGACAAATGAAAAAAGCTAGACTAACAAAGTAGTTTTTCCATTCAAGAGCCCGTTTAAAAAGTTACCTTTACCCAGAAGTTGGATGAACTTTTATAAAACATCTCCTACTCCCTTAACTCGCCTAACGTTATAAAACTACCATATGGAACAAGCAGAATTTTTAGAAAAGCACGTTTTTACAGATTTAAAAAACCTAAACGACGGGTTCGATCCAGAATCAACACATTATTTCTCTGAAGCAGATTTTGCTATTATCCTTCAAAAAGCAGAACATTACGGAATTGGAATTTATGAGATCAAAACAGTATTAAACGGGAAGCCTTACGACGTTTCGGCCCATACAGATCACAATAAGAAAGCGACGGATGCACGATGGTATAAAAAAGCACTTCAAACCTTTAAACATAGAGAAGACAACCTTTTATATTCAGCCTCTTATAAAGTTTCGAGCAAGCTTTTAGCAAGATAACTTTAACTCAGGATTGTCTGGAATAGTAAAAAAGCCGTATTTTTTACTTCGGAAATTTTCACCTCCGTATTTTTTATTGAAAAACACACTAACTACTAAACCATCTGTACTATGAAACAAGTTTTCAAAACCATCTTCATTTGTTCTTTCATTCTGCTAACAGCCGTCAACGTTCAAGCACAAAAGATAGCGTACGCCAACACTGCTGAAATTTTAACTGGAATGCCCGAAATGGCTGCAGCCGAAAAGGAGATCCAAACCATGCAACAGAATTTGCAAGGACAAGGTGAGTCGCTCTATAAAACACTCCAAAGTAATATTCAGGTTCTACAGGAAAAAATAGGGAATGGACAGCTTTCTCCAGAGCAACAGCAAGTAGAAATCGATGCCATTGCCAAACAAGAGAACGAACTAAAAGTTTTCGAATCGAAAATGGCACAGGCTTTAGACCAAAGAAGAAATCAACTTCTGGAACCTATTTATGCCAAAGTAAATAAAACAATCGCCGCGGTCGCAAAAGAAAATGGTTATGCTATGATCTTATCCCATGAGGCAGTACTCTTTTCTGAAGACGCACAAAATGTTACAGCTTTGATACAGGCTAAACTATAATCCTTAACTTACTTATTAACCTCACAAGCATCACAGATGAAAAAATCACTCCTTCTCTTCTGCCTCTTTCTTTCTTTTTTTGCCCATTGTCAAACACAGGGAGAAGGTCCTTTCAATCAACTTATTATCCGTGGAGTGATGCTTATAAATGGAGACGGAGCGCCACCAATAGGCCCGGTAGATATTGTAGTTGAAAAAAATATAATTAAAGAGATTAAAGTCGTTGGGTATCCCGGAGTTCCCATCGACAATTCCAAAAGACCGAAACTTAAGTCTAACGGAAAAGAGCTCGACGCCAACGGAATGTTTTTGCTTCCAGGATTTATAGATATGCACGGTCATATTGGAGGAATCTCTCAGGGAGCAGAATGGGATTATGTATTCAAATTATGGATGGCACACGGAATCACAACGGTTAGAGAACCTAGCGGGCGAGGAATCGACTACACCCTCGATCTCAAAAAGCGAAGTGCTGCCAACGAAATTATTGCTCCACGCATTATTAGTTATGTAGGATTTGGACAAGGAAGCAAGGAACCTATTACCACCGAAGAGCAAGCTAGACAATGGGTGCGGGACAATGCAAAAAAAGGTGCAGACGGAATTAAATTTTTTGGAGCCGAACCGCATATTATGACTGCTGCATTGGACGAAAATAAAAAATTAGGAAAAGGATCGGCCTGCCACCACGCACAAATGTCGGTTGCAAGATGGAATGTTTTGAATTCGGCAAGAGCGGGATTAACTAGTATGGAGCATTGGTATGGTCTACCAGAAGCTTTGTTTGATGATAAAACCGTACAGAACTATCCGTTGGACTATAATTACAACAACGAACAGCACCGTTTTGGCGAAGCAGGTAAACTTTGGAAACAGGCCGCTGAACCATATTCGGATCATTGGAACAACGTAATGAACGAATTAATAGCTTTGGATTTCACCCTAGATCCAACCTTTAATATTTACGAAGCTAGCAGAGATTTACAACGAGCTCGGAGAGCAGAATGGCACGAGGACTATACACTTCCATCCCTTTGGCGCTTTTATCAACCAAGTAAAATAAGTCACGGAAGTTACTGGCATTTCTGGGGAACTGAGGAGGAAGTAGCTTGGAAAGAAAATTATCGACTATGGATGACCTTTATCAATGAATACAAAAATCGCGGCGGACGGGTGACAGCAGGTTCCGACTCTGGCTTTATATTTCAATTGTACGGTTTTGCTTATATCCGCGAACTCGAACTATTGCGGGAAGCCGGTTTTCATCCAATGGAGGTAGTTAGAGCAGCTACCCTCAACGGAGCAGAGGCACTGGGCTTGGACGACCAAATTGGTTCGGTTCAGGTTGGAAAGTTAGCCGATTTCGCCATTGTGGAAGAAAATCCATTGCAAAACCTAAAAGTACTTTACGGAACTGGAGCTATCAAACTTACCGAAGACAATGAAGTAGTTAGGGTTGGAGGCGTTAAATACACCATCAAAGACGGTATCATCTACGATGCTAAAGAACTTCTAAAAGAGGTGAAAATAATGGTAGATAAAGCCAAAGCCGCCGAAGGATTTGAATTAAAACAACCCGGAATTAAGGATTAGATTAATAGGCGTCAATTTAAAAGGCAATTAGTTTACTCACTCAGAAGAACCTCATCCGGAGCCAGCAATATTTAAAGGTACTTGCAAAAGGTTGAATCTTCATCCAGACTTAGAGTTTCGAAAATTTCAGCATACAAACACGACTCTTTAAAATGAGATCGCTTTTATTCGTTCTTGTCGGCCATTTACATATCTAAAACCATTTTTTCCGAAAAATCCAGCTTCTTCGAGCATGATACGGATGTCTTTCTTCCACTCTGGAATATTTACTGTGGTATTAAGTTCTATCGCATAAACGGTGTTGTAGTGTAGCGGATAATCTCCTGTAACAGGAACTCCCTCCTGAGAATCCCACATCCCGAGCGTTGTACCCGAGCTATGCCCGTAAGTTCCCAATGGGTGAGTGTAAATAGAAGGACGCATGCCTTCTGCCCTACCTTTTGCTAGTGACATAGCGAGAACCTCATTTCCAGTTCTACCCTCTTTGAAAAAGCCTGTAAAAATATCTTGAACTCTATTACCCTTGGCAAACGCATCTGCCAGAAATTGGGGAACCTCTGTCTCACCATCCTTTAGCACATAGGCGTGTTCTTGGCAATCTGTGTTAAGGCCTATGTACGTAATCCCAAAATCGCAGTGCAGTAAATCTCCAGGTATTATTACTTTGGCCTTCTCTCCTTTACTAAACGAATAAATATGACTCTTGAGTTCCTCGTTATCCCGCTGTACATCGATGGTGGGATGAAACCAAGTTTCGAGTCCCATATCGGTTACTTTTTGCCGCATCCACCAAACTAAATCGTCTGTAGTTGTCTTGCCCGGTGTAATTACTTTCGAGGAAAATGTTTCATCGATAATTGCGTGGGTAACAGACACCAGTGTATTGTAAAGCTCCATTTCCTTTTCTGTACGTGTTTCTATCCAACCAATGGCTAGTTTTTCTGCTGAAACGAGTTTATTCTCCAAGTTTTCTGGCAATGCAGCCTTTAATTCCAGATAATCTGTATGAACGAGTCCATCTGCAATTCCGAAGTATTCAGAAATATTAATTCCTATTTTCTCTGGATTCCTTTCTTCAATAAGTTCAACTAGTCGCGCCCATTGATCTGGTTGTTTCTCTTTGTCCCATGCAGAACTTATATTCTTTCCCACATCGTATCTAGCTACTGCCAATTTTTCAATAGTATTTTTAGCTTTATTGCGATAAAAGACTAAAATAGTTCGTCTTCTAGCATTTAGCCACGTGGCTGGTAACATAGTCCGCATTACTGGGTCTTCATTATATTCTCGGGAGATAACGAGCCACATATCGATTCCTGTATTGTCCATAAGTTGCGGCAACAAATTATTAAAACGATCTGCTAGAATTTCATCTTTTAGCGCTGCTCTATCGCGTTCGGGAAGTATTTGAGCTTGTATGGACACGCTAAAAAAGATAATTAGGAGAAAGATGTATTTCATAATAGATAGTTTTTATAAAAATACACATTTAATAAAAAAAATAAAGGGAATCGAACATGCGATTCCCTCCTTATCACTAAAAAATATATGAGCGACTCGTGTTGTATTCACCTTTATGCCTTATCGGTTCGCATAAGGGCCTATCTTGGTAGTAATTAGCACTACTCCATTTCTTCCTTCAGAGCCGTAGATGTTTGTTGCTGCGAGCCCTTTCAAAATCTTTACACTAGCCACATTATTGGGATCAATATCGAAAGAACGATTGGACCCTCTATCACTACAAATAATATTTCCTGGGGTATTAATATTAGTGTCGTATGGCACACCGTCGACCACATACAAAGGATGATTAGTTCCATTAAAAGAGCTTAGACCTCTAATAACTACGGTATTAGTAGCTCCTACAAATCCTGTTTGCGGTTTTACAATGACTCCCGCCATTTTACCATCGAGCGTTCTGGAAAAATCATTTTCTAAACTTCCTGCTATATCGGTTCCACAAATAGTTGAAACTGCATAGCCCTGTGCTTCTTTTTTGGTAAATCCGCCAGAAATGGCAGCTATTATATGCACATTATCTCGTTCCATGACCATGTCAATTCTACGGTCATCTTCAATAAGTGTCGTTAAATTATAATACCCTGCATGACTAAACACCAAATACTGACCTATTTCGGCATTGATGGTATAATTACCTTCTTCATCCGTCTTAATTTCATTGTCCGTTCCTTTGACGGTTATTTTGGCATTGGGAAAAAGTTGATCATTTTCATCGGTTACAGTTCCGGAAATTTCTAGCTGCTGCCCTTGTACGTTAAACGCACATAGTGCAAATACAAATGTTACAATTAATGTTTTCATATGGTTTGGATTATTAGTTATATTCTGAAGCTAGGTAGAATGACCAAATCAAAAAAGGTAGAATGAGTGAATGGGCATTCTGAGTTAGGGAAACGGATGAATTGATAGTTAAGTAAACGATTTCCTAAATAAACTGTTTATGGTTAAGTCAATAAAAAAAGAGGAGTCACTCAAGTGAACTCCCCTTCTCAAAAAAACCAACCAAACTTATTTATCTTACCAATAACTTTTTACTAACCGAATAAATTCTGCTCTATAACCTTCTTTATCACTCCCACGACCAGCTTCTGCCAACTTAATTACATCGTTCTTGTTTAACTTATTTACAAAATCCGATTTACGAATCTGCATTCCGAATAGAGCGACAGCAGCAGAGAATTTGAAGTCTTGCGACGCATTTTCAAATTCACGTTCGTTATCCATGAGCGTTTTCACAATAAGCTTACTCTTTTTCCCATCTGGTTCTTTGTATCGAAACTTTACGGTAAGTAATTCACTTGTATTGCTAGAGGAGGATCTGGTGTACTTTAAATCTGGAATATTTTTCAGGTAATCACTCTTCACGCCTACAGGTATAATTTCGTACAGTGCGGTAACTGTATGTCCACTTCCCAGCTCACCTGCGTCTTTTTTATCGTCTTCAAAATCTTCATCATTAAGCAGTCTATTTTCATAACCTACCAAACGATATGCCTGTACTTTATTGGGATTAAATTCTACTTGAATTTTCACATCCTTAGCTATGGTATACATGGTTCCAAAAAACTCTTTGCCTAAGACTTTTCTCGCTTCTTGCATACTATCGATGTAAGCGTGATTCCCATTGCCTTTATCGGCTAAAGTTTCCATTTTAGAGTCCTGATAGTTTCCCATTCCAAAACCGAGTACTGTTAAGAACACACCGCTATTTCGTTTTTCGACGATCAAATCTTCCATAGCGCGATCGCTAGAGGCGCCCACGTTAAAATCACCGTCTGTAGCTAATATGACGCGGTTATTTCCTTTTTCTATGAAATTTTCTTCGGCTAATTTATAGGCTAATTCAATTCCTTCTCCTCCCGCTGTAGACCCGCCTGAACTCAAATTTTCAATCGCATCCATTATTACGTTCTTTTCAATTCCGTTAGTTGGAGGCAGCACAACTCCCGCAGCACCTGCATATACTACAATAGACACTTTATCTTGTTCTCTAAGTTGATCTACTAAGACCCCAAATGCTGGTTTTAACAACCCAAGTTTGTTTTCTGAGCCCATGGATCCAGACACATCGATTAAGAAAACTAAATTAGACCCTGGCACACCTTCCGTTTGAACGTCTTTTCCCTTTAAGCCAATCTTTACCAGCTTTGCATCCTTATTCCATGGAGACGAAGCCATCTCTGTGTCGATAGAGAAAGGTTCTTTTTTCTTAGGCTCACTGTAGTTATAGGAAAAGTAATTAATCATTTCTTCAATCTTAACGGCATCCTGTGGAATGGTTTGTCCATTGTTGATCATTCTTCGAATATTACTATAACCAGCTTTATCTACGTCGATAGAGAAAGTCGATAGAGGAGCAAATTGAACCATTTTGAAAATGTTCTCATCTATTTTAGCATAGCTTTCTCGATCTGTAGAAACATAACTGTTGTCCATTACTCGGTTATTAGACACTCCTAATCCAGCTCCGTAAGTAACTGCAATCCCAGGAGACCTTCCCGTTAAGGTTCGTGATATGTTATTTTCAGATGCATATCCTTTTTTAGTACCAATAGACTCTGATGTAATTTTATTCACCGAATACGATGTACTTTTCCTTTGTTTCGTTGCTGCATAGCCTGTAACTACCACCTCATGCAAAACGCTCCCCGCCCGCATCGCGAAACTAATTTGGGTAGTCTTACTAGTAATTTGATGCTCTTCATTCTCATAACCTATATAACTGAAGATTAGACGCTGTCCTACTTCAGCAGTGATTTCATAATTTCCGTCAAAATCTGTTTGAGTTCCATTAGACGTGCCTTTCACAATAATATTCACTCCTGGAAGTGGTAAAGCAGATTCGTCGGTGATCGTTCCTGAAACGAGTATTTCTTGCGCCTGACCTTGCATGGTTAAAAAGGCAATCATTAAAAATTTCAATAGTGTTTTCATGGGTAGTGTTTTATAGATTACGATGTAAAACTATTACAGATCAACACTAGAGAAAACAGAGAATGAGGGAACGCACTCTTTGAGTGAGGGAAACTCCTTAAAGAACTATTTGAGATATGGGATTAGCCATTTTTAAGGCTAATAAAGACAACGCTTAAAATGATACCGCTCACTAGAAGACCTACTTATATTTCTTTAATAACTGCATAACGTCTTCCCGTTTTATTTTACCTGTTTCGGTAAACGGAAATTCGGACAATGTATATACTTTTTTCGGACGCTCAAACTTGCTTAAGGCAGAAAAAGCGTTGGAATAATTGGGTGGACTATCTTGCGATTTTCGTTCTAACACAAGCACGAGTCTTTGCCCAAGGGCTTCATCATCTTCCGCGCAAATAATAAAGGGTGTATTAATGTATACTGAAAGTTTAGCTTCTACTTCCTCTGGGCTAATCTTTACACCTCCACTATTAATTACGTTGTCAATTCTTCCCAACCACTGAAAAGAAAGCGGTGAATGTAGTTCGACTAAATCATTGGTAATTACTTCCTCATCACTCACTTTTGGAGCATTTATCACCAAACAACCTCTATGGTCTATGCTAAATTTCACTTCTGGAAGCGCCGAAAAAATAGTGCTCTTTGCAAAGCCATTTAGCCTTCTTACTGCAACGTGCGTAACTGTTTCGGTCATTCCATAGGTCGCGAAAATTTCTGTGGATTTATCCTGAAGTTGATCAATCAATTCTGGAGAAATAACTCCTCCTCCCACAATCACTTTCTTCACTTTGTCTAAGGCTTCTAATGAATGAAACAACTGGTACGGAACCATCGCAACGAAATCATACGGATTATCATATTCTACCAATGCGTCCTTCTCGGGAGCCACTACGTGTAAATCCCAACCAAGAACCATTGCACGAACCAACATCATTTTCCCAGCAATATAGTTGGAAGACAAACAAAGCAGTGCCTTGGTGCCTTCGCCTACTTTGAAATACGTTCCAGTTGCCTTCGCGCTATTAATCATTTGTTGTTTAGAAATAGTAATTTCCTTGGGAGTTCCAGTAGAACCAGAGGTATTTACCAAGACGTTATCCTCAAAATTGAGCCACTCTTCAAAAAACAAGGCCATACTCACTTCATATGGTGCTCCTTGCTCAATAAGATCTGACGAAAAGTTGAGAATTTCCTCTGCAGAAGTGTACGAGAGGCCGTTTAATTTAAACTTTGGGTGGATGGATGGTGAAGTTGTCAATGGCCAAAATTAGAAGTTAGTAGCTTCATTTACTTGAAAAGGATCTTTCTCTTTAGTTAAAGGTGCTTCTACCTTTCCAAAGAGCTTCTCTTTCCAACCAGTCCATTTATAGCGCCATGCCATGAGACCTAGGAATATTGGATAAATTATAAATACAGGACCTAAAATACTAAATCCTACTTCTGGCTCTGAGATATCTTTTAAAATTGAATTGGTCTGGAAGGCAGTCCAATCTGCAGTTACAAGCAAGGCCGCAACCAGATTATTACCTGCATGAAAACCTAATGCGAGCTCCATACCTTCGTCCATGAGTGTCATTATGCCTAACAAAAACCCAGTACCGATATAATAGACCATAATAATGGGGCCCAATTTTTCTACTTCAGGGTTTGCAATATGCATACCTCCAAAAATCACAGAGGTAATCACCAAGGGTGTAAATTTAGAAGTGAGAAGACCGCGCAAACTCGCATACACTGAACTTTCAAAAAAGCCATTCAAAATGGAGGTAAATGTGAGCAATGCAATGAGTCCTAATCCTCCCAAGAAAATAAGGGAATACATTTCTATCCCCAGATCCATTTCAGAATAAATAAAGTAGAAGGCAATTAGAAAAACAGTCGTAGCTATAAATAGAAAAGCAAACTTTTTTTTATGGCTGGACACTCCAATTCCTTGCATTAAATAACCTCTAAATAAGTATTCTTCAAAACTAGTCTGCAAAGGGATCATTACAATAGCGATCACTGCAAGAATTAAGAAAGGTATCAACTGAAACTGTATCTCGTAATCTTCCGAAGAGATTTTATAGTCTATAAGAGTTGTTACAATTGTAAAAACAGCAACCATTGAGAAACCAAAGGCAAACCTACCCCAATCCATTTTTTTTCGAATGGTGGTAAGTTTCAGCATTGGTTGTCTGTGCACATATTTTACCCAAAACCAAATTCCCAAAAGTCCAATAGCAAAAGACAAAAGCATTAGAAATAGAGTTAGATTACTCTCTAAAACCATCATTAAAGCATTAGGATCTTCTAGTACAGATAAATCGCCTCCGTCCATCATTACCTTAGCCATAATGGCGCCAACAAAAGGTAAACTTCCAAGTTGCCAAATAGAAAAAATAACAACTACGCCCAGCACATATCTCCAGCTTTCGTGTAGGTAATCAAACGCTTGTTTTATAAACATCTTAGATTGATTTTAGATTCAATAAGTAAGCTTTAACGGACTCAAATCCCATGCTGCATTGGCGTTATAAGCGATCGTACCATTGGCAACTTCGAGCGGTGATTGAATATTATTGGTGTATAAACTTCCAGTCCCCAATCCTTGCGGCAATTTACTATTTTTTGTGAACGTATATTGTGAAATAGCATTTAATCCAACGTTGCTTTCTAGTGCTGAAGTGATCCACCAGCCAATGCCGCGTTCTTCCGCTTTCGAAATCCAGTCGTCACTCCCTTGAAAACCACCAATAAAGCTCGGTTTAAGAATAATGAATTGTGGCTGAATGGCATTCAACATTTTAATTTTTTCTTCGGAAGTTGATACTCCTATTAGTTCTTCGTCCAGCGCAATTGGCAAAGGTGTTTTTTCGCAAAGTGCGGCCATTTCGGTCCACTGCCCTGCTTTTATAGGTTGCTCAATAGAATGAAGTTCTAATTCTGAAAGTTGTTTTAATTTTTCGAGTGCGTGAGCGGGCTTAAACGCTCCGTTGGCATCTACTCTCAATTCAATTTCGGTCGCAGAAAATTCTCTTCGGATGTTTCGAAGTAGTTCCATTTCAGAAGAAAAATCTATCGCGCCAATTTTCATTTTAATACATTGAAAACCTTGCTTCAGTTTTTCTGAAATTTGCTCCTTCATAAATCCGCTATCACCCATCCATATAAGTCCGTTAATAGGGACAGCTTCTTTTCCTTTCGAAAATGCCGAAGGAAATAATTGAAACGGATCACTGGAAGCAAAAGACTTGAAGGCGGTCTCCAGCCCAATTTGAATCGAAGGAAAATCTGTTAGTTGCGAATAAAGTCTATCTACACCTTGATCGATATGATCACAAACCCAGCTTAGCTTGGCTTCGTAATCGGACCTGTCGTCTATACTTAATCCGCGTAGAAGTCCGCACTCTCCTATTCCGTAAGAATGATCATCTTTCAGAATAATATACCAAGCTTCCTTGGTGAGAAGCACCCCTCTAGAGGTTCCCGCTGCTCGTTTAAACTCTAGGACATGCTTTTTATAAGTCGCTTTCAAAAGTTGGTCTATTTATAATTCTAAAGAAGCGCCTATTTCCAAAAGCATCAGGTCTTTCCCGGCGTCATAAAATTTCTTTTTGGCTTCCGCACTATCAATCTCAATATAGCCGAAAGTGTCGTAATGAACGCCTAAAACTTTATCGCAATCTACGAAATCACTTGCCAGAATTGCATCATCAATCCCCATGGTAAAATTATCTCCAATAGGAAGTATAGCCAAATCGAGCTTCGTCCATAACGGTATTAGCTTCATGTCCATGGTGAGCGCAGTGTCTCCGGCAATATAAATATTCTTATGCTCTCCTTCGATCACAAAACCGCCTGGGATCCCGCCATCCGAACCATCTGGAAACGTACTTGTATGTATTGCGTTTACATATTTCAATTTACCGAAATCGAATTGCCAACTCCCCCCGTGATTCATGGGATGGACACTAAACCCTTTTTCTTGGTAATGCATTGCAATTTCATAATTACTTACTATCACCGCATCTGTGTTTTTGGCAATTGCCTCGACATCGAGTGTATGATCCTGGTGAGCATGAGTAACTAAGATATAATCTGCCTTTAAATCGTTTATGTTGATGTGATCTTTGGACAACGGATTGCCAGAAATAAAAGGATCTACAAGAATATTCTGTCCGGCCATCTCGATGTGTAGACTATTTTGTCCGTAAAATGTAATTTTCATCTAGGTCTTAATTTATAGTTGAATAACAATTTCATCCCGATTGGTTATTTTACGCTTAAAATTAGTGGAATTAGATCAGTTATTCTAACTAAAATGAATCCGATTTATTTTTTCTCCTCTTATCAAACTGTTCTTTTTTGAACTTCATATATGTACTGAGGCATCACTGTTTTAATCTCTAATAGGTCTTTGATAGGAAGAATATCCGCGTTATTAGACTTTCAGAATCTATCAAAAATTAAAGAATAAGTAGGATAATTACTACGTATTCAGATTTTTAATTATATTTATCCTCCCTACAACTAACACTTATGCGCAAAATTATTGCCCCTTTGATGGTGCTTTTTGTCATTTCTGGATATGCCAATAATCCAAAAATTGACCACCTCATCCAAGAGCTTGAACAAAGTTCTTCTTCAGAAACTACCATCAAGATTTATAGAGATCTCTCCAAAGTCTATTACAAAACTCAGGTTAAGTTTGACAGTGCCTTTTATTATACTAAACTTGCATATGAGATTGCTCAAGATGAGGGACTCAAACTGCAACAAGGACAAACGTTGTTTGATCAAGCCTCTATTTTTAGAGCAGTTGGGGATGTAGAGCGCGCAATTGAACTGTATGGTCAAAGCATTAAAATTTCAAGAGTTGAAGCCAAGGTAAATTCCAAAGCAATAAGACTATTGGTGGCGACTATTAATAATATGGGAGACATTTATTTGGCCAATAGAGATTTTCAAAATGCGAAAGACTCATTTAATGAAGTTGTATCACTTACCATTGAGCATGATATGCGAGATATTGAGGCCGTCGCCTATTTAAATCTTGCTGAAATCACTTATTATGAAGGTAAATATGAGGATTCTGAACGTTATATCCATAGAAGTGGTATTGCTTATCCTTCATTCAAAGAAACGCTTCCCACTTATTATTTAATTGCAGCTAAAACAAATATGGCGCTGGATAAAAATGAAGACGCCGAGAAATCTGCCCTTAAAGGACTAGCAATTGCGCAGAAAACAAGCGATTTACAAAACTCTAGAGATTTAGCCTCCTTCCTATACAATTACTATGGAAGTATAAACGAGTACAAATCTGCTCATGTATACGGCAACATGGTTTTATCTTATAAAGATAGTCTCGATGCTGGAGCCAACCGAAAAGAGCTCGATAAGCTTTTATTAGGCTTTCGGTTAAAAGAACAGGAAAGTGAACTAGAACAACTAGCTCAAAAAAATAAATACCTAACTACTATTTACGTACTTGGAGGATTGGGTACTGTTTTACTGTTAGTTCTGGTATCTAGACAAGTTAAGATTGTTAGAATGACACGAAATATTCGCGATGTTCAAAACAATTTGATTCAAAATGAATTGGACAAACTAAAATCCAAAGAGAGTGGTTTTCAAGCAACTTTAGAACAAGATAAGGAATATGCCAATCCAGATTTCATCTAATGTCCTATTAATAACTACATCGATGTATAAAATCTCTTTCTTTCTATTTTTAATACCACATCTAATTAATGCTGGTAACCCAGTAATTGACAGCCTAAAAGTAGCCGCGAATCAAGCGACCTCGATAGAAGAAAAAGTAAATATTACCCGTAATATAGGATTTGAATTTTACGATAGTCAAATACAATACGACAGTGCATATTTTTACGCCAAGAAAGCACATACAATTGCCGTAGAAAATAATTTAGAATTAGAACAGGCACAGACCTTATTTGATCAAGGCATGGTTCTAGCACAGGTAGGGAATGTTGAAGATGCCATTAGTGATTACCTCAAATCTATAAATCATTCTATCAATGCTGAGGCTCATTTTGGAACAGCAGCAGCTTACAATAACATAGCTATTTTATACACTGCTCAAAAGGATTTTGATATAGCAAAAGAATACCACCGTAAGTCATTAAACGTTGCTCAAGGAAACGATATTCATATTTTCAAAGCAACAAATACCATCAACATTGGTGATATAGAGTACCAGCAAGGTCAATTTGAGGAATCGTTGGCCACCATACTCGAGTCCATAAAAATCTATGAAAGCTTTACAGAAGTACCATCAGAAGCTTATCTATCTCTTGCAAAAGTGAAGGATACACTTCAGAGAACGGAAGAAGCAATTATTGATGCAAACACGGGTTTGAAATTAGCTCTCAAGGAAAACTTATTTGAATCCATCTACGAACATGCTGCAATTCTAGCGCGTCTTCATGAAAAATCTTCTAACTACAAAGAAGCAATTCGTTATCACAAACTAACGAAATCTTATAATGATAGTATTGTAACATTGGAAGAATTGAATGAAGTTGAAAAAGTAATGCTCAAAGCGAAACTAAAGGAACAACACAACGCTCTTGTTAATCTGGAAGAAAAAACAAAGTACCTTACTACCATCTACATTTTGGCTGCTATTGGAATATTTTTATTGATTACTCTTGTTTTAAGGCAACGTAAAATTACCAGAATGACCAAGAATATCCACGACATACAAAATTCGTTGATCAAAACTGAGTTAGATCGTAGAACTCAAAAGACCTCAACTTTCGAGGCTACTGTAAATGGCGACAGGGAATTCCTTCGTATGTAGGCGCTGTTCTATATGAATTTTACCGTTTCATTGCATTATTTCACAGCATTCATATATTATTTGTTATTCTACAAACACTCATAGTTATAGAGATTAGCGAGGTTAAAATCGTTTTGACACTGTTTCTTTGAATTTTTCAAAAAAAAGAGCCTAAGAGTGAACAATACTGTCTATAAATGTCAAACTCATTGATCGAAATTAAAAGGTATAACTAAAAGATATCTTAATGCAACCAACTAAAAAGTACAGCAAAGGCAAACGTGCTCAGCGCTACTTTCTTTAATTCCGAATCTAAAAGTCTCGGTTCTTTATTTCGTGCGACTGTAACCAGATCAAAGAGCATTGGAACAAAGGCAATTGTATACAAAAATTGTTTAGGCGACTCATAGTGCATTACCGTATAACTGGTAGCGCAAACCATTCCGAAAAACAACAAGAAGAAGTGATATTTTTTAGCCTTGCTACTTCCTAATTTAACCACTAGTGTATTTTTTCCTACGAGCCCGTCATTTTTGATATCCCTCATGTTATTGAGGTTTAGTACGGCTGCACTAAACAGCCCCATACTAAAGGCAGGAAGCATAATCTCCCAAGTAATGGCTTTCACAAAAAGAAAATAACTACCTAAAACACTCAATAATCCAAAGAAGAGAAATACAAAAAGATCTCCTAATCCGGAATATCCATATGCGTTCTCACCAACAGTATATTTAACAGCCGCAATAAGAGAAAGAATAGCCAGATTAAAGAAAACGAAGGCCAAAACGAAATGCTCATCTCCAAAGGCAGTAAAAATAAGCAGACTTGCAATGAACAGAGTTATTACGGCAGTAATAATCATTCCGCGCTTCATTTGCTTAGGTGTGATAATCCCAGAAGCAACCATGCGCTTTTCTCCTTCCCTATTAGCATCGGTACCTTTTACCCCATCGCCATAATCATTCGCAAAATTAGATAATACTTGAAACCCGATGGTGGTTAATATCGCAAGCCAGAAGACTGGAGAATGCCATACATGCCAATTTTCTATTGGCATAACACCGCCACAGAAAACGTCCAGAGAGCTACCTACATTGTTAATGCAATGCTCCATTCCCAAAGAAGAACCAATTATAATACCCGATATCGATAACGGAAGTGTTCTTAATCTAGCAGCCGCAAGCCAAGCCTTTACTTTTTTCATTGATTTTAAATTCGGTGTAAAAGTAAGCGTAAAAAAAATCCGCTCCCAATAAATAGGAATTGATTTTACACTAAACCAATTATAATAAAAAAATGGTCCCGTTATACATATTTGAGAATCATCATTATGAGTGTTACCACATGGGTTTTGGTCTTTATTTCGGGAATAATCAAAAGCACCATTCAAGTCCTTTTAAAAGCAAATCTGCTCTTTCAGCAAGAAATATATAAACAACTTTGCTAAAAATAAGTTTTGGCGCCCAGATGGGTACAGAGGTGTGGTTTGTGGACCTTAAAATGAAACCGTTCATATATTAAATCACTCACCAATAACAAATTATGCTATTAGAAAAAATAATTACCTTAGTAAACACTAACCATAACTTAATCCAAACATGAAAAGAAATATCGATTTAGGTTTACTCATACTAAGAGTAGGTCTTTCAGTCTTAATGCTTACACATGGTGTGCCAAAATTCTTAGATTTTATAAATGGTAATATGTCCATTGTCGGAGATCCTATTGGTGTTGGTGGCCTCATTACCTCGATTTTAGTTCTAATTGGTGAAGTAGTTGCTCCCGTGCTCGTTTTGATCGGACTTAAAACACGCATGGCAGCCATCCCAGTAGTTATTACAATGGCGGTTGCTGCGTTCTTAATTCATGGTGGAGACCCTATCGATGTAAAAGAGAAAGCATTATTATATCTTATTGGATTTCTGGCTATAGCGCTCATGGGTGCTGGAAGTATTTCGGTGGATAAGAAATAATTGGGATGCCAGGATTCTTCAAACGCCTTAAAATTGATGCCTTGAGAGATGGTAGGTTAAAACGATATCTGCTATATGCCTTCGGCGAGATTATTTTAGTCGTTATCGGAATTTTAATCGCGCTCAGCATCAAAACCTGCACAGAAGAAAAGAATCAACAACAGCAATTAAACGGAATTCTCTCGAATGTTAAAAATGATCTAGTTAAAGATACTATTGCCATAAACGCGGCCCTGCAGTACTATCAATCTCGGGAAAAAACAGCTAAAGACATTATTAGTGATGAGCTAGGCTTAGAAGAGTATAAAAAATGCCCGCTTTGTGTGAGTCTTCTCACGTTTTACTATCCGTTAGAGTTAAATAAAAAAGGGTACGACCAATTGGAACGCTTTTATGAGGGCTCTAGACAGAAGGACTCCCTCGCCAGAACTATATCAGAATTTTACAAGGGAAATACTCCACTGGTTGATAAAATTGGAAGCCAAATTGAAATGAGTGCATTAGAAACTACGGCACATTGGAGGGAAAATTATCCGTGGTTTTCAAAAATTATTGCAGGTAATTTAGATTCTGGCTTCTTCGAATATATGGAAACAGCAGATTACAAAAACCGAGTTGCTTATTTCTTTACCATGTCTTGCCAAACCTTTCCTTTCATCTTACAGGAATACAAAAAACAGGCAAAATCACTTCTTGAGGAGATTAATGAAAAATACTAATTAGTAATTCCTTCAGTAAATCGCCTTGTGGCATATTGGATGCCCCCACTCCTTTACTTTTCATATCCACCTCACGAATGGACGCAACAATAGCACTTACTTTTTTCATGGGGTAATGTTTTGCAGCAAGCTGATAGTCTTTAATAAAATATGGACTTACTCCCAA
This sequence comes from uncultured Flavobacteriaceae bacterium, assembly GCA_947495135.1. GTDB lineage: Bacteria > Bacteroidota > Bacteroidia > Flavobacteriales > Flavobacteriaceae > Aureisphaera. The sequence continues at coordinate 38,733 of CANLXN010000006.1, forward strand.
TGCTCTTGGGGCAGTACCCTTATCACTAAGTGAGTGATATTTAAGAAGCTTAGAGAAAAAACTATACAATAGAGCAACCGTCATTACCAACGGATGGTTTTTTGGGTTTTGAGCAAAATACTGGACAATACTAAAGGCCTTTTTAATATCCTTTGATCCAATGGCGTTTTGCAATTCAAAATTGTTGAAATCTTTACTTATTCCAATATTTTCCTCTACTAGCTGTGGAGTAATTTGTTCCCCTTTCTTTATAATCAATTGAAGTTTTTCCAACTCATTATTTACCTTGCTTAGATCATTCCCTAAGAATTCGGTTAGCATTTGAGCGGCTTTGGGAGAAATTGTATAACCTTTTCCAGCCAAAACCCGCCTTATCCAATCTGGCACCTGATTCTCATACAGTCTTTTACTCTCAAATAAAACTGCATTCTTCTTCAAAACTTTGGACAGCTTCTTACGAGCGTCCAGTTTTTTATATTTATAGCAAATCACGAGAACTGTTGTTGGCTGCGGATTTTCAGCATAAGAAACTAAGTTTTCAATAGTTCGAGCAAGATCCTGAGCTTCTTTTACAATTACTACTTGACGTTCCGCCATCATAGGGTAACGCTTCGCATTACTCACAATATCTTCAACACTTACGTCCCGTCCATAAAGCACCATTTGGTTAAAGCCCTTTTCCTCTTCACTTAAAATATTTTTTTCAATAAAGTCTGAAATGCCATCTATGTAATAAGGTTCTTCTCCCATAAGGAAGTAGATGGGAGAAACACTTCCTCCCTTAATATCTGTTATAATTTGCTTTACCTGTTCTATAGCCATTCTATAAATGTGATTTACGATGTACCAATAACGATGTTAGTTTCTAAATTATCTATGAGTCCTAACAAATAAATGGTTATCAAACAAACATACATTCAGCTTCAAATTTATAATAGGAAATAGACTTAATAGCGGCTTAACCGACAATTTTATCAACAATACAAACGGTTTGAAATCAATTTGATAAATCGTTTCTTTGTGCTATGCTGAAATTGAACTTTCCCAACTATTCATTTCGCTTTAAAGAAAGTGATGGGGCTCCATTGATCTTTGACCTAATTCGAAAAAAATTTATGGTCTTAACCCCAGAGGAATGGGTGCGACAGCATGTAGTTAATTACCTCATTTCGGAACTTAATTACCCCAAATCACATATCAATGTTGAAAAACAGCTATTGCTCAACAATACCAAAAAACGCTACGATATTGTGGTGTACAATGTAGATGGAAGCATTCATCTCATTGTGGAATGCAAAGCTCCGAGCATTAAAATTACACAGGACACCTTCGACCAAATTGCTAGGTATAACTTGGTTACCAATGCAACTTACCTAATGGTCACTAATGGTTTAGATCATTTTTTCTGTAAAATGGATTACGAAGCTGAGAAATATGTATTTTTAAAAGAATTACCTGAGAAAGGGACTTCATAAGTTCTAACAGAATGTAGTATCTTAAATTTACCAAACGATCGCCTCCTTAAACTATCATCATGTATAAATACCTTCTTCTTCTCTGTTACACCATCAGTTTTACTGCGATTTCACAAAGTAAGAGTGATTTTACGAAAGAGATTTTTGTAAGCGCCACAGATACCCTTCCCTATCGCATGCTCCTTCCAATTGATTACGATGAGAATAAAAACTACCCTATAGTTCTTTTCCTGCATGGCTCGGGAGAAAGAGGAAATGATAACGAACTGCAATTGAAACATGGAGCTAACTTGTTTCTAAAACCCGAAGTAAGAAAGAACTTCCCTGCCATTGTAGTTTTTCCGCAGTGTAAGGCAACTATGTCCTGGAATAATTCAACATACTCAATCGAAGATGGAAAAAGGACTTTCACCTATCCCTCTACCGTTGAGCCAAATTTGCATATAGACTTGTTAACGAGTCTACTGGAGGATTTAAAAACAAAACTGGCTATTGATCATAAACGAATCTATGTAGGTGGGCTTTCTATGGGCGGCATGGGAACATTTGAGTTGGTTCACCAAAACCCAAATACGTTCGCTGCGGCCTTTGCCATTTGCGGCGGTGCCAATCCGAAAATTTCAGAAAAAATAAAAAATCTTCCATGGTGGATATTTCATGGAGAAGCGGATGAAGTAGTGCCTCCCATCTATTCACAAGAAATGTACGAAGCGCTCAAAAAGGAAGGAGCAGATGTAAGGTTTACGCTCTATCCTAATGTAAACCATGACAGTTGGACAAAAGCCTTTGCCGAACCAGAACTGCTCCCTTGGCTTTTCTCTCATACGAAATAAGCGCAACTATGAAAATCCTTCCCGCTGTAATTGTATTGCTTATTCTGGGATGCAAAGAACCAAACATCTCCCCTTTGGAAAACCTTTTTTCGCCCAATTAGGTAGAGAAATCTATTTGATAGAGCAAAGAAGACAGCAAAACAACTAAATGGCATATTAGATTTCATTAATTTTGTACAAAGTAGCACCCGCATGAGAAACCTTTTCTTTCTTTCCTATCTTTTCCTTTTAACCGTTATAAGTTGCGAACGGCCAGATATATCGCCTATTGAAGAAGTAATGAGAAGCAGTCATCCCGCTATACTTGCAGTGGCCCACAATCCGAAAGCATATGAAGTACAGATTATCTATTCGGAAATAAATACAAACGAACTTGGAGAAACTAGCTTCAGAGATCATACATTTCGATTGAATGACAGTGCTTATTTTTATCCTGCCAGTACGGTTAAGCTTCCTGCTGCTCTGCTAGCGATGGAATTTGCAGACCAACACCCGGGAATTACAGCTACTAACAACTACAGCTATAGGAATGATAGTGTCAATTATCGCATCGCTAATGACATCCAACAAATCTTTGCTGTAAGCGACAATGAGTCATATAATAGACTTTATGATCTTCTGGGGCGTGATTATATAAACCAAGCACTTTCACAAAAGGGAATTGGCCCCGTACGAATTGCCCATAGACTCGCCACCTCCAATTCTGGAAAACCGTTAAGAGATTCCATCTTGTTTTCTTCCAAACGTGACACGGTGTTTTACTTATTCGGAAAAGATTCGTTGATTTCCAATTTGGCCATAAAAAAACAACAAAAGGGAAAGGGTTACATTCAGAATGACAGTCTCATAGAACAACCGATGGATTTTTCTGAAAAAAATTACTTTCCATTGCGAGCGCAACACGAGCTGATGAAACGTTTCTTTTTTCCAGAAAATTTCTCGGAAGAAGAGCGGTTTAAGCATTCTGAAGAAAATAGAAATCTCATTTTAGAGGCTATGCACACTGTTCCCCGTAAAGCTGGATTCGATGAAAAAGAATATTACGATAGCTATGGAAAATTCTTCGTTTACGGTGATAGCAAAGAACGAATCCCCGACGCGATTAAAATTTACAACAAGGTAGGATACGCCTACGGAACACTTACGGAAACCGCATTAATTACCCATGAGGCAAAAAACATTCAATACCTATTATCGGCTACTATACTGGTAAATAAAAATGGTGTTTTTAACGACGATCATTACGAATATGATGAAGTAGGAATTCCTTTTTTGGCTCAATTAGGAAGAGAACTGTATTTATACGAAACTATCAGAGATCGGGACTAATCTGGCAAGTCCTTTATAAAAAGCTTGGCAATTACTGCATAGTAAAGATTTCGCTTATACACTTTTTTACCAAGCGCACGAGCGTTTTTAATACGCTCTACACTAAATAAAATAACAGCAACTCCTGCTAAAACAGAAAAAAGGGCCACCGTCATTAAAACAATTTCCATAAGAAAATTAGCTATTTGATCTTACAATAATACTATTCTTTTGGTAAACCGAAGGCTAAAAATCTCAAAAACTACTGTTTAAACGTAAAATTTGAGCTATAAAACAGCTAGTATTCTGCTAAATTATCATCTTTTCGCTTCAAAAATTGAAGAAATCTCAATTCCTTAAGCGCTCTAGTTCCGTTAAAGTTCTCACAATCTAACAACAACCCTCTAAGCAACTCGTTTCAAATAGAAACATTACCTAATGAAAAAGTTCCCCCTCATGTTTTTCTTAAGTATCGGTCTTTTACTTAGCAGTTGCTCGAATGACAACTCTGACACAAACAATACTAGCGACGATTCTCAAAATGAGAATATTTACATTCCTCCTCCCGGCACTACATTCGAATGGCGTTTAGACGATCTCCCAGCAGATTACACTACCGCTGCCGAAGTAATAGACATAGATGCATTTTCGGCCTCCTCCACTCTAGTAGCTCATCTCCAAAATGAAGGAAAAAAGGTAATCGCCTATTTATCTGTAGGAAGTGTAGAGAACTTTAGGCCAGACGCAGGAGATTTTCCAGAAATTACTATTGGAAATATATACGAAGGCTTTGAGGACGAAAACTGGTTAGATATTCGTGAAATTAACCTTCTTGCTCCTATTATTCGTGAACGCTTAGACATGATACAAGAAAAAGGCTTTGACGGGGTAGAACCAGATAATATTAACGGTTATCAAAACGACACAGGATTTAATCTCACAGAAGCGGATGCCCTAGCATACAGCAGATTTCTTATTGCAGAAGCGCATGAACGCGGTTTAAGTATTGGACAAAAGAACGCAGAAGAGTTAGTCCCAGAACTGGTCGATGAATATGATTGGTTTTTAGCCGAAGACGCCTACATAGATAATTTTTACCAGCAATTGTCACCTTATATTTCTGCGAATAAAGCCGTTTTTTTGGTGGAATACACAGATAGAGTTTCGGCGACCGAATTTCAATTACAGGTTTGCCCTGAAGCTACGGCTAGAGGTTATTCCGCAGTTCTAAAAGACCGGGATTTAACATCGGTAACTGTTTATTGCGAATAGAATATAAAAACAGCTCAAATTAGAACAAATCGAATTTTTTATAACGAACCGGCCTCTTTCTTGGCGAGCTCAAATTCTGTTACCATCTCGGATACGATCTGGGCGGCTGGTTTAATATCGTGTATAAGTCCGGCGATCTGACCAATTTCAAGTTCGCCTTCCTCTAGATCACCTTCAAACATGCCTCGTTTTGCCCGTGCGCGCCCTAAAAGTTCTTTTAATTCTTCGATCGAGGGAGCCTTTTTATACAGTTCTTTCACGTCCTGATAAAACTTATTTTTGATCAGTCTTACAGGTGCCAGTTCTTTCAAGGTTAATTCTGTATCACCTTCTTTGGATTGAACGACCACTTCCTTAAAAGCAGAATGTGCGCTCGATTCTTCCGAAGCGACAAAACGACTGCCCACTTGCACTGCATCTGCACCCAAAATCATCACTGCCAACATTCCTCTTCCAGTTGCAATTCCACCTGCAGCAATTAGCGGAATAGAGATCTGCTCTTTTACCATTGGAATTAACGTAAGTGTTGTGGTTTCATCTCTTCCATTATGGCCTCCTGCTTCAAAACCTTCCGCAACTACTGCATCCACTCCAGCATCCTGGGCTTTCAAAGCAAATTTCACGCTGCTTACAACATGAACCACCGTAATACCATGGCTTTTTAAATGTGAAGTATATGTTTTAGGGTTCCCTGCGGAAGTAAAAACAATTTTAACTCCTTCTTCAATAATAATATCAATTATCTCCTGAAGATTAGGGTAAAGCATGGGAACATTAACACCAAAAGGATGATTGGTAGCTTTTTTACATTTTACAATATGTTCCCTTAGAACCTCAGGATACATGGAGCCGGCTCCAATTAATCCCAATCCGCCAGCATTACTAACCGCACTAGCCAGTTTCCAGCCACTGTTCCAAATCATTCCGGCTTGAACAATTGGATATTTTATTCCAAAAAGTTGAGTAACTCTGTTCTGCACTACTGTTTAATTATTTTAAAAGAGTTTGTAATACCGTCTGCTTCCAAGGTAGCTATGTACATTCCAGAAACCAAAGCTGCAATGTTTACTTGATTTTCAGAAGAAGAAATAGATCGTTCTAAAACTTGCTTTCCAAGTACGTTATAAATAGTAAGACTTGCATTGTCTAAATTAGCTGGAAAAGAAACATTAACTATATCTGTAACTGGGTTTGGATAGATTGCAAAATTACTTTGTAATAGTTCATCCTCAAAACCGAGATCCTGCAGAACATTGTAAGCTTCTTGAAAATTAGGAATTCCGTAGCCCATTTCATCTGTAGGGTTTTCATATAAATGTGAAGACTCTCGAACCACTTGTATAATTTCTACATTGGTCGAAGTAGGACTAGACTGCCATAAACAGGTAATCGCTCCAGCGAGTATGGGTGAACTAAAAGAAGTTCCATTACTTGTACTTACGTTTCCGCCAGAAGTAACCACTGCAGCGCTTTGACCTTGTGCCATTCCATCCGGCTTAATTCGCCCATCCACTGTTGGTCCTCTTGAACTAAATGAAACGTAATTTCCACTTCCGTTAACCGCACCGGCCGCATATAATCCTGGAGAATCCGCAGGCGTCGCTACCGTCCCAAACGAATTTCCTTGATTTCCAGCAGACGTTACTATTAATAACCCTTTGTCTACAGCATGGTTCGCTCCTCTGGCCCCAATGGTCGTTTGTCCGTCAAGATCTTGATAGTTATGCGTGTAATTCGGATTGTCGTATTCTTGATAGCCAAGGGAAGTATTTATTACATCTACTCCTAAACTATCTGCACGTTCAAGCGCCTCCACCCACCACGCTTCTTCTCTTGGGTTTTCATCTGGGCCATATTCGGTTCTAAATAAATAGAATGAGGCTCCTGGGGCAGTACCTACGAATTGATTCTGAATAAACCCACCTATATCACTAGTAGTGTTAATACCATGAGAACCTGTTCCCGTTACATCTGCAGTTCTGCTAAAGAAATCGAATGTTCCTAGAAGGCGCCCTTCGTTTACAATATGAGAAAAAGCCGGATTCGTAGAAAATCCAGGGAATCCGCTATCGGTTACTGCTATAATCATTCCGTCACCCGTAAAGTCCTGTTCATGAAGATAGTCTCCAGAAATCATTTCTATCTGGTTAGCCGCAGCTCCATAATCGTACTCAACTCTGCCATTTCCAGATCCAGCAGGAACTTCCATCTCAAATTTATCTACACCGCCATGAGTAATCCCTGGAAAGGTGTTTAAATCCTTATCCATATACTCTACTGCTGTAACAAAGGCAAGCGCCAAAAGGTTGTCTATGTTGGTCATAGTCCCTTGTACATAAACGGCATTCATCCATTTCGATTTGGCAAATACCGTAATACCGGTAGCACTTTTGATCTGGGTAATGTAGTCTTCTGTTACCGGGACATCACGCTCGTCTATTACCACTCCATGAGAGGTCTTTCGATCAATAGCTTCCTGGGTAAGGATTGTTAACGGATTATCAATGGATGTCTGTACATTCTCCTTATCAGCAAAAAACACCAAAGCGTCTTGGGTTTGAGCGAATGTAAATTGTACCGCGATCAAAGCAATCGCAAAAAGTAATTTTCTCATAGCATAAATTTTAATCATAAAACCAGCAATCTATGGGGCAATAAAACTCAAAAGCCGGAACGCTACGCTTGATCAAAATCAAGAAATAACACCGCTTCCTATAAGTTCGTCTTTATGATACCAAGCGACAAATTGCCCCTCAGTAATAGCAGATTGTGGTTTCTCAAATATAACATAAAGACCCGAGATGGTTCTATGCATTGATGCTTTTTCCAGCGCTTGCCTATAACGAATCCTCGCCATGACCTCCATGGTTTCATCCAGTTGCAGCGTCAAATCTGTTCGTACCCAATGAATTTCATCGGCCTGAACAAATAATCCTCGTCTATAAAGGCCTGGGTGATCCTTCCCTTGTCCGGTGTAGATAACATTTTCATTTACGTCGGTATCGATAACAAACAAGGGTTCTACAGTTCCACCAACGGCCAAGCCTTTTCGTTGTCCTTTGGTAAAATAATGTGCTCCTTGATGTTTCCCAACGACTTTTCCATCATCAAGATTGTAATTTTGTTTTTCGGAAAGAAAAGCTAGTTCCTCTTCAGGCGATTCGAACACAGGTGTTGTCTTTACGTATCCAGAATACTGTGATGGCACCTCAACAATTACTCCTTCTTTTGGAGCTAACTGTTGTTGTAAAAACTCTGGCAGTCTCACTTTTCCTATAAAACATAGACCTTGAGAATCTCTCTTATCGGCTGTTATTAAATCTTGCTCGGCGGCAATCTTTCGTACTTCCGGTTTTAGTAGCTCTCCAATAGGGAATAGTGTCTTGGCCAATTGTTCTTGGGATAACTGACAAAGAAAATAAGATTGATCCTTGTTCGCGTCTTTTCCAGAAAGCAACCTATAAACAGTCTCCTGTTTGCCATCCTTATTTATGATCGTTTGAACGTCTTTTCTGCAATAATGGCCAGTGGCCACAAAGTCGGCTCCCAATTCCAAAGCGATCTTCATAAACACATCAAACTTAATTTCTCTGTTACAAAGAACATCTGGATTAGGTGTTCTTCCCATTTCGTATTCACGAAACATATAGTCCACAATGCGTTCTTTGTATTGTTCGCTTAAGTCGACAGTTTGAAAGGGAATTCCTAGTTTCTCTGCCACCAACATTGCATCATTACTGTCTTCCAACCACGGGCATTCGTCTGATATTGTCACCGTATCATCGTGCCAATTCTTCATAAACAGACCTATTACCTCGTATCCTTGCTCCTGCAATACATACGCGGCCACGCTGGAGTCTACTCCTCCACTCAATCCTACTACTACGCGTTGCTTTGTCATAACTGTACAAAATTACAAAAAACAAATCCCAAATTCCATTGAATAGCTCGTTGGAATTTGGGATAAGAATTTAATTTCTTTGAGACCTATCCTCTCTTTACTGGTTTTGGATAGGTTTCTTCCAATTCCACTTTTCCGTCCTTTAAATACTGCCAAAGACCGTTCTTTTTTCCTTTTAGGTATTGTCCCTTAATACTAACGTTCCCATTTGAGTCGTAATATTCTGCTGCTCCTTGCAATTTATCGTTTCTATATTGAAGCTTTTTCAGTAAAACACCTTCTGGTGAATAGTAATTATTGGCTCCTTCTTTTAATCCATTCTGAAAGTTGAGTTCTTCCGTAATCTTGCCGTTTGGATAGTAGGTAGTTTTAACTCCATTCAATTCGCCTTCGGTGTAGAATTCACGAGTCATCACTGCATTCCCTCTCTTCTGATAATACAACCACTCGCCTATGCGTTTTTTTCCTAACATTTTTCCTTCGCTTACCAACTTTCCCTTTTTGGTGTAGTATTTAACATCGGCCAGACCTTTCTTTCCAGAATACTCCTTAATGACCATGGGCTGCTTTCCACATTCGCTGCAATAAAACTTAAAGACACCTATTTCCACACCATGATCAAACTGACCTTCATATCGTAACTGATTGGTTCCTTCAAACGTCTTTTGCCAAATGCCGTGCCGTTTTCCAGCATCATCCATTTGGTTTATCTCTTGTGCCGTTGCAGTAGTTAAGCTAAAAATAATTCCGAAGAAAATAAAAAGTGGGGTCTTCATTATTTACATAATTTTGTTAAAAGATAGAACGACACATTTAAGTCAAAAATTGTGCCGTTCCAAATAGGTATTCTTTAAAGCAGATTACTTCTTCTGTGCATTTTTCTGTGCCTCTGCCTGTTCCATCATCTCTCCCATTTTACGTTGGAAACGATTTTTCTTCTTAGGCTTTTTCTTGTTCTCTTGGATTTTCGCTTTAATTTTATCTTCATCAATAATAAAATTCTTGATCACCAACATGATTCCAATAGTAATTAGGTTGGAAGTTAAGTAATACACCGAAAGTCCACTTGCGTATTGATTGAAGAATACCAACATAAACAGCGGAGATAAATACATCAAAAATTTCATGTTAGGCATTCCTGGTTGCTGTTGTTGCTGCATACTTTGCCCAGTACTCATCATCATGTAAATAAAAATAGCGATGGAAGCTAAAATAGGGAATAGACTTACGTGATCTCCATACAACGGAATGTGAAATGGAAGCTCAGCAATTACATCATAACTCGAAAGGTCATCTGCCCATAAAAAGCTTTTCTGCCTTAAATCGAATGCAGTTGGGAAAAATGTAAAGAGTGCATAGAACACCGGAATTTGGAGTAGTGCTGGCAAACAACCCTTCAACGGACTAGCTCCCGCAATATTCTGCAGTTTCATGGTCTCTTGTTGGATTTTCATTTGGTTACCCTCATGCTTTTTCTTAATCGCATCCATTTCGGGCTTCAGAACCTTCATTTTAGCCTGGGAGACGTACTGTTTGTATTGTACTGGCGACAATAACAATTTAAAAAGTATGGTTAAAACAATAATGGCAATCCCTGCTGGGAACCATTGTATTAATTGTCCAAAAACTGGAATGATCATGTATTTGTTAATCATGCCAAAGATTCCCCATCCCATTGGCATGGCTTCATCTAAGTTGCGATCGTAGCTCTTAAAAGTTTTATAGTCTGTTGGACCATAGTACATATTCATATTGTAAGCCAAATCACCACCTTTTGGCTCTAGAAGCATTCTAGCACCGTATTTTTTGGTGTATATTGTATCGGTATCTTCTTCTACAACTAAATCTTCAGAAGTAAATTTCACTTCTTTAAAAGGAGTATCGGTTAACAACATAGAGCTAAAGAAATGCTGACGGAAGTTCATCCAATTCACATCCTTTTCAGTTTCTTCATCTTCTCCTGTTGGATCTAGTTTGCTGTGATCATCCCCATTTTCATATTCATAGGTGAGACGCGTATACCTATTTTCGTACGAAATACTTTTAGCATGACGGTACCCTTTCAATTTCCAGTCTAGATACATGTCCTTAGAGGTATCTAACACACCGTTTAAACCAACGCTCTTTATATTAAAGTCCAACATATGGTCGCTAGGTTTTAGCTCGTATAGGTACTCTATATAGCTGTTTGGCGAGGTCTTGAGTTTCATCGAAAGCTGTTGATTATCCCCGTTCTTTGAAAGTGTTGGTTCAAAAGGAAAATCTTTGGTATTCAAGATTCTATTCTCTGCCGTAAACTCTAAATTAAATTGGTTGTTCCCATCTTTAATTAAAAATACAGGCTCCCCAGTAAAGGTAGTTTGTTGCTTTAACTCAGCTTCCACTACATACCCACCCATATTACTTACAGTAAGCTTTAGGACATCATTTTCAATAACGGTAGTTCCATCTGTTGCAGAAGGCAACGTACTCGCATAGGCAAAAGACCCTACACGGTTTTGTAATCCTTGAATTGCCATCGAATCTGTGGCATCCACAAGGTTGATCTCTTCAGGAACGATTTCCTTAAGAACGTCTGTTTTTTCGGGAACAGCTTTCTCAGCCTCTACCTGTTCCATTTTTGCCTTTTCAGCTTCCAGTTCTTCTGGCGAAGGTTGGCGATACATCATGTATAGAAGGATCCCTCCTATTAGCAGCATTCCGATGAGTGAGGTTAGGTCGAATTTCTTTTTTTCCATATTCATTGTCCGCCTCAGGCGGATTACTTAATGTTAAACTCCAGTAAACAAGAGTTACTTTGATTTTGATTGGTAGAGCTACAATTTTAAAACATGCAGATCAATTCGTATTTCTACAACAATCTAGCCCATTTCCTAAATGCGCCAAATTGTCTTATTGTTTTACTTATCAGTGGTTTGTTTAGAATATTTGTGAGCTGCTTTTACAAACCCTACAAACAAAGGGTGCGGATTGGCAACTGTACTTTTATATTCTGGGTGGTATTGAACTCCTACAAACCAAGGGTGTTCAGGAAGTTCTATTATTTCCACAAGACCCGTTTTTGGATTCGTACCAGTCGTTCTCATTCCAGCCTTTTCAAGCTCATCACGGTAGTGATCGTTGTACTCGTATCTGTGTCTATGTCTTTCGTTGATTATTTCGTTGGCATAAATAGTACTTACAATACTATTTGGTTCAATTTTACATTCCCAAGACCCCAAACGCATGGTTCCCCCCATATTAGTAACGTGTTTTTGCTCTTCCATTAGGTTAATTACAGGATGCGATGTATTCTTAGACATTTCTGAACTATTAGCATCGGCATATCCTAAAACGTTACGAGCGTATTCTATCACTGCCATTTGCATTCCTAGGCAAATCCCGAAATAGGGAAGGTTATTTTCACGCGCATACCGTACTGCTTCAATTTTACCTTCAACTCCACGTTCTCCAAAACCTGGTGCTACTAATATCGCATCAAGATTCTTTAGCTCTTCTGAAATATTCGAAGCATCAATATGTTCTGAATGAATTGGCTCAACGTTCACCTTTACCTCGTTAGCAGCTCCGGCGTGAATAAACGCTTCTAAGATAGATTTGTAACTATCCTGCAGCTCCACGTACTTACCAATAAGACCAATGTTTACAGAGGCTTTCGGATTCTTATGTCGAGTTAAAAACTGGTTCCAAACTTCCAATTTTGGAGCCTCTCCTACCTCTAAATTAAGTTTCTTTAAGGTGATGGTATCTAAACCTTCCTCTCGCATCATATTAGGAACATCGTAGATCGTAGAAGCGTCAATAGATTGTATAACCGCTCCTTTCTCAACATTACAAAAAAGGGCAAGTTTATCTTTAAGCTCTTGAGAAAGTTCATGTTCAGTGCGGCATACAAGTATATCTGCTTGGATACCACTTTCCATAAGGGTCTTTACAGAATGCTGCGTTGGTTTGGTCTTCAATTCTCCCGCTGCAGATAGGTATGGAATAAGCGTTAGATGAATTACTAAACTATTATTAGCGCCTAAGTCCCATTTCATTTGTCGAACCGATTCGATGTATGGCAATGACTCTATATCTCCTACAGTACCTCCTATTTCAGTAATAACAATATCGAAATCGCCGCTATTTCCTAAAATTTGAACCCGTTCTTTAATTTCATTTGTAATATGAGGAACCACCTGTACGGTCTTTCCTAAAAACTCTCCTCTTCGTTCTTTTTCAATAACACTTTGATAAATACGGCCAGTTGTTACATTGTTAGCCTGTGAGGTAGGTACATTTAAAAAACGCTCGTAATGCCCGAGGTCAAGATCTGTTTCGGCACCATCGTCGGTAACATAACATTCTCCATGCTCGTAAGGGTTAAGAGTCCCTGGGTCAACGTTTATGTAAGGATCCAATTTCTGAATGGTCACACGATAACCACGTGCCTGCAAAAGCTTGGCTAATGATGCTGCGATAATTCCTTTTCCTAATGATGAAGATACCCCGCCCGTAACGAAGATGTACTTTGTAGTGCTCATAAATAGTGTAGCGTTGATAATACCTATACGGGAGGCAAAGATATGTTTTTATTGGGGAAGGAATCGCATAAATTTAAAAATTAAGATTAGGCTCGTTAAATAAATTATGAACAGTTTGCACTTCGTTAAATACGTTGTAGATTCGATCCATGATACAAGACTCCTATGCAAACATTCCACAGCGCGTGAAAGCAGCCTTTATAGATAGTATTGTTCTTCTGGGGATGATCTACGGGGTATCTGAGTTATTCGCTCTATTTGAAACCGTACCCACCGCAGCTCGCGTAATTGCGTTTATCTGTGTTTTTGTTTTATACGATCCCGTCTTGACATCCATTTATGGCGGAACCATGGGCCATTCGTTCTCTGGAATACAAGTTAAACGTGATGGGGATAGATTGAGCAACATTTCGTTTCCAATTGCGGTACTTCGTTTTTTATTAAAGGCTACTCTAGGTTGGGTTTCATTATTAACTGTAAGTGGTAATACAAAAAAACAAGCATTACACGACCTTGCTGCAGGATCTGTAGTAATTGAAGAAACAAAAAATAGCTAGAATTTTAGTATCTTCGTGCCAGTTAACACCCCAAATGTTACCTCTTATGAATAAAATAATACCTACTCTTTTGTTGGTGGTTCTTTGTATGGGAATCTCCCAAGCACAATCGAAACCCCTTGATCAACTTCAACTTAAGTCTTTTGAACTCCCGAAGGGATCTGAGCTTTTTAATGAATTAAAGTTTCAATCTTCGCAAGCCAAACTATTTTATGAAAAACCAGAACTTCATGAAGAGCAATTAGGTAAACTACTGGATAAACGATTTCAAACTATTTCCTATAAAGGAGAGACTGGATCTATCTTGTATTTTGAATTTGACAAGGATATAACAAATGCCAAAATATTTCTAGAAACCTTAATGTGGGAGGCAAATCATCCTTCTGCCACTCATCCAGAAGCAGTTATAAGAAGAGGTCATACCCTACTTATTTTAAGTTTCCCTTATAAAAGCGAAGTTGGTAAGCACGTTACCCGCCTTATCCGAAAAAAATAAACCATCTCCTATTCCTATCTTTGCAGCTTATATAACTTTAGGCTTATAATTTATGAATACTGTTTTAAGATATGGTCTAGGGGCTGTAGTTGCGATTCCTTTATTGCCAATAATGTACTTTCAAGGGAAACGTATTTACAAAAGTGTTCCTAAGTTACCAGAGGCGATTGGTCCCTATGGTGAAACCTCCGCCTCAATCACTAAGGGAGGTCTAAAGGTGATAACCATTGGTGAAAGTACCATTGCTGGGGTTGGAGTGGACACACATGAAAATGGTTTCACAGGTTCTCTAGCTCGGCAACTTTCGGAAAAACTAAACAAGAAGGTTAGCTGGAATGTTTATGCCAAGAGCGGGTATACCGCAGAGAAAATTTCAGAAAAAATCTTACCACTAATTAAAGAAACCAAAGTCGATCTTATCGTCATCGGTCTTGGGGGCAACGATGCCTTTAAGCTCCATAGTATTCAAAAATGGCGAAATGACATCACCCGATTAATTGCAGAATTACAAGAAAAATATAGAGACACTCCTATAGTCTTCACCAATATGCCTCCTATTAAAGCTTTTCCTGCCTTTACCTCTACCATTAAATTTGTTATGGGAAATCTGGTACGACTTTTTGGAAAAGAACTTGAGCAAATTGCTGCCCTCAAGAAAGGGGTTTATTACAATTCTATTGAAGTTAAGTTGACAGACTGGCTCAAACAGATGGATTTAGAGAGTGATATTACGAGTTTTTTTAGTGACGGAGTTCATCCTTCTCCTCTTGCCTACCAAACCTGGGGTGCAGACATGGCTAGATTCATTGCAGATACGGTAGAATTGAATGATTCCATAAACTCTAGTATAGAAAAAAACCTCCTCTAAAAAGAGAAGGTTTTTTAAGTATTCGATCATGAATGTTTCTTTCCATTGAAATCTGGGGCTCAGATATTTGTTTTATGTTTCACTCATCAATTCGAACACCTATTCTATATGTAGGCAAAAACTCTGCCACATTATTTTTTGATCACTTGTTTAATCAAAGAAGTGGTCTCCGTCTCTATTTTAACGAAATACATGCCCGTTGCAAGATTCTCAATTGAGAAGTCGGTTTGAGGGTTTGCATTCTTTACATCGATGTGCTGAATAGTTCTTCCGTTAACGTCGATTACCGTTAAACCATTTACAACAACAGAACTCTTATTAAGTAAGGTAAGCGAACCAGTTGTTGGGTTTGGATAAAGAACTAGCTTAGCATTTAACGCATTGTCGTCTAATCCTAGGATTTCATCAACCGTTAAAATAAACGTACACTCTCCTTCGTTTCCTGCATCATCGATAGCAGTAATAGTAACTTGAACAGTTCCTGCACCTACCGTAGTTCCTGCAACAGGACTTTGCGTAAGGGCTGGAGATGTAGTACAATTATCTGCCGCAGTAGCACTTGTTGTGTAATCTGGGATAGTGTATAATTCTCCTTCGCTTACCACTTCTACAACATCTTCTGGACACTCAACAGTTGGTGCTTGCGCATCTTCAACGGTTACAATTTGAGTACAGGTAACTGAGTTTCCTGCATTATCTGTAGCCGTCCATGTTACCGTAGTATCTCCTACTGGGAATTCGGTTGGAGCATCGTTTGTAATGCTGTCAATTCCACAGTTGTCCACTGCCGTGGCTTGTTCTAAGTTTAAGGTTGCTGCAACACAGGTTCCGTTATCTGCTGGTACGGTAATATCTGCAGAACATGTAATCTCTGGCATTTCATCATCGGTCACAGTAACAGTTTGCTCACAAGTAGATTCGTTTCCTGCGGTATCGATTACGGTCCATGTAACGGTCGTTACTCCAATTGGAAAATCGGTTGGAGCATCATTACTTGAAGTTTCACCTCCACAATTATCTGCGGTAACTGGTGTTCCAAGAGCAACTGCGGTTGCCGTACAAGAACCTGCATCAGCTGCTACAGTGATGTTTGCTGGACAAGAAATAGTTGGAGCACTCATGTCTGCGGTAACCAAAGCTTCTGCTCTGTCTCCTAAACATCCATCGAATCCAAGATCTATATCACTATTAGCAACACCATAGTCTGAAGTTTCGCAAACGCCACTCCAATCTGCATTAGAGTCGTTGTCATCGTTTCTTCGGTAAGAATCATTACAAGTATTTAAGAATTGTGCTCCGTCACCTGACCAATCTAGATCGGCTGCGGTAATGTTAAATCCGTTTACAGTTACATTAAATCCAGCAATTTCAGATGAAGTAAAATTCCAAAAAACAGAATCTACAACATCTCCATTATCATCAATAATTAGAATCCATCCTGAGCTTCCGTCATTCCAGAAAATGTTACTTCCCCAATATTGACCAGATCCATTAGAATCATCCCAGTACTCAGCAGAGTCTGCTCCCATATTACCCAAGGTAACTGTGTTAGGATTCACTGAATTAATATTGCTATAAGGTGTATCACTCAAGGCTACTGTATAACCGCTATAATCTGCAGCTAAACCTACATTTTGAATCTCAAAACGGTCTGGTGACTGTAAGGTGATTTCAGAAATTTTCAGTTGAGAAGCTGGTCCAGGAGGCGTTTCAGCCGCGTAAACACTTGTAGTTCCCGATGGAGCAAATGTATATGCATTTCCTTCAAATAAGAAGTTACCTCCTACTTGAGCATCGTACCATCTAATAATGTTGTTTGAATCGTTTGGCACTGCACTTACAGTTACATCATCTCCAACACAGAAATCTGAAACTCCTGTAGCACTTGGTGCTGCTGGAATCGCTAAAACTTCAATCGTATCGTCTGCAGCAGAAGCTACAGAACAATCTGTTGCTGGCACAG
Source organism: uncultured Flavobacteriaceae bacterium (assembly GCA_947495135.1). GTDB lineage: Bacteria > Bacteroidota > Bacteroidia > Flavobacteriales > Flavobacteriaceae > Aureisphaera. Next base: position 55,932 of record CANLXN010000006.1, read on the forward strand.
AATAAGTAATTGTGTGAACGCCTACTCCTGCCGCCATAGGGTCAAAAGAAAATGTAGCACCGTCACCAGCATCTGTAACACCTGGTCCACTGTAAACTCCACCTGAAGGAGATCCTCCTCCAAGACCCGTCATTACAGCTGTACCTCCACAAACATCATCTGGAGCAACCATATCGGCTACAGAAGAAGGTGTGTCGAAAGCCTCAGTTCCATCGTTCTTACTAGCAGTAGAACCTTGATCGGCACTTACTCCTAAACCTCTTTTTGCAAAAGCGTCCCAAAGTGTACATTGGTTAGCTCCTCCATAAATAGCCATATCTGCGGCTAAAATAGCATCACGTCCATCCACAAATCCAGGGCTACAAGGCTGTAATTTCATTCCTTCAATAACTAATGCCATTGCCTGAACATTTCCTGCATCCTGATTAACATCTCCTGTAAAGGTGTAAATATCTTGGCTTAAACCATGATCATCGATCAGCGCCCATGCCATTTCCCATAAAATTGTTGACCAAACCGAACCTACTCCATGTGGAGCTACATTGGTTTTGATATCGTCATAAGTCATTGGGTTTTGTCCCATATCCGTATTGTACGGGAATGGTCTAATTCCAGCTCCGTTGATACCTTGTCCAAATAGATAGGTTCCAACCGCTCTGCCGTCTGTACCTAGATCACCTGGTTCTATGGTCATCATAATTCCGATCCAGTCACTCCATCCTTCACCCATTTGCTCTTGATTTCCTAAACAACCTGAATTTGAAGGTCCTCCAGTTAAACGGTTAGAAACTCCGTGCCCATATTCGTGTACGATTACAAGATTATCGAAATCTCCATCTTTGTCTCCACAAGTATACATTTGCATGGTAGGATTCCCACCATCTCCAGGAGTACCGAAGTTAGCATTACAAGTACCTGAACCATCTTGAGCCTCTGCGTTTACTGAATCACCTCCAGCACCGCCATTTCCATAATTATTTTCTTGAAAGTTACCCGAAGCTTCATCAAAACCATATTGATACATTACGTCATGGATAATGTTACTCCAATAGAATAAATTAGTGATCGCTGCATCTTCATATTGTGTAGTAGTAGAATATACCTGATCAAAAGGGAAGGTGGTAAAATCTAAGTTGGAACCTCCATCTGGACGGTACCCTGGATTATCACCATCTTCATATGCATCTACATTATTTCCAATAGTAAATGTAGACTCGGCTCCACCTACTCCGTTAGTATCATGCCATCCAAAAGGAGAAGCAGTTGCATCTGATGGAAATTGCTCTATTGTTCTAGCCCCATAATATGGGCTTTCTAGAGGCTGAGCAAATACATTATAAGCTTCGTTCAATCCATTTGCTGGACGTTCATTCACTGTTGTAGCAGCATTGTAGTCTTCTATGTTGAATAAGTTTTTATTGTAATCCAATGTTTCATGAGCACTATGGTCATGTTCAAAATCACAACTAGACATCCAATTAACTTGATCTACAATTTCTCCTGTAGTAGCATCTACTCTTACGCTCCACCAGTTTTCTTGCGCATTTTCTTGAATGGAAAGGTCCCATGCAAGTACCAATGCATTTGTAGCTGTTAATTGATAAACAAGCTTAGCAGGAATGTCGCTTTTAGAAATACCTCCGTTAGACATAACTGTCTCCTGAGAGCTATCCGATTTTCTGTTAATCACAGAAAGCTCTTCACTGACAGTGTAACCGAAATAAGAAGCGGCATACTGAACAGCCTGCGGAGCAGTAATTGCTGCGCTCGTATTTCCCTGCACTTTATTCAATACCTCACCTACAAACTTATTGTTAGATTTTAGCACTTCTCCGTTTGGTAATAAGTGAATACTAGACTGCGTACCATTGATTTGAATACCATTAAGCGTTTGAGTGTAGTAAATATGCTTTACACCACTTGTATTACTAGTATGTTCGTTGGTAATTTGCCAGTTGACATCTTTCGATGTTAAATGATTGTTCTCGATCAATTGGTTGATTTGATCACCAATAGCCTCCTTTACGTTTTGAGAAAAAACTTGAGCAGAGGCTCCAATGAGCATCGCACAAAAAAGAAGTGTTGTAACTTTTTTCATATAGGTTTAGTGTTTAAATTATTCAAGATTTGGGACTTGGTTTCTCCCGCAAACATATTAAAAGAACCGAAGCTTAACAAATTATTAATAGAAAACATGTGTTAAAATCGGTAATTTATTGCTTTTTGTCGCTTTAATTGAACCTTACGTCGATAAATTCTATATTTATTGTTAAGTGAATATAAGCATGAATTAAATTAGATATCTTCGTATTTACCTACCAATTTTTTATATGAGTCAGCCTGACGATCTTATTAAAGAAATGCAAAACGGAAGCCAAGCTGCTTTTGCCAAGATCTATGAATCTTATCACAAGGCTATTTATGGTGCGATCATTGTAATTGTTAAGGAATCGAGTCTTGCGGAAGAAATTCTTCAAGATGTATTTGTAAAGGCTTGGAATAGCTGTTCTTCTTATAAAATAGGTAAAGGAAGGTTTTACACTTGGTTATTGGCTATTGCAAGAAATGCCTCGATAGATGCCACGCGTTCGAAAGCCTTTAAAAACTCGAATAAAAACCTACATGACGAAAATTTCGTAGATATCATAAAGACGCACAACTCACTTTCCAGACAAACAGAGTTTATTGGAGTTCAAAAATATATAGACGCTTTGAAACCTGTATGTATAGAATTAATTAATCTATTGTATTTTAATGGCTACACGCAGTTAGAGACTGCAGAAAAGTTGGATACTCCCCTTGGAACTGTAAAAACTAGAATACGCAATTGTATAAACGACTTGCGAAAAATGTTGTTAGACAATTAATATGACTGAAAAAGAGATTATATCATCTGGCCTGTTAGAAGGTTATGTAACCGGATCTATCTCCAGCGAAGAAATAGCTGAAGTAGAGAAGGCGATAGATCAATTTCCAGAAGTAAAAAAGGAAGTAGAAGAAATAGAGCTAGCCCTTATTAAATTATCTGAAAGTGCTGCTGGTAATATTTCTTCGACCATTTGGGAACGAATATCTGATGCTATCTTCAAAGTAAAAACTCTTCCAAAAGCCGAACATAAGTCGAGAAGCATGAGTTCTGTAATTGGGTGGGCTGCCGCGGTGATCTGCTTCTTAGGATTAGCCTGGATGCTCAAACAGAATAATGACTTGAAACGTGAGTTAAGAGTTACTTCCACCGAGAATGTAATTTTAAAAGATAAAGTGAACACCAATGAAATCGATTTGGCAGAAGCGAACAATCTTTTGGAAGTAATACGCTCCCAAGAATACGAAACTATTTCTCTTCCAGGAAATGCAGACGTTGCACCAGATGCATACGCCACCGTATACTATAATAAGGATACCAAAACTGCTTATATTGATGCCAACGGTTTACCAACTCCTCCCCGAGGTAAAGTATATCAAGCTTGGTCGCTCATCATGGAACCTCTTACGCCTAGTGATATAGGATTACTTTCTGGATTCGAGGATCACAAAACCAGATTCTTTAAACTTGAAAACATACCTTCTCCAGAGGCATTTGGTATTACATTGGAGCCAGAAGGTGGAAGTAAAACTCCTACTCTTTCCCAGCTTTATGCAATTGGCACCTTAGGTCAATAAAGTTTTGACGTACAATGAAATTCTTTTAGTATCTTTTAACGTCCTTAATAGCTGTTAAGCCAAATAAAAATGAACACGTCTAAACATCTTTCCAAACATATTCGAGAGGTCTTTTTCGGCGGTAATTGGACACATTCTAACTTGAAATCGAATCTACAGGATATAAATTGGAAGAAGGCCACCACAAAAATCGATTCGTTCAATACCATCGCCACACTTGTTTATCACATCAATTATTATATTCAGGCCGCTCTAAAGGTATTAGAAGGACATGATCTAGACGCTAAAGACAAATTAAGCTTCGATCATCCATCCATTGCATCGCAAACCGATTGGGATAATTTTTTAAATGAAGTATGGATCAATGCTGAAAAGTTTGCAGCGCTCATTGAGCAGTTACCAGAAGAAAAACTATGGGCAGATTTTACCGATCAAAAGTATGGAAATTATTACCGAAATATCTCTGGAATAATTGAACATACACACTACCACCTAGGACAGATTGTTATTCTGAAAAAGTTAATAAAATAAGCCAAGACCTTTGAAATATACTTGTACCATTGAAATAGAAGCAGCCATCGACAAGGTAGCATCACTATGGTCAAACGAACAGTATTTCAAAGAATGGCAAGATGGATTTATTGAAATTGAACATTTAAGCGGAGAAAAAGATATGGTTGGCGCCAAGTCAAAAATTATTTTAAAGCAAGGCAATCGGAAAATAGAATTACTCGAAACGATTGTTTCTAACAATTTACCAAAAGAAAAAATCGGTTTGTATGAGCATGTTCATATGACCAATACCCAGACAACCCGATTTGAAGTTATCAACGAACATTTAACGAAATATACCTCAGAGGTTCATTATTTAAAATTTAATGGTTTTATACCAAAGTTTATGGCTCGGTATTTTCCTAGAATGTTCAAAAAACAAAGTGAAAAGTGGATGCGCCAATTCAAAGAGTTTGCAGAAGGTTTCCAAGACCGAGAGCCAACTATTGATAAATAATGTTGCATTCCTTTTATTAAGTAATCCACTTACAATTTATCTATTTCGCGCATCAGAACAGGCCCTAGTTCGAATGAAGCTTCTTTCAATTCTTCTTTAATGGGTTGTACCTTCTCGTTAAGACCGTTTGCTTTATACACGAGTGCACTATGGTACAACGCCATTGGTTCGGACGTTTTATTGGCCACATGCATATCTATCTGCTCTAAAGCTACTTGCGGAGCTCCATTTTTGAGATGCGCTAACGCCAAAAGGTGATAGGTTTGTGGAGTCTTTCGGTTGTCCAACTCGGCCAGCGCCAGGTCCAAGGCCTTCTTAGGATCTCTATCTGCATATAATTCGATCAAATATGCGTTATACATAGCTCCGTAATTACCTTCCAAAATCTCAGCAATAAACTTTGATTTGAAATTTTCAGCTAAAGAATTATTGCCCTCATATTCATATAGCTCTGCTTTCGATAAAAGATAATCGGGTACATGATGAGAAACCATCACCGAATCAAGTATTCGATGCGCTTCTTCTGTGTTCTTATCTGCCGCATAGGCAATCCATGAAAGGCTCTTTTTTACGTAGGCGTTATCGGGTTGCAATTCCAAAGTAGCTAAATTAAGGGCATACGATTCGTCTATTCTACCAGCATGGCCATAATAATCTGCTAAATTACTGTAGGTCCAAATTTTCAATGGTTTACTATCCCTAGAATCGGCTATATCCTTCGCCATCTCCATGAACTTAATCGCACTATCTAGATCTCCTTTATGATCGCTCCATTTAGACAAGCGAATTAAGTAGTTGTAGTCGGATAAATTTTTAATCTCATTGAGGTATCCATAGGCCTCTTCATAAGCTCCTATTTCCATTGCAGCATCAAAAAGCATCTGTTTCGTTTGCTTTTTATTTGAACTTCCTTCCAAGCTCTTTTTCAACACATTATAAGCCTCTTTAAACCGGTGTTGAGAAATGAAGTTATGTGCTAAACCACGTTCAAAACCATCCTTCCCATTGGCAGAAATTGCGATTCCTTTTTTGTACAATGCTTCCGCCGAATATAAATTAGAGACCTTACCGGTACTTGCAAATAGGGCTTCATAACCCCCTGCTAATGGTCCTAGGTCTCCTACCCCCGAACTATCGGGACGCAATCGCTTGGACCAAAAATCTTTTACCGCCAGTGCTTCGTCCATGGTGGGACTTTGATCAGAATTGAGATAACTATCATATTCTGATGGATTTATAACCAAATTGACTGGTTGCTCGTTTTTACAGCTCACTAACACGCATGCAGTGAAGAGTATGATTAATTGTTTTTTCATATTCTATTTTACAAGAAAAGAGCGAGCATAGCCCGCTCTTTTACATTACAAATCTTTCTTTTTCAAATTCTAATTTACGTTTACAGGTTCCAAATATGGGAAAGGGAGGGTAAAATCTCTATCTCCTGGTCCAGCTCCATCGCTGGTTAATTGGGGTGTTCCGTTATTGCCATCAAAACGAGTTCCAGTAGTTCCACCAAACATAAGCGTAAGAGAAATATCAATTACATCATCTCCTAAATTCCTTCCCGTAAGAACATTGGTTCCATCGAAATAAGTGGTGGGTGCATCTGGTGCAACTTGCAATGCATCAAACTGGGCTAAAACAGTTGTGAAAGTTGGCGCGTCTAAGGTTAGGATATTGGCTTCATAATCTAAATCAACACCTAAGGCATCTCCGTATACGTCGTGATATGCCTCCAAGGTGGCTTCAAAAGTAGGTTGAAAAGCCGCTCGGTCACTTACAATAGTAGTATTGAAATCATTTTTAACATCATCCGCTCCACTAAAAACAGTGTTAATACCAGGTCTTCCCATTACATCCTCTTGGGCATAGGTTCCGCTAAAGTCTAAATCGTTTACACCACATGGGTCGCAGCTCCCGCCACAATCCACTCCAGACTCGTCTCCATTCATAATGCCATCGTCGCAAGTCTCTTGGGATATTACATTACCGTTATCATCGTCATCTGCACACTGTACAAAGAGCAGCGAAGTACAGATCGCAACCATTACTAATTTTATATTATATGTATTCATCTTCTTATATTCTTTAGATTATTGTTTTCTTTTTGCTGAAACCCAAACATTGTAAGCATTTGGCAAGCCTGTAAGGCCAACTGCCCCTCCTACGTGTGGTGGTGCATCTCCTAAAAGCGAATTTGGTACTTCTACAACAATAGCTAGTACGTTTAGGCCTTCAAAGAAATCGCTAGCCTGATTAGAAGGTAAAAATCCTGCTGGAGCTGCCGATCCGGATACCACTTCATTAAATTGATTAAAATCAAAATAAAAGGCGTCTCTACGGGGTCCCGCAAAAAATGTCATCCCGTTGTTGGAAGCTACTATTTGCTCACCTACTTCCGAAATTTCCACTTGTCCGGCAACATCATTTATATAAACTTCACTATTGAGACCAGAATCTGCAGCATCCACCACTGAGGGGCCAAAGAAATACATGGTGCTATCTCTTCGGATGGCCTGAATAACTAGATCTTCTACAAAGTCTCCATCGTTGTCTATGTTAAACTCAACAAGGACATCCTCATCAAAAACAGCATTTTCGGTAACCGTTCCCGGTTGTAGCGGTCCTTGAAGGGTTGCAACAAATACAGTATTATTTGGATTGTCGCCCTCAAAAGCATACAAATCAGCAATATCCACACTGGTCCCTGCCGCTGCCGGCGCATCCAGGTGATCTGCTGAAATAAGAAAGGCTGCAAGAACGGCTGCACCAAGTAGTCCGGCACCTGCAAAAAATTTTGTTTTTTTCATCGTTAAAATGTTATAATGGTTAAATTTACTTTCTACTACTTACGGCGAAATTACGTTCACGGTTTTAGGGCAAATGTTAATTTTATGTTAATAAAAATAAACGCAGTTTCACAAATTTAAAAAATGAACCCCTCATCGACCGGCTGGATTAATAAATTTATCAAAGAGTTTCCAAAAGAACTCATTATAGATAACTACGCTTCCCCTTCTATATTTTATAAGTCTCTTAAGAAGACAGGCTTTATATACGGCGTATCGGTTCGAGTTGTTTTTGATGAACCCATTAGTCATTTAGAACTTACCACGGACGAATACACTAAAATTAATCTTTTTCACAGCCTTCTTCATACTTACTTCATCAAAAAACCCAAAAGTAATTATGACGAGGCGATAAAAGAAATTATTACGTTTTATAAAGCCATAGGAAAAGGAAAACGTCGATTCTTTCAAAAATTAAATATTTCTACCAGTCCTTCTGAAAGTTTAGAAAAAATATTAGCAGCCCGCTTACAGGAAAGTAATTCTATTCTAAAAAAAGATACTGCTTCGCTTCTCACCTATTCATTACTTTATTTGGACTCCTTAGCGTTTGCACACTATCTTACTACGCCAAAGACATTGAAAGTCTATTTAGACACCCTTGAAAAATCTATCATTGAGCACAGTATTTCGGCTTTAGATTCCAAAGAAAATAAAAATAAGTATGACCGTTTGGTGATAGAAATGGTTCAATCTTCAGCAGATTTTCTTGTTCAAGAAAATCACCATAGCAAACCACATGGCTTTCACACCTCTAGTGCCACCTCGCTCGAAAAAGAATTCATTTTCGACATCTGCTGCCTGGCTGTCTGGGACGATCGAAAACTCGATGTTAATGAGCTTATGTTTTTGCAAGCCTTAGCAAAGGATTTGTCGATCAAAACTCCAACGGTTATGGAATGCATTGAAAAACTCGAAGTATTTTCATTGGAAAACGCAACAAGTATTAAGTTGTTTCAATATGCCCATCCGGTAAAGCAATTCTATAAACAGTCTTCCGAAATGGTCAATCTGCTTATTTTAAGGAACAAGCAACGACTCACCAAAGAACTAAATGAAAGTGGCGAATTATTAGTCCTATTATCGCAATCTACCCTACGAGATCTATCCAAAGAGGAAAAGACAAAAGTAAAAGATCAATTATTGGATATTTTTAAGTCTATTCCTTCTCTTACTATATTTATGCTCCCTGGAGGGGCCATTTTGCTGCCGTTATTTGTTAAATTAATTCCGAAATTACTCCCCTCGGCTTTTCAGGAAAACCGTGTTGAAGAAGACGATAAGTCTAGTGATTAGTTGATTTTTTAAATGAAATTTTCACCTTCAAAACTTATTGCTTAAAACTGTACGGAGGATTTTTTCCACATCGAAAATTATATTTCTTGTTTGCATTAAAAAATTAAAACTATCAAATACCTTTGCCAACAATGAACGTAGCTGTTATTATCTTAAATTGGAATGGTAAAAAGCTCCTAGAGCAATTTTTGCCTTCTGTCTTGTCTTTTTCTGACGGGGCGTCTATTTATGTAGCCGATAATGCTTCTACAGACGACAGTATTTCATTTTTAACCAAAAATTATCCAACGGTTCAAATTATTCAGAATAAACAAAATGGTGGGTACGCAAAAGGGTATAATGATGCCTTAAAACATGTAGACGCAGATTTATTTGTTTTACTGAATAGTGATGTCGAGGTAACTCAATTTTGGCTAAATCCTGTGGTAGAGCAATTCTCCAAGGAGCCTAATCTAGTTGCCGCTCAACCGAAAATATTGGATTACAAAAGAAAATCTCATTTTGAGTATGCAGGCGCAGCAGGAGGATTCATCGATTCTATGGGCTATCCTTATTGTAGAGGTCGAATTTTCGATACCTTAGAAGAAGACAAAGGGCAATACAACGATATTGCAACTATCTTTTGGGCAACTGGAGCTTGCCTATTTGTGACGAAAGAGGCTTTCATGCAGGCTCGCGGCTTTGATGAGGACTTTTTTGCGCATCAAGAGGAAATCGACTTGTGCTGGAGGCTTCAAGTTAATGGCGGTATTATTAAATATATTGGTCATTCTACGGTTTATCACTTAGGAGGAGCTACTTTGGAGACTGTAAACCCTAAAAAAACTTTTTACAACTTCAGGAATAGTTTGTTAATTTTACTCAAAAATATTGAAGGAACAAAGGTGTATTGGATTATCTACAAAAGAATGATTTTGGATGGTATTGCTGCCTTAAAATTTCTCTTACAAGGTAAATTTAATCACTTTCTGGCCATTCTAAAAGCACATTTTAGCTTCTATCGAATGTTTCCGAAGTTTCTCAAAAAAAGGAGAAAAGTTGCCAGTGATTTTAAATATTTTAAAATTAAGTCTATTGTATGGAAATACTTTATTGCAAAAAAACGTAACTTTAACAACCTCTAATAAACTTAACCTAAAAAAATGTTAACTAGTGTTCTGCTAGCTATTGAATTTTTAATTTTACCAACAATTTAAACTTAACAATGATGAAGAATTTCTTATTATTAGTGGTTACATGTAGCTTACTTATGACCTCTTGCGTTTCAAAGAAGAAATACGCAGCGCTTGAGTCAAAACAAAAAACAACTCAAGATTTATTGAATACGGCAACCGTAAAGTTAAATGCCTGCGAAGCGGATAAAGCAGCTGCTTCAGCTCGTATTACTTCCTTAGAAGAAAGAATTGCGGAGCTCCGTAAAGATAAAGATGAGTTAATTCAAAGTTCAAAGTCTCTTACTATTCTTACCCAGCAAGGTGCTACAAATCTTGAAAAATCATTGGAAAGCTTAAAAGAGAAAGACTTAAAAATAAGTCGTTTGCAAGATGCACTTACTAAAAAGGATAGTGTAACACTTGCTTTAGTAACAAGTTTGAAAAAAGATGTAGGTTTAAACGACGAAGATATCGAAATCAATGTTGAAAAAGGAGTTGTTTTTATCTCGTTAAGCGACAAGGTTTTATTTAAGAGCGGAAGCTATAATCTTTCTTCAAGAGCCAATGAAATCTTAGGGAAAGTAGCAACAGTTATTAATGGAAAGCCAGATTTTGAGGCGTTAGTTGAAGGACATACCGATGACGTGCCTTACAGCAGTGGTGTATTAATTGACAACTGGGATTTAAGTGCAAAACGATCTGCAGCGGTAGTTAGAAAATTAATGGATTTAGGTGCAAATCCAGCTCAGCTAATAGCAGCGGGACGTAGCTCTTATGTACCATTGGTGTCAAACGATACAGCCGAAAATCGCGCAACCAACCGTAGAACAAAAATATACATTCTACCTAAAATCGATCAATTCTACGAAATGATCGAAACGGAGATGAAAAATTTAGAAGCAGGCGGCGGACAATAACCGCACCTCAATAGAATTTAAAACCCGACCTTGGTCGGGTTTTTTGTATTTTTAATACCTCCATGAAAAAGTTAGTACAGTTTACGCTCAGTCTTCTTTTGTTAATTTCGAATATTTGCTTGGCACAATCGGGCCTAGATAGTTTGGAAGTTAAACTAAAAACCCTTCCTTCAAATTCGATTGAGAAAGTAAATCTCTTAAATGAAATAGGTTTAGAGTATTGGATTATCGATTCCAACAAGTCCCTAATATATGGCGAAGAAGCTTCTAACATTTCCAAGTCTATCTCTTATGACCAAGGACTTGCAGACGCAGAACGGATTCTTGGAGTTGCACATTGGACCAAAGGGAACTTAGTCGAAGCCATAAAACATCTAAATTCAGCTCAAAAAATATATTCCGATATTAATAATGAAGTAGGACTCGCTAATAGTATGCTAAACACAGGAATGGTGTATGCAGACTTAAAGCAATACGACAAGGCCCTCAATTTATTTGAGCAATCCATAGACAAGTTCACTATTCTAAACATGGACAATCGTGTTGCGACTGCTTTCACTAAGATGGGAACGCTGTATATGGATGAGGGAAAGTTAGTAGAAGCGAAAAAATATCTAGATAACGCCCTTAGCATTCATAACAAAAATAATTTCACTTACGGCATAACTGAAGCCCACAATAGATTGGGGATACTCTTTATAACACAGGGAAATACAGAACAGGCGTATTACCATATTAAAAAATCTATCACCTTAGGCCTCGATATAAACGATAAGGATGGTGCCGTAAGTAATATGATCCAATTTGGAAAAATCTTGCGAATGGATGGAGAATATGCTTCGGCAGATATTCATTTAAAAAATGGTCTTCGACGCGCCATCGATAATTCCTTAAAAAAGTATGAACTCGAAGCATATTCAGAACTAAAGGATTTAAAAATAAGTGAGCGTAAACTCGACAGTTCTCTTTATTACTACGATAAGTACGTCACCCTTAAAGACAGTCTATTTACTTCAGAAAAATCAACACAAATTGCAGCCTTAGCTTTCGAAAATGAAATGGAAGCAAAAGACAAAGAAGTGCTATTACTTCAGAAAGAAGAGGAAACGAACAACGTAATTAAATGGGCGCTATTAGCTGGAGTCATTTTAATAACGGTGGCTGGATTAATTATTATATCAACTATAAGACAACGCGCTAAAAAAGTTAAAGAATTAGGAGAACAAAGACAGCAACTTTTAGCGTCAAAGGAGGAACTGGCCAGAACTGCATTAGAAAACGCGGAACTAAAACAACAAGAGTTAGAGCAGAAACTAGATTACAAAAACAAAGAACTTACCTCCTACACTCTTAATTTTGTTCAGAAAAACCAATTCTTACAACAATTGCAAGAAAAAGTAACCCTTGCAAAAAAAGCTACAGCAAAGGAAAAAGATAAAATTATTGACGGCCTAAGCAGAGATATTAAACAATCGGTTTCTATTGATAAGGACTGGGAAGATTTTAAACGATATTTCGAGGACGTTCATACCGACTTTTTCAAAAAATTGAAAGATAGACATCCCGACTTATCGTCTAACGACTTAAAAATTTGTTCTCTTACAAGGCTAAATTTAAATGTCAAAGAGACCGCAAACGTTTTAGGAATTTCACCCGAAAGTGCAAAAACAGCCCGATACCGACTTCGGAAAAAATTAGATCTCGCTCCCAAAGACGAGCTTCTAGACTATTTTTTAATGATCGAACAGGGTTAATCACCAAAATACCTGTCTTATATAGCCAAATTTCTGTTTTCAATTTCATAAACATAAAACACTGTACAACAGTTGTTTAATTTTTAATGTCTACCTAATGTTTTCCTTTCATTAACGGAAAATCCAAGTTTGTCTACCTAATTAATCTAGACTGTCCCCCACTCGTACACTCGGTTTTTTTCAATACGCCTGCTTGCACATATACCTTTGTAGAGTACTCCGAAAAAGGAATGCAAAAAACAGAACAACTATGTGCAACATGTGTAAAACCAATGTAAATAAAACGGAAACGTTCGCAGGAAGAATGTTGGAAACCTTTAACAACGCAAACGTAGGGGTAATGATCTCTTTAGGGCATAGAGCAAAGATCTTTGACGTAATGGCTACAAAGGATAAATTTTCTGTAGACAAACTTTCGAAAGAAAGTAATTTAAACAAGAGATATATAAAAGAGTGGTTAGCAGCAATGACAGTGGCTAATATTGTTGAATACGACCCAGAAAACAGGGCGTACTCTCTACCAAAAGAACACGCTGCATTCTTAACAAGAAATGCTGGAAGTAACAACTTTGCCACTCTCTTTCAGTTTATCCCCGTAATAGCAAGTGTAGAAGAGCAACTATTACATTGCTTCAAAAACGGTGGCGGAGTGGGTTATGATAACTACTATCGATTCCACGAAGTAATGGCAGAGGAAAGTGGGCAGCACCTAGGAAACAACTTGATTACTAAAATTCTCCCGTTAATAGATGGAATTATCGATCAATTAGATAAAGGTATTAATGTGCTTGATATTGGATGTGGAAGCGGGACTGCACTAAATACACTTGCAAAGGTATTCCCAAACAGCAACTTCACAGGAATTGACTTATGTAAAGAGCCCATTCGTAAAGCGATTAAGGTTGCCAAAAACCTCAACCTCGAAAATGTATCATTTTTAAGATTAGACGGCTCTAATTTTCACTTCGACACTAAGTTCGATTTTATAACCACTTTCGATACTATTCACGATCAGGCTCGTCCAGACAAGGTCTTGAAAAACATCTATAACAGTCTCACAGATGAAGGAACTTATCTTATGATGGACATATACGCCTCTTCGTATTTAGAGGATAACATAGACCATCCCTTGGCTCCTGCCCTCTACTCTATGTCAACAGCGCACTCCATGACGGTCTCTTTGGCCCAAAAAGGAATGGGACTTGGTTCGATGTGGGGTTATCAACAGGCCACCAAGATGCTAAGTAATGCCGGGTTTTCAGATATCAAAATAGAACTTATTCCTGAAGACATGATGAACGCATACTACATCGCAAAAAAATAATCTCATTTAAAAATTTAGTTATGTTAGAAACCATAAAAAATCTGCCTAATCCACTAGAATTATTAATAGACCCAGTAACTATTATTGTTTTTGCGATCTACGGTGGTTTGATGATCTGGGAAGCTTTATTTCCGGCCCGACTTCTGCCAAGGGTAAAGAATTGGGAGCTTAAAGGCCTCATCGCATTTATTACCTTCTTTTATCTATCATCTTATCTACCAATGATTTGGGATGGATATTTAGCGCCTTATCAAATGTTCAATCTAAGTTCATTGGGGACCATTCCTGGCGCTATCGTAGGTGTTATTATTTACGAATTAGCCGTCTACATCTGGCATAGAACTATGCATAACAGCAATAGACTCTGGAGGGTTTTTCATCAACTTCATCACAGTGCGGAACGTCTAGATAGTTATAGTGCCTTCTATTTTAGTCCAATGGACATGATGGGCTTCACCTTCTTAGGAAGTATGTGTTTAGTGATGATCGCTGGTTTTACAGCTCAGGCGACGAGTATCATTATTTTAACTACCACTTTTCTTAGCATATTTCAGCATAGTAATATTAAGACACCCGTGTGGATAGGCTATTTAATTCAACGGCCAGAAAGTCACGCATTGCATCATGCCAAAGGAATTCATGCTTTTAACTACAGCGACTTAGGGTTTATAGATATCATTTTTGGGACTTTCAGAAACCCGAAAGACTATGTCAAGGAAACTGGCTTTTACGAGGGTGCCTCGTCTAGAATAGCCGACATGCTTATGTTTAAAGATATTTCAGAACACAACTCAAAACCAACTCTAATCATAGAAAATGATTTTTCAGAAATAGATTTAGAATCGCAAATAGAATAATAACTAATAGTTTGTGAAGGGAATTATTGGTGCTGTTGCAAAGACAGCTAGACAATTAGCCAATAATTCAGTTAAGGGGAGGCGGTTTGAGGAGACCGCTTTCCTTTTTTTTATTTACATACTATGAAAGATTAAACTATTTCTTTAGTAAGGCCAATTAACATGTATTGGTTTGGACATCCATGGCAACTTTATAATTGAAAAGGAAAAAGGAGACTTGCGAATCAATAAATCGTAGCTTCTTTTTTCGACTGTAAGTTCCCAGCGGTCCTCTACTTCAGACAGAACACCTTCTCTCACAAACCAATTACCACGAAAACCAGCAATAGAAGAATCGCCTATATCGCTCCAATGGCCTATCATGGCTTGTAGTAATCCTTCTATTAATTCCTCCTGATCTGGTTCCATTTCTATACCACTGCTAACAGATTCAGTTGGAGGCAAACCACAGATCACTTTATTTAGAGTTAAATAAAGCTCTTCGGTATAGCTTTGTCCCGAGACAGCATATTGTAAATAATGAACAGCGCGGTGCTGCGCTACAATATCATTAAAAGCACCGTCTAAAGTAAGTCCAAGCCTTTCAAATAATAGAGGAATATAATTGTTCATTAAAACTAATCCAGCATTTCTAATGGGAATTCGTTCGTTCATACGTATTAATTTTTAATGATGCCTGATTTCATATTCGGTTATTCCAATAATTCTATTCGCTATCAAACAAATCTGAAAACGACGGGTCTGAAGAAATTTCAAAATAACTATATGCAAATTCTAGCTCTTCCATAATGAGGTAGCCTTCATCTGATGTCAATTCTGAAACGGAATATTTAACTGGATAGGCATTGAAAAACTTCCAACTCATTTGGATCTGACCTTCAGCATCTAATAAATTCACGCTCACCTCTTCTGTCTTTATTGGTGATGCCAGTCCATCATTTAAAGTGCTAACACACCAGTTCATTAGTGTAGAGGACTTTGATATCAATCCCCGTTTCAGCACTAAATTTTGATTATTTCCAGTAGTTGGCAAGCGATATTTAAAACGGTTTTCATCACCTCCTACCACCACTTCTTCTAAACTAACCACCTTGGAGATCCCGGAAACTTCCTGAAAGGCTGTGAGCTCTCCTTTAACCATAAGCTCAAAATAAAAACCAACAGGATAATTGTCTTGCTTAACCATTGTTAATAGTTAATTGTTCATACGCTATTTCCAAGGTATCTATCGCTACTTCGTTTCCATCCGACTTGAGATCGGTACTGGTAATTTTTGTTGGCCAGGCATTAGGAAGTGTCCACTGCATAGTAACACTCCCTCCTTCGTCCATTAGCTTAATGAGCACTGTGCGCCTTTTAATGGTATTCATGGTGATTTGCTGATACCAGTCCCAAAAACGGTTATCCTTTACAAAAACTCCACGTTTCATTGTTATAGTACCGTATTTTACAATACCAGGCAATTTCTCTACCGAAAAAAGCTCACTATTGCCGTTTCTGTATTCAATTATTTGGTTTTCAACATCCATTCCTGACACTTCTTGAAATACGATTCCTTGTAAATCGGTTCCAAAATCAACCTCAAATCTAAATTTTGGCATTGGCCATGTACCGCCTTGCCTACTTCCGTCATATGCCATAGTTTAGTCTCTTTTGTGTTAATCAATGTAAGTTATTATTAGCTTTTTGCCATTTGCTGAACAAAGGACAGTACTATAAACTCTGCAGGGCGGACTACAGCTACCTTTACACTTATCCGCATAAAGCCATTAAGTAAATCCTCTGCAGTCATGGTCGTTCCTAATCCACACTTCACGTCAAACGCATCCTCAGCAGATGCTCCTTGCAGTCCTCCTTCTTTCCAAATAGTGTTAAGAAAACTACCAATCATACTTTTTACTGCCTCCCAAGTGTTTTTATCGTTTGGCTCAAACACATAAGCCTGAGCTGCCAGTTTACAAGACTGTTCAAGCATGATCATAGTTCGTCTAACCGAAAGATATCTCCAATCCAGACTATTTCCGTCTAAAGTTCGTGCTCCCCAGACCAAAATCCCTAATCCGTTAAAAAAACGAATAGCATTTATAGATTTACCATACACCGCATCCATATTCAAGTCTTCTTGTTGGTCTGAAGACAATTTAATAGGAAGGCTAGAAGCGCTTACAATGGAGGTATTTGCCGGTGCCTGCCAAACTCCCTGCTGTGCATCGATTAGAGTCATAACTCCAGCCATCCCTCCGCTGGGTGGAAGCATATTTACCGCTTTTAAAATATGTTTCAGAATTGAACCATACACGGGGCTCGAATTAACTAATGCCGTATTGTATTGAGCAGTAGTTAATCCATCTCCTATAGGGTTTTCAATGGTGTATAGAACAAGAGCTGCATCTGGATTTGGATTTGTTGAAGGATTTAATAGCGGAGTTAGCTGCTTTAGGTCTCCTCCAAATAAATTAGTATAATCTATATCCGCGTCCTGTGTTATAGTAGTTTCAATAAACGGATAATATGCCGTCCCATACATGAGTCCGACCTCGCCTGTATTCTTTCTAAATGTATTGATATCGTTGGTATACAATATGGGATCTGGATTTCTAGCCCCAATAATATCAAAAATGCTAATTGCCGTTTGCATTTCCGAATTTTGAAGTAACATGCTTTGCATTAATGCCCCGTTATCCGCAACAGATAATAGAGTTGCCTCTGGACAGATGTACATGGTTGGCTCCTGTTCATTCTTGAGCAGTGCTAAGCCATTTTGAAGTTCACTAAGTTTTACGTTGGGATTTACAATTTGACCTGCAGGTTCCATAGGTGAATTAGACGGTGTTCCATAGGTTCCTACCGAAACAATGTATGCATCTCCTCCTCCGTTTTCATAAAATAATTTTATACTGTTGTACAAATAATAAATAGTATGGGCATCTGGAACAATTGAATAATAAACGCTTTCAATTTGCACGTAGTCACCGGCTGTTGGCTCACTTTTTTGCTTAACCAAATAGTAGGATGGTTTATATTGTTTTGCCGGAGCGTTTGGTGGCGGTGCATCGGGATAACAGAAGATGGCCTGAAATTCTGCAAATGAAGTCACTTTCTGGGGTACATTGGTATACGATTTCCCTTCGCACGAAGCTTGGGGTGTATATCCAATAAACGCAGGAACCGCAGTAGCTACTGGCACAACAGTGTTCGGAACAGTATGTTGTTCATTAATATAAACGCCTGGAGTATTGATATTGGATTCCATCATAGGTTCGTGATTTTTTTTATTAGTACTTATATATAGATATACATGTTAGATGTCATTATTTGACGTCCTCCTACTTCTTTTACTATAATATCCTCTACACTAGGGTTAGGTAATTTCACAATGGTTTTAAATATACTTTCAAACCTCATATCAAGAAGATCACCTGGGTGCTTAATAAGACGAAAATTTGCTTTAGGAGTTTCGCTCAAATGAATTAAGACATCTTCTGTAGTAAAAAGCAATGCATTTTGTCCATTTCCAATTACTACTTCGGTGGGGCGTTCCAAAATTAAATTCGTACCTCTATCGGAAACCACTACTAGATCTAAAAGTTTGGTTTGGGCGTTATTTATTATGAAATAGTTCCATTGGATAGAGCGGGCTTCTAATCTCATGTGAAGTAAAATTTCTCTACCGTGCGATCCCATTCTTATTAAATCATCAAAAAATAGTTGAAGAGACATTAAATTAGGTAAATGCCCTGGGCTAGTGAAACTCCCCATTAGTTCTGTATAATCTGTTCTTTCGATGTTTAGCTCAGAGTTACTACTAAACGAAAGTCCCACTTCCCTATCCAATGGCAAGTTGGTAACATTGTAAAAAAAAGTGTCAGTGCTACTAATATTAAAATCGAAATAAGTGAGTTCTTGAAGCTCGCTCAGATGTCGAATATATTCGGAAGGAGTCTTTTTTGTATTCGCAAAAAGGTCGAAACCATAATCAGACATTTGAAGTATAAAACCAAATTTTTTCCGTAATGCAAGGGTGTTTTCACCAGGAGTAATCTCTAAATTTTTACACCTACCAAATTCAAAATAAGTATGAAAGCATTTTAAACTAACTATTTTGATATAACTATCCATAAGCATATATAAAATCTATTACTACTAAACATTTCATGATGATCAAAATGGTTCAGAAAAACCAAAATCAGCCTTCACAAGATATTTATTTCGAATTATATATAACTAAGTAGTACTACGTAATTAATCTGACAGAAAAAGAGCCTTAAATTTCCAAACTCCCTTTACCAGCGCGAATAAGTTGAGGAACATCTCCAGTTAAATCGATTACTGTAGAGGCTATATTTCCTCCATAACCACCGTCCACTACAATCTCTACTAAATGTGACCATTTTTCTA
The DNA here is from genome assembly GCA_947495135.1 of uncultured Flavobacteriaceae bacterium. Classification (GTDB taxonomy): domain Bacteria; phylum Bacteroidota; class Bacteroidia; order Flavobacteriales; family Flavobacteriaceae; genus Aureisphaera. The sequence goes on from CANLXN010000006.1 coordinate 75,153, forward strand.
ATATAAGCTCTGGATCTGTAGTGTATTCTATCACCTCATCCTCATCCTTAATAGACATAGAAACAATGGGATTACCAAGTGCTCTAACGATGGCTTGAGCTATGGCGTTATCTGGAACTCGTATTCCTACCTCTTTCTTCTTTTTAAATACAGAAGGCAGATTATTATTCCCGGGAAGGATAAAAGTATAGGGTCCAGGCAGAGCCCGTTTTAATAATTTAAAAGTGCTAGAGTCTATTTGCTTTACATAATCGCTCAAGTTGCTAAGATCTTCGCAAATGAAGGAGAAATTAGCCTTCTCTAGTTTTACTCCTTTTATCTTTGCAATGCGTTCCAATGCTCCCTTATGAGTGATATCACATCCAAGTGCGTAAACGGTATCGCTTGGATAGATCACCAAACCTCCAGATTTGAGCACATCCACTACCTTTTTCACCTCTTTGGGATTGGGGTTGTCTTCGTATAATTTTATTAATTGAGCCATAACCTTCCTTTTAATTATTAAAAAAGCCTATTTCCGCTAAAAACCGAAACAGAATAATTGTAAATTCTGTCTGTTTTCGTCTGCAGTATCCTAAAGATAATGTACAATACTCATAAGTCATAATACTATCCCAATTATTTCGTTCTATACTAAACTCCAAATGTTATGAAAAAACTAGGCTCCATTTTTTTGCTATTCATCTGTGTTGGTTTTGTTTTAGTTTCTTGCTCTGCAGACGATGATGCTACTAACGACCCTGTCGACCAAACCCCATTAGAAGCAGCTGCTTTTCTGAATGTTTCATACGGAGACAATCCGCAGCAGGTTTACGACATATATTTACCCGCGGGCCGAACTTCTACCAACACTAAAACGATCATTCTAGTGCACGGTGGAGGCTGGACCGAAGGCGATAAAACAGACATGGATGGATTTATTGATTTAATACAAGCAAACCATCCAGAACATGCAGTTGTAAACGTAAATTACGTATTGGCAAACGCTTCCTTAGGTATTCCTGCATTTCCCAATCAATTTTTGGACTTGGTAACGATTGTCGAAAAATTAACAGCCGAAAAAGAAGAGTTGCAAATCACATCCGAATTTGGAATGATTGGCACAAGTGCTGGAGCCCACCTCTCACTAATGTACGATTCGGTATACGACGATAATGATCAAGTAAAATTTGTAGCAGATATTGTAGGCCCAACAGATTTTACAGATCCATTTTACCAAGATAACCCGTTATTCCCATTAGCCTTGGCCGCTTTTGTTGATGAAAGTCAGTATCCAGATGGAACCAACTATGCGGAAGCAACAAGTCCTGTCTTTAATATAAACGGAAATACGAGTCCTACCGCTATGTTCTACGGAAATCAAGACCCCTTAGTTCCACTTACAAACGGAAATTTACTAGAGGAAAAATTGACCGATGCTCAAATCACAAATAGCTATACCATTTATGACGGTGGACATGGAGATTGGGGTGCAGCAGATTACATTAATTTACAGACCCAAATAAGTGAATATATCAATGATTTCCTGCCAATCGATTAGTCCAATAGAATAAAGACTGAGATAAACTACTTTGCAGGCTCAATTAAATCCCAAAGATTTCCATACAAATCTGCAAAAACAGCAACTTTCCCATATGGCTGGTCTAGTGGTGGTCTTACAATCTCTATCTTATTTTCTACTAATTTCTGAAAGGAGCTATCGAAATTGTCTGTGTAAAGGAATAAAAAAACACGTCCGCCAGTCTGATTCCCAATAACCGATTTCTGAGCTGCTCCTTCAGCTTTGGCCAACAATATTTTACAATTTCCTTCACCTCGAGGCTGTACAAGCACCCAACGCTTCCGTTCTGTCAGCAGAGTATCCTCTATTAAATGAAAATCTAACCTTTCAGTATAAAAAGAAATTGCATCGTCATAATCATCTACCAACAAGGCTATATGTGCAATGCGTTCATTCATTATTCTGAAATTTTCGAAATCGCTGTTTAGTCTAGGACATTTAGCTTAGCAAAACGCAACAGTAACTTTTTAAGGCCTCCATTTTCGAACAAAATCTCCGCTTTAGTATCGGCACCAACTCCTTCTATTTTGGTGATCCTTCCTTTACCGAAGCGCACGTGCTCAACAAAAGTACCCACATCGAGGTTCGCCGCTTTCGGATCAAAATTTTTACTGGCTTCACTGGCCACGGGCTTCAACTTACGTAGCTTCCTGCGCTGTTCTTCATTAGGGCCCCTCGGCGGAGCACTTGCTGTAGGTTTTCGCAACCGAAGCTTACTTTTATCCACTTCACCAAAAATATCGGCATCAATTAATGGCTTGTATCGATGCTCGGTCATTGGAGTTAAATATTCCAAATAGCTTTCATCAATTTCCTCAATAAATCGGCTAGGTTCAGCATCAATCAATTTACCCCATCTATACCTAGATTGCGTATAGGTTAAATAGGCTTGTTTCTCTGCCCTTGTTAACGCCACATAAAACAAACGACGCTCTTCTTCCAATTCGGCACGTGTGCTCATACTCATACCACTGGGAAACAGATCTTCTTCCATTCCAACGATATAAACGTATGGAAATTCTAGTCCTTTGGCTAAATGGACCGTCATCAAAGCAACTCGATTGTCGTCGCCCTTGTCATTATCCATGTCGGTTGCAAGCGCAACATCTTCCAAGAATTCAGACAAAGACCCCGTAGTATCCGCTATCTCCTTTTGCTCCTCCACAAAATCACGCATCCCGTTCAGTAATTCTTCAATATTCTCAATTCTAGCGATGCCCTCTGGTGTCCCATCTTTTTTCAACTCTTGCACTAGTCCTGTTTTCTTCGAAACGTGCTCTGCAATTTGAAAGGCATCGTAGCCTTGATTAGTCACCTGGAAACTTTCGATCATGGTAGTGAAGTTCTGGAGCTTGTTCTTAGTCCCCGCATTTATTTTAAGATCGATCTTATCAATCGCCTTCATCACCTCGAACATGGATCTGTTATAGTGATTGGCCGCAACAGTAATCTTTTCGATGGTGGTTTGCCCAATCCCACGAGCGGGATAATTAATCACGCGCTTTAGCGCTTCCTCGTCTTTCGGATTTAAGATTAATCTCAAATAAGCGATTACATCTTTGATCTCTTTACGCTGATAAAAACTGAGCCCACCATAAATACGGTAGGGAATATCTTTTTTACGCAACGCGTCCTCCATAGCACGAGATTGTGCATTGGTACGATACAAAATAGCAAACTGATCAAAACTTAACTGATTGTTCATGGCAGTTTCAAAAATATTACTTGCCACAAAACGCCCCTCATCCCCATCGGTCATGGTGCGATTCACTTTAATTTTATTCCCTTCGTCATTGGCAGTCCAAACCACTTTGTCCAAACGTGTTTGGTTCTTTTCAATAATGCTGTTCGCTGCATTCACTATATTTTTAGTAGAGCGATAGTTTTGTTCTAGACGATACATTTTCACATCGTCGTAGTCCTTCTGAAAGTTTAGAATATTATTAATATTAGCTCCCCTAAAAGCATAGATACTCTGGGCATCATCTCCCACTACGCATATATTTTGAAATCGATCGGACAACGCTTTTACAATGAGATACTGACTGTGATTAGTATCCTGATACTCATCAACGAGTATATAACGAAAACGATCTTGGTATTTTGCCAGTACGGCAGGGAAGCGCGTGAGCAATTCGTTAGTCCGCAGCAATAAATCATCAAAATCCATTGCTCCTGCCTTAAAGCAACGTTCTACATAAGCTTGGTACACCTCTCCCATTCTTGGCACCTTCGCCATTTCGTCTGCCTCTACCAACTCCGGATTATTGAAATAAGCCTTAACAGTAATGAGACTGTTTTTAAAAGAGGATATTCTAGAATACACCTGTTTGTATTTATAAATATCTTTATCCAGCTGCATCTCCTTGATGATCGCGCGTATCAAACTCTGACTGTCCTGCGTATCATAAATCGTGAAATTGTTGGGATACCCTAACTTATCTGCTTCAAAACGGAGAATTTTAGCAAACACACTATGAAAAGTACCCATCCAAAGGTTTTTGGCTTCCGAACTTCCCACAATCTCCGAAATACGTTTCTTCATTTCACGTGCAGCCTTGTTCGTAAAGGTAAGCGCAAGGATATTGAAGGGATCCACTCCTTGAGACATGAGATAAGCAATGCGAAATGTGAGCACTCGTGTTTTGCCTGAACCGGCTCCTGCTATAACAATCATAGCACCATCCTTTTGCACGGTTGGCGCGCGTTGAGCGTCATTTAATTGATCTAAATATTCTTGCAATTTTCTTTTGAAATTTTAGTCCGAAATACAGTCGTGAAAATACAGAAAAACGAGCGAAGACAGCTATGCTCCATTGATAATTTATAAACAGTTAAAGCATTTTAGTTTTATTGAAATTTGAATATCTTTATCGAAATTGATTGAACCATCAAGGATTGGGGTTTATAGGATATTTTCCAGAAGCCCTGTCTTATTTAAACTGTATCTCACCTATGAAATTTAAAAGCCTTTTACTACTCACGCTTTTGGCAAATGTTACCTTTTATACCGCCAACGCCCAAATGGAAAAAGATATTCTAAAGGATATTGAAAAAATTGAATCCCAAGTAATCGACTGGCGGCACTATTTTCACCAAAACCCAGAATTATCTAACAACGAATTCAACACAGCAAAAAAGATAGCTACCCACCTAGAAAAGTTAGGAATGGATGTTCAAACTGGGGTAGCAATTACTGGAGTTGTTGGCATTTTGAAAGGAGATATGCCTGGTAAAGTAGTTGCGCTTAGAGCAGATATCGATGCCCTTCCTGTAACCGAAAGAAATGACCTGCCTTTTAAAAGTGAGGTAACCGCAAAGTTTTTGGATACCGAAACTGGTGTAATGCATGCGTGCGGCCATGATACCCACATTGCAATCTTAATGGGAGTCGCAGAAGTCCTGTCAAAACACAAGGATAAAATAAAAGGGACGGTTAAATTTATTTTCCAACCAGCAGAAGAAGGGCCACCTCCAGGAGAAGAAGGGGGTGCAAAATTGATGATCAAAGAAGGTGTTCTAGAAAACCCAAAAGTAGATGCTATTTTTGGATTGCACATAAATTCTGGTACTCCAGTAGGAGCTATTAGGTACAAGAGCGGTGGCACCATGGCTGCGGTGGAACGTTTTGTGGTGAACGTAAAAGGAAAGCAAACACACGGATCTGCACCTTGGGCTGGAGTAGACCCTATACTAATTTCAGCAAAAATAATTGATGGATTTCAAACTATAATTAGCCGAGAGTCGAATTTAGTTCAGGAAGCGGCGGTAATTACCGTTGGAAAAATAACAAGTGGTGTTCGTTTTAACATCATTCCTGAAAGCGCTGAACTCATTGGAACCGTTAGAACATTAGACCCGGGCATGCGCGAACTAATTATGAGGAGAATGAACGAAATGGCCGCAGACATTGCAAAAGCATACGGCGGAAGTGCTACTATTGAATGGCAAAACAATACGGTGGTTACCTACAACGATCCAGCATTAACGGCTCAAATGGTACCGACACTCCAAGGGGTGGCAGGAGAAGAACAGGTAAAGACCATGAAAGCAACCACTGGAGGTGAAGACTTCTCCTATTTTCAAGAAGTAGTTCCAGGATTCTATTTCTTCTTAGGTGGAATGACACCTGGAAATACAGAATCGTTTCCGCATCATACACCCGATTTTAAGATAGATGATAAAGGAATGCTACTAGGTGTGAAAGCAATGACACAACTTTCGCTGGATTATTTGAATGCGCAATAATAACTAGAAACACCCTCCAATGACGGCAAACCAATTTATACGGAGTAAGCAAACACAACTTGATTCAATATTTGGTTTTCCTCATTAGATATTTTACAGTATATGGATTCAGTATTAGAACTATTAAAAAGCATCCCTTGGTGGGCTTGGATACTCATTTTTTTGGTATTTGTTGCCGTTAGAGATATTTTTCAACGAAGACACACTATTAGCCATAACTTCCCAATTGTGGGGCATATTCGATATATGTTGGAAAGCATTGGTCCGGAAATGCGCCAGTATTTTGTTGCCAATAATCGCGAAGAACTTCCATTTAATAGAATAGAGCGGGGTTGGATTTATGCTTCGGCAAAAAAGGAAAACAATTACGAAGGTTTTGGAACCGATCGAGATATTTATGCGCATCAACATATTTTTATAAACAATGCTATGATGCCCTATAAATTAGAAGATAACCACCCTAATAAAGTGGATAAATCATTTTTGCCTTGTGCCAAGGTAATGGGACTTCATAATAAACGTAGAAAGCCATATCGACCCGCTTCCATTATTAATATTTCGGCCATGAGTTTTGGATCTCTTTCAGCAAAGGCAGTAGAATCATTAAATAAAGGAGTTAAAATTGCAGGAGCCTATCACAACACAGGTGAAGGAGGCTTATCTCCTTATCATAGTCACGGTGGAGATGTAGTTTTTCATTTTGGAACCGGTTATTTTGGAGTAAGAGCTAAAGACGGAGGTTTTTCCATGGAGAAGATGGTAGCGTTGGTGGAGAAAAATCCGTTTATTAGAGCAATTGAAGTGAAATTATCCCAAGGAGCAAAACCTGGAAAAGGAGGCGTTCTGCCCGGAGCAAAGATTTCAAAAGAGATTGCAGAAATAAGAGGGGTTGAAATAGGAAAAGACGTGCTCTCTCCTCCTAATCACAAGGCTTTCTCCAATGTTCCTGAAATGTTAGAGTTCATAGAACAAATTGCTGAAGCCACTGGACTGCCTGTTGGAATAAAAGCGGCTATCGGAAAATTAGATCAATGGGAAGAACTAGCAGATCTGATGGTTTCTACAGGCAAAGGCCCCGATTTTATTGCCGTCGATGGCGGTGAAGGTGGAACAGGCGCTGCGCCTCCTAGTTTTGCAGATCACGTATCCTTGCCATGGGTTTATGGTTTTAGTGATCTTTACAAAGTCTTTCAAAAGAGAAATCTTACCGAAAGAATTGTGTTTATTGGGAGCGGAAAACTAGGCTTCCCTGCAAAAGCAGCAATGGCTTTTGCAATGGGGGCAGATTGTATAAATGTAGCCCGTGAAGCCATGATGAGTATTGGTTGTATACAGGCACAAATCTGTCACACCAATCGCTGCCCAGCAGGAATTGCTACTCAGAGTAAGTGGTTGCAGAATGGTATCAATATTCCGTTAAAAAGTGAACGACTAGCGCAATATTTCAAAAGTTTTAGAAAAGAGTTCATTGAAATAACCCATGCCGCTGGCTATGAGCATCCATGTGAATTCAAAATGACGGATGTTGAAATGAACGTAGACGATCACAATCTCACAAAAGAATTAAACAACGCTTATGCATATGAAAAGGATATAGTAAAGTTCAATGGAATGCAGGAATTAAAAGATTGCGCTTATCTAGGAGGAAAGGCGTAACTCATTAACCCACAAGTTTTTTTTGAAAGACAATTTCGTTTTCCAAACATGCTCTATAATTCTACTGCCCTAGAAAATAAGGGCAAAAACCATAAATAAATAAAAAAAGCGCTCTCCTATGAAAGCGCTTTTTTTAAGATGTGAGAATTTAAACTAAATTAGTAAGTGAACCCAAGAGGAATATAGGGTTGTACAAAATCTGGTAACGGACCGCCAGCACCATAGAAAGTAGAGGACAAGAAAGTTACATCTCCTTCTACTAACGGATAGGCTACATTGTTAAAATCGGTTCTTCTTAATACAGGCCCAATCAACTCATTTAGGTCTGTATAAGGAGACACTACAGTTCTTCTTACGGTTAATATATCTCCTGCGGTTACCGCTAATGGGGTAATAGCGACATATTCGAAAGCCGTTTGAGAAAAACTATGCTGCACTCCAGAAGTAAAGTTGGGTCCAATCACCTCCATTAAATAATCTCCCGTATAACTGGACGGATTTTTATAGCCAATACTGCAGATCTCTCCGTTTACATTTATTTGAATTTGATACTCGTGCGTCTCTAAGTCAATGAAATCGATTGTGTTGTAAGTTCCACTTCCTTCCAAAGCGACTAATCCTTCTGTAATTGGACTGGTAGCTGTTTCGCATATTGCTGTGGAAACTCCTACGTCGTCGTTACTACATCCAATGGTTGCTGTGATAAGAAATGCGGCGAAAATTGTTCTAAGTATAGTTTTCATAATTGTTGTTTTAAAATATTGTTGTTTTACACCTATATATCGCCAAGAAAAGATTTTGTTACCCCATGAATGAAAATAATTTTGAAAAATGCTGAAGAGATAGATACTATGGGGTCTACGTCCCTGTTAGAAAGTTAGTTGTTTATGTATATGCACGTTTCCATGTGTGCGTTTGTAATGATATCTGTAAATCATCAAATTGTTACCTGGTCTAACAAAACTACTTATACAGGCTCGTAAACAATTGAACCAATGGGTGTTGTGCCGACTTCAATTCTCCAAACATTACTTTCACTACATAAACGTTATTTGTTAAGTTTGTAAAAACACACTATGTTTGTTTTAAACTGAACCTACTTATGGAAGAAATGTCTCAAGTTATTAGCTACGCAGCATATTTGCTCCCAGCCATTGTGGTTGGAATCATCGCATATTATTTTTTTAAAGGGCACATCGCCAATGAAGAAGGTCGCAGGAGATATCTTATTCAGAAAGAAGCACAGAATACGGTATTACCTATGCGGATGCAAGCCTACGAGCGCATATCACTTCTCCTCGAACGAATAGATCCGAACAAACTTCTAATTAGAGTGAAGCCATTTTCGGACGAGATCGAAAAATACGAAGCGCTACTTATTCAAAATATCGAACAAGAATTTGAACACAATGTCACCCAACAAATCTATGTCACGCCAGAATGTTGGAACCTCATCAATGCTGCCAAAAATGCAACTATACACCTTATAAGGCAAGCCGCGATGCATGAGCAATCGAGTACTGCAGATGGAGTGCGAGAATATTTACTACGCAATTTCATGGAAGAGGTAACACCATCACAAAAGGCACTTACGTACATCAAAAAAGAAGTTGCCGAATTGTTTTAAGGACGACCAATGAAGATTGTTTCATTTCTACTCATCCTCTCTTTGAGTTTTCAATTAAAAGCTCAAAACTCCTACTCCGCAGTTTCTGCAGACGAGTCTGCGTTTTTCTTTCAGGACCAGGATGAAAATGGTAATCCTATTGGAGAAGCTATGTTTATGGCTGGTTGCAACTGGTATTGCGGAGGAAACGTCCAAAAGATAACAACTTCTTCTGCCCTATCTCCGTACAAAACCAATAACTACGACGGAACTAATGCTCACGACTTTAATCTCAAAACTGCTTGGGTGGAAGGGAAAGAAGACTACGGTATTGGAGAATCAATTTCGTATAGTTTTAATTTTGACCAGCTTCCAAATTACACTGGCAAACTTGGCATTAACCAACTCATAATCGCTAACGGATACGGAAAAAACGGCAGCGCTTGGGAAAATAATTCCCGTATCCAACAAATGGCCCTTTATGTAGACGACGAACTTGTAGCAAACATTGACTTATTAGACCAGCTTGAAATACAAACAGTTGCAATAGACGAGATCCTATTTCCTGCCCACAAAACAACCACTTTAAAGTTTGTGATTGTCGATGTTTATGAAGGAAAGAAATACAAAGATACGGCGCTTAGCATTCTTGTTTTTGATGGTGTTGGAGTACACTAAAGATAGTTCGTTTCTCGTTTCCAAATTCTATCTATTTTCTATTCTGAAATTTTCAGAAACCAAAAAATTGCTATTCCCCAGACCTATTAACCTCACTTTGAAGCTGATTTTTTTGCTTTGCATATTCAGAACCACTTTCCCACCATTTGGACATTTTATGTTTGTTAAAGACCAAAGAGTTAGTGGTTAATACTGTAGGCGTATAATACAAATTAATAATGGCCCCCTCCGTTCCCGCTACAAACTTCCCAATTCTAATATTCTGTTTTTCAACCCTGTCTAGCATATATGAATGTAGGCTGGTTAATAGACTAAAAGGATTCTTAGAGGGTAACTTGTTGTAATAGGCAACCTCTGTTTCGAGAATAATAACATCTACCTCTGTAGCACCGCGATCGATAGCCTCCTCAATAGGCACCATACTTCCAAAACCTCCATCGGCATATTCACAGCCGTTCTTTACCACAAGACTCATAAAAGGTATATAATTACACGAAATCCAAATCCAATCACAGAAATCGGCATAGCTAAAATCTTTAATAGACTTGTACTCGACCTGATTCAAAGATAAATTAGACACCGTAACCACCACATCCTTGGCGGAAGTTTTGAGTTGGTTAAATTCTTCATACGTAAGTGTCTTACGAATCAGTTTTCGTAGATTTTTACTTTCACCAAAAGTTTTACTCCCTCTAAAGAAGTTTCTCAACACGGCAAAATGGTCGATGGCAATTTCGGTTCCGCCATATTTCATTTTCTTAGTCACAAAAGGACAAATACTAAAAATACTATGCTGATTAACAGAGGTGTAGACTTCTTTTATTTTTTCAATTTTATTCAAGGCCAGATGCGAAATCATCAAACTTCCCGTAGAAGTACCCACAAAAAGATCGTATTCATGATTTAGTTCTTCCATGAGGTACTGTGCGACTCCACCCGCAAAGGCTCCCTTGCTCCCTCCTCCAGAAATAACTAATGCTCTCATATTTACAATACCATATTATGTGAGAAATGTAATCCTTTTTCAGGTAATTCTGGCAGTAACGGCCAGATCAATTTAGGATTGCCCTAATTACCTCCGAGGATTTGAATAAACTTAGCAAATGAGTAAGACATGCTATTCGGCTATCAATTTACCATTGAGGTATTTTTTTTCCTTTTCTGGTAGTTCTGGTAAAATCTTTGCCAACTTCTCTCTTTGTATAGAATTCTGCAAAAGGGTGTCCAAAATAGATCGGGCAAAATTTCTAAACCTCCAATTATGATGTACAGAGGCGTTTACAAGATTTTTTAATACTCCCGTATCGTACAACTGCAATTCATTTATAAATTCCAACGCCAACTGCCGTATTTCAAAACTATAGGTGGAAGATGAATAATTTTTCAATTCATCTATATAAGATTGGCGATTATCTAATTGGTAATTATCTGTATTCATTGCCAAGACCAACCATAGTTGTCTTATATTTTTATTCTGAAAGCCAACTGTGTTTTTCAGTTTATCCAAATACTTACTACGGTTTTCTGGAAAATAACGCCATAAGGTAGGCAGTGCGGCTTCCAGACTTACGTACGATGAATCGTCTAATAACGATTCGTACGAAGCTAAAAGCGATCTGGGTACCTCTTCCATGGTTAAAGCAATTGCTTGCCGCACATATAAGTTATCACTCTCAAAAGCGAGCTTGTATAAATCTTCCGTTTTCTCCAATGGCTCTAGTGCTAGTTGATAAACCACCTCTTGCCCTAAATAATCGTTTGGATCTGTGAGCAGGTATTTTAACTCTTCTTTCTTCTCTTCTATCGGAATTCCGCGGAGAGAGGACGTTCTAAAATACTCGTTTATAAATTCATTTTTCACGAGCGACTCGAACGCCTGTTTGGCCTTAAAAGCAGTTTGAACTAGCCAGTCTGCCTCCCAACTATCAATACTTATAGGAGTTGCCGCTCTAACTTCTCTTAAAAAGTCTTCGGTGGTCACATTTTTGAATTGATGTTTCTCTAGGTAATTTTTAACCGCCACCTTAAACGATTGCTCTCCTATCAATTCTTTTAACATATGTAAGGCCCATGCACCTTTTTCGTAGAAGGTAAGGGAACTCGCCTTGGGGTTTAATAAGGATTCTCCTTTCCCCTCGGCACTTCGAGCTTCTAACTGTTCTGCGGATTGCATTAGTTTCCAATAATAGTGATCCACGCCAAAAATCTCCTTTTCGGCAAGCATGGCATAATAGGTTGCGAATCCTTCCTGAAGCCAATGATGGGTTCCAGATGTTTCAGTCACCAAATTCCCAAACCACTGATGCGCGAGTTCGTGTGCGTTCACGTTGATGTAGTTTCTATCATTAAAGGCAATAGAATCTACCACAAAGGCTTCAGAAAAAATAGTTGCAGAAGTATTTTCCATTCCAGCATACAAAAAATCTCTCACTGGAGCTTGCTTGTAATTCTGCCAAGGATACGGAACACCGATTTCAGTTTCTAAGAAATCGAAAATCTCCTGAGTATAACGATAAGTAGGTTCACGTTTGGCTTCATCTTTAGCCAAAATATAGTGCATCAATGGCACGCCCGATCGAGAATTGTGATCTGTTCGCACCAAATCTCCCATCGCAAATGCCACCAAATAGCTAGACATAGGTAGCTTCATATCAAATTCGAAGTAAATCTTACCGTCGTTCTCTTGTTTAGCAACGAGCTTACCATTGGCCATTACATTAATACCAATAGGTGCCACGATTGTGAGATCAAATTCTACTTTGTCGTTCATATCATCCAAACTGGGAAGCCAATGCGAAGTGTATTTTCCCTGTCCTTGTGTCCAAACTTGGTTCCCTGCGAAATACAGAGCCTGCTTGGGTGCTGCTTCATATTTAAAAAAAGCAGTGTATTCCCTATTCGCTTCAAAATTTCCAGTAAACCATATTTTCTTTTCTGAAGAAGTCACTTTCACTCCCTCTAATGCCGTTTCGAGCACTCTCATTCGGATACCGTCCAGATATACAGAATCTGATGCTTGAAGCATTTTAAAAGTTGTTTTTACCGTACCAGTGACGCTTTCCGAAGAAAAAACAGGCTCTACAGTAGCTTTTATAGTTACAAAATCGACCAGATCTGCTTGTTGAGCAACAGTAAATGCTGGCACTAACCAAAAAAGAAGAAGTAAATATCTCATAAAACTAACATAGCAATTGTTTTGCCAAAATAAGTAAATTCGTAAGATGAATTCCAATTTCCTTCAAACTCCTATCGAATACCTCAAGGGTGTAGGCCCTAATAGAGCCGATTTGCTAAAAAAGGAGTTGGGAATATATACATTTCAAGATCTTATAAATCTCTTCCCAAATCGCTATCTCGATCGTACTCAATATTATAAAATAGGGCAAATACAGCAAACCAATGCCGAAATACAGATCGTTGGAAAGATTACTCACCTTAAAAGTGTTGAGCAAAAGCGCGGAAAGAGATTAGTGGCAACTTTTATAGACGAAACTGGAAAAATGGAATTGGTCTGGTTTCGCGGTCAAAAATGGATTCGTGAGAATCTAAAATTAAATACGCCTTATGTAATCTTCGGAAAAGCGAACCGATTTAATAACGTGTATTCCATGCCACATCCAGAAATGGAATTACTTACAGATCATGAAAAAAGTATTCGATCTGCGATGCAACCTGTTTATCCTTCTACCGAAAAATTAGGTAATAGTGGAATCACAAATAGGGTGATAAATACCCTCATGCAAAGTCTCTTTACGGATGCAAAAAATGGCTTTGCAGAGACCTTGTCTTTACCCCTAATTAACGGCCTCAAATTACTTCCAAAAAGCGAAGCACTTTTTAACATTCATTTTCCAAAAAATAGTACGCTTTTAGCCAAGGCTCAGTACCGATTAAAGTTCGAAGAATTGTTCTATATTCAACTGCAATTACTTCGCAAAAACATGTTACATAAATCTAAAATAAAGGGCTATACCTTCGACAGGGTAGGCGCGTATTTTAATGATTTTTTTAAAGAGCATTTACCCTTCGAATTGACCGGAGCACAAAAGAGAGTGATCAAAGAAATTAGGAAGGATATGGGGAGTAAAGCTCAAATGAATAGGTTGTTACAGGGAGATGTTGGAAGCGGAAAGACCATTGTTGCGTTTATGTCAATGTTAATAGCACTTGACAACGGTTTTCAAGCCTGTCTAATGGCGCCAACTGAAATTTTGTCAGTCCAGCACTACAATGGCTTATTGGAATTATGTAATAAACTGAAAGTCAGTATTTCAATACTCACTGGATCTAGTAAAACTTCAAGTAGACGCGAAATTCACGAAAATCTTGAAAATGGCACTTTACAACTACTAATTGGCACACATGCGCTGCTCGAAGATAAGGTAAAATTTAAAAACTTAGGACTTGCAATTATTGACGAACAGCACAGATTTGGAGTTGCACAACGAAGTAAATTATGGCATAAAAACGAGCTACCTCCACATGTTTTAGTCATGACCGCCACCCCTATTCCTCGCACCCTCGCCATGAGTGTTTATGGCGACCTAGACATTAGTGTAATTGATGAACTTCCTCCTGGCAGAAAAGACATCAAAACAGTCCACAGATATGATGCAAATAGGCTTAGAGTTTTTCGATTTATTAGGGACGAAATTGACAAGGGAAGACAGGTCTATATTGTGTACCCTTTGATCCAAGAAAGTGAAGCTTTAGATTACAAAGATTTGATGGACGGGTACGAAAGTATTGTGCGTGAATTTCCTCAACCTAAATATCAAATTTCAATTGTACACGGCAAGATGAAACCGGCCGATAAGGAATATGAAATGAATCGTTTTGTTAAAGGAGAAACTCAAATTATGGTTGCAACAACGGTAATTGAAGTTGGCGTAAATGTACCCAATGCTTCCGTAATGGTAATCGAAAGCGCTGAACGATTTGGATTATCTCAGTTACATCAACTAAGAGGTCGTGTTGGGCGAGGTGCCGAACAAAGTTTCTGTATTCTAATGACGAGTCATAAACTTACTCAGGATGCTAAAACACGTCTTCAAACTATGACTCGGACAAATGATGGTTTTGAAATAAGTGAGGTTGACCTGAAATTACGGGGCCCAGGAGATATCATGGGCACACAGCAAAGCGGAGTCCTCAATTTAAGAATCGCCGATATCATTAAAGACAGTGAAATTCTAAAAATTGCTCGAAGCTACGCTTTCGAAGTTCTCAATGACGACCCAGGTCTTGCAAAAGACTTCAACTCCCCTATTCGCAATGCTTATGCGGCTTTGGTAAAATTTAAAAACATTTGGAATTACATTTCATAGTTCATCTTATTTAAAAATTTGATTTAAGAAGCACCTTCCAATCTTCATGAAGTCATGACTTTAAAACAGTGAAGGTTCATTATCTTAGTGTTTAAAAAAAAGTATACATGGAACAACTTCCTCCTGCCTTCGAACATTTCAGAAAGGAATTAAAGGAAAAAATACGCTCCACCTCAGAAATACTCGATATCTCAAAGGGTACAGAAATTGTACGCACAGGACAGTACCCCAAAGTGATTCCCATTGTAATAGAAGGCGCTATAAAGGTTTTTTCGCAGCATAACGACAAAGAACTCCTACTCTACTACATTCGTCCCAACGAAAGCTGTGTAATGTCTTTTGCCGCAAGTTTACACAATACTCCAAGTAGAATAGCTGCCGTTGCAGAAGAAGATTCTAAAGTAGTTGCAATACCCTCTCGAGAAATATTTAAATGGACTGTAGAGTTTCCAGAGATAAATACGCTTTTCTACCAACAATATCACCTTAGGTACGGAGACCTCATAGATACCATAGACCAAGTTCTCTTTCATAGACTGGATGAACGTCTACACGACTACCTTGTAGATAAAGTAACTATTGCCAAAAGTGATACTTTAAAAATTTCACATAAGGAAGTAGCTCGCGAACTAGGAACGGCCCGAGAAGTGATTAGTAGAGTTATGAAAAAGCTAGAAAATGAAGGAAAAGTAAAGCAACTTCCCAATGCAATTAAAGTTTTAGCTAGGTGACCAAAGTCACTGCAAAACTGCTAAGAGTATACTAATTTTGGTGTAGTAAGAATCAACAATCACTAAAATAGTATAGTTATGATAAAGAATATGGGAAACCTTGACCGTGTAATACGCCTTGTAGTAGCAGCGGCAATCGTCGCACTTTACTTCACCGATGTCATACCAGGAACACTTGGCATTGTATTTATGATTATTGCTGGCATCTTTGCCCTCACTAGCTTTATAAGCTTCTGCCCAATTTACGCCCCTTTTAAATTTAACACCTGCCCTAAACCGGAAAAAAAATAAGGATATACATTAGGTCTAAATAATATTCAATATTAAAAGAGCTGAAATTCTCAACAATTGACATTTTGTCTAAATAGTTAGCTATGGCATTGAAATTGAGTTGTATAAAACATGTTAAATCGAAAATTTCAGCTGAAAAAAAGGTTCATGAATTTCGCATTTACCCTCATCTCCGCGTTTATGCTAGGAATGTCTAATGTGATTCTTGAAGAAGACCGTATGCTCAACGACAGCAGCAACAAAGTAGAATTAAAACAAAAAGAAGACCTAGACAGTGACCGCAACTAGCGTTTCTATACGGAAGCATTTGTTTCTTCTGAAACAAGCTCATTCATAAACTCTTCAAATTCATTTGAAAACGTCTCAAACTTCTCCCCTGTTGCTTTTCCATTGAAACCAGTATGAATCTTCCTAACACTCCCCTTTTTATCAATAAAAATGGTGGTAGGATAACTCAAGACGTGATTAAGCATTGGCAGCTTTTCATTGGCTTTCTGCTTGCTACTGCTCCCGTATTGAGCCAAAAGTATTGGATATGGCACTCCAACAGCCTCTCTAAGCCGGTTAATACCCTTTACAGCCAACTCTTTGGTAGGTGTATACTCAAAAGCAAGAGCCACAAATTCAACCTTATCCGACGGATGTTTCTTTAAATAATCTGCATAAAATTGAGTCTCTTCTAAGCAATTTGGACACCAAGTACCCATAATCTGAACTACGACCACTTTATTACTAAAGCGATCATCACTCAATGAGACCAGCTCCCCTTTTGTATTGGGAAAAGAGAAGTCGAATGCATCGTAACCTTCCTTAAGAAACGTCAAATCATTAGCATCGGGCAACTCATAATTTTCATTTTTAGTGGCGCTGAAAGGCTCCCTCCAATGGTTACCACTGTAGAAAAAGCCATATAACAAACTATCTTTTACCTGCGCTTCAAACAAAAAAGCATGCGCTCCATCGAAGGTAGACAGTTTCATAGTATCTCCGTCCATAACTCCTTCCAAATACCGATAATCGCCAGTGGTTGTTCGAATAGTTCCTGTCACTTTCTGATCTTTAGTTTGAGTGAAAATTCCTTTGGCGATGTACTTATCCTCTGGTGAGTGAGCGCTAAAAACCATCTCCCAATTTCCCGTAACATCTTGAGAAGGTTTGAGATCGGTTTTGAACCTATCTTCCTGGCCAAAGAGCATCCTAAAAGGCACAACTCTATCCAAACTAGGCTTAACAAAAACTCCATTGATAGCTTCTGGCGTGAACACTCCCTTAAATACTCCTTCAAAAACAGGGTGAGCAATGGTAATAGAATCTCCATTGATAGTCACGTCGTCTACTTCAATGCGTTCCTCTGCATTATGTATTATCATCTTTTGATCTTGCGTCCAATTAAACAGAAAAGGCAATTGTTTACCATCCTGCACATTTAATGTGGCTCTCCACAGACCCGTTTTCAATTTTAAATCGGATACAGATTCATTACATGATGCAAAGGAAATGGCAAGAAAGACAAATAATAACTTTTTCATAGTTGAGTATTTCGAAAGTAAGTCGGTTTTACATCTCATTGATTACAAAAAAAGCGCCTTAAATAAGACGCTTTTTTAAATGTATGATATGGTAAGTTAATTCTTTTGATTAACGGCATCTAAAGTTTCTGCTTGCTTATCTAGCGTGGCCTTTCCACTTTTTAAGCTTTTATCCAACTTATTCAAATTGGCCTCTGCTTTCTCAATAGCTGCCTTCTTCTTTGCTATTTCCTCTTCTGAAAGCTTTCCATCGGCAGTCGCTGCGGCAAGTCGTTTCTTGGCCGCGTTAATTCTCTCCTGACCTTTCGACACCATAGATTCCTTAGCCGAAATATCTTGCTTTCTCTCTATCAGCTTCGCTTTTGCTGCCTTTTGTCTAGCAAGTGCAAGGTCTCTACCTTCTAAGTACTTTAGCTTAGCATCGTCGCTATTACCTTTATTTTTTCGGGCTTCCTTCGCTCTCTCCTTTGCTTCGTCTTTAGCAACAGCTACATCGTCTTTAAGGTCATCGATTTCTTTCAACTCAGACTTGGCATCCTTGATTTGATCGTTTAGAGCTCCTAAATCCTTGTCCATTGCAGCTTTTATTTCTGCCTTCTGTTCTTCCGATTTCGCATTTTTCAGCTTCTCTTGATATTTATCTGCCAACTCTTTACGAGAGTTGATAATTCGATCCGCCTCTGCCTTCATAGCTTCGCGCTTCTCCTTCATTACATCTGCATTTCCATTAGAAATGGAGGAAGCATCATCTCCGGCCGCATCTTTTACCTTATCAACATCTCCTTTAATTTTATCCCGTTTAGCATCTGCCTTATCTTTCATGGCATCCGACTTGTCTTTTAACTGATCCGCCTTGTTATCTGCCTTCTTCTTGGTGTCATTCATTTGATCTCTCTTCTCCTTCATGACATCTTTAGAGGCATTCCCTAATTCACTATCTTGAGCAAAAGCAGCGCCGTTACCTAGAAAAAAGGCCAGCACAAATACTGTTATTATATTTTTAAAATTTCTCATAATTCGGTTGTTTAAATACTATCTAATTCCTTGAGTGAAGCCTCTAATTCACTTGCTTCCTGGTCTATTTTTTCTGAAATTTCTTCAGCCTTTTCTTCTACGGCATCGATGGTTTCAATGGCCGCTTCGGCTGCTGCTGTTTCTTCTTTGTCTGTATCGCGACAGGAAACAATTCCTAGCATCAATACGACCATAAACAACTTCAATAAAATTTTCATAAGTCTTTTGGTTTTGGTTATACAACAATAAAAGTACGAAATATGCGCCATTATTTGAATGCTAGCTTCAATATTTTATCTTTGCAGCACTAAATTTCAACCCTAATGAAGATATCATATAACTGGCTAAAACAATTTATTAATCTAGACTGGAACGCCGAAAAAACAGGCGAATTACTTACCGATCTAGGACTAGAAATTGAGGGTATCGAAGATTTCACATCCATTCCAGGAGGACTTTCTGGTGTTGTTGTTGGTCATGTTCTAGAATGTAGCCAGCATCCCAACGCGGATCGTCTAAAAATTACCAAGGTCGATGTGGGTGCAGATGAGCCTTTACAGATAGTTTGTGGAGCCCCAAACGTTGCTACAGGACAAAAGGTCCCAGTGGCTACCATTGGCACCAAACTGTATGATGAGGAAGGAAAACCGTGGGAGATTAAAAAAGGGAAGATACGAGGAGAAGTTAGCATGGGGATGATCTGTGCCGAAGACGAACTTGGCCTTGGAAAAGGACATGATGGCATTATGGTGCTAGACAAGTCGCTAAAGCCAGGAACAAAAGCCTCCGATGTTTTTGAAATTGAAATTGATCAAGTTTTTGAAATTGGACTAACTCCAAACCGAGCGGACGCCATGAGCCATTGGGGAGTTGCTAGAGACCTAAGAGCCGGTTTATTACAAAACGAAGTTTCAATAGAATTAATAACACCTTCTACTAGTAGCTTTAGAGTAGAAAACAGAACCTTAAAGTTCGATGTTTCGGTTGAAAACAATGACCTAGCACCTCGATACTGTGGTCTTACTATTAGCGGACTCAAAGTGGCACCATCGCCTGCTTGGCTTCAAAATAGATTAAAAGCTATAGGCCTTGCTCCCATAAATAATGTTGTAGACATTACCAATTATGTTTTACACGACCTAGGCCAGCCCTTACACGCCTTTGACGCCTTAAAGATCGAAGGAAATGAAGTTCAAGTTAAGACACTTCCATCAGGGACCAAATTCACAACACTCGACGGAGTTGAACGAGAACTTCACGAAGACGACCTTATGATTTGTGATGCAGAAAAGCCTATGTGTATTGCAGGGGTATTTGGCGGCGCACATAGCGGAGTTACGGAGCGTACCACAAGTATCTTTCTCGAAAGTGCATTTTTCAACCCTGTAAGTATTCGAAAAACAGCGAAACGACATGGATTAAACACTGATGCTTCCTTTCGTTTTGAGCGCGGAATTGATCCACATATCACAGAATATGCACTTATGAGAGCTACCATCCTACTCATGGAAATTGCAGGGGGCGAGATAACTAGTGATATATACGACATCTATCCAAGAAAAATTGAAGACCATCAGGTGTTTCTAAACTTCGAAAACACCCATAAATTAATTGGACAGGAAATTCCGCAGGAGACCATCAAACAGATCCTTACATCTTTGGAGATAAAAATTGAGAATGTCACCGAGACGGGTATCGGAATGACCATACCGGCCTATCGAAATGATGTAACTCGCGAGGCTGATGTTATTGAAGAGGTACTTAGAGTTTATGGATATAACAATATCGACTTTACTACTAAATTGAATGCATCTATCTCCACCACCAAAAAAATAGTAGACCATAAGATTCAAGACAAAGTAGGGAATCGAATGGTAGCGTTAGGTTTTCATGAAATGCTTTGTAATTCTCTTACCAATGCAGACTACATAGCACTTACCAACTCCTTAAATGAAGAGCACAACGTGAAGATGCTAAACCCCTTAAGCAAGGATTTAGAAGTCATGAGACAATCCATGTTGTTTGGTGCGCTAGAATCTGTAGCCTATAACAGCAACCGTAAGATGCCAAATATTAAATTATTTGAATTCGGTAAAACCTACCATAATTACCCGAATGGTCGTGAAGAGAAAAAGCACTTATCATTAGTAATTTCTGGGGATAGAAAAGAAGAAAGCTGGTCTATCAAATCCATAAAGAGTGATTTTTTCTTCGGAAAAGGGGTTTTAATATCAATTTTAGACGGACTAGGCATTTCTGGCTATACCGAAAAGGGATTGTCATCTGATATGTATTCGGAAGGAATTAGTATTTCAAAAGGAAAACAATTACTAGCCGAATTTGGAGTGGTGTCTAAAAAAATCACCAAACATTTCGGAATTGATGCCATGGTACTGTTTGCAGATTTCAATTGGGATGCTATTCTCACCCAAATTCCTACCGAAAACTTCAAACTAAAACCGATCCCTAAATTTCCAAAGGCTAAAAGAGACTTTGCCCTTTTATTAGATGAAGAAGTTACATTCGACAAACTAAAACAAGCGGCCTTTCAAACTGAAAAGCAGCTATTAAAGGAGGTTTCACTATTTGATGTTTACACGGGGAAAAATCTTCCGAAGGGAAAAAAATCGTACGCCCTGAGCTTCACGCTGCAAGATGAACACAAAACATTAACAGACAAGCAAATTGACAAAATAATGAACAAATTGCAGTCGCGTTTTGAAAAAGACTTTGACGCCCAACTTCGTTAGTGTTCCGAATGTTAAAATATTGGACGACATTTAATTAGTGCGTATTTTTATAGAAAAATGCTACTATGATCTCTAAAACTAACATTCAGGATCGATTAGAACGCCTGCGCAATAAGCGAATTTCTCAAAATGAATTATTAAAAGAAGTAGAAAGCATACTTCTAGCAAATGATGTAGACAGAGAAAGTATTAAACAGCGAATGCTTTGGAAGCGACCAAATGAGACTAATAAGTTCGAGTTCGACCTACTCGATGCGGAGAAAATTTTTCATCTAAGCGACATCAAAAAGCTATGCGTAGATTATAGACTCCGCTTCGTGGATATGCATTTTTTCAAAGGTGAAGTCCCTGAAGAGGCCATATCAAAAATTAGAAGTTTGGAAAAGGACCACGCGATCGAACTACACAATTTAAAAATTGTTGCACCCGCGAAACTCTTGAAATTAGAAAATGCTGACGACCCCCTCCTATTAGCGCCTATGGACAACGATTATTATTATCTTATCCACAAATGGGGGAACGATCTACATCCATTGCGAAAATGGCTAATGTGGCCTTATAAAAGCTTTGAGAACTTGATTTTCGCCATTTTCGTATTAAGTATTTTACTTACTGGTATAACGCCAATGGGCCTTTTCACAAAGGGAGAAGTTGCAGACCACGAATACCTTTTAATGTTCCTTTTTATGTTTAAAGCCGTGGCAGGAATAGTACTATTTTATGGTTTTGCCAAAGGAAAAAATTTCAACGGCGCTATTTGGAATAGTAAATATTACAATGCCTAAAGCTCTCTAAAAAAGAAAACACCATGAGTAAAACAGTTCGAATATTTAGCGGAGCAGATATGATCGCCAAAGGCCTCATAGCAAGATTAAATGAGATTGGGATAAGTCCAATTGAAAGGAAAGATCACAATAGCTCAATTGTTGCTGGTTTTCCAGGCAGCATCCCACAACACACGCAACTCTTTTTAATGGAAGACGAAATGGATCGAGCGAAGGAAATTATTGACGCCTATTTAATTGAAATTGCATAAAAAAAAGCGGGGCTTTTATAATAGAAATGTCCCGCTTTTTTTTATTAAAATTGAATTAAGAATACATTTTTTCTCTTAACTCCTTAATAGTCTTGTCGCTCATGTACTCATCAAACGTCATAAAGCGATCTATAACTCCTTTAGGTGTAAGTTCAATCACTCTGGTACCAACCGTTTGCGCAAACTCATGATCATGTGTTGTAAATAGAACAGTCCCTTTGAAGTTTTTCAGCGAATTATTGAAGGCAGTAATTGATTCCAAGTCTAGGTGATTGGTAGGCTCATCCAACATGAGAACATTCGCCCGAGTCATCATCATTCTACTTAACATACAGCGTACTTTTTCTCCTCCAGATAAAACATTACTCATTTTTAAAGCTTCTTCTCCACTAAAGATCATTTTTCCTAAGAACCCGCGTAAATAAACTTCTTCTTTCTCCTCTTCTGTCTTGGCCCACTGACGCAACCAATCTACTAGATTCATTTCTGAGCTTCCAGTAAAAAAATCATTATTATCTAATGGCAAATAACTCTGGGTTGTAGTGATTCCCCATTGAAATTCTCCGGCATCTTGCTTCGCATTTCCGTTAAGGACTTCATAAAACATTGTAGTCGCTCTAGAATCTCTCGAAAACAGTACCACCTTATCTCCTTTTCCTAAGTTGATATCGATATTACTGAAAAGTGTTTCTCCATCTAATGAGGCAGACAGTCCTTCTACATTTAGAATTTGATCTCCAGCTTCACGATCCCTGTCAAAAATAATTGCAGGGTAACGGCGGCTAGACGGCTTAATATCAGACACGTTTAACTTTTCGATCATCTTCTTTCTGCTCGTAGCCTGCTTAGACTTAGCTACGTTGGCAGAAAAACGGCGGATAAACTCTTCTAATTCTTTTTTCTTCTCTTCAGACTTCTTATTCTGTTGGGCTCTTTGGCGAGCCGCTAACTGGCTACTTTCATACCAAAATGTATAGTTACCGCTAAAGTGTTGAATCTTTCCAAAGTCGATATCACTAATATGTGTGCATACCGCATCTAAAAAGTGACGGTCATGCGACACAACTATTACACACTTATCGTAATTAGCCAGAAAATTTTCTAGCCACCCAATTGTTTCATAATCTAGATCGTTTGTAGGCTCATCCATAATAAGCACATCGGGATTTCCGAAAAGCGCTTGCGCCAATAAGACACGAACCTTCTGTTTACCATCAAGGTCTGCCATTAAAGTATAGTGATGTTCCTCGGCAATTCCAAGGTTCGATAGCAAGGCCGCAGCATTACTATCTGCGTTCCACCCGTCCATCTCATCAAATTGTATTTGAAGCTCACCAATCTTTTCTGCATTTTCATCCGTATAGTCCGCGTACAATGCATCGATTTGCGATTTAATGGAGAACAAATCTTTGTTTCCTCTCACTACTGTTTCCAGTACTGGATATTCATCACAAGCACTGTGATCCTGTTCTAAAACAGACATTCGTTTACCTGCTTCTAAATGAACGCTCCCTGAGGTAGGATCTTGCTTCCCCGCAATAATCTTAAGGAAAGTAGATTTACCTGCACCATTGGCACCAATTATTCCGTAGCAGTTCCCTGTTACAAACTGAGTGTTCACCTCATCGAATAAAACTCGTTTTCCAAATTGAACTGACAAATTAGATACTGAAAGCATATTAATTTTTTCTTTTTAAATTTTGCGCAAAAATAGCTAATTAACTCCTCTTGAAGAAATGGAAACACACTTGATCTAGATTATTTTATCTTTTAACTAGTAATTAACAGGTTTGGCGCAATGAGACCTCTATTTTTGTTTAATAGAATCTAGAACCCTTGCATTTGTTTAAACAAATATTCGTCCTTTATTTTCTTTGCCTTCTTTGCTTTTCTTGTAATGAGCCTGCCAGTAATAACTGCGGTAGTGCTTGGTTAGGAGGAGAAGTAGTGAACCCAAAAGGAGATTACGTTATTATAAATAGAAGTAGAAAAGTAATTGATACTATTCCATTGGATGAGAACAATTTCTTTTTATACCAAATGGAAAATGTAGATCCTGGAATCTACTTCTTTAATCATAGCGAATTTCAGGCGCTTTACATTGAACCTGGTGATAGCCTTATGCTTAGGGTAAATACCAGAGAGTTTGATGAGTCACTTTCGTTCACAGGAAAAGGAGCTCCAAAAAACAATTTAATGATGGATTTGTTTTTACAGAATGAGCGAGAAAACCCTTTTCTTCCTGGTTGGTACATGCTCTCTCCGCTTCAATTTGAGGGGAAAATGGATTCTATTTCGGCTAATAAGAAGCAAATGCTTCGCGAATTCATTTCCAAGCGCAAGCCTTCAGATTTATTTATTGAAATTGCCACTGCATCTATCGATTATAATATTTACTTAAAGAAAGAACTCTACATTTCAGCTAATTCTAGAAAAAGAATTTACAATGAAGAGGTAGACATTCCAGAGAGCTTCTACGCATATAGAAAGACCATAGACTTTGGTAATGAATACATACGTAGTTACTATCCGTACTACAGATATCTGAGCTTTTACATGGATAATTTGGCGTTCGAACAATACAAAGGAAAAGAGCCCTACGATAGAGATTCATTTATTCATAACTATATCAAAGCAAAACTCATAGACAGTCTTATTACACACGACTCGCTTAAAAATAGCTTACTCAGATCCAGCGCGAGTAAGTATTTCGTGCATGCGAAAGATGAAGAAAATGAGCAAAAAATGTTAGATCGGTTCTTGGAATTAAATACGAACCCAAGAGATCAAAAAGAAATTAAGGAGTTGGCAAACGCTACTATTCAACTAACTCCTGGACATCAAGTCCCAAATTTAAAACTACTCACTACCCAGAATACAGTTAGAGATCTTCACAGCACGCTCAAAAGACCATCCGTATTGTATTTTTGGTCGAATAAATCCATTAAACACTATCGCGAGATACACACAAGAGCACAGGAGCTCCACTCCAAATATCCAGAATACGACTTTATAGGTATAAACATCGATTCACATTTTAAAAAATGGCTTAAGACAGTTGTTAACTCTGGTTACGAAGAAATAACAGAATATCAATTTGAAAATTTCAGCGATGCAGAAATGCAATTGGTTATAGACTCTGTAAACAAAGCAATGATCCTAGATGAAGATGGCACTATTCTGAATGGAAACACCAACATATTCGAATTTGATATAGAGGCAGAACTGTTGGTTTACTTAAATCAATAAAATACTGCTCTAGTCTTATCACATTAAAAAAGCCTTGACAATGTCAAGGCTTTTTTAATATTTTTCAATTAACGAGACTAATTTCCTTTTTTATAATCTGCAAGAAACTTGGCAAGTCCGCTATCGGTAAGAGGGTGCTTTAACAATCCTTCAATTGAAGACAAGGGACCAGTCATTACATCTGCACCAATCTTTGCGCAATCTATAACGTGCATAGTGTGACGGACAGAAGCAGCCAAAATTTGAGTTTCAAAACCGTAGTTATCATAGATATGTCGAATTTCAGCAATTAAATTAAGTCCATCTGTAGAAATATCATCCAAACGACCAATAAATGGAGATACGTAAGTCGCTCCAGCTTTAGCAGCTAACAACGCTTGCCCTGCTGAGAATACTAAAGTTACGTTCGTTCTAATTCCCTTATCCGCAAAATACTTTGCAGCTTTTACTCCGTCTTTAATCATTGGCAGTTTTACCACAATTTGTTCGTGTAGTTCGGCCAACTCCTCACCTTCCTTTACCATTCCAGCAAAATCTGTGGAGATCACCTCTGCAGAAACATCTCCATCTACAATGTTGCAGATATCTACGTAATGCTTTAAAATATTATTACGCCCAGTAATTCCTTCTTTAGCCATAAGTGAAGGATTGGTTGTTACCCCGTCCAAAACCCCCATATCTTGGGCTTCACGTATTTGATCAAGGTTAGCGGTGTCGATGAAGAATTTCATAGTTACAAGTTTATGTTTTTAGTTGATGCAAAAATACACAACTCTAGAGCTTGTTGAAATGAATCAAGTAATTTTTATAATCAAAAATTGTTAATAACAAGAAGGCCGCTTATGCAGGTGTCAAAATTTGAATTGGAATATATAAAAATTCACTTCAGCTTATAATGATTCATCAACATGCGCTCATACATCTTGTCTGGTAAGACCCGCTTAAGAACAATCGAGAACTTTTGAATAAAAGCTCCAACTTTGTAGTGGATTTTCGGACTCTTAGTCTCAATAATAGTATGTATAGCCTTTGCCATTTGAGTTGGGTCGTTACCCGCATCCACGTGCTCATTCATCATCTCCAATGTGTTGCCATATGCCTTTTTGTAAGGAGAGTCTTCCAACACCGGTGCGTGATACCTACCTGCAGCAATATTAGTGGCAAAATCGCCTGGAGCTACATTGGTCATTTCAATTCCAAATTGTTGTGTTTCCATTCTGTAGGCCTCGGTAGTTATCTCCAAAGCGGCTTTGGTTGCAGAATAAATACCACGATAGGGCAATCCCATATACCCAGCAATAGAAGTGATATTAATAATATGACCGCTTTTCTGTTTTCTCATTTGCGGAAGAACTTCTTTAATTAAAGACAAGGGACCATAAAAATTAGTTTCAAATGCATTCCTAATTTCTTCTGTAGGAGTTTCTTCTACTGGCCCGGTAATTCCAACCCCAGCATTATTTACGAGCACATCTAGCTGGCCTTCTTTCCGAATTATTTCTGAAACAGCCAATTCAATCGATTTAGGATCGGTAACGTCCAATTTCAGTAGCGAAAAGGGAACCTCATCCTTGTACTTTAAAGGACTTCTACTAGTTCCATAAACGGTGTAGGCTTTGTCGTGAAGATAGAGCCCTACGGCCTTTCCTATCCCTGAAGAACCACCTGTAATCAATACAACTTTTGACATATTCAACTTTATGGGACAAAGATGGTGGTATGTAATTAGAAATCCAAATCAATATCCCGCTCGAAATAGAGCATCTTTCGAATTTTAAAAAAGAGTTTTGGACCTTTTTAACTGAAAATTTCAATTTTAAAAAATCCTCTAAAAACCAGCAATAAAAACGACTAAACGCGCATTATTTGGATGAAGCGTTAATATTCAGTAGATTTACTCCGCCTTAAATTAAATTTATCACCCCATGAAAAACATTACTTTTAGTGTAATTGCTATTTTATTAATTGCTTTTAGCGTTTCTGCTCAAGAAAATAAAACGGTAAAAGAAGTAACTACTATAAAACGGGTAGTTACCAAAGTAGGTAGTAAGGTAACTATTTCGGAAGTAGAAGAAGTTGAACAGGAAAACGGAGCAGTCTTAGTAGCAAATAACGAAGATGAGAATCAGGTATTTTCAGAAGACATCAAAAAAACGGATGACACCAACGTTCTGGTAGATGAAACTGTAACAGACGACCAAAATGAAGCTTTAATTGCAGCAGAGAAGAAAAGGCAAGAAGATGAACTTATTAAATCTAAACTAGAAGCCAAGGCCAAGGCGGAAGCAGAGCGCAAAGTCCTTGCACAAAAAGAAAAGGAGCGTCTTGCGGCTGTAGCAGCTTATCAAAAAAAGCTTCAAAAGCGCAGTAAAAGAACTGGAAAGCTTGATAGGAAGCGAAGGCGAAATTAATCGAGCAATTTCGGTATGGCATCTGTATATTCCGAAAAATTGATGAGATCGTTATGATCTCCTCCTTCGATGGAAATGAGTTGTATTTCCTTATCTGAAACCAAATTATATAATTTTTCACCATTCTCATAGGGTACCACCGAATCTGCTGTACCATGAAAAATGGTTACTGGACAATCTACTTTTTGAAGGAACTCGGCGGTTGGAAAACTATATTTCAATAAGGTCTTTACTGGAAGGTACCAATACTTCTTTTTCGCCGTAAATTTGAGATCATAAAAAGGCGATTCTAAGACTAATTGTTTCGGATTATTTTGGGCAGCAACTTTGGTAGCAAAAGTGGTTCCAAGAGACCTTCCGTAAACCACAATTTCCTCTTCAGGAAAAAGACTTGCAGCTTTATCATAGAATAATTGAGCATCGTTATAGAGTCCGTCCTCATTAAGTTGTCCAGTGCTTTTACCATAGGTGCGATAATCCATTACGATAACGTCGTATTGGTATTGGTAAAAATAAGACACAATATGACCCCAGCGGGATAAATCTCCTGCGTTTCCATGAAAGTATAAGATTACTCCTTTAGGCGATGTGTTCTTGAAATGTAGTGCATTTAGTACAGCTCCATCGTCTGCGGTAATATCAAATTCGTCAAATGGTTGCGCAAATTGATAGGTATAGTCTGAAGGCAATTGAGTTGGTAGAAATATCAGTTTTTCTTGGAGTAAATACATAGCTGCTGTAACTAATAAATAAAATGCAGCCACTAAAAGAATAAGTCTTTTGAGGCGTTTCATGTTGTTTTTTTGGCCGAATGTTTGACTTTATGACTAGTGGTTTTTAAATCAATTTCCTGCTTCTTATAATTGATAATATTGCTTAGAACTTCGTGGTAACTTTCGAAATTATTTAAATTCTTATGTCCTCCTCCAATAATTGGATATAACCTACTTAGTTTTGGTTTAATCTTAGAGAGTTTGACACTGCTTTTAAAAGGTATAAGCTTATCATTAGTTCCATGAATAATATGCACAGGGCAATTCACGTATTTTAACCATTTATAGGTCGGCATTGGAAATCTTAAGATGAGCGACAACGGCATAAATGGCATATATCGGTTCGTAACCTTCGTAAGACTATAATAAGGTGCGTCTAAAATGAGCATCCGCGGATTGTTGGTAGATGCTAGTTTTGTAGCAAACCCAGAACCTAACGATCTTCCGTAAAGAATAATGTATTCTTCACTCACTCGTTCTCGTATTTTATTATAGATATATTGCAAATCGTGTTTAATAGCTGCTTCTGTTCTTCGTCCGGTGCTTTTTCCAAAACCTCGGTAATCCATCATAAAGACATCATAACCATGACGTGTAAAATCCACAGCGAATTTTCCCCATCCTTTGATGCTTTTCGAATTTCCCTTAAGATACAACACCATTCCCCTAGGTTTGGGTGTTTTAAAATGAAGCCCATTAATAACAGCCCCATCTCTCACTTCTACATTGTACTCCTCTACTTCCTGATTTTCATAAAAAAATTGAAACTCCTTGTCCAACTTCTCAGGTTTAAACAAAAAGAACTCCTGCAAATAGTATAACAGAAAACTAATTGCAAGGTAGATCACTAAGATCCAGATAACCGTATGTAACCATATTGGCATTGAACTAAGGTAGTAAATTTTAAACTAAAGATTTCAGGTCTATTGAAGTCAAGAAAGACTTTCTCTCTTCGACTAGATGGTTCCAAATAAAAGTACTATTATCCATATATAAGGCTTTAATAGATCATTTTCGCGCATAATTAGTCTCACAGCACCATTACAATTGTACATTCATCTTTTAGTTTTATTTACGCATACAGAAACTGATCATTTAGAACGAATAAAGAATCTTGAATTCAAGAGCCCAAAGACAGAAAGTTCTTACAGTAATATTTGAAGGAAATGGACGACACCTTTTCCTTTTTTTTTACCTTTAAAGAGCCCAGACTTACGTAAAACTCCTATCGTGTTGTTGGTTTAATTTAAAACCTAAGACGATGTATAAAATTACCCCCGCACTACTTTTTCTTTTCTTCGGAATTAGTTTCGGACAGCATATTGGTCCTGGCGAATGCAATCTTCAACCCGACAACAAAGCTTGGATTTGGGATTTCAAAGAAGCCAATACCAAAGAATCGAAGATCGAGTTAATCACTAACAAGATTATTAACTATACCGATTATTTTTACGAAAATCCTCCTCTCGAAAATTTAGATGACCGCAGTACGTTTGGAGAAATTCCTTGTACGCCCAAATGTGCTATACGGTTTGTATTAATCTATGGAAAAAACAAAGGTCTAGTTCTAAATCTTCATAAAAACCCTGAGTTGGAAGATTTGGTAAACGAATTTAATGCCGATAACATTGATAAAATAGAACTAAACGAACACAATAAACGTGATATTTATGGACACGCTTCGAGAAAACGATCTGGAGTGGTTCTTCATACCGACAACAAATTTCTCAAAAAACAAATTAAAAGGGCTTTGAAAACAATGGCTAAATCTTAGATTGAACCATCCAACTTCCATTGGTTAATTATCGTACGGGCTATTCCAAATAAAGTACCTTTGCCACATGGCAGAACACAATAAAGATCAGCAAGAAATTTTAGATAAACTGGGGATTCAAAAACTCAACCCCATGCAGGATGCAACGCACGAAGCAATCACTTCCTGTAACGAGGTAGTTTTATTATCACCCACAGGTACGGGTAAAACACTCGCCTTCCTCCTACCAATTATTGCCAGACTAGATCGACATATAGAAGACGTTCAAGTTCTTATTCTTGTTCCTTCCAGAGAACTGGCCATCCAAATAGAACAGGTAACCAGAGATATGGGAAGCGGCTTTAAAGCCAACGCAGTATATGGTGGAAGAGCTGGGTCTAAGGATAAAGTGGAACTAAGGCATGCTCCTGCCATCCTTATTGGCACCCCAGGTAGAGTTGCAGATCATATCCGCAGAGAGACTATTTCTACCCAATTTATAAAAACCATTGTTTTAGATGAATTTGATAAATCCTTAGAAACAGGTTTTGAGGGAGAAATGAGAGAGATTATTAAAGGGCTTCCATCTTTGAAGAACAAAATACTCACCTCAGCTACACAGCAGGTAGAGATTCCTAGTTTTGTTGGACTTCAACACCCAAAGAAACTTAATTATCTAAACACCAAAACACAGCAGCTCACATTAAAAACAGTCGTCGCTAATTCTAAAGACAAACTAGTAACCCTAAGAACACTCATCAATTATCTGGAAAATAAGCACGGTATTATTTTCTGCAACTTCAAAGACACTATTAGCTTTGTTAGTGATTTTCTCCATGACAAAGGCATTCCTCATTCATGCTTTTATGGTGGTTTAGAGCAATTGGATAGAGAACGAGCATTAATTAAGTTTAGAAATGGAACGCATCGGTTATTATTGGCAACCGATTTAGCTGCGCGGGGAATTGATGTCCCTGAACTGGATTTCATTATCCACTACCAACTCCCTAGTCGAGAAGAAGAATTTACCCATAGAAATGGTCGAACTGCCCGAATGAATAGCAATGGAACCGCTTATATTATGAAATGGGAAAATGAAGCTTTGCCCGATTTTATTAGAGGCTCCGAAATATTAAAAATGAATGGAGCCAAACCATCCAGCGATCAACAGAACTGGCAAACGCTTTACATTTCTGGCGGAAGAAAAGACAAAATTTCAAAAGGAGATATCGCAGGATTATTTTTTAAACAAGGAAATCTCGAAAAAGGAGAACTCGGAAATATCGAATTAAAGCAAGATTGCGCCTTTGTAGCCGTGCCAAAGTCGAAAGCCAACCAATTAATTGACAAATTGAACAATAGCCGCTTAAAAAAGCGAAAAGTTCGAATTAGCTTGCTAGAGTAGCCTCATTAATACCCAAAAACACATCTCTTTAATCTTTTAATAGTACATATGGACGACCATAAAAAACAAAAGAATACACAAGCAAACAATCCACTTCATGGAGTCAAGCTGGTAGACATCTTAGAACACCTGGTTGCCCACTATGGCTGGGAAGAACTCGGGATGCGTATTAAGATTCGCTGTTTTACAACCGATCCCTCGATTAAATCTAGTCTTACATTTCTTCGTCGTACACCTTGGGCAAGGGACAAAGTAGAACGGCTCTATTTACGTTCGTTAAAAAAATAAATAGTGGAAAATTAAAAACATCATATATCTTTGGTTTACTGTTTATGAGAATAAACGTATTTCAGCCTCGCCCAAATTAATTACCCAATTATGACAAACCATCAGGATCAAATTAACGCGTTGCTAGCTAAGCTTGACCTTCTACTAGCGAGGCAAGAGAATTTTCAAGAAGAAATTAATGTACTTCGAAAGGAAATCTATACCATCAGCAATCCAGGAGAGGAAAAAAGCCCAGAGGTCTCAACTGTTCCCGTTACTGAGCCAAAGCAAGTTTCAGAAAAAATAATCGAGAAAAAACCTTCTCAGCCTGCTCAAAACCCTCAGCAACCAAAGGTAGTTGCAAAACAGGTTGATCAAATAACTCCACCAGCACAACCCAAAGTAACCAAGCCCAAGAAAAAATCTGATTTGGAAAAGTTTATTGGCGAAAACCTCATTAATAAAATTGGGATTATCATCACCATCATTGGTGTCGCCATAGGAGCCAAATACTCAATTGAACACGAACTTATTAGCCCGCTAACACGAATTATTTTAGGTTATTTCGCAGGAATTGGTCTTCTAGGATTTGGTATGAAGTTAAAAAAGAAATACGAGGCCTACAGCGCAGTTCTGGTTAGTGGAGCTATTGCAATTCTCTATTTTATTACCTATTCTGCCTATAGCTTCTACCACCTTATACCGCAAACATTTGCATTTGGGCTCATGGTAGTATTTACCACTTTCGCTGTGGTTGCAGCCATTAACTACAACAGGCAAATAATTGCCCATATTGGGCTAGTTGGCGCCTATGCCGTGCCCTTTCTTCTTAGTGAAGGCAAGGGACAGGCCGAAATTCTCTTTGGCTACATGGCAATTATCAATATTGGAATACTAATCATCGCCTTCAAAAAGCATTGGAAACCTCTTAACTACTCTTCCTTCTTTTTTACGTGGCTTATCTATGGCACCTGGTACTTCGCCGATTATGTGTCGAGCGAAGATTCCCAGCTTGCGTTTGTGTTCTTAACTATTTTCTTCTTGATCTTTTACACTACTTTCTTAGCGTATAAACTCATTAAAAAAGAAAAGTTAGATCCCGCAGATGTGATGCTCATCTTGTTTAATTCGTTTATATTCTTTGGTTTTGGGTACGCCCTCATAGCAGAGAAAGACAATGGAGCTGAATTTCTTGGGCTTTTCACTTTGGCAAATGCAATCCTCCATTTTATAGCTAGCATCGTCATATTCAAGAGAAAATTAGGCGATAAATCGCTTCTATATTTGGTGACAGGATTAGTTTTGGTCTTTATTACCATTGCAGTACCTGTACAACTAGATGGAAACTGGGTTACCCTGCTTTGGGCCGGAGAAGCAGCCTTGCTCTTCTGGCTTGGAAGAACAAAAAACATACCCGTTTACGAGAAACTATCCTATATTTTAATGGTTCTTGCATGTATAAGCCTTGGACATGACTGGTACTATGACTACGATAACTACACAGTTGACAATCCTGCTAGCAGATTAAAACCGTTATTAAACATCAACTTCCTATCCTCTTTATTATTTATTGCTGCTTTCAGTTTTATTTATTGGTTGGATAAAAGAGAAAAATACGTCTCAGTTTGGTCCAAAGGGAGCCAGGTTACTAAGTTATTCGACCTTTTTATTCCTGCTGTACTGGTTTTTACCATTTTCTTTTCCATTAGGATGGAAATCGCAACGTATTGGCAACAGCTATTCATTGACTCCGAAATTGCGGTTAGTCCGGAAGGAGAAACCTATAAAGATTATTTCAGCAACTATGACCTCAAAAACTTTAGAGCTATTTGGATCATTAACTTTGCGCTCTTTTTTGTGTCCATATTATCTATCGTCAATTTTAAAAAACTCAAAAACCCAAATTTAGGTTACATCAATTTAATCTCTAGTACGGGAACTATTCTGGTATTCCTTTTCGCAGGACTTTACGCCTTGAGTCTATTGCGAGAAAGTTATATTAACCAAGAACTGATAGAATATTACGATCGTGGAAAAATGCATATCTACATTCGTTATATTTCGTTCGCATTTGTAGCACTCACCTTATATGTCACCCATCTCTGCTGGAAACAAGACTTTATGAAACTCCGATTTCGAGTAGGGTTTGAGCTTATTCTCCATACTGCCATATTATGGATTGCCAGTAGCGAGATGATTCATTGGTTGGATTTATCAGATTCTGATCAATCCTATAAATTGGGGCTAAGCATTCTTTGGGGAGTGTACTCCTTACTATTAATTATGCTCGGGATTTGGAAAGGAAAAAAATACCTCCGTATTGGAGCAATTGTACTTTTTGGGATTACCTTAATCAAGTTATTCTTATACGATATTTCTGAACTCAACACCATTGCAAAAACCATCGTTTTTGTGTCACTTGGAGTGTTATTGCTCATTATTTCTTTCTTATACAATAAATACAAAAACATGATATCCAATGAAACGAACGACTAAATGGATGCTATCGCTGCTGTTATTAAGTTGCACCTTTTCCTATGCGCAACTCAAAAACTATAACTACGAAAGAGCTCTTATTGGAGTAGAAGACACATGGCATAAAGTGGTTTTACCTTCGGAAATTTTCACACATATTAATAATCCGTTATCGGAAGTAAGGATCTTTGGAATTACTGAGAAACAAGACACTATTGAAGCTCCATATGTACTTCAACTTAAGACCGATGAGATTACCCGAAAGGAAATTAGTTTCAAGATTATTAATAGGGTGAGTAACGCAAACGGTCATTATTTCACTTTTGAACTGCCGACCAGTGAAACTATTACCGAAATAGACGTTGATTTTGCCGAAGAAAATTTTGATTGGAAAATACAATTAGAAGGAAGCCTAGATCAGAAAGAATGGTTCTCGGTACTGAAAGACTATCGAATTTTATCCATCAACAACGGGCAAACCAATTTTGAATTCACAAAACTGAAGTTTCCCCCAATCAAATATAAATACTTTAGATTAAGGGTTCAAGACGAAAAAAAACCAGACCTACTCAATGCCCAAATTACCTTGAATGAATTGGCGTTGGGCACTTTTGAGAAATTCAACATTTTAAAAACTGCTACCGAAGAAAACAAACCATTGAAACGTACCGAGATAGAGGTACATCTAGAAAGACCTGTTCCCGTAAGTAAAATGACGATCAATATTAAGGATGATTACGACTATTATCGTCCGTTTACCATTCAATACCTTACCGATAGTATCCAAACTGAAAAAGGCTGGAAATACAATTACAGCACTCTTACTTCTGGAACTTTAAACTCTATCGAAAAAAGCGATTACACCTTTGGTAGCACCATTACTCAAAAATTAAAAATACTTATTGAAAATAAAGACAATCAGCCACTCACCATTACCAATATAGAAGTAAAAGGCCATCAATATGCACTTATCGCCCGTTTTACGGCTCCTGCCTCTTACGTGCTAGCATACGGCAACAAATTAGCGAATAGGCCTCAATACGATATTGGTCGTTTTAGCAATAAGCTTCCTGAAAACATTTCAGCCTTGAAGTTGGGTGCAGAAAAGTCTAATCTTAAGGAGAAGGTAAAATCTGGCGCTTTGTTTGAAAATAAGATCTGGTTATGGGTTATAATGGGAGTTATTATTCTTTTACTTGGTGGTTTTTCTTTAAAAATGCTTCGGAAAGGTTAGCGTCTTCTGTATCTAGTTAGAGCTACCGCAATAGCTCTTTTGATAACTGCACATGCTTTAGAATGTGAAAATTTCAGAAGCACTTATTAACAATTTAATAGTAAGAAAATAACCTTGGAGTCCAGAACCAAGCACATATAATTCATAACTTAGTGGGAATTAATACAAACCTAAAACCCCCTAGAATGAAAAAAACTGTACAGTTACTAATTCTGCTTTTCAGTGGAATGGTGTTTGCCCAAATCCCCGCCTATTATAGCGACATTGATCTCACCCAAACAGGGAGTGCGCTGCAAAGTTCGTTAACCAACAAAGTAACCAACACCCAAACTACCTCCTTAAGTTATACCCCCGGTGTTTGGGACGCTCTCAAACAGTCCGATCTCAACCCAGCTAACTCAAACGAGGTCTTATTGGTCTATGGTTATAATGACAACGACGGCAATAATAAAACCGACAGAACTCGTGGGAAGAATGATAACGGTGGTGGCTCCGGTCAATGGAATAGAGAGCATGTGTATCCAAAGTCCCTTGGAACTCCCAACTTAGGAACAACAGGAGCAGGAAGTGATGCGCATCATCTAAGGCCCAGTGATATTCAAATGAATTCTGACAGAAGTAATAGGAAATTCGCCGATGGTAGTGGAAATGCAAGTATTACTTCCCAAGGATATTTCTATCCAGGAGACGAATGGAAAGGAGATGTAGCCAGAATGATTCTCTTTATGTATGTGCGCTACGAAAACAGATGTCTGCCATCCAACGTGGGCATAGGAACTACAAACAGTGAGGATTCCAACATGATCAATTTATTCTTAGAATGGAATGTAGAAGATCCTGTGAGCGGATTCGAAGACCAGCGCAATGATGTGATTGCTGGAATTCAAGGAAATCGCAATCCGTTTATCGACAACCCTGCCTTTGCCACTCAAATATGGGGAGGCCCGCAAGCTGAAGATCGATTTGGAACTGGTACTGGTGGCGGATCGGCAGAGCTGTTTATTTCTGAATATGTAGAAGGCTCTTCTAATAACAAAGCCATTGAAATAGCGAATTTTACAGGAGAAAGTGTCAACCTTTCTGGATATCAACTCAAAAAGCAAACCAATGGAGCTGGAAACTGGAGTGCTGGTTATTCACTGAGCAGCACCCTTGCTAACGGTGATGTATATGTAGTGGCCAATAATTCTGCTTCCAGTGCCGTGACTTCTAATGCCAACGCTACTACAACAAATAGCGCCTTAACGTTTAATGGAAATGACCCTGTCGGTCTATTTAAAAACAATGTCCTTATTGATATCATCGGAAACTTTAACGGAGGTAGCGGTAATTTTGCCAAAGACAAAACATGGAGACGAAAAACTACAGTTAGTGGTCCTAACACCTCGTTTTCGACTTCAGAATGGGATATTTTTAATCAGAATACCTTCGGTGATCTTGGAGCACATAGTGTAGACGGTACTGGCGGTGGAGGCAATCCTCCTCCCTCATATTGTGCCTCTAATGGAAATAATTCGAGTTTCGAATACATCGATTTGGTCAGCCTTGGAGGTATATCCAATAGCTCAACTTCGAACGGAGGTTACGGAGATTTTACAAATCAGATCGCCAATATTGGTTATGGTTCGAATACCGTAATATTTAGCGCAGGGTTTTCTGGAAGTAGTTATACCGAATTTTGGAAAGTATGGATCGATTTTAATCAAAATGGTACTTTCGAATCGTCAGAAGAAGTTGTGACTGGATCTTCAGCTAGTTCAGGAAACTTGTCTAGTAATTTTACGGTTCCTAGTTCTGCCTTAAGCGGACCTACCAGAATGCGAGTTTCAATGAAATGGGATGCCGCCCAAACATCCTGTGAAAGTTTTTCATATGGAGAAGTCGAAGACTATACAGTAAACATTTCTAGCGCTCTAGCACCTATCACTTCATTCGTTGAGAATATAGAGAAAACGTTAAACCAAGAATCGAAAGTTTATAGCGTACAACTTATCGATCATCAATCCACTGTTACCATCGAAATGGTAGACGATAGAGCTATTTCTTACAAGCTCTACAGTACTTCTGGGCAGCTAGTGTCTTTTGGAAACTTTCAAAAACACCTCTACATCGATGCATTAAAAACAGGTTTATATATTTTGCATCTCAACGATGGACAACGGATTATTCAAAGAAAAATAATAAAGAAATAATGATGCAATTATAGTAAATAGAAAGACCGTCTTAAAAGGCGGTCTTTTTTAATTAAATCGGTTAATTTTATCCCCAAAACCAATAATATGATCGTACAATTAGCAAAAGGAAACTTAAAAACCAAGTATGGCGAATTTGAAGAGGTGCTTTTTTACGATGGGCAACGAGAATCTATTGCGCTCTTCATGGGACCATTAGAACATGAGGAAGAGGTGTTATGTAGAGTCCATTCCTCTTGTATTTTTGGTCATTACTTCAACAGTGTAGAATGTGATTGCCAAGAACAAATGGACATTTCCCAACAACTCATCCAACAAGCTGGTAAGGGAATTATCATTCTAATGGATCAGGAAGGAAAAGGAAATGGACATTTTGCCTTATTAAATAGTGTAAAGTATAAACGAGCCGGTATTTCTCAAGGCGAAGCCTATGAGGCGGCGGGTTTTAAAAAAGAAGCTAGGGATTTTAGCGCAGCTGCAAAGATTCTTCAACACCTCCAAGTAAAGTCCATTATAATGCTCACCAATAACCCGAAAAAAGTTGAAACTATTAGCCAACAAGGCGTCCAGTTAAATGGAACAAAAGAAATTAGACTAGATATTTAAACAAAAGAGTATTAAATTGTCTTCTGGAATCATCTAATAGTAGTAATTCTTCATGATTAAAAAACTAGGTCAAAAATTTACTGATATTTTTATCAGATTCATGCCCAGTGCTTATGTGTTTGCGCTACTTCTCACGTTGGTAGCGGTGGTTTTATCTCTAACCCTTACAGATGCAACACCCTTGGAAGTGCTCCAGGGTTGGTACGACGGATTTTGGTCCTTGCTCTCGTTTGGGATGCAGATTGTATTGGTCATTGTTACAGCTTTCAGTATTGCAAAATCTGCTGCCATCCACAGAGCTATCGACCGACTTTGCAATTATATCAAAACTCCAAAGCAAGTTTATGTTGCCGTTGTATTACTGGGCGGACTTTTATCCATGATTAGTTTTGGAATGTTGGTAGTCACTGCTATTTTCGCGAGAGAACTAGCAAAGAGAATTAAAGGAGTTCATTATCCATTTTTGATCGCCTGTGTTTACTTTTCAATGAATAGTTGGGTAAGTGGCTTATCCAGTTCTATTGCGCTTTTACTCAATACTGCAGACAATTTTTTAATTAAAGCTGAAATTTTAAATGAAACAATTCCTAGCTCTTTGACCTTAGGCTCTGGGCTAAATATTGCGATGATCTTGCTCTTTGTAATTGTTGCCCCTTTATTATTTGTAGCTCTTGTTCCGAAGAACACTGAAGGCTTTGAACTTAATGACCTACTTGTAGCCAATAAAAATGAAAAAGAACCAACCATTAAAGAAGAAGCCGAATCTTATAAACTGCCTTTCAAGGCATTGTCAGATTTTTTAAACAATACGGGATGGCTTCAAATTCCCGTCGCTATAATGGGTTTGTGCTATATTATCTACCACTTTACGACTAGAGGGTTCGACCTCAATTTCAACATTATGATTTTCATCTTTATTGTTTTGGGTCTGTTTTTACATAAAACTCCCATGCGGTATAGTATAGCCATGAAACGAGGAAGTAGTAACATATCTGGGGTGCTTTTTCAATATCCTTTTTATGCAGGGATTATGGGAATAATGCTAGCTACAGGACTTGGCGCGAAAGCTGGGGAATTACTGGCATCGGTTGCTACGGTCGATACTTACCCATTTTTCGCCTATTTATCTGGAGGAATTGTAAATTTCGCAATTCCGTCGGCTGGTGGTGAATTTGCGGTGATAGGTCCCAGTATTATTGAAGTGGTAAAAGACTTCGGAGTTGGACTTCCAGCATCAGAAGTAAAAGCTATGATTGCAAGAGCATCTATGTCTGTTGCTTATGGCGAGAGTTTAAGTAATTTACTTCAACCTTTCTTCTTATTGATTCTATTTCCTGTGATGGGCGCGGGAGTAAAGATTCAAGCTCGAGATGTAATTGGTTATCTCGTAATTCCGTTTTTTGTATTTTTTACAATACAATCTATTTTGGTGATTTGGATGCCATTGTAACGAGTTAGAAAAGAATTATGAATTTAAAACCTATATTAGTTGACATGTTTTTGAATAGCTCCTGTTTTTATGAATAATTGGAACAAGAAATTAGAGTTGTACGATCGGATTGTGGCTACCCAAAATACCTTTAAAAGAAAGGGTAAGACCATGCCATATACCTCTACCAATGGATATATGTTCTCAATGTTGAATAAAGCAGGCGAAGTGGGTATGAGGTTGTCTAAAGAATCGAGAGAGGCCTTTACGAAAACACACAACGGCACTGTTTTTAAGTCGTATGGCGCTGTAATTAGAGAGTACGTGCATATCCCAGATCAATTACTTACTAATTTAGACCTTTTAGCACCTTTATTAATGGAAAGCTATAACTATACAGAAAGCCTCCCACCTAAATAATTTGTATTGAGACATTTCAAAAAAGTATTTAAACTACTAGGAAAGATAGTTCTAGGATTTTTATTATTTATTACGTTTTACCTTATAACGGCCTTTACCTTGTCCAGAATTACCGTAGACGAAGAACCTAATACTCCCGATGAAATTGCTATTTATATTCTCACCAATGGCGTACATACCGATATTGTGATGCCCGTAAAAAGTGAACTCATGGATTGGAGTGAACAAGTACAATATGCCCATACAGATGCTGCCAATAGTTCTTATAAATATATAGCCATGGGCTGGGGAGATAAGGGGTTCTATTTGGAGACTCCAGAATGGACCGATTTAAAATTTTCGGTGGCATTTAAGGCTGCAACAGGATTGAGTACTACCGCAATGCATACTACGTTCTACCGTAATATGACGGAGAGTGAAAGTTGTAAAAAAATTGAGATTAGTCTCGCACAATACAATCGCCTCATTACCCATATTAGTTCCAGCTTTCAGAAAGATGATCAGGGTAATTTTATAAAGATAAATACGGATGCCAACTACACCAATACAGATGCTTTCTATGAAGCCAATGGAAGTTATAGCATGATGCAAACCTGTAATTCTTGGGCGAATGGTACGCTTAAAGCATCTGGGCAAAGAGCCTGTTTATGGACCGCATTCGATACTGGTATTTTCAAAAAATATGAGTAGTTATGAGATCTATGGGTTTGAAGCTTTTGATTTGAACTCTTAAAAAAAGTAATTCAAAATAAAAAGACCGTTGCAATAAGTAATTACAACGGTCTTCAAATTGATATTGATTTATTTATTTAAAATGCATAAACGCCTGCTTTCCTAGTAGTGTTTCTTCACTTTCCACATTATCCTCATCGGGAACACAGCAATCTACAGGGCAAACCGCCGCACACTGAGGTTCGTCGTGAAAGCCTTTACATTCTGTACATTTATCTGCAACTATATAGTAAATCTCGTCACTTACTGGTTCCTGTGTTTCACTGGCGTCTACTTCTTTCCCATTAGGAAGTACCAAGGAACCTTCTAGGTCGGTTCCATCGGCATAGCGCCAATCGTCCGCACCTTCATAAATGGCTGTATTGGGACATTCAGGCTCACAAGCACCGCAGTTAATACATTCGTCTGTTATTATAATTGCCATAGCTATTCTTTTTCTAACTTTGTGCAAATTTAATACCAAAATAAGCTAACTCCAAACGAGAATGCAAATACAACAAAGAATTAACGCCTTTGCCGAACTAGGATCTTTTTTAAGTCAGTTTTCTTCTCTTAAAAAAACTTCAGACGGTAAGCTGGAGCCATTTACTCAAAATGAAAAGGTTTTAAACAACACGCTCTTTTTTGATGAAATGAAAGAACAACTCTATCGGGCCCATGCCCACAATACCTGGTTCACGGCCGAAAACGTTCGGTTTGCATGTAAAAGTTGGAGCGAGGCATTAACTACTTCTAATCTCAACGAATGGGTTTCGAGGTATCAAATTTCAGAAGGGATACAACCAAAACTTATTGCAATCGTTATGGCTGGGAATATTCCATTGGTAGGCTTTCACGATTTCTTATCTATTTTAATTAGTGGCAATAAGGTCTTGGCAAAGTTGTCTTCTAAAGATCAAAACCTCCTTCCCTTCCTCGTTAAGTATCTAATTTCTGTGGAGCCAGCGTTTGATAGTTTTATTTCCTTTACCGATGGTAAGCTTGAAAATTTCGACGCAGTAATCGCAACAGGGAGTAATAATACCGCCAAATACTTTGATCATTATTTTTCAAAATACCCACACATTATTCGACAAAACAGGAATTCGGTTGCAGTCCTTACCGGCAAAGAAACCAAACATGAAATGGAAGCATTAGCGAGAGATGTTTTTCAATATTTTGGTTTAGGATGTAGAAATGTTTCAAAAATATACCTACCCAAAGGGTATAATATGGATCACTTCTTCAACGCAATGTATA
This sequence comes from uncultured Flavobacteriaceae bacterium, assembly GCA_947495135.1. Classification (GTDB taxonomy): domain Bacteria; phylum Bacteroidota; class Bacteroidia; order Flavobacteriales; family Flavobacteriaceae; genus Aureisphaera. The sequence goes on from CANLXN010000006.1 coordinate 117,765, forward strand.
GCTGGAAAGATTTAGTAAACAACGACAAGTACATGAACAACTACGATTATAACAAAGCTGTTTATCTTATGAGTCTAGTAGAACTTTTAGATAATGAGTTTATGCTTTTAAAGGAAGATACGGGGTTCTCCTCCCCTATTTCGGTTGTTTTTTACGAATATTACGATACACTAGAAAAGCTGGAGCAAGAACTTTCCAAAAAAGAAGAACAGATACAATGTATTGTTGCAAATAAAGACGTTAAAAATAGTATTCCCTTCGGAAAAGCGCAATCACCAGAACTTTGGGATTATGCCGACGGTGAGGATACCATAAAATTTCTATTGAATTTGTAGAGCAAATTGTAGATTTCGTAAAATAATGATTCAAATAAAACAGACTTAGCAAAGCGTGCTAGTTTGTTGAAATACTCTTAATAAATTGTTTCTTAATTAACCTTTTTTGAATAGAGATTTATGATCTTTGCACCAGCAAAAACACACCCAACATCTCATATTTAAAATCAATTATTTTGAAAAAACACAATTTTAGCGCTGGTCCTTGTATTCTTCCTCAATCTGTTTTACAAAAAGCTTCGGAAGCAGTGATCAATTTTAATGGCTTGGATCTTTCTCTTGTTGAGATTTCCCACCGAAGTAAAGACTTTGTAGAAGTGATGGAAACTGCTACTTCTTTGGCTCTCGAACTTTTAGGTTTGGAAAACAAAGGATATAAAGCACTTTTTCTTCATGGTGGAGCCAGCTTAGAATTCTTGATGGTAGCATATAATTTGCTTGAAAATAAAGCAGCATACCTCAATACCGGTACATGGGCAGATAAAGCGATTAAAGAAGCTAAACTTTTTGGAGAATTGATAGAGGTTGGTTCTTCTAAGGAAAGTAACTTCAATTATATACCAAAAGGTTATTCGATCCCAACAGATGCGGATTACTTTCATTGTACAAGTAACAACACCATTTTTGGAACTCAAATGCAGGAGTTTCCTGAAACTTCAGTTCCTTTAGTTTGTGACATGAGTAGTGATATTTTTTCACGCGTTTTGGACTTTTCTAAATTCGATCTTATCTACGCAGGAGCCCAAAAAAATATGGGTCCAGCAGGAACTACCTTGGTGGTTGTAAAAGAAGAAATCTTAGGAAAAGTATCTCGTACTATTCCTTCTATGTTGGATTATAAAGTTCACATTTCTAAAGATAGTATGTTCAATACACCTGCAGTATTTCCAGTATATGTGTCTATGCTCACACTTCAATGGCTTAAAGATCTGGGTGGAATTGCAGAAATTGAAAAAGTGAATAATGCGAAAGCAGATTTGCTCTACTCTGAAATCGATAGAAATCCATTGTTCAACGGATTTGTGTCTAACAAGGTCGATCGCTCTAAAATGAACGCCACTTTCAATCTAGTGGATAGCGCACATCAAGAAAAATTTGACAGCCTGTGGAAAAATGCTGGCGTAAATGGTCTTAACGGACATAGAAGCGTTGGAGGTTACAGAGCATCCATGTACAACGCACTATCGCTAGAAAGCGTACAAGTTCTGGTGAATGTGATGCAGGAATTGGAACGCAATTCATAGAACTAATAACAAAACTCACAATACAATACTCAATACTCAACTTAGAATGAAAATATTAGCAAACGACGGAATATCACAAAGCGGAATTGACGCGCTAACAACTGCAGGCTTCGAAGTAATAACAACAAAAGTGGCTCAAGAACAACTCATAAATTATATCAATGAGCATAAAGTAGTTGCCTTACTAGTTAGAAGTGCAACAACTGCTCGTAAGGACTTAATCGATGCATGTCCAAGTCTTAAAATCATTGGACGTGGTGGCGTAGGTATGGACAACATTGATGTTGAGTATGCACGGTCAAAAGGTTTACAGGTAATTAACACTCCTGCCGCGTCTTCGTCATCTGTTGCTGAGTTAGTTTTTGCTCACCTCTATGGGGGCGTTCGTTACTTACATGATGCAAACAGAAATATGCCCTTAGAGGGAGATTCTAGATTTAAAGACTTGAAGAAGAACTATGCCGCTGGAAGTGAGCTTCGCGGAAAAACAATGGGAATAATTGGCTTTGGACGCATTGGTCGCGAAGTCGCAAAAATAGCCTTAGGGGTTGGAATGAAAGTTATTTACAGCGACAGTTATGTTGAAGATGCCGAAATTGCTTTGAAATTCTATGACGACCAAACGGTTTCATTTAAATTCAAGCACCGTGACCTATCGGACCTATTAAGACAAAGTGATTTTATTTCGTTACACGTGCCTGCCCAGAAAAATTATGTAATTGGTAAAGATGAATTAGCAGAAATGAAAGACGGTGCGGCTCTTATAAACGCCGCTCGAGGAGGTGTTATTGATGAAGTAGCATTATTAGATGCCCTAGAGAGTGGAAAATTATCATTTGCAGGCTTAGATGTTTTCGAAAATGAGCCCACTCCCGCACTTAAAGTATTGATGAATGGAAATGTTTCATTGAGTCCACACATAGGTGCAGCTACTAAAGAAGCTCAAGATAGAATTGGAACAGAATTAGCAGATCAAATCAAAGCTATTTTAAATTAATAGCTATTTTTCCGTATATTGGGAATCAACTTAAATTTTATAAATAATGGCAGGATTAATGGATTTATTGAATAGCGAAATGGGGCGTCAAATTATTAGCGGGGTTAGTTCAGAAACTAAGCAACCTGCAGATAAAACTGCCTCAGTCCTTTCAATGGGGCTTCCAATACTTATGGGAGCAATGAAAAGAAACGCATCTACTCCAGAGGGAGCTGCGGGTCTTATGGGAGCACTTAATGGAAAACACGACGGAAGTATCTTAGACAACCTTGGAGGTCTTTTTGGTGGTGGTGTAAATGAAAATGTAAAGCAGGATGGTCTAGGAATACTTGGACATGTACTTGGGGGTTCTCAAGCAAATGTAGCAAGCGCGCTTTCTAATAAATCTGGAATGGACACGAACACGGTTATGCAGATTCTTCAGGTGGCAGCGCCTATCCTTTTAGGATATTTAGGAAAGCAAAAACAACAACAGAATGTAACTTCAGAAAACGGTATTGGTGATTTACTTGGCGGCCTAATGGGTGGATCTGCCGAGCAACCAAAACAACAATCGCTTATAGAATCTATTCTGGATGGTGATGGTGATGGAAGCATTGTTGACGATATCGCTGGAATGGTTTTCGGCGGTGGAGGAAATAAAGGTAATAGTGGTGGTGGAATTGGCGATCTTCTTGGAGGTCTCTTTGGAAAATAGAGTTCCATCCCTCATCAGTGAACAAGAGCGCTTCAATTAATTTTGAAGCGCTTTTTTTTGTTAAAGCCAGTTAAAACCATCGCTACAGACTGCATTTTAACTAATTTTACCATAAATTGGCAGCAATGAAAAAATTTCTGATTGTATTAGCAGTAATCGCTTTGTTCGCAAGTTGTGATAGCAGCAAAAAGACGGTAGGCACTTCTCCCAACATAGAAGATGCCAACGACACTATTCGAATTGCAAATGAAGAACTCGAATATGAAATCCTCATCATAGAACCTGGTTTTAATTCGTGGTTGGCTTCTCAACAGCCAAGAGGGTTTTACGGACAGACTTATCTGGAAAGTAGAAATGTAATGTGGGTGCAAGAGTACAATATGCGTGTGCGTAATTTTCAACAATTTGACACCAATCTCTATCAACAAGAGATTAATTACGAATACAACGTAGATTATGGTTATGAAGTGAATTATTTACTATTTAATTATTTCGTGTATTTTCAACGAACATACAAGCAAAAATTTCCAGGTTCCCGAGGTTAATTATGAAAAAATTAAAAGAACGCTGGGGAATCGAATCCAATTGGCAACTTACAGTTATATTTGTAGTCTTTGCAGTAACTGGAAGTACCGCGGCTAAATTCGCCGGACCACTTACAGAAGCTATTGGCATGACAAATGAAATGGGCTGGTGGATTTATTGGCCAGTTAGAATACTAATCATTTTCCCGATTTATCAGATATTATTGGTGTTGTTTGGGTGGATTTTTGGAGAGTTCGAATTTTTTTGGAACTTTGAAAAAAAAATGCTGAGACATTTAGGTCTTGGCTTTTTATTGAATACTAAATGATAAAAAAGAATAAAATAGCAACTCAATTTTTAGGCGTCTTAATGACGCTTGCTATGCTGTTCCCATTAATCGTTCAGTTTGAGCATCTTTTTGAAGAACACGAGCATATCGCTTGCTCTAAATCTACTTCACACCTACACGAATCGGATTTCGATTGTAATCTGTACGATTTCCATATATCGTCTATGGACATTCCTTCTTTCAGTTATGTCCAAGTCAAAGTAATTTTAAACTACTCACAACTTAATTCATCTGTAGTATCTTTATTTTCTTCTGAAGAAGATACTCAGCATTTCCTTCGGGGGCCTCCCCTCTTTCAGCAATATTGTTAAACAATTATTTGTTGAATACCCTATTTTATGAAACTATTGATAACAGTCGCAATGGTCTTGACCCTTGCGCAGGCGTTAGCACAAAATTGTGATTTTACGCTACAAGGCAGTGTTGTAGATCTCCATGATGATTCTCATTTGGATGGTGCTACTATTATATTGGCAGGTTTGGAAACATCTGTAATAACAGATTTTGACGGAAATTTTGAGTTTACCGGCCTTTGTGAAGGTACCTATAACTTACAGATTTCGCACCCTGCTTGTAGTACCAAGGCGTTTACGGTTACCGTGGTCAGTAATACTGTTAAGACATTTAAATTAGAGCATCATTTGGAAGAACTCAATGAAATTTTAATTAAAGGCAGTAATTATTACACCAAAGCGGAGAGTGTTCTAGAAAACAAAATCACTCAAAACACACTGGAAGATTACAGCAGTGGTTCTTTAGGGGATGTCTTAAAGACCATAAGTGGGGTATCCTCACTATCGACAGGAAACACTGTTGTAAAACCTGTAATCAATGGTATGCATAGTAGCCGAATTACGATTATCAATAATGGAGTTCGCCAGCAAGATCAAGAATGGGGTGCAGAACATGCACCTAATATTGACTTAAATACGGCCTCCAGTATTACCGTAATTAAAGGAGCTTCTGCCCTACAGTTCAGTGGAGATGCTTTAGGTGGGGTTGTAATTGCTGAGCCAGCACCTGTTATCTTGAAAGACTCCCTCTATGGAAAGACCATAATTTCTGGACAGACCAATGGCCGTGGTGGGTCGCTTACTACCAGCCTCACTAAAAGCTATGAAAATGGCTGGTTTGGACGCTTTCAAGGAACATTGAAAAGGTATGGGGATTTTGATGCTCCTTCTTATGTTCTAAGTAACACAGGTCTATCTGAACAGGATTTATCGATTCAAGTTGGTTTTAATGGAATAGACTATGGGTTCGATGCATACTATTCCCTTTTTAAAAATGAGATTGGAATTTTACGGGCATCGCATTTGGGTGGAGCAGAAGATCAGGTAACAGCTATAGAGAGTGACGTTCCACTTATCATCAACGATTTCACCTATTCCATTGGTGCTCCTAGACAAGAAGTAACGCATCACTTGGGGAAAGTCTCAGGGTTTTATAATTTGGAAAACATAGGGAAACTTAAGTTCAATTATGATTTTCAGCAGAACAATCGGTTCGAATTTGACGTAAGACGTGACAGCGACGACGTGAGGCCATCTGTGGATCTTGAATTAGTGACGCATAATTTATCTCTTTCTTTAGAGAGTGACATCAGCGAACAAATTACTGTAAAGACAGGACTAACTGGTAATTATCAAAAGAACTTTGCAGATCCTTCAACAGGCGTTCGTAGACTCATCCCAGATTATGAGCAATATAAGTTTGGAGTTTATGGTATTTCAGATATGAAAATTTCAGATAAATTCATACTAGAGTTTGGAGCTAGATTTGACTATACCTTTATGGATGTTTTCAAATTTTATAGAAGTTCGTTTTGGGAGAGCAGAGGTTATGACACTTTATTTCCAGAGATTGTTGTAGAAGATTTCGGCAACCAGATACTGACCAACCCAGAACTTTCATTTAACAACGTTTCTGGTACGGTTGGCTTTTCTTATAAATTTAAGGATAATTTTGTGCTCTTTGGAAATTACTCACTTGCATCTCGGGCACCGAACGCGTCTGAACTTTTTAGTGAAGGCCTACATCACAGCGCATCTCGAATTGAATTGGGAGACCTTCGTTTTAAAGCGGAAGTTGCTCAAAAGACAACTTTTACCCTACAGAAGACAGGTGAAAGATTTTCTTTCTCTATAAACCCCTATGCAACCTTTATAAAAGAATTCATACTTATCGAACCCACTGGTATTCAACAAACCGTTCGCGGAAATTTTCAAGTGTGGGAATATCGACAGACCAACGCAAGATTATTAGGAATAGATACAGATGCTTCCTATGAATTTACACCCAATCTAACTTTCACTAATAAATTTTCGTTAGTAAAAGGAAAGGATAATGTAACCAATAGACCGTTAATAAATATGCCTCCTGCGCGTGTGAGCAATAGTCTTAATTATCTTTTATCATTAAAACAACCTGTTAATCTAGGGATCGAAAGTAGCTATGTGTTGAGGCAAAATGAATTCCCGAACGACAATTTCGACGTATTCTTACCCGAAACACAGTCTTTCGAAACGGTAGATGTAAGCACTCCACCTGATGCCTATCATTTGCTACATTTAAATGCAGGAACCACTTTTAAATTGAAGAATATAAATACACTAGCAGTTAATTTAAAAGTAACCAATTTGATGAATACTTCTTATCGCGATTATTTAAATAGACTTAGATATTACGCAGACGACTTAGGAAGATCAATTTTATTACAATTAAAAATCAATTATTAAAAACCTAAAATTATATAAAATGAAAAAATTAAAATTTTTACCACTCTTATTGATTGCACTCGTAGTTATTGCATGTAATAACGACGATGACAATACTCCAGATATTGTAAATGAAGAAGAGTTAATCACTTCAGTGGTGGTCACCTTAGTTAACGGCCCCGACACTGTTGTACTTTCCTCTCGTGATTTAGACGGTGACGGACCTAATGATCCTGAAGTTACTGTTTCTGGTAATCTACAAAATAACGTTAGCTATGATGGAAGCGTTCAATTCTTAAATGAAACCGAATCTCCAGTAGATAACATTACATTGGAAGTGATTGAAGAAGCAGACGAGCATCAAGTATTTTTTATTCCCGGAAGTGGTTTAATTGTAACTCCAGAGTATGTCGATACCGATGCTGATGGAAATCCATTAGGAACACAATTCACACTAGCTACTGGCGATGCTAGCGATGGTACTTTTAACATCACATTACGTCATGAACCTACTAAGCCGAATGACGGATCTCTTTCAGACGCTGGAGGAGAAACAGATATTTCTGTTACCTTCGATCTAACAGTTGAATAAACGTAAGATCGTAAAAAGAAAAGTCCGCTATGTAATTAAACATAGCGGACTTCTTTATTTTTAAAATCTATCTGAAATGTTCGAACCTCAAACTATTTCAAAGCGATTGGAACATTTATCTTCCTTAGTCGTTCACTTCCACTTCAATTGGTTGCATTCTACCTGGTTTTTCAGAGGAGAACACAAAAGTATATAACCACATTAATGTGAAAGTAGGAATAAAGTCCGTTCCTGGGATAATCTCTTCAATAAAGACAATCCAAGAAGCAATTTTTCCAGATTGTCCATCGTACATATCCCCCATTTTCTTGGCAGCATATGGCGCCCATAAAATATCAAGGAATGGCCCTACTACTGGAATCAAAGTAGATAAGACTCCAATAATGTCATAAATAATCCCTGTACGGAGTAATTTATATTTGTTTGTTTTCATAGCAATAAATAGTATTAAATTCTAACTCTAGTAACGCAATAAAGATGCCAAAGATTGTAATATAGACAAGTTTGCGCTACGGGATCTCTTTTTAAATAGAAGTCTTCTAATTGAACCTTGCTGTCCAACTCCTACAGAAATAGCTCACTAATTATGACAGACTGGTACTTATCAACTTTAAAAATTCGTTTCGTGTTTCTATTTTCTGAAACTGCCCTCTAAATCCAGAGGTGGTCGTAACACTATTTTGTTTTTGAACTCCCCTCATCATCATGCACATGTGAGATGCTTCAATTACAACTGCCACACCTTTTGGTTGTAACGTATCGTTAATACACTCCAAAATATCATGTGTAAGTCTTTCCTGAACTTGAAGTCTCCTCGCAAATACATCTACTATTCGAGGAATTTTACTCAGTCCTACAATATGTCCATTAGGAATGTATGCAATATGGGCTTTTCCGAAAAACGGTAGAATATGATGCTCGCATAGCGAATACAACTCAATATCTTTTACAATAACCATGTCATTATAATCTTCTGCAAACATGGCTCCTTTTAAAATTTTCGCTGGGTCTTCACAGTGTCCAGAGGTAAGAAACTGAATCGCCTTTGCCGCCCGCTCTGGAGTTTTCACTATTCCTTCACGTTCAACATCCTCTCCAACACCTTTAAGTATCTCCGTGAAATTTTCTTTTAGCTCATCAGTGATATGCTGATCGTATTCTTCAAACGTCTTATATGATCCCATTAATTTATTTTTAATTTGTCTGCGTAGAACTCCTTTATCTTATTGATTTTAGGCGTTATTATGAATTGACAGTAAGGTTGCTCTTTGTTTTGATTATAGTAGTTGGCATGATCCTCTCCTGCCAAATAAAAAGTTCCCAAAGATGATATAGCAGTTACGATAGGATCTTTAAACACCCGATTTTCAGTTAGCAGGGCTATAAATGCTTCTGCCTTTTCCTTCTGCTCTTCAGTGGTATAAAAAATCTCACTTCTATATTGAGTTCCCCTATCATTACCCTGCCTATTTAAAGTAGTAGGATCATGGGTAGCAAAAAATACTTCCAACAAGGTATCAATGGTTATAATTGATGGGTTATACACTATTCGTATTCCTTCGGCGTGACCCGTTCTCCCGCTGCACACTTCTCTATATGCAGGGTTTTTAATAGCTCCTCCTGTATAGCCAGAAGCTACTTGTTCCACTCCTTCTAAACGTTGAAAAACGGCTTCTGTACACCAAAAACAGCCATTTGCAAATACAATTTCTTCTTTCTCTGTCATAGATTCAATCAAAGTTAGTGTTAAAATAAATCTGTTTTAACAATCTGTGCAGTATTTAACTTTTCGTTAGCAACTAACCTGTAAGGAGTGTTTTACTTTTACAATCGAATCAACCCCACAGCACTTACTAAACCATCTTAATGAAAATCTTACTTCTGCTGCTTGCTCTGTTTATTGGTTCTTCCCCTCTATTCGCCCAAGAAAAGAAAACACTACGGGCAACCCGAATATCGAATCCGCCAAAGATTGATGGCGTCTTAGACGATGAGATGTGGCAATCATTACCAATCTATGGACAATTCGCCCAATATGAGCCAGGAAATGATAAAACTGTTAATCAAGATTACGCCACCGAAGTAAAAATGGCCTACGACGATAAAGCCATTTATATTGGGGCATTCATGCAGGACCCAAATCCCCAAGAAATCTTAAGTCAGTTTTCGCAACGAGACGAAATTTTTGTGCAAGCCGATCATTTTTCGGTAGCATTGAACACCTACAATGACGGAATCAACGAGACCCATTTCTTTGTGACTAGTGCAGGAACCATTGGAGATGCCTTAGTCTCTCAAGGAGATTTTGATTTTAGCTACAATGTAGTATTCGAGTGTCGAGTTTCTAAGAATGAAAGCGGCTGGTTCGCAGAATATAAAATTCCGTATAATGCTCTTCGCTTTCCAGAAGTGGAGACCCAGGATTGGGGTATCAACTTTTACAGACGAATGGTAAAACAAAACGAAACGCATTCTTGGAACTACATCAATACTTCTAAAGGAATTGAATCACAATATAGCGGAAACGTTGTTGGAGTAAGTAATATTGATTCTCCTGTAAGGCTTACCTTGTTTCCATTTGCACAAGGAGTAGTCACCTCATTTGATGGCGAAACCGCAACCGATTTTAGTGCTGGTATGGACGTTAAATATGGCTTGAGTGATAGCTTTACCTTAGATGCAACTCTAATTCCCGATTTCGGGCAAGCTGCCTTTGACGAATTAGAGCTTAACCTTGGACCCTTTGAGCAGGTTTTTGACGAACAGCGTCAGTTTTTTACCGAAGGAACCGATCTTTATAATAAAGGAGGTCTTTTCTTTTCTAGAAGAGTTGGAAGTGCTCCTACGGGTGACGGAGGAGAGCTTGCAGAAAATGAGGAAATTTCAGAATATCCCTCAAAAGTAAATCTTCTAAACGCGCTTAAGATTTCAGGAAGAACCAAAGACAATTTAGGGGTGGGCTTTTTTAACGCAATTACTGAAAAAACCTATGCCAACGTTACCGATACTATAACAGGTGATACCCGTGAGGTACTAGTTGAACCCCTCACCAATTATAATATTTTTGTGTTAGATCAACAGTTCAATGGCAATTCGTCCATCTCCCTGATCAACACCAATGTCACTAGAAATGGCAGTGGCTTTAGAGATGCCAATACCTCGGCCTTTGTTTTTGATGTGGCAGATAAAGGAAATAACTACAGAACCTCAGGTAGAGCAATAGTGAGTAACGTGAATAGGATCAATGGCTGGGAAACAGGTTTTGGGAGCGAACTTGATATTTTTAAGGTTAAAGGAAATTTTCGATACCGAGTAGGACATGATTTTGCAAACACTACCTACGATATTAATGACCTTGGAGTAAACTTCAGAAATAATTTCAACAACTTTGTGGTTGGCGCATCCTATCAAATATTTGAACCCACAAAAGTTTTTAATCGATACCGCTTCGAAATCACCGCTAGACATCGAAGGCTTTATCAGCCCAGTGTTGAAACTCAAAACAGTTTAAATGCCGATTGGTTTTTCGTTACCAAAGAACGTTTCGCTTTTGGCGGATTTTTAGGGTACAATTCAGATCGGAAAGACTACTTTGAGCCTAGAGTAGATGGTAAGTTTGTTATTTTTCCTGAAAATTTGGGAGGCCGAATCTGGTGCTCTTCAGATTACCGGAAAAAATTTGCATACGATCTTGGAATTGGTCATCGACAGGCTTTTGGAGAACCACTCACCCAATATTTTATGGACATTTCGCCAAGGTATCGTTTCTCAGACAAAATGCTCGTAGTGCTGAAAACAGATATCTCCATTCGGAACGACATGTTTGGTTGGATAGACAATACAGAAACAGACGTATTTTTTGGCCAGCGCGACATTAAAAGTTTAGAAAACGAAATAACTGCTTCGTACAATTTTGATCCTTATAAAGCGATCGACCTACGTTTCAGAAACCTATGGACCGTGGCAGATTACAGCGATGATATTTTTTGGTCTCTTAATGACGACGGCACTCGCTCGCTCTTCGATTACGACATTACCGAAAATGATCCGAATAGAAATTTTAATATATGGAATATCGATTTGAGCTTTAGATGGAGGTTTGCTCCTGGAAGTGAGGCCACGCTTCTTTATCGAAATCAAATCTTTAAACAAGACGAGCAGGCAACACTAGGTTATGGAGAAAGCTTAGGAGACCTTTTTAACGAACCAAGCCAACATACGGTATCTTTAAGAGTGACTTACTTCATCGATTACAACAACCTCAACCTTTTTAAAAGTAAGACGTAAAATGAAAATCTGCTGTTAAACAGGAAGACTTTATTATTTTTAGTTTCATTACAACGCTATTCTCCCTGCTGGATTTAAAATGAAATTAGTATTTTCACAACCTCAAGCCACCATATGATTTCAGCAAAGAATATTCACAAATATTACGATCAGCTTCATGTTTTAAAAGGAGTGGATCTAGATATTAAAAAAGGAGAAATAGTCTCTATTGTGGGCGCGTCTGGTGCTGGAAAAACTACTCTTTTGCAAATCATTGGCACCCTTGATAAACATTCGGAGGGAACACTCTTAATACACCAAACCGATATTGCAAGCCTCAACCGAAAAGCCCTAGCGCAGTTTAGAAATGAACATCTCGGCTTTATTTTTCAGTTTCATCAACTTTTACCAGAGTTTACGGCTTTGGAGAATGTCTGCATTCCGGCTTTTATTAAAAAAACACCAAAGGCAGCAGCCGAAAAAAGAGCAAAAGAATTACTTGCTTTTTTAGGCCTTTCACATCGTGAAAATCACAAGCCAAACGAGCTTTCGGGTGGCGAACAGCAGCGTGTTGCAGTGGCAAGAGCGCTCATTAATAATCCGTCGATTATTCTCGCAGACGAACCCAGTGGAAACTTAGACACCGAAAGCGCCGAAAACTTGCATAATCTATTCTTCGAATTAAGAGACGAATTTGGACAAACCTTTGTAATTGTAACACACAACGAAGAGTTGGCTGGGATGGCAGACCGCAAACTGGTCATGCAAGATGGAGTAATTATTAGTTCTGAATGATCTTAATACTGCTATACTGGTTCGGACTTTTTATCGCTTTCTCGATAGCCGGATTGGGAGTACAACGTCTATTCCAAATTAAGGAGCTACATCCAATACTCGTTCCAATTATTGGCTCGTTTGGAATCACTTTGGCAGCAGGGATTTGGGCCTTTGCTTTGCCACTAAATTATCTGTTTGATATCTCATTACTTATAATTGTTATAGGCATTAGTTTTTATTCGAAATTTTCAATTAAACAATATCTACACTCTTTAAAAAAACTGTTCTACACCTTCACCCCATTCTTAAAAACACTTTTGGGGTTGATCATCCTACTTGCGGCTATTAAAACCGCAGGAGTTCCTTCCATAGTAGATAATGAATCGTACTATATTCAAACCATCAAATGGTTAGACACCTATGGTTGGGTGCATGGCCTTGGAAATCTTCATCCGTTTTTAGCTCAGCAATCGGGTTGGCACCTTCTACATGCAGCAGTTAATTTGAATAATTTGAAAATTTATTTTAATGACATAAATGGCTTGTATCTTATTTTTGCCAATATCTACGCATTTGGTTATCTGTCGGAATACGTTCGCAGTCGAGAAAACACAAAGCTAATTATTGGCTTATTTCCTCTCTTTAATATCTTCTTATTTCAATTTATTGATTCGCCTTCGCCAGATTTAGGGGTTTACATTCTTGGATATTTTGTTTTCGCTGAATATCTCAAAAGAAATGAATCCACCCCGTCATCCAGCTTTCTTTTACTAAGCCTTCTAGTTATTTGGTCGGTTTTTATAAAAGGTACCGCCATCTTTTTAATTGTATTTCCACTAGCGTTTTTACTAAAAAACAAATCACTTATTAGAAGATCAATTGTCTTAAAATCTATGCTAACTGGAGTATTTGTTGCTCTTATCTTCTTCGGAAAAAACATCTGGGTGAGTGGATTACCGCTATTTCCATTAGATGTTTTAGCAGTAGAAGTACCTTGGAGATTATCGGACATTATCATGAATTTTCTGAACGATCAAATGCAACCCGCCGGATATAAAATGACCGCAGAGCAAATTTCAAATGCATCATTCCTAGAAATGTTTAAACACTGGTTACTGCTTCCTAAACTTGCAGGCCTTTTCAATATAACCATCACCCTACTTTTAATCACATTTCCTTTTGCCATTAAAAAGGTAAAAGATTCGAATGCCTCGTTCTTACTATTTCTAACCACCCTCCTACAAATGTTACTGCTCTGGAGTACTTCTCCGCAGTACCGCTTTTTCTTCGGTCTATTGATGCTGTTATTTTTAGTGATACTTTCAAAAGTAGTTCGGCATAAAAACATCATTTACCCAATGCTATCGATCGTTTGGGCAGGTATTTTAGCAGTCATATTTCTCCCTTCTTTGGTTGGAAAACTAAACACAAATACACTTCAGTTGCAGCAACAAGGTTTCCAAATTACTCAGCTTTGGAAACCTGGGCCAAATACTCAACATCAAGACGTAGATTATTCAGAAGAAAAAATAAAAAACCTCCACTACTACGATCCTCAAAATCTAGAATTTTTCTGGGGTACTGGAGACGGACCATTACCTTGTGTTCAAAAAGAACAACTAGAATACTTTGAGACTTACTATAAGATCTTACCTCAACAGTTGGGAGAGCATATAAATGAAGGGTTTTATACCGAAGAGCTCGAATAATAGACTATGAATAAAAAAGAACTAAAAGATTTTTTGGATGAAAAAGTACTCTTGTACAACCAAACCTCCTTTATCCAAAGTGATCCTATTCAAATTCCCCGACTCTTCACCACAAAAGAGGATATAGAAATTGCTGGCTTTTTAGTTGCCACTATTGCTTGGGGAAACCGAAAAAGTATCATCAATAACGGCAATAGATTAATGGATATGATGGGAAATAGTCCGTTCGATTTTATAATGAATTATTCTGAAAAGGATCTTGAAGATTTATCCTCATTCGTACACCGAACCTTTAACGGGGACGACCTTACTTATTTTATGAAAGCACTTCGAAACATTTATTTGAAGCACAACGGACTAGAAGCTGTATTTGCGCTCCATGCCGAAAAACAGTCCTTACAAATGGCTATACACGAGTTCAAAAAGGTGTTTTTTAGTATTCCACATCTTCCAAGGACTCAAAAACACGTGAGCGACCCTTTGAAAAACTCGGCAGCCAAAAGAATCAATATGTACTTGCGCTGGATGGTACGTCCGGGGAATACAGGAGTCGACTTCGGGATCTGGAATTCTTTATCCCCAGCTCAGCTATCCTGCCCTTTAGACGTTCATAGCGGAAATGTCGCCAGAAAACTAAAACTTCTAAAGCGAAAACAAAACGACGGAAAAGCCTTGGCAGAACTAGATGCTGCACTCCGAAAATTGGATCCAATGGATCCTGTGAAGTACGATTTTGCCCTATTTGGTCTTGGAGCTTTTGAAAAGTTTTGATTCCAAATGTTAGTGTTGGATATTTCATTCGACTACTTCTACCTAACATGGCATTATGAAATACTTCCTTCTATCTATAGCGTTATTGACCTCTATTTTTGCTTCCGCTCAAATGGACAATCAAAAATTAGAAGAGCTGTTAAGTAAACACGCAGATTCAGTTGTTGGAATTTCTGGAAGATGGCAGGTCACTTACAAAGAATTACCCATGATGGTGATTACAGATGAAACCAACAATAGAATGCGTATTATTGCTCCTATTGTTGATGTAGATCAATTAAGTAAAGACGTACTGTTAGATTGTTTAGCCGCAAATTTTCATTCCGCTTTGGACGTGAAATATGCATTATCCAACGATATTATTTGGTCTGTGTATATTCATCCGTTGAGTCCGTTAACCGAAATGGAAGTTGAAAGTGCAGTGTCACAAGTTTATTATGCTGCAGCCACTTTTGGAAACACCTACACCAGTACGCCATTGGTTTTTGGTGGGGCAAATGGAGAACCTCAGGAACCCGAGATTAAGTTGAATAAGATGTAGCGCAACTGATTTTAAAAAGAAATTAACGCATCTCTGTTCGTAAAGCGTTTATATTTACATTCCATTTTATATCTTTGACCCAACATTTATTGGAATGCAGTTTAAACACCCTGAACTTCTTTACGCACTTTTCTTACTGCTCATTCCTATTTTAATTCACCTTTTTCAGCTTCGACGTTTTCAAAAAGTAGATTTTACCAATGTTGCGTTTTTGAAAAAAGTAACAATTCAGACACGCAAAAGCTCTCAACTTAAAAAATGGCTTACCCTGCTAGCACGGTTGCTTGCACTTACCTGCCTCATACTGGCATTCGCCCAACCCTTTACCGCCAGTAAAACAGCGATGAATTCTGAAAAAGAGGTGGTTATATATATCGACAATTCTTTTAGTATGCAAGCAAAAGGAGCCAATGGGCCATTATTGCAACGAGCACTTCAGCAGCTATATGAAGAGGTAGACGGGCAGGAAAAACTAAGTTGGTTTACAAATAATAGTACTAAGAAAAATGTTCCTCAAACTGAGTTTAAAAATGAAGTTCTTTCTATTGGCTACGCACAAAAGCAACTTTCGTTAGAGGATATTCTCTTAAAAGCGAACCAATTATTTTCAAACAGTAAATCGGCCAACAAACGATTGATACTCATATCAGACTTCCAGCAAAAAGATGGATTTCCAACGCTTAATAATAACATCGGGGTTGATGTTGTAGAAATGAAGCCTGTAAACTATAACAACATCGCTATAGACTCCGCTTATATCGCTGCCAAAAATGGGACTACCACTCAATTAAAGGTAATAATCAACAAACAGGGTGAGGTTCCAGAGAGCATTCCTATCTCACTTAACAATGATGGTAAACTTATTGCCAAAAGCGCAGTAGACTTCTCTGAGAGCTCCAAAAACACTATTTCGTTCGATATAGAGAACACAACCGCTTTTAAAGGTGAGTTAGCAATTAACGATGCGAACTTACTGTTCGATAATGCCCTTTACTTTAGCATCAATACACCTAAAAAAATTAAGGTGCTTTCTATTAACGAGGCAGATACTAAATTCTTAC
Source organism: uncultured Flavobacteriaceae bacterium (assembly GCA_947495135.1). Classification (GTDB taxonomy): domain Bacteria; phylum Bacteroidota; class Bacteroidia; order Flavobacteriales; family Flavobacteriaceae; genus Aureisphaera. Next base: position 134,346 of record CANLXN010000006.1, read on the forward strand.
AAAGGCTTTTCGATAACGATGGCTATGAATACAAGCAGCAACCGTATAGCAGTTTAAACTACAACGACATTCCTTCGCAACATTTTATCATCCTGAATGAAATAAAAACCATTCCAACGCCTCTCATAACTGCACTTACCGCTTTTAGTAATGGTGGAGGAAGTGTTTTAGTCGTCCCGGGAATAGAAATAAATCTAGAGAGCTACAATAGATTATTAAGTGGTTTGCGGCTTGGAACTTTAAATACGCTTCAACGACAGGAGAAAAAAATTACCAATATCAATTTTTCTCATCCCTTATATGAAAACGTGTTTGAAAAACAAGTTAGCAATTTTCAATATCCAAAAGTAAATAGTTATTACAACTTTAGTTCTAACGCAACTAAAGTACTTAGTTTTGAAGATAGCAAAGGCTTCATATTGCAAAAAGAAAAGCATTTTTTAAGTACTGCCTCCATTGATGACCTAAACTCTAATTTCAAAAATTCTCCCCTTATCGTTCCCACTCTTATAAACATGGCACAACAGAGCCTGCCACTGCCTCAATTATATTACACCATAGGAGAACAAAATAGATTCGCCGTTCCCATAAAACTTACACAAGACGAAATACTCACTATAAACGATAGTGTAAATAGTATCATTCCGCTTCAACAAACCAAAGCGAATAGTGTGGAACTCACAACAATTGACGAACCTAGTACCTCTGGGAATTATAACATCCGGAAAAAAGAAGAATTGATTGAAAACCTTAGCTACAACTATAACAGAAGCGAAAGCACGTTACAATACGCAGATCTAGACAACTGGGAAGGAATTGAGCGATATAATTCGGTTTCAGATTTGTTTGAGTCCATTACAGCAGAAAACAAAATCAATTCTTTTTGGAAATGGTTTGTTATTTTTGCTTTGCTTTTTTTGTTAGTTGAAATGTTACTACTGAAATTCCTAAAGAACTAAAAAATGAATATTCTTCTAAAATCGGCCACCATCATCGACCCAATGAGCAAGCATCATGGCAAAAAAAGAGATGTTCTCATTGAGAAAGGAATAATTACAAAGATAGCTGCTACAATTAAGGACTCGAAAATAAAAGCAATACAGCTTAAAAACTTACATATTTCTCAAGGCTGGTTCGATCCAAGCACTTCGTTTGGAGAACCTGGCTTCGAAGAACGAGAAACACTAGATAACGGACTAAAAACTGCTGCTATGAGCGGTTTTACAGCAGTTGGAGTTAATGCAAATACCAAACCAGTAATAGATTCAAAATCACTGATAAAGTTTCTTAAAACGAAAGCTCATGGAGCCGTGGTAGACCTCTACCCCGTTGGATCTCTCTCGGTAGGCGGCAACGGAATTGACATGGCCGAATTGTACGACATGCACCAATCTGGAGCTATCTCTTTTTACGACTATAAGGAACCCATTAGCAATCCGAACTTATTAAAAATTGCGCTACAATATGCCCAAAATTTTGACGGTTTGGTCCAATCGTTTCCATTTGAGCGAGCGGTCGCCAAAAACGGGGTTGTAAACGAGGAAGAAAACAGCACCAAATTAGGTCTTAAAGGGATGCCAGCACTATCGGAAGAACTTCAGGTTACTCGAGACCTTTATTTATTAGAATACACGGGAGGAAAGCTACATATTCCTACTATTTCCACTAAAAAAAGCGTGCAACTTATTAAAGAGGCAAAGAAAAAAGGGCTTCAAGTTAGTTGCAGCGTTTCGATAAATAATCTTCGCCTTACAGACGACGTTCTGGAAAGTTTCGACACCAACTACAAACTTTTGCCACCGCTAAGAACAAAAAGCGACACCCAAGCACTGTTAAAAGGATTAAAAGACGGAACCATTGACGGTGTAACTAGCGATCATAACCCAATTGATATAGAACATAAAAGAACCGAATTCGATCATGCGGCTTTTGGAAGTATCGGACTTGAAAGTTGCTTCGGAGCCCTGCTCAATGTCACAAATTTAGAAACGGCTATTAAAGCACTTACGAGCTTAAAACAAACGTTCGGAATTTCAGAATCGAAAATTTCAGAAGGAGAAAAAGCAAATCTAACATTGTTTAATCCAGATGTAGAGTGGTTTTTCACCGAGGAGAGCATTATTTCAACTTCTCAAAACGCGGCAATGCTAGCAGAAAAAATGACCGGAAACGTTTATGGAGTTTTCAATAACGATCAACTTGTCTTAAATGGATAATCTTTCAGCAAAAACAAAGGCAATTATAGCTTATATCACATTTATTGGCTTGGGAATTGCATTTTTTCTAAACAAGGAAGAGAAGCATGCATATGCCACTTGGCATATCAAAAACATGTTTGGATTATTTCTCATGCTCCTTGCCTCTATCGCCATGCAGGACTACCTTATTGGCTTTTATTTCTATATCATTACAATGCTCTTATGGATGTACTCACTGGCCATGTGTATTCTTAACAAACAACGAGGAATCCCATTTTTAAGTGAGAAATTTCAGACTTGGTTCAAGTTTCTAGATTAGTTATTCTATATTTAGGGGTATTATAATACTAACCTTAAATTTAAATACTATGTCAGAAACTACTGCCGGAAACGAAAAAACCATTGGAATTATCGCCTACTTAAGTCTTATTGGCTGGATTATCGCTTTCGTTATGCATAATGGAAACAAAACGGAATACGGTGCTTTCCACCTTCGCCAAATGCTAGGAATACTAATTGTAGGTATTCTTCTTAACGTAATTGGTTCTGTTGTGGGCATTGCTATTCTTGCTTATATACTTCAAGGAGCTTCCTTTGTACTTTGGTTACTAGGCTTCATTGGAGCCATACAAGGAGAAAAGAAATTAGTTCCTGTTCTGGGAAGTCAATTTCAAGATTGGTTCAAAGGAATAGGATAAATAAATAATACTACTTTTTTAATGTGTCGCAGGGTTCGTACCTTGCGACATATTTTTTTGATATAAATGAAGAAACAACTTTCCCTAGAACACAACTACCGCCCTAGCGACCTAAACGGCAAAAGTCCTGTTATTATAATGCTACACGGTTATGGAAGCGATGAAAACGATTTATTTTCGTTTGCGACCGAATTACCTTCCAAGTACGCTATCATTTCCTTAAAGGCGCCTATTCCGATGCAACCATTCGGAAATGCTTGGTACAACATCTATTTCGACAACGCAAACGGTAAATTTAGTGATGATGAGCAAGCCATTGCTTCGCGCGACCTTATTGCCAATTGTATTGATGAAATCATAGAGAAGTATGAAGTAGATCCAGACCATGTAACTTTACTTGGTTTTAGCCAAGGAACTATCCTAAGTTTAGCCGTGGCCTTGAGTTATCCAGAAAAACTACGGAATGTGATTGGTTTAAGCGGATACGTAAACGAAGGCATTTTAAAGGAAGGCTACGAGAAAAACGATTTTAGCGGTCTTCATATCTATTCTTCTCATGGAAGCGTAGATCAAGTAATCCCAGTGGATTGGGCACGTAAAACGGAGCCTTTTTTAAAGGAACTGAACATAGATTGTACCTACTCAGAATTCCCTGTAGGCCACGGCGTTGCTCCTCAAAATTTTTATGAACTAAAAGAGTGGTTAGGCTAGGTTTTGAATTCGTTCAGTCACCTGGTTTATCAGCTAAATTCAAATCAACTAATTAAAAAAGTCAAGACAGCTGAGCCGAATAGCGGCTAGTTAGGATACAAAGTTGCTCCAATAGGCGTTAGTTCCAGATCGTTGTTTTCTGTAAAAAAATATTCTATTACCATCTCGCCCCAGTAGTTCCCATCACTAAAATCGGCTTGGATCCAACGGTGATTTAAAAACTTCATTTTATTAATCCGCATTTCGCCTCCCATTCCCTCCAATGGGATTAGTGGGTTTCCGCCTTTGACTAAGTTTTTTTCCAAAATAGCCTCCGTTACTCTGTTTTCAACTTCTTGAGAATCCATTCCTAATCGTTCTAGGTAAGACATTGCATTGTCGTTCCCTTGAAGGGTAAAATAATTTAGTTCCTCAGTTAATTCACTTAAGACCGCAATAGAATCATTACTTTTCTTTAATTTTTCAGAAAGGGTTGTAATTGATTTTTCTTGCGACTCGAAAATAGATTTTTCGTTCATGTACTGAAATAAGATAAATAACACAGCGAAGAAAAACAGATACATAAATATTTTTGATTTCATATTTTTTAGATTTGAGACGTGAGACTTGCTTATTTTAAACGTTTATTTTTAAGGTGTCATATGCTAGATGAACGTTTTCTGGCAATTGCGCTTCTACTTCATCATGAAAGCCCATCATATGGCTAATATGCGTTAGATAAGTAACTTTTGGTCCTAATTTCGTAATGAGTTGTAATGCTTCTGAAAGGTTCAGATGAGAGTAGTGTTCTTCTCTTCGAAGCGCACTTATAACGAGTACCTTTAGGCCTGTTAGCTTCTGAATTTCTTCTTCCGAAATAGTCTTCACATCAGTTAGATAGGCAAAATCGTCTATTCTAAATCCAAGAACAGGTAATTTTCCGTGCAACACCTCAACTGGAATAACCCTTTTTCCGAAGAGATCAAAAGAAGTATTCTTGTCAATTACAATTTCCTCAACTGTAGGTGCCCCAGGATATTTATTCTTGGTTTCAAAGATATATTCAAATCGCTTGCGCAATGCCGAAAAAACACGCTTTTCAGCATAAAATGGAATATTCCCTTGCCTAAAATTAAAGGGTCTAATATCGTCAATACCAGCAATGTGGTCGTTGTGTTCATGTGTTAATAAAACAGCATCTATTTTTTGAACATCCTCTCGAAGCATTTGCTGCCTAAAATCGGGGCCACAATCTACCACTATCACTTGATCTGCCCATTCAATAAGTATAGAAACACGTAGCCTATTATCCTTCGGATTATCACTTTTACAGACTGGATGATCACTTCCAATTATTGGAATTCCTTGGGAGGTCCCTGTACCTAAAAAAGTAATAGAAAGTTGTGACTGCATTCACACAAAAATAACGGTATTTTTTTTGTTTGCCTAAGGTATTCATTACCTTTGTTAGAAAGACAATTAAACCTTCGCTATGCCAAAGACTATTGCAGGAGATAAGGAATTTGAAGAGATTCCATCTATAAAGAATAAGGCCTTACGTATAAATCTAAACGAAAATGTCTACGGAACATTTGCAGAGATTGGTGCTGGCCAAGAAACCGTTAGAAACTTCTTTAGAGCAGGTGGAGCGTCGGGTACAATTGCTAAGACAATTTCTGCCTACGACAAAGATTTTAGTGACGCCATTTATGGTGTAGAAAAAGACGGTCGATATGTAACCGAGTCTCGATTGAAGAAAATGATTGGGCACGAGATCAATTTGATTGAAGAGCGTATTGTTCGAGAAAATCATCCTAACAAAATGTTCTTCGCATACGCGAACACGGTAGCAACCATCGATTTTGCGAAAAAATACTTAGGACATGGCTGGGTTGGTATAAAATTTCAAACCGCTCCAGACGAAGATTACAGTGAGATCATACTGCACATACGTTTCAAAGAGACAGAGGCATTGCTGCAGCAACAAACGCTAGGAATACTAGGCGTAAATCTTATCTATGGTGCCTTTTATAAGCACGATCAACCTAAGAAGCTGCTTAGATACTTATACGATCATATAGACAAAGACAAAATTGAGATTGACACCATCAATTTCTCTGGACCAAAATTCGCCGATGTTGATAACCGCCTGATGAGCTTACAACTTATCAAAAACGGAATGACAGAAGCCGTAATCTTTGGACCTGATGGAAATAATATTCTACCAGCTCGTATTCTATATAAAAAGAACGTTTTGGCACTGCGCGGAAGTTTTCGCCCAGTTACCAAAGTAAATATTGACATGTTCAACAAGTCGTACGAAATGTTCTTAAAGGAAAATCGTGTAGACGAAGAAAAAACGCTCACTATTTTTGAGATTACCCTTTCTAATTTGAGAGCCGAAGGAGAAATTGACGAACAGGATTTTATGGACAGAGCACGACTTTTATGCTCTCTTGGACATACCGTTATGATTTCCAATTTCCAAGAATACTACAAATTGGTGGAATACTTCTCTAACTATACCAGAGCCCGCATGGGATTAACCATGGGCGTCAATAATTTAGTAGATATTTTTGATGAAAAATACTACCGTCATTTAAGCGGTGGAATTTTGGAAGCCTTTGGAAAACTGTTCTTCAAAGACCTTAAAGTGTATCTCTACCCAATGCGAAATGAAGATGGTTCTTATGTGACGAGTGAAAACTTGAAGGTTCACCCGCGTATGAAAGAGCTCTACAAATTCTTTAAATACAATGGAAAGGTAGTAGATATTGAAAACTTTAACCCAGAGGTATTGAATATCTTCTCAAGACAAGTGTTAAGTATGATAGAAAATGGCGAAACCGGATGGGAGAATATGCTCCCAGAAGGCGTTGCTGAAATTATCAAAGAAAAATCGTTGTTTAGTTATCCGCAAATACCCGCTAAATCTTCTAATTAACCTCGGCTAAAATTTGAGCGGCGTGGTCCTTGGTTTTCACTTTATCAATTACGTGTGAAACAATTCCTTCTTCGTTGATGACAAAGGTTTTACGGTGAATACCTTCATATTCGCGTCCCATAAACTTTTTATGTCCCCAAACGCCAAATCGGGTAATTACCTTCTTATCAACATCTGCTAATAGTGGAAAAGGCAATTCGAACTTATTCTTAAAATTGCCCTGCTTCTTTTCAGTATCGGCACTCACGCCTAACAGTTCATAACCAGCAGCCTTTAACTCGGCATAATTATCACGTAAATTACATACCTCCGCAGTACACCCTGGAGTGTTGGCAGCTGGATAGAAAAAAACGATGAGTTTTTTACCTTTATAATCACCTAAACTTATCGCATTACCGTCTTGATCGTTTACGCTGAAATTTGGAACCTTATCGCCTTCTTTTAATGTATTCATTCCCGTATTTTTGTGTTGGTTAATTTTAAGAATCTGTTCTCACAAAGATAATAATTTATAAAGTCATAAATAATGAACAAACAGGAAAAGGTAGATTTTGTTATTGAAACGCTAAATAGAATGTACCCTGAAATACCAATTCCATTAGATCATAAAGACCCTTACACCCTACTAATTGCAGTATTACTGTCTGCGCAAAGCACCGATGTTCGAGTGAATAAAATTACTCCTCTTTTATTTGAAGTAGCAGACAATCCCTTCGACATGATTAAACTAAGTGTAGAAGAGATAAGAGAAATTATAAAACCAGTGGGACTATCCCCTATGAAATCAAAGGGAATTCACGGACTTTCGCATATTCTCATCGATAAATATGGCGGCAAAGTCCCCGAAAGTATCGAGCTTTTAGAAGAATTGCCTGCCGTAGGCCATAAAACGGCAAGTGTGGTAGTGTCGCAAGCTTTCGGAATTCCGGCATTTCCCGTAGACACGCACATTCACCGACTCATGTATCGCTGGAATTTTACCAATGGCAAAAACGTAGTGCAAACCGAAAAAGACGCCAAACGCCTCTTCCCCGAGCACATCTGGAACGATCTCCATCTTCAAATTATTTGGTATGGTAGGCAATATTCCCCCGCAAGAGGATGGGATTTGGAGAAAGACATTATTACCAAGACCATTGGAAGGAAGACCGTTATAGACGAGTATTATAAGAAGAAGAAAAAGTAATTTATTAAACGCACTAATAATTTATCCGAAAATCCACTCTATAACAGTTCCAAATCCTGTAAGAATAAGAAGGAAGACTCCTATAAGCACTGCAAAGATCAAATAGCGTCCAAATTTCTCCTTGGATGTATCATTGGTATTTTTCCGTTTATTAGCCTTGTTAGTCCTAGGGGCAAATTTTGGAATACAATTACTTTTTTCGCTACTGTCTATTTCCAGTTGGGCTAACTTCTTTTGGGCGTATTTAGGAAGCTTTGATTTGTCACCGCGAAAAACAAGGTCTTGTAAAATTTGATAACCCGAATAGTTAACCGACTTTTCGTAGACTTCTACACAATTCTTAATTCGATCATTCGTTGGCTCGGTTAAGATCCAATATCTACCTGCAGCATCTAAAAATCCGCCTTCATAATACAATTGAGCCAACTTATTCCAGAGTTCCATTTCATGTGGATTTTCCTGAATTAAATTTCGCAATCGATCTGCCGCTTTAAATTTTCTACCTTTATCAATATCAAAATCGACCTTCTCTAGTTTTTCTTTTAAACCCACTTTCTATTTATTAAACAGGTGTTTTATTTTTTGTTTGAACATAGTAAGATGAACGCTTAAATAGGTGGGAAGTGAATTTTAATAATCTGCTGTCCGAGTAAACGTATACAATACCGAGTCCTTTTCAAACTCTATCAGCACCAACTGTTCAAGAGCAGAACCGTTGGTATAATACCCATTTTCTACAATTTGTTCTCCGCTGTGATCTGTATATTCAATAACATAAGCTCCATCTATCTTGTTTTTGCTCATAGAAAGGAAGTCTTCCGCCGACTTGCCTGGTTGCAGTTGAGGAAGCTTATACATCTCCAACTTTTCAGTAGTATAGAATTTTATATTTGTGATAGTTTTATCTGTCTTATTGACCATCTTAAAATGAATACCATCATCATTTACTAGATTACAACCTGCAAAAAACAAGACCAAGATTATGTACAGTAGTTGTTTCATGTATTATTTATTAAGAGCATTGCAAGATGAAAAAACAGCTCGAAGAAGAGTTGCAAAATAAAAATACAAAATATTACATTTAAAAAAAAGCATAAAAAAAACCCGGGACAATCAATCCCGGGGTTTTCCAAAGTTTAGTTTAGAAGTGCTTCAAACTTCATTTTATTATAATCTATAACACTTAAAGCCTTCGAGTAATCCAGAAGAAATTTAACGGTTTCTTCTTTCGGGCCAATTTTATTCACGCGGCCCATGCGTGAGGTTTCAGAGTACAAATTTGCCATAGAACGTAATTTTGAGGTTAATTGTTACCATAGTAACGCCCTCTAATTTACTTTATTGCATCAATTTGTCAATATAATATTATGCTTGTCAATCACCTTACGCAAATTAATTAAAGCGTAGCGCATTCTTCCTAGTGCCGTATTAATACTAACACCTGTTTGCTCACTAATTTCTTTGAAGCTCATCTCCTTGTACATACGCATCATCAAGACCTCCTTTTGGTCGTCTGGCAATTCTTGTATTAATCTACGAACATCACTTTCCACTTGATCTTTACAGATTTGCTTTTCAGCATTCAATGCCCCATCAGAAAGTACCGAGAATATGTTGAAATCGTCGTTATTTTCAAACTTAGGCATTCGGTTATTCTTTCGGAAATGATCGATTACCAAATTATGAGCTATTCGCATAACCCAAGGTAAAAACTTACCTTCTTCGTTATAAGCCCCCTTTTTTAGGGTATTTATAACCTTAATAAAGGTGTCTTGGAAAATATCTTCAGCAACATCCCGATCGAATACTTTCGAGTAGATAAAACTATAGATTCTTTGTTTGTGGCGGGTGATTAAATCACACAATGCAGATTCGTTACCTTTCATGTACGCACTTACCAATAGTGCATCGCTGGTCTTGCTATTTTTCATATCAATACTTTTTTTTCAAAATAAACAACTATCTAACGGTTGTTCAGTCTTCCTGTTTATTTAAAAAAGTAATGGTATGCTATAGGCAACGTTTTTGTGTTTGTGTGGTAAATATAACAACAATCATTTCAGAAAAACAAAAAAAGAAGCCTTTTTTCTTAAAATAAATATAAAACGGTGGTCATTAAAATCTTAAAAAGGAAGTGGTATCTTTGCAAAATTGAAATAAAAACCGATTTAGTCAACTTGCAAGAAACAACAATTGATCCTAAGAAAAACATCCTCATTCAGGGTGCGAAGCTTCACAATCTGAAGAATATTACGGTGGCGATCCCGCGTAATAAATTGGTGGTGATCACTGGCCTGTCGGGTAGTGGAAAATCTAGCCTCGCATTCGATACACTCTATGCGGAAGGTCAAAGACGCTATGTAGAAAGTCTTTCGTCATATGCGCGACAGTTCCTTGGTCGTTTAAATAAGCCGAAAGTAGATGCTATTAAAGGTATTGCTCCTGCTATTGCCATTGAACAAAAAGTAAACTCAACCAACCCACGCTCTACCGTTGGAACCTCCACCGAGATTTACGATTACCTTAAACTTTTATACACAAGAATAGGTAAAACGTATTCCCCCGTTAGTGGAGATGAAGTAAAAAAAGACCGGGTAACCGATGTAATAAAATACATCCAGTCATTTCCAATTGGTGAAAAGCTCCTTCTCCTCTCTCCTATCCATTTGGAAGAAGGAAGAACAATGGAAAACAAACTAAAGGCATTGGCGCAGCAAGGATATGCCAGGGTAAAGCTCGATGATACCGTTATACGAATAGACGAGCTAAAAAACATTCCAACCAACCTTCAATTAGTTCTAGATCGCGTCATTACCAAAGACGAAGAGGATTTTTACAATAGATTGGCCGATGCTGCCGAAATGGCTTTCTTCGAAGGAAAAGGAACCTTATACGTAGAAAATCTTGCTAGTAAAAAAATAAAAGAATTCAACAATAGGTTTGAAGCGGACGGAATCACTTTTATGGAACCTAACGTTCATTTATTTAGCTTCAACAATCCGTATGGAGCCTGCCCTACTTGTGAAGGTTATGGCGATGTCATTGGAGTAGATACCGATCTTGTGATTCCGAATACAGGCCTTTCTATTTATGAAAATGCCATTTTCCCTTGGCGAGGAGATAGTATGGGTTGGTATCGAGATACATTGGTAAATAATGCCTATAAATTTGATTTCCCTATCCACAAACCCTGGTTCGAATTGACCGAAGAACAAAAACAGTTGGTTTGGGAAGGAAATGAGTACTTCGAAGGACTTAATAGTTTCTTTTCATTCCTAGAATCGAAAAGTTATAAAATCCAGAACAGAGTAATGCTCTCCCGTTACCGGGGGAAAACTAAATGTCATACTTGTTATGGTAAACGACTAAGACCAGAAGCGGCATATGTAAAAATAAATAACAAGTCTATCCAAGAGTTGGTCGAACTTCCTCTAAATAAGGTGGCAGATTTCTTCGGAAATCTGCAATTAAACGAATACGATACCACAGTTGCAAAACGCTTGCTATTGGAGATCAATAACCGCCTCAAATTCTTAATGGACGTAGGTCTTAGCTACCTCACTATCAACCGAAAAAGCAATACACTATCTGGAGGAGAATCTCAGCGTATCAATTTAGCAACTTCTTTGGGGAGTAGTCTGGTGGGTTCCATGTACATTTTGGACGAACCAAGTATTGGGCTTCATCCCAAAGATACCGAACGACTTATTGAAGTACTAAAAGCGCTACGCGATCTAGGAAACACGGTTATTGTGGTCGAACACGATGAAGAAATTATGAAAGCCGCAGACGCCATTATTGATATTGGGCCAGAAGCAGGAACATTTGGAGGAGAAGTGGTAGCTCAAGGTACATTCGACGATATTATGAAGTCTGATTCGCTCACTGCAAAATATTTAGACGGTAGAATGGAGATTGAGGTTCCGAAGAAAAGAAGAACTTCAAAATTATCTATCGATGTAGTTGGAGCTCGACAAAACAATTTAAAGAATATAGACGTTTCATTCCCTTTAGGGGTATTTACAGCGGTTACTGGAGTTTCAGGTAGCGGTAAAAGTACTTTGGTGAAAAAGATTCTTTATCCAGCCTTGGTTCGGAAAATAGGTGGTTATGGAGAAAAGCCAGGGCAATTTACCGAGCTCAAAGGAGATATCGAAAGCGTCTCTAATATCGAATTTATCGATCAGAATCCTATTGGACGTTCCAGTAGATCCAACCCTGTGACATATATAAAAGCCTACGACGATATTAGGAATTTATTTGCCTCCCAGAAATTAAGCGACATAAGGAGTTATAAAGCCAAACATTTTAGCTTTAACGTGGATGGTGGACGTTGTGAAACTTGTAAAGGAGAAGGAGAAGTGACCATCGAGATGCAGTTCATGGCAGATGTGCATTTGGAGTGCGAGACTTGCAAGGGAAAACGCTTTAAAAAGGAAGTTTTAGAAGTCAATTTTCATGGAAAGAACATTCATGATATACTTACCATGCCCGTAGACGATGCTATTGCCTTCTTTATGCTGCATTCAGAAAAGAAAATAACGAACAAACTGCAACCACTGCAGGATGTTGGATTGGGCTATGTTCAGCTAGGACAAAGCTCTTCTACACTTTCGGGTGGAGAGGCTCAACGTATTAAATTAGCCTCATTTTTGGTAAAAGGAAACACAAAGGATAAGACACTTTTCATCTTCGACGAACCTACTACTGGCCTCCATTTCCATGATATCAAAAAACTATTAGCCTCCCTCTACGCTTTGCTAGAAAAAGGTCATACGGTGATTGTAGTAGAGCATAATTTGGACCTCATAAAGTGTGCCGATTACATTGTTGACCTTGGAAAAGAAGGTGGTGAATATGGCGGACAGGTTATTGCAGAAGGTACTCCAGAAGAAGTTGCCAAAGTGAAGGAATCTTTCACAGCTCAGTATTTAGCGGAAAAAATTTAGTACTTTTAAGATGATCCTTTGAAATTTTAAAAGCCTGACTTCATGTACAAGTTACTATGCTATATATTGTTGTTCCCATTTGCCTTAAGTGCACAGGAATATATCCCAATGCTACAGGAAGGAAATAGTTGGAGCGTGGATGTATTTTATTGTCCATATGACCCACCAAACAATCCAGATGAATGGACAGAAACTGAACAAATTTCCATCGGTGAAGAGGTCTTGATAGATGGCATAGCTTATAAACAGCTTTATAGAGATGGAGACGAATCTTGTTTATTAAGAGAAGAAGATGGTGTTGTTTATAAGTTAATATCCTCCAACAATGAAATGATCTTCTTTGATTTTAATATGGAAGTTGGAGATGAATTCTACATTGCGGACTCCGGTTTTCAGTATCCTTACTGCGCTGGCACAGGGTATAACATTCCCATATTTTTCATTAAAGTATATGAAGTTGAAATGCTGTTCATAGCGGGACAGGAGCGAAAGGTGATCAATTTTATTGACAAACATTCCCCTAACGACGGTCATGTTTTGAGCTGGATTGAGGGAATAGGAACCCTTGCTGGTCCTGGACATACTTGGGCATTGCAAGATGCAACTTGCGGTAGTTTATTAGCCTGCTTTTCGAATAACGGCGAGACCTATTTTATGAATGGTGCAGGTTCCTGCGATAATACTTCCCTTGGTATTGGAGATATTTCCGAAGAGGAAATTGTACTCTACCCCAATCCAATTACAAATACTTCCTTTCTCCAACTGCCTTCTGCGAGTGTAGCGGATAGATTAAAAATTTTTACTATCAACGGAAAGCTAATTGGAGAAGAACTAATTACTAAAGATTATATACCTCTTCAAGCCACGCAATATTCGGCAGGTCTTTATTTTTATCGAGTCCTATCTGAAGGTCGTGTACTTAAAACAGCTGCGTTTTTAGTAAAGTGACATTATATTATCTAATAAATATATCATAACCCTTCTTTTCATCTTTATATATAGGTAGTTTTAAATAAAATTAAACAACCCTATGAAAAAGATTACCACTACCCTGCTATTTTTGATGAGCGTTCAATTTGCAATTGCTCAAGTATATACTAATGCTGAAAGTGTTGAATACGACCCTGTAAATGATCAATGGCTAGTTTCCAATGGAAGCAGAATGATTACAGACGATGGGGAAGGAAATCTATCTTTCTTCGGAACAGGACCCGCTAATTTAGGATTGGAAGTTTTAGGAAATACAGCCTTCGTCTCTGTTCAAAACGGTATCAAAGGCTACGATCTAACTACCGAAGCAGAAGTTATGAGTCTTAACATTCCAGGAGCTACATTTCTCAACGGAATGACCAACGACGGCAATAATATGCTCTATACAACCGAATTTAATTCAAATCGCATCTTTTCAGTAGATGTTTCAGACCTAAACAATCCAACTTATACCGAAATAGTAAGCAATACAGAACAAACTCCAAATGGTATTATTTTTGACCAAGTAAATAACCGTCTTATCTATGCCACTTGGACCAACCCTGCGCTCATAAAAGCAGTAGACCTAGATACTTTTACTGTGAGTGATATTACCACTACTAATGTGGCACAGGTTGATGGTATTGATGACGATAGCGAAGGAAATTATTATATCTCATCCTGGAATCCAGACCGTATTACAAAATACAACAACAACTTTACTTCTTTCGAAACAGTGGTAACACCCACCATTGATTCCCCTGCGGACATAGGCTATAACCAAAACAACGATATCCTAGCCATTCCAACCTTCTCCGACGTTATTTTCGTAGATCTAAGTAGTTTATCTGTTACCGATTTTTCTTCTGAAAGTTTCGGTTTTGGAATATCCTCTAATCCAATAAATGATGCTACCTATGTCGAATTTACGATGGAAACCCCCGAAAGGCTCTCTCTAAATTTATATGATATTCAAGGAAAATTAATCGATACTCTACTAACCGAAAATGCCGCATCTGGAACCTATAAAGTGGTTCTTGCCGGACTTCAACTACAAACGGGTGTGTATTTATTAGAACTTCAGGTTGAAGGAAAAGGAGCAAAAACAATAAAGCTCATAGTAAATTAAAAACACCCTAGATTCATCTTTATTTTTCGCAAACGATCCTTGTTTCGAAAATTTCAGCATCTAAAAAACCCTAGTAACTAACTGTCAGCAAGGGTTTTACATTTTTGGCACGGCTCTTGGTTTATTACTAATCAAATAGCGTATGTCACACCGCTTATTGTGTGACTTAACCCAAAATATAATATTATGAGAAATTCATTACTATTAGTAGCTCTATTCCTAGGAGGGATGACTACGCAGACAGTGACAGCTCAACATCAAAATGATGCAGTTATTAACAAGGGGAACAAACATCGCTATTACAATTCGCAATCTATACGTTTTGTAGAAAATGGTGTTCTCTTTCAGGTCTTCACAGACGGAACTTTTACGTTCTCCGAAGCCTACAACGGACAGCCTTACATTTACGGACGTACAAATCACAATGTCAACTACTACAATGGCAATGGCCGAAGAGGTAACAACCGTAGGTATGGAAACAGACCATTACGAGTGAAAAGAGATCGTTTTGGAACTATCGTTGGAGTTAACGGTATCTGTATTGGCTATAAGCGAAACGGAAAAGTTAATCAAATTGGTAGCGTTCCAATCTACCATCAAAGAGGTAACCTCGTACAGGTAGGTGGAATGACCATAGAATACAACCGTTTTGGAAGTATTCGTAAAACTTACGGACACATTAATCGTCAAAACAGAAAAGTTTGGCACGATGATTGGATTACATATAATAACTACGATAATAATTGGAATGAACATGAAGTTTGGAACAATCGTATAAATAGAAAAAGAAGTAAATAGTTGATAATCATCAACACACTATAAATTTGGTTGGTTAGTTTTTTTGAAAAACCCGTCGCGTCTCCCCCGGGATTGCAGCGGGTTTATTTGTTGGAATAAACTTTTAAACAGCCTACTAACTTACATTTATAATATAAAGCTTTTTACCTTTGTCTCCGATGAAATCGTATCTTGTATTGATTCAAACAAACAACAATCCAATGAAATTAAGTCGACTGTTTAAAATACTCTTTTCACTGTTGATCATCTTAAGCAATATAAGTTGTGATCAAATCACTAAAAAAAAGGTTCGAACAGAAATTGCCAAAAATGAGACTATTAAAGTCTTAGATGATAATTTCATTCTAACCAATGTAGAGAATACTGGTGCCGCAATGGGCTTAGGTCAAAATCTTGGACCTGAATTGAAAATTATTTTTTTACAAGCCTTCCCGTTATTAGTTCTATTACTCATGTTTATTTACATTATTAAAGAGCATAAAACCTCAAAGTTAAATTTAGTTGCGGTTTCATTTATAATTGGAGGCGGAATTGGCAATATCTACGATCGTATTTTATTAAACTCTGTAACAGATTTTATGTATTTAGAATTTGGAACATTGCATACCGGTATTTTTAATATGGCCGATGTTTCGGTGGTGATTGGAACGGTTCTCATAGTACTAAATACGCTCCTTATAGAAATAAATAAATATCGACTGGAGCCCAACAAATTCTAACAAAATTCCTAAACGAGGATCAAGGATAGTTTTGAACTACAAATTATTATAGCTCAAAACACCCACTTATAAAAAGCCACTACTGTTACTTTCCATTAGTAATGCAGTGATGGTCAATTCTTACACTTTAGAACTATCTAATTACAATTCCTTGACCGTATCCATCAACAGCAATAGGCCAACGTGAAGTGGCTATATCCCTAGTAAAACCATAGATTTTAGAGTTTGGCACGATGGTTGCAATTAGTCTACATGTACAAGCCCAACCAAGAAAAAGGTAAGTACAACTCTTAAAACTCAAGATTATGAAAAAAGTAACAGCACTCTTATTAGGTTTATTCTTAGCTAGCTTCTCAATGAACGCTGCTAACGATACTTCCGCCGAAAGCACCATGAATTTTTACGATGGTAAGTCTTATATTTTCGTCGAAAACGGCGTAGAATTTTCGGTTTTCCCTGATGGACAATTCGACTTTGTTTATGTTGGTAGAAACCAAGGTAGCAATGTAAGTATTAACGTAAACACACCAAATGTAAATGTTTCCTTCAATGGAGGTCGCGATTATGATGGCTACGTTCAATACGACGATTACGGAGCTGTTATCCAGATAGAAGACGTTCCTGTATTTTATGACGAATATGGTCGTATTTCACAGGCAGGTGACGTAGAAATTCGTTATAACAACCGTCGCATTGTGCGAGTTGGTGGACTGCGAGTATTTTACAATAACTTTGGATACTTCGATTACTGTACCGGATTTGTTAGTCCGTTCTACAGAACATACGTTTACCGTCCATGGCACGCATTTTATGCCCGTCCGTTCTTTAACAACTGTGTAGTATACGATTATCCTTACAGATCTTTTTATAGCCCAGTACGTTATAGCTACGCTCACCACAGAACTTACTATAACAGAGGTCGTTCTTCATACGCTAACGGAAGAAGAAGTTTCTACCGCCCTGGAAGTAGAGTACACTATAGAAATGGAAGATCTGCTGTAAATCGTAACTACAACCCGAACAGAAGAACTGGTATTGCAACTAGAGGAAATAGAGATGGTAGCAATAGAAGTTCGTTAAGAACAGGTTCAGACAGAAGAGGAAACAAGTCTACTACGAGACCAGTTTCTAGAGATACTAGAACAAAAGCGGTTTCAGGTAATACTAAGCGTGGTCAAATCAATAGAGATGCCAGCAAGAGAACAGCTGGTTCATCAACTAGACCTACTACTACTAAAAGAACGAAAGTAGCTAGTAACTCTAAGCGTAGCCAAATCAACAGAAATGCGAACAGAAGAACTGCTAGCACGTCTAAAAGATCTACTACCGTAAATAGAGGAACTAACTCTTCGAATCGATCGGTAGCAAAAAGACAGAACACGGTAAAGCGTTCAAGTACAAGTAACAAAAGATCTTCTTCTGTAAATAGAAAAAGCGCTCCGAGTAGAAAAAGTACTGCTTCAAGAAGCAATACTTCAGTAAGAAAAAACACGCCTTCTCGCTCAAAGAGTTCGGTGAGCAGAAAATCTACTTCTTCAAGATCAAGAGGTAGTGCTCCAAAAAGAGGAAGAGGCATTTAAGATTTTTTTGGTTGGTTAGTGAGAAACCCTCGTGATGCTTCGGCAGATCGAGGGTTTCCCTTTTAGATATGAGATGAAAAGATTTTGGATCGACTTTTACAATTTTGTTCTGAAGTTTATTTTTTTCTCCTTCTACAAATAGCGGGTCAAGTCCAAATCCTCCCTATTTGTTGTATTCTGGTTGTTGGCTCCAGTTCCCTATTCCCTATTTCTGGTAGTGTAAACTAACTAATCAAAACTCTGAATCGTCTACCGTATGGTTTCTATGCGGTGCGTTCTACTTCGTCCTTTATTAACTTAGACATTGCCCTAGTTAATTCTTTCCTGCTGTACTTTTGAACGTTTGCGCTGGGTTTTTCGTCTACCGACGACATTCCATCTTTATATTGCTTATAACACTTCAGAATATACTCCTTGATTGCTTTCTCTTCTGAATACCTGCAAAAACGGCCAGCACTCGTTTCATCAATAATTGCTTCCATGTCGCTTCCCTCCGGGCCTAGGCAAAGGATGGGACGTCTTGCCTGAAGGTATTCGAATAATTTTCCAGGAATAATTGCTTTTGTTTCCAGCTTATCCATTTCAATTAGGAGCAAAAGTTGAGCATTATGCTGCAGCTGTAAAGCTTCCGTGTGGGATACATAACCAGGAACAGTTGTCTTACCAATTAAATGGTATTTAGCAAGACTTTCCTTGATTTCTTCTCCCACGGCTCCTACCAACCTAATTTGGAGCGATTCTTTGAAATCGGATTTTTCCGAAGAAATTTCAGCAATAATTTTCCATAATACTTCGGGGTTTCTATTGCTCAATAGGGAACCTACATGAACCAAACTAAAGTTAGCATCCAACTGTGTCCGTAATCCCTTTACCTCATCGTAACCATTTGTGATCACTTCAATAGGTCTTTTCGTAATTTTTTTAAACTCTTCCTTGGTCGTTGGGCTAGTCACCACCACTTGATCCGCCGTGTTTAAAACAGTTTTCTCAAGTCTTTTATGCTTTTTTTCTGAAATTTTAGTGAGGCGAAGTGATTTATGATAATGAATAGTAGTCCAAGGGTCTCTAAAATCTGCTATCCACTTTAAATTTAATTTTCTTCTAAGTTGGAGTCCTATTAAATGTAAACTATGTGGAGGGCCAGTGGTAATAACGGTATCTATTTCATTATTTGAAAGATAGTTGGTCAAATAGGCCACAGAGGGCTTTACCCAGCCAATTCTGGCATCAGGGATAAACAAATTACCTCGAACGAACAACATGAGCTTTTCTAAAAAAGAGGGGTTCTTTTCTGAAATGATTCCGCTACTTATCTGTTTTGTCTTTTTTCGTGAAAACCACTTGGCAAATCGGTAGGGCTCTTTGATAGGAAACTGAATAACTTCAATTCCTTGTGGTATTTCAGAAACAAATCCTTCATCCTGTAGTGGGTAATGTGCATTTTCGGGAACAAAAACCACCGGTTCAATCCCAAATTCTCTAAAGTATTTAACAAATTTCAACCAACGCTGTACTCCTGGACCACCTGCAGGCGGCCAATAATAACATATAATGAGTACTTTTCTCATAGTTGGTTATTCAGAAATACTGGGTTCTCTTTTCCGTAGAAATAAAAACACCGTTCCTGCTAAGATCAAGAAAAACAGTATACTACTCATTAAACTAATAGTACTTCCTGTTTTTACCACAGTTGGTTCAAACTTAAATTCTATTTGATGGGCTCCTTCAGGAACCACCATAGCTCTTAAGGTGTAATTAGCTCTAAAATGTTCTGCTGGCTTACCATCGATATAAGCATTCCAACCATTGGGATAATACACTTCAGAGAAAATGGCTAATTGAGGTGATGTGGTAGAAGTTTCATAAACTAAGTGATTAGGCGCATGACTTTCAAGGTAAATAGACGCTAGTGTGTCTCTCTCCATATCTTTCGTCGGGATCTTATCCAAGAACTCTTGCAACACTACCGCAGTTGTCTTGGTATTCAAACTATCAAGTAATAGTAATTCTTCATCTGCGTTACGAGCGGGAATTACATTTTCAACATACCATGCTGGTCCATTGGCGAAAGGGTTTTCTTGAGACACAACAGCTCCTTCTCGGGTTCGCCCCATGGTATACTTCACATTCAACATATTCAGGATATTGGCATCGCCTTTGTACAAATAAAATTCGTTTATATCCTGCATTCTGCTCGGCTTGGCAGCATGATATCCACCTAAAGCGTTGTGATAAAAACTCGCCTGACCACTATTAAATGGATCTCCAGCCGACTTATCATATACTCTATAATGACTTTTATCCTTGATAATATTCTCGTCTGCCTCACTTAAAGGAAACGGTTTTTCCATATAACGAGCAGGCACAAAACTATCTTTATTTACGTAACGCTGATCTACCCCCACAAGGTCTACTACAATCAAAACAGCCAATAATCCAACCGCCCAAGTTTCCTTCAATTTTTCAGTCAAAACTAACCACAATGCAGCAGCCGTAAGCAATACAAATAGCACTGAACGAAGCGCGTCTGAAGTAAATACCGACATTCTATCCTCTCTCACTGCATCCATGAAAGGAACACCCAGTCCTTCTATGATTTGCTCGTCATACGGACTAGCAAAATCCAATAAAACCGATTTAAACAATAAGAAAATAAGTCCTATTCCACCTACTATTCCGGTAGCATATAATAACGCTTTCTTCTTTTGCTCCTTCTTTTGAAAGTCGTTGAAAAATTGATGCAGTCCAACAACAGCAAGGATGGGCAAAACTAGTTCAATAATTACCTGTATGGACGAAACTGCCCTAAACTTGTTGTAAAGAGGAACGTAGTTGATAAAGAACTCTGTCAAGAACGAAAAGTTCTTCCCCCATGAAAGCAATAAACTGAGTGTGAATCCAGCAACAATCCACCATTTAAGCCGGCCACGAATTAAAAACAGTGCCATTACAGCAAGCAGCAAAATTACTGCCCCTACATAAGCGGGTGCCGCCACTATAGGCTGATCTCCCCAATACAAGGGTATTTGTCTGTTTACAAATTCTGTAGCCTCTTTAGGAGAAGCGCCTTCTTTCATTATTTGATCAATTGCCTTTGAATCCTCAGGAAATTCATCACTAGAACCACCTCCCATAAAGGCTGGAATAAATAAATTAAAAGACTCTAGTTTTCCATAACTATAGGTAGTGATATAATCAAAATCTAATCCTCCCAAATTTTCCTTCGGACTGCCGTCTGGTGTAATCGTGAGATCAGACTTACCTCTGGTAGATGTGTCTGCATATTCTTTGGTAGCCAGAATATTAGTCGCATTTAAACCAAGTGCAAGCAATACTGCTAAAGCCATCACTCCAATGGCCTTGAAGTAATGAGGAATCATTTTTTTTCTGAAAGCATCTACCAAATAAGCAATACCAATACAAACTACTAGGAGTAATAAATAGTATGTCATTTGGAAGTGATTGGCCACTAACTCTAAGGCCATCGCCACGGCCGTTAATAAAAACCCCTGCAGGTATTTTCCTTTGAAAGTGAGTATAACCCCACTTATAACCAGGGGCATATAAGCAATGGCATGGGCTTTGGCGTTGTGTCCTACCCCAAGTATAATGATTAAATAGGTAGAAAATCCGAAGCCTAATGCTCCTAAAAAGGCCAATTTGTAATCAACTTTTAGCACTAGGAATAAAATATAAATTCCAATAAAATAAAGAAAAAGGTAATCGGCTGGGCGTGGAAGGAACCTAATGGCTAGATCGAGTTTTTTAATATAATTATGAGGATATTTGGCACCTAGTTGATACGTTGGCATCCCTCCGAAGGCACTATTAGTCCAATAAGTTTCTTCTCCAGTGGCTTTTCTAAAATCGTTTTGTTGCTTCGCCATTCCTGTATACTGAACAATATCACTTTGAAAAATGGACTGTCCTTTCAACACTGGATGAAAATAAGCTAATGAAGCCAAAACGAACAAAACCAAAACAACTAAATGCGGGAGTATTCTCTTGAAACTAATCTGCATAAAAACCGAAATTAAGAAAGAGGGAAATTATAAAAAATATGCTAGATACTAGACATCACAGCACAGAAATAAAAGTAAAAGATTTTGTAAAAAACTTAGTCTATCTCTTCAAAATCCACATACTCACCCACTACTTTTTTAGAAGTACGGGTATTTTTTTTAGGAACCTTGTCGAAGCTAGTGTTGCCGCTAGAGGTTTCATTCGGCTGTTGGAAAGGATTGCCTCCAAACGCATTTTCGAAACGCTGAGAAGCCTTCTTAGCAATGAACCGCATAAGATAAGGGCCGAAGAAACGAAAAGAAAACTTCAGGGTATAATATACCAAGAGTATTATTAGAATCGTTTTTAAGAAAGTAATCATTCGTAGTTAATTTGAATTTTGAAGCAACTAGGCATCAAGACAACTAAGTTCAAAAGTACATAATGCTTCAGAAAAAGAAGAAGAACAAGTATTAAATAAATGATAAATCTTATATCTTTGAACTAAACCCAAAAACTATGCGAATTCAACCTAGTCTACTATTTCTACTGCTATTCTTACCGTTTATGGTGCAGGCGCAATACACAGACAAGATTAACACGAATAGACCCGGAGTCTCCCAAGGAGCTTTTTCGGTAGGAAAAAAAGTGCTTCAATTTGAAAGTGGGCTTTCATTTGGTAAAGAAAAGCATGGATTACTGGAAACAGATGCAAGCATTTTTAACATGGATTATGCAGTACGTTATGGCTTTTGGAAGGAAGAATTGGAAGTGAGTATTATAGGGGCCTTTCAAAGAGATGCCATCACAGATTCTAGGGGAGCTAATGAGGTAGATTTCACACAAAGTAATTTTAAAAGTAATACTGTTGGATTAAAATACTTAGTCTACGATCCCTATCGAAGTCGAGAAGAAGCAGGGCCAAATCTTTACAGCTGGAAAGCCAACAACAAATTCCAATGGTCTGACCTCATCCCGGCAATATCGGTTTACGCTGGTGCTAATTTCGATTTTGCAGATAACCCGTTTACACCAGAACCCGAAAGCTCGATTAGTCCAAAAATCGTACTATCTACTCAAAACAATTGGGTGGGAGGCTTTGTATTAGTAACTAATATTATTGCGGATAGAGTGGGTACAGATTTTCCAACCTATGGATATATTATTACTTTAACTCATGCTACGAACTCCTATTTTTCTATTTTTATTGAAAATCAAGGTTTCAAGAGCGATTTTTATGCAGATCAATTATTTCGTGGTGGTGCCGCTGCTCTAATAACCGATGATTTGCATGTAGATTTATCACTCACTGTTAATTTTAAAGATACGCCTTCGGTTTTCTATGGCAGACTGGGTGTTGCATATAGATTTGACCTTCACAAAGAAGATGAGTATATTGAAGAAAAAGGAAAAACGGCAAGAGATGCTAGACGAGCCGAAAAGGATAAGAAAAAAGCACTAAAGAAGAAAAACAAGAAAAAGCGCAAAGGCGATTTCGAAATAGAAGATGACGAAGGCGAAGGTGATGATGGCGGATTATAGAATAAGGATTATATGATAGAAGTAGTACAAGTAACCAACCACAGTGGATTAAAGAAGTTCGTTTCATTTCCTTTTGAACTTTACAAAGACTGCACTTATTGGGTGCCTCCTCTTATTAAAGATGAAATCGAAACACTGGATAGCACTAAAAATCCCGTATTCAAAAATGCAGAAGCTCAATACTATTTGGCATATCTCGATGGAAAAGTGGCCGGAAGGATCGCTGTTATTATAAATCACCTCGAGGTAAATGAACAAAATAAAAAGAAAATCCGTTTTGGATGGTTTGATGTTATTGATAATATCGCTGTAACCGAGGCACTTCTTGAGAAAGTGTACGAAGCAGGGCGAAAGCACAATTTGGAGTATGCCGAAGGACCTGTTGGTTTTTCAAATATGGAGAAAGCGGGGATCTTAACTAAAGGCTTTGAGGAAATGAACACCATGATTACTTGGTATCATTACCCCTACTATGCAGAACATTTCGAGAAGTTGGGTTATGAAAAACAAGCGACCTGGGTTGAATTTCGATTGAGCATTCCACCTCAAGCCTTTGAAAAGGTAAAAAAATTCTCAGGCCTTATTAGAAAACGATATGAATTATCGGTTATTCGTTTTAAAAATAAAAAGGAGATTCTTCCCTATGTAGACGAAATGTTTGGTTTACTGAACAATACATACAATACGCTACAAACATTTGTTCCTATCCAGCAATATCAAATTGACTATTACAAGGAAAAATATTTTTCATTTATACATCCAGATTACATCACTTGTATTAAAGATAAGAATGGTAAACTTATAGCATTTTCAGTAGTGATGCCATCTTTTTCAAAAGCCCTAAAAAAAGCCAACGGAAAGCTTTTTCCATTTGGTTGGTATCATATCCTTCAGGCGCAGAAAAAAAGCGAGACTGCGGCGTTTTATTTAATTGGTATTGACCCAGAATATCAAGGAAAAGGGGTTACTGCCATCATCTTTGAAGAGATGCAAAATCTATTTAATTCTAAGGGTATTAGTGTAGTCGAAACCAATCCCGAACTAGAGGAAAACACAGCTGTTCAATTGTTATGGAAGGATTATTCTCCCGTACAGCATAAGGAACGTAGTACTTTTCGAAAAGACCTCTAATAAATAAAAGAGCCATCCGCTTTGTAAGAATGGCTCTTTATTATTTTATAGAAAAGGAATATTATTCTCCAAACTCAGCCGCTACTGCTGCAGAAAGTCTTTTATATGTTCCATTCTCCAAACGCTCTCTAATAGAAGAAAACGCTTCTAGAGTTTCATCAATATCCTTCATAGTGTGAGTAGCCGTTGGTATCATACGAAGTAAGATCAATCCCTTAGGAATTACTGGATACACAACAATGGATGTAAACACCCCATAATTTTCTCTCAAGTCTTTCACCAACGCCATCGCTTCTGGTACCGACCCTTTCAGATAAACAGGAGTTACACAACTTTGTGTAGTACCAAGATCAAAACCTCGCTCCCTTAAGCCCCCTTGCAATGCATTCACATTTTCCCAAAGCTTATCTTTGAATTCTGTACTTGATCGCATCATATCCAGTCGTTTCAAAGCTCCTACTACCAATTGCATTTGCAATGATTTAGCGAACATTTGCGATCTTAGGTTATATTTCAAATAGTTCATTACTTCTTCATCACCAGCAATAAATGCGCCTGTACTTGCCATAGATTTAGCAAAAGTTGCGAAATACACATCTATATCTTCTTGCACGCCTTGCTCCTCTCCTGCTCCTGCTCCTGTTTTTCCAAGAGTTCCAAAACCGTGTGCATCATCTACGAATAAGCGGAAATTATACTTTTTCTTTAAAGCAACAATTTCTTTTAGTCGGCCCTGTTCACCTCTCATTCCAAAAACTCCTTCAGAAATGAGTAAAATCCCACCTCCAGTTTTAGCCGCTACCTTTTCAGCGCGCTTTAGGTTTTTTTCAATACTTTCAAGATCATTGTGCTTATAGGTAAAACGCTGTCCTAAGTGAAGACGCACACCATCAATAATACAAGCATGTGCATCTACATCGTATACAATAACGTCATCTTTCGAGACCAATGCGTCTATGGTTGAAACCATTCCTTGGTAACCAAAGTTTAACAGATAAGCGGCCTCTTTGCTAACAAATGCAGCAAGTTCATTCTGTAATTTTTCATGAAGATCTGTATGCCCGCTCATCATACGAGCACCCATTGGATAAGCCGAGCCATAAGCAGCGGCGGCTTCTGCATCCACTTTACGTACTTCAGGATGGTTTGCCAACCCAAGGTAATCGTTTACACTCCAAGTGATCACTTCCTTCCCGTTGAATTTCATACGGTTAGAAATGGGGCCTTCGAGTTTAGGAAAAACAAAATATCCTTCTGCAACCTCCGCCCATTTCCCTAAAGGGCCTTTATCTTTATAAATTTTATCAAATAAATCTCTCATCTGTTGTCATTAAATTCCAATCCAAGATGCAAAAATAAGTATTTTCTCTAGTATATCCATAGGGTTCTCAAAGAAAGAAATAAACATGTGTATCTTCAAATTTCAGCATAAAAAAAGCCACTTAAGAAAGTGGCTTCTATATTTCTCTTTTTGTATTGACTCTATTTTATATATTGTATGGTTTGAGACTTTTCAGTTTCTGCATCGAAAAACCCTTGCTTCTCCATCCACTCATCATTATAAACTTTACTCATATATCTAGAACCATGATCTGGAAAAATAACGACTACCTTACTATTTTCGTCGAACGCTCCATCTGCACTCAATTGTTTAATACCCTGCATCGCTGCTCCACTTGTATATCCTAAAAATAACCCTTCAGTTTTAGCTAATTCTCTCGCTGTATGAGCACTAGCTTCATCTGTAACTTTCGTAAAGGCATCGATACAATCAAAATCGGTAGCAGAAGGGATGAGATTTTTACCTAATCCTTCAATACGATACGGATAAATTTCATCCTTGTCCAGCTCGCGAGTTTCATGGTATTTCTGGATGACCGATCCATAAGCGTCAATTCCAAGCACTTTGATATTAGGGTTTTGCTCTTTTAGAAACCGCGCTGTACCCGAAATAGTACCTCCTGTTCCACTACAGGCCACCAAGTGTGTGATCTGCCCATTGGTCTGCTCCCAGATTTCAGGGCCAGTAGAATGGTAATGAGCATCTATATTTGATGTATTGAAATATTGATTTATATAAACGGAGCCAGGCGTTTCTTTGTGAATTCGTTTGGCAACCTCGTAATAGGAGCGTTCGTCATCTGCAGGAACATGAGCTGGGCACACGTATACTTCGGCTCCCATTGTCTTTAGCATGTCTATTTTGTCTGGAGATGACTTCGAACTTACGGCTAAAATACATTTGTAACCTTTCAGAATACTTACCATTGCTATACTAAAACCAGTGTTTCCACTTGTAGTTTCAATAATGGTATCTCCAGGTGTAAGAACGCCGTTTTTTTCAGCTTCCTCAATAATGTAAAGTGCAATTCTATCTTTTGCTGAATGCCCTGGGTTGAATGCTTCAACCTTGGCATAAAAACTTCCTGCCATTTTGGAAGTGATACGATTCAACTCAATTAACGGAGTATTTCCTATTAAGTTGAGCACACTCTTCTGGGCTTGTATTTTCTTCATAAAGGGAATTAATTGGTTTTAGCATTAGTTAAAGTACTATTGCTGAAATCGGTACAAAGGTAATTCAAATAATTTAATTAGTTCGAAATTCCTTCTAGATCGAGTAAGAAGGCATAATCTTTGGCTACCTCCTTTAATGCTTCAAAACGTCCAGACGCACCACCATGTCCCGCATCCATATTAGTATGGAGCATCAAAATATGATCGTCTGTTTTGTAATCTCTCAATTTAGCAACCCACTTGGCTGGTTCCCAATACTGCACTTGAGAATCATGTAAACCTGTAGTAACTAACATATTGGGGTATTTTTTCTTTTCAACATTATCGTATGGTGAATAAGACTTCATATAGTCGTAATATTTTTTTTCATTAGGATTTCCCCACTCGTCGTATTCTCCTGTAGTTAAAGGTATACTATCATCCAACATCGTTGTAACAACATCTACAAAAGGTACGGCCGCAATTACTCCGTTGTAAAGCTCTGGCGATAAGTTAACTATTGCCCCCATTAGTAAACCTCCCGCAGAACCTCCAGATGCATACAAGTGCTCTTCCGAAGTATACTTTTCTTCAATTAAAAATTTCGATGCATCTATAAAATCGGTAAAAGTGTTCTTTTTGTTTAACAATTTTCCATCTTCATACCATTCTCTTCCTAAATACTCACTACCACGTACATGGGCAATAGCGTATACAAAGCCGCGATCCAACAAGCTCAATCGAACTGAGGAAAAGTAAGGGTCGATTGTGGACCCATAAGAACCATAGGCGTATAAAAGCAATGGGTTATCTCCATTTTTCTTTATTCCTTTCCGATAAACCATCGAGATAGGAATTTTTGTACCGTCTTCTGCTGTAGCCCAGACTCTTTGAGATTCGTAATTATCTTTGTTAAATTTCCCTCCGAGAACTTCTGTTTCTTTTTTTACCTCTTTTTCTTTTGTCTCCATATTGAAATCGATCACCGAGGAAGGAGTTGTTAAAGAGTTATATCCGTAACGTAAAATAGGTGTGTCAAATTCAATATTTTGCAGCGGATAGGTAGTATACGTCTCATTATCGAACGGCAGATAATAATCTGCTTGCTCATCCCAGCGTTTGATACGGATCTTATTCAATCCTTCGTTTCGTTCGCTAATAACTAGGTAATTTTTAAAAATGTCAATGTCCTCCAAAAGAACCTTTTCGCGATGAGGGATCACTTCCTCCCAATTTTCCATGGAGGTGTTGGTGTCTGCCGTTTTCATTAATTTGAAATTGGTCGCTCCATCTTTATTGGTTACGATGTAGAAATAACCATTGTAATGAGACACGCTGTATTCTAAACCTCTATTCCGTTCTTGAAACACCTTGAACTCTCCCGTAGGATTATTTGCATCCAATATCTGAAATTCGGACGTAAGAGTGCTAAAACTTCCAATAACTAAAAACTTTTCAGATTTAGTTTTATATACATAAGTTCCGAAGGTTTCATCTTTTTCGGTGTAAATAAGAGCGTCGTTGCTTGGGTTATCCCCTTTTCTATGTCGGTAAATTTTATTGGAACGAAGCGTTTGTTCGTCTTTGGTAGTGTAGAATAAGGTTTCGTTATCGTTGGCCCAAGTAGACCCTCCCGTAGTTAACGGAATTGCGTCGTCTAAAACCTCACCCGTTTCAAGGTTTTTGATGTAGAGTGTATACTTTCGTCGACTAATAGTATCTACACCATAAGCCACCCACTTATTATCCGGACTCACATTAATACCTCTTAAATTGAAGAAAGGGTGTCCTTCTGCCATTTCATTTACATTGAAAAGGATCTCCTCTGGTGCGTCTAAGGATTCTTTTTTTCTGGAATAAATAGGATAATCCTTCCCAACCTCATAACGTGTTAGATAAAAATAACCATTATAGAAATAAGGCACGGAAGCATCGTCCTCTTTAATACGACCTTTCATTTCTTCAAACAGCTCGTTTTGAAAACCCTGGG
This sequence comes from uncultured Flavobacteriaceae bacterium, assembly GCA_947495135.1. Classification (GTDB taxonomy): domain Bacteria; phylum Bacteroidota; class Bacteroidia; order Flavobacteriales; family Flavobacteriaceae; genus Aureisphaera. Next base: position 163,367 of record CANLXN010000006.1, read on the forward strand.
TGTGAGCAGTCATTTTATTATAATAGTCATTCTCTCTTTCTAGGTAATCAATTACTTCTTCATTGTCTTTGTTATTAAGCCAATAATAGTTATCGACACGCACATCTCCATGCATTTCAAGGTTCTTAGCTATTTTATCTGCTTTAGGCGGTTGTATATCCATAGATGTTTTAGTAGTCTCTTTGTTTTTATCACAAGAGAGCGCAAAAATAAGCGTTAGAATTGAAAATAGGGTTGAGAATTTCATTTGTGGTTAGTTTGTGTAATAATTAGGTAAAGTAGTAAATTTGTAGTAAAACTAAAAACTAATATCATGTTTGGAGATTTGATGGGAATGATGGGCAAATTAAAGGAAACCCAAGAAAAAGTAGCTGCCACGAAGGAACGACTTAATGGCGTCTACGTCGATGAGCAAAGTAGTGATGGGTTATTAAAAGTGACCATTTCAGCAAATAATGAAATTAAAAGTATTGATTTAGACAACACTCTTTTGGAAGATAAGGAGCAATTGGAAGACTATCTTATACTTACTTTGAACAAAGCTATTTCTAGAGCTATGAAAGTAAATGAAACAGAACTAGCCGCCGTAGCAAAAGAAGGAATGCCAAACGTTCCAGGAATGGATCTCTTCAAATAGAATCTTCTAGTTTCTTGTTAAATATTCATCCACAAAGGTAAAGTGATGACTTGTATCTCGTTGGCTATAGCCTGATAGTTTCCCCATTTCGGATCCACCACTATTTACCATAACTAGCTTTGGAAAAGATTTGTTGGTATTATACTTGGCCATAATCTTTTTATTATAAGCGCGTTGTTCTTCAGAAATAATATCCGATCTTCTTGGATAATCTATCATTACTAAAACTAAATTCTTTGCTCTCTCAGCAAACTCTTCAGTCTCGAAGAAGTCCTTTTTTAATGCTACACATGGAGAACACCAGTCACTACCCGTAAAATAGACAAGAATAAGTTTATTTTCCTTTTTGGAAATTGCTTCGGCTTCATCCATGTTAGTAAGCCAATTTAGCTGTGAGGTTTCATCTTGAGAGAATGATGAAATTGAGAACAAGAACAAAGCAATATAAATAAGAGGTCTCATGTTGAAATTATATTTCGTTAGATGGAGCATTATTTGTGCCAAAGATGATAAAAAAAAAAGAATTCCCAAAAATATTGGGAATTCTTAATTTCATTGATGGCTAATAGACTACAACAATTAGTTGTTATTAATTAGTCTGAATTCAGTTCTACGGTTTGTAGCGTGCTCACGCTCCGTACAAGAAACTCCATCTTTACATCTGTTTGTTAATCTCTTTTCACCAAAACCATTGGCTACTAATAAACTTCCATTTACACCTTTAGATTGAAGGTAAGCGGCAACCGCTTGTGCTCTTCTTTCAGAAAGATCTTGATTAGCTGTATTACCACCTCTTGAATCTGTATGAGAAGCAATTTCTAACTTCACACCTGGATTCTGAGCTAATACTGGCATTAAACGAGTATCAATAATGCTCTTAGCCGCTGCCGTAAGTGTTGCACTACCTAAGTTCCAGTTAATTGGAAGGGCTTGGTACTCAACTAAAGAACACTCAACTTCTTTCCAAGTAGTTAATCCACCTTTAGTTTGAAGTACTTCCTTAGTAACAGTTTTTGTTACAGCTGGAACAGTTACCTCATCAACTCTAGCGTCCGAAACTAACTTTGTTACTGTTAAGTTTTTAGTTTGACCTTTCAAGGCAACCGCTCTAGTTGAAGGTGCTGCAGTCATTACTGTTTTAGTAAACGTCTTAGATACTGAAGGAATCGCTTCCGTTCTAGTAGACTCGTTAGAAATAATCGTCTTCTTGATAGTCTTTGTAACCGCAGGAATTTCAACTCTTGTAGTTGTTGGAGGTGTTACCATTACTCTCTTAGAGAAAGTTTTAGTGACAGCAGGAACATCCACTACTCTAGTTGTAGGAGGAGTAGTCATTACTGTAGTCTTTATCGTTTTTGTCTCACCAGGAATATCGATAACTCTCGTTGTTGCAGGCTTCAATAATACTGTTTTAGTATAGGTATCTTGACCACAACCAGCTCCGTTACCTGAATTATTATCACAATCAGAAACTCTTACGAAAGAAGCATCTGCAGCTAAACGTTGAACGTTTACAGTTGTGAATTCAGCAGGAACTCCTTTGTAACACCAGTAACGACAGTCGTTAGGGTCACTAGAAGCACATTCTGCAGCAGGAGTATCACTCATTTCCCAACGAGCTGTTGCTGGCTTAACCTCAATTGATTCGAAATCTGAAGTAAAACTTGCAGGAGTCGTTTTAATTGAACTTCCGTATTCTCTTTTTGTGTATGCAACTGTTTCAGTTCCCCATTCAGCTGGAATAACTTCCAAACGTTGAGAAGGCTCCTTAACAGTAATCGTTACATCTCTTGTTTCGTATTGAGCAGGAACAATTTCTACTTTTTGATAAGCAGGCTGCACAACAATAGTAAAATCTCTGTTCTCATATACAGCAGGAACTACCTTTAAACTGTAGCTTGCCTCACTAGTAGTGATCGTTTCGTTTTCAGTAGTGCTGGTTGAACCAACTTTCACTAAACGTTGACTAGCCTCTTTAGTAACTACGCTAAAGCTCTCGCTTCCATAAGTTGCAGGTACAACCTCTAAGTTTTGTCCGGCAGTCTTAGAATCTACAGTGATGGTTTCTTTCTTGTATTGTGCAGGAACCACACTCAATTTCTTGTAAGCAGGAGAAACCTGAACTGTTACATCTTGGTTTACCCAAATATCAGGGGTGACACAACGGATGTAACATTTACCCGGTTCTGGATTAGTAGGTAGATCTTGCGCAAATGCGAAAGTGGTCGCAAAAATTGCAAGAACTAATAAAATAGCTTTTTTCATGTTGTTGATGTTTTTAAATGTTAATTATTCTACTACAAAATTACTTTCAGTATTCTTAAATTTACTAAAATTCGACAACTATTTCCTTTGGGTGTTAATACTTTTCGATAATGTGTAATCTAACATGGATTAACAGTGAAACCTCCTACCTTAAAGACTCCGAGGAAATATTTTTTAAGTCAGGTTTTTTTTCGATATTTATAATCTTAAAGCTGAAGTCTAATTAAATAAGATTAAAATCTATGTTCGAATTAAAAAAGAGTGGTGATAAATATCACTTCGTATTAAAGGCAGGTAACGGTCAAGTTATTTTATCCAGCCAAATGTACGCATCAAAAGCCGGAGCCGTAAATGGTATCGAATCTGTTCAAAAAAACTGTGGAGACGATAACTGTTGGGAACGTAAAGAAGCTAAAAATGGTAAACACTATTTCAACCTTAAATCAACCAATGGTCAGATCGTAGGAAGTAGTCAAATGTATGCCGGAGAATCTGGAATGGAGAACGGAATCGAATCTATAAAAAAGAATGCTCCTAATGCAGAAGTGAAAGAAGTAGAATAAGTAACGATTCTATACATAAATTAAAAAAGGCTCCATTTGGAGCTTTTTTTAGTGGTTATAATCGCTTAGAATTTCAAGTAAGGTCTCGTGCATATCCTTGGAATAATCTAAATGTGTTACCATCCTTAACTTTCCCTGCCCCATATCACTAATCTTAACATTGCGACTCAATAAATCTTTTATAAACTTCTCCTCGTTAATGTGATCCTCTAAATAAAAAATAATAATATTTGTTTCAGTAGCTTCCACCGTTTTTACATAAGACTGGCTTTTGAGTACCAAAGCTATTTCTAATGCGTGTTGATGATCCTCTCCTAATCGCTCAATGTGATGATCCAATGCATATAATCCTGCAGCTGCCATATATCCAATTTGCCTCATTCCCCCACCCAACACCTTTCGTATGCGCATGGCGTTTTTCATAGCTTCCCTAGTACCTAAAAGCACCGTTCCCATTGGCGCTCCTAATCCCTTGCTCAAACAGACCGAAATAGTATCAAAAATACGTCCGTAATTATTAGGGTTCTCATTATTCGCGACCAATGCATTCATCAATCTAGCTCCATCCATATGGTAACGAAGTCCGTTATTGTCACAAACCGTTTTTATTCTTTCCAATTCACTAAAATCGTAACACGCTCCTCCTCCTTTGTTGGTAGTATTCTCTACACAAACAAGTGAGGTTAGCGGGCTGTGATAGAAGTCTGGAGGGTTAATAGCCGCTTCTACATTCTCTGCAGTTATCATTCCTCGATCTCCGCCTATGAGCTTACAAGAAACTCCACTATTAAAGGAAACTCCTCCTCCCTCATAATTGTAAACATGAGAATATTCGTGCGCAATTAATTGTTCTCCCGGTTGGGTGTGAAGTTTTATAGCGGCTTGATTGGCCATACTTCCCGTAGGAAAATAAAGCCCCTCATCCATGCCAAACAACTCAGACATTCTTCGCTCTAACTCGTTCACCGTGGGATCCTCCTTATATACGTCATCTCCAACCTCAGCTGCCATCATGAATTCAAGCATTTCAGCGGTTGGCTTGGTTACTGTATCACTTCTTAAGTCAATCATTTATTGGTATTGTATTATAGTAAAAACTAAATTTCACAAATCTTAGGCTCTCCGCCAAGCTCAAATTGTTTCAAATTTTCTGCCTTCTTAAACCGGGTTCAGCTAATGCGAGGGCGTTTCCTAACTGCGCATCCAACTGGACAATTTTAAGTTTTTCGTTGTGAGCGTAATTTAAGTTCTCTCCGTCCGAATCATTGCTTACGTCAAAAAGATTATACTCCTTCGAGAACGTATTCCCATCAACTACAAAATCAAATTTTCTAGCACAGGGCTGCGGAGTAGTTCGCAGTTGAGGCTCGCCAGTGTATTTAGCCGACTTATATTTCTTAACACTTTCGTTTTTCAGAGCATCGATATTAGCAGCGAACAGATCAAACAGTCTGGAATCTGGTGGAGTTATGTTGTGGTACATTCCGCAGTTGTCAATTTTCTTAAAAAAGGCAGTATCCCCTTCTTTCCAAACCACATATGCTTCTATATAAGTTCCTTTCGAAACACATATACCATCTCCTATTTTAAATAGCTCCACTTTTCCAGAACAGTAACGTTTGGACACATAATAGGTGGTGACATTGCGCTCCTTCAACTCTTTACTAAAACCTTGGATTAGTTCATCCACATAAACTTCATCATTTTGACCGCTGGCCACTGCGCACAAGAGGATTGCAAATAAGAAAATAAAATTTTTCATGTTGTGAAATTGTTTGTCACTGATAAAGTTGGTGAGAAAGATAATCCCAAAAATATTTAAAAGCAATATTAATAATCGATTGATCCTATTCTGAAAAAGAGCAGTCATCACTTCCAATTGGGCTTCCGTCCGGAATCTTAGGTGTTCTCATTACCTTAAACTTTTCAGGTGCGCGGTTGAATTTGTTGATTTCGTCCAATAGAAACTGTTCAAAAGTACTCCTACTTCCTTTAGATAATTGAGCCGAAATATTCTGCAAACTCTGTTTGGCAATCCCCTTCGTTTGAGGAATAGCCTTTGAGGTAGCAATAAGGTTCATTAGTTGCTGGAGTGTAACAAACTGAATTGTTCGATGCACCTCTTTCTCGTAATCTGAACCTTTGGCCGATCCATACACTAAATCTGTTAATTCATTTAAAACCTCTTCAAGACCCAAGTTCTTAGCCTCTAAAGCCTTCTGTTGCACCAAACGGTTAGCACGTTCTGGATGCAATAACAGCTGCAATGTCATTTTAGAAGCAGTCGCTGGTGCTCCAAGCGCATCAAAAGCGACTCCCATATTACTTTTAAACGATTCTCTGGTGCGATCATAACCGTAAGCCCTAGGTGGAAATAAATCTAACTGCTCTCTAGGAATGGCTAAAGTTTGAGCCTCTAAGGTTTTTAAAACTGCTTTCAATGCTTTTTCCTGAGCTTTCTTCGGAACTATATTCTGAGCGGATCCCCCATCTCCAAAACGGGTAGTGTACTCGTAATTAATACCGCCTATTACCTTTACTGCCGCTTCTGTTTGAAAACGATGATAAAAATACAGAGGAACGAACACATCTTCTAAGACCGAATAAGGCTCGTTCATTCTAATATTGTCTTCCGTAAACTTACCAATCGCAACTTTCCGAAGAGACAATAAATCCAATAATTCTTGAGACGCCTCCACTCCATTATCCCATAAATGCGCCGTAGGGTGAGCCCCACCTTGAGCCCGCGCGTCTGAATCACTTATAAATTGCATTCCTTTTGCTCTAGCATCCTTTAAAATTGCACTTAAATACAATGGTTCGTTTACTGAACTTGGAATATCACTGTAACTATAATCCGCAGCTACTTTGTCCCAATCTCCTATACCTATGGCGTAGGCATTATCAAAGTTAACTTCTCCGTTCTGCAGGGTTAACGTTGGGTGCGGATAATCCATTACGCTCTGCCTACTGTTACTGCTAGCGGCAAAATTATGAGCAAAACCTAATGTATGACCAACCTCATGAGCGGAAAGCTGTCTAATTCTTGCCAATGCCATTTCTAGCATTTGATCATGGTTATCCATTCGCTCGGCAAATGGCTTGTTGCTGAGAGCCTGCGCAATCATAAAATCTTGCCTAATTCTCAAACTTCCCAAGCTTACATGTCCCTTCATAATTTCCCCTGTCCGTGGATCAATAATACTCATACCATAGCTCCAACCTCGTGTAGATCGATGGACCCATTGTATCACATTGTAGCGAAGGTCTAAAGGATCTGCATCTGCTGGCAACATTTTTATCTGAAAAGCATCTTTGTAGCCAATAGCCTCATAGGCCTGATTCCACCAGCTTGCTCCCTCCAACAAGGCCGACCTTACCGGTTCTGGCGTTCCTGGATCTAAATAATAGATAATAGGCTCTTTGGCCTCACTTACGGTAGCGGTTGGATCCTTCTTTTCTAAACGATGTCTTGTAATTAGCCTTTTCTTTATAGGTTCCCAGATAGGCGTACTATAATCCAAATATTCTATAGAAAAAGAACCAGACTGTGGATGAAATGCTCTGGGCGTATAGTTACTATCGGGTAACTCAACAAAGCTATGATGCTGAATTACCGAAATAGATTGAACATTTGGAGCTACACTACTCAGGTTCCTTCCCGTAGGCATACCTGTATAGGTAAGCATGGCTTCAAACTCCGTATTTTTTGGAAAAGCCTTCGTTCGTTCCATCCACAAGGCACTTCTTGATGCATCTACCTTATAGGCGCCCTCCTTCCCCATTTTTAAACGCCCAGCAATATTATGAGCATCTGTTAATAAAAATGGAGTTAGGTCAATTATATAACGATCACTTTTGGTCTCTTTTATGGAAAAACCAAAAATAACAGACTGCGCAAAAGCCTCTCTAACCGATCTCTTTTCTAACTCGTTCTCTGTGTTTGCCCGATATTGAAGGTTAGGTTGCAGTAACAGTAATTTATTCCCGCTCTTCATAAATTTCACTATGTCGCCACCTCCTAATTGTCCGCGATCCAAACCAATGTCGTTAGATCCCAAACCTGTGCGCAAAGAATGTACATATAAAAATTCTTGTTCTAATTTGCTTAACGGAACCTCTAGAAAAATTTTGCCCTCCTCATCGCTGTAATGAAAATTAAAGTAACCATTAAAGGCTTGAAGGTCCTTCTTCTCGGCTAAAAACTGAGCAGAAATTGCAGTAGAAAGTGTAAGTAATATTGCTGTAAGTATTGTTTTCGTCATAGATTCAAATTCTGCTTCCGCCATCTTGTTACGAATAACAACCGCGAGGACCTAACAACGCGAATTCTGTTCGATCCATATTAGTAATAATTGCTTTGTTCAGATAATGGTTGATTCTATATTAAATTGAATACCGTAGTAAGCTTCGGTGCTTCAATATGTCGATTCAGACATTTCCCTGAATTAGAACTTAAGAATGGCTATAAATCTAAGAAAATAAAAGAGAACTTCATTTCGAAAGTATTTAGAATTGTGAAAAGCGTCTTCTGCAAGTCATTTTCACCATTGAAATTCTATTTTTAAGGCTTCGCCCCTGTTTCAAAAAGACGTTATTTTGGAATTGAACATTTCAGAATTTATCAAACACCTTATTATTTTCAATTTCTTACTTTTTTATTCTGAAAATTTCACCGAGAACAAGTGTTCTTTTTCCGACTATTAATTCTATTTTTACCCTTTTATAATTAAAATCACCCTATAGAAAGGGAATTGAATATGATAACACAAGATCAACTCAATGATCTCAGAGATCGCTTGGATGCGTTAAGGAGGTATCTTTGACGTTGCTGGCAAGCAAATAGAAATCACCAACGACGAAGAAAAAACCTTCGATCCTAATTTCTGGAATAATCCAAGAGAGGCGGAAACTTTTATGAAGGCACTTCGCACCAAGAAAAAATGGGTAGAAGATTACAACAGTAGCGTAGCATTAACAGATGACGCCGAGGTGATCTATGAATTTTTCAAAGAAGGTGAAGGAGAGGCAGCAAACGTGGAGGCGCGCTACAACAAAGCGCTCGAAGCCATCGAAGCCCTGGAGTTTCGCAATATGCTAAGTGAAGAAGGTGACTCCATGAGTGCCGTCTTACAAATTACTGCCGGAGCAGGTGGAACCGAAAGCTGCGATTGGGCAGAAATGCTCATGCGCATGTACCTCATGTGGGCCGAAAAACACGGATACAAAGTCAAAGAACTCAACTTCCAATCTGGTGATGTTGCAGGGATTAAAACCGTCACCCTCGAAATTGATGGTGAATTTGCTTTTGGGTGGCTTAAAGGCGAAAACGGAGTGCATCGATTGGTGCGTATCTCTCCCTTCGACAGCAATGCCAAAAGACATACCAGCTTCGCTAGTGTTTATGTATATCCATTGGCAGATGACACCATCGAAATCGATATCAATCCAGCAGAAATTTCATGGGATTTTGCCCGAAGTAGTGGTGCAGGTGGACAAAATGTAAACAAAGTAGAAACCAAGGCTATTCTAACACATCACCCTAGTGGAATCATTATCCATAATTCTGAAACTCGCTCCCAACTAGAGAACCGAGAAAAAGCCATGCAAATGTTGAAGTCACAACTCTATGAAATTGAACTTAGAAAGCAACAGGCGCAACGGGCAGAGATTGAAGATAGTAAAATGGCAATTGAATGGGGATCACAGATAAGAAACTACGTTTTACATCCCTATAAATTAGTGAAAGATGTTAGAACAGCTCACGAAACAGGGAATACAGAGGCAGTTCTTAATGGCGATATCGACGGATTTTTAAAAGCCTTTTTAATGGCTAGCGGACAAAAGGAAAAGAGTGATGAGTTGTAATAGTAAGTAACAAGTTTAAAAGAAGGAACAAGGAATTGATGCCTTAGCGTCCAACTTTGCCAATACTATCTTAACATTTACCCCTAAAATCAGTTACTTTCTTTATTTTTGTGTCTTCAACACGACTTATGAGACACATAGATCCAACCATCCTAGAAAGAGCCAATCAATGGCTTACACCATTTTTTGATTCAGAAACACAAGAGACCATTAAAGAAATGATCGCTTATGACAGCGAAACCCTTGAAGATAGCTTCTACAAAAGTCTTGAATTTGGGACGGGTGGTATGAGGGGTGTAATGGGCGTTGGAGATAATCGTATCAACAAATACACGCTTGGTAAAAACACTCAAGGAATTTCACTATACCTTAAGAAACACTTTCCCAATGAACCTATTAAGGTAGCCATTGCATACGACTGCAGACATAACAGTGATACGCTCGCTAAGACAGTCGCAGAAGTTTTTTCAGCCAATGGGATTGAAGTCTTTCTATTTTCAGCCTTAAGAGCAACACCGGAGTTATCCTTCGCAGTAAGACATTTGGGTTGTCAATGTGGAATTGTTCTCACAGCCTCTCATAATCCGCCAGAATACAACGGCTATAAAGTATATTGGCAAGACGGTGGCCAATTAGTACCACCTCAAGACGCTGAAATCATTGCACGAATAAATGCACTAAATTATACCGACATCAAGTTTGAGGCGAACACTTCGCTTATTCAACTAATAGATGCAGAAGTTGACGAGGCTTTCGCTAAAGCATCTTTGACCAACGGAAGTTTTAACACCGCAAAAGAAGCCAAAGAAAACCTTAAAGTAGTATTTACGTCCTTGCACGGCACATCTATCACTATGATCCCAAAGGTGCTCGAAATGGCTGGATATAAGCATGTCTCTGTGGTACAAGAACAAGCCGAACCTGATGGAGACTTTCCAACGGTAAAATCGCCAAATCCAGAAGAACCAGAAGCACTAAAAATGGCAATCGATCTGGCAAATAAAGAAGGAGCTGATATTGTAATTGGAACCGATCCAGATTGTGACAGATTGGGTATTGCTGCGCGAGATGCAAATGGTGAAATGACCATTATCAATGGAAATCAGGCCATGATTATAAAGTCTCATTTTTTGTTATCGTATTATAAGAAAGAAGGAAGACTGAATGGTAACCAATTTATGGGTTCTACCATTGTTTCTACGCCCATGCTTCAAAAAGTAGTCGAAAGTTACGGAGTGGAGTACAAAGAAGGCCTTACAGGCTTTAAGTGGATTGCAAAAATGATTGAAGACTTTCCTGAGCAGGAATTTATTGGAGGCGGAGAAGAAAGTTTTGGTTTTATGGTAGGTGATTTTGTGCGCGACAAAGATGCCGTAACGGCAACATTGCTAGCCTGTGAAGTGGCAGCACAAATGAAGGAGAAGGGAAAAACCCTGTTTACCTATCTACAAGAAATTTATGCCGAGCATGGATATTACAAAGAGCACCTTATTTCTCTGGTAAAAAAAGGAAAGAAAGGAGCGGAAGAAATTTCAGCAATGCTGAAGGACCTTCGTGCCAATCCGCTGACCCAGATTGCAGGGAGTAAAGTAGTGCGTGTAGAGGATTACCAAAGTAGCATTGCCTTGCTCATTTCAGAAGGAACAAAAGAAAAAATAACAATCCCAAAATCCAATGTTCTTATCTACTACACGGAAGACGGCAGCAAAATCGCGGCTCGTCCAAGTGGTACCGAACCTAAGATCAAATTTTACATCAGCGTTAATGCGGCTTCCAAGGATGTAGATCTGCAACAAAAAATCGATCGCATCATAAAAGATCTGAATATTACTTAATGAACTATTTTAAAAAAATTATTCGGTTCGCACTTCCCTACAAGAAGTACGGCATTCTCAATATTATCTGTAATGTTTTTTATGCATTGTTTAGCGCGTTATCTTTTATAGCGCTCATCCCAATGTTAGATGTATTGTTTCAACAAGACAAACAGAAAGTCATCGTAAAACCTATTTATCAAGGCATTGGGAATTTAAAAGACTACTACCAAGATTATTTGGCATTTCAGGTACAGGAATATGCACAAAATGATGCTTCAAAGGCGCTACTATTGGTAATTGCGTTGGTAATTGTTTTATTCTTACTGAAAAATATATTTAGATACTTAGCAAACTATTTTATTACTTTTCTTCGGAATGGCTCGTTGAGAGATATTAGAGATGCACTCTATAAGAAGACAGTCGAATTACCTGTTTCATTTTTTTCTGAAAAGCGGAAGGGAGATATTCTGGCAAGAACAGGAACCGATGTCTTGGAAATTCAGCATAGCTTTTTATCGGTTTTAGAACTCATCGTTAGAGAACCTCTTACCATTATATTCACCATTATAATGATGCTTATTATTAGCGCTAAGCTCACCCTATTTGTATTTATATTTATTCCCATTTCGGGGTTTGTTATTTCTCGAGTAGGTAAAAGCCTAAAAAGGATGAGTGATGATGTTCAAAAAGAGCAAGGTACATTCCTTTCTATATTGGAAGAAACGCTTGGCGGATTAAAAATTATTAAAGGTTTTAACGCCGAAAGTATCTTCACTCAGAAGTATGGCGAATCGACCAACCGCTTTTATAAATTCTCTAACAGTCTGCTAAATCGTCAAAATTTAGCGTCTCCTACTAGTGAGTTCTTGGGGATCGTAGTGATCGCTATTTTGCTTTGGTATGGAGGACAAATGGTGCTCAGCGAAGGTTCCTTAGACGGAAGTTCGTTTATCGCCTATATGGGATTGGCTTATAACATTCTTACACCAGCCAAAGCCATTAGTAAGGCCAGTTACGGGGTGAAAAAAGGAAATGCCGCGGCAGAGCGTGTTCTTGAAATCCTAGAAACCGAATCGATAATTCAAGACCTTCCAGATGCGCTGAAGAAAGAGAGTTTTGAAAGTGAAATTAGTATTGATGATATTTCATTTAAATACGAAGATGAGTACGTGCTAAAAAACTTCTCTCTTAAAGTGCCAAAAGGCAAGACTGTTGCACTCGTTGGACAAAGTGGAAGCGGAAAAAGCACCATTGCCAACCTTCTTACCCGCTTTTACGACGTAAATGAAGGTTCTATTTTGATCGATGGTGAGAACATCCGGAATATTACCCAAAACTCGTTACGAAGCCTCCTTGGCTTGGTTACCCAAGACTCCATCCTTTTCAACGATACGGTGAAAGGCAATCTATTGGTAGCCAATAAAAATGCAACAGATGAAGAAATTATCGATGCATTAAAGATTGCGAATGCGTGGGAGTTTGTGGAGACACTTCCTAAAGGCATCAATACAAACATAGGCGATAGCGGAGGAAAGTTAAGTGGCGGACAGAAACAGCGTTTGAGTATTGCAAGGGCAGTTCTTAAAAACCCGCCCATCATGATCCTAGATGAGGCGACCTCTGCCCTAGATACCGAAAGTGAACGTTTGGTGCAGGATGCGCTAGAAAAGATGATGCAAAACAGAACTTCTGTAGTGATTGCGCATAGATTATCTACCATTCAAAATGCGGATCAAATTGTGGTGATGTCGAAAGGAGAAATCGTAGAGCAAGGAAAACACGACCAACTAATTGCTAAACAAGGCGTTTACTATAATTTAGTAGAAATGCAATCTTTTGCCTAATTGATGGTGAGATTAAAAAAGACGAATAAAATCATAAGCACTTTTTTATTGCTTATTCTATTTCAAGGTTGTTCAGATAACAAAACTTGCACGGCATTTCATACGGGTACATTTGAATTGATTGATGATAGCTTCGATTTGCATAATTTAATAGAACGATCTGATACCCTCCAAGTGGAAATCAATCAAAAAACTGGCGTCAAAACTGTTGGTAAAATTGAGTGGATAAATGATTGTGAATATGTCTTTACGTATCTAGAATCGTCGAATGAACTCATGAAACACTTTATCGGACGACAATTGACCGTTGAGATTTTTAAAATTGAAGGCAATACAATCTATTTCAAATCATCTCTTGACGGTTTTGATATGGTAGATTCCTACCAAATGACGAAAATTGACTAAGAAGGACAACTTTTCAAGTATCAAATCCAAAGTCTAAAATCTCACTTTTCTGGTTTAACATCTCCAACCAATACAAACAAAAAAGAAGCGATTTGGGGCGTCGCTTCTCTTTGTTTAGTCGTTACAATTGGGGCTCATAACGACCTGTTTCACATAAGTATGATTCAAAGATATAGGTTTTATTCAAATCCACAAATTAAGAATACACTTAAGCTGTTAATATTGCACTTTGTCGATAAATTAAAAGTAATATTGAAGTACAATTCCTACAAATATTCAAAAAAGTAGTCAAAAGTGTAGGAATAAAAAAAAACGGGCTAGCCCCCGCTTAAGCCCGTTTAATGTTGCTCTAATCGCAGTTAGGACTGTTTCTTAGAACTTATACATAAGAAGTATATCTCAAAAATAGTAAATATTTTCCTACAAACAAGCTTTTTTTGTTTTTTATCGTAAAAAGTTACATTTAATCGATAAAATAGTATTGATTTTACACTATTACTAACAATTAAGTCTAGTCAATTAAACCTTTTATCTTTACTTCAGTCTTATTTAGAAACCACCAACTTGGTAGATGAAAAAAAATTAGTAGCTGCCTTACAATCCTCGTCTGATAAGGAAAGGGCTTTTCGCGCACTTGTTAGTCAATACAAGGAGCGCCTCTATTGGCACATTCGTAAAATGGTAATCGATCATGATGATGCGGACGATGTTCTTCAGAATACCTTTATTAAGGTTTTTAGAAATATTCATAACTTTAAGGAGGACAGTAAACTTTATACATGGATGTATCGCATTGCTACCAATGAGGCCATCACGTTCATTAATAAAAGAGCTAAACGAGCCAATATTAGCTCTCAAGAAATGAAAGAGGCTCTTATTGATCGCTTGGAAACAGATGTTTATTTTGAAGGCGATCAGATACAGCTGCAACTGCAAAAAGCGATTGCCACATTACCCGAAAAGCAACAACTCATTTTTAATATGAAATATTTTGAAGACCATACCTTCGAGCAACTATCGGGAATTCTTGATACATCTGTAGGTGGGCTGAAAAGTAGCTACCATATAGCAGTAAAGAAAATTACCGCCTATGTTAAAGGAAATGAAACTTTTTAAGTTTAAGTTAGTCTAAGAATTACAATGAAAAAAGAAAATAAATACAAACCTGGTTTTACAACTCCAAAGGACTACTTTGAAAATTTTGACGATCGTCTTTTTGACGCGTTAAATTTGGAAGAACTTCCTAAGAAAGCTGGATTTAGTGTGCCTCAGGATTATTTTGAGAAGGTAGAGGAACAAATTATGGGACAACTTCCTACTGAAGAAACTGTAAAAGTGATTCCTCTATACAGAAGGAAAGCTTTTCTTTTTACCGCCTCCATTGCTGCCTGCATCGCTATTGTTCTTACGTTTTCTTCGGAAAAGCAGAATGATTTTGAAAATATTTCCCTTACCGATATTGAAACCTATCTAGACGAGCAAGCCAGTGGCATGAGTAGTTATGAACTTGCTTCATACCTTCCAGAAGAAGATTTGGAAGAACTGGTGTTGGAAACCAGCCTCTTTTCAGAAGAAAATCTTGAAGACTATTTACTCGAAACAATCGACGATACTACCCTATTAATAGAATAAACATGAAGAATCTTTTACTTATATTTTTAATGTGTTCTGCAGCAGTATTTGCACAGGATCACGATCGTATTAAAGCCTTTAAAACGGCTCACATAACGAATGAGTTGAATTTAACCAGCTCGGAAGCTGAAAAGTTCTGGCCTATCTACAACGCCAATGAAGAAAAAGTACACGAGCTGCGTAGAACCCAACGTGATGAAATTTTAGAGGTTCTTAGGGGAAACATGGACAACATATCAGACGAAAGAGCAAATGAGCTTCTGGCAAAAGGCCTTGAACTGGAGGCTAAGAAATTACAGTATCACAAAGAGCTCATACAAAACCTTCGGGGAGTTATTCCTCCCAAGAAAGTCCTAAGGCTTCTTAAGGCTGAAGAGACGTTTAAACGTAAACTCCTAAAGCGCATGGGAGATCGTCCCAGACGTGGCAACTAAATGCCGCTGTCTAGTTTTAGTTTGTAAAAGCATCCGTCAAGGGTGCTTTTTTTATTTAAACCATTTAGACAACACCTCTTGTCCCACTAATTCATCTAATCCAGAGAGCTCCTTTTTGAAATAAGTATCTAAGTAATCCTTGGTAGCTTCGTTCATTTTTGGTGCCGCTTTTTCTTTCAAAGGATTTATAGTTCCTGAGATCCGATTTAGAATTTTATCAGACATAAATCGTCGTATCACAGAGTCTGGAGCCCTAAATGGGAGAATTTTCAGGTAAAACGAATTTCCAAAGCCTCTAGAAAAACGATTTTTAAAGCGCTGTAACCAAAAAAAAGTAGGAAGTTTTCCTTTATTGGAATGGGTATTAAAAACTTCAGGGTCAAATAAATGGACATCAATTCCTAGAAAATCGCATACCTCCGCCATTATTTTCTTAGGTTCACTCACCAACTCTTCAAAAACAATCACCTTGATCTGTTCTTTTGGCAAGTGCTTATAGTACGCGGCTAATTGTTGTTTGTATAGACTTCTATGAAGTATGAGTTGTGGATTAAATTGCAAGGTATCTTCAAAAGTATGATCCACTATGCCAGATCGCAGTAAGTGGTGATAGTTTGAATACGCACGTTTAGATGGTTGGCGTAACATGAATAGCACTTTTATTTCCTTCTTCTGAAGTGCAATTCGTTGAGCAGCTATTTCTGATGTTATGTAAGTAGTAGAATCCTCACCACAGAGTAATCCGTGACCGTCTTTAAATTTGTCTCCATACCAATTCCAAAGCGCGTCTGGGTTCTTTTGCATATCCTGAAAGATCCATTCCTTCTTTTGTTTATCAAAAAAATTGAAATCGAAATGCTCTGCAATGTTATCAATATCGAAGAAGCCCACTTCTTCTTCCGGCAGAAATACCTTTGGATGTTGAGCTAGAATAGTGTGTAAAGTACTAGTCCCAGATTTCATAGCACCTCCAATAATAAAATTAGGTAGGTATTCGTCTCTAGGCGCCTTCCAATTATTCAAAAGTTCGTCTTTCAATTTACTCGAATTTAAAATTCAGTTTCGAAATTCTTTTATTTCCACTAGCAAAAGCTACAGAATCGTTCACAAAAGATACCGCATAAAATCCTTCCGTAGAAAATGAAGTCCAGGTTTCCCCTTGATCATTACTATAAGAAACCCCAGGAGAACCTACCGCAATTAGTCCTTTTCCTTGAGTTCCTGGCACAAATTTTACACACGAACGAAATCCAGGTTCTTCTCCATTACTAATTAGCTTCCAAGTCTTTCCGCCGTCTCGCGTTATGGCCTTATTTCCTTCATTAAACGCTTTCTTATCCCAATCACCTCCAAAAATAAAACCTGTTTTCTCATCAAAGAAGTCGATACTATAAATACCAGTCATTGCCCCGCCTTGCAGTATTGGAGTATCGTACACCTCCCAATGAATCCCCTTGTCTTTTGAATGAAAAACTCTCGCTTTTTTACCTCCAGTTGCAATCCATACATGGTCCTTGTAAACAGCAATATTTGTATTACTTGCAGCGAAAGCCGCCTCACCACTATTAGACGCCGGTAAGACATCACAAGACAACTTACTCCATGTATCTCCTCCATCTCTTGTAATGATCACAGAAATACAACCATCGACTGGATCACCCATGGCAATTCCCTCTTTGTCATTCCAAAAAGTCATTGCGTCGTAAAACACCTTTTCTCCGTGTTCCTCATACACTTGCGACATATTAGTTGCCTCTTTACCATCAAAATCGATCTTATACAATACTCCTGGATTGGCTATACTCAAAACAAAGACCGCATTTTTTGTTTTTGCAATTGATCGAAAACTAAGAAGGGAGTCTTCAAACTTAACCGTTGCAAGCTTAGGCACACCATGATCAATGAGTCCTACCCTACCATTGTTGGCAGCAAACCAAACACGATCCTGATCCAGCGGAGCAATGGCTCTAATACTCAAACTATCACTAAATATATCCTCGATATCCACCGAAGCAAAAGGTCTGTGACTATCAGTATTGCAAGCAGTTATAAAAGCAAACGAAATAAGTATATAAAAATAACGCATAAAATAATTTTGGCAAATGTAATTAAAACAATTAATGAGAATAGTACCTTTGCACCCTATTTTCTACCTATGAGACTACACCGTAATTTGGTATTTGCAACAATTGATTCCCTCCACCTTATTTTCAACCAAAATAAACAGGCGGACAAGGTACTTAAGGATACTTTAAAAAGGGACAAACGCTGGGGTGCAAGAGACCGAGGGTTTATAGCAGAAACCACCTACGATATTGTACGCTGGAAAAGGCTGTATGCAGAAATTGCCGAAGTTAAAGAACCATTCGATCGTTCTAACTTATTTAGGATTTTCACAGTTTGGGCTACACTTAAGGGAATCTCACTTCCAGATTGGCCACAATTTGAAGGCACTCCAACAAGAAAAATTAAAGGACGTTTTGACGAACTATCTAAAAACCGTCGTTTTCGAGAATCTATTCCAGATTGGTTAGACAAATTGGGACAAGATGAACTTGGCAAAAATTGGGATGCTGAAATTGCCGAACTCAATCAACTAGCGCCAGTCGTACTTCGCGTAAACCCATTAAAATCCACATTAAAGGAAGTTCAAGCGGCGCTACATGAACAAGAAATCGAAACCGTTGCTGTAAAAGGTTATCCTCATGCCTTGAAGCTAGTGGAACGAGCCAACGTTTTTATCACAGAGCAATTTAAAAATGGTTGGTTTGAAGTACAAGATGGAGCTTCTCAGAAAGTAGCCCAATTACTAGACCCTAAACCTGGTATGCGTATAGTAGATGCCTGTGCTGGAGCTGGAGGAAAAAGTTTACACATTGCGTCTCTGATGGAAAATAAGGGGCAAGTAATTTCCCTAGACATCTATCAAAACAAACTCAACGAATTAAAACGCAGAGCCAAAAGAAACGGTATTCACAATATTGAAACCCGTTTGATAGAATCTACCAAATCGATTAAAAAGTTAATTGGTAAGGCAGATAAAGTACTTATCGACGCCCCGTGTTCAGGATTAGGAGTTCTCAAACGTAATCCAGGTACAAAATGGAAACTTCAACCAGAATTCTTAGATGAAATTAGAACCACTCAACAAGAGTTATTGGTGTCTTATTCAAGAATGGTAAAACCGGGTGGTGATTTGCTCTATGCTACTTGCTCAATCCTTCCTTCTGAGAATACTAAACAAGTGAAGACATTTTTAAAGACAGAAGCTGGAGCAGAGTTCAGTTTAACAAAAGAACAAAAACTTATGCCGAGTAAAACTGGATTCGACGGATTCTACCTAGCATTAATGAAAAAGAAAGAATAAATACACCCCTTTATGAAAAAAATAGTACTCACTTTATTGATTTTGATTGCTACACAGATCACTTTTGCTCAACAGGCATATTACGACGATGTTGATCTTACTCTCACGGGAATTGACTTATATTTTGAACTGCAAGATAAGATAGATATTACCAACAATACCTTTACCTATGGTGAGGTAAGAGACGTTGTGAAAGTAACCGATGAAAACCCCGCTGCGACCAATGAAGTTCTTCTAGTATATGGTTTCGACAATGGCGATGGAAATTGCACTACCGACAGAAGTCGAGATAAAGAGGATTTTGGTGGAACCAATTGTGAATACAATCGTGAGCACGTATTTGCTAGATCCAATGCCGATCCGGAAATGGGTTCTGCAAATAATAGTTCGACTGGAATTAGAGCAGATCCGCATAATTTAAGGCCAAGTGATCAATCCATGAATGGAAATAGAGGTAGTAAAAAATTCGCCGACGGATCTGGTACTGCTGGGGATGTTGGCTCTGGAAATTGGTTTCCAGGAGACGAGTGGAAAGGCGATGTAGCCCGAATGATGATGTATATGTACACGCGCTATTCAAATCGTTGCCTACCATCATTGAATGGTGCCGGGCCTACTCAAGGTAGCACAAACATGCTTCAGGTGTATTTGAAATGGAACGCTGAAGACCCAGTAAGTATTTTAGAAGATCAAAGAAACCCTCATTTAGAGGTGGTTTACGGAAACAGAAACCCATTTATTGATAATCCTTATTTGGCAACTATTATTTGGGGAGGACCTCCAGCGGAAGATCGTTGGAATTTATTCGATATTGATGATAATTTTTACAACTCGGTTGCCGTGTACCCTAACCCTGCTACTTCTACCGTATATGTACAGAACGATTCTGGAGTGAAGTTACAACGCTATGTTTTATTTGATGTTTTCGGAAAAAAAGTACTTGAAGGCTCTTTAGGCGGAAACTCCAATAGGCTCTCCGTTGAAACCATTGCACAGGGAATGTACTTATTAGAACTACAATCGGACCAAGGGAGCGCAGTTAAAAAAATTATTGTAAACTAAGTAATTCATATTTAAACAAAAAAGCCTCCCAATACAGGAGGCTTTTTCTTTTCATAACAACATCTTCCTTCTTCACTTATTTAGGCATAATAACGCTTTCAATTACATGAATAACGCCATTACTTGCCATAACATCTGTAGCGGCAATCTTACTGTAATTGCCATTTTCATCTTTCAAATAAATTCCGTCGGTACCCTTTCTCACCTTAAACTTTGCTCCACTTAAAGCGGTAAGTTCAATTGTACCGCCAGCATCTTTGAGTGCTTTTACTACGTCGGTAGCTGTATATTTGCCACTTACTACATGGTAGGTTAAAATGGCCGCTAATTTATCCTTGTTCTCTGCTTTCAATAAAGATCCTAAGGTGCTCGCATCAATCTTCCCGAACGCGGCATTGTTTGGAGCAAATACGGTAAATGGGCCATCACCCTTTAGAGCTTCTACCAAATCGGCTGCCTTCAACGCAGTCACTAAAGTTGAGAAATCTTCATTCCCAACGGCGACGTCTACAATGTCCTTGTTTTGAGCAAAGGCATACTGAGTTGAACCGAATACTAATAAGGTGGTAATAATAAATACTAATTTTTTCATTTTGTTTGATTTTAAAATTGATTAATATGTTTTGAGCGCGTTCATTTATATATACACGTTACTTTAAAGCTTGGATGAGCAGTAATCTAATTTTTGCTTAACTTTAACATCCGCAGAAATCACATGCCTAAAGAAGAATTACTCATATCACAATTAAAAAAAGGAAATACCAAGGCGCTGTCTACCGTATACGACAACTATTCAGGGGCATTATATGGTGTTATTTTAAGAATGTGTAAAAATGAAGCTCAGGCACAGGATCTATTGCAAGAAGTATTTCTAAAAATCTGGAACAACGCCAACTCTTACGATCCTGCAAAAGGAAAATTTTATACATGGGCATACCGAATTGCTAGAAATATCACTTTAAATGCCTTGCGAAACCCATCGAACCTCATCCAAAATGAAGATTTAAGTGTATATAGTAATAAACCCGAGGAAGAAACGATCGATCTCGACTTCGTAAAATTAAATGGCTCGATTAAGCAACTGGAAAGTCACCATCAAAAAGCCTTGGAGTTAGTTTATTTTAACGGACTAACACATAGAGAAGCGCATCAACAAATGGGCGTCCCCTTGGGTACCTTTAAATCGTATATCCAACAAGCTTTAAAGAAAATGCGAGAATTATACGAAGTTGGAGCTTTAGTTTTATGGTCATTAATTGAATGCATCTAATGAATGAAATGAAGAACATAAGAGAATCTGGTCTATTAGAACGCTATTTATTAGGGGAATTATCTCCTTTGGAAGAACGACAGATCCAAGATCAACTGGAAGCAGATTCTTCCTTAATGAATCACTTTCAAACCCTGGAAGCAAATTTTGAGCAGATAGCACAGGAAAATGCCATCCAACCGCCTGCAGAACTAAAAGATACTATTTTGAAAGTGGCGACGGTAAATGAAGTGAACACCCACGAGACTAATTCAGGAAGTGCGTTGAAGTCATATTTAGCAATCGCCGCATCCTTGGCTTTGTTGTTTGGGGTTAGTTCTTTTTGGTTATACAGCCAAATAAATACGATGGAAGAAGACCTTCGACTTGTCCAAGAGGAAAAATTACAACTAAAAAGCAATTATGAACGTCTGGAAAGCGACCTAGCCGAAACCTCTAAATGGTATACCTTAGTGAACCATCCCGATACGGAGAAATTTATTCTTAAAGGGAACGACCAATCACCAAACGCTACCGCCATAAGCTATGTGAATCACAAATCGAAATCCGTAGTACTCAATGCCAAGGGATTACCAACATTAGATAACGATCATGATTATCAACTGTGGGCCGATGTGGAAGGTGTAATGATTGATATGGGTGTTATTCCAAAGAACAGCGAAATGATTGCGATGAACTATATACCCAATTCGGAGTCGTTAAATATAACTATTGAGCCCGCTGGTGGTAATGACCATCCTACGGTAGAACGACTAATTTCAAATATATATTTGTAATAAAGGAAAATCTTATTAGTTCTTATCCTCTAATAAAGGCACAAACCGGAATTCACCAAATTCTTCTTTTTCAAATTCTGTACTACTCTTTCTGGTATAAACGTTCATAATTTGAACGTCATCTCCTACAGGTATTACCAACTTTGCTCCTACTTTGAGTTGCGCAAGTAAAGGATTAGGAACAAATGGAGCTCCAGCGGTAACTACAATACCATCGTAAGGAGCAAATTCGGGTAGTCCCTTGTAGCCATCTCCAAAGATCATTTTCTTAGGGCGGTAACCAATTTTGGGCAGAAACAAACTTGTCTTTTTAAACAATTCATTTTGGCGTTCAATGGTGTAAACAGTCACACCCATCTCTAAGAGCACAGCACTTTGGTAACCACTTCCAGTACCAATTTCAAGAACCGTAGCACCCTCAGAAACCTCAAGTAGCTCTGTTTGTCTCGCCACTGTATAGGGCTGAGAAATAGTTTGATCTGCGGCTATTGGAAAAGCCTTATCTACATATGCATGATCAATAAAACCCGAATCCATAAACCAATGTCGTGGCACGCGGTTGATAGCATCCAAAATGGACGGATTAACAATTCCTTTTTTCTGAAGTGTTTCCACTAGCTTCTTGCGCATTCCCTTATGGGTAAAAGTGTCTTTTAGATTCAAATTATTAATTTGGAGTTTTATGATTTGTCAAATATAAATTATCGGAAGAACTAATAGGAAATGTTGATGTCTTTATTCTGAAATTTCCTTATCCAATCCTCTCTCGAGATAGCATACCAGTGATGATCAACACCATCGAGGTTAAATGAATTGACCAGTTCCAATCCTACCTTTTGTAAAATTTTATTAGAGCCTATGTTATTGACATCGGCCGCTCCATAGATACGGTCGTATGCAAGTTGTTCAAATGCGTATTTCATAGAGGCTAGTGCCGTCTCACCAGCGTATCCCTTACCCCATGCAGATTCTTTAAAGCGATACCCAAGATCTATAAAATTAGTATGGTCATTTAGTGGCTCGGTATTCATTTTAAACCCTGTCCAACCTACAAATTCTCCCGTAGCTTTCTCTTCTACAGCCCATCTCCCAATACCGTGGTCTTGATATTGCTGTCTAACATACTTTATAATCTTCACTACCTCGTCTTTCTTCGTTAACGGTTTTTCTTCGAGATATAAATGAACGTTAGGGTTGGACTCCATTTCGAACATTCCATCGAGGTCCGTTTCTCGTAATTCTCGGATTAACAATCGTTCGGTATGTATTTCTGGCTGTCTCATGGTCTTCGGTTGAAACACAAAGCTAATAAATTCTAATTGTCAAATCGTTTATCTACATCGTATTTTAAGTGAAAACTGCTATCTTTGTTGAAAACGAACGCCCATGCTAAAAGCAGGAGTATTAGGTGCTGGTCACCTTGGAAAAATACATTTAAAACTACTGGACCAATCACAGAAATATACCCTTATTGGTTTTTTCGATAACGATCAACACGCAGCTCAGCAAATAGAACAAGAATTTGGTTATAAAAGTTATCCTTCTATGGAGGCTTTAATTGATGCCTGCGATGTGATTGATGTAGTTACACCTACCATCTACCACTTTGAGTGTGCGGAGAAAGTAGTGACTGCTGGAAAGCATTTATTTATTGAAAAACCCATCACTCAGACGGTAGCCGAAGCCGAAAAACTTTTAAAACTAGTTGAACAGCATGGCGTACAAGGACAAGTGGGGCATGTAGAGCGTTTTAACCCAGCGTTTATGGGGGTGAGAGGAAAGATCGAAAATCCGATGTTCATTGAGGCTCACAGACTAGCAGAATTTAATCCAAGAGGCACAGATGTTCCAGTTGTTTTAGACTTAATGATTCATGATATAGACGCTATTTTAAGTGTGGTAAACAGTCCTGTTAAGAGTGTAAACGCGAGTGGAGTTTCTGTGATTTCTGAAACACCAGATATTGCCAATGCGCGGATCGAATTTGAAAACGGATGTGTTGCAAATCTCACTGCGAGTAGAATTTCCATGAAAAAAATGAGAAAGGCGCGTTTCTTTCAACGAGATGCCTATATATCGGTCGATTTTCTAGAGAAAAAATGTGAAGTCGTTAAAATGAAGGATGCTCCAACAGATCCAGACGATTTTGCTATGATATTAACCAACGCGGAAGGCATAAAAAAGCAAATTTATTTCGATAATCCTGAAATTGACAATAACAACGCAATTTTAGATGAATTGGAGACTTTTGCAGATGCGATAAACAATGGAACAGAGCCCATAGTGACGCTCCAACAAGGAACCAACGCCTTACGTGTAGCAATGCAAGTAATTGAGAATTTCAGGATGCTGTAAGAGGCTTTTCTAATTTATAAAGAGTAGCTCAATGGCTAGCATTACATCTGTTTAAAAAACTAACCTTATTTGGTGTATTAAAAGATAACATTCAATTAAAAACACTCGCTTAAGCGGGAAAATACTATGAAAAACGTTGCAGTTATAGGCGCAGGAACAATGGGCAATGGAATTGCTCATACTTTCGCACAATTCGATTACAAAGTTCAACTCATTGACATCTCTCAAGCATCTCTGGACAAAGGAATGGCGACCATTACCAAAAATCTAGATCGCATGGTGTCGAAAGAGAAAATTTCCGAAGAAGATAAACAGCGTACACTGAAAAACATCACTACCTACACGAGCCTTGAAGAAGGTGTAGAATATGCTGGTTTAGTGGTGGAGGCCGCAACAGAAAATATAGATCTTAAATTGAAAATTTTTAAAGATCTTGAAAAGTTCTGTCCAGAAGACACCATTTTAGCGAGTAACACTTCTTCTATCTCCATAACGCAGATTGCTGCGGTCACTTCGCGTCCCGAAATGGTGATTGGAATGCATTTCATGAATCCAGTCCCTATTATGAAACTGGTAGAGATCATTAAAGGCTATAGTACCAGTGATGCTACCTATAAGACCGTTGAAGAGATTTCAAAAAACCTGAATAAAGTTCCTGTTGAAGTGAACGATTATCCCGGTTTTGTTGCCAATCGTATTTTGATGCCAATGATTAATGAGGCAATCGAGACACTGTACAATGGAGTAGCGGGAGTAAAAGAAATTGACACTGTTATGATGCTAGGAATGGCGCATCCTATGGGCCCACTGGCATTGGCGGATTTCATTGGTCTCGATGTTTGCCTTTCTATTTTGAATGTGATGTACGACGGATTTAAAAACCCGAAATACGCTCCGTGTCCACTACTTGTGAATATGGTAATGGCTGGGAAACTAGGTGCTAAAAGTGGAGAAGGTTTTTACGATTACTCTGAAAACAGAAAGGCCGAGACCGTAGCACAGATGTTTCGGTAACCCAAAACAATGACCAAAACAAAGAAATTTTCTCAAAGTCCGAAAACTTATTTCAGTATTGTCTTAAATACTGCAATTAAGAAACGTTGGTGGCTGTACCTTTTGGTAACCATTGTTGGAATTGTTCATCTATTCTCATACATCAGAACCAACACTATGAGTCATCTTGTTTGGGCAATTTTTGGTTTTGGCTATTTAATTTTCATGTATCTATATTTGTATCGATTTGCTCATTCGAAGGATCAATCGGATTTTCTGTCTGAAAAACAAATCTTCTTTGATAAGGAGACATTGAGAATAGAAGAAACACTTGGCGGCTCTGGTGAAGTCCCCTTTGAAAGAATTCAGAAAGTACTTGATAAGGGCAAATTTTGGATGTTGTATATTAGTAAGAATCAGTTTTTCTATGTTCCCAAGGATATTTTTTATTCTGAGCTCGATTTTGAGATGTTTCAACGTTCTATTCATCGGTCTTAATGAAAAATGTAATACTCCTTTTAGCACTTACCTCTTGCCTCTTTGGATGCAATAATGTGCACAGGAATGAAAGAGTTTCTTTACAATTAGAGCATGAAAAGACACCTGCAATTAAAAGTTCCGATACGTTGGATCGGCTTTTTGAGAATAAGCCGGAGTATCTCGCCGATCAATTCGATTTCCCTATAGGAAAACCAGATGCGAAAGGTTATTACAACGCTCAAAAATTCAAGGAGAACAATCATTTAGGAGATGATTGGAACGGAATTGGAGGTGGAAACACAGATTTGGGTGATCCCATTTTCAGTATAGCGAATGGATATGTAGATTTTGCAGAAAACATTGGTGGTGGTTGGGGTAATGTAATAAGAATACTGCATAAACACGACAGTATGTGGTATGAATCTGTTTATGCCCATTGCGATACTATCACCGTACTAAAAGGAACCTATTTAAGAAGAGGAATGCAAATTGGAACCATTGGTAATGCAGATGGAATTTACAAAGCGCATTTGCACTTAGAAATAAGAGATCGTATCCGAATGGATATTGGTGGCGGTTATTCAGAAAACACCGATGGCTTTTTAGATCCAACCGAGTTTATAGAAACACATTGAAAATGGCAAAAATTATTCCCTTTAAAGCGACCAGGCCCACAAGAGACAAAGTAAGTCTAGTTGCCGCTCGATCGTACGAAAGTTATTCTATAGAAGAGCGAGAAGCCCGCTTGAGAGATAATCCTTTTTCCTTTCTACAAATCGTTAATCCTGGATTTAAATATCAAAAGCAAATATCGGGTAAGGATCGATACGACCTCGTTCGCAATCGTTTTGAAGAATTTAAAGAGGACGAAGTTTTTATTAGGGACGAGAAACCTAGCTTTTATGTTTACAAAATAGTGAACAGAGATAAATTGGTGTTTCATGGAATTGTAGCCGCTGCGAGTGTTGCGGATTACGAGAACGATATTATTAAAAAACACGAGGATACGATTGAATACCGAGAAACTATTTTTAAGGAATATCTTAAAACAGTAGGATTCAATGCCGAAGCGGTGCTACTCACCTATCCAGATAACCCAAAGCTAAAGTCGATTATTGACCAAGTAATGGTCCAACGAGCCGAATATGAATTTACAACGACCTATAGAGATACTCACTATGTTTGGAATGTGAGCGATCCAGAATTGGTTAAGGAAATAGGTAGGGTTTTCGCCAAAATGAGCTCCATTTATATTGCAGATGGTCATCACAGATCTTCTTCTTCTTGCCTTTTAGCCGCGGCTTGTGCTGCCGAAAACCCAGAACATAGCGGTGAGGAAGCTTATAATTATTTTATGAGTTACCTCATTCCTGAAAGTGAACTAAAGATTTATGAATTCAATAGATTGATCAAGGATCTTAATGGACTCTCTAAAGAAGAATTCCTGATTAAACTAGACGCTAGCTTTCGAATTGAAAACAGAGGAGAAACTTATTACAAACCTTCCAAAAAGCATCATTTCAGCATGTATTTAGACGGTTCGTTCTACTCCCTTTATCTCCGGAAAAATTTATATGAATTTGAAAATGCCTTAGAAGCATTGGACACCCAAATTTTATACACAACCATTCTACAGCCTATTTTAGGTATTGAAGATGTTCGAAACGACACGCGAATTGGTTATTCGCATGGCAAAAAAGATCTTGCCTATGTGAAAGCTGCGGTGGACGCCAAGGAATTTACTGTGGGTTTTGGGTTAGTTCCAATTTCTATTGAAGAATTAAAACTAATCGCAGATGAAGGGCTTACCATGCCTCCAAAAAGCACCTATATTGAACCCAAATTGAGAAGTGGGGTTACGATTTACGAATTTTAAATGAACACCAGAGCAAGCATTTCGCGATTAGCAATTAAAAGACTATGAAAATTTCAGAAAAAATAAAAGAATTGAATGCATCCTTACCAGAGGAAGTTTCACTGGTAGCTGTTTCTAAAACCAAACCCGTAAGCGATCTCATGGAAGCCTACAACGCAGGACAACGCATATTTGGTGAGAACAAGATTCAGGAAATGGTCGAAAAATGGGAAGAAATGCCTAAAGACATTGAATGGCATATGATTGGTCATGTGCAAACTAACAAAGTGAAATACATGGCGCCATTTGTAAGTTTGATCCATGCCGTTGATAGCCTGAAATTACTAAAGGAAATAAGCAAGCAAGCCGCCAAGCACGATCGAGTGATCAATTGTTTGCTCCAAATTAAGATTGCCGCGGAAGAGAGTAAATTTGGTATGACTGAAAAGGAAGCAGTTACTTTATTAATTTCGGAAGAAATAAAGGCATTGAAAAATGTGGTAGTTGTTGGTTTTATGGGTATGGCAACATTTACCGATGATCAAGAACAATTGACCACAGAATTTAGCTCATTGAAAGAATTCTACGAAGGACAGCAAATGCAACATTCCAATTTAACTATTTTAAGTATGGGGATGAGCGGTGACTACCCATTGGCAATCGCTCTTGGAAGTAATATGGTTCGAGTTGGGAGTGCTATTTTTGGGAGCAGAAATTACTAGTCTTTCGAAGCCCACTAGTCCCAGTATTTTTGTAACTTTCTTGTCAAATTTTATCGTCCCCTTATGAAACGATTCAATTTAAAATAATCCCTTAAAAAAACAATTTTCTTTACTGAATGTACGCAATCCTAGACATCGAAACTACCGGTGGAAAATATAATGAAGAAGGCATCACCGAAATTGCGATCTACCGTTTTGATGGACATTCTATTGTGGATCAATTTTCTAGCTTAGTTAACCCAGAGCGCGAAATCCAACCTTTCGTAGTTAACCTTACTGGTATCAATAAAGAAATGCTGCGCAATGCGCCTAAATTCTATGAAGTCGCAAAGCGCATTATTGAAATTACAGACGGGTGTGTTCTAGTTGCACATAATGCACAATTCGACAATCGTATTCTAACTACGGAGTTTGAACGTTTAGGCTACGAATACGATACAGAAACACTTTGCACAGTCGAACTGGCTCAAAAGCTAATTCCAGACCTTCCCTCCTACAGTTTAGGGAAATTGGTGCGTTCGTTAGGAATACCTATTAGCGATCGGCACCGTGCTCAAGGGGACGCCAAGGCAACAGTAGAGTTATTTAAAATGCTTTTAGCAAAGGACCTCAACAAAGAGATTATCTCTAAACATGTTAAAAAAGATCCGAAAAAACAGCTTTTACCTAAACTAAATGACCTTATAAAAAGTGCACCAACCTTCACAGGAGTTTATTATATGCACCGAGAAGACGGAACCATCATATACATTGGTAAAAGTAAAAACATAAAAAAAAGGATCACTCAGCATTTCACCAACGACAATCGTAAATCTAAAAGAATACAAACGGAAGTAACTGCTATTACCTTCGAATCTACCGGAAATGATCTCATCGCTCAATTAAAGGAAAGTGAAGAAATCAAATCCAACAAACCAAAGTACAACCGAGCCCTAAGAAAAACACGTTTCGACTACCAGCTTACTACCCTTCGTGATGAAGATGGTTATCTAAACTTAAAAATTGAAAAGGCCGATGCTCGAAAAAAAGCGATTACTACGTTTACCAATTACCAGCAGGCGAAATCGGCTTTGTTCAAAATTACATCCAGTTATGAACTGTGCCAGAAGTTAACCGGACTAGATCAAAGCGAAGGTGGATGTTTTCTGCATGAAATCAAAGAATGTCGTGGTGCCTGCTTAAAGAAAGAGGAGCCGCAAGAGTACAATAAACGAGTAGAAGAGTACTTGGCAAAAAACAGTTACGATCAGCAAAATATGCTCATCATAGACCGAGGCAGAGAAGTAAACGAACGATCTGTAATCCTCATAGAAAACGGACAATATAAAGGGTACGGTTATTACAATTTAAATCACCAAATCAACAATATATCTGTTTTGAGGTCGATTATAAGTCCGATGAAGAACAATAGGGATTCACAACACATCATCCATAGTTATATGCGCAGGCACAAAGTACTCAAGATATTGCCTTTACCGCAGGAAAAAGCTATTTAAAGAAAACTTAATTACCTTTAACACATAAAATTAGAATTATTGAGCTCTCCCAATCATCAAAAATGGCGTAAAACCCTTCATGATATTATTTATGAAGCGGATACTCCTTTGGGAAAACTATTTGATGTAGTTCTTCTAATTTTGATCTTACTGAGTGTTATTCTTGTAATGATGGAGAGTGTAAGTTCCTTCGACGCAAAGTATCATGAGTATCTGTATGTTGGCGAATGGGTAATCACCATCTTTTTTACGGTTGAATATATAGCTCGTATTATTACCGTAAAACAGCCCAAAAAATATATCTTTAGTTTCTACGGAATAATCGACTTCTTATCTACCATTCCTCTTTATTTATCTCTATTATTTGCTGGCAGCAGCTATTTGCTTACCGTAAGAGCACTGAGGCTTTTAAGAGTATTTAGAATTTTAAAAGTTACCCGCTATATTGGAGAGGCTAATAAATTGAAAAAAGCGCTTAATCACAGTCGGCCAAAAATTCTAGTGTTCCTTTTTGCTGTACTCATCATGTCGGTTATTTTTGGCACATTGATGTATTTAATTGAAGGGGAAGAAAGTGGTTTTAAGAGTATTCCTGCGAGCATTTATTGGTGTATTGTAACCCTAACCACCGTTGGATTTGGTGACATTGCTCCTGTTACCCCACTAGGGCAGTTTATAGCTGCCATTATTATGATTATGGGTTATGGAATTATAGCGGTACCTACGGGAATTGTAAGTGCAGAATACTCTAAAAGTGACGAGTACGTGCATGTGAACTCTCAACAGTGCCCTAATTGTCACGCCAGCAAGCATAGAGACGATGCCAAGTTTTGTCATAAATGCGGGGAAGAACTCAATCCTGAATTCTAAGGATCATGTTGTCTAAAAAACCTTTATTGATTTGTGTAGTTGGCCCTACTGCCATTGGAAAAACCGCTCTATCGATTAAAATTGCAAACTTTTTTTCTACTGAAATTATCTCAGCAGATTCCCGTCAGTTTTTTAAAGAAATGAATATTGGAACCGCGGTGCCTTCTACGGAAGAATTAGCATCTGCGCCACATCATTTTATTCAAAATAAAAGCATCTTCGATTCCTATAGTGTTGGCGACTACGAAAGAGAATCTATTGCGCTTTTAGACCAGTTATTTAAAAAGCACCCTGTATTGGTAATGGTTGGCGGTTCCGGACTCTATTTGGATGCTGCGGTGAAAGGGTTGGATACATTTCCGAAGATTTCCTCAGAAGTAAGGGAACTACTGAATAAGGAATACGAGGTTAAGGGAATTGAAGCATTGCAAAAGGAGCTTGAAACAGTGGACCCCTTATACTACCAAAAGGTAGATATGTTTAACCATCACCGACTCATACGGGCGCTTGAGATATATCGAGGAACAGGGAAGCCGTTTTCATCTTTTCTTAATCAGGGAGCCGCTCAAAGAAACTTTGAAACTATTTTTGTGGGTCTAACCGCAGACCGATCAATTATTTATGACCGCATCAATAAGAGGGTCGATTTAATGGTAAAGCAGGGGTTAATAGAAGAAGCGCGACGTCTGTACGAGCATAAAGATTTAAACGCCTTACAAACAGTTGGGTACCGTGAACTATTCCTCTATTTTGACGGTAGCTTCAGCTTAGAGGAGGCCATTTCAGAAATTAAAAAGAACACTAGACGATTTGCGAAGAGGCAAGGAACTTGGTTTCGTAAGAACGAGGCCATTGAATGGTTCGACTACAAGATTAATTTTAAGGAGGTCATAGAATTTATTCAACAGAAAACTTCAGATTAGACATCGTTTGCATTCGATGGTAGGTAAAGGCGATGGCTAGAATAGTGTTATTGGCAACCTAGATAACAGTTGTGAAAATTTCCGAAGTAGTTGAGAAAAATCATAAAAAATGCCCTTTTTCAAAGCTTACACTATGAAAGAAGGGCATTTTTACACTTAATTATATGTATTATTGGTCTACTTCATCTTTAACCACCAAGCGGAAACCTTCTCCGTGGATATTAATGATCTCTACTCCATCGTCCATACCGAGGTACTTACGAAGCTTCGCAATATAAACGTCCATACTACGAGATGTAAAATAATTGTCATCTCTCCATATCTTGGTTAAAGCCAACTCTCTTGGCATTAAATCGTTCTTATGTAGTGACAATAAACGGAGTAAATCGTTCTCTTTAGGAGATAATTTGATAGGATCCTGGTCTTTATAAGTTAGGAAACGTAATTTCGAATTAAGATGGAAGTTACCAACGTTGAATTCAAACTGTTTGCTATCTGCAATCGAATCGGTCGCTTTTCGCTGGATGATTGCCTTTATTTTCATTAGCAAAACTTCACTATCAAACGGTTTGTTTAAGTAGTCGTCTGCTCCAACCTTATAGCCTTTTAAGACATCTTCTTTCATGGCCTTGGCGGTTAAAAAGATAATTGGCACATCTTCATTTTTCTCTCTAATCTCTTTTGCCAAAGTAAATCCGTCTTTATAAGGCATCATCACGTCGAGAATGCAAAGATCAAAATCATCTTTTTTAAATTTCTCAAACCCTTCCATTCCATTTTTGGCGTGTGTTACGTCGTAGTCGTTAATAGAAAGATAATCTTTTAGGACTGTTCCAAAATTTGGATCGTCCTCTACTAGCAATATTTTTTTGTTTTCTGTTTCCATATATTACGATATTAAGTGCATTTTAATAATAAAGGTGCTTCCCTTGCCTTGCTCACTTTCTACGAATATTTCGGCATTATGATCGTCCAAAATACGTTTTACATATGAGAGCCCAAGTCCGTGACCTTTTACGTTGTGTATATCTCCAGTATGTTCTCTATAGAACTTCTGAAATATTTTTTTCTGAACACCTTTTGTCATTCCTATTCCTTGATCAACAATCTTAAGAATAATTTTATCTTTTACATTTTCGGTATAGACATCTATTTTCGGCGTTCCTTCTGTATATTTGATTCCGTTGTCCAACATATTGACAATAACATTGGTCATATGCGAATCGTTTGCAAGAATAGACGACTTACGGGCGTCAAAATGTGTTCTTATATATCCATCTCTATTTTCCACAATTAAACTCACATGTGTAATAGCATCCTCCACTATATCGTGCAGTTTTAGGCGCTCCTTCGGCAAGTCTAACTCATTCTTTTCCAGTTGGGAGATTCTTAGCACGTCTTCGACCTGCGCGTGCATTCTTCGATTTTCCTCCCTTATCATTTTCAAATAACGTGCAACAAACTCTTTATTTTCAGAAACCTTTGGGTTTTTAAGTGCATCCAACGCCAAATTGATCGTTGCGATGGGAGTTTTAAACTCGTGGGTCATGTTATTTATAAAGTCTGTTTTTATCTGCGAAATTTGCCGTTGTTTAAACAATTGACGCAACGCATTGGAATAGGCTAAAATTATAACTGTTGTAAATGCTAACGACAGAATGGCCATTCCAAGTATGGTGTTGAGTACTTCTCTACCTTTCTCAGAGAAATTTACATACAATTTATAGCTCGTATTTAAATTCTCATTAACAAATAGTGGTACACCGTATGTACTCGACGGGTCAAGTTCGAAGTTATTTGATCGTATCTTGGTCCCTAGATTATTACTGTACACCGCGTATTCAAATTTAGGTTTAATACCTCGTTCTTTACATTCTGCTGAGATCAGTGCTTCGATTTCTTCCCTACTCACTCTTTTGTGAATGGGCGTTTGCGCTGAAATATTACTAAAAGCAGCCTCAAATTGCCTTCGTTCATAATCCTTGAGCCTATTGAACACTCTTTTTGTCTGCTTTGTAACACCGCTCCCATCAAGACCTCTTGTTATTCGTGTGGTCTGTTTTTGATTTGTAATTTTCTTAAAGCGTATACTATCAAAATCTGTATCAAGAAATCCCGATGACAGTTTATAATCTTCTTCTATAATTCCATCCGAAAATATAACGGTTTCACTCTCATCCTCATTCGCTATACTATAGATAAGCTCGTTAAAACTAACGTTATCTGGTTCTCCAAGGCTATCTACTAATCCACTATAAAGTCTGTAATAGTCTTCAATTTCTCGCAATTGCACATCTTTGGAGACTTCCTTAAGAACTTGACGAACATTAAAAGTAAATTGATCCTCCTTGGTTTGATATGCATTGTTTATCCAGTATCCCTGAACAAAGATGATACCCAACAAAGAGAGCGTCATCGAACCTATGAGAAGCGCAAATAGCTTTTTGTTCATTTATCAAAATTAAGATTTTAACATTTAGGGGCTCACCCATTTAACCAAATGTTAACAGAAGGAACGTTATGTTTACTCGGCTGCTACCAGCGCCTTGTGTATTTCGGCAACCCGAAGTTGGGTTTGAACAAGATCTGTATTTTCAATAATGTAAGTACTTAGTGGTACTTTCTTGTCGTCACTCCACTGATTAGCCATTCTGGCTTCTACAGCTTCTTTTGTGGTTTTATCTCTACCAATCACACGTGCTAGTCTAACATCTTCGGGTGCAGTGACCAAGATAACAGCGTCACATTCTTTATATCCACCATTCTCAAAAAGTACAGCAGCCTCTTTAATACAATAGGGTCCTTTTTGTTTTTTAAGCCAGCGCCTAAAATCCTGTCCAACTCTAGGGTGAATTATATCGTTTACCTTTTGAAGTAGATGAGTATCATTAAAAATAATGTTCGCCACAAATGCTCTATTAATTCCTGCATTTGTATATGCCTCTTCACCGAGAAGCGCGATAAGCTTTCGTCGAATTACTTTTGAAGTATTGGTAAGTCTTTTGGCCTCTACATCGGCTATATAAATGGGTATGCCCAAAGCAGCAAAGAAATGTGAGACCGTAGTTTTCCCACTTCCAATCCCTCCTGTTAAGCCAACAACTTTCATCTTATTTAAAAATTAAGTATTCAATTCTCTTTGCGCCTATTTCTATATGATGGATCCCACTGGGTTGTTTTACCAATT
This sequence comes from uncultured Flavobacteriaceae bacterium, assembly GCA_947495135.1. Taxonomy (GTDB): domain Bacteria; phylum Bacteroidota; class Bacteroidia; order Flavobacteriales; family Flavobacteriaceae; genus Aureisphaera. The sequence continues at coordinate 198,188 of CANLXN010000006.1, forward strand.
TGGGTACCATGAAATTTTCGTTTATAATTCTCTTAGAAAAATCGCATACTATTTGAAAATCGTTTTCGGTGACATCATTGAAACTATTCACCGAAACATTGAAGGTTAAATTGACGCTTTCAGGTAGTAATTTTAATTCGGTTCCTTCTGGTATATTTCGCACCTCAACAGGGATCGTTAATCGTTTTTCTGTGAATTCGTCTACTTCTAGGTATACTTCGACTTCATTTGGGGTGCTTAACAATTGTGTATTTTCAGGTAATTTTATTGGAAGCCTCTTCCGAACATTTTCCGAAATGCTTTTTTCGTTGTAATCCACGGTCATTACTTCCTTCGTTTTCTCTACCTCTTTCGAAGGTCCTGATATCGTAATCGAATCTGGCGAAATCTTAGGACTACTTAGGAAACGATAACCGTCTTTAAAATCCAATTCGGAATTAAAACGAACTGGGACTTTTTTGGTCATTAAAAGGTCTAAATCTACCGTAAGTTCTTCTATGTTAATATTTTTAACCAAGGTATTATTATCGAGCTGAGCAGTGATTATTTTACTTATTTCAGTATTAGGAATAGAAACAACCGAATCTCCTGGCTTATAATATTTAGAAATATCGACGTCTATTTTTGGTCTTTTAAGCTGAAAGGATAAAAACTGAAACCCATTGGTAGAAATATCGAATGCGATCTCATTCAAATTATTAGACGAAACGGAGACTGCGGCAGGAGTGTTCGAATATACTAAGTTAGCCATAACCGTAGAAGTTGAAACCTGAGAAAATTTGGTTAGCACCCAAGAAATTAATGCTAACAACAGAAAAAAGAAAAAGGATTTAAGCTTAGAAGTTCTATGTTTTTTTCTGATTTCGATCATGGATTAAAATTACTCAAAAAATAAATGGGGGAATTGCTTTTGGGGATCTTTCTTCAGTAAGCTAATGTAGAAGGTGGATTTTAGAAACGCTAGTCCATAACCAAAAAATTGGATGAGTAAAGCAAAAACAGAAAGCACACCTATTACTATATTTTTATTCTTTAAAGTGGAGTCTATAAATACCAAAAACAAATAGCTTACTAATGGAATTATAATCATCCAATGTATAAAAAGGGCTCCGACCAATGAGAATATAGCAAAAAACACAAATAATGTTGGAAACCAGAAAGTGATTTTAGCCGCATTTGGGTGCCAACTATTCAAAATTGGGCGCACCATTCCAAATTTAGTAACCTGTGTATGAAATTTGCTCCATGAAATTCTTCTTTTATGGTACACATATGCATTTGGCAAAAATGTGGTAGCAAAACCAGCCTTCGTAATTCTTTGAGAAAGATCAGGGTCTTCTCCTGGATGAATCTTTGCAAAACCTTGTGTTGCCTCAAACGCTTTCTTTGAAATCCCCATATTAAAACTTCTAGGTTCAAATTTAGTTACACTGCTTTTACTACCTCTTATGCCTCCAGTTGTCAAAAAGGAGGTCATGGTATAGTTAATTGCTTTTTGAAGGGTTGTAAAGCTATCATGAGCAGCGTCGGCACCTCCGTAACAGTCTACATAGTTTTCTTTAAGAAATGTATCGGTAGCCTTCAAATAGTGAGGTGGAAGTAAGCAATCGGAATCAAGAATGATAAAATAGTTTCCTGTAGCTTTCCGCATTCCGAAATTACGCGAATCTCCGGGGCCTGTATTCTCTTTTTTATAATAGGAAATATTTAATCTTTCAGAAAAGGCGTCCACAACTTCTTGGGAGTCTTCGGTCGATCCATCTTCAATAATTACAACCTCATATGGTCTTTCAAATTGAACATCTAAAAAACTCTCTAAAAGCTCCTGAACTTCTTGGGGTCTATTATAAACGGGAACAATGAATGAATAGTTAAGCATCTGGCAAAAATACATATAAAAAAAAAGCCACCCGCCTAAGGCGGGTGGCTTCATTAAATAATCTATATAAAATTATCTTTTGATAATCTTGTATGTACCAACTTGACCGTTGATTGACACTTTCATAATGTAAGCACCAACTGAAAGACCAGTAATGTCGATATTAGTATTCACAGCATTTACATTTTGATCAACTACTTTCTGACCAAGAATGTTATATACTTCTACATTTTCAATAAGATCTATAGAACTTAAGTTAACAACTCCTGTTGTAGGGTTTGGATAATAAGCAAATCCTTCGATTTTATTATCATTCGCACCTAAGAAGAAGTCTCCATCAATAACGATATCTGTAGAACCTCCCATATTAGCAACATATACATAATACGCCTGTCCAGTAACAACTGGGATAGAAGCATCATTTTGAGGCACACATTGGTTATCGAAGTAATCTACTAACGTCAATTCAGTCTCTGTAGCACTCTCACTTGGAGCTGTGTAGAAAGTTACTGAAGTAAATCCTGCTGGAGAGATAACCTCTGCAGTAGCAGTTCCATCTAATTCTGGAACGAAGTTATACCAAACCCCTCTTACACCAGCATTGTCACAATCTACAGGAGTACCTGCTTCAAGCGTAGCTGCTATTGTTGCAACGTTAGGATCTGTATAAGGGAATCCTATTTCGTCAACATCGATAGAATTTGCTATTTCATCGTTTGGTGGTGGAACAAGATCACAAGTCATAGTAAGCTCAAAGTTTCCAGTGTTTCCTCCAAATCCTTGAACAAGGATATAGAAAGTAGTATTACCATCACTATTGAAAACTACTTGAGATTGAAGTCCGCTAACCGCGCAATCTGCTCCTGCGTCATCATTACCATCTACACATGTTAATGCACTACAGTCTCCTGAGTATACATTTAACTTAGTATCGTAATCTGTAAGTGCACTACACGTAGTAACCGTTACAACTGAAGCTAATCCAGAAGTATCTTCAAATACGTACCACACACCAGGTGCAGTAATTGCAGTTCCACACTCATCAACTGCATCATTAGTAGCAGTTAAAGTATCTCCAATTTCAGAAGTACCACAAGCAATTGGTCTTGCACCTTCACAATCGTCGTAAGTAACAATTACCTGATCCTCACAAGTTCCAGAGAACGTATAAACTCCCTCTAAGGTGTTATCGATAACGAATCCTCCACCTAGACCATCGTCGTAAGCTTCACCATTACCCACAAGACCTGCAGTAGAATTTTCCCAGAAACTATTAGATGCGTCTGTAGCTTCAAGAGCCACACCAATCCAGTAAGTAGTTGGAGTTGCACCATCACTTGGAAGAAGGATATCTGTTACATCAATCTCTACATCCCAAACATCGAATCCAAAGTTAGATCCAACAACTGTTTGTGAAGTAGGAGTTAAACCTAGTTCAGAAGTAATTAGCGTACCAGGAGTACCTGCATTATCCTCATAAATATATACGTCAACAAATGCAGCGTTTACACCAGAACCAGAAGCTCCAATAAATGCATTTAGGTTAACAGTTTCTAAAGTAAAGTCTGTAGCAGATGGCACTTCCGTGTCATGAGCAACAATACGTCCTAGGTTTTGAGTGAAACTCTTTCCATTTTCGAAAGCGTTACTTAGAGCTTCAGTAGAACAAGCAGCTCCACCGCCTCCACCGCCACCGCCACCTGAACAGGTACCAGCGATTGTGTAAACTCCTTCTAAGGTGTTATCAATAACGAATCCTCCACCTAGACCATCGTCGTAAGCTTCTCCAAGTCCAACAAGACCAGCAGTAGAGTTTTCCCAGAATGCATTACTTGCATCTGTAGCTTCCAATGCAACACCTACCCAGTAAGTAGTTGGCATACCAGCCTGTCCTGCTAACAGTACATCTGCAACATCAATTTCTACATCCCAAACATCGAAACCAAAATTGGCTCCAACAACTGTTTGCGCAGTAGGCACTAATCCTAATTCAGAAGTAACTAAGGTACCAGGAGCACCAGCGTTATCTTCATATACATATACATCAACAAATGCAGCGTTTACACCAGAACCAGTAGCACCGATAAATGCATTTAAATTGATCATTTCTAAAGTGAAGTCTTCATCAGCCACTACTTCAACGTCGTGCGCTACAATACGCCCTAAGTTTTGTGTGAAACTCTTTCCATTTTCGAAAGCGTTGCTTAAAGCTTCTGTAGCACATGGCATAGAACCACCGCCACCTGAAGTAGAACAAGTTCCAGCAATAGTATAAACTCCTTCTAATGTATTGTCTAGAACGAATCCTCCACCTAGACCATCGTCATAAGCTTCTCCAAGTCCAACAAGACCTGCAGTAGAATTTTCCCAGAAAGTGTTAGAAGCATCGGTAGTTTCTAAAGCAACACCTACCCAGTAAGTAGTTGTCATTCCAGCTTGACCCATTAACATAACATCTGCTAAATCAATCTCTACATCCCATACATCGAAACCAAAATTAGCTCCAACTACTGTTTGTGCAGCAGGTACTAGACCTAATTCAGAAGTAACTAAAGTACCAGGAGCACCAGCGTTATCTTCATATACATATACGTCAACAAATGCAGCATTTACACCAGAACCAGTAGCTCCCATAAACGCGTTCAAGTTGATTTGTTCTAATAAGAAATCTCCATCTGCATCAACAGTTACATCATGTGCAACGATACGACCAAGATTTTGAGTAAAACTCTTTCCATTTTCGAAAGCGTTACTTAAAGCTTCAGTAGCACATGGCATAGAAGAACCACCTCCACCACCAGTAGAACAAGTTCCTGCGATAGAATAAACTCCTTCTAATGTATTGTCTAGAACGAATCCTCCACCTAGACCATCGTCATAAGCTTCTCCAAGTCCAACAAGACCTGCAGTAGAATTTTCCCAGAAAGTGTTAGAAGCATCGGTAGTTTCTAAAGCAACACCTACCCAGTAAGTAGTTGTCATTCCAGCTTGACCCATTAGCATAACATCTGTAACGTCTATTTCAACGTCCCAAACATCGAAACCAAAGTTTCCACCTACCACAGTTTGTGAAGCAGGTACTAGACCTAATTCAGAAGTAACTAAGGTACCAGGAGCACCAGCATTATCTTCATATACATATACATCAACAAATGCAGCATTTACACCAGAACCAGTAGCTCCCATAAACGCGTTCAAGTTGATTTGTTCTAATAAGAAATCTCCATCTGCATCAACAGTTACATCATGTGCAACGATACGACCAAGATTTTGTGTGAAACTCTTTCCATTCTCGAAAGCGTTACTTAGACCATCTGTAGAACATGGATCAGAGGTTCCTCCACCCATTGGCTGACAGTCTCCAGAAATAGTGTAAACACCTTCCAATGTATTGTCAAGAACGAATCCTCCACCTAGACCATCGTCGTAAGCTTCTCCAAGTCCAACAAGACCTGCAGTAGAATTTTCCCAGAAAGTATTAGAAGCATCGGTAGTTTCTAAAGCAACACCTACCCAGTAAGTGGTTGTCATCCCTGCTTGCCCCATTAACATTACGTCTGTTAGGTCAATTTCGACATCCCATAAGTCAAAACCGAAATTAGCTCCTACTACAGTTTGTGCAGTTGGAACCACTCCAAGTTCAGAAGTAATAATAGTACCTGGAGCACCTGCATTGTCTTCATATACATATACGTCAACGAAAGCTGCATTTACACCAGAACCAGTGGCTCCCATAAACGCATTCAAGTTGATCAATTCTAAGTTTAGGTTTTCATCAGCCGCTACTGTTACATCATGTGCAACAATACGTCCAAGGTTCTGCGTAAAGCTCTTTCCATTTTCAAAAGCATTACTTGGTCCATCTGTAGAACAAGCTGGCTGCTTTCCAATGTACATAGCTGGCTCTTCTTTTCTTAGAACAACTGGATTGTTAGCTCCTTTAGCAGATGCCTGAAGCTCAGAAGAAACCGCTGCCATCGCAGGAGTTACATCTATATCTCTATGATTGGTAATAAAATAAACGCTACCATCTTGGGAAGTCGCTTGTGGACTTGCTGGCACCGCATTCAAAGCAGCAATCTGCTCCTGTGAAAGTTGGTTAGCAAGTACAGGATTATTTTCCTGAGTAGCCTCTAGGCTCGCTGGAATCGCATTCAAAGTAGCAATCTGCTCTTGTGAAAGTTGATTCGCATAGGTTGGGTTATTCTCTCCTTCCGAAATGGAAGAGATGGTAGCCGGAACCAATTTTCTCATGGCTGTCACCGCGGAAGAGACCTTGGTGGAATTTGATGCCATTTGCTGCACAGACATAGGGTTGTTTTCCCCCAATGTCTTTACCGAAGCTTCTTGACTGAAGCCAACTGCGCAAACAAGCATCGCAATTAGTAAAGTAAATTTTCTCATAATAAAATTATAGATTAGTTAATAATGATAATATTCCTTAAAAACGCGAGAATATTCTCTAAAAATATCTAAAAAAAAACGATTTCCAAAACTATTTGTCCTACAAGACAGTATAAACGATAAAGGTCATTTTTATTCGGTAAAAGACATAAAAAAACCCACCGAAAGGCAGGTTTTAACACTTAAGTCGTCGAAGATCTACTGCTCCTTGACAAAGGCTTCCATTACTTCATTACTTACTCCCATATTAGAAAAGCCTCCATCATTATATAGGTTTTGCAACGTAACTCTTTTGGTGAGGTCACTAAACAATGAAACTGTATAATTTGCACAATCGATCGCGGTGGCGTTTCCAAGTGGTGACATCTTTTCTGCATAAGCCATAAAGCCATCAAATCCTTTTACTCCTTGTCCAGCGGTAGTTGGAGTTGGCGATTGCGAAATGGTATTTACACGAACGTTTTTATCTCTTCCGAAGAAATACCCAAAACTGCGGGCGATGGATTCAAGATATGCCTTATTATCTGCCATATCATTATAATCTGGAAAAACACGCTGAGCGGCCATATAGGTAAGTGCAACAATACTGCCCCACTCGTTCATCGCATCTTTCTTATAAAGTACATGCATGGTCTTATGAAAAGACAAAGCCGATACATCCAAGCCTTTGTGCGTCCAATCGTAATTAGGATCTGTATAAGCCTTTCCTTTTCTCACATTCACAGACATACCTATAGAATGTAAGACAAAGTCTAATTTCCCCCCAAGAATTTCAGTTGCCTTTTCAACAAGGTTCTCCAAATCGTCTAGGTTTGTGGCATCTGCTGGGATAATTTCGGAGTTTGTTTTCTTTGCAAGCTCATTGATCTGTCCCATTCGCATTGCAATTGGTGCATTTGTAAGAACAAAACTTCCGCCCTCTTCATGAACACGTTCTGCCGTTTTCCAGGCGATTGAATTTTCATCGAGCGCACCAAAAATGATCCCCTTCTTTCCTTTTAGTAAATTATATGACATTGTTGATTGGTTTTAGTTCTGTTATAGTTATTTCTTGGTTGCTGCAACATTGATTGCCTCAGATTATTGCAAAGCTGTACAAATATACATTAATTCAATAATTGTCGTGCATGTGCTAGAGCAGAATCACTTACCGTATTCCCGCCAATCATTTGAGCAATTTCGAGGATTCGAGCATCTTCGGTAAGATCTTTCATACGTGTATGTGTTCGATTATTTTCTTCTGCTTTAAATACTTTTTTATGATAATCACCTTTAGCCGCTATTTGAGGTAAATGAGTTATGCTTATCACCTGCATCTTCTTACTCATATCGCTCATAATCCCGGCCATTTTATGAGCAATCTCACCAGAAACACCCGTATCTATCTCATCAAAAATAAGCGTTGGCAGATTTTTATACTGTGTAAGAACAGCTTTTACCGATAGCATTATCCTACTCATTTCCCCGCCAGAAGCCACCTTGTGTAGTGGTCCAAGCGCCATCCCTTTATTCGCGGTAAAGAGCAATTCTAGGATATCGGTCCCGTTAGACCGAAATGTTTCTGAAAGCTTTAAATTAAATTGAAACTGCGCATTTGGCAACCCTAGGTCTTTCAAAAGAACTTCTAACTTTTCTTTTAAAACAGGAATCGCTTTTTGCCTGTTCTCGTGTAAACGAATTGCTAATTCGGAAGTCGCATTTTTAACGTCTTCCAATTCCTTTTCCAATTCCTCAATACGTTGTTCGATGTTGGATGAAACTTCTAACTTGGAAGCCAAGTCATTTTCGATAGCTATTAACTCTTCAACTGTAGACACTGTATGTTTTTGTTGAAGTTTATATAAGGTTTGAAGAGCCGTATTGATTTGCATCAACTGTTGAGGATCTGGCTCGATATCGTTCAGTGCAGATTGCATATCTGAGTACATATCTTCCAATTCGATGACTACGCTATTCAATCTTCCCCAAAGTAATTCGTACTCTGACGAAAAACGTTGAATTTTAGCCAATGAGCTTCGCGCCTCGCCTAAAGAATTCAAAACACCGGCTGGTTCATCTCCAATGATGGCTTCTAGCTGAGACAACACTCCTTTAATCTCTTCTGTGTTATTTAACTTTTCAAAAGTCTCCTCTAAACGCAATTGATCCAAGTTTTTTAAACCAGCATCCTTTAATTCGGTGTACAAAAAGTTATGGTAATCATGCTCTTTTACCGCTTGCTCCTTTTGAGATCGCAGTTCATTTAGCTTTTGAATGACCGCTTTAAAATTATTTAAACTTTCAGAATAAGATCTCAATAGAACCTCATTATCGGCTAGCGCATCAATAACTTCCATCTGATACCCTTCGGTAGACAGTGTTTGCGTATCATTTTGGCTGTGCACATCAATAAGTCGCTCACCTAAGTGTTGCATTTGCTGAAGCGTTACCGGCGTATCATTTACAAAAGCACGTGATTTCCCACTCGGTAAGATTTCTCTTCTCAAAATAGTATGTGCCTCGTAGTCCAGATCATTGTCTTGAAAAACTTGTTCCAAAGCATAGGTCGCTATTGAAAACTCTGCTTCAATTACACATTTTTCGGTCGCGCTTCTCATTACCTTAAGATCGGCTCTCTTTCCTAAGACCAGCGCTAATGCTCCAAGCAAGATCGATTTCCCCGCACCTGTCTCACCCGTAATGATAGTAAGGCCAGCGTTAAAATCCACTCGGATATCGTCTATAAGTGCGTAGTTTTTGATGGCAAGTGAGATAACCACAGCTCGTAATTTAAAGGTGAATTATGAATAAATAACTCCTCTAAAGTAAGGGAGTTTTGGAGCATCTCCAAGAAAAGAAATTATAATTTTATATTACTCCAATTAGATCGGCGTGTAGGCGCTATACGATTCAGATTATCTATAAACTGATTAATATCTACGGTAGGGCCTCCACTAAAAATTTTTTCAATTTCGTCTGCTTTAGCATCAAAAAAGGTTCGCAATAGAAATGAATTTGGCCTACGATCGTTCACATTCTTAAGCTTTGCAATTGCTTTTATAATATTGTTCTTAGCTTCTTTTTGGTTAGTATCCATCTTATCCAAACCATGTCGGTGATACGTATACAGAGCGTCGTGAAATTCTGCATATACATTTGAAATAATTGCATCGTTCCAACGAAATCTCGATTGTGTTCCATCGGTCGGCTTCCACCCTGCGAAATTACTCGAGGCAGCAGTATTTACAATTTGTTTGGCCGTTGCATAGTATTCACCCCCTCCATTTAGTTCAAAAGTATCTGCATCTATACCTAATATAGTATAGACATGATAAGTAAGGACCGAAACCAAATTAGAATCAAAAGTATTGATATTGAAAACTAGGGGTTGAAACTCCGTGTAGTCGAATCTAAACTGTCTATCGTTGTAATTGTAGATAGGCGAATCGTACAGAGAACCAAATATTGGTCTTGAAGCCTGCACTTGCAATGTTCCCTCGAAAGCAGTTGATTCAAAATTTTGAATAATTAAAGTGAAGTTACAATCAATTCGCTCTTGATTTTTAAACTCTCTGTTAGTCCAAGTAGTTGTGTTCAATAACTCGGTAAGCTGCTGCTCCAAAGTTCTAAACACCTGAAAATTAGGCTGACCAGTCTGTTCCGCATCAATCGTTACGGTAGCATTCAGCTCTTGCGCTTGCGCTGCTGGTATGATAAGAAGTAAAGCAACTAAAAATAAAAATCTACGCATCAAGTTCTTTTCTAATATGTTTTAAAATGTCTTCGGCAACTTCCTGCTTACTCTTAACTAAAAACGGTATCACTTTATTGTTAGGAGTTATAAAAGTTACTTTATTAGTATCGGTACCGAAACCAGCACCTTTGTCATTAAGCGAATTTAACACAATTAAATCTAAATTCTTTTTCTTGAGTTTCGTTTTTGCGTTTTCTAGCTCATTTTGAGTTTCAAGTGCGAAACCAACCAAAAACTGCTTTTCTTTAATTTCACCTAAAGACGCCAAGATATCTTTCGTTTTTTCTAATTTAATACTAAGTTCTTCTGCTGTTTTTTTGATTTTTTGCGTTGCCATTTCCGCTGGTCTATAATCTGCAACTGCTGCGCTCAAAATTGCGATATCGGCGTTACCAAAACTGCGATGAGCAGCATCATACATTTCTTGAGCCGATGTTACCTTTACTAACTTAATTGTATTATTCTTTACAGAAAGACTGGATGGTCCAGAAACAAGTATAACCTCTGCCCCAAGATTTGCGGCAGTTTCTGCTATGGCATATCCCATTTTTCCACTGGAGTGATTTCCAATAAAACGCACTGGATCAATAGCCTCATAGGTTGGTCCCGCGGTAATCAATATTTTCTTCCCTCTTAAAGGGAGTTTCGCCAAAAGTTCATTCTCCAGAAATGTGATGATATCTTCGGGCTCCGCCATACGACCTTGTCCAATGAGCCCACTGGCCAATTCGCCATGCGTAGCTGGGATAAGAATATTTCCGAAGGACTCTAATGTATCGAATGTATTAAGCGTGGACTGATGCTTATACATGTCTAGATCCATTGCTGGCGCAAAATACACAGGACACTTAGCCGAAAGATAGGTAGCGACTAAAATGTTATCACTCACTCCTTGCGCCATCTTCGACAAGGTATTTGCTGTTGCTGGGGCGATTATAAACAAATCGGCCCAAAGGCCTAACTCTACGTGGTTATTCCATTGGGCGTTATCGTCATCTTCATTTGTAAATGAAGAATATACTTCGTTTTTAGAAAGGGTAGAAAGCGTTAATGGAGTAACAAATTGCTTTGCAGCAGGAGTCATCACTACACGAACTTCAGCTCCACTTTTTACGAGTAATCGAACTAAAAAAGCACTTTTATAAGCGGCAATACCGGCAGTAACGCCAAGTAATACTTTCTTACCACTTAAAACAGACATTGGCTTAGTTTTCGATTTCTTCGTCTTGGGTATTACGGTGGTAGATTTTTCCATCTAACCATTCTTGTACCGCTAATGCATGTGGCTTTGGAAGTTTCTCGTAAAACTTAGAAACTTCAATTTGCTCTTTATTTTCGAAAATTTCTTCTAAACTATCGTTGTAAGTAGCAAATTCGTCTAATTTCTCCAAAAGCTCTTTTTTAATATCAGAATTGATCTGAGTCGCTCTTTTTGAGATAATAGAGATGGCCTCATAGATGTTATTTGTAGGTGCATCTATTAAATTTTTATCAATGGTAGTAGTATTGATAGGTGCCTCGCTTTTTTTAATATCGTTCATAATCCTTAATTATTTGCTGTTTCTTTTTCCGACAGTCGTTTTTCGATGTCTTCCAAGAGATCATCTGCATCTCCTCTCAAATCACTGTCGCTGTAATATTTTATAAAACTATTATAATGTTTTTTCGCAATTAGAAGACGTTCTTCTACTTTGTACTGTACGCTGTTTATGGCTAGTAAGTAGGCCGCTTCAATACGCTCATAAAAAGCATCTTTTCGATACTTCGAGCCTGGATGATCACCAATAAAATTATCGTATGCATCAATGGAAGCCTTAAAATCTGAAATACGAAGAAACTGCTTTGCAACTTCATAATCCTTTTTTTCCAACTTCTCTCTTAGCTCCATTACCAGGATATTCGCTTGATCCCTATAACCTGAATTTGGATATTTATTGATAAACGTTTGAAGTTTCTCCAACGCTTTTTCTGTGTCTCTTTGATCTAAAGAATACCGAGGAGATAATTCGTAATAACTCTTAGCAGATTTGTAAGCTGCTAATTCCAAGCTATCACTTTTTGGATAGGATGTTTCAAAACGTTCAAATTGATAGCCCGCCAAGTAATAATCTTCCAAATTATACAACGTATTCGCGTAACGGTAATTTAAAGCTTCTCCTTGAGGTTTCCCTCTATAAGCAGGTAAAATTTGATCCATTAGACCTAAAGCCCTTTTGTAATCACCCTTTTTATAAAGAGAATCTGCCACATTGTATTTTAACCCAACATCATCAGACTTAAGTACCCGTTGATACTCGCTGCATGAGGCAAGCATAAGGGCTGTCAATAGCAATAAAAGTGGTATTCTCATAGATTTAAAAAACATCGTGCAAAAGTAGGAAATTAAACGTGATTATAAAAACTTATTATTCTGCTAAAATATAGCAAGTGTAAGCGTTGATAGTTCATTTTCTGAAAAGTTTAACGCCTGTAAAAAATTATAGAATTAAAAAGAGTCGATATAGTTATTAATCGTCAACCTCAACTCGTCACTAACAGGCACTAAAGGTAGCCTCACAGCATCTCCACATAGTCCTAACTTTTGAAAGATCGCTTTAATTCCAGCCGGATTTCCTTCAGCAAAAATATAGTCGATGGAAGGAGCTATTTTGAAGTAAAGTTTATACGCCTCCGCCACATTTCCATCAAGTCCCAGTTGAATCATTCTTGAAAATTCTTTTGGCAATCCCTGTCCAATCACCGAAATAACTCCTGAACCCCCTGCGAGCGTCATAGGAAGTGCGATCATATCATCTCCACTTATTACCAAAAAGTTATCTGGAGTACCAGCAATCATTCTCATAGCCTGAACTAAATCCCCTGCTGCTTCCTTAATTGCTACAATTGAATCAAACTCCATTACCAACCTACTCAATGTTTCGGGAAGCACATTACTCCCTGTTCTCCCAGGTACATTGTATAAAATTATTGGTTTCGGACTTACTCTCGCAATTGCCGCGAAATGCTGATAAATCCCTTCTTGTGTGGGTCTATTGTACATTGGAGAAACAGATAAAATTGCAGAAAAAGCACTTAAATCCCTTTCCTTGAATTCCTGAACTACTGCCGTAGTGTTGTTTCCTCCAATCCCAAGAACCAGGGGAAGTCTTCCATTATTTACAGAAACAATTGTATCAATTACCAGCTGCTTCTCTTCACTGGATAGCGCTACATTTTCAGCCGTGGTTCCAAGAACGACCAAATAATCAATTCCGTTATCGATTTGATAGTTGACCACTCGTTTTAGTCCGTCCACATCTATTTGGAGATCTGATGTAAATGGGGTTATCAACGCTACGCCTGTACCAATAAGTTCTTTCATTACAAGGGGAATTATTATTATTTTTATTCTTCCATTATAGTTTCGACTTGTTCAAACTGAACAATCATTTCCGTTTCAGTGAGGCTTACAATTCGCACATTGGCAATCGACGTTCCTCCCCAAAACCTATGTTCTATTTTTATTTCATTGTCTGAAATGCGTTCCCACTTTCCGTCGAAATTATCATAAGAAATAGGGGGTGTACCACACCATCCTGCATTTTGTCTTTTAATCAAACTTCCATCTTTTAAAAATTCGATTCCGGGTTTGTCACTCTCGAAAGACGAGGCGCTTTTATACCTAAACCCGTTTTGATCATAATCCTCTTGCACCCATTTTTGAAGTAGGAACCTGCTATCTTTCAATTCGTAAGAATCAAAGGAACTGGCCAACGGCAGTAACAAGACGATTAAAATATATTTTGTAAACTTCATGGTAAGTAATTTTAATTATTCAACTATAACTTAGCAACAACTGCGCCTTTTTAGTCGATCTTACCCAATATTTTTAAATATTTCTTGAATTCAACTTTAAAGGCTTCTAGTTTTGTTGGCCTTAAACCAATAATTAAATCGTACAATCGCTCGTCTGCTCCTTCAAAACCAACTTTAAATTTAGCTTTACTCTGTGCTACCATCGCATCCAAAAATTCATGCTTATCTTCGTAAAACCCTACCAACACGTCAAATTCTCTATCTAAAAACTCGGTTGCATTCTGGTTATGCATCACTCCTTTCCAGTCAAAATCCTTACTCTGCACCTGATTTTGCAAAAGAGACGGTAATTTCTTCTTTACCTCGATAAAAGAGAACACTTTTACATCTTTTGGAAGCAATTTTAAATCCTCGTAAAAATCGTACAGCTTGTCAAAATCCTGAAAAAACAATTGGTCCACTACAAAACCTAAAGTTTTTACCTTAGAGTTCACTTTAGACAAATCTCTATTTGCCAAGTTCTTCTCGGTGAGTTTACGTAATGATTTTCGCTTTAAATTCTCAAACATGGTTACGGTAAGCTTGCCTCGCAAAAGTACAAGTTCTATGCTTATTTTTTCTTAACTTTTGGGAAATGATTTGATAAAATTAATACAAATTACTAGTGAAAGTCATAAGAGCTAAACAATAAGTAGACTTTAATTACCATCTACTAAAATACGATCTACTCCTGTCTGTTATGAAATCATCGCTAAAAAGTCGTCTTCTGAAATAATAGAGATGCCTAGCCCTTCTGCCTTGGTTCGCTTACTGGGGCCCATATTATCTCCAGCAATTACGTAGGTTGTTTTTGATGAAATACTACTAGAAACCTTACCTCCATTATCCTCGATCAATTTTTTCAATTCTGATCGAGATACTTTCGTAAACACTCCCGAAACTACAAAAGTGCTTCCTAAAAGCCTATCTGTCTGTCCAGCAAGTTGTTCTTCAGAAATTTTTAATTGAACTCCACTTGTTTTTAAACGCTCTATTGTATTTCTATTCTCTTCAGAATTAAAAAAAGCAACCACGCTTTGAGCAATTCGATCTCCAATTTCATCTACCAAAATAAGCTCTTCTTCCGATGCATTCATAAGAGCATCAATTCCTTTAAAATGCTTCGCTAATTTCTTGGCAACCGTTTCTCCAACATACCTAATCCCTAAAGCGAATAAGACACGTTCAAAAGGAATTTCCCTAGAAGCGATTACTCCACTAACTAAATTCTCTGCACTCTTCTGCGCCATTCGTTCCAACGGCAAAATCTGCTCGACCGTGAGTTCATAAAGATCTGCGTAATTATGTATGAGATTATTCTCAACCAATAAAGCCACCGTCTCTCCACCTAATCCTTCTATGTCCATTGCTTTTCGAGAAATAAAATGCTGAATTCGACCAATAATCTGGGGCGGACAGTTTTCTTCATTCGGACAAAAATGCTTTGCATCTCCTTCCTGCCTAACGAGTACAGTATTACATTCTGGACAGGTTTCAATATACTTTGTTGGTGACGAGCCTTCCTTTCTTAAAGCCAAGTCTACGCCCATGATCTTTGGTATAATCTCACCTCCTTTTTCAACATAGACCGTGTCTCCTACACGCACATCTAGCTTTTCAATTTGATCTGCATTGTGCAAGGATGCTCTTTTAACGGTAGTCCCTGCCAACTGTACTGGCTCTAGATTAGCAACTGGAGTAATGGCTCCTGTTCGTCCAACCTGATAAGTGATTTCATTAAGAACCGTAGAGACCTGCTCTGCTTGAAATTTATACGCCATTGCCCATCTAGGTGCTTTGGAAGTATTCCCGAGTTCTTCTTGTTGTTGCAGGTTGTTCACTTTAATAACAACGCCATCAGTTTCATACGGAAGATTATGACGATGCACATCCCAATAGTTCACAAACTCTAATACTTCATCAATATTTTTTGCAACTCTGGCCTCTTCAGGTACTTTAAAACCCCATTCACGTGCTTTTTGTAAATTTTCAAACTGCGTAGTAATTCCTAAGCGTTCTCCTTTAATACTGTAAAGCAGACATTCCAATGGTCGTTTCGCTACCTCAGCACTGTCTTGCAGTTTGAGACTCCCCGAAGCAGTGTTACGCGGATTCCTATACGGCTCTTCTCCGGCGGCAATTCGATCTTCGTTCATTTTATTGAAACCGTCAAAGGGCAATACAATCTCACCTCTTATTTCAAACTTTGGGGGGTAATCACCTTTCAACTTAAGAGGAATGGACTTAATAGTTTTAATATTTGTAGTCACATTATCTCCTTGGAAGCCATCACCTCTAGTAACTGCTCTTAACAATGATCCATTCTCATAAGTAAGACTCATAGAGGCACCGTCGTATTTAAGTTCGCATGTATAAGACACATCTCCATCCACTTGCTTTTTAATACGCTTTTCCCAATCTTCCAAATCCTCTTTAGAATAACTATTGTCAAGCGAATACATTCGATATTCGTGTTTGACAGTTTCGAAATTCTTAGTCACCTCACCTCCAACGCGTAAGGTAGGCGAATTAGGGTCGTAAAATTCTGGATGTGCTTCTTCAAGAGCTTGCAACTCCTTTAGTTTCATATCAAAATCTCGGTCGGTTATTGTTGGACTGTCTAACACATAGTAGTTGTAATTGTGTTCTCTTAATTCGTTACGCAGTGCGGTGAGTTGTTGTTCAGGATTCATACCAACAAATATAAAATTCATTTAAATATCCCCAGAAATTTTAAAGACAGTTTATAAACAAAAAAAGGCCCTCTTTTTAAGACGGCCCCTTTAAGATTGATTGGTTAAAAAATTACTCTTTAATAAATCGCTTGGTAACTGCTTTTCCGTTGGAAACGAAGCGAACAAAGTACATTCCAGAAGCAAATTCGGAAACGTTAATAGCTAATTCATTAGCTCCGTTTTCAACGGTATAAACTATTTTACCGGTTGTTGAGAACACTACAATTTCCTCGTAATCACCTTCCAAAATCTCAATATTTAAAATTGAATTGGTTGGATTAGGATATAATTTTATTGCATTACTCGAATTTTGAGTAAAAGCTCTCAACGCATCACCCGCATTGTTTTCAGGCAATATTGGTTGTGCAGAAGAAACATTATCTCCACTCACAATTATTTGATCGAAGTACAACCTATCTCCATTACCACTTGCATCACAACGGAAACGGATTCTATTGTTTGCGTTAAAGTTGTACGAAGCTGAATCTAAAATAATGGTGTCTGTGAAGAACGCGTCATTCGCAAAATCTGCACCAACTACATAGTTTCCTATAATTTCATAAGAAGACCCATTGAAAAATTCTACAAAAAAGTCTTCTCCAGATTCCATACTATTGGCATACATATGAAATTCTAACGAGACCTGCGTGTTAGCAGATAAATCTAATGCTGGAGATACGGTATTTGAAGAACTCGAATTATCTCGAAGTCTAATAGAATAATCTCCTTCGAAAGAGCGTGTGGTTGAAAAAACTCGTGCACAATCGCTACCTCCGTCGCTCCATCCATCAAACCCTGTTTCAAAATAGTATGCGCCAATCACTCCCGGGTTACCTGTTCCTCCACCTGTTTCTAAGTTGATGGTATAATCTTCTACCTCTCCGTATGTAAACGTTTCACAAGAAGTTGGGATTCCGTTGTATTTCATAGAAACCCTCATTCTAACTGAAGTTTCAGAAGTCCCGTTTGGAACCGTAAACGCACCGCTGTTTGGTGTATCCGTTGAAGGCGCCTTAGACCAAACCAATTCTCCCGCATCATCAAAGTCGTTATCGTTGTTATAATCGATCCAAACTGCATATCCTTCCGGATAAATAGTCCCAGTCCAAGTTGGCGTTACAGTTACGGTATAGTTTTGTCCTTCATTCAAGCTAGTAGAGATTGAAGTGAAATCTGTATAAAACTGTGCCCCAGAAGCATTGTTGATGGTATTAAGCTGAACTCTTCCTATAAATTCATCACTTACATTGGTACTAGCCGAATCGCAGTAAGAACCACCTCCACCAGCAATTGTAGTGAAAGAAGTGGTTGCGCTTCCTGAAACATTTCCAGCGGCATCTTGGGCAGTTACCGAAGCATTGTAAGCTGTTAATGGCGTAAGACCCGTAACATCATAGGTATTATTTGGAGATGTACCTACTACTGTCCCATCAATGGAAATAGTGTAAAGCGTCACTCCTACATTATCTGTCGAAGCGGTCCAATTAAGCGTTGCTCCATTGGAAGTAATTCCACTAGCTGTTAGATTAGTTGGATCGGATGGCGCTTCTGTATCTGGAACACCTGCTTCTATTTGAAACTTTCCTACTACTCCTCTTCTACCGCTATTATTGTATTCGGTAATAAACCAAAACGAAGAATCGTCTGACGGATCTACATCTATCTTGCTGTAATCTCCGTATCGTGTGCCTGGTATATTGGCGTTTCCATTGGATATTAGCTCTTCAGCACTCGTCATAGTACCCAGAGGGTCGCCACTAAGCCTACCCGTGAAATAAGAACTCACCCTAACAGTTGATGAAGTGGACGGTCCCGACATAGAGGTATAACCCATTCCAATATTTCCACTCCCGTCCATTGCCAAACTTGCATTCCATGCATGTCTTCCATCGGGAGCAGTATAAGTACCTTCTTGAAAGAGTGACCAAGGCTGGTTATCTGCGCTTTGTCTAAACTCAAACCAACGAACTCCCGCTCTTTCTCCTGAGCTTGCATCTGTATCAACTACAAAATTAAACACAGCCGAATTGTGAGTTGAAAACTTTCGAAATTGCGCCTGATTCATAATAGTGGCCTGCAAGGCATCTATGGATGAACCACCTCCAGGTTGGGCTAGATTTGAAAAACTTCCTCCGTCGAAAACACTAATAAATGGAGTCGTTGTAATCTCTTGTGCGGCAGACACCGTAGAACTTCCTGGATTCGACCAATTTACATCGATCGTCCATAATTTTATATGATCTGTTGAAACTCCGCCCCAAGCATCATCCTGCAAATATACTATTGGGGCACCTCCAGCTGCTGGCAAATTCCCGTTGGTAACATTAAATGCCTGCGGACTGTAAAATCCGCTAGTAGAGATTCCTGGCAGGTTAAAACCAATTATTTGTGCACCCGTATCTCCGGCAAGCATAGCATCTCTTTCCAATGCCCAAACTCTATTGGAACTACTGGTATTATCGGTAATATAATATCCATCGCTCCAAATTGATAATTTTTGATAGTCGTTTATGGCAGAAATATTATAAATATACCATCCCGCAGTTAAGGGATTTGGACCGTCAGACACAGCAACTTGGGCTCCAGAACCTAAAAAGGAAAGCACCCATCTGTCTGCAGCATTATCATAAGAAGCGGTAAGATCGCAACATCCACCAGACGGGAAAATTGCCGGATTAGGTGAAGTTTGCCCTAATAACTGATTTCCGGATTTATCATAAATCATAAATCCAGTATTGAAAACCACAAATACATGGTTAGGCCCTACCGCCAGAGAAGGATCTGTAGGCTGCGAACTAGAAGAATAGGTGTCGAACACCAAACTAGCAGGAGCTCTCTGCTCACTTTGCTCCATTTCGTGTCTATTTCTTACGTAGTAATCATCTTCTGTTTGAGGATCATTTCCTATCACCATCCTAGTTGCTAAAGACCTCTTATCTTTCGCTTCTCTTGGTGTATCGTCTGGGGGAACTAGATCGTTTGGTCTTGACATTAACGAAGTAACGTACTCTACAGAGGAAACTTTACTGTGAGTATTGGCTTTCATTTCTACATTTTCCTGTGCACTTATTCCAAACGAAAGTGTGATGGCAAGAAAAGTTAAGATGAATAATTTTGTTTTCATGGTTGATCATTTAAGTATTAATAAGTTCTGAAATTACGATAAACCTGTTAGATACTATTACGGAAAAACCCCCATAATGGGGGTTTTAAAACACATTAAATGAATGAGTAATCAATCATCCACAAAGACTTTACGAACTGCTGCCGCAAACAATCCCCCAGCAATAGGAGCTACTATAAAGAGCCATAACTGGCTAAGAGCCATTCCGCCTGCAAACAAAGCAGGACCCAAACTACGCGCAGGGTTTACAGAGGTTCCCGTAATAGGGATCACTACCAAGTGAATAAGAACCAGTGCAATACCAATAGCTAAACCCGCCATTTGAGGTGAAGCGTTTTTAGCTGTAGTTCCAAAAATTACCATTATAAATAGGAAGGTGAAAACGAACTCTGCAATTAAGGCTGCCTGCATATTATAAGCTCCAAGATATCCATCTCCCCAACCATTACTACCAAGACCCCACTCGGGCATAGTAAAACCGGTTGTTCCAGTAGCCAATAGGTAAAGCACTCCAGCTCCAGCTATTGCTCCAATACATTGTGAAATAACATAACCCACCGTGTCTTTCATTGAAAGCTTCCCAGCGGCTAACATAGCAATAGAAATAGCAGGATTAATATGACATCCAGATATAGGACCTATGGTGTAGGCCATGGCAACAACTGCCAGACCAAAAGCTAAGGAGATTCCAAGGAGTCCTATTCCGGCAGGACCTGCTGTAGAGACACTAGCAATGGTTGCTGCTCCACAACCAAATAGAACTAAGGCAAAGGTACCTAAGCCCTCTGCAAAATACTTTTTAGATGCATTCATAACGTTTTATAATTAGTTAATATGCATCAAGTTAACCAAATATTAGGTTTCAAAAAAAATGAAAGTTTAAAAAAACAAGTGGTTTCGTTCACCAACGAATAAAGAAGACCAATAACTAAGTACGCTCTGGTTTGAGCCACTTTGGAATTTGCGGAGCCCTAAAGTCCTCCATTTTCTGAAGCAAGTTTTCTATGGAAGTATCTACCAACAGTAATTCGTAGTTTTCCATTTTAAGGAAACCATTTCGAACCATCGTTTCAAGTAATTTTAGAAGATCGTCGTAGAATCCGTTAACGTTGAGAAGTGCGATAGGTTTTGTATGAAGACCTAACTGCAGCCAAGTAATAAGTTCAAATAGCTCCTCCAGTGTTCCGAAGCCGCCGGGAAGCGTAATAAAACCGTCACTAATATCTTGCATAATGAGCTTTCGTTCATGCATATTGTCTGTGGTGATGAGCTCTGTAAGTCCAAGATGCACTACTTCTTTTTTCTTTAAGAACTGTGGAATAACTCCAACTACCGTACCTTTTGATTGGAGCACACTTTCTGCAATGGTGCCCATAACACCTATTTTGGCAGCTCCATAGACAAGCGTAATATTTCTTTCTGAAAAGAGCCTCCCTAATTCTTGTGCAGCATGTGTAACATTAGAATCGTTTCCATCGCTACTTCCACAAAAAACACAAATCTTCTTTAGTTTACCCATTTTTATCGCATTTAATCATTCGATCCTTCCCGAAGATGTCTTTTTTGATTTCTATGTTCACAAATCCAAGATCATCCAATAATTGTATCATTTCCTCCCCAAGATACTCATTAATCTCGAAAAAGAGACTACCTCCCTTCGCCAAATCCTGCAAAGATAGTTCTGCGATTTTTCGGTAAAACACTAGAGCATTCTCGTCATTTACGAACAATGCCGACGCCGGTTCGTGCTGTAAAACATTGGCCTGCATCAGTTCCTTTTCAGATTCTCGTACGTAGGGGGGATTGGAAACAATTACATTATATGTACTAGGAAGTTGTTGTGCATCGAGAATATCCAAATGCTTAAAATCGACCAATACACGGTTCGATTGAGCATTCTCTTTTGCAATTTTCAAGGCTTCTTCTGAAATATCTATAGCCGTAACTTTTGCTCCTTCGATATTTTTTGCGAGAGCGATGGCAATGCATCCAGAACCTGTTCCTACGTCTAAAATGTGCAGAGGCGCGATGGTTGTATTTTGATTCTCTTCTATCATCCAATCGACCAATTCTTCGGTTTCTGGTCTGGGTACGAGTGTATCTTTTGTTACTTTAAACAGCAGGGAATAAAATTCGGTTTCCCCGGTGATGTACTGAATAGGCTCCTGTTTTAGAAGCCGAGCTCTTGCCTTCTCAAATTTCTTTATGTTTTCTTCGGAAATAGGCTGTTCTCTTTTCAGGGATACTTGGAGGCGTGAATATTTCAGAATACATTGAGACAGAATAGTGAAAAACGAATCAATTTCTTCTGAAGGATAAATTTTAGAAAGCTGTGAGGTAAATTCTAATTTAAGATCTTTTAGTTTCACAAGCTATTAGTTAAAGCATTTTTATCATATGTACAGGGCAAGCACTATGTCCTGTATCGCCAAGAGCCCCATCGATATAATCGAATCCATTGCGCTTATACAATTTCTGTGCGGCTTCCATGTACGGCATTGTTTCAAGGTAACATTTTTCGAAGCCAAACTCTTTTGCAATTTCCAAACATTTTGAGATCATTTCACTTCCAATGCCACGTCCTCTGGCCATTGGTAAATAGTACATTTTTTGAAGCTCACAAACGTTGCCCTTATAATTATCTAGCTGAGCAACTCCCGCTCCTCCTATGATCTGCCCTGCCTCTTCCACCACGAAATAGCCAGCCCTATCGGCTGCATAGGTTTCAAACATACAATCCAGGGCTTTATCTGCATAAGCAGTTCCCACTTTTGGAACGCCTAAATCTATTAAAACAGAACGTATCACAGTTGCAATTTGCTCGTTATCCCTTTCTTCTATTGGGCGAATTAAATATGTCATATGTATAATAATCTTTAATCGAATCTACGTACTTCGAACTATCGATAAAGGTGAGTTCTCCTTTGCCATAAAATTAAGAATATTTAAATAAAATATAAGCCATAGAATACTTAAAGATTCACCGTATTTTTACCCCGATGAAGGTGGAACAAAAATACATGCTACGCTGTATCCAATTGGCTAAAAATGGGCTTGGAACCACTTATCCTAATCCGTTGGTGGGAAGTGTTATTGTTCATAACGATCAAATCATTGGGGAAGGATGGCACTTAGAGTCTGGACAACCTCATGCAGAAGTAAACGCCGTTAAAAGCGTAAAAGACAGGACTCTTCTTTCTAAAGCAACTATTTATGTGAGCTTAGAACCCTGTAGTCATTTTGGAAAAACACCTCCTTGCTCAGACCTCATTATTGAAAGCGGGATACGAAAAGTAGTGGTTGGTAGCCTCGATCCCAATCCGAAAGTTTCTGGAAGAGGAATTGAGCGGCTAAAGGATGCCGGTTGCGAGGTAGCGATCAACGTTTTAAAGAAAGAGTGCGACGACTTGAACAAACGCTTTTTCACCTTTCACACCAAGCATAGGCCATATATTATTCTGAAATGGGCGCAAACCAAAGATTGCTTTATAGCCCCGATCAAAAAAGAAGAAAAAAAACCAGTTTGGATCACCCACGAATACTCAAAGCAAGTAGCGCATCGCATGCGTGCGCAAGAACAAGCCATTTTAGTTGGGACAAACACGGTTATTGATGATAATCCAAGTCTCACCACTCGCAACTGGAAAGGTAGTTCTCCAATGAGAGTGGTTCTAGATAGAACGCTCCGAATTGACAAAAACAGCGCGATTTATGACGAAAGCGCTCCAACAATCATTATCAACCAAGAAATTCAGAAAAAGAAAAACAAAACAACTTATGAGGTCATCGACTTTTCTGGAAAGATAGCAAAACAAATTTGCGATGTTTTATATAGGTATCATATTCAAAGTTTAGTAGTGGAGGGTGGCTCAAAAACACTGCAAACGTTCATCGATGCAAATATGTGGGACGAGGCATTCGTTTTCACGGGAAACAAACTCTTCAATGAAGGTATAAATGCACCTCAATTAACGGGCGTACTCATTTCAGAAGAAAAACTTAAAGACAACACCTTAACCTTATATAAAAACCAAACAACTTGATCTACCTACTTTTTAGCATTCTTGCTTCTACACTTATTTTTATTCTATTTAAACTTTTCAGCACTTATAAGATCAATACGCTGCATGCAATTGTAGTGAATTACCTCACGGCTTGCATTTCTGGACTAATAGCATTTGATGGCACGGTTTCGCTGGGAGAAATAACTCAATTCAATTGGTTTTACTACACCTTAGGGCTGGGCGCTCTTTTTATCGTTGTTTTTAATTTAATGGCTTTGACCACTCAGCGCAGCGGGCTCTCCGTGGTTAGCGTTGCTACCAAAATGAGTGTGGTTATTCCAATCGTATTTGGACTACTCTATTATAAGGAGAGTTTGGGAATCTATAAAGGTATTGGAATTGTGCTTGCCTTAGCGGCCGTTTACTTAGCTTCCGTAAAATCCACTAGCGATTTAAAAACTAAAAAAAGCAGTCTAATTTTACCATTACTAGTTTTTATTGGTAGTGGAATAATTGACACAAGTCTTAAATATCTCGAGGAAGCCTTTGTTAGCGAAACCGATGTCCCCATATTCTCGGCCACTATCTTTGGAGCGGCAGCCGTTATTGGGATCTTCGTCTTAATTATACAAGGAATACAAGGTAAATTTCAATTTCAATTAAAAAATATTATTGCTGGAATTGCACTTGGAGTACCTAATTTCTTTTCTATATTCTTTCTAGTAAAAGCCTTGAGAAGCGGAATACTTGAAAGTTCTGGTATCTTCACTGTTAACAATGTAGCCATTGTGATGATCTCCACCTTTGTAGGGATCCTATTTTTTAAAGAGAAACTTATCCCTAAAAACTGGCTTGGAATTATTTTAGCCGTTATCAGTATCTTTCTAGTGACCATAGCACAATTTTAATGACTTCGGAAAAAGACACTTATAAAACAATTACGAAAGCTTCACCAGAAACATTGTTTAAGGATCGTGGTAGTAAATTTTATGGTTATGCATTCCCTGTTACCGCTGAAGATGAAGTAAAAGTGCATTTAGACGACTTAAGAAAAAAGCACTATAACGCCCGCCATTGGTGTTATGCTTGGCAATTGGGAAAAGGTTATGAACAGTACAGAGCCAATGACGACGGCGAACCTTCTAACAGTGCTGGCATGCCTATTTATGGACAACTCCAATCTTTTGATGTCACTAACATTCTGGTTGTGGTTGTTCGATATTTTGGAGGAACTAAACTTGGGGTTGGCGGACTCATACAAGCCTATAAAACAGGTGCCCAACTAGCCCTAGAAGCAAGTGTTATTCATGAAAAGACCATTGACGTAGAATTCCTACTCAAATTTGAATACCCAGAAATGAATGTGGTTATGCGAATTGTCAAAGATGAGGCAATTAATATCACCCATCAGAAAATGGAGTTAGCTTGCGAATTCACTATTTCAATTAGAAAAAAAGATGCGGAAAAAATATTCTCTATTTTCGAAAACACCTACAAGGTTGATATTAAAAAGTTGTAATTAACTCTTCAAATTTTTCTCTTCAAACTATTTTACATTAATTTTTCTAAAAGGTAATTTGGTGCTTTTGTGATCTTTTTAGTGACCGCATTAATGAAAACCAAAGTAGTTGAAGCGGTTACCAAAAGTTGTTCATCTTGATTGCGAATTTCATAAACAAATTCAATCTTGAATGTAGGAATTTCCTTTAGTTTCGTTGTAATGGAAATAACATCGTCGTAACGCGCAGGAAGTTTATAGTCAATGTTCAATTTAGTAACCGGCAACAAGATGTCATTTTCTTCCATCCATTTGTAGGAAAAGCCCAATTCACGTAGCCATTCGGTCCTTCCCTGCTCTAAATATTGTGCATAATTTCCGTAGTAAACCACTCCCATCTGGTCAGTTTCTCCATATCGGACTCGTAATTTGGTTGTATTTTTTTTCACAAACAATTTGGATAAAAAGTAGGAATTTTTGACTAAGTTTGGATAGACTACAGTATGAGGAAAAAAAACTACAAAATCAATACCCAAACCGTTTTTTTTTTCATTTATTTGTTCACATATTTGCATTGTTAAGAAACCGTAAGAGGATATCCCATTTCTCGCTTTTTTGACACAGCAACATAACTAACTAATACTTCTAATAATCACTATGAGTAATACTGCCGAATCGGTTTGGAATAATTGTTTGTCCTTTATTGAAGATAACATCTCAACGCAAGCATATAAAACATGGTTCGAGCCTATTAAAGCAGTGAAGCTTACAGACAACGCGCTAAGCATTCAAGTCCCAAGTAAATTTTTCTACGAGTGGCTAGAAGAGCATTATGTGAAACTTTTAAAGGTTGCCTTAACTAAGGAGTTGGGCACCACCGCCAAATTAGTGTACATCATTAAGATGGAAAACACCTATGGCAACAAACAACCCTTTACCGAAAAAATCCCTAGTTCTAACAGAAGTAATGTAAAGTCTCAAGAGGTAGATGTTCCAATTAAGAACAAAAGCCCTGAACTTAAGAACCCTTTTGTAATTCCTGGAATTCGAAACGTAAAGATAGAATCACAACTCAATCCGAATTATAATTTTGAAAGTTTCCTTGAAGGCGAATCAAATAGACTGGCTCGTTCCGCAGGATTAGCTGTTGCTAACAAACCTGGAGGAACATCTTTCAATCCGTTATTAGTTTTTGGTGGAGTGGGCTTAGGTAAAACTCACCTTGCCCATGCCATTGGAGTTGACATTAAAGATAAATATCCGGAAAAAACAGTTTTATATATTTCTGCTGAAAAGTTTACACAACAATATATTGAGAGTGTAAAGAAGAATAACCGCAATGATTTCATTCACTTTTATCAAATCATAGATGTTCTTATTGTAGACGATATCCAATTACTATCGGGTAAAGCAGGAACGCAGGATGTATTCTTTCATATTTTCAATCATTTGCATCAAAATGGAAAACAGGTAATCCTTACAAGTGATAAGGCGCCGGTTGATATGATCGATATCGAACAACGTTTATTATCCCGTTTTAAGTGGGGCCTCTCGGCTGAATTAAATCACCCAGATTACGACACGCGAGTAGCCATTATTAAAAACAAGCTATACAGAGACGGCGTAGAGATGCCAGAAGATATTGTTGAGTTTCTAGCCAACAACATCAAAACAAACATTCGTGAACTAGAAGGAGCCATTATATCACTTATTGCTCATTCCTCTTTCAACAAGCGTGAAATCACGATTGATCTTGCGAAGAAAATCGTTGATAATTACGTAAAACACACAAAAAGAGAAGTATCCATAGATTACATTCAAAAGGTAGTAAGTGAATACTTCCAGATGGACGTGGAAACGCTTCAATCAAAAACAAGAAAAAGGCATATTGTGCAAGCAAGACAATTGGCTATGTTCTTCGCCAAAAAATTTACGAAGGCATCTCTTGCCTCTATTGGCTCGCAGATTGGACAGCGAGATCATGCTACGGTACTTCATGCATGCAAAACTGTGGATAACCTTTCTAGCACAGATAAACAGTTCCGCAAGTATGTCGAAGACCTCAATAAGAAATTAACACTATAATATTAAATCCTGCTATAAGCGGGATTTTTTATGCCTATTAATTATTGTTCTGAAATTTATACCTTCCTAAACTAAAAACGAAACTCCAACTTAATAGACCCAATAGGTATGAAAACAAAAATCTTAATGGTTTGCCTTGGAAACATATGTAGATCACCATTGGCAGAAGGTATTCTTAAAAGTAAAGTAAACCCGGAAACCACATTTGTAGAATCTGCTGGAACTGGCGGTTGGCACGTAGGTGCGCTTCCAGATCCAAGAAGCATTGCCGTCGCAAAAGATCACGGACTCGATATTACAGATCAACGCGGGCGGAAATTTTCACCCTACGACTTTGAAACCTACGACCATATTTTTGTGATGGACAACTCTAATTACCGAGATGTTATAAAACTTGCCAAAGACGACATCGAAATTAGTAAAGTACAACGTATTTTAGATGAACTTTTCCCAGGAGAGAATGTAGATGTACCCGACCCGTACTACGGGGGTGATCATGGTTTTGAAAATGTATACAATATGCTAGACGAAGCCTGTGAGAAAATTATGAGACGACTTAAATTATAGAAATACCTCCTTTTCACTACCTTAGTAAAAAACTTAAAACTATGAAAAAATCTCTCTCCACGATTTTCGCACTGCTTGTGTGCGCAACATTATTTTCGCAAAATATTAGTCTAGATCCCTTCGCAAACGGCTTCAGTTCACCAATTGAA
Organism: uncultured Flavobacteriaceae bacterium; assembly: GCA_947495135.1. Classification (GTDB taxonomy): domain Bacteria; phylum Bacteroidota; class Bacteroidia; order Flavobacteriales; family Flavobacteriaceae; genus Aureisphaera. The sequence goes on from CANLXN010000006.1 coordinate 226,200, forward strand.
CTTAAGAATGCTGGCGATGATCGTCTGTTTGTTGTAGAACAAGGAGGACGAATTAAAATTTTAAATTCTGATGGAACCACCAATACCACTCCATTTCTAGATATTTCCGGTCTTATTTCGAGCGGTAGTGAAAGAGGCCTTCTTGGATTGGCTTTTCATCCCAACTACGCCAGCAATGGTTATTTCTATGTAAACTACACCAAAGCAGGTGGCGATACTAAAGTATCTCGCTTCACTGTGAGCACAGGGGATCCAGATGTTGCCGATCCAAACTCGGAACTACCTATTATTGAGTACGAACAACCCTACTCCAATCACAATGGAGGCTGCGTTGCCTTTGGTCCAGACGGATACCTTTATATTTCGGCAGGTGACGGAGGAAGTGGAGGAGATCCCGAAAACAGGTCGCAAAACACTTCAACCCTCTTAGGAAAGCTGTTACGGATTGATGTTGACAACCCTGCTAATGGAAACGAATACGGAATTCCAACAGACAATCCTTTTGCAGGCAGCACCAGCAACCGACAGGAGATATGGGCCTACGGTCTAAGAAACGCGTGGAAATTCTCATTCGATAGTGCTAATGGCGATATTTGGATTGCTGATGTTGGTCAAAGCGCGAGAGAAGAAATCAACAAAGCTGGAGGTTCTGAGGCAGGTCTTAATTATGGATGGCGTTGTTACGAAGGAAATATACCTTATAATACCACCGGATGTCCAAACATGAGCGAACTTACCTTTCCAGTTGGGGAGTACAATCATTCTGTTGGCTTTTCAATTACGGGAGGTTATGTATACAGAGGTACCACTTACTCCAACATAGAAGGATACTATTTCTTTGCTGATTTTGGCTCGGGCTTAATTGGAACCATCGCTCCAGATGGAACTCAAACTATCAATACAAGTTTAGGAGGAAGCTGGGCAGCATTTGGTCAAGATGTTAACGGTGAAATGTACTTAGTAAATTACAGCGGGGCCATTTCGAAATTAGTTGGAGAAATTCTTTCCGTAGACGATTTCGACGCCAACAACATCTCTATATATCCTAATCCCGCCAAAAATGAAGTAAACATTGAATTAATAAATGGAACAATAAATGCCGTAAGCATAATGGATTTAAAGGGTAGCGTTTTATTTTCATCGGAAAACATCTCAGCATCCAGCAAACTCATATCGACCGAAAGTTTAGCTGTAGGAATTTATCTTGTAAGCATTGAAAATACAGACGGGACTATTTCTGTAAAAAAATTATTGAAAAATTAATTAAAATAGAGCTACGCCCATAGCCCTACAAATATAGCTGCTGCCATAAATTGATTGAAAAATTTCATTCAGTTTATGGTGGCAATTTTTGTTTTACTACATTAGAGGATTCATAGAAAAACCTACTTTATGGAACCCCAAACCGGAAACCTATATCTAATCCCATGCACTTTGGGAGATACACCGCCTCTGGAAGTCCTCCCACTTTTAGTAAAAAAGGCAGTTGAGCATATTGATCATTACATAGTAGAACATGAAAAAAATGCTCGTCGTTTTATAAAAACAATTGTACCTAGAAAATCTCAACCCGATTTACATTTTTCCATTATCAATAAGTTTACAGATGACGCTGAAATACCAGATATGCTGGCTCCTTGCTTTCTAGGACATGATGTAGGCGTAATAAGCGACGCAGGATGCCCTGGAATAGCAGATCCGGGTGCAGCAGTAGTAGCCCAGGCTCACTTAAAAGGTGTAAAAGTAGTACCACTTGTTGGTCCATCCTCCATTTTATTAGCAATGATGGCAAGTGGATTTAATGGTCAAAATTTTGCCTTCAATGGCTATTTACCTATTGACAAACGTGAACGAAAAACCGAAATAAAACGTCTCGAGCGATTATCGATGGATTACGATCAGTCACAATCTTTTATTGAAACGCCCTATCGAAACAATCAAATGCTGGAAAGCTTAGTGGGCGCATTACAACCACAAACTAAACTTTGCGTAGCTTGTGATATTACCTTGCCGTCTGAATATATCAAAACATTTACCGCTGAAACTTGGCAAAAAATGAAAATAGACCTCAATAAGCGCCCTACCATTTTCATCATTCAAAAATAAACTTTCGTACACTCAAGCCCCAAAAAGAGGTTCAGATTGGATGCTAACATATTGAAGTCGTCTCTAAAATACGAGCGGAAGCACTTCTTTAAATAAGTGCTTAAAACCTCAATTTGTTTTTAGATTGCTTTTGCTTTCTTATTTGGAACGATAAAAGACGTATCGTAACCCGAGAATTTTTTAAGGTAGTATTTGATGGAAGTTCCGAAAGCATCCTCAAAATTAAGAGCGCCTCCGCTTCTTAAAAACTTCTTGACATTTCCCGCACCCGCTAAATGGGCTGCGGCAAGCATTCCAGATTCGGTTACTTTCACTCCATTTATATATCTACCCTCGAAACGCTCTATATCTCTTCGAAGAATCCACTTATTTCTGGAAACATTCGCCGAAAAAGCACGTTCTTGTAATTTAGTATCTTGAAGAAACGATTGCGTATTATTAACTCCAATCATTTTAAGCGTTGATTTCCCGAATTGATATTTTCCCATGTAACCATATTCATTGATCACGGAGTATCTACCTTGAGACTCTTTGAAGCCAAGTGCTTCCTTAAAACCAACATAAGTTTTACCTAGAAATAATTGAAAATACACTGGCTTTTTCGCCTCTATCACCTCATTTTCATTAGGCACGTAGTAGCAAAAAGAGTCATTCTCTACAATGTACTGGGATAAATCGACATTATTTTTGGAGGTAAATCCAGAAAATACGATTGCCCCAACAATCATTAATCCTTTAATTAGTAAGCTGTTTACTTTCATTTTAGTCAAAAATTAGAACATTTTACAGGCCCTCTATTTTCAGCGTGCAAAAGTACGATTTATTTCAATAGTAATCACAAAAAAAAGTTAATCCTTGTTAAGGGAATAATAAACGCCGTTAAACGGATATATTCATTAACAAAATCATAACAAAACGAAGTAGGAATTCAGTAGGATTTGAGGGCATGTAATTGAGTAATCAATTCAAATTTTCATACTAATTACAGTACGAATTTATCAGAATTTTATTACAAACAATGATGTGAATGTCACTTTTTTCCTACTATTCGATAAAATGTAGGAAAATTCGACGAAGCTCTGATTTTGAGCGTTTTTTAGGATTTTTTTTTAGCGATTTACGCCTCTTGAATTGATCCATCTCACATAATCCTGTCGGTTTCGATTATGCTGAGCTAGCGTTTTGGCAAATTTGTGATAGCCAAAATTCTCTACATTGGCCACAAAATAATAGTAGTCATGTTTCTCACGGTTGAGCACCGCATCTATGGAAGTTATATCTGGCATTGTAATAGGACCCGGAGGAACTCCTGGATACTTGTAGGTATTGTATTTAGAATCTATTTCCAGATCTCTGTATAGGACTCTTTTAATAACCTGATTAAAGTCCCCGTCTTTTAATTTCTTAGAATAGATCACCGTTGGATCCGCCTGCAACGGCATTCCCTTATCGATCCTATTGATATAGACCCCTGCAACTCTTGGTCGCTCATCGACTTTTGCCGTCTCTTTTTGTACAATCGCCGCCAAGGACATCACTTGATCTCTAGACAAACCCAGCGCTTTCGCTTTGTCGTTTCTTGCAGTGGTCCAAAACGCGTTGTATTCTTTCAGCATCTTATCCCGAAAGTCCTGGGCAGTGGCATTCCAGTAAACTTCGTACGTATTTGGAACATACATACCAATCGCAGTATTTCTATTAAATCCAGATGCAGCTAAAAATTCTGGATCGGTCATTGCCTTTAAAAAGGACAAACTATCGGTTTCCATCTGGCTTGCCAGTTGACCTGCCAAGTTCTCAAGACGTTCCTGATTATTGAATTTAATTTTGATAGGAATATTCCCAGTTCGAATACTGTTGATAATGTCGTTATTATTCATTCCCTTTTTAATAATGAAATGTCCCGACTTTATATTATTCACATATCCTTTTCGCTCTGCAACGGCTTTAAAGGTTTCTTTATCCACCAGAAGGGGTCCTAATTCTTCTAAAACATCACTAAAAGAAGCATCTCTTGGAATATACACGTGAGCCTCCTCATTATTAAAAGCCGTATTTACAGTAAATATATTATTGTATACGTAATAAGCGAAACCAGCCATAAAGACGATTCCTATTAACGCAATGATGAGTATTATCTTTTTGATCATAATTGTAGTTACAAGGTCTTAACCGTGATAAGCGAAAATACAAATTCCGCTTTAAACATTTTACCGCTCCTCGATAAATTAACTTATTTGAAGTTTGAAGATAGTACCGCATTAGGGATTGCAGCGGCATCCTTTTTACCGATCTCTGAGCGGAGTCGAAGAGAGCTGGAAAAAGATACAGCGAAAAGCCCGGTCTTTTTGTATGCTGGTGCAACGAGCATACAAAAAGGAATGCCCCATTATCTTATAAGCTGAAACAATAGTTCATTCTTAAATGTTCCTTTTGAAAAGATCCAATCTTTCTTCTCACCTGCTTTTTCAAAACCTACTTTTTGAAACAAGCGAATACTCAACTCATTATCGGATGTAATATTGGCATAAAGTTGATGTACGTCTAAATGATTAAAAGCGTAGTCGATTAATACTACTAAAGATTGACGAGCGTAGCCTTTTCTGCGTTCCTGCTCAGCAAATACTACAATGCCTACTCCTGCCCTTTTATGTTTAGGGTCGAAGTCGAATAGATCGATAAAACCAATAGCTTCTTTCGTTTCCCGCAAACAGATAACCAACCTTAACTGTTTTACTTCGTAAATATCACGATGCGCATTTTCCAAATATTGTTTGAGTACATATTTAGAATAGGGAGAAACTGTATTGCTAATTTCCCAAACGGCCTCTTCATTTTCCAATTTGTAGAGCACATCTAGATCTGTAGATTCCAATGCGCGCAAAAATAGGTCCTTACCTTCTAAATGCTTCATGTCCAAATACCTTTAAATACTTGTACAGCGGATCCTGTAAGAAATACATCTTCATAACCCTTCACTGTCTTTCGGAATCGCACCTCTAATTCTCCACCCGGTGTGGACAGTCTAATTTTTTCGGAAGCCGTTTTCCCCTGAGCATGCATCGCTATCGCAACTGCGGTAACTCCAGTTCCACAGGACAAAGTTTCATCTTCTACGCCTCTTTCATAGGTTCTCACTGAAAATTTGTCATTTTCTAACGGCTGAACAAAATTTACATTCGATCCTTCGTTTCCGTATTGCTCGTTTCTTATGGATCTGCCGCGGGTAAACACATCAAAAGAAGTTAAATTAGTTACCATCGCCACGTGATGTGGGGAGCCAGTATGTAAATAAGTAAAGTCTTTTTCTAATTCAATTTCTGTAACATCATTCATTTTTAAGGCCACTGTATTTCCATTAATGGTGGCTTCGTGCATACCATCCGCTGCCTCAAAATGCGTCTCTTTATCTATAATACCCAAATGCTTGGCGAAATGAACGATACATCTTCCTCCATTTCCACACATACTGCTGATATTCCCGTCCGAATTATAGTAGACCATCGTAAAATCTACTTCGGAATGTTCCTCTAAAAGCAGTAGTCCGTCTGCGCCTATGCCAAATTTTCGGTCGCAAAGTTGCGCCACTAGTTTGGTATTATTTTTGTTAAAATTATTAAACCGATTGTCGATAATTATAAAATCGTTTCCGGTTCCCTGGTATTTGTAAAATTCTATTTGCATTACCAGCAAAGGTATAAAAACCAGTGGCTTTAGCACGATAGAAAAACGTGTTAAATGAGCGTTAAAACTGAAACCTTTTAACAATACGACAGTCAATTACATGTTATATTTAAGAATCTAAATTAATTTTCTATGAAACAAACAGTTCGTTTATTTGCAGTTGCACTGGTAGCCGGTGCCATGACTTTAGGAGGATACAAGCTTTTTGTTGAAAAAACCGCGCCATTAGCCGTAGTTCAAGAAGCAGAACCCTCATTTACAATTCCAACATCTTATACTGGCTTTGAAGCTGCCGAAAAAGACATCGACTTTACAGAAGCGGCAGAAAGGACAGTGCACGCCGTTGTTCACGTTAAAAACACTACAGAAGGCAAAGCACCCACGAGCATGCGAGATCTTTTTAGAGGCGGAGGGTCTAGAGCAATGATTGGCACGGGAAGTGGAGTTATTATTACTCCAGATGGCTACATTATTACCAACAACCATGTAATTGATAATGCCACACAATTAGAGGTTACTTTAAATGACAATAAAACTTATAATGCGCAGCTTATTGGTACAGATCCTAAAACCGATATCGCCCTTATAAAAATTGAAGCCGATTACGAATTACCATTCGTGCCCTTTGCAGATTCAAATAATGTGAAAATTGGGGAATGGGTGTTAGCCGTAGGGAATCCTTTTAATCTTACCTCCACGGTAACTGCAGGGATTGTTAGCGCTAAGGCGAGAGATTTAAATGAATACGACGGAAATCCACAATCATTTATTCAGACAGATGCAGCTGTGAACCGAGGAAATAGCGGTGGGGCACTGGTGAATACTGAAGGGCAATTAATAGGAATCAATACCGCAATTTCGAGTGAAACGGGGTCCTATGTTGGCTACTCTTTTGCTGTACCCTCCAATACAGCCAGAAAGATCGTAGAAGACATTATGGAGTATGGCGGTGTTCAACGTGGAATTTTAGGAATACAAGGTTTCGGGTTAAACTCTAGACAAGCCGATAGGTTAGGAATAAGTGACACCCAGGGGGTTTACATTGCTGGAATCGAACAAGGAAGTGGAGCAGATAAAGGGGGAATGCGTGAAGGAGACATCATTAAAAATATTGATAGCTTTAAAATCACAAAATTCTCAGACCTTGCTGGCTACCTTGGCTCTAAAAGACCAAACGATATTGTAGACGTTACAGTGCTGAGAGATGGAAAACAAAAAGTGATTCCGGTCACATTGGTGAAGCTTGAAATATTTGAAATTGAAGAACTAGGTATAGAAATTAAAAATGCCAATAAAGCAGAACTTCAGAATTTTGGACTAAATGGAGGTGTAAAGATTAATAGAGCTCTCACCCAAGACATGGCCAGCTTTGGCATGGAAGGAAAGATTATCACTAAAATAAATGAAGACGATGTAAATACAGTGGAAGATGTGAGACGTCTTATGGAAGGACGCGACAGTAGTACTCCAATTAAATTAACGCTCGTCAACGAACAGGGAGAGCTACACTCTTTTATATTTAGATAAACGCATTTATTACCCTCATCCCTTCCTGAAAATTGTGGATGACCGGTAAATTATAGCCCGCTAAAATTTAATTTTTAGCGGGCTATTTATTTTTATCAAATTGTTACGAAAACGTTTTAGTTTTAGTACTTTTGCAAAAATTTTAAACCTACATTCCATTTATTAAAGGATGTATAAAACAACCCTACTATGAGTTTTGATGAAGTTTATGAAAAAGAACTTTCTTTTCAAACCGATCGCCGCAAGGCTTCTGTTGAGTTTATTAAGATCGTAAGCGATCTTTGGTACGACAAATCAATTGAATTGGTACTATTTAGAAACCAGTTGATTGACAGAAACGTGAGCGAGATCTTAAACCTACACGAATACGCTGGCGAGTTTGTTCAAAAACCAATTTCTATTTTCGATTCGGTTGAAATTGCACAAGCTATAATTACGCTCAACCTTCCACCTGCCAAATTGGATATTGGTAAACTTACGTATGAGTATCATTTAGAAGATAACAAGTATCAAGATGCCATGGCATTTGTAAGCGATAAGTTGCGCGATGCAAAAGACCAGAAGAACATTACTCCTAAAGATGTAGTACTTTATGGTTTTGGTCGAATTGGCCGTTTAGTTGCACGTGAGTTAATGACCAGAACTGGGAAAGGAAATCAGATGCGCCTTAGAGCCATCGTTACCCGAGGAAAGGTAGATGCTACCGTACTCGAAAAAAGAGCTTCTTTACTACAATACGACTCTGTTCATGGAGATTTCCTTGGAACCGTAGGGGTAGATGTAGAAAACAAAGCTTTGATCATTAATGGAACAACTGTTCATATTATCTCTGCCAATAACCCCGAAGACATTGATTATACCACTTATGGTATTGAAGATGCTTTAATTATTGATAATACTGGTGCTTTCCGCGACAAGGAAGCGTTGTCTCGTCATTTAGTTCCAAAAGGGGCTTCTAAAGTACTATTAACTGCTCCTGGAAAAGGAATCCCAAATATTGTTCACGGAGTAAACCACAGTGAGAATAATCCAAACGACTTGGATATTTTCTCTGCTGCTTCTTGTACTACAAATGCAATTACTCCAGTACTCAAAGCTATCGAAGACAGTCTAGGAGTTGTGCAAGGGCATTTGGAAACTATACACGCTTACACTAATGACCAGAATTTGGTCGACAATATGCACAGCAAATACCGAAGAGGTCGTGCTGCGGCTTTAAATATGGTGATTACTGAAACGGGCGCTGGAAAAGCCGTATCCAAGGCGTTGCCATCTTTTGAAGGAAAGCTTACTTCTAATGCAATTCGTGTTCCTGTTCCTAATGGCTCTTTGGCTATTTTGAAGTTAGAATTAGAAACCAAAACTTCGGTAGACGGATTGAATGCTATTTTAAAGAAATACGCTTTGGAGGGTGACTTAGTAGAGCAAATAAAATACAGCTTAAACAATGAGTTAGTTTCTAGCGACATTGTTGGTTCTTCTGCTCCATCTATCTACGACAGTAATGCAACGATTGTAGCTGCTGACGGTAAGAATGTCGTAATTTACGTTTGGTACGATAACGAATATGGCTACAGCCATCAAGTAATTAGATTGGCCAAATACATTTCAAAAGTAAGACGATATACGTACTACTAGTAGTTTCTGAAATTTTTTATATCACAAGCCTGTTGAGAAATCGATGGGCTTTTTTTATGCTGAAAGCTTCTATGCCTGGAAAATTTCGGAAAAACTAAGGAAGCACATAATCTGTCAATCTGCCTAGCGCATTAATATCGTCTCCATTAATGGCTATCAACCTAAAACTAACGGTTTTATCCTCCTTCACATCAACGATTACAAAATTATCATGGGTCCCTTTACCCATTCCACTGGCGATTAGCGTAATGTTATTATAGTTGTGATACATATATGGGGTTGCATTGAGCGTCGCTCCAACATCCCCAGCAAACATATATACCTCATTGGACAAATCATTAAAAAGTGGCTCTACTTGGGTCCAAAAATTGATTTCCTCGGCTCTACCATCCCAGGAATTAGATTTAATATTTTGGTAAATATTGTCTGGTTCCCACCACAGTACTTGATGGAAAAACACAAATATGTTATCTACTTCCCCTGCGTAACTCTGCAAAGTATTCTGTAAAAAAACTAATTGGTCACCAGAAATATTCCATTGGTCTATATTCGGGTCAAGAGTAATATAAAGATCTCCATTTTGGATAAAACTGCGGTAGGTATCTCCATATCTGGACTCGAACAACGGCCTGTTCGTCATGTCATGATTACCTACAGCAAAATACACCTCTTCACCTAGTAATTCTACATCTGCGTCCACCTCATCCCAATTAGCAACGGTTGAATAGATCACGATGTCACCCGTAAGGACGCCAAATTCCATGCGTTCGTCATTCTGGATTAGTTCAAACTTCTCCTTAAACGGGGGATGAAAACCCACATTATCTACTTCGGGCTTTCCATAGGTATGTCCTGCCACAAAGAATGAATATTGAAGCGGACTTGGCAATTCCTCCTGCTCTTCTTGTTCTTGTTCTTGCTCTTCCTGCTCCATCATGCCGGGGTCGTCATTGCTACAAGCAAACTGAACAAAAATCATGGAGCATAACAGGTAGTTCGAAACTTTAAATAAAGTGGATAATTTGAATATCATATCATTGAGGGGGATTTGGTTTTCTTTCTAAAAATTCTTTATCTGTAGAACGAGTCTTCATCCACAACAATAGTAGTAAGTTCTACGGTATGACCATCTGGATCTTGCGTATATATGGAATGAAAATAGTGGTGATCTTTAAACCTATAGACCAAGTTTAATTCTTCATATCTTCTTTTTGCCCTTTCAAAATTTTCATTGGAAACATTGAAGGCAAAGTGATCTATTTTCCGGTTGTTAGAATCGAAATCTAACACTGGATCATCCAATTTTGCAGGAAATAAAGCGATACCCGTTTTCTTGGCAAGTAGGAATATGGGGTAATCCCCCCACTTATCAAACTTATATTTCTTTAACCCCAGCACCTTTTGATACCAAGCTATGGAAGCATCCATATCTGCCACATTAATCGCTACGTGGTCTAAAAAGTCTATTTCGAAGCTCGTCATGGTCATTATTGAAAAAACACTATTGATTAAAAATTTTCTTTACAGATCCATCGTCAAAAAGCAGAATTTGAACACCTTTGAAATCGGCATTAACTTCTCTACCAAGTAAATCAAATCTTTTCACGACTACTTTATCACTATTCCCGTTTAAAAAATCTTCTAGCCCTAAAACACCCTTTGTTATGTTTATTTGATAGGGAAAAACTTGGGTCACATTGGTAAAGGTTTCCGGCATGGAGGCGAGTATAACATATATCTCTGTATCTGTTTCTGAAAGTTCCAAGGTGAGATTTCCGTTCTGAGCATCGGTCATCGTTAAATCATAGAACGTATCGGCCCCATTTGTGTTTTTCACCAACACTTTTCCCTGCCAAAACGAATCCGAGTTATTAGTTCCGGTTAAATCGGCCGCCAATTCAAAAGAATAGGTCTCATTTTCAGAATTATTAATTTTAAAGGTATTGTAGGCCCAAGCAGCAGGAGTTACTTCTATATCTGGTGTATACCATCCATTGGTTCCTTCGTTCGTGAACTCTTGGACATACTCAAAGCTATCTTCGGGATCTGCGTACGTGTCCCATTCTTGTTCAAATCGCTGGATTTGATTCTCCGGAAGAAAATCAAACCTATTGGTCATACGTGCTGCCCAATCTATAAAATGTCCTCGAAAGGTAGTTGGTCCTATTTCATTAAATAAGTATTCTTGCGGAAGTTGATCTGTTCCAATAAAAAAACCGTTGGTAATCAATTCATCATCGATATCGGTTTCTTCACTTAAATAATAGAGATACAACGCCAGTGCATACTGATGCACATATCGTTGCCAGTTTTCGGGGTAGATAGATGGAAAATTATCAAAACTGAGCCATAGAGCTACATGTGGTAAACGCACTAGTGACTCAGCTTCTAAAAATGCAGCGTCTATCCCTGGGTTTTGTAAAGCCGAGAACCAATTGGCCGATGCTTCTATATACCATTGACTATCTCCCGAGTACGCATACCCTGGAGAATTCGCACTATACTGAAAAACATGAAAAGTCTCATGTGCTACATTCCCCCAATCGAGGTGCGCCCCTATTGGTAAAGTAAGGTACGGGTAACCATTACTATCGGTTCCTTGACCATTTCCCCAACCACTTGGAAATAGATCATCTGGACGATGTAAATACACGTTGTAATAATACCCATCGTTTGGATTGGGTGGATCTTGCATTCCAAATTCAGTTAAACAGGCCGTTCGGTATTCGGTCATTCTGTCTAACAACAGCTGGGCATCTTCTGAATAGTCCCAATTATTATCCCACCAAACAATATAGATTCCTTGGGTGAGGGTATCACAATCGGTTAAATTTCCGTAGACACTATTGATTTCATATTGAGCAAAGCCAGAATAGAAAGAAAATAGAAAAACTATTAAAAAATTACGCATATCATATTTTGTGTTTTACTTCTAATAATCTATATCTCCCAACCTTTACGATATTCTCTTCCTACCCATTGATTGGCTAGTTCGTAATTGGTAACTTTCATGGCATCGCCGTCCCATTTAATGGTTCTTCTACCTGGATAATCGTATGGATCCCAGTCGCCTAATTTCTTACCGTCTTTCAACACTTTGTATTGATAAGCCTTTATTGCCAAGTTACCCATAAGGACTGCTTCAGTTAAAGGTCCTCCATATGAAAACGGTGAAGAAGTAGCTCCACCATTGAGGCAAGCTTCCACCCATTCTCCAGCATGAGTTGTTTCTACTCGTTTTATAGTTTGAGCAGGTGGTGTAAAATCTTTCATTCGCTGAGCGGGGAGTAACCTTGGGTTTCGTGAATAGGTATCGGTAATCATAATTCCTTCGCTTCCGTGGAAAATACTTCCACCACCTCCATCACCTGGTTTTTCTCCATCCGCTAATTCTGGTGGTAGATCGGGCATAATCCCTCCATCGTACCAGTTTAAAGATAAATCTCCATGCGCTTCGGTGTCAAACTTTAACCGCACAATACTGGATGGCGGACAAGTTCCTTTATAATCGGCTTCCACAAAATCTCCAGACCAAACAGTGGTGCAACTCGCTTCAGCTTCGTATGGAAATTTGAGTCCCAATGTCTTAAAAGGTGTTTCCATGATATGGCATCCCATATCTCCCATGCCTCCGGTTCCGAAGTCCCAGAAACCTCTCCACTTAAAAGGCAAATAATTCGAATTGTAATCTCTGTGAGCGGCGGGTCCTAGCCAAAGATCCCAATCTAAGGTATCTGGAATTGGGTGTTTTTCGGTAATACTTCTAAAACCTTGAGGCCAAACAGGTCTGTTGGTCCAACAATCTACTCTATGTACTTTCCCAATCACTCCAGCATTGATCCATTCTTGTGCTAAACGAATACCATCACCCGAAGCACCCTGATTGCCCATTTGCGTTGTAATACCCATTTTGGCAGCAATCTCAGCCATCATTCTAGCCTCTTTTATATTATGAGTTAAAGGTTTTTCAACGTAAGCATGTTTCTTTTCCTTCATGAATGGCAAGGAAATAACAGCGTGGGTATGATCTGGTGTAGCCACCATAATAGCATCGATATCATTTAAATGATTCTCGTATACTTTTCTGAAATCTTTATACCTTTTAGCTTTGGGATGTGCATTATAACTGTTCTTAGCCATTTTATCGTCTACATCGCACATGGCTACAAACTTCACTTTCCCCGTTGCAGTAAGCTCATTCACTACTCCTCCACCCCTTCCTCCTACTCCAACGGCTCCAATATACAAGGTGTCACTGGGAGGAATGTGATTACCTCCTAAAACAAAGCTGGGGACAATTGTAAAAGCAGCTCCAGCGGCTGCAGATTTTTTAATAAAAGAACGACGTTTCATAAAGTAGTGCATTTGATTGTTCTCTAAAGATATAAAAAAGTAGACTTAGCCGATGTAAGGATACCTTTTACTTCTGAAATTTTATACCTTTAAAGGAGCTAACAACCATCAACCAATGTATTTTCATAAGAAACCACTATTTTTAATTGCATTTCTCTTCCTTTTTACATTGGGGTGTTCTGAAGATGAAGAGAGAGACGCACCTAATTTTGACATTGACAATTATTCAATCAGTATTCCGGAAAATCCGTTTGAGGGCGAGGTAATTGGAACTATTCCGGTACCAGAAGACCTAAGGGATATAACCTTCTCAATTGCTACGCAACAACCCGATGGCGCTGTTGAGATTAATGCCGTAGGTGGTCAACTAAAAGTATTGGATTCTACGCTCTTCGATTACGACGTGCGACAATCCATCATTGTACGAGCCAAAGTTCTCAGCGGCGTTCGCTCTTCCACTGTGTTTGTAACCATTAATTTAATCGATCTTGATGATCCTATTTATTATGTGGGAAATGTAGTGTTACTTACACAAGAAGAAGTAAATGAATTTGGATCGCGAAATTACTCAGATATACAAGGGAGTTTAACCATAGGCAATGATTCTGGGATACACAATAACTCGATTACCGACCTCACACCTCTTTCTAATATAAATTCTGTTAGCGGCTCTTTTACGGTACAATACAATGACCAATTAGAAACTTTGGCAGGAACTGAACAAATCAAAGAATTGAATGACGACCTGTTCATTAGGTCCAATAAAGGTTTAAAATCTTTTAACATTTCAGAAGAAAACACACGATTTAAAAAATTAGAAATTACAGGCAACGATGAACTAGTTAGTTTAAATGGTCTTTTCGGACTCACAGAAACAAGTCGCTGGCTCAAAATTGAGCACAATAATTCTCTCAATAGCATAGCGGGGTTACAAAATGTTGTAAATATTGATGGCGAGTTGATCATTTCAGACAACCCATCCCTCGAAAACTTAAACGGTCTTTCAAATCTAGCAAGCATAAATGGTGAACTTGCTATACAAAACAATACCATTTTAAACAATGTGGATGGACTAAACAATCTGAACTCAGTTCGAAATGAGCTAAAAATTCTTAGCAACGATGCCCTTTTAAATATAGAAGGCTTGTCTAACTTGAACACTTTTAGTGGTAGCGGGTCTGGTGCAATAGTTATAGCAGCTAACCAATCTTTGACCTCTCTTAACGGACTACAAGGCTTGGGATCGACATTTCAGGGATCTATTTCCATAGAAGGCAATGCTTCCCTACAAAACTTAATTGGTCTTGAAGAATTTACTTCAGTTTCGGGACTTCGTATTTATGCTAATTCGTCCTTGAGTAGTTTAGAAGGTGCAGAAAACCTTTCCAGTATTTTGGAAGAATTAAATATTTCAAAATGCTACGAACTCAACAATATTGATGCACTAAGCAATCTTCAAACGGTGAGCAAAGTTCAATTGGAAAGTAACACGCTATTAAGCAGTCTCGCTCCTTTAAACGGCGTATTGAGCGAGATGAAATTGGTTGAAATCAGAAACAGTCCTTCTCTTTCCGCTATAAATGCATTTAATTCGTGTCCAAGTGTTGCTGGCGTTGTTATTACTCAAAACGAAGGCATGATTGAGTTAGACGCTTTTCTGAATACAAATACCGCCAGTGATCAAATAACGATTGAAAACAATCCATTACTCACGGAGTTGAATGCTTTTGAAAACCTCACTTCAGTGGGCACCTTAAATATAAATAGCAACGCAACTTTAACCAATTTCTGTGACCTTGAATTACTGATCTTAGGCAATGGAATAGCTGAATCCTACACCATAAAGAATAACGCCTACAACCCAACTCAGCAAGATTTTATAGACGGAAATTGTAGTCTTTAAAAACAGCCTATGAAAATAATAACCGCCTCTACAGACTATCTCGATAAACTCATTCCGCTATTCGACGGGTATAGAGTATTCTATAAGCAGCCTTCTAACCTTGAAGCCGCTGAGACTTTTTTATCTGAAAGATTCGAAAAACGAGATTCTGTTATTTTTCTCGCACTTTCTGAGGATAACAAGGGAATCGGATTTACTCAATTGTACCCAAGCTTTTCTTCCGTATCCATGCAGCGCACTTATATATTGAACGACCTCTTTGTAACTAGTGAAGCAAGAGGAAAAGGAGTTGGGGAAGCCTTGATGGAACGAGCTAAAAAATTTGCCATAAAAGAAGGCGCCAAAGGACTCACATTAGAAACTGGAATTGACAATCCAGCTCAAAAACTCTACAAACGTTTGGGATGGGTAAAAGATACCGCTGTAAATCATTACACTTGGGAGATATAATCTAACCTAATTCTTGTATTTTTACACTTTAAATATAGCATTATGGACCACCTTACTAAACTAGAGGAAATGCTTGACCAAGCAAACCTCGAAATCAAAAACAGTAAATACGAAGTTGCTTCGAACATCTTGGAAAAAATGATCGATATAGATCCTAATTTTGGAAAAGCTTATAACCATTTAGGGTATTTATATGAAGTAAAATTCAAAGAATACGAAAAAGGAGAAACACTCTATAAACTTTGTATCGAAAAATCACCGATGTATCCCAGTGTATATTACAATTATGCGGTGTTATTATCCACTCTTGGAAAATGGGATGAACTTAAAGACCTTCTGGACAAAGCAATGGGCGTTCCTGGTATAGTGAAAGCGACTATCTATAACGAATACGCTATTATGTACGAACAGCAAGGGAAATTGGATGACGCCATAGCTCACTACCAAAAGAGCGGAATGAGCACTTTAGACAAAAATGCCTTGGAGCGCGCCAAAACCTCTATCGAACGTTGTAAATCGAAAAAAGAACTATTCTCATGAGAATAGACATCATAACCGTCTTGCCCGAATTACTTAAAAGTCCATTTGAAGCTTCTATTCTGAAACGAGCTATCGAAAAAGGACTTGTAGAAATCCACTTTCACAATCTCAGGGATTTTTCTACCAACAGCTATAACCAGATAGACGACTATCAATTTGGTGGAGGCGCAGGTATGGTAATGATGATAGAACCTATAGATAAGTGCATCTCTAAGCTCAAAAGCGAACGCAGTTATGATGAAATTATCTATATGACTCCAGATGGAACTACCCTCAATCAAGGAATAGCAAACGAATTATCACTCAAAGAAAATATAATACTCCTATGCGGTCATTATAAGGGAGTAGATCAACGAGTGAGAGATCAATTTATAACCAGAGAAATCTCTGTTGGAGATTTTGTCTTAAGCGGGGGTGAACTTGCTGCCGCTATTGTTTGCGATGCGGTTATTCGATTAATTCCGGGAGTATTGGGGAACGAAACAAGCGCCTTAACCGATTCTTTTCAAGATGACCTGTTGGCTCCTCCTATTTATACACGTCCGGCCAACTACAAAGGCTGGAAGGTTCCAGAAATACTTTTAAGCGGACATACCGCGAAGATCGAGGAATGGCGAGAAGACGAGGCATACAAGAGAACCGAAGAAAAACGACCAGACCTGTTGGAAGATTAAATTATGGGATATGGTAACAATAAAACGTACTAATTCCAAAGCCCCTTCTTTTGTAAAGCTCGTAGCCTTACTCGACGCCTATCTCAAAGAAATTGACGGGGATGATCATATCTTCTATAACGGTCATAACAGCATTGCTCAAATAGACCATGTTGTGGTTGCCTACCAAAATGAGCTACCAATTGGCTGTGGTGCTTTTAAAATGCACCATGCGACAACTGTTGAAATTAAAAGGATGTATGTTCTGCCAGAAGTTCGCGGACTTAAAATTGCGTCCAAAATTTTATCTGAATTAGAGAATTGGGCTAAAGAAGAAGGATTTACCTCGACCATTCTAGAAACAGGTAAGCGAATGCCCGACGCTATTGCTTTCTATAAAAATAGAGGTTATGGACAAATTCCGAACTACGGTCAATACGTCCATATGGACAACAGTAAATGCTTTGAAAAGCAGCTTTAATAGTATCTTTATCCATCTGTAAAAACAAAAAAATGCAACAAAAAATAGCACTCCTCGTTGTCATGATCGCAACCGTTTTAGCTTGTAATGACACTGAAAAAGATTCGAACGGTACCAGTGAAACCGAAATGAAATCGTTTGAAAGCCTTGTTAACAATTATTACGAAGATGGGTTAAAGCTTCAACCCTTAAACGCAACCTCGGCGGGAGATGACAGATACAACGATCTGTTTCCGAATCCGTTGGCCCCAGAACAGATTGAGCAGATGAAAAATTTCTATCAGTCTAACAAAGATGCACTTCAAAAATATGATTTAAAGAATCTCACCCAAAGCGAACAGATGACCCATGCAATTCTAAACTGGGAATGTGATATCAATTTGGAACATTTATCGTTTAAAAATGATCAATACTTCCCCATAGACCAGATGTGGAGTCTCAACCTTATCATGGGGCAACTGGCTAGTGGAGATGGTTCACAACCTTTCAAAACAGTAGAAGACTACGGCAATTGGATTTCTAGATTAGATGGATACATAGAATGGCTCGAAACGGCAGAGAGTAATCTTCGCGAGGGTATGACAGAAGGATATGTTTTACCCAAAAGTCTTATTAAAAAGGTAATTCCACAATTGGAAGCTATGACCGAGAAAGATTTAGAAAAGCATTTGTTTTATGGACCAATAAAAAAGTTTCCAGAGAATTTTACTCAACAGCAGAAGGATGCTTTAGTAAAGACCTATTCAGATAAAATCAACAACGAAATTATTCCTGCTTATCAAAAACTAGTTGCTCTAATGAAAGGATCATACATGGACGCGGGGAGAACTACCTCTGGGATTACGGGAATTCCGAACGGGGCTAACTATTACAAACATCAAATCAAGAAATATACTACCACTAATATGACGGCAGAGGAGATCCATCAATTAGGACTAAGTGAGGTAGCTCGAATTCTTTCTGAAATGGAACAAATAAAAGACTCTGTTGGCTATAAAGGAGATATGAAATCGTTCTTCAATTTTGTAAGAGAAAACAAAGAACTTATGCCTTTTACAGAACCTCAAATGGTGATCGATAATTTCAATGCTATCCATGAGCGTATGAAGCCACAGATTGAAAAGCTCTTCGATGTCAAACCAAAAACTCCTTTTGAAGTACGAAGAACGGAAGCCTTTAGAGAGAAGTCTTCTAGTGCCGAATACAATCCGGGATCTGTAGATGGAACTCGCCCAGGGATCTTTTATGTGCCTATTCCAGACGCGGCGGCATATAATGTATACGGTGACGAATCACTGTTTTTACACGAGGCTATTCCGGGTCATCATTACCAAATTTCTCTATCTCAGGAGAGTACCAATTTGCCTAAGTTTAGAAAAACCCTTTGGTATAGCGGCTATGGAGAAGGTTGGGCTTTGTATAGCGAATCCCTCGGAAAAGAATTAGGATTGTACACAGACCCATACCAATACTTCGGAATGCTCGGGGCCGAAATGCATAGAGCCATTCGTTTGGTGGTGGATACTGGTTTACATGCTAAAGGATGGACCCGAGAACAGGCGATCCAATACAGCTTAGATAATGAAGCTGAAAGTGAAGCGAGTATTATTTCGGAGATTGAGAGATATATGGCCAATCCCGGACAGGCGTTATCTTATAAAATTGGTCAGTTAAAAATTCGTGAGCTACGTGCAAAAGCAGAAAAGGAGCTTGGAGACCAATTTGACATAGGAGTTTTTCACAACGAAGTACTAGAAACTGGTTGTGTTCCCTTAGCGCTCTTAGAAGATAAGATTGATCGTTGGATTGCTTCCAATAAATAATTTAGACTAAAAGTTAAGTTAAAATGTCGGTACCATCGCATTCGTTAAGAATTGAAACTCATTTGGTTCCTCCATTGGACCAAAAGAAGCGGCTACAAGAATACGCGGTGGGAATTTTTAGAACTATCAATTCGCGCGCAGGGATTAAAAAAGTGATCAAAAAGGGGCTGATTTTGGTTAATTCTGAAAAAGGTTATACCGGAGATTGGATTACAGGAGGGGAAACGATCGAGCTTTATGAACCTGCAAACACGAAAAAGCCAATTTTAGATCTTTCGTTAGAAGTAGTTTACGAAGACGAATACTTGGCAATTATATCGAAACCTGCTGGTGTTTTAGTGAGTGGAAATAAGCGTTTTACCATTGAAAATGCTTTACCTTATAATCTAAAAAGAAGCAAGCAAGCCGATGCTTTAAAGCGACCAGAACCTATTCATCGTTTGGATTACCCCACTACCGGTGCACTACTCGTAGGAAAAACAGTAAGTGTAGTAACCCAACTCAATAAGTTATTCGAGGAAAGAGCCATTAATAAAATATATCATGCTGTTGCCATTGGTACAATAAAAGACACAGGAGTTATAACGGAGGCCATTGATGAAAAGGAATGTAAGTCGGAGTTCAAAAAACTGTTTACCATTGCTTCGGAAAGGTTCGAATGTTTGAATTTGTTAGAATTGAAACCACACACAGGACGGAGGCACCAATTGCGCCGGCATTTATCTGGAATTGGGAATCCGATCTTAGGGGACGCTTTATATGGTACAGAAGAACTCCTATTGAAAGGAAACGGACTGTATTTACATGCTTCCTCACTTCAGTTTACGCATCCTATCACCACTAAAGATGTGGCGGTGGTAGTTCCTCTTCCGAAGAAATTTATGAGGTTATTTCCGAGCTACTAATTCGCGTTAGGGATTGAATACGCTACCGTGTAGCGATGAAAGCCCGGCCATTCGTAGCTCAAGGTACGCAGAGCGAAGGAGGGAAACGCCCTAGTACTTAGAAGGATGTTCAACAAAAAAACGTTTATCACTTGCGCTTTAAATAAAAACTCCTATTTTTGCACTCGCTTTTACACCAACCTCTGGCGAGAGACGCGAATGTTGCTGTAAACTAAATTAGAAAATCAATAAAGATGGAAGCGTTAGTAAAATTTGTTCAAGACGAATTTGTAACAAAAAAAGATTTCCCTGAGTTTGGAGCTGGAGACACTATTACAGTGTACTACGAAATCCGTGAAGGTGAAAAAACAAGAACTCAGTTTTTTAGAGGAGTTGTTATTCAAGTAAAAGGAACTGGATTAACCAAAACTTTTACAATTAGAAAAATGTCTGGTACTGTAGGTGTAGAGCGTATCTTCCCAATAAACTTACCAGCATTACAGAAAGTTGAAGTGAATAAAAGAGGTGCGGTTCGTAGAAAGCGTATCTACTACTTTAGAGGTCTTACTGGTAAAAAAGCCAGAATCAAAGAAAAAAGACACTAGTAGTTTCAAACTATACAATAAAAGGCGATCCAAATGGATCGCCTTTTTTATTGACAATTGTTAATAACCTAGGTTCATAAGTTGTTAATACTAAATGCATTATAAATTTGGCAAACACCTTCTTCTTCTTGTATATTTATACCATCAAAGTGAGACAATCATTGAGATAATAAAGTAACGTTCTTTATTTAGCTTTCTGGACTTGTTTGAAATAGCAGCGACTTTAGAGTTGTAACTACTAGAGAAAAGGAAGTTGGAAATGTGATTTACAGAATACAGATTGGTTAACGTCAATAAGTTCGAATAAAACACATTCCATTGAAACAAATCACGATCGCAGGTATATAATAAACTTGCAGTATTCTGCCCGAGGCAGTTGATCGGTAACGATGTGTTTCACAAGAAGCCATAGTATTACGTTTACGTAGTGTTATGGCTTTTCTTGCGTTTTGAAGACAACACGGGCTAAAATCATTATTAATTGACGTTCATTTTGTTTATATTGTAACTAAATAAAATGAATTAATTTTTTATGATACGAATTCTCTTCTCCGTAATTACCTGTCTTTCTACATTTGCTGTATTTGGACAAGGCTATGAGGCTTATGTCAAACTTCAGGTTAGACAAATTGAAATTAATCAAATCACAGAATCGTTTGGATTAACCGATGAGCAATTTCAAAAATTACAGGGATCACCATACGCCAACGAAGAATTTGCTCCAGGATCTGTTTTTAAAGAAAACGAGCTAGCCACCAAAAATGTCCAACTGAGATATAATATCTATTCGGATGAAATGGAGGTTCAAAATAGAGCTACACCCAATTCTATTGGGGCATTAAAGAAAGAAGAAGATCTTTTTGTTAAAATTGGTTTTCAATTATACACATATGTTCCGTTTGAAGGGTCTGTTGAAAAAGGACACTACTTCAACATAGTTTCCAGCCAGAAAGAGTTTAGTCTATACAAAAAAACAGAGGCTCGATTTGTTCCTCCTAAAGCTGCAAAAACATCTTATCAGACCCAAAAACCGGCAAGATTTACTGAAAAAAACACTTACTACCTCGTTTCTCAAGACGAACGATTTTACGAGTTACCTCCTAAAAAATCAAAAATTATTGATGTAATGAGCGTTAGAGAGAAAGAGATCAAAGCATACATAAAAAGGAGCAGATTAGATTTAAGCGATGAGAAAGATCTAGTAAAATTGGTGACTTACTACAATTCAATTTTATAATCACTTCTAACTTTACGCGCATACTATGCTGCTAAAGGCTGTTCTTAAGAAGTTTTAGACCCAGCTATTTTCTGTGAAAACCAGAAACCTAAAATTGTACACCATCCAATTTTTAAACCCTTTTCCAATTCCTTATCTTTGCCAACCGCATACGCAATTCTGGATTTGCTTATGCTTTATAATAACATACACTTAATATCTCACCCACTATGACGAAAACTGCAAAAATCATATACACAAAGACCGATGAAGCTCCTTTTTTAGCGACACATTCTTTACTTCCTATCGTGAAAGCCTTCACGGCTCCCTCCAATATTTCGATTGAAACGAGAGATATTTCCCTCGCTGGTAGAATCATCGCAAACTTTTCAGATTTTCTAACCGAAGATCAACGTATCCCTGATGCGCTTGCAGAACTAGGTGAACTGGCAAAACAACCAGAAGCAAACATTATTAAACTTCCAAATATAAGCGCTTCCATTCCTCAATTATCTTCCGCCATTGCCGAATTGCAAGCAGACGGATATGCCCTTCCAGACTATCCAGAGGAACCGCAAAACGATGCTGAGAAAGCGATTAAAGCCAAGTACGACAAAATAAAAGGTAGTGCTGTAAACCCAGTGCTTCGAGAAGGGAACAGTGACCGTCGTGCGCCCAAAGCTGTAAAGAACTACGCCAAGAAAAACCCCCACCGAATGGGAGCTTGGAGCAAAGATTCTAAATCGCATGTAGCTACCATGAACAGCGGTGATTTTAGACATAATGAAAAATCTGTTACCATAGCGGACGAAGGAAATTTGAAAATTGTCTTAAACGCAAATAATGGGGATCAAGTTGTTCTAAAAGAAAAGGTTCCAGTATTGGCCGGTGAAGTTATAGATGCTACAACCCTGAGTAAAAAAGCGCTCTTATCGTTCTTAGAAGAGCAGGTTAAGGATGCAAAAGAAAAAGGCGTGCTCTTCTCTCTTCACATGAAGGCCACAATGATGAAAGTGAGTGACCCCATTATTTTTGGCCATGCAGTGCGCGTATTCTTTAGCAGCCTGTTTGAAAAACATCAAAATACCTTCAATGAAATTGGAGTGGATGTAAATAATGGTTTCGGAGATCTAGTTTCTAAACTTTCAGAATTGTCTTCAGATCAAAAAGCGGATATTGAAGCAGATATAGTTGCTGCAATGGAAAACGGACCAGACCTAGCCATGGTTAATAGCGACAAAGGAATTACCAATCTACACGTACCTAGCGATGTAATTATTGATGCTTCCATGCCAGCAATGATTCGTACTTCTGGACAGATGTGGAATAAGGAAGGAAACTTACAAGATACGAAGGCAGTAATTCCGGATAGTAGCTATGCCAGTATTTATGATGTGACGTTTAAATTTTGCAAAGAACACGGAGCATTTGATCCAACCACTATGGGAACCGTTCCCAATGTTGGACTAATGGCCCAGAAAGCCGAAGAATACGGCTCACACGATAAAACATTTGAAATTCCGTCTGCAGGAACCGTTTCTGTATTGGATGACAAAGGCAATTCTGTTCTTGAACACCTAGTGGAAGAAGGCGACATTTGGAGAATGTGTCAGGTAAAAGACGCTCCAATTCAGGACTGGGTTAAACTAGCAGTATCGCGTGCTCGCGCTACCGGTTGGCCTACCATTTTTTGGTTGGATGAAAATCGAGCTCACGATGCTCAAATCATTGCGAAAGTCAATACATACCTTCCAAATCACGATACCAGCGGACTAGAGATAGAAATACTTTCCCCTTCTGAAGCTACTGCTTATACGCTGAAACGAGTGAAAGCTGGAGAAAACACTATATCGGTTACTGGAAACGTTCTCCGTGATTATTTAACAGACCTCTTCCCTATTCTAGAATTAGGAACCAGCGCAAAAATGCTATCTATTGTTCCTTTAATGAATGGCGGTGGCTTGTTTGAAACTGGTGCTGGAGGATCTGCTCCTAAACACGTGCAACAATTCACAGAAGAAGGTCATTTACGCTGGGATTCTTTAGGAGAATTTTTAGCACTCGCCGTTTCTCTGGATCATTTAGGTGAAAAGTATAATAATTCAAAAGCCAACGTACTAGGAGAAGCCTTGGACGATGCAACAGAAAAGTTACTAGAAAACAAAAAAGGGCCTTCTAGAAAGGTAAATGAACTAGATAATCGTGGAAGCCATTTTTACTTGGCGATGTATTGGGCAGAAGCTTTGGCTAATCAGGATAAAGATGAGGCTCTCAAAGAGAGGTTCACTCCTATCGCCAAACAACTGCAGGAGAATGAAGATAAGATCGTACAAGAATTGAATGCCGCTCAAGGTTCCGCTGTTAACATTAAAGGATACTACTTTCCAAATGAAGACCTCGTCTATAAGGAAATGAGACCGAGTTCTACCTTTAATACAATTATTGACGCGATACAATAAGGAAAATACTTTTGGTTACTTAAAGCCCCTCTTTCTTCGAAGAGGGGCTTTTTATATAGCTACCACAAAATATGTTGTAAGTTAATTCTTATAAAAAGTAATGATGCGGGAATCATAAAATTAGTACCTTATCGTATTAATAATCAACCACACAAGCTATTATGAAAAAACTATTACTCCTTTCCCTCATCACTCTTTTTACCTACAGTATCTCTTTCGCTCAAATTCCTCTAGATGGATTAGTAGGCTACTACAAACTGAATGAAGGGAGCTATGTAGATGAAACCGAATCGAACCTCGATCTTGAAAGTGCAAATATTGGTGGAGTCCTATTACCCGTTGAAGATCGCTTTGGCGAAGAAAATGGCGCTCTTCTCTTTGCTAACGAATATTTAAACCTCGCTTCAAACCCAAATGCTTTTAATTTTGATGACGACAGTACCTTCTCCATCTGCGGATGGTTTAAACTGGGCACCAGTGTACCAGATTGGACTGGTTTGTTTAATAACTGGGCCGGTTTTGATATTGGAGGATACTATCTCGGAATTAATCCAGCTGGACAATTATTGAGATGGAATGTTAACTTGGGAGGAACACCTATAGATTCAGATCCTATTCCAATTGGATCATGGACACATGTGGTCGTTTTATATGATGGTGTCGACGCGAAAATGTATATCAACGGAGTTTTAGCTGGAACAGAAACCTACGGTGTAGGTATTTTGCCGAGTAATCTTCCGTTCTCTGTTGGAGCGCAAGCCGACTTACCAACATTGCAATTTGCCGGAGAATTAGACGATATCTTAGTTTACGATCGAGCTTTAACTGAATCTGAAGTAACAGATATTTTTGTAGTATTGTCTATTGAAGATGTCGAAAAGTTTTCTGCAGAAATACAGCTTGCTCCTAACCCTACCGTCAACACCTTTTCCATTAATTACAATCGGACACTTGGAACCATAACATCTTATTCAGTAGTAGACGTCCTCGGAAAAACTATTATTGCAGGTAAACTTAAGCCATTAACAAACGAGATAGATTTAACGCCTTACAATACGGGCACTTACTTTGTCAACTTCACAACAATCGATGGCCTAACTGTAACAAAGAGAATAGTGAAAAATTAAATCAATTTAGACCATATTGATCCCGATCTATTTTCTAATAAAGAAAAAAAAAGCAACTTCACTGGTTGCTTTTTTTTTATTACAATTAATTCTCCTTAATTTTAAAAAAACTACAAACATCTTGAATAAAACTCTTCTCGCATTCCTTGTTTTTGCAACAAGTTTGCTCTCCGCCCAAGAAAAATTTACCTTAAGTGGAACCGTATCTGAAGAAGCTACAGGTGAAACATTAATAGGCGTAAACGTAATTATTCCTTCTCTGCAAACCGGAGCCATCACCAACGAATATGGATTCTACTCGATTACACTTCCTAGCGGAGATTACGAGGTAATCTATAGCAGCTTGGGGTTTGCTTCAAAAAAAATTAATATTTCTCTCACCCAAAGCATAAATCAAAATGTATTTATGGCTGCAGACACAGAGCAACTTGACGAAGTAGTTATTTCGACAGATATAGAAAGAGCTAGCATAAAAGCCCCACAAATGAGTGTTAACTCACTAACAGCCGGAACCATCAAGAATATTCCTGTGGTACTAGGCGAGGCAGATGTAATTAAATCTATTTTATTACTGCCGGGAGTTACCAATGCTGGAGAAGGAGCTTCTGGGTTTAACGTGCGTGGTGGTGCAGTGGATCAAAACCTCATCTTACTAGACGAGGCTACCATTTTTAATTCTTCACACCTCTTCGGATTCTTTTCAGTTTTCAATCCAGACGCTATTAAAGATGTTAAATTGTTTAAAGGAGGAATTCCTGCCAGATACGGAGGGCGCGTCTCATCTGTTTTAGAGATATTTCAGAAAGAAGGTAATAGCAAAGAATTAAAATTAAATGGAGGAATTGGACTTGTGGCTAGTAGACTTCTCGCTGAAGGTCCTATTGTTAAAGACAAAGGAGCTTTTCTTGTAGGTGGACGGGCTTCGTATGCGCACCTCTTTCTACCCTTATTCGACGTAGATAACCGGGCGTATTTCTATGACCTCAATACCAAACTAAATTATAGAATTAACGAAAAAAACAATGTGTTTTTATCTGGTTACTTCGGTAGAGATGTCTTCGATGTGAGTGATAGCTTTTCAAATACCTACGGGAATGCTGTTGTTAATTTTAGATGGAATCATATTTTTTCCGATAAATTATTCTCCAACCTTTCGCTTATTTACTCGGACTATTTTTACGGACTTGAACTCGATTTCGTGGGGTTTGAATGGAACTCCGGAATCCAAAATTTCAACCTCAAATACGATTTAAAACATTATTTATCTGATAAACTTCAGGTAAACTATGGAATCAACAATATTTATTACAGTTTCAACCCAGGTAAGATAAAACCAAATGATAGTGAATCTGGTATTATAGAAGATCAACTTACCAAAAAATACGCCAACGAATTTGCTGCCTACGTGGATATCGAACATGACATCACCTCTAAACTTAGTATGCAATACGGACTTAGACTTAGTCATTTTATTCGTTTTGGGCAGGATGAATTTAATGTATACGCAGATAACAATCCGGTTGTTTTTGATCCCCTTTTACTTATTTATCAGGGAGCAGATCCTGTAAATGTAATTAACTCAAGTAGAAGCGATCAATTGGCATCCTACACTAACTTTGAACCAAGAGTATCGATGTCTTATGCTTTCAATGACGACACTTCAATTAAGGCCAGTTACACGAGACTTTCACAATATTTACATTTACTCTCCAATACCAGTTCTCCCACCCCACTTGATGTATGGACGCCCAGCGGGCCTTTTGTTAAACCACAATTATTAGATCAATACGCTTTTGGCTTCTTTAAGAACATTTTAGACGGAGATTATACCATCGAATCTGAAGTATACTACAAAGACATTCAAAACAGAATTGATTATATCGACGGAGCTAACTTGATCGCCAACGATAACATTGAACAAGTAATCCTAAATGGAGAGGCAAGATCTTACGGATTGGAATTTCTACTTCGGAAAAACACCGGTAAACTTCAAGGTTGGCTGGCCTATACCTTATCGAAGTCTGAGCAACGTACTCCGCCTCGAAACGAAAATGAGATAGGAATCAATAGTGGCGAATGGTACAATACTCCATATGATAGGCCACATGATATTTCTGTTTATGGAAACTACGAACTAAATAAAAAATGGAGCTTTAATACTAATTTCATCTTTCAAACTGGTCGTCCTACTAACTATCCAATTGGTCAATTTGAAATCCAAGGGGTTGTTGTTCCATATTTCGGTCTAAGAAATGTAGAACGCCTACCGGCTTATCATAGAATAGACGTATCTGCAGTACTAACTCCTAGAAAAAATAAAGACCGAAAGTGGCAAAGTGAATGGGTGTTTAGTATTTACAATCTCTATAACAGAAGAAATGCCGCCTCTATTAACTTTAGAGAAAATGAAGAAACCGGAAATAATGAAGCGATAAGAACCTCTATCTTTGGAATTGTTCCCGCCGTTACTTATAACTTTAAATTTTAAAATGAAGTCAGTTGGAAATATTATAATACTCCTTTTATTCTTTATAGGAATTTCCTCCTGTGAAGATGTGATCGAGGTTCAAGTTCCAACAGAAGAGCCACGTCTTATTATTGATGCAGTAATAAGGGTAGATACCACTCAGCCTATTACCAATGTGAGTGTAAAAGTTAGTGAAACCGCATCATTTTTTGATTCACCGCAACCTGTAACTTTAGAGCAAATCACTTTAGCGAATCAGATACTATTGGAAAACCCTCTAGGTTCTGGTATCTATAGCCGAGATGTATCGACCTTGTCGCTGATGCAGGAAGATCTCTTTCTCGCAATTGATTATAATGATCAGATCTTTGCCGCATTTACGGATTTCGCAACTAGTGTACCAATTGATACTTTGCAACAAGGAGCAGGTGGTCTGGTCGATAATGAAACTGAACTCATTATTGGTTTTACAGATTCACCCGATATGGATAATTACTATCTATTCGATTTTGATTTAGCCCAATTTTCGACCTCGCAAGATCAGTTTTATCAAGGACAACCGTTCGAATTTTCCTATTTCTACGAAGATGCAATTGAGTCTGGAACCGAATTGGAAATAAGTCTCATGGGAGTAACCGAAGAATTTTATCGGTATATGGAAAAAATAAATGAGCAAACAGACACTGGTTTTGGTGTATTCGAAACACCTGCTATTACGGTGAAAGGAAATATTCTCAATGCTAGTGACATCCAAACTATTAGTGATCTTAGTGAAGCTAACTTAGAAACTAATTTCCCACTTGGTTATTTTGCGGTCGTTCAAGAATACAAAAGAACAATTATTATTCAGTAAAATTTATGATGATGAGAAAACGACTTTTAGGAATAGTAATTTCAACCGTGTTATGCTCTTTCGCGAGCTGTGAGGATGTGGTTGAAGTCGACTTATCCTCTGTAAGTCCAAGACTCATAATTGACGCTATTATCCGAGTTGACACAACACAACCCTCCACTCCTGTGACCATAAAAGTACGAGAAACCAATTCGTTTTTTGAAGCGATTCCTCCTGCAGGATTACAACAAATTACGATTGCAAATCTTGATACGGATGGACAATTCGTTGTTCTTATCGAAGAAGAACCAAATTCTGGAATTTATTCAGCTGAAGTGGGCACTTCTTTTTTAACTGAAGGACTTTTATTTCTACAAATTGATTTTGAAGACGAATTTTACGTAGCGTACACCAATTTTGTGCCTACCGTTCCTATAAACAATCTAGGGCAAGGAGAAACAATCACCACGTTTGGAGAAGAACAAACGGAGGTCATTATTTCCTTTACAGATTCGAACGAAAGAGATGACTTTTATCTTTTCGATTTTGATTTCGGAAATTTTCTAGTAACAGAAGATGAGTTTTATCAAGGACAAGATTTTGAATTTTCCTATTTCTACGATCAAGAACTAGATGCGGGCGAAGAGATTGAAGTAAGCATTTTAGGTGTAAATGAAGAATTTTACGATTATATGGACCTGCTTCTGGAACAGAGTGAAGGCGGCTTCGGAATATTCGAAACTCCCGCCGTAACCGTTCGTGGGAACTTCATAAATGCAACAACTATAGATAATATTGAAAACTTTAACAACGTTAATACTCCAGACAACTACGGACTAGGATATTTTGCGGTTGTTCAGGAATACAAGCAAACACTGACTATTCAGTAAAAAAATTAAGAAAAAAATGAAAACTATACCCTTTTATATAATCGCACTACTGCTGTTCTTCTCGTTAACGTCCTGTGAAGATGTAATTGAAGTAGATCTTCCTACTGAAGAACCTCGTCTTATTATAGATGCACTTATACGGGTTCCAGATACTACTGCCCCTTCAACACTAATAACGGTGAAGGTTAGTGAGACCAATTCCTTTTTAGGGTCGGTACCACCCGCCAATCTGCAGCAGATTACTATGAGCAATCTAGATAATCCTGGAGGTGATGGCCAAGTATTATTGGAAGAAGAGCCTGGCTCTGGGATCTACAGCAAATTTTTCCCGACAGATCAATTAATAAGAGATCGATGGTTTTTGCAAATTGATTTCGAAGATAATTTCTATGTGGCCGAAACAAGCTTCGTTCCAACATCCAATTTCGACACGATCGAATTTGGTGACGGCACATTATTTAATGAAAACGATACCGAGATAATCCTCAGCTTTACGGATAATGCAGAACGAGACGACTATTATTTGATCGACTTCGATTTTAACGACTTCCTGGTTACCGAAGATGAATTTTATCAAGGTCAACAATTCGGGTTCTCTTATTTTTATGAAGAAGACGTGGTTTCTCCTGGAGACGTAGTAGAACTCAGTATTATGGGAATTACTGAAGATTTTGCCGCCTATATGGATTTACTCCTTGAGCAAAGTGAAGGAGGGTTTGGACCTTTTCAAACTCCCGCAGTAACGGTAAGAGGTAATTTTATAAATGCCACTAACATAGATAACGACGGTAACTTTGACAACGTCGGCGATCCTAATAATTTTGCGCTTGGTTATTTCGCAATAGTGCAGGAATATAAGCAATCGCTTACCATAGAATAAATTAACGGTAAAACTCTTTCAGTAAATCGAACGTTTTTTGTGTTGCCAAAGACTCGGCATTCTCATAACTGTAGGAAACTGGTTTACTAGGATCATAGATTTGAGCTGCTCCATCCAATCCAATGCCCTTTAATTGAGAAGGAGTTAACTCAAGCTTTCCACAAAGACCCAATACAGGAACATTCAATATTTTGGCTTCTTGAGCTAGACCAAAAATAAATTTTCCATGAGCCGTTTGAGCATCAATTCTTCCTTCACCTGTGATAATAACGTCTATTTTTTCTTCCGTTATTATTTTTTTGAACCGAGCTAAATTTAGCATAAACGATGTTCCACCAATGAAAGAGGCATTCAAAAAACACTTTAATCCGTAAGCAGTTCCTCCGGCTGCCCCAGCACCTGCGATATGGGCTTCATATTTATTGAGATCGTTTTTAACAACCCTATCTAGGTTTTGAAGAGCAAGATCCAATGTTAGGATCTCTTTTGGAGTTGCGCCTTTCTGCCCAGCATAAATATACGCAGCCCCCTCTTCTCCATATAACGGATTCTCAACATCATTAACCGCAAAAAATGAAACGGTCTTTAAGTTGTTTTCTGGTCTTACAATTCTGCTAATTTGTGACAGGTACTTTCCCGACGGTCTTAGCACAATTTGTCCCTCTGAAAACAAAGAAAATCCTAAGGCCGCAGCGATTCCTGTGCCACCATCGTTTGTAGCGCTTCCACCAATACCCAAATATATTTTTTTGGCCCCTTTCGCTATTGCATGTTTCATTTGAAGTCCCGTCCCATAAGTAGACGTATGCATCGGCGTCCTTTCTTCTAGAGTTAGCAATTGTAAGCCAGAAGCTTTAGCCAATTCAATATACGCGGTCTTCTTCCCATTGTCCCATAAATAATCTGTTTTAATATCCCGTCCCAAAGGATCCTCCACTATAGTTTCAATAATTTCTAATTCCGGCAGATAAGACTGTACAGCTTTTAAAAAACCTTCCCCCCCATCGGACGCTGGAAGTCTTGTGCATTTACTGGTAGGAGCAAACATTAGAATTCCTTTTTCAATTGCATCTGCAACTTGTTCAGCAGACAAACTATCCTTAAACGAATCTGGAGCAATTAATACATTCATACTAACCAAATATTTGAGGAACGAAGAAACTAAAAACCAAGATCAGAATAAAGAAGGCGAGTAGAATATAAACTTCCTTACTAAAAACATCGCTTTTCCTCAGTTTAAAATTTATTCCATGATCAAGCTTCGTATGTACTGGTATTAAAATGGAAACTAAATAAGCTACAGCTATTGAGATAGCTACCCCCGTAAAGTTAAGCCATATCCAAAATACCTCAAAGCCTAGGTCTACATTAAAAATGTTCTGAATTGTTTTAGACAATAATAGATTAATTAGAACGGCCACAATAATTCCCGCATTCATACCTATATAATTCACTTTTTTAGAGAAAATCGCTAATATGAATGTTACTAACACCGGACCGTAAAAAACAGAGCCTATTGCATTAATAATCTCGATAACAGTATTCTTACTCCCGCCAAAGAGAAACGAACATCCCAAAACGATTACTCCCCATACGATCACAGCGACTTTTGAGGTAAACATATATTTTTTATGCGCCATTTTTTTCTTTCTTCGGTTAAAGAAGTCTTCCACACTTACTGCTGAAAGGGAATTTACCGTAGAGCTAAGAGACGACATAGCTGCCGATAATATTGCAACCATTAGAAGGCCAATAAACCCGTGCGGGAGGTATTTAATAATAAAAACCGGAATCATAAGATCTGCTTTAATTCCACCGTTAGTAGCTTCTTCCGGAAAATATTTTTGAGTAATTAATGCAATATCATTCAAGAAATCTGGCGTGGTTACCACTAGTGTTCCAATCACCAAACCCATGGTACAATAGATTAGAACAACTGGAAAACGTAGTAGTCCATTCGCTAACAGTAACTGTCTTATGGTCTTTTCGTTTTTAGCAGATAACATTCGTTGAGCCTGTGTTTGATCACAACCGTAATAGGAAACATATAAAAAGAAGCCCCCAATTAACATAGGCCAAAAGCCATATTCTTCTCCAACTCCTATTCCTAAGTTAAAATCCAACACCTCTAATCTTTCAGCGGGGAATCCATTTTGCAGACCACCATTAGCATCTACTAAATTCCATCCATAGAAAAGGCAAACCAGTAATCCGCCGAAAAGTAAAATCATTTGAATAGCATCTCCCCAAACCACTGCTTTCATACCTCCAAAGAAGCTATAAATAAGAGTGATTACACCAATAATTAAAACCGTATAGACATAATCAATATCTAATACTGCTTGCAAGATAATAGCAATTGCATACACCATCACTCCGGTACCTAAGGCCCTACTAATTTGAAAAACTATACTCAAAATGAGCCGAGTAGAAACGGAAAAACGCCTTTCGACAAATTCATAAATACTTATTACACCAGATCGAAACAGCGGAGGAATTATAAGAAGCATAATTCCTATCATTGCCAAAGGT
Organism: uncultured Flavobacteriaceae bacterium; assembly: GCA_947495135.1. Taxonomy (GTDB): domain Bacteria; phylum Bacteroidota; class Bacteroidia; order Flavobacteriales; family Flavobacteriaceae; genus Aureisphaera. Next base: position 259,250 of record CANLXN010000006.1, read on the forward strand.
ACCGCGAACTCGAACGTGAGCCATTTCATACCTCCGTTGAGTTTTAAACCCACAAAAGCTGGTGCCGAAATAAAGCTAATAGCAGAAAGCTGTGTTGCCATTGTAGATAGGCTTAGTGGAAACCACCCCATACTTCTGCCTCCCAAAAAGTAATCCTTTGAATCTTTATTTTCTTTAAAGAAAAAACCCATTCCCAAGAAGAACAAAATATATACAATCACAATTACATAGTCGAGCCAATTCATTTATACTTATTATTAATTAGTAAATCTATAGTGAGCGCGGCGCTCCAAGAGAAATTGTTTCCTCCATAGCCCTTATCTGCGGTTTCGTTTATCTTCTTAGAAGGTTCAAAATATTCATAGAAGCCGTATTTCTCGATTAAATATAGCGTATCGTTTTTGATCAAACTCGCTTCTTTTGTAAAACCATATTGAGACAATCCTCTGTATATAATCCAATTCAAATTTATCCAAATTGGACCTCGCCAATACTTTTTAGAATTAAATAGTGAACTAGTAGGGTCGAAGGACGCGCATAGAAAATTTTCATTTTTCACTCCGCTAAATCTTCCCTCTTGAAAATGACCTACCAAAGATTTCGCTCGCTCACTTGAAGGTACTCCAGCAAATAGGGGGGCAAAACTTGATGAGGAGATATGATGATAGGACCGTTCATTTCTAAGGTCATAATATACATATGCATTCAAATTCGAATCGAACAGCTTCTCATTCATATTCTTTTTGGCCATTTCATTCCAACCCTTTAACTTTTCGACTTGAGGATGAAAGCCCAACAGTTCTCCCATTCGAATGAGGGCATTATTAGAGGCAATCAACATACTATTAAATAAAGGGTCTTGAATCAAGAATGGCGAATTTTGAGCAATCATACGGTCGTCATACTTCCATTCTTTAAACAACTCTATTAGATGTATATAGTATTGGTACTCTCTATTTGTAGGTCGATGTGAAGCATCAATGTGAGTTGTATCCTTACGCTGCAATTTATAATTTGGCACATCGAAGGTGTCCCATACAAAATCCCAGACAGGGGTATTATCGGTTCCGGCCTCCCAATTATGGCAAATATAGACCAGTCCTTCTCCCTTTGGATCTCGAGAGGTATAAAAATAGTGATGGTTTAAAAACACTTGTTTATAAACCGATTTGATAAAGGCTAACGCATCTTCTTTATCATTTGCGATATGCAATAATTCCTCCAAAACAAAGCCTAGTACAGGTGGTTGGGTAATCCCAGAAGTTTTAATTGATGGACTATTTGAACTAATATGGGTTGCATGAACCTCTGGACCCGGATAATAAGATGTTGCCTCATTATGAAATGCTATGTGTGGCAAAAATCCATTCTTCCACTGCCCTTTAAGCAACGATCTAATCTCCGCTTTCGCATTTTCTATGTTCAAATGAGCCCATCCAATAGCAATGAAACCAGAATCCCAGTTCCATTGAAAAGGATAGAGTCCCTCACAGGGAATGGTAAAACCATTTTTCCAATTTTTTTCAAGCACAGAAGCGGCACTTTTTAGTAAGGTGGTCATCATAGTGAAATTAGAGTTACTCAATATAGTGTATTATCCGTATTTTTGAAAAACTAAAACTACTTCCATTGTCATTTTCAAAAACAACCGAACAAAGCTCGAATTACGATCATCTGGAACAAATGTCTGTTCCTGAGTTACTTCACAATATCAATGCTGAAGACAAAACCGTACCTCTAGCAATCGAAAAATCCCTACCAGAAATCGTTGCATTAACCGAAGTGGTCTCTAACCGCCTCAAAAACGGTGGACGCCTCTTTTATATGGGAGCAGGAACGAGCGGCCGACTCGGTATTGTAGATGCCAGTGAATGCCCTCCTACCTTTGGAGTAGATCACGGTCTAGTAGTTGGTCTTATCGCTGGTGGAGATAGTGCCATTCGGAAAGCGGTAGAATTTGCAGAAGATTCCACCACTCAGGGCTGGAACGATTTATTGAAAGAGCACATTTCAGCAAAAGACATCGTTATCGGTATTGCCGCCTCCGGGACCACACCATATGTAATAAGCGCTTTGGAGAAATGCAACGAAAACAACATTGCCACTGGCTGTATTACCTGCAATGCTGGGAGTCCGTTAAGCAAAGTAGCAGCCTACCCTGTTGCTGTAGTGGTTGGGCCCGAATTTGTAACTGGCAGCACTCGTATGAAAGCTGGTACCGCTCAAAAACTCGTGCTTAACATGATCTCTACCGCTGCTATGATTCAGTTAGGAAAAGTAAAAGGAAACAAAATGGTAGATATGCAACTCAGCAATAATAAATTGGTGGATCGAGGAACAAGAATGATCATGGACGTGCTTAAAATCAAGGAAGATGAAGCCTCCTTTCTACTTAAAAAATACGGAAGCGTTCGAGCAGCCGTAGACGCATACCATCATGGAAGATAAAACCAAACAGACTTATACAAACAAACAACTTTTGGTAAAAGGGCTGAAAAGACTTGCCTTGGCCCTGCCTTTACTAGTTTTAACCACCTACATTCTCACCTTCGCTTTTTTAAATAAAGACACGATCCCGCTTTATATTTTTCTCACGCTTGGAATTATTGCAATGGCTGGGACTATTTATCTATTATTTGTTGGACTTCGGCTTATCATGAAATCCATATTTAAATAGACTTCCAATTTCAGATTAAAACAATTACTCCGTTTTTATAATTTGAACCATTTTCTGTTGACCTTCTGAAGTAAGGGTAAGCACATAAACACCTGGGCTCATCCCTGACATATCAATAACGGTAGACTGAGAAATAGCCGTTCTAGAAAATAGTTCTTGGCCCAGTAAATTATAAACAGAAATTACATCCAAGGAAGTATCGGTTTCTATATAAAGTTGATCACTGGTTGGATTAGGGTAAATCTTAACGCTCGCGAAATTGAAATCATTTAAACCTAGAATAATGTTTACAGTTACTGCAAGTGGTTCGCTTAGGCAGTCATCAACAATACTCACTGCATAATATGTGGCACCATCGGTTAGTACGGTACCAGCAGGTAACGGATTTGTACCATTCATCGCATCCGTTTCGTTCGCAAACCAAGTAACATCGGTTGGATCGACCACGATATCTTCAATAGTAGCTCCTTCCGCTAAAGCTTGAACGGCATCTCCAGTAGGAGTTGGAGGAGTAGTACATTGCGTAAAATCTAACCTTCCAAAAAACTGCCCAGATTCTGAAGAAATACTCGTAGTAGCACCTGTGGTAGTGTCTAAAATATAGACACCGCTACCGTTAGAGATAAGAATATTTCCATCTTCTAAAGTGGCCACTCCGCGTAAACTTCCCTGATTTCCCCAATAATTTAAAATGGAACCATCGGTTTCAGAAAACTCATAAAGACCAGATCCGTTAGATCCAGATGAACTAAATACAGCAGCATAAAGCGAACTGTTGGCAACGTTTTGTTCCATTTGCTGAATAAATTGAACAACTCCTTCCTCCACAATATTACCAAGAACAGTACCGTCATAAGCTCTTCTTTCAATCTTTGACTCGGTACTTATATAGGAGATATACACCTCCCCGCCCACGTCGATAATGTCGAACGTAGAATCGTTACCAGTGGTAAGAAAAAATCCAAGGTTATTGCCATCTAAATCAAATCGGATAATCGAATTACCCGGAGCGTCATTATTGCTACCCGCATTGGTCACCCATACTTCCGTTCCATTGACCAATTCCATTCCACGCACATTATCTAGCCCTCCACCACTAATTTGACCGCCTACAGTGCTTAAATAAGCTCCCGTTAAATCGAAACGATCAATTCGATCTTCCAACTGATCTGCAATCCATATTTCATCATTTACTTGGAGCAACGATTTAGGTGTTCCAGGAGAGAACGTAGTAAGATCTATAAAAGTAGGATCCAAAATGGTTCCATCTGCAGGATCTAGCAGCACCACAAATGGTTCTTGGAGACTTGCAATACGCTCTTGAGCGATGGCATTAAAGAAAGATCCGCTAATAATTGAAAAAATAACAAATAGGAAAGAGTAACGATGTTTCATAGTGATATGGTTAAATTTTAATGGCTAAACTTCTGTTTTACAAACAATTCTTAAGATACAAAAAAAAGCTGTATTAGTATAACATCCATTCCATTCAAGAGCAGATAATCGTATTCTAGGGCAACGGCCGCGCTATTCGTTTTTATCTTTTCGCGCAATCCTGCTGGCGCAAAAAGGATAACTACTAATACCATCAACAACCTGTTTAAAACCAATCACAAACCCATTTAGGGCTGCTAGCTACATACCTTCCAAACGCTTTCTTCTCCGTTTTGAGCTTGCGTAATGGAGAAGTTGTGTGTTTTAAGATTTGCATCAAGTATTACAAAATCACCATCATTGGTCCAAGTAATCTTCACTTGCTCATCGGTAGTTTCAGAAAAAGAAACAGCGCCTTGAAACGTCTTGGAGGTATTTCTTAATTGGATCATTTTAAGTTGTTGAAGAACTACTTCTTTTTCTAGACCTGCTTCAATATCGCTCACACTTAAATTGGTCCTGTTTATTTCTTTATGCCCCCCTTCTCCCGCTCTATCTGCAGCTTCATAATCATTAGCTCCGGCAAAAATGTCTAAATACCAAACTTGTGGAATTCCTGGCATAAACAGCTGAATGGCTCTCGCTAATAGAAGTTTCTGTTCACTCTCTCCCAATGCACTAAAATAAGTGGCATTTACTTGATAGTAACCAATTTTACGACCATCCGCTCCATACAGGTTTTTTACTCGTCCTCCACGGTCCAAAATAAGGTTCATCATCTCCTCAATAGCTGCATCCTCTAACAATCCTTTATGATACACCCCATTCACTTCTTTACCTTTCAAATCTAAAACGGGAATACCATCATGACAGCCCAACATGTTGACCGTTTGATATCCTTTCTCAACAATTTCCTTTGCCCAAGATAACAGGGCCCTATTCGTTCCTTTTTCAATAGCATGAATCAATAATCCAGGTAAGAAAAAATCGTATATCGCATATCCTTCTTTGGCTACCTCATCATGAAGATGCAGACCGTATTCTGCATGGATTTCTGGCAACAAAACAAGCTTATTTTTTTGGGCTATTTTATTTATTCTAGCTAGATATTCCCATGTCCCAGGCTTGTTAAAAAAATTAGACTCCCCTACTTCTTTGTGTAAATATGCAAATGCGTCTAATCTCAAAATCTGACATCCATAACTACCTACTTTCGCCAATACTTCCTCGTAAAACTCCCAAACCAAAGGCGATTTGGCATTCACGTCCATCTGACCTAGATAACTGCGATTTCTGTTCACTATGCCTAACATCTCATTTCTGTAGCTCCCATAGTCGCGTAAATCGATCGTTTGCAAGTCCTTATTTTCAAGAATAGCGGTATTTACAATCTCGCAAATATTAAAAGCTTCATCTGTTCCTAAATGCTGAATCGATTGTAGGTCATCAACAGTTATATTTTGGTAAGATATTTTTTGGTAAAACGTATTCCAATAAGGTCTTTCTTTCCCGTCTGGAAATAAAATATTCAAAATAGGAAGGCCAGATTTTCGCATAAACAGTTTATCCAAGTACTCCTTTTTAGGGATAACGATGCCTTCCTTGTTCATCACCCCATTTCCTGCCCAAAACTCATTCCAGTTAACAAAAAAATCTTTATACTTTGACGCGTCTCCATACTTAATTAGGTGTTTAAATTGTGGCGACGCAACCGACAAATGATTGAGTACAATGTCGAACTTGAGCATAATATTTAGAGCATCCAAGGCCGCAATATCATCTTTAGAGACTAATTCTTCGTTGATATTGTAATCGATAATAGAAAAACCTCTATCTAAGTCGCTATTAAAAAACGTAGGCAACACATAAAACAGTGAAAATGCATTTTCGAATTCAGGCATTTTTAGCATCGTTATGATGTCGTTCATATCCTTCCCAATGCTATCTGGATATGCGTTTAGCATTACACCATTATTAATTTTCACCATGCTGTTATTGTATTATCTGGATGTTTTATTCGATTTTCTATTATATCTAGCTGTATGGCCTTCTTGGTGATCGAACATCATTGTAAAGGGGTATTGAAATTCAAACGTTCACAAATGATATCAACAACAGATTTCAGATTAGAGACGTTTGTCCATACTGCACCAGCCAATTGTAAATATAAAAAAGAGGCTCCGATTTAGTTCTAAAACCGCTGGTAATTTTTATATTATCGCTCCGAAATCGTTATTGTTTGACTTGCCTCAGATTCCTTTTTTGAAACTTTCATAGCCATTTCAGCACGTCCATTTACAAAATCAAATGAACTGCCATTTGAAACCGGAGAAACCTCTATTAAGAATTATATGAAAGCTTGGGCACTTCTGAAGGTTGATATTGTAACTAGACAGCAATTAAAAGCTGAGACTTGACCTTTGCCAACGGCAGCGCTACATCTTTCTATAACAGCGTATGGATAAGCGTTACTCGCTATTTATCCATAATACGTGATGTAAGTTAACTATTCTTTGAATTGTTCAAGACGATTAATGGCATTCTGATTTTGGGGGTTTAGTTCTAATGATTTTTTAAAGTATTCTATTGCCTTTTCTTTTTGTTGAATGAATACATACCCTTCGGCTAAACTATCCAAAAGATTTGCAGAATATGGATAGAGCGCAATTGCCAGTTGAAAAACATCTATTCCTTGCTCGGAAGTAGTTGGATTGAAGACAAGTTGTAGCCCGAGGGTGTTCAAATTTCCTTCAGGAATTTCAAATGAGCCATGTTCCTGTATCACCAATTCGTATAATTTTGGAAGCTCTTCATAATTCTGTTTTACGGCCAAATCGTTAAAATCCTGAAATGTAAATAAAGCTGGTTCTGCTTGCTTGATCTTCTGGGTTATTAAACCGTTTTTCACCTTATTATTAGCTGGTTTGTTTTTAATAAAGCTTGAGGCCTCCTGATCTTTTTTCAAGAAAGCATTTAAAAAGTTCAAACCATAGATAGAAACCCATTTATACGATTCCATTATTTGAGAATCATTTTTGTCTTGCCTTTTGTCTCTTTTAGCAAATAGAACTCCCAGCGTACTAAAATACGAATGTGTTAAGTGATGAAATTTTAATTGATAGGCTTCACTTTTAGATATGCTGTCAAACAATTCGAATTTCACATTGAGCTCAGGGTTGATGTCATCTTCGGCGAGCACCTTTTCAGGAATGTCCTTTTGCGCCATATGGATATACGGGACATCTATTTTCTCAGGATTAAAGAAAGCCGATCGATTTAATAAGCCGTATTGATATCTTTCGGTCCCGTCGAGGCTGACCATAGCCTTTACATGCTCGTTTCTATTTTGGGCAATCACGTTCGCCAATCCGCCAAAACTGAATCCCATTAGAGCTATATTATTGAAGTCGGCTATCGGTAATTTTCCAACCTCTTTCATTAAAAACTCAACATCTCTTGCTTGGTTCTCTATTTCTTTTACTGGGTTATTACTAAACCAACGAGTTTCTGTTCCTCTGCTTGGACTCGATATAACTATGTATCCGTGACTTGTTAAATATTCACAGAGTGCAAAATTTTCTATGGAAGATGCTTGATGGCTCGGAGCATACACAATAACTGGAAACTTATTGTTGGCAAATTTCAATTCAGAAAAGGCATTCGTTGTTTCTAAAAGATGTATCCGATTCTGCTTTGTGTTCGCATATTCAAACCAATTTAATAATTGTTCGTTTGGCAAATGCTCCCATTCCTCTTCTTCTTTTAAGATGGTAAAATAATCTAAAATCTGCAATGGCTGAATGCCCTCTGTATTTTGGTTTGAAGGATACCAAATACTTACTGGAATTGGTCGCAGAACTTTTTGATTGCTATAGTCGTAAACTCTGCTGTAGGTTCTGGTACTATCGACAATAGTATAATGTTTAAAACCCACGGTATATTCCCCAAGTTTAAGATCTATTTCATTTAATGAAGTTTGCGCACAGGATATAGTTTTTACCAAAGCAAGAACTACGAATAGGATTAATCGCATAGTGATGGTATTAGTATGTACCTTTAAAGATGCGATTTTTTGATGTTTGTTACGGTTGGCAATCCAAAACAGACTGTTATTGGCTATTTACTAATGACTATATATCTCAGCTTCGCTCTTTGATCAACTTAACATCCTCTATTATTTTGGTGAAGGGTTTAAAATTGGAGTCTTCTTCTACAATTTTTCTATCAATAATAAGTATGCTATCTGTTAGTTCTTTTATTTTCCAGGATTCTTTTGCTTCATTAGAATTGGATAGAATCTTCATGGTACCAAATTGATTGGCCATATCGAGATCTATTTTCAATGTTGAAACATAATAATCGCTCATAACTGTAATGGAATCCGCGTTTATCTTATATCGCGGTGGATACTGAAAGTCGTCTTCAGAAAATCCCGGTGGAGCAGGTGGGACAGGAGGTTTTGTAAATTCATTGTTTTTATAGTCGAGTATATAATGCTTCTGATAAATCCAAGTCCCTTCTAAGAGCTCTTTATTCCATTCAATATTTCTTTTTTCAAAGAGTATTTCAAAGTCGTCTTGACCAATACTTATTCCTTCGAAGCGATGTTCATCCCTTTGTTGTATCGAGAGTACCATAGTGTTAAGTACTAAAAAATCAATATTATCGAGTGATTGAATTCTCCAGGGCAAGTCTCCATCGATATATTGGTATATATTGAATGTCGAATCTTTGAATTCGATGGTGAGTGTATCCTCTTCTCCCATTGTAGTCATGGAAAAAATATTCCCACTCAATTGGCCATAAACATCATTGCTTTCGACCTTTCTTTGACAACCAAAAATTGTTAAAAGAATCAAACCTATTATAACTCTGTACATTTCCTAAAGTTAAGTAATGGTAATACTAAAATAGATGTTTAAACAAGTGTTTTTCTGAAATGTACAAAACTGATAGAAAACTAGATAAAATATTCATCCTATTATTTGGGTAAGATATACAATTCCAAAAATCCAACCTAAATACAGCACACTATATGCCAGCGAATAAATCACTGAAATACCTACTCTGTTTTTCGTTTCCTTGGACTTAGAAAAAACAAATTTTAATGCTCTGAAAAACACCCAATAGAGCATCGCTAGAATAATAAATACTGAAACCCAAAATACTGCTTCTAACAGAATAAGAAGCACAAAAACTAATATGGTCATTCCAATCCATAATAAGACAGACATGATTATTCCGCCTATTCCGTCTCCCACTTCAAGGCTTGGAAAGTCTAGTATAGTTCCTTTATCTGCAACCAAATCTCCAGTTGTAAAATTTTTAAATTTTGGAAAATCATCGGTTAAACCGACTCCTTTATAAAGTCCGTAAGTCATAAATAAGAACAGTGCTCCCCCTATGATAGACAACGATAAATAAAAATTCGATGTAAGGGTTCGGTTGTAATTTTCACCTGTTAGGTAAACCGTGACAATTGTAATACCAATTACGAGTAGCGATACTTGGAAAACGGACTTCCCTTTTAGATATGTCTGTTTGGCTTTCAAATAGTCTATTCAGTTAGTGATTAATTGTTCATGTGCTAAACACTTTGTCAAAATAGCGTTTTCCCTTCAGACTAACTAACATGAATTTATTATTGATGAACTTCCTACAACATTGAGTCTCCCTTTTCAGAAAAGATAATTTAATGTACCAAGGAAATCGCATACTAACTATTTTAGGAAGGTTATTAGTAACAGTTCAACTAGCGACTAATTATATGTAGCATTCAAAATATGTTATCTCACAACCTCATAAGCAAAACTAAAAGTTGTTTACCTGGTAAAATATCGTTTGCTCACCACATTCCCTTCGCGGTCGTAGAAATTCCACCAACCTATTTTTCGTTTCAAATGAATGTATTCACCTGCTGCTTTTACACTACCGTCTTCATAGAAGAGTTTTGCAGGTCCTTCGGTTCTATTATTTACATAAGTTCCTTGAGATTCTTTGCTACCATCGGGATTATAATTAATCCAAATACCATTCCCTATGCCGTCTACAAATTGTTGGGCAGCTTCTAATTCGCCATTATCGTATCGCGCATACAGCCAACCCGTATAGGGTTCCTTACTTCCTTTGGCAAAATATTGTTGCCCATATGGAGTTCCATATTCTACGGTTGCGTCGTTCATAGAAACCATGTCTGATTGAGCTGGCACTACAACGGTATTATTTTGTGCACATCCCATAAGGGGTATGAGGCAGAGTAATAGGATGATTCTTTTCATAATTTTAGTGTTCAATCATTAGAAAACGAGTTTCCATGTAATATAAATTCCATATTCGTTCACCATTAGTGTCTTTGGTATCTCCCCGATTACTGCTAAAGTAAAAATATTTACCATCTGGTGAAAAGCTTGGTGAACCTTCAGATTGTGACGAATTAACCACAGGCCCTAAATTTTTAGGTATTGACCAACCATCTCCTTTTTTCACAGAATAATAAATATCACCTCCTCCATACCCATCGTATCTGTCGTCTGATCCAAAAAATAAAATAGTTCCGTCTGGTGATAACTGCGGGGACGTGTCAAAATTCTTCTTGCTTGATGGTGGGAACAATTCTATTGGCTTGCCATAAGTTCCATCATTTTTTAAGTTAGATACGTAGAGATTCGATGCATTATTCTTTATCCCTTTTGTCCAAAAGTACAAATTCCCCTTTGCATCTGTCATTGGTCCAGCTTCATAATTTGCAGGCCATACATTTCCTTCAGTCATGGATTTATTAATTACACTTGACAATGGTTTGGGTGCAGACCAGCCATTGGTAATCTTATCCATTACCCAAATATTCATATCCATTTTTTCTGAAGTACTTCCATCTGGTAGAGGTCTGTACGACGCAAAGAAGAGTTTACTAGCATCACTATTAATAAAAGGCGCCTCGTCCTCATGGGTTGAAAAACTTGCGATCGACGGTTTACTCCATCCGTTTGAGGTCTTGTTTGTAGTGTATATTCTTTTTTTGCCCGTTTTCGTATCTCTTCTTGTAAAATAAGCTCGCTCTCCATCTGGCATGAAATTGATTCCCCATTCATTTTCATTTTTCATAGAAATAATTCCCTCTTGGAAAATAACGGGTTCATCAATACGCTGAATTCCATTTTCATAACGTTTTCGCGAAAGCAAAACCCCATTTGCTTTATAGGTGGATTCTACACCTACTTTTTTTCCATTGATGAAAGTGGCGTTGTATTTTAATTGACCATTTTCATGATAAGATTTAAAAATTCCCTGCGTAATATCATCGATATAAAAGCTTTCAGATCTTAACTGCCCATTGGGATAAAAATATTCCCATAGTCCATTTCCCAAACCATTTTTCCAATAAGCCCTGTATCTCAGAACACCATTAGGATACCATTCTAACCAGCGCCCTTCTGCTTTACCATTCACTAGGTTTTTCCAAATGGATGGACTACCATTTGCATACTGTTCAGATATAATGCCTGTATAAGTTTTTAAGTCAATTTCAGATGCTTTAGCCACCTGCACCGGAACTTGAATCTGACCTATACTTAGGTGATTAAAAAATACCCCAACTAAAAGAATGAGCGTAATCTTAGACCTATTTTTCATGTTTTCCTTCTCTTTTTTTTGATATTCTAAAAGTAATCATGAAAGAAGGTGCTACCATAAGATAATCGACAGAGCTGAAAATAGAGCGATGAAAACGTTAAAGAACCATCTTTTTTATTTCGGGCAAGTAAGTTTCGCTTACTCTCAGGCTCCTACCATCGGTTAAGTAAACATAATGATATCGATCCATCTTCTTTAATTCTATTACCGCACTCATATTTGCGAAATGAGAGCGATGTAATCTTAAAAATGACGCTGGATTAAAAGTGTCTTTCAGCTGGGAAATTCCTTTGGTGGATAGAAATTCTTCCTTCTTAGTGAACACCTTCGTATAATCGCCAAAAGCTTCAGCATACATGATATCGTCCACATGAACCATTATTTTTCTCGTCCCTTTGTGAAGAATTACCTTGGGTGGAAAACTAGCATCTTTCTGAAGCAGCTCTTCTGCAAACGGAATAATCCGCTCTTGATTTTTAAGTATTCTCTCAAGTGCACTTTCGAAACGTTTTCTGCCGTAGGGTTTCAACAAGTAGTCCATTGCGTGTACTTCAAATGCTTTAATTGCGTACTGATCGTATGCCGTAGAAAATATAACTTCTGGTATTTCTTCCAATTGCGTAAGCACCTCAAAACCATTAAGACCTGGCATTTGTATATCTAAAAAGATCGTATCTGGCTTTAGCTCGTTTATGAGTTGAACCGCATCGTATCCATTTGCTGCTTCCCCTATAATTAAAAGTTTTTGATGTACTGAGATATATTGCTTTAACAAATCTCTTGCATCTTCCTCATCGTCTATAATTATTATCGTTTTCAAATGGCAAAAGAAATTTTAGTTCCTGATGGCTTATTGTCCTCTATTGTTAGTTGAGAATTATAAATTTTCTCAAGCCTCATTTTAGTATTTGACAATCCCAATCCGTTAGAGAAAACTTTATTTTTATCAATAATACCAACTCCGGTGTCTTCAATAGAAAAGGCCAAATGGCTATCCAACTCCACAATTTTAATCGTCAATAGTGAGGGCTCAACTTTAGCAGCAATTCCATGGTTAACTGCATTCTCAACCAAAGGTTGTAACAGCATAGGAGCAATTCTATTGCTGTGGACCGCTTCTGGCACTTCAAAAGAAAATTCTAAGCGCTCTTTTAATCTTATTTGCATCAACTCCAAGTAACTTTTAATAAAATCAATCTCTTCTTTGATGGTAACGAACTCGTTTTGAGAAGCATAATTCTGATATCTAAAAAGATCTGACAATTGTATGATTAACTCTCGAGTCCTTTCATTCTCTGGTGGTATGGTCGCATTAATAGAGTTAAATAAATTATGCAGGAAATGTGGATTTAATTGAGACTTTAATGCGGTAATTTCACTTCTCAAAGTCGTTTCTCGAAGAAGCGCCTTTTCCTTTTCCTCCTTTTTGAACCTATTGAAATAGCCATAAGCGTGCACAAAACCAAATTGCACAAAATAAAACAGCATAAAAGTATATAGTGTCCAGATTACTTTATAACCTCCCCAATACATGGCCCAACCAAATATTTTTGTTACCCCTAGCAGGGCAAAGTAACATATAGCAATGTACAGTGGTAGAAAAATTAAATGTGAAAGGAGCTGAACTCGAAGGGTATATTTTCTTAACACGATTGAAGTGATATACCAAATAGGAATTGTCACCAAAAAACTAATCAGAAATTGAACTCCTCCAGAGGCAAAAAACTCTTCCACGTGAAAATAGGATGGATGCCCTGGTTTAAATCCGCCCCACGAAATCCAACTAGCGGTGTAGTAAATAATGGTTGAAAAATAATAGAACCCTAGAAATAAGGCAATATCCTTCTTACTCACATATCGATTAATTTCTTTCCACACGTTCATAGCCCTACAAGATAAAGAAACATATGATTTCAACTCTATAATAGTAGTTCAGCTTGTATATATCTAGATGAAATGGATTTTCAATAAATTGTCGTACTCAACTCATGCCAAACCTAATTTCCAAGTGAGTCAAGTTCTCTCTTTTTTAAAGTTGAGACCACCTTTCTTGGTTTGATGGTGCATGAATGTATTTTAGCTTGGGTAATTCGGGTTGATCTAATTTGAAATTTCCTCCTTCTTTTAAGAAATCGAGCCTGATCAAAATAATCACCCTTGTATAAACTTCAACTTAACTAAAAAAGCTTCTGTCATTTCTTTTACTGTTTTACGGGCTTCAGAATCGTTGAAGAAATGCCCAACGCCCTCAAATATTTTATATTCAAAATCATTCCCCAAGGCATCCATTTTGTCTTTAAACTCTGTAAATTCACTAATAGGGGCTAAATGATCCTCTGTTCCGTGAAAGAAAATGGAAGGAACAAGGTTTTTATCTAGCTGATGAAAAGTAGAAATAGATTCGGGCTTTTGTTCCGAATTTCTCCCAAACCATTTGTTTTTTAGTGTATTATAGGAAGCAGAGTGCACCACAATAGCGTTGGGCTTAGAACTTAGACCTGAATTATTTGGCTCCTCATACTCATTTAAAATCGCAGTACAAGCGGCTAAATGCCCTCCAGCCGAAAACCCTGCCGAAACTATTTGATCTGGATTTATACCCAACGATTTAGCCTCTGTTCGGGTCCATAAAACGGCAGATTTAGCATCTCTCACGCAATCGAGAAGGTTGGAATTATGGACACCAATTAATCTATATTCAAACGAAATAGCGACCATTCCTTTGGCACTATACCTTTGGCAATTTGCATATCCCCATTCAGGTGTTCCAATTTCCCAACCGCCTCCATGGAAAAATAGATAAGCAGGTCTTTGATCACCTTCTTTAAAATCTTCTGGATAAAAAATATGCGCTTCAAGTTCTATATCCCCAATCCTCTTGTAGATTTTAATAGTAGTGGGTTCTTTTCTTTTTTCAACCCCCTTTTGAAAACGCTCTTCAATCTGTGCTACAAATGCCGGGTTTTTACAATCGCTTTTAAACTCTGGAATAAGCTCTTTGATATACGAAACACCATAATTATCCATACTCTTATTTAGGTGTTCCTGAAATAAATAATCTTTTATTTCCTGATGTGCCTCCAACTCTTGTATTTGTCTATATCGAGGATGAATTTTATCTAATGAGGCATCAAAGTAGTTGTCAAATTTATATTCGCCTGCAGATTGCGCGGTTATATATGCATCCAGAAACAGCACATAATCGAGTGATTTTAATAGTTTCGGGTCGTTAAAACTGCCTTGAGCTATATCACGATAGTAGGTGTTAGGTACTGAAAGATTTTCTTGAGTGCGCTGTTTGTATAATGGTGGATGGACTATTTTATAAAGTTTATTTCTAAATGTTATATCGGATAAGATCTTTTCATCAAAAATCTCATTTACGTCATTCTTCGCCTTAAATGCTTCATGCTTTTTGAGGTAGACTAATTCCAAAGAATCTAGTATAGAATTAATAGTAGCGGAAGACTGACCATAAAAATCGATACCATTAATATATTTTCGGTTGGAATTAATCTCATCACGCATGGATTTTAGATGATTGTTATGCTCTGCGCCCTTACCAGAAACCATCTTTTCGTCATTGAAATCTATATAGAGCGAATCCTTTGGAGAAATAAATAAATCGATTTCATTTGATTCATGTGAAATTGTATAAAAATCAGATTCTTTTAAAGGCAGCTCTATTCTAAAAGTGCCGTCTGGGTTTAAATCAATGATGGAATCCCCTATACTTAGCCTATCTATCCAAGAATCGATAAGAGTCACTGCCCCGTTTCTCAACTTAATGGTCTTTGACCAGTTAACGTCGACCTTCCCTGTTATTATCGCCGAATCTGTTTTCTGCTTAGATGTACATGAACAAAATGCGAAGTTGATAGATAAAAGTATAAATAATGCTTTAGTAGTCATTTGGCTTAGTTTTTCTAAGGAGAATACTTTTGAAGAATTGTTACACTTTCTAAAAGGTAGATGAAGAACTTTGCTCTGAGAATTCAAGATAAACCATCACTTTTACGCGTGTAGATTTTCAGTTTACCTCAATCTTAATACTTCAAATTAATTTATATCTCGTTAGTATTACTTTTTCGATCTAACAATAATTCTTTTGCCGCATCCTTGGCGGCTTGAATACGCTTGGGGTCCGTTGCAATCATTTCCAATTCAGTATTTGACTTGTAAAAAAATCGATTCTTTAAATATTCTGTTCTAGTATAATTTTCTGGTAGTTCAGGTCTATCTGTGAGTTGAAACGTATCCTCAAGATCGGTTCTGTTTTGATCCTTACTTACCGTAAGTTTTATTAAAAAATAGTATCCCATTCCAAGAAAAACTAATACCACAACTACAGATCCCAATATCCACAGAGAATTTGTTAACCCAAACCAATTTTCAAAGTTCTGCATGAATAGCAACAAAAAACTAGCCATCACCGCTCCGTAAACCGCAAGAGTAGATTTGTTCGCTTCAAGCACAGTTTGACAGGAAGAACATAAAATTCTATTCGATAATTTGGATAAAGTGAGTATATCCAGAAAATTTAGTCTCCCACTACATTTAGGGCATTTAGCCATACACTGATTCAAGTTTTACCGAAAAATCTCCATTATTCCTTTTTTGACAATAACTTTTCTACTCACTTTATTCTAAATAGTTGCGAATGTCTCCATTTCAGATCCAAGTGATGACATAAAAGTAGAAACAATAATGAATAAAAATCCTCCTATAAATAAGGTTACTAATTGAAGTAATCCTAGATACCATTTCCCTTTAAATACTTGCCAAACCCCTGCTATTAGTAAGAGGGTCGTAGTAAATAGCAAAGAGTAATCTAACAGCTCCAGAATGGTATTATTAGTTGATGATACCAGAAATACATAGAACAAAATAGATATGACGAACAATAACCAAGGTATCCACCATTTTTGTAAAACATACTTTTTTAGCATTCTGTCATTTTCTATAAACAATAACGGCTTCTATTTTCTATTTCCAAGAACCAATGAGTGGCCTTTATTTTAAATTTAGTTGCCAAGAAACACCAAATCTATCCTCAACAAAAGCAAATTTTGAACTCCAGCCATAGTTGTCTAATGGCATTAAAATTGTACCGCCATCCGAAAGTTTTGCAAAGAGATTTTCAATTTCAATAGTGGAACTACATTCAACAAAAACAGAAACACCGGGTGTGAAAGTCCATTCGTGCTTTATGTAACTATCGCTGCAGGCAAATTTACTCCCATTCAACTCGAATGTTGCCATCAAAATTGTTCCCTCCTTAGCGGGGCCATCTTTCCCATACCTTTGAACATCCACAACTCTCGAATTTTCAAACAAGCTTATATAGAAGTTCATGGCCTCTTCCGCATTGTTTTCCTGAAATGTGAAAAATGTTGCAATCTGTTTGTTTGCATCACCTTCCGACACTGCCACTAACTTTTTTAAGTTTGTAAGTTCACTCCGCAATGCTATTAACTCTTCATTGGCGTCATTTTTACTGTTGGAATTAGAACAGCTGTTTATAAAGAACATGAGAATGAGCAGAGAAATAATTTTGTTCATTTTCTAAGTTTTATATTAAAGTGTTTCTACAATTTGAATGTTATTTCCGCAAGTGTCATTAAAAACCGCAAATTTCACCGTTCCCATTTCGGTTGGTTTTACGCTAAAATCGACATCAAGTTTTAAGAGTCTTTGGTATTCTGCTTCTACATCGTCAACGTCAAATTGGGTATAAGGATATCCTGCTTCCATTAATGCATCTTGAAATACTTTAGAGGGTTCAAAATGGTTTGGTGCAGGTTCCAATAATAATTCTGGCCCATCTTGCCATTCTGGTGAAACTAAGGTGAGCCAGCGATTGCCTCCTTCTAATGGAAGATCCCGCTTTTTAATGAAACCTAATTTCTCGGTATAAAAATTTAAAGCTTTTTCTTGATCTCTAACAGGAATACTAATGAGTGTTACTTTCATCTTTATTTTATTTATGAATCCTCCAAAGTTGAGAATTCTAAATTTATTTTACTTCTCGAAAGTTGCTCTTTTTGATATTCGGAGGGTGATTTCCCTGTTTTCGTTTTGAATAATGTACTGAACGAACCTAAACTTTCAAAACCGACAGCGAAACAGGTTTCAGTTACCGACATTCCGTTTATTAGATGCTCTTTAGATTTCTCAATTCGTGTATCAATTAAGTATTGTTTAGGAGTTATTCCGTAGTACTTTTTGAACAGGCGTAACAAGTGATACTTTGAAACAAGCTGAATATTGGATAGTAAGTCCAGATTTAAATTGGCTTCGCAATTATTTTTAATATAGTTCCGAATACCAATTACGGTTTTAACTTGTTCTTCACTCGAATAAACAATGCTACGAATTCTATTAAGTTCTTTTTCGTAAAATGTCATCATTGAGTTTTTCTTAAAATACCGACGGTGGCTTTGAAAAACATTCGTATCAGTTTTATGATTTTTACCTATCAAATATAGTCGAAATTAGGTAGACGACTTCTTTTATAACCTTACCTGCTGTTTTCAATCATTTTTAATGTGAATTCCATTTCAGTATCAACTTCGTTCATAAAATCATTAATAGTTCGTCGTAGTTCGACTAAAGATAGCAAAAGAGAGCGAATTTCCCTATTGACAACTAATTACTGGATCCTTGAATGGCCTCTAGTGTTGGTAATTACTATAATCTAGGTCATTAAAAAGATTAAATCTGCTATCAATAGTATCTGAAATATAAAAAGTAACGTACCTATTTTCTTTTTATAACGAAAAGCTGCAAAAATTAAAATAATAATGAGTAATGGAAGAACGAGTCCAGATGCAATTCTTAAGGAGTAGAAAGATTTTTCTTTAGATGAAATTAATCTATACCAGTTTACCTTTTTAAATATTGGAGAAACGGAATATTCAATTTTTTTATTCACTAGATCTAATTCTGCAAAATCTTCCGCTACTAAAAATTTATGTTTACTCGTAATTACTTTATACGAATAATGATAGTTTCTTGCCGCATTGTAATATTGCTGTCGCTCACTTTGCACCTCAATAATTTCATCATTGACTATTCTTCCGGGTAAAACAAAATCGGCTAAGATGAACAACGCAATCAAAGTAAATGATGCATATATTGATAGACGTAATTTCTGCTGATGTTTATACATCCTTTAATTTTAATTGCTCGTCCATGTGTTTTATAAGTTGTTCAGTTTAGACATTATCTATAATTGTGTCGCGACTTTCATTATTAGTAATTTCTGTTTTCTTCAAGATGCTTTCAATTTAAGAATTATCTATCGTTTGTCTATCATTTGTTTTTTAAAAACCCATATTCTATGGTCTTTATATTTTGAATATTGCCCAACGAATTCTTAGATAAAGTTACCAAATCTATATAATAGCCAGGCTGTAGCATGTTATAAGATATAGTCTTTTTACAGTGACGTCGATCTTATTTCATACTTATACATTCGTTTTATCATTTTCGCCCAATTACTGATATTACAAATATTATGATTGCTATTTTTTACTTCCAAGGTCCATTTGCTGTTATATTTTTTATTTCCCCATTTTTGTCAATTCTATACAAACCACCTGCACAGCCTAACCAAACATTTCCCTTTTTGTCTTTTAAAAACGCCATTGTAGGAACTGGAACTTTATAATTCACAAACGCATTATTTTTGTAATTATAGACTCCACTGCCAGTTGTACTCATCCATAAATCGTTTGAGTGGTCTTTGTAAATCCCGTAAACATCATTGTCGCTCAGCCCCTTTATTCCAGGGAAGTGAGCAAATTTTTGGCCATCATATTTGTTCAATCCACCGTTGCCAGATCGTTTTTCGACATCAGGGTTATCTTTCTCTGCCACTCGAGTTCCAATCCAAACGTTTCCGGCATTGTCTTCCAGAATTGATTGGACATTGTTCGAGTTTAAACCCTCTTTCGTTGTGAAATGAACAAATGAATTTCCATCAAACTTACTAGCTCCGTAACCGTCTCTTCCAAACCAAATATTACCATCGCTATCTTCTGAAATAGCCGTGATCCAATTTTTTGTATCGGGATTGATTATAGTTTCTACTTTCGCATAAGGAATTGAAAAACGTTCAAATATAGTTCCATCGAATTTACAAACTCCGCCCCAAGTTCCAATCCAAAAATTTTCTTTGCTGTCGATAAATATATTGCTGACCATATTGCTACAAAGCCCATCTTTTTCTGAATAATTTGTAAATATTTTTCCGTCAAATTTAGATACTCCCTCGCCTGTTCCAAACCATAAGTTGCCAATACTATCCTCGATAACGCTTGTTATTCGATTACTTGGCAAACCTTCTTTTGTAGTAAGATATTTCAGCGTATTTCCATCAAATTTTGCAACTCCCTTTTCTAAGGTGCCAAACCAAATATTGTCTTTTGAATCTTGAAATATTTCTACCACGTATGCTCCAATTTGTGAATCTACGTTGTCAGATTGCGTATCAATAACAGTATCATTTTCTCTATTTGAGTGAGATTGTCCTCTACAAGAAGTTATAAAAGAGATTACGAAAACTAATAAACATATTCTTGAAAATAAATAAGCGGCTTTCATGGGTGTTTTTTTTCAAACTTAAAACGAAAGTTATTCTTTTGACGTTTTCAAATGTGAAATTATGCCAAAGAAATGTAAATTTTCAATAGAACACTTGTGCTGTTCTCGTAAAAGACGGATAAGAAAAATGCAAACCATTTGATTTGCATTTTTTCTACTATTCGCATGACGCACAGTACTATGTTAAATACTTATTCAGCCATTTGGTAGGCCTCTTTCAGCCATTCCTTCAATTGTTCATCGACTTGACTTATGTTGGTCAATCGTACTCTATGCGTACACATTGTCCCAAATGGCCCTGAATTCTCAAGACGGTCGGTGGTTGGTTTTTCTTTTAATTTTAAACCTAAATCGACTCTAGATTTAGTGGCAGGTTTTATAACTGCAAATTTCTTTGATCTATCGAAACTCACTTCTGTTTTTTTTGGTGAGATTCGCACATCCTCACCAAATTCTTTGACCATAGCAATTAGATTTTCGTAAATTGGAAATAAGTGTTCTTTGCCTTGGTATTGAATGGTTATTAAATCTTCTGCTGTTGATTTATCTTCTTTAGATAAAGAAACAATTGTATTGGCGAAACCGTGTGTTACATTATGTTCTTTCTTAAGGTAATTTACTGCTTCAGAGTGTTTGGCGAATGTTTTAGTCTTTAATAATGATTTCCATTCGGTTAAAGATTTACCTGTTTTTTCAGGCATATTATCGATCATTGTTTGAAGAGCTTTCTCCATAATTTAATATTTTAAGCGTGGTTTTCCTGTTTCTAAAAATGAAATAAGATTAAGATATGACTGTTCATTCCCTTGAATGAAAAATTTCATCATAGACCTATACTTTTCATTGTTTTTATAGCCAATTCCATAAGAGGTAACTTTCGTTTTCGTAGGACTTATTTCATCAAAAAGAATCATGTTATATAAATCCCTTTCATCATCTTTCATAAATTCTGGGAAGTTTTTTGTGATTTCAGCTTGAAGGGTTAACATTCGTCTTGGCACATAATTGCGAATATGAAGCGTAATTGTGGATTCATCACCAATTTTTCCGTCTTTATTATAGTTGGTTTTAATCATCCCATTGACTTTAAAATCCATTTCTGCAATTGCTGTAGCCCAACTTTCCCAGCCCTTTTTAGTTGTATAGGCATTCCAGACAGAGTCCAATGATACGTTCACTATAAAAGATTGTTTCAAAATCACATTATTTACGTCTGAAGAATCTATTTCTGATATAATTCTATTCTCCGAAAAACTATTGGACGTTTGAGCGATGAGTACAACTGGAAATGACAAGAATATAATTTGAAGTAATAATCGTTTCATAGTATTGTAATTGAATAATCACAAATTAAGAAATATTTGAACTAAAGAGATAGTAGAAAATTAACCTTCCCGGTCTAGTGGGAAAAAATTAGGTTGACCTTTGTGGAAATCGGAGTTAATAAATTCCTGCGGATTAAAGCCTGAAAATTCTTTAAATTCCTTGATAAAATGCGATTGGTCCGCATACCCAAATTCATAGGCTATATCTGTCCATTTCAATTGTTCTTTATTCTGAATTTTTGCAAGAATTTCATTAAATCTGAACACTCTGTGAAAGACTTTAGGGGTTAATCCAAAGTATTTTTTAAACTGATCTATGAGGTGTTTTTGAGAATGAGGGTATGTTGAAACAATTTGTTTACTCTCGGAAATTGGTTTTGTTATTACTTGTTGAAGAATAGTAGTAATCTCTTTGGGCGCCGATTTACTTAGATCCAATAATTTGGACAGCCACTCTTCTACAATTTTAAATTTATCTGAACTATTCTCAGAATCTATTATCCGATGTCTCAACTCCAAAATCTCATTACCAAACATTTCTTGTGCAGAAATTACCTTATTATTTAATTCGTTAATAGGAAATTTAAAAAAAGGATAAGCTCCGGTAGTCTTGAATTGAACCACCAACATTTCAGAGCCTTGATGTGCCGAAATAGATAGGTAATTCTTGTGCATTCCTGAAACCCAAACTTGGGTATAAGTACCATTTGGTTTTAAGCTTTTATTGTCAAAAGTATTTCTTTCAAAACCATCTAACTCAAATAGTATAAAAAGATGTCCAGTTGGTACAACCCGCTCAATAGAATGGTCTGGATTAAATCCCTTAAAATGAAATATGGATTCGATATAATCTGTTAGCGGTTTCTTTAAATTATGTGTTTGAAATATCAATTTTACTTTTATTAGTGGCTGTTTTGGTTACGAATATTTGCTCGAGTTAGTACTTAATTTTACAAGATCACCACAAGCTGCAAATATTATCAAATCTTCAAAATAGAGAAACTAGTAATTATTTATAGTGATTGTGGTGCGTCGTTTTTATTTTTTCTTCAGTTTGTAAAATCTATGTTCATCATAGACTTTATTATTTTTAAAAATCGCACTTCTGAATATTCCTTCCTTTTCATAACTGTTATTAATAAGAACTTTCATGGATGCAGTATTATATTCGAATACGCCACTATAGATTCTATTTAAGTCCAGTAGATCGAATCCGTATTGGGTAATCAATTCCACAGCTTTAGTTGCAATTCCTTTTCCCCAAAATGGCTCGCCAATCCAATATCCGATTTCAGCCGATTTCTGGTAAACATCCTCTTGAATGACCAATCCTATTACCCCAGAGAGTTCTCCTTTATAATTTATCCCAAAAGTTTGTCTAGGATCTTCTTCTTTAGTTAAGTTTATAAAAAATTCAGCATCACTTTCCGTATATGGAAATGGAATATAATCTCTTAAATTATCCCAGATTTTTTTATTATTCGCGAGTTTTGCCAGTCTAACTTTATCAGACGATTTGAGAGGTCTTATAACAATGGTTTCTTTCAATTTTTGTTCCGTTCAAATGGTATGTAATGATCATAGATGTGCAGTGTAGCTTTTATAAGCGATCATTTTCTGCATATCTTAATTTTATTTAAAGATAGAAATTTAATTGAGAGCTGGGGTTTAAGCTGTTTTGCGATGCATTGTTAGCTACCGTTTATTATTTCAGTTGTTTCTGAATCCAATCCATCAGTTCGTCTTTATTTATGGCGGTCCAAGTAGACGGTGCATTCTTTTTTTCTGATGGATTATCTTCGGCTTGTAAAACGATTAGTTCTGTGTTTTCATTTCCTGCTAGTTCTAATTCAGCTAAAAATCCAACGATATCTGTCGCGTTGTTTTCGTACAGCGTTCTGAAATAATTTGTTAGCCTATATTTTATTGCAGGTTCTATGTAAGCTCTTACGGCATAGCTTTTGAAAATTTCAATATTTCTATT
The DNA here is from genome assembly GCA_947495135.1 of uncultured Flavobacteriaceae bacterium. GTDB lineage: Bacteria > Bacteroidota > Bacteroidia > Flavobacteriales > Flavobacteriaceae > Aureisphaera. The sequence goes on from CANLXN010000006.1 coordinate 282,849, forward strand.
CTTTTCATCAAAATAACTATACGATGAGAAGTCGTGATAACTCTCAGGCGCATTCTTGGGCGTACCGTTTAAATTTGTTTCCAACATATAATTTATGAATGTTGGTTCCCATAGGTTAATTCGGTTAATTCTAATATCTCGTTGATGTTGATACCATTTTCTTGTCCAATCCAAGGTGAAATTACAAACGACAATGCCTTCTATATTCAGCTGAAATTCATAATTATCCTCCTTCATACATTTAATATATCTCATTGCCCTATGTCCTACCAAGCTTGCTCCCAAAAAGAAAATATTTTCATTGGGTAAGTTATGCTTCATAAAGGCCTCCTGAATTAAATTATGAGCTGTACGGATGGATGTCTTGGAGAAGTAGAAGTCAAAAGGTATTTCGGTTGAAATCGATAAAACTGCAAAGCCTTTTTTAGCTGCTTGATGGTAAATGAGTTTCGAATTTTTATTCTTTTCGTCATAACCAGAATCCTCATGAAAAATAAGGACACCATTAATTGTGCTATTTTCAGGAAGCATAAGTGTATACCCTTTTTGAATAAAAGGCAAGTAGTCACGCTCTCCTACTCCAACTCTTAAACTATCGTTTTTTACAGGTTGGTAATGCTCAATAATTGTCTGCGAAAAGGATTTTTGACCGAAAACAGTCAATAAGATAAGTACTAGAAAAAGCTTAAAAGTTTTGTTCGATATGCTTTTCGCATCACCCACAACAGTTTCGATGATGAAAAGTAGCTCTGAAAATAAACGAAAACTTTTCAGATCAACACAAGCTGATTTTTTGTTTAAATGGTTATACTTTTTATATGCGCAGTTGTTAGCTGGCTTACCCACCCAATTGTTCAAATTCCGCTTTAGATAAAATTTGTTCAAGTTCCAATTCGATAGTTGTTCCGTCCGGATGATACCTTTGATATTTAACCATTCCGATATCTTTTGAATAATATGTGAATTGATAAAACTCATAATTTTGTTCATTTTCGAGCGATTTAATTTCATACGCGTCCATAAATTTTACGGTGTGGAATTCAGTTCCTTTTATCGTAATATTTTCGAAACTATTTTTAGTTCTCACTTTTATAAATTGTTCGTAGCCATATTTAGGACTTCTATATTTTACGGAATATTTGTATTTACCATTGTCTTTCCATTGATAAACATCTTTATCTACAACAGTTCCTTCCATACGAATATTTTGTCCTTCATCATTTTGCTCATAATCCGTGTACCGAATTATTTCCGCTCCATTCGTGTTGAGCTGTTCCTTAAATACATTGTAAAGTCTAAAATCTCTTGTAAAGGATTCGGTTAGAATTGTGTTCGTTTTTGGATTGGTGGTCACTTTCCAATATTCTATATTCTCTGGTTTGATTTTGTCAACATATTTATAAACTTTGACTTCTTTTTCTTGTCCGATTGGATAGTAATATTCTTTCAAATCTTCTTGTGCAGAACAACAGGAGATAATGAACGTTAAAATTAAAAATTGAATGTTTTTTATCATTCGCAATGTTTTTGCAAGCCTTATGGCAAATTGTTTGGTATATGAGTAGCATAGTATTAAATCGCAACTACTTTTTGTTTGACAATATACCCAATTAAACATGAAAGCGATTTAGATAAAAACCAAACCGCTATTGTTTTTATACTTTGTTGTCAACTGGCTTTATTAAGCTTATTTTCTTGGCATTAAGAAAAATTAGGAATGACATTTTCGCCAATTTCTTCAATCAATTCATTTGCGGGTCTTGAACCATATTTTAGATTCAGGATTACGTGATTTACACCATACGACTCTAATAATTTCAAATGAGTATTTAAATAATCCGTTCCCGATTTGAATCCAAGATGAATTGGTGTAGGCTTAGCCTTTGAATCGTTAGTGATGTCCACATACAATGATTGCATAAAAGGTTTCCAATCCTTTTTCGCTTTAGTCAATGCTTCTCTCCATTGATGCATTACCATTTGCAATGGTTTAAAATCTCTTGGATAATACAACCAACCATCTGAATATTCTGCAATCCAGTCTAATGATTGTCCAGAATGTCCAGTTACAAGCATTGGTGTTTTTTTATAATATTTAGGTAATAAGTCTATTCCACCATTTGTGCTTCCATAAAATTTTGACGTATAGTTTGGAAAGTCTTTTTGTAATGCCTTTATGTAGAAAAAGCTATCTCTAAATAATTCCGATTTATTGTCTAAGTTTTGATTAAAAGCTGGATATTCTATTGGTCTGTCACCCGATGCCACGCCTAAAAAAATTCTTTCTTTTGAAAGTATCTGAAGACTATTAATCGATTTTGCTGTATGAACAGGGTGCCGTAATGGTAAAATGATACTTCCCGTGGCTAAAGCAATATGCTTTGTGTGATTCATTATATGCGTCATATAAATCCAAGGGTCATACAATTGCCCAGCATCTCCAAAATTTGGGTCATTAAAAGGAACGTCTCTAAACCATAGCACTTTAAAACCCAATTCTTCGCATCGCTTGGCAAGCTGTTCTTGATTTTCCATTTTCGCAATAGCGCCACTATAGGCTTCTAATGGAAACACCAATCCCAATGTTAATTTACCTTTGGATGTTATTTTAGAATAAACATTCATCTATGAATTTAAAATTTTGCTCGTTTCAGAAATTAATTCATTTATTTTTTCCTGATTGTAGGCGTCATTATGAGCATTAGAAAATATTCCTTTGTCATTATCAAAGTATTTTCCATTGCTTTCCTCATACTTTTCTAAAACAGCTAATTCGTATAAAATATCTGCTCCTTTGTCTGCTGAAGACCAATGATGGCCATAGGCCTCTTTGACCATATTTGTATTTAATAACGAACCTGGATTTACAGCAATGGTCGTTATACTTGGATTCGATTTTGCGAAAGCGAAACTCCACATTGTTAAAGCTAATTTGCTTTCAGCGTAGGCTTCATTACTTGAAATGAATTTGGTTCCCTTTAATGCTTCTATAGTAACAGTTGATTGTGCTGCCGAACTTAAATTAATAATTCTTGGAGAATTGCTGCTCTTTAGAATTGTCAACAATCCGTTTGTGAGTAGGTAAGGCGCGAAATAGTTTACTGCAAATCTCATATCTAAATTATCTTTATTTTGCTTATCAGCACTCTTAAAGACTCCTGCGTTATTTATCAAAACATCTATGGATGAAAATTCATTTGATATTTCAGTTATCATCTTTTCAATGCTATCGAAATCAGATAAATCTGACACAAAACCATGAACGTTTTCATTTCTTGGGATTTCCTTAATTTCTGAAATAGTATTTTTCAGTTTTTCGGAATTTCTTCCATGTAAAAGCATTTGATGCCCGCTTTTAGCCAGTTTCATTGCTGTTAACTTCCCAACTCCGTCTGTACTTCCTGTAATTAGTATTGTTTTCATTTTCACTTTTTCCAAGTTATTATATCTTCAATATTGCGTCTTGATTTCGGATGTGCTGGTTCCTCTTTTCTATATCCAAATGCAACCATATAAGATAAGCCGTAATTATCTGTGTCGATATCAAATTCTTCTTTTAGAAGTCGTTCGACTTTTTCTTCGTGAAAACCTTCAATTGGACAACTGTCTATTCCAATTAAAGCCGCAGATGTCATCATATTTGCTAATGCGATGTATGTTTGTTTAGAAGCCCAATCAAATAGCTTTTTATCTGTGTCTAAATCAAAATCACTTTCTTGAAATTCCCTATAAAATTTCGAGTACATCTCAATAACATCTTCAGGGAATTGCTTTACATCTTTCATCATATGCATTATATAATCTGAATCCCATTTTGTCATAGGAGCTTTCATACTTAAACCTAAAATAAAATGACTTGCAGTGTCTAATTTTAATGGCGCTCCCCAAGCTATTGGTTTTAGTAGCTCACGGAGTTCTTTATTTTGAACAACCACAAAATGCCAAGGTTCAAAACCAAATGAACTTGGTGATAAATTGGCTGTTTGCAAAATGAAATTAATATCCTCATCAGACAATGATTTTTTGCTATCAAACTCTTTACAAGCGTGTCTAAATTGAAATGCATTAATGATGTCTTTTTTTGAAATATTCGATGTATTCATAACGTATTAGATTTTTTACTATAGTTTTTATAGTTGCTAAAATAATTATAGTTATTTACCTTTGCAATAACGGTCAAAAAGGATAGTATCATTATGTATAAGTTTAATGGAAAAGAATACCCCTGTTGTACGAGTTTAACAATGGGGATTATAGGAGGGAAATGGAAAACAGTTATATTATATCATTTAATTCAAGGAACTTTAAGGTATAATGAATTGCGGAAAGAAATGCCAAATGTAACTGAACGAACTTTAAGCTTGCAGCTAAAAACTTTAGAAGAGGATGGTATAGTTAAAAGAAAGGTCTATACATCTAAACCTCCATTGAAAGTTGAATACTCTTTAACAGATTTCGGTAAAACTTTAATTCCGTTAGTTCAATCTATTGCAGATTGGGGCGACTTTGTGGTTGAAAAATTCTCGAAGTAGGTTTTCTGTTTGGCCCGTTGCCTAAAGCTCTAGCGTATGATTTCGTTGCGTATTTAAGCATGATATTTAGCAAATAAATCGCAGTTAGAAAGTGAGCCAGGACTTACGTAAGTAAACTCTACCTAGCAATGAATTAAACACAATATTCTAAGCAGTTTTTAAGTTATCCTTTCTCCATTTGAATATTCTTGGGTACTTTCTAAATTTCTGTTTTCGTCGTAAATAAACCGATCTCCTTCAAGTTCTCCGTTTTTGTAATATTCTTTAATAGAGATCGTGCCATTTCTGGTATACCATCTTCGTTCTCCATTTTCTTTTCCATTTTCAATGATTCCTTCTCTCATTTTTGTTCCATCGGGAAAAAAAACCGTTTCTCTTCCATTTGGAATATCTTCTACATATTCCGTTTCACTATAAATTCCGCCATCAACCACCTTTCCCTTAAAATCCCATAATTCATAAACAATCCCTTCAACTTTACCATTTTTGAAGAACTTCTTTCTTTTTATTTTACCATTTTCTAAATACTTTATTCGTTCTCCAATTTGAGCTCCATTTGCGAATTTTTCTTCGATTTTGAGCTGTCCGTTCTCATACCATTCATATTGTTCGCCATTTAAATTTCCGTTGAAATAATTCTTTTCTTTTTCTTTCTGTCCATTGGCAAACCATTCTTCCCACTTACCATTAAGTAGGTCATTTTTCCATTCTTGTCGAACTTTTGCGCCGTCTTCATAGAAATTTTCCGAGACGCCTTCCTTTCCATCTTCCTTATAGTTTTCTATTAAGTAAATTTTACTTTTATAACCTGGATAGTGAAAGAATGGTTGGTTCATTCTACCGATAAGTTTTCCATTTAGTTTTTCATCCTTGTAATTTTCTTCCAGAGTGTAGTTGTCAAAAATCTGCAACCGCTTTTCAATTCCCTCTCTTTGATAAATTCTTAATGTTGAAGTTTCTTCTTGGAGATTCCAACCTTCAAGATTAATATCTTCTATTTCTGATAAATAATCGGGTTTCATTTAAATTGCTTAGAACGGTATCGTATAGGCGAAGCAGCTTGTGTGGAGCTCTAACCTTCCGCGAGACCAATTTTTATTTAAAGATAAAAATTTAATTGAGAGCATGGATTAAGCCGTTTTGTTTAGGCTTAGTTGGCAGCAGTTTCGGAATCGCCAACAATTAAATAAAACCGATATTGTTTATTCTTTATTGACTTCTTTTTTTTTAACTAAGAATTCTAAAAATCAGCATAGTTAAAATCAGAAACACAATGAACATCAGAAAGCGAAATTTAAGTGTCTCAAAATGATTGAGTTGAGTAAATCGTTAAATAAAGGTTTGGAGATTTTAAAAGTGTTATTGATTCCGCGTTTTAGCGAGTAAATCAGTTTGATAATCTGTTCCAATTCCTCTATTCCGGATTTCTACAAGAGATAATAAGCAAAACCTTGTGCCGATTTTATTCGGATGAATACAAATCGGAGCAATTGGGCCTCACTAGTTATCTATTTAATTTAATGGCTCATATACCTACCTAAAAGCACTGAGGATAAGAACGGTTTTGAGTTGTCAATATACCGCACCCATTTTTGTGCATAGGTTCAGCTTACTCCTAATCTACTAGCCTCCTTTCTAGGGCTATTTGTGTGTTTTTATCATGGTATTGCTGGTATTCGCTAACGATGCCTGAATATACCTTAAATCCCTTTAGAATACAAAACAAGGTCATTTTGGATGCTCACCACCACTCTATTGGTGGGATTTGGATTTTGTGTAAAAAAAAAGATCCAATCAAATATGCTTAGTAAGCATAAAAAGGCATTGTTATTTTAAATAACCAAAAACAGCCCAAA
>CANLXN010000007.1 GCA_947495135.1 uncultured Flavobacteriaceae bacterium
ACAGATCCAGAAGGAAATGAGACTGAAGATGGAGAAGGAAACACCAACGGAGATCCAACCGATGATCCAACGGTGATAATCTTGCCAACTGAAACAGGTACAATTACAGGTCACGTGTATGACGATGTAAATGGGAACGGAGTTCAAGATACAGGGGAACCAGATTTAGCTGGAGTAGATGTAATTATCACCGATGCTAATGGCGATACTCAAGTAGTTACTACCGATACGAACGGAGATTACACGGCTAGTGTACCAGCTGGGTCTACAGAAATAGATATTGACGATACTACTTTACCATTAGGCGCCATTCAAACGGAGGGTTCAGACCCAACTACTGTAATAGTTGTAGCAACAGGAATTACCTTTGAAGAGAACAATGGATACAATGTCCCAACGAATGGTACTGTGGCAGGACATGTCTACGACGATATAAACGGTAACGGAGTTCAAGATACGGGTGAGCCTGATTTAGCTGGAGTAGATGTAATTATCACCGATGTCAATGGAGATATTCAGGTAGTAACTACAGATGCAAATGGCGATTACACTGCAAGTGTGCCAGCAGGATCTACCGAAGTTGATATTGACGACGCAACACTTCCGGCAGGAGCCACGCAAACCGAGGGTACAGATCCAACTACAGTTATTGTGATTGTTGGAGAAACTACATTTGAAGAGGATAATGGATATAATACTCCTACTAATGGAATCCTTACAGGTCATATTTATGATGATGTAAACGGTAATGGAGTTCAAGATACTGGAGAGCCCGATTTGGCTGGAGTAGATGTCGTTATTACGGATATCAATGGAGATGTTCAGGTAGTAACTACCGATGTCAATGGAGATTATATAGTAAGCGTGCCAGCAGGTGATACTGTAGTGGATATCGATGACACTACTTTACCGGCAGGAGCTACTCAAACTGAAGGTACGGATCCAACCACCGTAACTGTTGTAACAGGGACGACCACGTTTGAGGAAGACAATGGCTACAATACACCAACCAATGGTACTATAACGGGTCACATATACGACGATGTAAATGGTAATGGAGTGCAAGATACTGGAGAGCCCGATTTGGCTGGAGTAGATGTAATTATTACCGATGTTAATGGAGATATTCAAGTGGTAACTACCGATATTAATGGTGATTACACAGCAAGTGTGCCAGCAGGATCCACTACAGTTGATATTGATGAAAGTACGCTTCCAGCTGGTGCAATTCAAACGGAAGGTACAGACCCAACGGTTGTAGTTGTAGTTGCGAATACCACCACGTTTGAGGAGAACAATGGTTATGATATTCCAACACCAACAGGTACAATATCTGGTCATGTATACCTAGATACCAATGGAAATGGAACTCAGGATACAGGAGAGCCAGACCTTGAAAATGTTGCAGTGGTGATTACAGATACGAATGGTGGAGTTCAGACAGTCTTTACGGATGTCGACGGAGATTATATTGCTACTGTAATTATTCAGAACGCAACAGTTGATATAGATGAAAGTACACTTCCAGCAGGAGCAATTCAAACAGAAGGTACAGACCCAACAACAGTTATGGTTGTTACTGGGACAAATACTTTTGAGGAGAACAACGGATATACGGTCCCAGCAGAAACAGGAAGCATTGAAGGTCATGTATATATCGATACAAATAACAATGGAACCCAAGATACTGGTGAGCCAGATGCGCCAGGTGTTGATGTTGTTATTACAGATGTTAATGGTACTGTTCAAACAGTAACTACAGATGCGAATGGAGACTATGTGGCTACAGTTATTGTAGGAGCAGCAAGTGTTGATATTGATAACGCTACTTTACCAGTAGGAGCAACAATTCAGACGGAAGGAACCGATCCTACAACTGTTATCGTAGTAGCGAATACCTCTACATTTGAGGAGAATAATGGATATAGCCTTAGAGCTACAGTTACAGGACATGTTTATCTTGATTCAAATGGTAATGGAACTCAAGATACTGGTGAGCCAGACTTGATTAATGTAGATGTGGTAGTAACTGATGCTAATGGAGCTACTCAAACTGTTTCGACCGATGCAGATGGAGATTATAGTGTTAATGTTAGCGAAGGAAGTACAACAATTGATATTGATGAAACAACCTTGCCAAATGGTGTTGTTCAAACTGAAGGAACCGATCCAACAGTAGTTGTTGTAGTTGCTGGAACCACAACTTTTGAGGAGAATAACGGATATAATATACCAACGCCAACAGCCGATTTGTCTATTGCAAAAACAGTAGATATTATTAACCCGAATGTTGGTGATATTATCGAGTTTACAATCACGGTAACTAATGATGGTCCAAGCGATGCTACTGGAGTTCAGGTTATAGACCTTTTACCAGCTGGATTTGATTACATTAGTAATATCCCATCTATTGGAATTTACAACTTCACTTCTGGAATTTGGACGTTGATAGATCCAGTAGTCGCCGGTACTTCTGAAAGTTTAATTATCCAAGTATCTGTGAACGGCCCAACGGGTGTTGCAGGAGAATATACCAACATAACTGAGGTAATTGCAAGTGATCAAATTGATCCAGATAGTACACCAGATAACGATGACGGGGATCAGAGCGAAGATGATGAGGATGTGATTATTGTAGATCCTTTCTTTGAAACCGCAGATTTATCTTTAACTAAAACTGTAAGCGATTTACAGCCTACGGTTGGTGATGTAGTAACGTTTACCCTTCAGATTGATAATGCAGGGCCAGACACTGCAACAGGTGTTGGTGTAGAAGATGTCGTTCCATTGGGTTATAGTTTTGTAACTAATATCGATAATGGAGGAGTCCTTACCGGAAATACAATTGATTGGACAGGATTAACGGTAACTACTGCCGGATTAACTCTTACTTATCAAGCGACAGTTGATGCTCCAACAGGAACAGCAAACGAGTATAAGAACATCGCTCAAATTACGGAGAGTGATCAAATTGATCCAGATAGCTTACCAAACAACGATGATGGTGATCAAAGTGAAGATGACGAAGACGCAGTTGAAACCGATCCACAGATTATTGTCATTGGGGAAGTTGACTTAAGTCTGAAGAAAGAAGTAGATGTTGCCCAACCCTTTATTGGAGACGAAGTAATATTTGCGATTAGTCTAAGTAACAATAGCGACACTACCGCTACAGGGATTGAGATTGAGGAGATTCTACCATCTGGTTATCAATTCGTGTCAGCGGAAACAAGCGCAGGTACCTATGATGAAGTTGATGGTGTTTGGACTTTATCCACATTAGGAGCAAATGAGACAGAAACGCTACTCATCACGGTTATAGTACTAGATAGCGGAGATTATGTAAACACAGTAACTGTAACCGATGTAGATCAGCCAGATTTAAATACTGCGAACGATACAGCCTCGGCTTCGATAGAACCAAATTGTATGATTGTCTACAACGAATTCTCACCGAACGGAGATGGCGTAAACGATTTGTTTACTATTGATTGTATCTCTCAATTCCCTGGGAACGTAGTTCGAATTTATAATAGATGGGGTAACATCGTATTTGAGAAAACCAACTACGATAATAGCTTTAACGGGATTTCTAATGGAAGAGCGAATTATGCTGTAGACGAGGAGCTACCAGTGGGAACCTACTATTACATTATTGACCTTAACAACGGAATGGAACCTAGATCCGGTTGGTTATACATAAACAGATAAAATTAATAAGGGGGTGCTTACAGCGCCCCCAATAAAGAAAACTATAATGAGAAAAAGTTTTAAATACTTACTTTCAATTGCGCTATTGGCAACTTGCTTCTCGAGTTTCGGGCAACAAGACCCGCAATTCACACATTATATGTATAATACCATGGTCGTGAATCCCGGATATACGGGAGCCCGCGGACATTTAAGTGGTATATTGTTGCATAGATCTCAGTGGGTTGGACTTGATGGTGCACCAAGAACACAAAGCCTCGGGATTCATTCTCCAGTAGGTGAAAATGTTGGTCTTGGTCTTTCCGTTGTAAACGATAAGTTGGGACCTTCCACAGAAACATTCATTGATGGTAATTTTTCATACACCATTCCTTTTGAAAACAATAGAAGACTCTCGTTTGGTATAAAAGCAGGAGTAAGAAACCTTAATGTTGATTTCAGTCAAGGAACCATCCAAGAAAGTGGAGATCTAGTTTTTCAGGAGGACATTAACAATAGATATCTTGGTACGCTTGGAGCAGGGCTTTATTATCATACGAACGATTGGTACGTAGGTTTAGCAGTTCCTAACTTCTTAACTACTAAACAATATCAGGATAATGACGCTTCTATCGCAATAGAGCGATTGCATTATTTCCTTATTGCAGGATATGTATTCGATATCAATAACAACCTTAAATTTAAGCCGTCAGCTTTCATGAAGGCGGTTCCCGGCGCTCCGGTTATCTTTGATATCTCTGGGAATCTGTTAATTAATGAGAAAATAACCGCAGGCTTAGCGTATCGTTGGGATGATTCGGTAAGCGCCTTGGCAGGATTTCAAATTACAGATCAACTTAATATTGGATACTCTTTCGATTACACAACAACTGAGTTAAATAAATATAATGATGGAACGCATGAAATATTCTTGCGATGGGAATTTATTTCAATTGATAAAAAACTTAAGTCACCTCGATTCTTCTAATAGCAACGTTATGAAAAAAAGTATTTTATTTAGTCTATTGCTTGTTTCCTTTTTCTCTTTTGCTCAAAATAAATATGAGCGTGCAGACAAGGCTTTTGAAAATATGCAATACAAAGAGGCGTCAAGATTATACGCAGACGCTTTTGATAAAGGTGATAACTCAAAGGAGCTACTTCAAAAAGCAGCAGATTCTTATTACCTCAATAGTGACATGTATAGTGCCAGCATTTGGTATGAAAAGCTCTTTTTACAACATAAAGAAGAAGAAGTCGATTCAAGATATGCGTTTCGCTTTATCCATTCTCTTAAAGGGTCGAATCAATTAGAAAAGGCGAAAATTTTAATTGGGTATTTTGCAGACAGCAATGTACTTAACCCAATTGAAGTTGAACAGTTAAAAAAAGACTACCAGTTTACAGTAGATGAAATTCTTGCAGAGGAGCCTTCTTTTAAAGTTTATAAACTAAAAATAAACACTCCGTTCTCAGATTTTGGGCCAATGTTTTATAGGGATAAAGTAGTTTTTGCTTCGGCGAGAGATACAATGAATGCTCATACCCGCGAATATCACTGGAATGAACAATCGTTTTTAGATCTCTTTATAGCAGAGCATCCAGTGGAGAGGAAGACTAAAATTAAGGACTCTGTTGAAGTTACCCGTGGCTACAGACATCTTGGATTGGACAATGTCCAAAGCTTTTCTGGTACGCTCAACACAAAGTATCATGAAGCTGCTGCTGCATTCTCACCAGATGAGCAAACCATCTACTTCACAAGAAATAACTATCAAGCAGATGAAGGAAAGAACCTAGAACGGGACACTGCAGGAATAAATAATTTGAAATTATACCGCGCGACCATAAAAACCGATACTCTCGATCTAACGAAAGAGCGGGAGTGGTCCGATATTGTTGAGTTGCCATTTAATAGTGTTGACTACTCTGTTGGTCATCCATCGGTATCTAAAGATGGTAGTACGCTCTATTTTGTTAGTGATATGCCTGGAACGCTAGGAGCAACAGATATTTTCAAAGTAAGCATCAATGGCGATGGAACTTACGGGACTCCAGAAAATCTTGGTCCTGAAATTAATACTGCCGGAAGAGAGATGTTTCCATATGTTACGGAAGACAAATTATATTTTTCTTCAGACGGACACATTGGTCTGGGTTCTTTAGATGTGTTTGAAGTTCTTATGTTAGAAGAAGGGGGCTATAGTGAGCCTCATAATCTTGGACAGCCTTTAAATAGTGATTTAGACGATTTCGGTTTTATTATCAACGAAGAAACACAAGAGGGTTATTTTTCTTCGAATAGAGAAGGTGGTCAAGGAGATGATGATATCTATTCATTTAAAAGGGAAATAATAATTCCGTTGGTGCCATGTGTTCAAATGGCTAAGGGTACTGTGATCAATAGAATCAATAAAAAACCTATTGCAAATGCGAAGGTCGAGTTATTTGATGCCGATGGCAAAGTGTTGGAAGAATTAATGACGGGAGAAGATGGAAGTTTTACTTTTGTAACACCATTAAGTTGCGAAACTCCGTACGCTGCCAGAGCCAGCAAACCAAAATATGGAGAAGACAGAAAAGAATTTGTTACGGCCACAGAACTAGGTCTTGAGCTAGCTATGGATCTAGACTTGGGGTTAGAAGTGGATCCAATTATCGATTTAATTTATGACGACAATGGAGTTAAAAAATTCAGAATTCGCAATTTGAACTTCGATCTTAACAAACATAATATTCGGCCAGATGCTGCGGCAGAACTTAATAAGATCTATGAGGTAATGAATGAGTATCCTTCCATAGTAATTAAGATTGAATCGCATACGGATTCAAGAGGGAGCGATGCTTACAATGAAGCATTGAGCGATAGGAGAGCGAAGTCTACGCGCGATTATCTCATCTCAAGAGGTATTTCGTCGGAAAGAATTGAAAGTGCTATAGGATATGGTGAAAACCGTCTGCTTAACGAGTGTAGTAGCGGAGTTAAATGCTCGAATGAAAAGCACGATATTAACCGTAGATCTGAATTCATTATTACCAAAATGTAGAGGAGATAAATAAAATTTTAGTTATTAGTAAAAAAGCCTTTTCAGCATAATTTTGTTGGAAAGGCTTTTTGTTAATTCTTTGTTAAGAAAGTTTCAAGGAACACTTTTTCGATATCTTTAACCGCTTGTAACTAGTTGAAAATATTGAAATTATCTGTTTTTAGAGAAATTTCACTCAACAGTTGGTTGCAATTAATATACTAAACAACTAACCAACCTCATGAAAAATTTATTACCACTTTTGGTACTAGGAATACTATGCATTTATTCGGTAAGTGCACAAACCCATACTGTTTCAGGTCGAATTTTGGATGCAAATGGTGAAGGAATACCCTTTGCCAATGTACTATTGCTACGAGCCGCAGATTCCACCTTGGTGAAGGGAACTTTGGCCTCCGAAGAAGGTGCTTTTTCCTTGACCGAGATACCACGGGGTGAATATGTGGTACAGGCTTCTGTTATTGGTTATCAGGAAGCTAGATCTAATCGTTTTTCTCTTACAGCTAATTATACAGTTGACAACTTAATTCTTACTGAAGGAGAGGCACTAGGCGAAGTTGTGGTGACTGCCGCTAAGCCTTTGTTTACTCAAAAGGTGGACCGCTTAGTGATCAATGTAGAGAGTAGTATCGTTTCTTCAGGCGGTTCTGCTCTGGAGATATTAGAACGATCGCCAGGAGTCGTAGTCAACAGGCAGAATAGTAGTATATCTGTAGTAGGTAAAGATGGAGTAGTTGTGATGATTAATGGAAAAACTAGTTACGTGCCCACTTCTTCGATTGTGCAGTTACTGGAAGGAATGAGTTCAGACAATATTGAATCGATTGAACTTATAACTACGCCTCCAGCAAATTTTGACGCTGAAGGTAATGCTGGTTTCATTAATATAGTTTTAAAAGAAACTGTCGACCTGGGACTCAATGGCTCTTACTCGCTCTCGGCTGGTTATGGAGACGGGGCAGTTACAAATGACAATATCAATTTTAATTATAGAAAGAATAAGATTAATCTCTTTGGAAGTTATTCATTTTCTCTGGATCAAAGAAGTCAGCTTTTTATTACGAGCAGACAGTTTGAAGAAGATAATAACTTTATTCAGTCTAGAAACAGAACCGATAGAGATCCATCGCAACGCAATCATAATCTAAGATTAGGTATGGATGTGCAAATTTCAGAAAAAACAGTTATGGGAATGCTGTTAAATGGCTTCGATAATAGATGGAGCATGGATGCATTTAATAGGAGCCAAGACACTCAAAATGGTACACCCACCAGCTTTGTAGATATTGTGACCGATGAAATTAATCAGTTACAGCATTTCGGAGCAAATTACAATATCAAACATAATTTTACAGAAACTGAGTTTATAAGCATGGACTTGGACTATCTATTCTACGATTTTAATAACCCTACCAACTATGTGAATTCCTTTTTTGACGGAAACAACGTATTCTTAAATAATGAGGAATTAAGAAGTGGTAAGATGACACCCATAACCACCTTGGTTGGAAAATTAGATTACAATAAACAAATGTCGGATACATTTAAATTTGAAACAGGAGTTAAGGGAACTAAATCTGATTTTGAAAATGATGTGTCTGTTGAAAACTTAGTCTCGGGAGAATGGATTACAGATCCTACGCTTACCAATAAGAGTAATTTGGATGAATCAATTCTGGCGGCTTATGCGGCGGCAGACTACACAATTGATGAAAAGACCAGTGTGAAGGCGGGGTTGCGATACGAGTATACCGATTCAAAATTAGACACAGATACACAGGGGACGGTGGTAGATCGGGAATACGGACTTTGGTTTCCGAGTCTTTTCTTAAATCGAAAGTTTGGAGAAGATCTGAGTATGAATCTATCGTATTCAAAGCGAATTACGAGACCAACTTTCAACGATTTAGCACCTTTCGTTATATTTTTAGATCCAAACACCTTTATTTCGGGAAATGCTTCTTTACAACCGGCAATTTCGAATTCGTTTAAATATGATATTAATTACAAATCGTATTTCCTTTCCTTTCAATACACCAATCAGGACGAATCTATTGCGAGTTTTCAGGAAACAATCGATGAAGAAACCGGAAGGCTATTTTTTTTAGCGGACAATTTGGATTATACTAGAACCTTTTCAGTTATAGCAGGAGTACCTCTGAAAATTGCTAACTGGTGGAAAACCCAGAACAACTTTACTTATGTCAAGCAAAGTATTAGAGCATTTTACAACGATGTGCCAGTAGAACAGAGTTTGGGGATTTTTTCGGCCAACAGCACCCATTCTTTTAAAGTAACCGAATCGTTTTCTGCGGAATTGTCTGGCTTTTATAATGGACCTGGATTTTTTGGTACCGCCAGATACAATGAAGTTTACGGCATCAATGTAGGCTTTCAGAAAAAGTTTAGCGACAAATGGGGAACACTTAAATTCTCGATCAATGATATATTGGATTCGGTAGAGTTTGTAGGGGGAACCAATCTTCCCGATCAGAATATAGCTACTAGAAATGTCTTCGACTTTAACAATAGAACGTTTACACTTACCTATTCACGTAATTTTGGAAATAGTAAATTAAAATCGGCGCGAGACAGAGAAACAGGGTCTGAGGAGGAAAGAAGACGTGTTAACTAAGTTGATGTGGTTAGAATACTATTCAACCCTCACGTAGTTCTCTGCGCTCTCTCTAACTCCATTTCTATCTAAGGTATATTGACTATAGGTCTTCTTTCCTATTTCTAACTCAAAACGAAACACTTGCACTGTGTCCACTATTTGCATCATGGCTTGAGATCCGTACTCCAGTTTTTCTTCTAGGTAACCATCGGTTATTTTATAACTACCATATCCAAACCATTGATTGGTATCTACGCGGTTATAACGAGACCACATCACTTTATTTTTGGTGAAAATTTTGATTTGCCTATATCCATTTAAATTAACTAAGGTATCCAGTAATTCCCCATCTTCATAGAGGAACTGGTTCTGTAATTCCCAAACACCCTCGAGTGACTTTAAGGAATTTTCCGGAGTATTCTTTGAGGCAGCCATAAACATTAAGGCAGCTACCAAACAACAGGCAACTAGACTAACTTTTTTCATAGGAAACGAGTTTTAGGTTGATTTTCAACTGATTATCATGTAATAAGGTACGAAAAATACCACTTCGTTACACCTAGTTTAACATGAGAATCAGGGATTTAGGTGATTTTATATGATTGAAATGAAATATCCGACTTCATTTTATCGATAAATTCTGCGTTTTAGAGATTTATTGGTGTAGTTCAACGAAAACATATTTGCGGTATGAAGGAAAATTTTTACAGTCTTTTTTGCAGACGTATATTTGCAGTGTTAATATATTGGTGATTAACAGTTTAGTTGAAAATTTTATTTCATAATTATTAAAGAATATTGGTTAGTTTTTTAGAGCCTCTTTTAAAGCCTTGTGCTTTTGAGAGGCTTTTTCTATTGTATTACTTGCTTAGATGCCATCACCATCTAAAATTTGTCCTCTCAAAAAGGTGTTAAAAAGTCAACCCTCATCGTGAAATTACTATTTTGAACCTACTCTAAAATAGTTTAGAGAGTTAAAAATAGATGGTCTATAGATATATTTACACGTATATTTTTAACTGAAATGGAACTACTGCATTAGGTTCTTTAAGTTTTAGAAAACTAGCGTATTATCAAATGATTAATAGGGTAACATTCTCTTTATAATATGTTTAAATCAATTTAATCTCCCTAACCTTTTAGTCACTTTTTCTTTATCTCCAGTTCAGACTTGCGTAACAATGCAATTTTAGTTTTAGGTGAATTAATAACAGAACCTTTTTTAACTAAAACTGAACAAAATGAAACGTATTTTACTGTCAATTACATTTTTAATAAGTGCTTTATTCGTTAGAGCCCAAAATGAATTTCCTTCTCAATTAGTGGAAGTAGATTGGGAGGCTACGGAAGTGGTTATTCCTCCTTCACCTTTCCAATTTCAAGTCCTTTTCATTGGAGGCGAAGACATGGTACAAACAGGTGTAAATGAAGAAGTACCTGCAAAACAATGGCATGACTTTATTGGTTTTACTCCACTTTCAGCAGAAGATTGCGTGTTGGACGAAAACGCAATAGGCTGGGTGTCGGTCAACCATGAAATGATTCTTTCCGATGATAAGATAGGAGACGGAGGAGGAATGACTACCTTTTTATTAGGTAGACAGCCTTCAAACGATGAGCTATACATAATCTCACAAGAATTAAGCGATGGACGCTCAGGCGATTTTTTCAATGTTGATTTTAGTGCAGTTGGAGAAACTGGAATGAACTGCGGTGGAATTAATTCAAATGTAGACGGACGTATTTGGACTGCCGAAGAATGGTTCCGTTCAGACAACGAAAGTATTTTTAATGGAGGCAATGGGGTGCGAGATACTACCGATTATACTATTAAATATACCGAATTTGAAATGGCAAACTTCCAGACCATTCCTAAATATAAAAACTTCAATTGGATGGTAGAAATAGATCCTCGCACTGCAAAAGCCGTTCGCAAACAATACAATTGGGGACGCCAGCCTTTTGAAGGAGGAACTGTTGCCGAGGATAACAAGACAGTTTATATGGGAGCAGATGCCACTCCAGGCTTCTTTACCAAGTTTGTAGCCGATGTAGAAGGGGATTTTACCGAGGGGACAACTTATGTCTACAAACACGACGCTGCGGGAGATCCTTGGGTAGAGATCGATAATTCTGATTTTTCTAAAATGCTTGAGTTTAAAGCAGAGGCAGTGGCCGTAAACGCCACAATGTTTAATAGATTAGAGTGGGTAACAACCAATAAAAATAATGGTAAAATTTACATGACAGAAACAGGTCGTGACAACCCATCCGATAGTTGGGAAGACGAAGCTGCAGAAGGTGGCGTATATGCTCCACATCATATTCAAAGAGCCATGGATCAAGGAGCCACAGGGCCGGATGACGAAAACTATTGGGATTACTACGGAAGAGTCCTTGAGTATGATCCCGCCACTGGAGAAGTAACAATTTACCTTGAAGGGGGACCTTATTTTGAAGAGAGTCCTGCTTTAGGTGACTACCCGTCAAAACATCTTTCCAACCCCGATGGTCTTAATATGCTCTATGTGAATGTAGCAGGAGAAGACAAAACTTATATGCTTATTAATGAAGATTTGAACGGAACTTCTTATGGACGTACCCCTCTTGAATATCCGGATGACAGAATGTGCGAAATGTACATCTTGGATATGGAAACGGAAAACCCAACAGTTGACGATATTATTCGTCTTACTCAAACTCCAAGAGGTGCCGAAATAACAGGAGCTTGTGCTACCAAGGATGGGAAGTCGGTTTTAGTGAATTCTCAACACCCAGACGGAGCCAATCCTTTTCCGTATAACAATTCACTTACGTTTGCAATTACTGGATTCGACGATTCTGGTGCAATAGAGACCCTTTCAGCACCCGATTTTCAGGATGCTCCCGCAGATAGCTTTATGATCTATCCAAATCCAACAGAACGCATTGTTTACTTTAACAAAGTAACAGATATTGCCCTTTATGATACTTCTGGAAAACGTGTGAAAGTTTACCGAAATGTAAAATCAATCGATATTACGGGGTTAACAACAGGTGTTTACCTTCTTAAAAACAAGGAAGGAGATGCAAAAAAATTGATAGTTAAGTAATTTTTATGAACAGGAACCGGATTAACTTTTGAAGAATCCGGTTCCTTTTAATATTTCTTTTTATCATGAAAACAGATAACATACTCATCTTTGGAAGCCTATTGTTCACCTTTCTTGCTATTTTCGGTAGTCGTCCATCAAGCCAATCCTCATACTATACCAATAAGGCTATTGGTGATATCAACAGAAAATTTCAACAAGATTTGGCTCTATTTACCGAGTCTACTGCTCACTTCTATGAAATTGTAGAAGAATTTAGGCAAGGAAAATCTGGGAAGAAAAGAATGACTTCGGCTTATAACAACTTAAGACGGTCTTTTAAACAGATTGAATTTATTGTAGAGTATCTAGACAGTGAGGCATTTAATAAGACGCTCAATGGTGCTCCTTTACCAAAATTAGAGCAAAAAGTAGCGGATCTAACAATTTTAGAGCCAAAAGGACTGCAAGTAATTGACGAATTGATGGGAGGAGATTTAGAAGAAAAGGATAGGGGTGATCTTAGCGAGATCGCTTCAAAATTAATGCAAGATACAAGGAAAATAGAGCGCTATCTAGCCTTGAGAACTATAACCGACAGACAATTTTTTGAAGCTGCTCGGCTGGCCGTGATTCGTATGGCAACTTTAGGGGTTACTGGTTTCGATACACCAGGCACTAAGCAGGGCATACTGGATGTCTATACTGTTCTTTCAACCCAACAAGTCTATTTTGAATTATATGAGCCTGAATTAAAACAGGTTGGCAAAACGGAATGTCTCCAACGTTTCAAACAAGTTGTTCAGATAGGTATGAAAAGAGCAAAAGATGAAGACTTTGATACGTTTAACCGACTCAAATTTACAAAAGAAGTAGTCAATCCGCTTTACGCACTAATTAAGGAGATTCACCTTGGATTGGATTATGAAACCATTGATGAGGTTTCTAGATTCCCTTTGGCTTTTAACTATATGTCGGATCATATTTTTGAAAAGGACTTTTTGAATAAATTTTACTTCGTAAGTATTCCAGAAGACGAACATTTTGATAGCATTGAAGCTTTAGGAAAACTCCTTTTTTATGATCCAGTATTGTCGAAAAATAATGATATGGCATGTGCCACTTGTCATTCTCCAGATAAAGCCTTTACAGATGGGTTAGTTACCAGCAAATCGAACAGTGGTAAAGATTTGAAGCGTAATGCTCAAACCCTTAATTATGCAGGATATTCTTCAGCTTTTTTTCATGACCTCGGGACCAAACGTCTGGAAGATCAATTTGAACATGTGGTTTTAAGTAAAGATGAATTCAACTCTTCTTATGCTGAAATTTTAAAAAAATTAATGGGGAGCAAAACCTATACTACTCTATTTAAAAATGCCTTTCCTAATCAGGTTGAAACTATTGCATCTAATAATGTAGATTACGCCTTGGCTGCTTATGTGATGAAGCTCTCTTCTTTTGACAATCCTGTAGATCTATATTTTCAAGGATTAAAGACGAGTTTGCCAATTGAAGTGGAACGTGGATATAATTTGTTTACAGGAAAAGCTAATTGTGCAACTTGTCACTTTACACCCCTTTATTCCGGTTTGGTTCCACCTTTATTTACAGAAACTGAAGCTGAGGTTTTGGGTGTTCCGAACTTTAAAACAGAACCTTGGGTCTTGGATGATGACTTAGGTAGACTGGGCAATGGAGTAACTCAGGAAGTGGCTTATTTCTATGAGGCCGCATTTAAAACACCAACGATTAGAAACATAGATATAACAGCTCCTTACATGCATAATGGTGTTTTTGAGTCGTTAGAGGAAGTAATGGATTTTTACAATAAAGGTGGAGGAGTTGGTCTTGGAATAAAGTTGGATCACCAGACCTTATCATCAGATCCGCTTAATTTAACCGAAACCGAAGTTGCAGATATAATAACATTTATGAAGCATTTAACCGATAAGACTATTTTTGAGGCACCTTCTTCTCTGCCTAAGGATTTCGAACAACCTTTTCTGAATACGCGTAATTTGGTAAAATAATAGATCACTCACCTCATCCTTTTAACGTCCTTTTGGAAGTTCTTCTGAAAGGTCTTTTTTATTTTTGTACTTCTAAAGAAACGTATGTCTATGATTGCAGAATTAATTAAATCCCGAAGAGCGGTTTTTCCAGCACAATATAACGGTGAGCACATTTCCGAAGCATCGTTAAAGCAAATCCTTGAAAGTGCAAATTGGGCACCTACCCATCGAAGAACAGAGCCATGGCGATTTAAGGTCTTCTATTCGGAAGAATCGCGGAATGAGTTAAGTAGCTTTCTTGGTGAAACCTACAGGACCACAGCTGTGAAAATTTCCGAAGTAAAATATAGAAAAGTGATGGAGAAGCCAAAGCAATCTGCTTGCGTTATTGCCATCTGTATGCAACGAGATCCTATGGAAACGGTTCCAGAATGGGAAGAAGTTGCAGCTACGGCTATGGCGGTACAGAATATGTGGCTCACCGCTCATGAGCTAAAAATTGGAATGTATTGGAGCTCTCCTTCACTCAAAGATCATCTACATAAACATATTTCACTTGCAGAGGGTGAAACCTGCCTTGGATTTATTTACATGGGTAAATACGACGGACCACTTCCAGCAGGAGTTCGAAATGGGAATATGGAGGACAAGACATCTTGGTTTTAGTGAGTTACTAGTCTTAATCCATGTTATTTAGGATTTCTTTTGCTTCTTTAAATCGGAAGTTGTTTTCTTTTAAAGTAACCAGTTCCAGCATCTTTTTGGCATCGTCTTTATTGTTTTGCTTAAGATAAGTGAGGGCGCTGTACCAATAGCCTTTATGGTAATCTATAGAAGTGCTCTCAGAAAGGGTTTTGAAGGTTTCGAGGGCTTGATCAAAATTATTCTGTTCTAGATGAGAAATACCTAAATATAGCAACAGTGTGCTATTTTCGTCGCCTTCGGTATCTAAAAGTAATTGGCTCGCCCAAATGGTGCTGTCGTATTTTTTTTCCTGAAATGTTCTTTCAACTGTGAGCAGTAGATCTTGAGGAATATCACCTTTGGTAGTCATTGAAGGTAGTTCGCTCCAAGAGTTATGTTGTTCAAATATGGAAGAGGGATCGCTGGATTTTGGCATTGCCACATAAAGTAAAACTATTAGTATAGCTGCCACTGCTCCTAAATACTTGTAGTTAAGTTTAAATACTTTAGGAGTTGGATCACTTTTGAAATGATGTATTTCAAATTTTCTAATCTTTTCAGAAAATTCTTGTATTTCTTTTCCTTCAAATTTTTGAGATGCCTCCGCGTAATCTTCTTTGCCATGTACCGTATCCATCCATTCGTCACGCCCTACATGATCTATTCGCTCGTAGATTTCAATAAATTCTTGGAATTTAGAAGAGGTAGCTATTTCTTTTTCAAAAGATAGCTTCTCTTCGTTGTCCATGAGGTCCAACAAATAGCGCTCTAATTTTTCTAACTCTTGTTCATTCAAATCCATCTTTCAATTTTTGAGGCGTTTATAGCGCTCATCTTTTTTAATTAGTTGTACAAGTTTGGTTTTGCACTTAAAAACGCGTTGTCTCGCCACGGTCTGAGAGGAGTATCCGTATGTTTTTACAATTGCATCATAACCAACTTTATCGAAGACAAGCTTGAGAATTTCTTGGCATTGCTGGGATATTTTTTTCAACATTTCCTTGTATAAACTCCATTGTTCCTCTTCGATAAAAAACGAACCCATATCTATGGATTCACTTACAAGAGGCAAACCATCTATATTTGTTACCCTAGTTTTTCCACTTTCTCGCTTCCAAAGGTTTTTACATACAGTAACTAGATAACTTTCAAAGTGTTGAATATTTAAAGAGTTCTCTTTTAATTTAACATAGAGATGAAGCAAAGAGTTGTGGAAAACGTCTTCTGCATCTTTTTTAGACCCGTTTCTACTTAAAATATATCGCTCTACATACGGATAGGTTTTAGCATAGATAACTTTCATTGTCTGAGGCTCTCCTGTTAAAAATGCTTGAATAAACTCTTTGTTATTATTCATAAAACTCGCAACTATTTGAAGGGTCTTCGAAATTAATTGAAATAATTGGGGTAACAAAATTGAAGCCTAGCCTCTTACTTGTGAATTGATTCAATTAAAGGCGGAATCTGAAAAGCCTAAAAAGAGTAAGAGGTAAATCAAATTATATATTATGAAAAGACAACAAATTACATTAGCTCTGGCAGCTTGTTTCTTTCTGTTTTCTTTTTCTACGGTTTTTGGCCAAGAAAAGAATAACAAAGTGAAACTGCTACCCGTGAACACACAATTTGAAATTGATTTTTCACAAGTAGAATCGCAAAAAGTATCGAATGGTTATACAATGGACATTTCTGCACTGAATTTTAATTCTCCAGACGTTCTGGAAAGGTTTTGTGAACTGTTTTCCTTCGATTTTCACAAGCTAAATGGAGATTTTGAAACTCAAACCATTTCTATTGAGTTAGATCAGAAAACGATTAAGGAAAGAGGGTATTCTATGCGTTCCATAGAGACTCATTTTCTTGAGTTCTCACCAAGAATGCAATACACATTTAATAAACTTAATATTTAATGGTTATGAAAAAATTATATACACTAGCATGCATTTTCTTTTTGATTCCATTGGTTTCCTGGGCTCAAATATCGGTGAATACATCACAAAGCGACAATGCGCTCATCCAATCTTTGGGGGGTCAAGGGGTAACTATTTCCAACGTAAATATTGCAGGTGCTAATGGGGCCTACGGTTCATTTAGCGGAGGAAATTTTGGAATAAGTAATGGAGTTGTATTAACTACAGGGTCTGCAGTACAAGCCATAGGTCCAAATGATGAAACGAATGCCGCTACAAATACAACTGCTGGCGGGAACGCTCTGCTAGATGGCCTAGGCCAGGGTACTACAGAAGATGCCACCGTAGCCACTTTTCAAATAGTAACGCAAGGTTGCTCTTTGAGTTTTGACTACGTTTTTGGCTCTGAGGAATATCATGAATATGTTGATTCCCAATTTAACGACGTTTTCGGATTATTTATCTCTGGTCCTGGCATCACTGGAAATCAAAATCTAGCGACGCTGCCCAATTCAAATACGGCCGTTTCTATCAATAATGTGAACAATGGTGAAACAGACGATTGTAACTCTAATGGACCTGGGACTAACAGCAACTTTTTTGTAGATAATTGCAATGGCAATAACATACAGTACGATGGACATACTTCTGTTTTAACAGCGAATGCTGATGGGTTAACGCCTGGGAGTGTTTATACTATTACTTTGGCGGTTGGAGATGTAGGTGATGGAGGATGGGATTCTGGAGTATTTATTTCGGCAGGATCATTTAGCTCAGTTGCAAACGTAGCCTTCCATTTTGAAGACGAAGATGGAAACGAAAAAGATGAATTTTGTATTGGTCAAGACGTGTTTTTAAATGGAGCAGCCACTGCAAATACGGGTAGCTATTTTATGGATTTATGGATTGTAGAATCTAATGGAGATTTAGATTGGATTTCTGGAGTTGGATGGCAGCAAGGTTCACCAGATTTATTGAATATCACTCAAATTTTTCAGAACGATCCAGATCATCCTGTAGTTTTTCAGGAAGGTGTTACCTACGGTGTAAAAATTGCTATATCCGACCCAGAATGTGGTTGGGTAGAACTTATTCAGTCGTTTACATATGTTAACTGTTGCGACAAGTTTGAAAGTGTCGACTTTCTCCTAGATATAGATGCAAGTCAGGGAGGCTATGCATTAATAGCCAAAGATTTTGAAGAATACGACTTTATTAATGCACAGCATGAGTGGTATGTACTTTCAAGTCCTAATGAAACAGGAGGGCCATATACACCTGTGCACAGCACAACTACCACAGGTACAGGTCCAGTAACTATTTTTAATGATGCAGATTATGGTTTATATTATACCGTAATTCACAAGGTAATAACAGATTGTGGTGAATTGTGTTATGCGAGAGTTCAATATCAGGTTGGATTACATAGCGGAGGCGGATTTAGTCGTGGTGGCGAAGTAGGCGAAGTAGACTGTTGTCTAGTATTCGAATATTGGCCAAATGGAGTAGGAGAACCTATTGAGTTTACAGCGAAATTTGATATCGGCTTGAGTACTTCTGGTAACATCCTTACCCAAGTAGGTTTTGAGTATGAAAATAACCCAAGTATTGTTCATGAGTGGTATTTATACTCAAGTCCAAACCCAACAGGAGGACCTTATGATTTTGTTGACAGTCAAATAGACGTAATCGATTATACATATGGAACCATAGAAAA
The DNA here is from genome assembly GCA_947495135.1 of uncultured Flavobacteriaceae bacterium. Classification (GTDB taxonomy): domain Bacteria; phylum Bacteroidota; class Bacteroidia; order Flavobacteriales; family Flavobacteriaceae; genus Aureisphaera. The sequence continues at coordinate 18,752 of CANLXN010000007.1, forward strand.
TGAACTTTATTACTTCCTTATTCACAAGGTGAAGAGTGATTGTGGAGAAGTTTGTTTCGGTCAGAGTATTTGTAGAAATTGTCCAGAAGAGAGTAAAGGGAGTTGTGAACTTTGTGGTCCAATAGACTGCAGTATTATCGACGATATAAACGGTGAATGCGAAACTATGGAAGCACCTACCAATTTACAGGTGAATGGAAATGTACTTAGTTGGGATCCAGTTCCAAACGCTGTTTCATACATCGTAAGCTCGCCAGGAGCAGGTGAACCGGTTATTGTTTGTAATTGTGAGACTGGAATATCTCTGGCTCCAATTCCAACAGAAGAGACTTTTGTTGAATTAGGAGGTTCATTACCAAATAAGTGTTTTATCTGGAGAGTAACTGCAATATGTGCAGATGGAAGTGAGATGCCTTCTGAGCAGTCTTGTTTCGGTGGAAACATAATTGGCGGAGGCGGAAAAGATAAAGGCATGTTAGATGCCCATATCTCTCCAAATCCAAGTAATGGTAATATGGAATTAAGTTTTACGTCCAGTTACGATACCGATCTTGAAATTGAAGTATACGATTTCTTTGGAAGGTCTATCCAGACATTCAGTGAAAAAATGACTTCCTTTAAGAAGAAGTCGGTTCAATGGAATGCCAATAACAGACTACCAAAAGGAATCTACTTTGTTCAATTCAGAACAAATGAAGAGACTATTTACAAACAAATAATTATTGAATAAAAGTTGCAAAAACGGCTCAGGTATTTTGCCTGAGCTGTTTTTATTAAAAATCCTAAACCTAATTATAAAAACAAACGACATGAAAAAATTAAGCTTATTAGTAGCATGCCTCCTTATAGGATTGGTAAGCTGTGAAACAGAAACAATAGAAACTAACGACCAACTTATCGAAATTCCAACTAATCAAATTCAAGAAAGAGGAGGTGGCGTTGCTGAATACCCAAGCAACGAGATGGTCATTCAGTACGATCCTTTATTAAGTGAAGCAGAGCGACAACAAATGAGAGATGAATATGGAGTAATATCCTATAAAAACTGTAGTTGTGCAGATCCAACACTGGAGTTGTGGATCTTCTCAACAGATCCGCATAATGGAGGAGACGGATCTATCGAAGAAAAAGTATTTGGAGCCAAAGACGACACAGGTCTCGAGGGAGTAGATTTTAATCCAAAAATTCAGCATCAAGGATTGAAACTTCAGTCTTTATTTGGAGTGGACGATTTAGGTATTGCCTTTAATAAGATGGTTCCATCGAATGATGCTGTCACCATTGCTGTTTTAGATACAGGGGTCGATTATAATTATTTCGGTTTTGAAAATTCTTTTTTGTATAACAGTCAGGCAAGTCAGAATAACTGTGCAGACAACGGGATGGAAGATTATTTTGGTTGGGACTTTGTGAATGAGGATAATAATCCTTTCGACGATTATGGTCACGGGACCATTGTAACAAGCTTTATAGCTTCTTCCTTAGAGGCTGCTAATGTGAACTTTCAAATTTTGCCTGTAAAAGCGTTCGATAAGGATGGTAAGGGGTCTTATTTTGATATTTTATGCGGATTTAAATACGCAGTTAATAACACAGACGTAGATGTTGTTAATATGAGCTTTGGGTGGTATCGCAAAGATTACGAGTTACTTAATAAGTTTATTGTAGATTCTGAAGGAGCGGCCATACTTACTACTTCGGCTGGGAACGATGGAGTGGATAACGATTTTAATTTGCATTATCCATCTTCTTACGAAGCCAACAATATTCTATCTGTTGCTGCTTTGGGTAGTTTACCATCTTCTATCGGTTTAGCTTCATTTTCTAATTATGGATTAAACTCGGTGGATATTGCCGCAGCTGGTGAAGAACTGCCGTTTTATGTTTCACAAACGGAGTACATATCGGTCTCCGGTACTTCTTATGCCAATGCCTATGCATCGGCGTTTTGCGGAAAATTTTATCAACCAAACTTAAGTCCGTTACAGCATATGAGTGTGGTTCTAAATAATACAACACCTCATTTTAATTTGGGTGAAATCAAATACTCATCTTACATAGAAAATTAGTTTGAGTAACTAGGTTTAGGTTCTTTTTATTTAAACTTCGAAGGGAGGAGTGTTTGTGCTCCTCCCTTTATATATTATCTTTAAAGTTCATTCACGAATTTAAATATGAAATGCCGTTGTAGTTTACTTTTTGTTATTGTTTTACTAATGCCGCTATTATTATCGGGACAGACGAGTTTTACTGAAAGCTACGAATCGATTATATCCTCTTCCATAGGTCCTTCCGAGAAATTGACTAAAGTAGAGCTTCTTTTGCAGGATCAAGAAGAATTTAGTCCTACCGAAAGGGCACAAGTGCTTTACAATTTTTCTAAATGGTGCTTTATAAAACTAAAGGACCACAAGCGCGGTCAAAAGTATGCGATGCAGGAATATGCATTGCGATCTAATCTGCTGCAGGACGATAACCTCCTGAAGAGAAATCTATATAATTTGGGTTATATGTTTCATCATACTGCGAGCCCTAACTATAACAAATCTTTGGTCTATTTCAATAAGCTCATAGAGGTGTCGGATAGTTTAGAGCCACGATTAGGGAACACTTACCGGGAAATAGGAGATATTTATGATGAACTTGGAGATTTCAGAAATGCTTTAAACCACTACGAGAAATCTGCTAGGATTCTTGAAATTCAAGATCACAAACGGTCATTGCTTACTACTTATACCAATATATTGGGAATGTATGTCGATACCAATGACAGCACCTTTGTGCGTCCTTTTTTAAAGAATTTGGATCTCATTCAGGCATTGGAGGGAGAGGTAGAATTTTCAAATAGACAACGGGCTATGCTACTGTTCAATACTGCTGCTATGCTCCGAACTAGTTCAAATTATCGAAACGAAATAGAGCCCGCTCAAGAGGCGTTAGAATTATTTAAGGAATATGATGATTCTCTTAATATATTCAAGACATTGGGACTCATGGGAACCATTAAAAAAATGGATGGGGATTTTCTGGAAGCCGAAAGGTTATTTGATTTATCTACTCAGTATGTTAAAAACGACCCATTAAACCAAAGTTCTATATATAATAACCTAGGCGATATTGCTTTAGCTCAAGGCATGCATCTAGAAGCTATGGAACACTATGAGAAGGCCGTGCAAACTGCGGCGTTTTCTAGGCACGAATCTGCAGAATATACCTTGAAAGATTTGGTGCAAGATGGAGTGTTACCAAATAAGAAGCATGTGTTGGATTATCTCATTGATCAAGCCGATGGATGGTTTAAGTTTTATGAGTCCACTAAGGACAGAGCTCATTTGCTGGAAGCCGAAAAGTGTGTCACCTTAGCCGATGCGCTTATTGATCAATTGTATTTCGAGAGTAGGGAAGAGCTGTCAAAACTATCTTGGAGAAAAAAAGGGTCACAGCTCTATTTTCGGGCAGTTTCTATTTGCTATTTATTAGACAAGTCTGAAAAGGCTTTCTATTATATGGAAAAGAATAAGGGATTGGTCTTACTGGAAAATATAACTTCTGTAAAGGCTAAAGAATTGGGTAAGATTCCTCAAGAAGTAATTGATAGAGAGCACATGCTTTTGGGTAAAATAAAACAAGTGCAGTTGTCATTTGCGGAACTTCAGAAAGAAGAAAATCCGGCGAAAAAATTAAAGGAGACCAAGAATGTTTTATTCAACCTTAAGAGAGATTATAAGCTCTATGTGGATTCGTTAAAACAACAGTTCCCATCCTACTACTCCTATAAACAGCAGTTAGAGTTGATTGGCCTACCAGACCTACAGAAAACTTTAAGCAAAGACGAAAATGCGATAGAATATATTGTTGGTGCTAATGAGGCTTTTGGAATGTTTATAAGTAAGTCTAGTTTAGAGCTTGTAAAATTACCTAAATGGGATGAAGTCGAACGGGAAATTATGTCGTTTCAAAAGTTCGTTAGAAAGCCACTAACGAGTCGAGATGAAATAGACCAATTTAAAAATGTCGCGGCTAGGCTTCATAAATCATTGCTGCCATTTGACCTTTATAAAAAGCTGCCAAAAGGAAGTAAGATTTCCATTGTAACAGATGGGAGTCTACAGTATTTTCCGTTCGAATCTTTACTTTCTGAGAATATTGAAGATGATTTGAGGGATCGCTATCTTTTGAGTCGCTTTATAATTTCCTATAACCATTCGTTTTCGCTAGTGTCAAAATTTGAAATGCTCGAATCGGAAAAGAAAAACTCTTATTTGGCATTTTTGCCATCTTCGTTTCTTAATAATTATGTCCCAGATCTTCTGGGAAGTGCTAGTGAAAAAAAGGCGATTAGTTCTTATTTTGGCGAAAGTATTATTCAAAGTAATCGCGCCACCAAGCAATCCTTTTTAGAGAGATATAATGAAAATAGCGTCATTCACATTTCAACACATGGTGGGATAGATAATGCTATTCCATGGCTTGCTTTTTATGACGAACGGTTGTTCTTGGACGAATTGTATTTCTTTAAAAATCAAAAGGCAATGGTCGTTTTAAGTGCTTGTAAGACCTCAATTGGAGAAATTATAGAAGGGGAAGGACTATTAAATCTCACTAGGGGCTTTATTAAATCTGGAGCTAAAAGTGTTGTCTCTACGCTCTGGGATGTAAACGAAAAGTCGAGCAGCGAGATTATTTCTAGTTTTTATAAACATCTGCATGATGGAGAAGAAAAGTCTGTGGCGCTGCAAAAGGCAAAACTTAGTTATTTAGACGAGCATCATAATACTTCAGAAGCTTCCCCTTATTACTGGAGTTCGATTGTGCTTACGGGGGACCATAAACCATTAATAGACGAAGGTTTTCCATGGCTGTCTATTGCCTTCGCTACCTTAACGGGACTCTTTTTAGTCTACTTAGTTCGAAATAGAAGGAGGAGAGCAGTTGGCTGATCCTATTTTTGATTGCGATTGGTGTTTGGAAACTAGTTTTAAAGAGCGAAGTCAAACAAATCCCAATTCACATACACTTGATAGATAAAAAGTCCAAGGTACACCAAAGTAGCAAACAGTTTCATAAAGGTGGATGCTAAGAAACCAAAAAAGGATCCAATAGCCGCCTTGAACGCTTGAGGTCCGGAAGTGTCATTAAAAAGCAATTCTCCAACCAAGGCTCCAACAAATGGCCCAATTAGAATTCCAAAGGGGATAGGAGCCAAGATTCCCACTATTAAGCCTATAGTAGTTCCCCAGGCACCTGCCTTACTCCCTCCAAATTTTTTAGTTCCTATTGCTGGGATAATATAATCCATCACATAAATAAGAATTGCAATCACTCCAGTGATGATAATAAATGCCCAGTCGAATTCGAGAGAGGGAGCGAGAAATAATAAAATGAGTCCAAGCCAAGAAATAGGCGTCCCCGGAATTACCGGTAAAATACTTCCAGCGATGCCAACCAACATTACTAAGAAGCCTAAAACAATAAAAAGTATATCCATAATTCAGCAATAAGACGCAACAGTGACCGTAAAGTAACAAACAAAATAGAGATTTATAAAATGAGTTGTCGAACGCTCAATTTATAAAACAAGAGTTATTATTAACTAAAAACTTAGTTTGAACTAAATTTTTAGTTATATTTGAATCAGTTAAAACCCACATCAATGAAACAACTCACAAAAGCGGAAGAAGATATTATGCAAATTCTTTGGAGTCTAGGCGAAGGAAATGTCGCCTCTATTATAGACGAACTACCTGAGCCCAAGCCAGCTTATAATACCGTTTCGACCATTGTTCGGATTCTAGAAAGTAAGGAATTTGTAGATTATCGAAAAGAAGGGCGAGGACACGTTTATTTTCCCAAAGTAAAAAAAGAATCTTATAGTAATCAATCTATTAATAAGCTAGTGGATGGCTATTTTCAAGGATCTTTTAAGAGTATGGTATCCTTTTTTATGAAGAAGAACGATATCAATATTCAGGAGTTGGAGACTATTTTAAAGGAAATTAATAAAGACGAGAACTAATGCACTATATCTTACAAACCATTGCATTCCAACTATTATTTCTAATAGTGTACGATCTATTTTTAAAGAAAGAAACCTTTTTCAACACCAATAGATTCTATTTGCTCATCACACCGGTAGTTAGTTTAATTCTCCCGTTTATTCAAATTGCCGCACTGCGCGAAAGTGTTCCGCAAGAATTGGTTATTCAATTACCTGCAGTGGTGATTGGAGGTGAAGCCTCTGTAGAAGGACTAACCAACGCCTATTTAGGAAATGGGTGGTTAAATTTACAGACCCTATGGATCTTTGGAGCCTTGCTGAGCTTATTGTTTTTTGCTCGAAAATTACTTCGGATATTTAGGCTGAAACGTGCTGGAGAGGTAAAATTGGCGAAGGGTTTTAGAGTTATTAAACTTCCTAAGACTACCACTGCCTTTACTTTTTTTGGAAACATATTTTTAGGTGAGCAACTTTCAGAAGAACAGCAAAGCCGAATTTTACTCCACGAAAAGGTGCATGTACATCAGAGACACAGCTTAGACTTATTATTCTTCGAAATATTGCGCATATTGTTTTGGTTTAATCCTCTGGTTTATATTTTTCAGAAGCGAGCTACTGTGCTTCACGAATTTATAGCCGATCAAAAAGTGGCGGCTGAACGCTCTCATCAAGCATATTATCAAGACCTATTACAAGAGGTCTTCCAAACTGAAAAAATTTCATTCATCAATACATTTTTCAATCATTCATTAATTAAAAAACGAATCGTTATGTTACAAAAATCAAAATCAAAGAAAATCGTACAACTCAAGTATTTATTGCTAGTTCCAGTTATAGCTGGAATGTTATTTTACACTTCCTGCTCTCAAGACATAAAGGCGCAGGAAACCGCTTCTGCGGAAGGAGCTACAGACAGTGAGATTATTCAAAAAGTCGAAAATTTATTAGATGCTGTAGCCAAGAAAGGAGAAATCTCTAAAGAGGAGGAGGATGCGTTAAAAGTGCTATATGTGCTTACCAATCCAAATGGAATAGAAACTCCAGAATTTGAGCAGGTTAAAGAAAAAGTTGAAATTCCTTTTGGCGTTATTGAAAGGGTGCCAACGTTCCCAGGTTGCGAAGGAATGTCCAATGAAGAATCTAGAAAGTGCTTCACTCAAAAAGTAACGCAATTTGTGATGAGCGAATTTAACACCAAAGTTGCGAAGCCTGAAGTTACTGGTAAACAAAAAATTTCCGTGATATTTAAAATTGGTTTGGATGGAAAAGTTAGTAAAATTCAGACAAGAGCCGCTCATCCTGAATTGGCACAAGAAGCCAAAAGAGTTATTGAAGGACTTCCTCAAATGACGCCTGGTGAGCAGAGCGGGAAGAAAGTAGGAGTACTGTATCATCTGCCAATTATATTTAAAATCAATGAATAAGATTTTAGCAGTCCTTTTTATTTTATTAGGAATGAAAGCCTCATCACAAAACGATGGGGCTTTGGCTATTGGAGACAGTTTGTACGCACTAGGAAACTATCAGAAAGCCATTAAATCTTATCAAAAAAATAAAAATTTGAATTTTAAAATAGCAAAGACCTATGAAACTATTGGGGACTACGATCAAGCTCTTAGCTACTACCATAAGACACTTTTGTTAAACCCAAACGCACAAATCGCTAAATATAACTACGGCAGACTCCTCTTAGAAACTACTGGTTATGCCAAGGCGGATAGTGTTTTTAGGGAATTGGAAAAAACCAATCCTACAAACCCTAATTTTCCTTACTATTTAGGTCTTGTAAAGGAAGCACAAAACGATTCATTAGCCATAGAGGATTATACCCGAGCCTTCACCATTGATTCAAACTATGTGAATGCAGCCTATAAATTAGCCAAAGATTTGGTTAAAAAACGCCAGTTTAATAAGGCCTCTATGCTTATCGAAAAAGGATTGAGCTTGAATGCCAAGAGCATTCGGTTTTTAAATTTAAAAGCGTTGTCATTTTTTTACACCGAGAATTATCACGAAAGTGTTACTACATATCAACAATTAATTGATCTCAGAGTATCGAATGTTCAACTGCATGAAAATTTGGGAGAGAGCTTCTCTAAGACCATGCGTTTTGAAAAAGCCATTGAGCAATACACAGTTTTAATTAATAAATACAGTGATAAGAATCCAACATGGCATTACCGTTTGGCGAATGCTTATATGGCGCTGCGCTATTTGGACAAGGCTAAGCGGCATTTGGAGATTGCACTAGTTTTAAAGAGACCCTCTGTAGAAGCCGAGTATAATTCACTAGCACTTATTTATGGCAGGGAAAAGGATTATAAATCCCAAATGGAAGCCTTGAAAAAGGTAATTCGGGAGAATCCGAAAAATCAACAGGCTCATTACTTTTTGGCAACTACTGCCGACAATTACTTTAAAGACAAAAAGGTTGTTTTAACGTATTACGAAAAGTATTTAAAACAATTTGGGACAAATGCACGCTTTAGTGAGTTGGTAAAACAGCGAATCAAAGATCTAAAAGTAGGACTACACTTTTCGGAGGATTAACAGCTATTTCGGCTGTTATTGTTATTTAAGGATTGCATTAATTGTTGTATTTTTCAGTTTTAATTGGCACTAATGAGAATCCTCACGTATCTTTTTATCTTAGCTGGACTGGTCTCTTCCTGCCAATTTTTTGATACCGAGAAAATTTCGTCTGAAACTTTTTACGAGGAAGAATTTAAATCTATTGATTGGGAGAATGTTGATAGGTACCCCGCTTTTCCGGTATGTGAGCAGTTTACAGAAAAGGAAATGCAAAAAGAATGCTTCGAAAACACACTAAGCCAACATGTGTATGCTTCCATTGGCTCTAGGAATATGATCACTAATAGAGATTTAAACGATACTGTTTACGTCGTATTTGGTATTTCAAAGGATGGAGTGGTAGCCACTAAAGAGGTAAGAATTGATTCAACACTTGTAAAAAACATCCCGTTACTAAAAGGATGGCTGGAATATAGCATCGATTCTTTACCAGAATCTGCTCCTGCGTACAAAAGGGGGATTCCAGTAGAAACTCAATTTATACTGCCAGTAATCCTAAAAACGGAGCGTTCTACAAATTGAACTTATAACCCAAGGTGAAATCTACAGAGAAATCGTCGCTGCTGTTCTCTAAATTAAGCGCGAACATATCGTTGTAGGCAAAAGTTAAAAAACCATTCCCAAGTGCGATATCTGCCCCAAGACCTAAACCAAAAGGTGCTTGAAATTCACTGCCAGATCCAGAGAAAGCATCTTCTGGATCACCATCTCCGTTAGGATCAGGGATATCGCTTTTTTGATAGGTGTAAGCAGCAATTTTAGTGTTTACAAATACATCTATTCGCTGGGTTTTTATGAATTTGAAGCGATAGTTCAGAGATAATTGTGTGTTGGAAACATCGTGCTCGCTATTGGCAAATAATTGCCTAAACTGTAACACGAGACTATGCCTTTTAAGTTTTACTTCATCGATAATTTCAAGGTCAAGCCCCGCTTGAGGTAGAAAACTATTTTGTGGGTTTGGGAAATACACATAGTTCGACATTCCTGCAAAGATTCCTAATCGGGCTTTTAATGCTACCGACTCTTGTCCAGCATCAAAAGTGGGATCGGCTGTCTTATTGTAATCATTAAAAAAACCGCGAAGGCTGCTGAGCGTAAGTTTTACTTGATCAACCGGAATAGGATGATCTGAGGTTTGAGTTGCCAAAGTTGCTTTGTATTCTTCTTGATATCCATCTGCTCCTTTGGAATTGATCAATTCTTGAATATCGCTACCTTTCATAGCAAAATAGCGGTATTCACCGTCTACAATGTTCCACAAAAGAGTAAGTGTACCTTCAACTTCGGTATTTAAGGAATATGTTTCTCCATTTACACTGTAGTCCTTTTGTGCAAACAGATTTAAGGTGCATAAAAATGCAAAAAGTAGTATGAGCCGTTTCATAGGTTATAGATTTGGTTCTCTAAAGGTAAAAAAATTATTGGATTAGCCTCTATTTGTGAAAACTACGATCTTTCCAAACATATGTTCCTTTAAAACTATTCATCACAACCCATGTCGAAACGAATGGATAAATTAAACTACTCAGTAGATATCCACCAATAGAAAAAGGAGTTTTAAAAAACGAGGCAGCGGTGGTCATTACCAGTACGTCAAGTACTATTTTATGTAAAATAAAGGCAGTGTAAATCTGATAATTATCTGGATCGATAATAGTAGCTACAAGGCAGGCAATGAGCAATATATTCATGAAAAACACGATTACACCTAGTACTTTTGCAAAAAGACTTTGTTGTTGTGTAGTTTTGGAAGCCCATCTAATTCGTTGTTCGATAACGTCTTTCCAAGAAACCTCAGCTTTAGTTAACACAGCAGCCTCCTTATTTTTTAGGTAGTAAACTTGCTTCGGAAATTTTCGATGCGTTTTTTCCATCAGAAAAATATCATCTCCGCTAGCGATATGGTCGTTTCCTTCATAACCGCCAATTTCTAGAAACACCGATTTTTCATAACCTAGATTTGCTCCATTCGAAAGTAGAGGCTTATTCCAGCCAAAACTTCCCATAGTTGCCGCCTGTAGGCTAAGGCCATCAAAAAATTGAAAATTTGCAACCAACGACCTTTCTTTTGGATAGATTACTGGTCCGCAAATCATTTTTGGATTTTTCTGCTGAATAAATTGATCGTATACTTTTAACCACTTTGGAGGCAATTTGCAGTCGGCGTCCGTTGTCAAGATCCACTGGTGATTAGCTTGAGGTATCGCAGTAACAATCGCATCCTTTTTAGGGGATCCTGAAATTCTCTTATTCTGAAATATTCGCAATTTGAAACGAAGGTCGTCCATATCTCTTTGCAGCAATTCTAACGAACCATCATTAGATTCGTCATCGACCAATATAACTTCAAAAAGGTCTAAAGGGTACTCTTGTGTGGCAATCGACTCTAGCAAGTTGGGTAGATTATCTCGTTCATTTCGGAAAGGAACTACAATGGAAAATTTAGTTCTAGGCTCCATCTTAACCAACTTCACCGAAGCAAGTTTTGTGGTTCCAACTAGAATCCATCCCATTGCAAGGAGGTATAGAAAGAGCACTGTGAAGAGAAGAATCATCATTATTTGCGCGGATTATAAGTGGCTACATAAAAACTTCCCCAAAGGGCAGGAGCAACAAAATTGAGTAACCACATACTAAATACAGTACACAAGACGGGCCATTCTGGTATTCCTGCCAGGGTAAAGAGCCAAACAGCAATTCCTCCTTTGATCACTACGTCAAAAACAAAAATAGTGGGTACAACCGAAGCCAATAGGTACATGGCGAATATAATTGGAGCGCCAGCCCAGACCGAAATTTCAGCTCCGTAAAATTTCAGAAGTAGAAAAAACAAAGAACTGAATAATAAATATCTGATCATGGAATAAGTGGCAACCTTCAGTTTTATTGAAATAGATATTTTTTTAAAATACGCACCTACTTTGGCAATAGTTAAACCTTTTAGTAGAAGTTGTTTTTCCTTAAAAACATAGCCAAGAATTCCAAAGAGTATGAGTCCAGTAACTAAGACAACAACTTTCCAAACCGATAGTGATAGGTTGAGATTGGTGATTACGTAAAACAATCCGATGAACCCAAAAATAAGGGTGATGCCCATCTGCATGAGGTTAGAAAAAAAATTGAGTAAGAGAACTTGTTTGCGTTTTTCCTTTTCAAAGAAATAGGCTTTTGCTCCGTATTCTCCAATCCTGTTGGGAGTTGCCAGAGAAACGGTAAGTGAGGCCAAACTTTGTTTGCTAGCTTCAACGAAAGAGAGCTGCTCGATGGGTGATATAACCGCCTTCCATTTTAGAATTTCGAATCCCCAATTAGCCGCAGCTAGTAAAATGAATACCGCAATTAAACTAGGATCTTTAGAGCGTAGTGTTTGCCAGAATTGATTGAATGAGATAGCGTCCTCCCCAGTTAATTTCAGCAGAATGTAGCCAAAAGTGAGGCTAAGTATCAAAACCTTTAGGGCAATCAACCCATATTGCTTAGATTTGTGGGAAAGGGGTGTCATCGCGGCTAAATTACTATAAATTATAGACGTCGGTTGAAGGGCACAGCACAACTTCTCATGAAAACAGAAAAAATTATCTTAGGAATCGATCCCGGAACCACTATTATGGGGTTCGGACTCATAAAAGTAGTGGGTAAAAAAATGCAGTTCTTGCAGCTTAATGAGCTTCAATTGTCGAAATACGATAATCACTATGTACGCCTAAAGCATATTTTTGAACGTACCATAGAACTCATCGATTCTTTTCACCCAGACGAAATTGCCATTGAGGCGCCTTTTTTTGGAAAGAACGTTCAATCCATGCTCAAGTTAGGAAGAGCTCAAGGAGTTGCAATGGCGGCTGGACTTTCAAGAGATATTCCCATCACCGAATATTCTCCAAAAAAAATAAAAATGGCCATTACCGGGAGTGGTAATGCAAGCAAGGAACAAGTGGCGAAAATGCTACAGAGTACACTCGGCTTAAAAGAACTTCCTAAAAATCTAGATAGTACAGATGGTTTGGCTGCCGCGGTTTGTCACTTTTACAATTCTGGTAGAGTCGAAGTAGGCAAAAGCTATACCGGTTGGGCCGCTTTTGTGAAACAGAACGAGAAACGGGTGAAGAAGTAGGCGGTATTCAGTGTTCAGTGGCAGTAGAAGTAAACAGGATGTGGTATGTTGATGATCTGCCAATTTGAATAAATTTAAACGCACCACTTAAAACTTAAAACTAAAAATGGGAATCTACATCCACATACCATTCTGCAAACAGGCCTGTCACTATTGTGACTTTCACTTTTCTACATCTTTAAAAAAGAAGCAAAATTTGGTGGATGCCCTTTGCAAAGAGTTGGTGCTTCGGAAGGGAGAATTGCCCGGAGAGGTCCAGACTATTTATTTCGGTGGAGGGACACCTAGTTTGTTGAACGGTGCCGAACTGGAACAGATTTTTAAGACCATTCGTTCCAATTATAACATTTCCGAAGACCCTGAAATTACCTTAGAGGCCAATCCAGACGATATGAGTGAGGAACTTATGGAGGAATTGGCTAACTCGTCTATTAACAGATTGAGTATTGGTGTTCAATCCTTTTTTGAGGAAGATTTGAAGTTGATGAACAGAGCTCACAATGCGAATGAAGCAACTGATTGCATTAAGACCGCCCGAAAATACTTTGACAATTTGAGTATTGACCTCATTTACGGAATTCCAAAAATGAGTAATGAGCGTTGGTTGCAAAATCTTCAAATAGCACTGGAACTCGATATTCCGCATATTTCTTGTTATGCGCTTACAGTGGAACCAAAAACAGCTTTAAAGAATTTTATTGAAAAGGGAATTATACCGCCCGTAGAGGATGAAGTGGCTCAAGAACATCATAAATTATTGGTAGAAATGACCAATGAGGCTGGTTTTGATAATTATGAGTTCTCCAATTTTGGGAAACCAGGATTCTATTCGAAGAATAACATGGCTTATTGGCAAGGGAAACCGTACTTGGGAATTGGTCCTTCTGCGCATAGTTACGATGGCAACAGACGTACCTGGAATGTCGCCAATAATGCAAAGTATATGAAGGAAATTACGTTGGGTGAGCTTCCTTTAGAACGAGAGACGCTTTCAAATAAAGACAAATACAATGAGTATGTAATGACTCGCCTTCGCACCATGTGGGGCGTTTCTTTGGATGAGGTTGAAAACACCTTTGGAAAAAAGTATCTGGAATACCTCCTCCAGCAAGCAGATGAACACTTGTGCGAAAACCGACTTATACTCGAAAAAGATCATTTAAAAGTAACCTCGGAAGGCAAGTTCTTAAGCGATGGGATCGCGTCCGATCTATTTTTAATTGAGTTAGGATCTTAGTTGAGCTTGATCATTTTTTAACAGTCTATCCTCCTCGTACTGCTCTCCATAACAAGCTATTGTCGTATTTTAGTGCTATGAAAGCAAAATACGATCTCATTGGCAAAGAGTACAATGCTACAAGAAGAGCCGACCCCTATCTTTTTAGCAGAATGCTTCATCATCTCGCCCCTTCTTCCCATGGAAAGTATTTGGATATTGGCTGCGGAACCGGAAATTACACCAAGGAATTTGATAAAAAGGGAATACAGTTTATTGGAGTAGATCCTTCTTCTGAAATGTTAGAAAAGGCAGACGACGGTAACAATAACATACATTGGATGCAAGGCAGTGCTGAAAATATTGACGCTCCTTCTGAAAGTTTTGAAGGAGCAGTTGCTAGTTTAACCATGCATCATTGGACCAATTTGCATCAGGGGTTTTCTTCGCTATATCGTGTTATTAAGGACAATGGTAGGCTGGTCTTGTTTACGGCTACTCCAAAACAAATGGAAGGTTATTGGTTACATCATTATTTTCCAAAAATGATGAAAGACTCTATGTTAGTCATGCCGTCACTGGAATTAATTGAAAGTGGGTTAAGCGGAAATAATTTTCAGATTGTCAAGCGGGAGTTGTATGATATAAAACCAGACTTACAGGACTTGTTTTTGTATTCTGGCAAATTTGAACCTAAGAAGTATTTCAATGAACAGATTAGAAATGGAATTTCCTCCTTTTCTGCGGTGGCCAATGCCAAAGAAGTAGAATCTGGACTAGCGCGAATGAAAAAAGATGTGTCTACGGGTGAGATCGAAAAAGTGATGAAATTGTACGAAAACGATCTGGGAGACTATCTGTTTTTAGTGGCTGAAAAAAAGTAGTGCTTCCTTCCCAATTAAACGTTTTGTAATGGATTGGACCTACTTGTTGATGAACCTTTTGTGGGCTCTTATTTTTGACCCATTAAGTCTAACTAATTTTAAGAGTTTCAAAAGTTAATTTAGTTAACACCACGGGGACCAAATTTATCCGCCTAATTGTAGCAAGCAAAACGATTTTCAATTAAATTAGCACCCTATGAAAAAAATGATCGTTCTACTCTGTATTCTTTGTTCGTCGCTTTCAATTGCTCAAATAGTATCTATCCCAGATCCTAATTTCAAAAGTGCTCTCTTGGAAAATAATATTGTAATAGACACCAATGGTGATGGAGAAATACAAGTCACAGAGGCGGAAGCAACTACTTTTATAAATGTAAGTGGTTGGTTTCAAGAAAATAACGAGATTAGTAGTCTTGTAGGGTTGGAAGCATTTGTAAATCTAACAAGTTTTTCTGCTTCGTACAACCTTCTTACCGAGGTCGATTTTACTGCAAACACCCAGCTGGAGAGTTTGTCCTTAAACGATAATTTAATTGCCGAACTTGATTTGAGTATGTTGCCTAATCTAACCAATCTGAGTCTCATTCGCAATGACATAGCGTCTCTAGATGTATCGAATAATTTAGCGCTTATAAGGGTAAATGCCTTGGGTAATTCACTTACCGCTTTGGATGTTTCTCAAAATATTAATCTAGAAGATATAAATGTTACAGTCAATGATATTTCTACTATAGACTTGTCGAACAATCCACTTTTAGTCGAATTTCATTGTATAGGGAATAATTTTGAAACGCTCGATTTTAGTATGAATCCAAATTTCTCATTTGGTACATTCGATGGAAACGATCAGTTAACGTATATCAATTTTAAGAACGGGACCAATGAATTTATCATATTACCAGAGTGCAGTTTTACGGATTTGCCCAACTTAGAATCTGTATGTCTAGATGACGAAAATTCGGAGCTAGCAGAAATGATTGCAAACCAAAATAGCCAAACCATCATTTTTACATCTAGTTGTATTTTAGGGTCGAATGATTTTTCGGTGATGGATGACATCGTTTTATTCCCAATTCCTTCTGAAGACCGACTTCATATTGAAGGTTCTGGACAATATGCAGTTCGAGTATATGGACTTAGTGGAAGATTATTGTTGGAAAAGCCGTCCAATAAGGTCTCTTATATTTCAATTTCTAGCCTTCCCGCTGGAATACATATTATGGAAATTAAAAATGAGCGTGGTGATACCACAGTTCGGAAAATAATCAAAATTTAACGCTTACTTAAAAAACCACTTTTCTAATAGAATATTACTCTGAGAGCATGCGTAGAAGGTTTTCAGGAGTTAATAGATAGGCTTGAATTGCAGATTTTTATTATTGTGACGCTTGCCTAAGTTTTCTTCTTTTTTCAAGTCCGAACTCCTTCTAAATAAGATATTTTTTATTGTATCTTTCTCTAATGAAAGCGACTTTTAAGATCAAACAATCACTTTTTACAGTAGATCTTTATAAACCCATAGATATATCCATTCCTTTGAGTGCTTCTTCAAAGAATCCTGAAGCTTGGTATTTGGACGAGCCTACTATCAAAGCAGTTCAGTTGGACGATTGGGTGGGGAGTGTAAAGAAAGGTGCTTCGGTCAATTTTAATTCTATTTGGTTCAATCCGCATGCGCATGGTACGCATACCGAATGTGTAGGCCATATTTCAGAAGAATTTCATTCGGTTAACAAAGCCTTGCAACGCTTTTTCTTTTTAGCCGAAGTGATTACGGTGGCACCAGAAAGGAATGGGAGTGATGAGGTTATTTCAGAAAAACAAATAACAGACGCTTTGAAAAGCAGGACGCCCGAAGCAGTTGTTATTAGAACACTTCCAAATACAGCTAGTAAAAAGTCGCGAAAATATTCGAATACCAATTGGCCCTATTTGGAAGAAGGGGCTGCACGGTTTTTACGGGAACAAGGGGTGGAACATTTGTTGATCGATTTGCCTTCAGTAGATAAAGAAAAAGACGACGGAAAGTTATTGGCACATAAGGCTTTTTGGAATTACCCTAAAAATACACGTCTGCAGGCTACCATTACTGAGTTTATATATGTGCCTACCAAAGTAAAGGACGGAAGCTATTTACTTAACCTACAAATTGCACCTTTTGAGAATGATGCTACCCCTAGTAAGCCTGTGCTATATAAGTTTGTATAATCTTTAATACTATGGGCATGTTCGATTATTATATAGTAAAAGAGTTGGTTAAATGCCAAATTTGCAAACTTAAGTTGTCTGATTTTCAAGGGAAGGATGCAGCCAATGCTTTGTTTGTTTGGCATGAAGGTGAAAGACATCCCGTTAATCAGTGTGTTGCAGAGGAGTCGCTTTTGCATTGCAAATCTATGAAGGAATTCAATCTTCCTAAAAGATTTAAAATATACTCCTACTGTAAGAACAATCACTTGACTGAATTAGAATGTGAATTGAATGAAAACTTCAAGTGGAATAAAATATATTATAAAAAATGAAATCAATATTAAAACTAGAGGAATTCGCTCAATTTGCCTTTGGAATTGTCTTATTTTCGCAATTGGATTATCCGTGGTGGTTATTTTTGGCACTTTTGTTGACTCCAGATATTGGGATGTTAGGCTATATGGTAAATACCAAAGTAGGAGCTGTTACTTATAACCTCTTTCATCATAAAGGAATCGCTATTGTATGTATGCTTGCAGGTTATTTTTATTTAGGAAGTATAATGACATTAATAGGTGTGATCCTCTTTGCTCATTCAGCCTTCGATAGGATGCTGGGATATGGATTAAAATATCCAGATAGTTTTAAAAACACACATTTAGGTTCAATAGGAAAGGAATAGTATGGAGTATTTAGTTGTTGGATTAATAGCGGGCGTAATTGCGGCCTATTTTATTTTTGCAAAATTTGGTCAGCGAAAGAAAAAGGGAAACACCCATACTCAATCCTTAGTGTTAATGGAAAAAATTAGATCTGTCTGTAAGTTGATTACAGTGGAAGGCGATTTTTCTGAAATTTATCATTACGAAGATATTCAGCGAAAATGGCTTAACCTACTTATTGGAAAAAAGAAAGCCCTCATTCTTATAGACGCCAAAGCCTTTGTAGGTTTCGACATGTCCAAAGTAAAAATGGATGCCAACGCCAAAACTAAAACCATTACGCTTTCTCATTTTCCTCAACCTCAGTTGCTAACTATAGAAACCGATTTCAAATACTACGACAAAAAAGAAGGATGGGCCAATCCGTTTACGGCTTCAGACTTAAATGAAATTAATAAAGAAGCTAAGCAGCATATTGTAGATAAAATTCCAGGTAGTGGACTCTTGGAAGAGGCTTCTCAACAAGCGCTGGACACCATAGGCATTATTGAAAAATTAGTGGAGACAATTAACTGGAATTTAGATTATTCCGCTTTAAAGATTGAAACCCCTTCAACCACAGCAATTCAAAAAAGCGTATGAGAATTTTGGATAAGTTGTCTTGTTTATTGGTGACTGTTTTGGTGCTGTTTGTGAGCTTCACTCTAGAAGCTCAGGACTTTGAAACCGTAGACGCCACTATTCAACTTTATCCCGAGCGGTTCAACAATGCCGAGGAACTTTCTAGTTTTATTAGTCGGGATTTCATTTCTGAAGAGGATAAGGTGAGAGCTATCTATGGTTGGATCATTAATAACGTAGCCTACGATCCAGATGAATACAAGCAATTTAACTACAACTTTAAGAACTACCGAGAACGCAATTTAAAGGAAGAGCAGACAAGAGAAAAGATTATTCAGCGGACCTTAAAAAAAGGAAAGGCTGTTTGTGAGGGATATTCTATGTTGTTCGAAAAACTATGCGAACTGCAAGGAATAAGTAGTTATTTGGTAAGAGGGGATGTGAAAAATAATTTTTCGGACATAGGAAGGGAATTTAAAAAAATCCATATGTGGAATGTGGTATATATTGACGAACAACCGTTCTTATTCGATCCTACCTGGGGGGCTGGGAAGTTTACCGATGTATTTATTAAGGAGCCTAGCTACTATTACTATAAAATAAGACCTGAACTGTTAATTAAAACGCATTATCCAGAAGTGGTGTCCGATGCATTTTTAACTTTGAACTACAGTAAACAATTTTTTTCAAAACTTCCTTTGGTAATCAAAAGAGATCTTCTGTTGAGCGATGTTGTTTCTCCTAAAGAAGGGGTAATTTTACCCAATGCCAATGCGGATGGGATATTGTTTAAGATCAAGAGTGAAAATCCTAAGGCCATTACTTATTCGTATGGTGTCAGTAAAAAACCAATAGCTTTCTCCTCCGAAAATGGAATAGTTCAGTTTTTAATTCCAACAAGAGAAAATAAAAACTTGCTCGTCTATTTTGACGATCAACCCGCTTTGGGTTATAAAGTAAGATGAAATGAATATTGAAGAATTTAGAACGTACTGCCTTCAAAAGAAAGGCGTCACAGAATCGTTTCCTTTCGACCAGCAAACTCTTGTTTTTAAAGTAATGGGCAAGATGTTTGCCCTTTCGGGTCTCGAGCATATTCCAGCAAGGGTAAACTTAAAATGTGACCCAGAGCGATCTCTAGAACTTCGGGAAGAATACGAACAGGGTATTTATCCTGGTTATCACATGAGTAAAGTACATTGGAATACCGTTCTTATTGAAGATCAGATTCCGCCGCAACTCCTCTTAGAGCTTATTGATCATTCATACGATCTCGTAGTAAGTAAACTGACCCGAAAATTAAAAAACGAACTAGAGAATTTATAACCCACAAGTTTTACTTGAACATGGCCCACACACCCGAGAAATTTTATTTAGAACAAAAAGAAGCACTTACCCAAGAGTTATCGAAACTCAAAAAGCGATTGTTTGCTTCCAGTATGCTTCGTTTGCTTGTATTTGTATTAATGTGTTTTGGGATTTACAGTTTCTTTGGTGATTTCCGGTTTGTATTGGGAGTGATTGTTGTGGGAGTTGCCCTCTTTATTTATTTAATTAGCAGACATAGTAATTTACAAGGTGAAAGAAATCTCAAACAGGCGTTAATTCACCTAAATGAAACAGAGTTAAGGGTGCTTGATAGAGACTTTCATCATTTACAGGAAGGGTCAGAATTTCAAGATTCAGAGCATTTTTACAGTCAGGATATTGACCTCTTCGGAAAAGGTTCTTTCTTTCAATATCTGAACAGAACAGCACTGGAAAGTGGTAGAAAATTGCTCGCTCACCAATTGAAAAGTAACCATATACAAGAGGTTAATAAAAAGCAAGAGGCAATACAAGAGTTGGCGGGCCTAGCAAAATGGAGGCAACATTTCTCTGGAATTGCATTGTTGGTAAAGGCCGAAATTGCTTCCAGTAAAGTAGTTGCTTGGCTCAACGAGTATCAGTCTTTTATTCCTGCGAAGATGAAATATATACCTAGCTTGTTCTCGCTGGGTTCATTAGCAGTTTTCATCTTGTATTTTATGGGATTTGTTCCCGAATTAGTATTAACAGCATGGTTTTTTATTGGGCTAGGGATTTCTGGATTGTACGTTAAAAAGATCAATACCTTGGCCATACACACTTCGGAGATAGCGAGTACATTCGAGCAGTTTCATAAATTGCTTCAGGAAATCGAACAACATGAGTTTAAAAGCCATCTCCTAAAAGATAAACGACACGAGATCATAAATGAAGTTGAAAGTGCGTCGTCTATCCTATATCAATTTTCGAGACATTTGGACGGACTCGATCAACGTAACAACATTCTTATAGCCATTTTTACCAACGCGTTTATGTTGCGTGATATTCAGCAAGTATTAAAAATTGAAGACTGGATATCTAAGCACAAAACAACCGTTGGTAGCTGGTTCAAAATAATCGCATTTTTTGATGCTTATAATAGCCTTGGGAATTTTGTGTTTAATCATCCAACCTATTTATTTCCTGTTATCGTAAACGAGCAGAAAGACCTGATCGATGGTAAGGAACTAGGTCACCCATTGTTAGATCCAAAAGTATGTGTAAATAACGATTTCAGAATAGATCAAGAGCAGTTTTTTATTATTACCGGTGCTAATATGGCTGGGAAAAGTACATTTTTAAGAACAGTTTCACTTCAAATTGTAATGGCTAATATGGGCTTACCTGTTCTTGCCGCAAGTAGCAGGTATCATCCCATTAAATTGATTACAAGTATGAGGACTACCGATAGTTTGACCAACGATGAGTCTTACTTTTTTAGCGAATTGAAGCGGCTTAAATTTATAGTGGAGGAAATTAAAAACGATCGCTATTTTATCATTTTAGATGAAATTTTAAAGGGAACCAATAGTACGGATAAAGCAATAGGGTCGAGAAAGTTTATCGATAAATTAGTCGCTTCTAAGTCTACTGGGATTATTGCTACCCATGATTTAAGCCTTTGTGAGGCTGCCAACGATTTGAGTGCTGTAAAGAATTATTACTTCGATGCGCAGATAGAGAACGATGAGTTGTATTTTGACTATAAATTCAAAGAAGGGATTTGTAAAAATATGAACGCTTCCTTTTTATTGAAAAAAATGAAAATCATAGATTAATACCAATAAATTTAAAACAACCAGTAGATTGGATTCAGTAACTCAAATAGTCCTTGGCGCAGCCGTAGGAGAAGCAGTTTTAGGCAAGAAGGTTGGAAACAAAGCAATGCTTTACGGAGCTATTGCTGGAACTATTCCCGATCTGGATACCTTTGCACGCTTTTTTGTTGATACCGTTACTGCGTTGGAAATTCATAGAGGATTTACCCATTCTATTATCTTTTCGATTGCCTTTGCTCCATTGTTTGGATGGCTGATTTCCAGATGGGAGAAAAAAGTGGGTTGGCGACAATGGTCTTGGCTATTTTTCTTTGGCTTTCTTACTCATCCCCTGCTGGATGCCCATACAACTTGGGGTACACAACTTTTTTGGCCTTTCGATCTTAGATTGGCGTACAAGAACATTTTCGTAGTAGATCCAATTTATACCCTGCCCTTTCTGTTGTTTTTGATATTAGCAATGCGCCGTAAACGTGATGATGCTAAGCGAAGAAGATTTAATAATCTAGGAATCATTATAAGTAGTAGTTACCTTTTGGTCACCCTTTTACTTAAAGGGATTACTTATTATAAGTTCCAGAGTGCGTTGGAGGATCAAGGAATTTCATATGCGCGTTTGGATACACGTCCAAGTCCGTTTAACTGTATTTTATGGACTGCCAATGTGGAGCAGGAGAACAATTATTTAGTCGCTTATTATTCGCTGTTCGACAGTCAGCCAATAAAATATTACAAACAAGATAAAAATCACGAACTATTAGGAGATTTGGTTGAAGACGATAAGGTAAGACGTCTTGTTGAAATAACCCAAGACTGGTATACAGTAAGGCGTGCTGGAGATTTAATTGAGCTAAATGATGTGCGCTTCGGAAAGTTGAGCGTCGATCCTAATGCGGCTAATTACACGTTCACATTTCAGCTTAAAAAAGTAGGAAATGAAGTGACAATTATCGAGAAACCTAGAGAGCAAACGGACATGAAAAAGTCCTTGAGTGGTCTATGGAACCGAATTAAAGGGAATTGATCGAAGCTATTTTTACGTTCGGCCTAATAAGGGCTCAATTTAAATCTCTTGACTTAGCTTTTTAAATGCTCTAGGTGTTTGATTTTTAATGGACTTAAAAATTCTGTTGAAATTAGACATATTATTAAATCCTGCATGTTCTGCCACTTCCGCGATGGACCATTCTTTTTTACTTCTTAATAATTGACACGCTTCTTCCACTCTAATTTCGTTGAGAAAGGTAACATAGGTCTTTCGAGTCCGTTTTTTAAAATACTTGCAAAAGGCATTCTTAGTCATAGCGGCTTTTTCTGCAATGACTTCTAAGGGAATGTCTTTTCTGAAATTATTAATGGTATACTCAAATACAGCACTCATTCGCCTTCCTTCATTATCGGTATATTTTTTAGCCAAATTAAAGGAGGACAGAGGTCTTGAGGTGGTATTGTTAAGCGTTTTAAGAAGTTCCATAAATAGAATAAATCGCTCAAGTTTTGAGGCGCTCGGCAGGGAATCAAATATAGAAGTGATTTTGGTAGAAGCTCTTTCAATTTTAAATCCACTCGCTGCTTTTTCGAAAAAGGAATGAAGGTCTTTAAGTTCTTCCGTTTTAAAGAAATCTTGGCCAAAGGCATATTCCGTAAAAAAAACTGTTAACATATGAGAGTGATCGCTTTTAATAGGATCACTTTTAAAAACATGGGGAAGATTACTCCCCAAGACAAATACGTCTCCTGGCTCATACCAGTTAACAACATCCCCTGCGATAATGGTTCCTTTTCCTTCTTTTACATAGCTTAACTGAAATTCTTCATGCTGGTGAAGTAGCGCATAAAACGAAGCCTCTTTGTCTTCCTGAATAATCAGGGAGTCACGCTGAGGTTTGGGGATCGTAAATGGTAGTACTTTCATTTTTTATTACAATACTATTCAAAAAATACATAAAATGTACTATTTGGGATAATATAACACTTTTATTGGATAACGACTTATTTTCGTTTAATGCTTTTTTTGAAATACTTTTGAGGTCTAACATAATGCCTTATGAAATTCAATTGGGAGGGCGTAATGCCTGCAGTAACAACTAAATTTAATGAAAATGATGCCTTGGATCTCGAAATGTTTCACCGTAATATCCACGCGCAATTAGATGCTGGAGTCCACGGGATCGTTTTGGGAGGAACTCTGGGAGAAGCCAGTACGCTAACCGATGAGGAAAAAAGAATCCTCACTAGAGAGACCGTAAACAAAGTGGAAGGCAAAGTTCCTGTACTAATAAATATCGCGGAGCAGTCGACTAAAGGAGCTATTTCTGCTGCTCAAAAAGCAGAAGAAGATGGAGCGAGCGGACTCATGATGCTCCCACCCATGCGATACAAAGCTGGAGATCGCGAAACAGTGGAGTATTTTAAGGCAGTAGCAAATAATACATCGCTTCCCATTATGGTTTACAACAATCCAGTAGATTATAAAATTGAAGTAACCATGCCCATGTTCGATGAGCTTTTGAAATGCGATAATATTCAGGCGGTTAAAGAATCTACGCGCGATATCTCGAACGTAACAAGAATTAAGAATGCCTACGGTGACCGCCTTGCTATTATGACAGGTGTTGATACGCTCGCATTAGAAAGTCTGTTAATGGGAGCAGACGGTTGGATTGCTGGTTTAGTATGTGCTTTTCCTGCCGAAACAGTGGCGATCTATGAGTTGCAAAAAGCGGGAAGGATTAAGGAAGCGATAGAGATATATCGTTGGTTTTTACCCTTGTTAGAATTGGATATAAACCCTAAATTAGTACAGAACATAAAGTTGGCAGAAGTTGCAACTGGCCTTGGTACAGAAACAGTCCGAGCACCACGTTTAAATTTAGTTGGAGCAGAAAGAGCCCATGTCCTCAAAGTGATTGAAGATGGACTAAAAGCAAGGCCTCAATTACCAGCTTATAAAAACTTAAATAAGTAATCTATGATTACCGGAAAAAATTACATAGGGGCATCAGAGAGTGCCGAGGGAACTATTGTTTTTAAGACCTTCAACCCAAAGCAAAATCAGGAAAATGCCACTTCATTTGTGGAGGCAACTGAAAAAGAAATTGATAGCGCAGTCGAACTTGCTGCAGAAGCTTTTCCCGTTTACAGCAATATTTCAGGAGAGAAAAGAGCGCAATTTCTAAACGCAATAGCCGAAGAAATTATGGCGCTGGACCAAACCTTGGTGGAAACTTACATGAACGAAACGGGCCTTCCAGAAGGTCGTGCCAAAGGTGAAAGAGGAAGAACCGTGGGGCAACTTAAAATGTTTGCAGATCTTGTAAAAACAGATAATTGGAGGCAACCAACCATTGATGAGGCAGAACCAGATAGAACTCCAATGCCCAAATCGGATATTCGGCAAGCGTTGATTCCGCTTGGACCTGTTGTAGTATTTGGAGCAAGTAATTTTCCGTTAGCATATTCTACTGCTGGAGGAGATACCGCAAGTGCGCTGGCTGCTGGTTGTCCTGTGATTGTAAAATCGCATCCTATGCATGCAGGTACAGGAGCTTTAGTTGCTTCTGCAATTGTAAAAGCAGCAAAAGATACAGGTATGCCAGCGGGTGTTTTTTCAAATATAAACAGTTCCGGAATTGAAGTTGGAAAGCAATTGGTGATGCACCCTAAAGTGAAAGCTGTTGGGTTTACCGGAAGTATTCGAGGCGGACGTGCCTTGTACGATGTGGCCGCCACGCGAAAAGAACCGATCCCTGTTTTTGCTGAAATGGGAAGTATTAATCCAGTGATAATCACCAACAGCGCATTAAAAAATAGAGCTGAAAGTATTGCTTCCACCTATGCGGGCTCTATTACGCTAGGTACGGGTCAATTTTGTACTAATCCAGGTCTTATTTTGGCGGTGGCTGGACCTGAGTTGAGTAATTTCATTCAAGATCTTGGAACTAAAACAGCGGCTATTGATGCACAATGTATGCTGCATCCAAATATTCAACAGGCTTTTAATACTAATGGCGCAGAAGTTATTGAGCAAAGTGAAACCGAAGTAGTGGCTTCTTTTCAAGGGGACGTGCCAGCTAATTTCGCCGAGGCCAAAATTGTTACGGTTTCAGGGACTTCATTTTTAAACAATACCAAGCTACATCAGGAAGTTTTTGGCCCCTTTTCTATGGTAGTTCAATGCGAGGATGAGGCAGAATTACTGGAAGTTATTTCCAATTTAGAGGGTCAGTTAACAGGAACAATTATCGCAGAGGAATCCGATTATCATTCAATGGATGCTCTCATTTCCCGACTTCAAAACAGGGTAGGACGAATCATTTTTAATGGCGTTCCAACAGGAGTTGAGGTTTGTGATGCGATGACGCATGGTGGGCCTTATCCAGCAAGTACCGATAGTAGATATACGGCAGTTGGAAATAATTCTATCAAGCGTTGGGTAAGACCTTTTAGCTATCAGGATTTTCCTGAAGCCTTGTTACCAGCGTATTTAAAATAATAGTATGGGAGGCTCTACTTGTAAAGCGATTGGTGTTATTTTTGTTTTGAACATGCTTTTCTTCGGAAATTTGCATAGTCAAACTTCTTCTGAAATTTTATCGGATGTGATTGACACTTATGAAACACATGAAGGATACGATCGGAATTTGCATCCAATGGGCCTTTTTACGAAAGCGTATTTTAAGGAAGAAGCCGAATTCGCAGCGGAGCAACTTTCAGAATTAAAAAAGATAGATGCAGAAAGTCTTTCAGAAACAGAAGCCATTTCGTTGGCACTTTTAAAATTTCTTTTAAAAGATCAAATTGATTATTATGAAATGGAACGGTATTTAAATCCGTTACTATCAGATTCAGGGTTTCATGCCAGTTTTACATATATGGTAAGACCGTTTTCAAATTACCCTCAAATAAAGAGTTATTTGGACAGGCTTAATGCCATTCCTGAAGTCGTTGATCAATATTTACCATTATTGAGAGAGGGTTTGGAAAAAGGTGTTTCGCAACCTCGAGTTATTTTCAAAGGATATGAGTCCACTTATAATACGCATATCGTAAACAATTTTGAAGATAGTTTTTTCTATGGTCCGTTTAAGAATTTACCAGAAAGTTTATCGGTTTCGCAAAGAGATTCAGTTTTAAACGCTGCTGAAAAAGTAATAACAACAAAGGTTGTTCCTCAATTTAAAAGGATTAAAACATTTTTTGAGACAGAATATCTTCCGAAGACTAGAAAAACACTAGGCGTTTCTGAAACTCCAAAAGGGGAAGAATATTATCAAAACAGAATCGACTTTTACACCACTAGCACTGCCTATTCTGCAGATGATATCCATCAAATTGGTTTAAAGGAAGTAGCTAGGATCAAAGCTGAAATGGAAAAGATAATTTCAGAGTTAAATTTTAAGGGAAGCTTTTCAGATTTTCTAAAATTCTTGAGAACCGATGAACAGTTTTACGCAAAAACGCCTGAAGAGATCTTGATGAGGGCCAGAGATATGGCCAAACGGGCAGATGCACAATTGCCAAAATTCTTTAAAACATTGCCTAGAAAACCGTACGGAGTGGCACCCGTTCCAGATGCAATTGCTCCAAAATATACAGGCGGACGTTACGTAGGAACTAGTAAAAATAGCACAGATCCTGGGTATTACTGGGTCAATACCTACGATTTACCGAGCAGGCCTCTGTATACTTTGCCAGCGCTTACCGTACATGAAGCAGTTCCTGGACATCATTTGCAGGGAAGCTTAAATAACGAATTAGGGGATAGTATTCCGCAGTTTAGACGGAACACCTATTTATCTGCCTATGGTGAAGGCTGGGGTTTGTATTGTGAGTTTCTTGCTGCAGAAATGGGAATGTATACCACCCCATATGAACGTTTTGGACAACTTACCTACGAAATGTGGCGGGCTTGTAGACTTGTGGTAGATACCGGAATTCATGCGAAGGGATGGACCAGAGAACAGGTAGTTGATTATATGGCATCTAATACGGCGTTATCCCTACACGAGGTAAATACCGAAACCGACAGATATATCTCTTGGCCTGGGCAAGCACTTTCCTATAAAATGGGAGAGATCAAAATACGAGAGCTCAGGAAGAAAGCCAAATCCGAATTAGGAAGTAATTTTGATATTAGGGAGTTTCATGAGGTGGTTTTAGAGCAAGGTACTGTTACGCTTGCTATTTTAGAGGAGCGAATGAATGCCTATATTTTGAAAAAGAAGAATGAATAAAACTACCTATAACTGTATTGATGCTCATACTTGCGGGAATCCAGTACGAGTGGTAACTACAGGAAGACCTCCTCTAGAAGGAGTTTCCATGAGTGAAAAACGTCAGCATTTTTTAAAGGAATACGATTGGATTAGAAAAGGACTCATGTTTGAGCCCCGCGGACATGATATGATGAGTGGGAGCTTTTTCTTTGAGCCAGAACATCCTGAAAATGACTTCGGAATTCTTTTTATTGAGACTTCTGGTTGCTTGCCCATGTGTGGACATGGAACCATTGGTGCTATTACAATAGCTATTGAAGAAGGGCTTATTGAGCCAAAGACTCCAGGCGAGGTGCGGATGGAAACTCCAGCAGGCCTCGTTAACATTGAATATCAACAGACAGGCCAAAAAGTAGATTGGGTAAAGTTGAAAAACGTGACGTCCTATTTAGCAGCAGAAAATCTTACCGTAGACTGTCCAGAATTAGGCGAAATTAGTTTCGATGTTGCTTATGGAGGAAATTACTATGCAATTGTAGATCCTCAGGAAAATTTTAGCGGAGTTCAGGATTACACAGCTAGTAAATTAATACAATTTTCACAAGTAGTTAGAGAACGGATCAATCAAAAATACCCAGATAAATTTATCCATCCCGAAGATGAGACCATAAGAGATGTGAGTCATATAGAGTGGACGGGAATTCCTTTGAATGAGAAGTCTTCAGGAAGAAATGCAGTTTTCTATGGAGACAAAGCAATAGACAGATCGCCATGCGGTA
Source organism: uncultured Flavobacteriaceae bacterium (assembly GCA_947495135.1). GTDB lineage: Bacteria > Bacteroidota > Bacteroidia > Flavobacteriales > Flavobacteriaceae > Aureisphaera. Next base: position 47,154 of record CANLXN010000007.1, read on the forward strand.
CTGGTACTTCTGCGAGAATGGCTCAGTTGTATGCCAAAGGAAAGTTGAGGAAAGGAGAGAAGTTTATCCATGAAAGTTTTATTGGGTCTACATTTACTGGCAGGATAGAAGAAGAAGTAGAATTTTATGGACAAAAAGCGATTATTCCAAGTATCCAGGGTTGGGCTAAAATTTACGGTCATAATATTATTAGTATAGACCCAGATGATGATCCTTACGCGTTCGGGTTTCAGGTCATTTAGTCATAAATAATTCATTTATTGAAAAAGGTTGTAATTATAGGAGGAGGAGTTATTGGGTTGTGCACTGCATATTACCTAATGAAGGACGGTTGTGAGGTTGTGGTAATCGATCAATCCACGATGGATTACGGCGCCTCCTACGTGAATGCTGGATATCTTACACCTAGCCATATCATTCCCTTGGCGGCACCTGGAGCGGTAAAGCAGGGGCTTAAATGGATGTTCAATTCTGCTAGTCCGTTGTACATAAAGCCTCGCCTTAACAAATCATTTTTAGAATGGTCCCTGGCCTTTAATAAGTCTTGTTCGGCAAAGAATGTGGAAGACTCTATCAACGTTATTAAAGACATCAATCTTATGAGCACCGAGCTCTATCCAGATATAAAGCGGGAAGAGGGTTTTAAGTTTCAGTTGGAGCATAAAGGATTGCTAATGCTTTGTCAAACTGAAAAAATGTTAGAAGAGGAAATGCAGGTTGCGAACCGTGCTCAATTGGAAGGACTGGACGTGCAGGAAGTTTCTGTTTCAGAATTAAAGAAAATGGAGCCCAATGCACAAATAAATGCATTAGGAGCAGTACATTTTAAATGCGATTGGCATACAACTCCGCATGAGTTTATGACAGAAATGATAAGTCTATTAAAATCCAGAGGAGTGGTTTTTTATAAGAATGAAAAAGTTGAAGATTTAGAGGTTGAAAATGGAAAAATTAAACAGGTAAAGACTCAAAACAAGTCTTTTACTGCTGATCAATTTGTTCTTGCAGCCGGTTCTTGGAGTAGTATGCTGAGCAAGAAATTAGGGATTAAAATTTTATTAGAAGCTGGAAAAGGATATCGGATCAACACAGAACAATCTACCGGAATAACAATTCCGTCCATTTTGGCAGAGGCTAAAGTCGCGGTAACACCTATGAATGGGTTTACTCGTTTTGCAGGCACTATGGAGATTGCCGGGATTAACCATAACATCAATAAAGTACGTGTGAGTGCCATTGCAAAGGCGGCGACAAAATATTATCCGGATGTGAGTCTTTCTGTTCAAGAACAGAAGGCTGCGGCATGTGGATTAAGACCTGTTTCACCAGATGGAAAGCCTTACATTGGTAAATCTGTCAAATGTCCTAATCTAACCATTGCTACCGGCCATGCGATGATGGGTTGGAGTATGGCACCAGCGACGGGAAAGTTAATTTCTGAAATTATTTCTGAAAGAAAAACTTCCATGAATATAGAAGCTTTTCATCCAGATAGGCGATTCTAATATAGAGACCTGTTTTTTAAACCTAACAAGACATGTCTGCTACTATCTTCCATTGACCATCTATTTTTTTGAAGATGACCATAAACACTCCATTGGCGTCACCGACCTTCCGTTTTAAATGATACTGTCCCATTACCCAATAACTTCCTTCGTCTATTTTCGAAATATCATCAATTGTAAAACTTAGAGTGCCGCTGTGATCTTTTGATGGATAGTTCTTCTTGTAGTTGTCTAAGGTTTGCTGCCAACCCCGAGTGAGGCCACTGCTTCCGTAGAACTTTAGGGAGTCATTTTTCCAGTAGCCTTGCATAAATTTTTCTAGGTTATTTTGGGACCAAGCGATTTCTTGAATCTTCATGACCGATAGGATAGCGGCTTTGTCTTCGGCGAGCGATGTTTGCGCTTTACAGCTTGTAATGATCAAAAGACAGGCTAATAGTAAAATATTTTTCATGGTATAAAAATTAGTTGGCATAATGCCTTATTAGTAGTTCATCATATAGTCTTCGGCAAAAACTTGCTCTAGTCTTAAGACCAATTCCTTGGCGTTTTCCAGGTTAAAGACCATAGGCGGCTTTATTTTTAGTACGTTGTGGTCCGGGCCGTCTGTGCTCATCAAAATTTTAAAGTCCTTCATTCGATTCACCAAATAAGACGCTTGGTTTTCGAGAGGTTGTTTGTTCGTGTTAACCAATTCAAAACCTAGAAACAGCCCTTCTCCTCTCACTTCACCAATTATGGGGAATTTTTGCTGGAGTGATACAAGCCTTTCCTTTAAAAATGCACCTACTTGTAACGCGTTTTGCTGAAGTTTTTCTTCTTCGATCACCTCTAAAACTGTCCTTCCAATGGCAGAACTAACTGGATTTCCACCAAATGTATTAAAAAACTCCATACCATTGGCGAACTTGTTTGCGACCTCTTGTGTACAAGCTACAATTGCAAGAGGATGACCATTTCCTGCTGGTTTACCCATCGTTACTATATCTGGAACAACGTCGTGTAGTTGAAACGCCCAAAAGGATTTTCCAACCCGTCCAAAACCCGTTTGAACCTCGTCTGCAATACATAAGCCACCAGCTTCGCGCACATGTCGATATACTTCTTTAAAGTAATCTTTGGGTGGAACAATTTGTCCGCCACAGCTTATGATTGGTTCTCCAATAAAGGCCGCAATCTCCCTTCCTTCTTTGGTCAAACTCTTTATGATGTCTTTTGCATAATTGGCATAAGTGCTACCCGAGTTACTCCCTAAATGAAGCCCTCTATACCCATCTGGCATAGGGAGAATGTGAGTGCTTTTTGGTTTTCCTTTCCCTCCTTTTCCATCAAACTTATAACTACTTACGTCGATTACGGCGTTGGTATTGCCATGGTAACCAATTTCAATGGCAAGCATGTCGTTCCGTTCCGTTATGGTCTTCGCCATACGGATGGCAAGTTCATTTGCCTCGCTCCCGGAGTTAACAAAATGTATAACCGATAGTTCTTTTGGTAGTTTCGCAATTATGGCCTTTGCGTATTCGTTAATTGCTTCATTTAGATATCGAGTATTGGTGTTGAGAAGTGCCATTTGCTGTTGTCCAGCCTTCACTACCTTTGGATGCTCATGTCCAACATGGGCTACATTATTGACGGTGTCTAAGTATTTTCTTCCGAAAGTGTCCAAAAGGTAAATTCCGTCTCCTCTAACGATATGAAGCGGTTCATTATAGGAAACACTTAAACCCTTTCCTAAATGGTTTTTGCGATATGCTAAAATTTCGGGTGTTGGAGTATCGTACTTGGTTTTGAGTTTTGGATTTTTGAACAACAAATTTGGATCTGGACAAAGACTTTCCCAGATACCTATTTGCCCAGGATAAGTTACTCCAGGAAAATCCATTTTGAAATCCAACATTGTAAGCATTAATTGGAAATGTAGGTGAGGAGACCAATCTCCATTTTCTTGAGGCGTTCCTAGATATCCAATGCATTCACCTTTTTTAATACGATCACCAACCTTATATTTTGAAGGACTATCTGCGGTAAGATGCCCGTGTAAAGAATAGAAAGTTATACCATCTTCCAAATGTTTAAGAATAATCAAACCTCCATATTCTTTGTAGCCTTGGTCGTTTACTGCAGCGAAAATTTCAGCATCAAACAACGCGTGAATGGGTGTTCCCGCAGGTAGCCAAAAATCGACGCCTAAATGCACTGTTCGACTCTCCTTTCCCAAATTACCTTCTTTGTCGTATGCAGTAGAGGTGTAGATGGGACGTGGCTCCAAATATCCGTCTGCGATTAATTTATTTGGATGTTGTTTTTGGAGTTGATTGATTTTAAATTCGAACAAATCTAGATCGTTGAATTCGTGTTTGTTGCCAATCCAGGTACTTGATAATTTGAGATCAAGTAGGTGAATATCCTCTTTCTTTTCGCTGGGAAATAATTCTGAAAATTGAATGTTTTTACTCGCAGTCCAGTTTTTAAAAGTTAGTTCTTTTGGGTGTGCATTATATCCGCAACGCCATCTAAATGCATATTCAGCAAATTCTGCAGAAACTTTGCGCCATTTTTTTAGTGCTTCCCATGCGGGTTTTTCACTAATTACATGATAGGCATTCGAGGGATCTGCTGCTTTTCTAATGGCAGCCTTTGTCACGGTAGTCACCAGACGCATTGCTGTAGCAGCATAAAGGCAGTTCAGTTCCTTTTCTGAAAATGGATATTGCTGATGGTATCCTTTTAAAACATCGAGCGCGGCGTGTAACGGATCTGGCACGTCCATGATGGCATATGCTAAAATGATCGCCAGATCGTTGATTGTTTGCGTATAACAAGCGTCTCCAAAATCGATAATACCAGAAACAGTTGTGTTTCTCAAATCTGGTGATACAAGAATGTTATAATCGTTAACGTCGTTATGAACCACTGTTTTGGGCAGTAATTTATAAATAGTGCCTTTCGAATGGAATAAATCCTGAAAGTAGGAGATTACTTCTTTCTCATGCCCTTCAAAAAGATCTAGGTGATGTTTGGTCCAGCCAGCATAGGTTAGGTTCCAGTCAAATTCTCGATGCGCGCCAGAGTGTTCAAAATCTAATAACGAATTGGTGAGCTTTCCTGCTTGTTCTCCAAGGTGTTCTCGCAGTTCTTTCGTTTTAGGATTGACCTTTGCCCAGAGTCTTCCGTCAATCCAACTGAGCATTCGTATGTGTCTACTCTGCCCATTACTGGTAAGTGAACTAAGATATGCTCCCTTCTTTGTTGGGATTACTTTTGGAAGAGATAGGTTTTGATCTTTAGAGTTTACATGTTGAATGAGTTCATTTTGAAATGTGAGAAATTCTGCAGATTCTTCGGCCTGCGAAACTTTCAGAATAAATACTTTTCCAGAAACGCTCTTTAGCTTAAAGTTTTCATCCACATCGCCAGGAAGTTGGGTGGCGGTTGCTTCTATTCCGTAATGATTCAGGGCAATTTCTTTGGCTTCGATTAAAGAGATCATCGGCGGTTAAGTTTGGTACTCAAAAATAGGAAACAATCTTCTTGATTGGTAGTGAGATGTTTGCTTTTTTTGGTGCTATTTCGATGTTTAGTATTTACCACTGGTCGACACTTAACTGCAACTGGTCGACACAAGTGATGCTCTTTGTCTATCTTTCGTCAACTATTTGGCACCTAATAACGAACTTTAAAGTTTAAAACAAACCAGTTTGAGTAGCAAAACCTTACAAATACTTCTAATTGAGGACGATCAAATAGAAGTAATGAAATTAAAACGAGCGATCGCCAAGCTCGGATTAACGCACGAATTAATTGAAGCAGAAAATGGTGAAGTGGCTCTTGAGATTTTAAATAAATCGGAAGTCTTACCTGATATTATTTTCTTAGATTTAAATATGCCTAAAATTAACGGGATAGAGTTTTTAAGAATCATTAGAGCAAATGAGGTTTTTAGATACCTGCCAACCATAATGCTCACTACTTCAAATAACCCTAGAGATGTGTTAGAATGTTATAAAGTGGGAGTGGCAGGGTACATTCTAAAACCGTTAAAGTATCAGGATTATGTGAATAAAATTGAAAAAACATTGGCGTATTGGTCTGAAAATGAATTAATAAAAATATAGATGAAAGGGATTGTTTTTACAGAGTTACTAGAATTAGTTGAGGAGAAGTTTGGCCTCGAAATGGTGGATAGTATTATCAACGAGTCTGAGTTGCAATCTGAAGGAATTTATACCTCTGTTGGGACCTATAATTTTTCTGAAATGTTAGCGCTACTAACCAACCTTAGCAAAAACACGGGTATTTCTATTGATGATTTATTACTGGTGTATGCTGAACATTTTTTTGGTGTTATTGAGAAAAGTTACCCAGGGTTTTTAGCTCAGTATCACGATCCAATTGAAATGTTATCTTGTATCGAAAACCATATTCATGTAGAGGTGAGGAAGATTTATCCTGATGCAGAATTACCTACCTTTACTATTGAAGAAAAAACGGAGAGCACACTTACGATGGTTTACAAATCGAGTAGAGCGATGTATAGTTTTGGTAGAGGATTAATGAATAAGACTTTTGAGCATTTTAATAGTACTGCTACTATTGTCTTAGAAAAGTTAAAAGAAGATGGTACTGAGGTTAGATTCAGTATTACCAAGAATGAGTGATGATCAATTAAAAATATATGAACGCGCATTAAAAAGAGAACGCTCCGCGCGAAAGCAGGCTGAGAATATTCTTGAACAGAAAGCGGCCGAGTTGTTTGCTCTTACTCAAGAGTTAACCAAATCCAACACGAAATTAGAAAAACTAGTATTAGAAAAGACCTCTAAGCTGAAGGGAGTCTTTCACAATATTATTGATGCCTATGTGGTAATGAATCTGAAAGGTGATGTGCTTGAAATGAACCAAGCCGCCAAGGGATTGTTTGGATATGATATTGACATAGAGCCAATTAATGTTGTAGGGCTTATCTACAAAGCGGACCTTGTTTACGCTATGGAATCTTACAATAAGTTAATTGAGAACGGTTTCTTTACGAATTATCGAGCAAGAATTTTTGCCAAGGACAAAAAAGTAAAATGGGTGCATATTAATGCTAGTCTCATTTATGATGAAAATAATGAGCCTATTGGAGCTCAAGGGATTGTTCGAGACGTTACGGAGAACCAGTTAAATGCAACACTTATAGCCGAGCAACAAAAGAAGTTGAGTGCCATTGTGGACTATTCTAGTTTAGGCATTGTTCTAACACAAAACGGACAAATTATTCAAACCAATAGAAAAGCACAAGAACTTCTTCAATTTACAGAAAGCGAATTGTTAAGGCTGCATGTAAAGGACATTTCAGTCCAAGAGGATCATTCTATTTCGGACGATTTGATGAATAAAATGAACAATGAAGAATTAGATCATTTTGTTATAAAGAAGCGATACCTGAAAAAAGACCAGTCTGAAGTTTGGGCAAAAACCAATGTTGCTGCCGTTAGAAATGAAGACGGCTCTGTCTTATATCAAGTTGCTCTCATCGAAGATATCACCGAGCAGTTAAAGAATGAAGCAGATCGACAGTTGTTAGTAGACAGTCTTGAAGCTCAAAAGCAGAAATATGGGAATATTATAGCTAATATGAATTTAGGCCTGTTGGAGGTTAATAATAAGGATGAGGTCCTAATGGTTAACCAGAGCTTCGAGCAGATGTCTGGATATACCGAAGAGGAACTTATTGGAAAAAAGGCGGCATCTATCTTTTTAATTGAAGATTCGAAAGTGACCCTTGAAAAAGAAAATATCCAAAGGCTGAAAGGGAATTCGAACTCCTACGAAGTGGTGGCGAAAGTGAAATCTGGAGAAATTAAACACTGGCTTATTAGTGGTGCCCCCAACTATGATATTCATGGAACTGTTGTTGGATCAATAGGAATTCACCTTGATATTACCGAGTTGAAGAGCCTAGAATTACAAAAGGAGAACCTGTTAAGACGTTTAGAAAAGAGTAATGATGAGTTACAGGAATACGCCCATGTGGTTTCTCACGATTTGAAATCACCCTTGCGTAGTATTTACGCCTTGGTTGAATGGATGAAAGAGGATAATGAAGACACTTTCGATGAAGGTACCCTTCAAAATTTGGCGCTTATCGAGACTACGTTGGAAAAAATGGAGCAATTAATTTCGGATGTTTTATCATATTCTAGTGTCTCTAGTGACGAAGCTAAAGTAGCGTCTGTTGATGTACATAAATTAATTGAAGAAATTAAAAAGACGCACTATTTTCCAGCGCATATTGCTCTTTCTATTAAAACTAAACTGCCAATAATAAATGCGGACCGTGTGAGAATTCAGCAATTATTTCAGAATTTAATTAGTAATGCAGTTCGGTATTCAGACAAAGAAGAAGGTATTATCGAAATTGACGCTATTGAAAAAGGGGCGTATGTACAATTTTCAGTGAAAGATAACGGTATCGGTATTGAAAAAAAATACCATCAGAAGATATTCAAAATGTTTCAATCGCTAAACAAACGAAAAGAATCTACAGGTATAGGATTGGCCATAGTTAAAAAAATAGTGGAAAGTCACCACGGTGATATTTGGCTCGAAAGTACACTGGGCGAAGGGACCACATTTTTCTTTACCCTTCGAAAGTAAATAGCAATTTGAGCGTATCCGTTAGCAGGTCTGAAAGAACGGTAAGGTGAAATTATACTTTTTATTTACCTTGCGTAAAATTTATGGATGGAACAACCTAATCTTTCTTATATTGAAGAACTGTCTGGCGGTGATCAAAGTTTTAAGAAAAAATTGATCGACATTGTTAAACAAGAACTTCCCCATGAAATTTCGGAATATAACACCCATGTTAAAGCAGGTCTTTTTGACCTAGCGGCAGAGAATGTACATAAATTAAAACATAAAATTAGTATTTTAGGGTTAGAGCAAGCGTACTATTTGGCGGTAGATTATGAAGAAGACCTAAAGAACAAGAAGATGGAGAAGCAAGTCGAATTTGAAAAAATCCTTTCGCAAATGTCTCTATTCATTGAACAACTATAATTATTGAGTCTATGAAATGTATCATTATTGATGATGAAGCAACTGCAAGAGCGATTATAGCTCATTTGTGTTCTAGTGTTGATGGACTAGAAGTCCTTGAAGAGTTTCCGAATGCTATTCAGGCTATAAAATTTCTGAATAAAAACAACGTAGACCTTATATTCTTAGATATCCACATGCCAGATTTTACGGGATTCGATTTTATAGATACCCTTAAAAACCCTCCAAAAGTAGTACTAACAACTTCCGACAAGAATCTAGCATTTGAAGCTTTTGAATACGATTGTATAGTAGATTACCTCTTGAAGCCCGTAACCCTGCCTCGTTTTTTGAAGGCGATTCAGAAAGTGGAGAGTACCGCAGTTCCCGTTCCTGTTATGGAAGTAGCAAAAAAAGATGGAGCTAAGGAGGATAACCTTCCGCAGAAGGAACTCTATGTAAATATAGACAGAAGATTAATCAAGATAGATTTCGAGCGTATTTATCTCATAGAAGCAAAAGGGGATTATATTTTAATAAAGACAGACGATAAAAACTATACGGTTCATTCAACATTAAAAAAGATTGAAGAAAAGCTTCCAGATAGCTTGTTCCTAAAAGTTCACAGATCCTACATTATTAATATCAAGAAGATTATTGATATAGAAGACAATAGTGTTTTAATAGAACGAGACGTTATACCAATTAGTCGCTCAAATAGATCTGAACTAATGAAACGCCTAAACTTACTATAATTTCTTAAACAAAGGGAGTTTGGAGAGTTGCCAATTCAATTGAATTCCTACCTCTGCATATTCAAATCCTGTTGCCGTGGCTGAAGCTATATTACTGTATTTTGCGTAAGCAGAAGCTCGTAAACGCTCCGTAACCGAATATCCAACCTTTGCTTCAATTCTGAAGAGTGATGTGCTAGGATCGTTTTCCAAGTATTGTAATCCTGCAGCGGCGTTCAAATTGTAGTTTAATTTACCTTTGTTGCCGGAAATTTCAGCAAATACTTCAATGGCTTGATATTTACTCGGACTAAAATATAACGCGGGTTCCTGATTTTTGTACGATAAGTATTGATAATTCACTCCACCTTTTATGATGGGGCGTTTTCCAAAATTGTAATACAGGGACGTGAACAATAAATCTCTCGAGTTTTTGTCGGTTTGCATGGTGTGCGTGTATCCAGTGTACCAGCCAAGGCCGATATTGGTTCCCATATTGTAGTTCACAGTAAAGTTGTTCATGAAGATTTGCTCGTCGATTAAGGCAGCATTGAAATTTTGTAAGTTTCTGCTATAACCTACTTCTAAATACTGCAATGGAAGTGGCCTAGATTTAATAAAGACAGATCCGTTAACATCCTGAAAATTGTTGGACGGAGCAGTCGCTTTAATAAATCCAACTTGACTGCAGATCCAGGTGTTATTTAGCAACCTGTAGTCCAAACCTAAACTAGCGTTGGTATTATAAGCCATTTGCTTGCTTAACTTGTTTTCTGTTGTTCTGTATCCATATCCTACGGTGGATACCAATCTATGTGAAAAAGGAATTCTTGCGGTGACGCTTATTCCCTGTGCTTCATTTTTACCATTGTCTGCCGTATACATCGCGCGAGTCTCTACCGTAGGAGATAGGCTGTTTTGAATTTCTTTGATTAGTTTTTTAGCATCTCCCTGATTGGGATAAAATTTTAAAGTCTTTTCGGCGAAATATAAAGCCTGCTGTAGGTTTCCTTGTCCTTTGTAGGCGTTTGCAATTCCTAAATTTCCATCAAAAGACATACTGTCTTTTGCTAATATATTTTGATAAACGCCAATGCTTTTTTTCAGTTGTCCACTGTACATACCAAGTGTTGCTTTCAGTCTTAGTACAAATTCCTCATTTGGGAAGCGACCTTCTAATAAGACGATTTCTTTTTTTACTTCTGAAATTTTACCATTCCACAATAGTGCCTGAATGTGCCGTTCGTTTACTCGAATTACGTCCGTTCTTTCTGGCTTATTCGATATAAGTTGTAAAGCTTCCTTGGCATAACTCAGCGCCTTTTTTTCATCATGCCTTTTATGAGCGATTAACGAAAGACCAGTAAGCATAGAAATACGGTCTTTCAGTTGTAAGGTATTTTTTTCTGCTTCCTCTAGATCGTTTCGTAACAATTGAATATTGATGATGGATTGTTGTGTATCGAAGTCGTTTGGGAAATAGGTGAAATTTTCAACTAAAATTGTAAGAGCCATTTCGGACTGTTCTTGTTCCACTAATTGAGCGGCCTTCCCTAATCGCATATATTTTTGAGAGATTAAAGCGCTTTTGTTTCCAGGAGAAACGAGTAGTGCTTTATTAATTAGTGAAAGCGCTGCATCGTATTCTTTTAAATTAGACAAGGTGTTGGCATATCCCAATAAAGCAGCAAAGTCCTGAGGGTTCTTTTTTACTAATTCTTCATAATGTGTTTTTGCCTGTGCATATTCTTTGTTCCATAACAGTGCTTCAGCATAATTGAGTTCAATCTCAAAATTGGATGGAAAGTCAATAAGTAAGTCAGTAAATAGCTCCTTTGCTTTTTCTGGATTCCCAGCGAGTCCAATTGCTCTCCCTAAACAAAGACGTCCTGTTTTGTTTGTAGGAAATTCTTTTACAATTCCCTCAAAGAATATAGTCGCTTCTTCATAAGCGCCTTTTTCTAGATAGTTAAATCCAGTTTGCATGTCTTGTCCTTGACAAAACGAATAGGTGATTAATAATAGGAATGTGATACAATTTCTCATCGTGTAAATTTTATAAGTGCAAGTTAGAAGCACTTACCTCTATTTTAATCCACACTCGGCTGCCATTCGTCGAAGGTAAATTGCATCTCACAGTCGTATTGAATGATCGGGCGTCAATTGAGAGCCCATTGGAAGTTAAAACCGATCGAAATGGGTTGAATAAATGAGCTATCTAAGTGCAGATTGAATAGGTTCTGGTAATAAAATAGTGCAAGATTTGTCTTAAAGTAGGATTCTCGCCATCCACCGACACTAAAATTCCATTCGTCGATTTTCAAGAAATGTTTTTAGTGTCTTCAGTGATATTTGTATCATCAAAACAATAAAACAGTTATTATGAGACTAATTAAAACGGCAGATCACAACTACATGAGAGTGATCTATAAAACGAATACGAAGGAAGCGTCACCAACATTAATGATAGTTCATAACATTGCGAGACCTCAATTAAGGGTAATCAATTAGTTCTATTAAAAATCATATAACATGGCATTAGAAATTAAAAAAACAGAAAATGTATTCTTCTTAAAAGGGAGACTAAACGCAAATCAGGTATTTCAAATTAGAGCATTCTTTGAAACAAAACTGAAAGAGGAAGGACAGGTAACTATAAGTCTTGCCGGATTAGATGATCTGGACCTATCTGGCGCAATGATGTTCAAACACCTAAAAGATTATGCGTTTCAAATTAATAAATCGATAATGGTATATGCTGGAGAGAATAGAAAAATTCTAGGACCATTTGCCGTCATGGAGGATTCTAATGTTCTGGCAGCTTAATAATTAAACAGATGGTATTATTTAGAAATATTCAACGCGCACTTCGCCCGGAACAAATCTTTATGATGAGTGGTCTAGTGGTTAATGGAGGAAATTACCTTTATAACCTGATATTGGGTAGAGTCTTAGGGCCAGCTCAATTTGCTGATGCGGCTATTTTAATAACATTTCTATTGGTGCTGTCTTTTGTGGCGATGACCTTCCAGTTGGCGGTGGCTAAGTTTACTGCAGAATTTGAACAGACGAAATTGGAGTCATTTATTCAGAAGTCGTTTAAACAAGCTTTGCTGGTTGGATTCGTTCTAGGAGCCGCTATCGTTTTGTTTTCGAGAGAATTGCAACAATTGTTCAATACTCAATCCAATTATATGTTTGTTATTTTCGGTTTGGCCATTCCTCTTTATTTCATCATGAGTGTAAATCGTGGAAGACTGCAAGGGCAACAGGATTTTGTTGAGTTGTCCACTACCTATCAATCCGAAATGTGGAGTAGATTAGGAATTACGTTTGCACTTATTTTCTTACTTCAAATGCCTTCGACTATTGCAGTTGCTACGGGTGTTGCCTTGTCTTTTGTAATTGGCCTATTTCCGATGAAGAAAATTTCAGTTAAACCCATAAAAGTTCCTTCTTTTACAGACCAAGAAGCTAAGCGAATTAGAACGTTTTTCATATTGACTGCCTGTTACGAGTGTACCCAAATTATTTGTAACAATAGTGATATACTTTTGGTGAAGCATTTCTTCGAGAGTGCAAATGCAGGACTATATGCGTCCATGGCTTTAATTGGTCGTGTAGTGTATTTCGTTACTTGGATGTTTGTAATGTTGCTTCTCCCAAAGGTTATTGAAAAAAGAAAACAAGGTTTGGAAACCTCTCCAGTTCTGCGCAAGTATTTGGGCTATATCGTTTTACTTTCTGCCGGGATCGTTCTTTTTACCTTTTTATTTCCAAGTTTTACGGTCACTGTTTTGTTTGGAGAAGCCTACTTATCGATTGGCCCCTTGTTGGGTTGGTATGCATTAGCAACGGCGCTCTTCGCTATATCGAACGTTTACACCTATTATTTTTTATCACTAGACAAGTATCTGCCGATTGTCTTTTCAGGTGTTTTTGGGTTAACTCAAATAGGTCTAATCATCATTTTTCACTCTAGTCTACTCGAGGTGGTGATTATGCAGGTAATTGCCATGGCAGCTTTGCTAGCAGCGCAGTTTGCATATTATCAATTTACATTAAAAAAAGGGACTTCGATCGCTTATCTAAAGTAATCTACCATTGGTCGATACTAATGGTCACTCAGGCGATTTGCCTCCACTTTTAAACCCTATTTAGAACATCTTTGTACCAACATATTAAATCAAGTAATCATGAAATTAGGAATTGTAACCGCGTATCCCCCGAGTAAAGTAACATTAAACGAATATGCTTATCATTTGGTAAAACATTTTCGCCAACATAATGAGGTGTCAGAATTAATACTGTACACAGATGTAATGCCTCAGGAAGCAGATCTCGAATTTGAAGAAGACGGTTGTGCCATTACTGTGAAACCATGTTGGAAATTCAACGATTACTTCAACTTATTTAAAATAACCAAAGCGATAAAAGAGACCAAGCCCGATGCTGTCCTATATAATCTTCAATTTATGAAGTTTGGCGACTCAAAGATTCCGGCAGCATTAGGGCTTTTTACTCCTTGGATGACCAAATTAATGCGAATTCCTACCATCATTTTATTGCATAATATCATGGAGGCAGTCGATTTAGATTCAGCTGGGTTCACTAAGAATAAATTAAAGGCGAAAGTGTTCAACTTTATAGGTGTCAAGCTTACGGAGGTTATGCTAAAAGCAGATAGAGTGGCGGTTACTATTAGTAAATATGTAACTACGCTCGAAGGGAAATATTTGGCACGCAACGTGCGTCTCATTCCCCACGGTACTTTTGAAATTCCCGAGGAGCCTAGTTATACAAGTGATGAAGGACCATTAAAAATTATGACTTTTGGGAAGTTTGGAACTTATAAGAAAGTGGAAGCACTCATTGAAGCTGTAGAAATGGTTCGAATTAGAACTAATAGAGATCTTGAGATTGTTATTGCGGGAACAGATAACCCCAATACTCCGGGATATTTAGCGAATGTTCAAAAGACGTATTCGCAAGTTCCTAACCTTCGTTTTACAGGTTATGTAGAGGAAGAAGATGTTCCTGCAATTTTTTCTGAAAGCGCAATGGTCGTCTTTCCTTACACTTCTACCACGGGTAGTTCGGGTGTTTTACATCAGGCAGGTAGTTACGGAAAGGCAGTCGTAATGCCAGATTTGGGAGACCTTAGTATTTTGGTAAAAGAGGAAGGGTATAGAGGAGAATTTTTCGATCCAAATTCTGTGAGGAGTTTATCGAAGGCAATTGAGAAGTTGGTAGTGAATGAGCAGCATAGAATCACAATTGCAAAAGCAAATTATAAGGCAGCAACAGCATTACCGATGAGCCTGATTGCTGATATGTATGTAAATGCATTTAACGAAATTATTGAGCAAAAAGACACTAACAAACTTATGGTCGCCTAGTTATTTTTTACAACCTCGAAAGAACTCTTTTTCGTCCCACTTATGTCTATGAGACCAAATGATGTTTGTTTGTTTTTCTTCCACGGGTAACGCCCCGCTACTTGATTTGGAATTTCGGAGAAATCATAAAGTGTCCAAGAGAGATAGTTAATGCTGTCTCTCTTTTGGTTTTTGTAAAATGCTTGATAATACTCTTTTTGATCCTCTTCAGAATAGCCAAAAGGGTTCCATAGTCCGCTATAGGTTGACATTCCAAATTCTTCAAGGACAATAACCTTATCCGTTTGTTCTCTTAAAGTAGCAAGAGTGATAGGAAGATCTTTGATACCTTCATAATAGTGAAATGAAATAAAATCAACTTGGTCGGCTAAATCAAGTGCAGTTTCGGCATTAGACCATCCAATAGTGATGGGATGACTTGGGTCTTCTTGTCGAATCACATCGGTCATTTGAGTGAGCCAAGCTTTTACCAACGATTCTCCACGAGAGCTATAATCAAGATTAGGCTCGTTTTTTATATCCCAACCCAACAAGGCATCGTGATCCTTAATGGCTCTGGCGAGTCTTATGGCATGCTGTTGAGTTTGTGTCCAGTCTATAACCGAGTAGTCCCCGTAAAAATCGAATAAAGTTACCAATACTTTGATTTCATTCACTTTTGCCATGTCCAATAGTTTTGTGAGTTTTTCCAACTTTTCTTTGGACACATTTGCCTTTCCGAAATCTTCATATCCAATAAATACACGTACCGTATTTAGACCGAGATCACGGATGATGGCAAAGTCTCGATCTATTTTTTCTTCTGAAAAGAGCATTCCAAAGGTATCCCAGGCCGAATCTTGCGGATAGTAATTTAATCCAGATACCGGAGTTGAAAGAACTATTGGTTGAGTCGTGTTTTGTGGCTTTTGTTCTGAACTTAATTTTTCGATATGTCGAATTTTCCAATAGCCGTCCTCAAGAAGCATCATTATTTTATAATCGCTTACCTCAGAAATGTCAAAAAGAAATTTTTCGTTTTTTGAGACTCTGCTGTAAGAGGTAACATTTTTATCGGTTAGCACTACCAGTTGTCCATCTGCGCTATAAAAATCCAAAGCAATATTGTGTTGGAAAGTCGTCTTTTCGATACGGGTATTATTCTTGGTATTTGTAGCAATAACATCTATTAAATTTTGACATGCTTTTTTAGTATAGACGTCTTTAATTCCGTCCGTGTTTAGAGATTGCAATGCAATACTTTGAAGATAAAGTGCATCCATATAATCTCGCTCAATTCTCGATTGTGTTGCCACTTCTAAAGGTCTGCCTGGATTTTCGGTATTTGTCCAAGTTACCTGTGGCGTATAGTAGTTTGTTTTAGCCAGGTCTTTATGAAATATAGTGCTGCGATCTGCTCCAGTATTTAGAAAGGCTAGCAATTGGGCAATACCAAAAATGGTGAGTGACAAGACCCCTACAAATGTAGCAATCACAAAAACTCTATAAAGGAATTTACTTTTTTTCAATTAATTGTTTTTTCAAATGTTTTAGAGATGCCCATCGTTTCAATTTTCATGGTTACTGGACCGTCAAAATATATCGCTGGGTTCAATTTAAATGTAACCATTCCGTTTTTGGAGGTGAGGATTACCTTTCTATCATATTCGTTTATATTTAAAATTACCTGGGCGCCGTCTGGAATTAATTGTCCCATATAACTTGTAATAGGACCTACGGTAATAGTTCTGTTGTTTTCAGAAAAGAGAACGTTCAACTTTTGAATAACCGATAAGAAGGAAACTTCCTTTACAGTACTTTTAGCTAAACCATAAACAAATGCCTCTACTTTCCATGAAGTGGGTTTTTTGGGGTGTAAAAATTGTCCTGTCGCGACACCGTTGATGGTGGTACCAGAAACTTGCATTTTTTCTCCTTCCGCAGTAATCGCATTAAAATGCACAAGGGTTCCATCGCTAACGGTATTATTGAATTCATCTTTTATTGCTGAGGTGATGAATACCGCAATTTGATTTCCATCTGCATAGGGGTGAACTAACTGCTCTGTAATACTAAAATCTGTGGCGTTGTTGGGGCTAATGTCCAAGGTTTTTTCATTGGTTGATGCGAAGTTGGAGGTTCCAGAAACTATCATTCGGCCCGATTTCTTTGGAGAAAAGATACGCTCCCATGCGATTCTATCTTTTGTTATTTTGCTATAAGATTTCGCAGAGTTACCACCATAAGTTTGTATGGTGACAGGGGTGTTATTGGGGACAAGATTATCGTAAATGTCGGTCGCAGCAATTACCATCATACTAAAATCTAACTCGCCAGCGACTATGGTTTGAGGACCTAAATAACTTTCTACTACAGATGCATTTGCAGGGTTTGGTGTTATATGAAATGTTCCTGCTTCCGGAGTGCTATGATTGCTGCTATGTAGTTTCCAAAGAACGTGTCCTGATTTATCGGATATTTCCGAAGGGATTTTAAACAACCATTGCTGGTTCACTAACTCTGGGTAAATTAAAGTACTTCCATAAGAGGACGAGATGTACATCCAAATTGAATCTTTCATTTCAACAGGGATTTCCTCTTTTAATTTGAGTTCAATCGATTCGCCTGCGGTGTAGATGTCCAATACTTCAATCTTCACCATGTCTAAAACTGGTTTCTCCGCTGTATTTTCGCTTCCAATGGCGAATGACAGGAAAGCGATTGCTAGGGCAGATAAAATTAGGATATGTATTTTTTTTCTACTCATTAAAATGGTGCTCCTATAAAGCAGTTTGCCTTTATTGAAATATATTTATATGGTTGGTTCAATACTTCCATTAGTTGTATTTCTGTATGCGTTACTATTCTATTTGGAACTCTTTTTTCTGATATCGCTTTATTTGGGAGTCCGTTGACCGATATCAAATCCATGGAGTTATTGATGGGGTTGATATCTAATTTATTGGGCAAGGTATATTTAAATGACGCTTTTCGTTGTGACCTAATACTTTCGTCTAGGTATTCGTTCTCTACCCATAATACATTTTTATTAGAGTCGTAATAAGTAATCTGTAATTGCGGTACTGTTGCATTTTTAGTGCTGTGATTGAAAATGGTACCGTTTAAGTTGTTATCTATAATGCTCAGGTTTTGAAAACCGAGTCCGTCAAATAATTCGTTGGTGGCCACATTGGCCTTGATTTGTAGATTAAAAACTGCCGGAATCTCTTCAAATTGGGCAGGAGTAAACTGGTCTGGATTAAATATTTTGGGAATTTGTTCTTTGGTTACAGACCATGCAATTCCCTCAAAATTGATTCGGAAATTGGATATTTCTTTAGGAAGAAGTTTATGTTTCAATACATCTTTTGCATTGTAGGATGCAAGTAAAGTGTTTTTTTCAGAATAGATAATTCCATTAATAGCGATATCGGCAGGGACATCATCTACATTTTGAACCTGTCCAACTATGGCAAAGCTGCCTTGATTTTCTACTAATTGGGCGGCTAATACTTCTACGACAGGTTGTTTTAAAACATCTTCATGAGGAGTTTGCTCTGGTGTAAGCCGTCTCCTACCATGATTATAAAATACTGTTTGGTTTTGTGTAACCAATTGATCAGGCGGAATATCCAAATCGATGTCGGAAGGATTTATATACCACTCTCCATCTATTTTTTCAATTTGGTGTTTAAATGTTTTGGAAATGTTTTTGAGCGGACTCACCCATATGGTATGTACTTCTAATTCTGCGAAATTTTCCGTTTCTTTTAGAATGTGGGTTTCCATGCTATTTAATTTTGCATAAGAACTTAGTAATCCATCAGAAACTGCTATTTCTAGCATGTATTGAGCTTTCGTCTTTTCGCTTTTCGGGTTTATAAAAGAATATGCCTTCTCGAAATTTTTATAATCTAGGGCATCATAATAGGCTTTTACAACATTGGATGGAGATAGTTGAGAGGTGTTTTTGACATAGAATTGATAGCATCCATAGATAAAAAACAAGCATATGAAACCGGCCCAAAAATGTGAAACCTTAATAATAGACGATTTAATCTTTTTAAAAGGAGTTTGATTTTTATGCACTTTGGAGTAATGCGATTGCTCGGTCTTTAACGTTCGTTGCCAGATGTTTTTTAAGTTTAGTAGAAAGGCAATTAAAACGGTCGTTATTGGAATAATTCCCCATAGCAACCTTTGAAAAAGTGGGATATCGTCTTTTGGTAAAACAGATGGTAGCGGAGGAACACCCGCACGTTCCCAAACCATGATGCCATTTTCGAGCCTTTGCAGTCTATGCCAGCCTGTAAAGTATAAGATTGGATCATAAAACTTGTCGTTGGAAAAGATATATTTAAGATGATATTTTTCAGGGACCGTCAAAAATTGCTGTAAAGATCCAATACCTTCTATTCCTCTAAATTTTGAATTTTCTAACCGTTCTATAGCGCGGGTTGTTAATTCTGGAAGCCTTCTCGCCGAATGATAATTTCCATCCACAGTCATGGCCTTGGTTTGAGCAGATAACCAGGCCATCTGATCACCAAAACCTAAGGGGAGGTAGCGCCATTGATCATGTTGATCTTGATTGAGGAAATTTACGATGGGGAGCATTTTTATTTTCGCTGGTTGTGAAGGTCTAAAGTAGCCCAGACTCATCGTGAATATGGTCATAAAAATGAACAGACCAACCAAAATCCCTCCGGCTATGCGATGATAAGTAGTGCCCCATTTGTTTTGAAAAAAGGTTTTAATATCACCTTCTGCAAATCGATATACAAATTCCCCAAACAACGGTAAGGCCATAATAGAAGCCCATAAGGTAAATCTATCCAGCGTTAGAATGTTGAAGGCATTTTCTCCCAAAATTTTAATGGGAATAGGAGTTGTACCACCAGTTCCCAGTATGGTAAGTATGGTGAAAGAAATACCAAAAAATAAGTAGCGCTTACTAAAATAACGGTAAAAGAAGTAGGGTAGGAAAATAAGTAGAATACCCCAAGGAATGATAAAGAAAACAAGCCCTGAGGAAGTGATTTCAAGAAAATTGTCTCGAGATCCATGTGGGATTGGGACCTGTGTTATCGGATTGTTTTTAGTATTAATCCAATAGGGGAGAATACACCCAATAATAAGAACCAACGAACCTAAACCGAAGGTAATTATTCGCTTAAAGTGAGCCAAAAAGGTTTGAAAAAATACTCTAAGAGTAATTGCAGTGGTGGAATGAACGATGTCTTTAGACGCGTCCATAAGCACCATGCCAATAACAGGAAAGATAAAAAATACCATTCCAAAAATGGGGGTTACATGATGCGATGTAACGGTTACGGCTATTAATGAAAAAGACATAAATAGATGCCTAAGTTTTCCAGTTCTAAGCCAACTATATATTTCTGGTAGGGAGTGCATTAATATTGATATTCCAATAATGCTTGGCAACTGCCCAAACATATGAAGTGTTTCTACAAATGAAGAAGAAAACACAGCTAATATTGCCGCATACCCAGCAATAGTTCTATTGTTAGACATTAATAATGCGAACCGATAGATTCCTGTTATAAATAAAACAACACCGATAAGTGCTACGGTGAACATTCCAAATTTAAGTCCGCCAATACCAGAGAGCAACGCGATACTTTGATGCACTAAGGGTGGATATCCCATTACTGTAAATCCAGTATACCAACTATAGTTCCAAGGTTCAAACCAACTGTTCGCGTAGTGATTGGCAAAAAACAAATGTATAAGTGCATCGTAAGTGCTTTCCAACGTAAAGAACATAGAAGATCCATGAAAAGCAATACCTAGTAGTAGGGCAGTAATTAGATATTTATTTGTTTTTTCCTTCATTTATTATAAGGAACGGCAATGTATAATTCCTTCATTCAAAGATACATGTTTCGATTAATGGTAGGTCTGTCGATAAGCGGCATTCGTCGACACAAAGCTTTCAACCATCGAAATGCTCCCAAAAAAGGGGCTAGGTGGAGGTAAGTTTGTAGAGAAATCAACAATAACCCTAAGACTTATTTTATGAAAACAGGTATTATAATTCCATGCTACAACGAGGAGAAAAGGCTCGATCAAAAGGCTTTCTTAGAATTTATTTCTAGTAACGAAGACTATCATCTTTGCTTTGTGAATGATGGAAGTAAAGATCAAACCTTAAAGGTGTTAAAACAAATGAAAAACAATGCTCCCTATGACATTAGCGTAGTAGACGTAAAGAAAAACGTTGGAAAGGCCAGCGCTGTTAGAGCAGGTGTTCGTTATCTCTATAATAGAGAAGACATCGCTCGAATAGGATTTATCGATGCCGATTTGTCAACAGATTTTAAAGACTTCAAGGATTTGGTAAGAACCTTGAAGTCTAATCAAAACTTGTCACTTGTATTTGGTTCTCGGAATTCTGGCGGAGACGGAATCAAAAGAGATTTCTTTAGAGGTCTTTTGTCAAATGTAATTAAGGCGATGATTCTTTTCATAATAGGGTTACCTATTAGAGATACCCAATGTGGAGCTAAAGTGTTTACTAAAACAATAGTTCCAGTGATATATGGAGAAAGTTTTGTGAGTAGATGGTTGTTTGATGTTGAAATTTTTCTTCGCTTGAAGAGGTATTTAGGAAAGGACAATGTTATGACTCAAATTAGTGAACAACCTTTAATGAGGTGGGTACATGTAGAAGATTCGAAATTAGGGTTGAATGATGCAGTTCAAATACCAGCTCGCTTGGTGCAAATATGGTCACATTATGTAGTGAGACCTAGCTTCAACTTGGTAAAGCCAGTAAATGAGTTATACCCAACAGTTGAGATACTTACAACTCCTCAAATGACGATTGCCGCATAATTAGAAAACTACTTTAAAACATTGACCTATGAGAACATATCCTATAAAATTCGAACCAATTCTTAAAGAGAAAATCTGGGGAGGGTCGAAACTGAAAAATATACTTGGAAAAGCTACAACTGGAGAAAACATAGGAGAAAGTTGGGAGATATCTGGTGTAGAAGGAAGCGTTTCTCGAATAAGTAACGGTCTCTACAAGGGAATGGAACTTAAGACAGCCTTGGAGAAATTTCAAGATCAATTCCTAGGAACTGAAAATTTTGAAAAGTTCGGAACTAACTTTCCATTGCTAATTAAGTTTTTAGATGCTCAAACAAATCTATCTGTGCAAGTGCATCCAGACGATAAAAAGGCAAAGGAGCTTCATGATTCTTTTGGTAAAACCGAAATGTGGTATATCATGGATAGTGATCCTGATGCCGAAATTGTTCTGGGTTTAAAGGATGTAAATACCAATTTGGGAATCCTCTCTTCAATTAATGCCGAAAATGTTTCTTCTATTTTCAATACTGAAAAGGTGAAAAAAGGGGATAGTTATTTTATCCCAGCGGGTAAAGTTCATGCCATAGGCGCGGGTATTTTGGCAGCGGAAATTCAGCAAACTTCAGATATTACGTATCGTGTTTATGACTGGGACAGAAAGGATGCACACGGAAATGAAAGAGAACTGCATACTCAATTGGCCATAGACGCTACGAAGAAATTTGAAGGAAACGGAAAGAAAGAGTATACTGTTGAAAAAAATACAACCAGCAACTTAGCAGACTGCGATTATTTCACCACCAACGTCATTGAGGTAAGTGGAATCAAAAAATTGGAATATGAACGCTTGGATTCCTTTGTTGTGCTCATGTGCGTTAACGGAAGGGGTAGCGTAACTATTAACGACTACACCGAGCATATTAGCTTAGGGGAAACTGTTTTAGTGCCATCCATATCTAAAGATGTAGTGCTTCGTTCTTCTAATGCTAGGTTCCTAGAAGTATTTATTCGTCCTTTAATGCATCCTTTCCAAACGTTAGCAGCCTAATATTGCCAAACCTTTATTTTCGGGTGAGCGTTAAATCGATATCCCAAGACCAGCTTTCATTTGGAGCTAATTGTCTTAATCCAATTTTACTGTTTAAGGAATTGGCAATACAGGTCATTGGTTCGATAGCAAAATAATTTCTATCCTCGGGTGTATACAATTGAAGAAAACTTTCGTTGGGAACAAACATTTTTAATTCGTGGTTCGGAGTTTTAACCAGAATTGTGGAATCTGATAGTCGGAACGCGGTATCCAAGCTGGCGTTTTCTAGGGCGATCATTTTTTCATTGTATGGTTCAGAATCCTTCGGAATATGTCTCTGGTTGATCAAGTATTTTTTGTCAGCTGAAAAGTGAATCGAAGTATTCTTGTAATCGTCTAAAACAAAATAGGGATGCCAGCCCAAGCCAAACGGGAATTCTTCTCCACCTACATTCCTAACTTCAAATTTGATAGAAATACCAGTCGTTGAAAATCCGTAACGAACATTCAGTAGGAATTGGAATGGAAAGCCGGGAATCGACTCACTTTGATAGGTGAGGCTAATTCCATTTTTATGCACATGATCCACTTGAAAAGGTTCATTGTAAACCAAGCCATGAATCGCATTTTGCAAAGCCGGTTCATTAATTGGAAGTTGATGGGTAGTATTTTTAAACACGTAGGTTCCGTTGTCTGTTCTATTTGGAAACGGAAATAAAATGGATGCAGGATAGGTTGATTTGTATTGCTTAATTCCAGCTTTGTCTATTGAAATTCCTCTTATCAGTTCTACGTTGTCAATACTTAGTTCTTGAATGCTACCTCCTAAATGGGGAAATACCTTGCAAGAAAATTGTTGGTTTTTAAAATGATAATGCTCTAAAAGAACATTCTCGTGAGGGATTTTTTTATAGGTCATAGGGGGAAGGAGGATTGCTTTTCTGTTTGAAATTAATCTATAATAGCATTAATTTTTAAATTAATAAATATAGTGCTGATGCTCAACTCATATATCTAGAAGAGACCTGTCAGCAGTTAAATTTAAACAGAAAAACAAAGCGAACCTATCGTACTATAAGATACTTTTTTGTTTTTTATAAAAGGCGTCGGCCTGCATTTGCATTAACTCCCTTGCTTTCTGACGCTTATAGTCGTACAGTTCCTGTTCCTCGGCTATGTCTGCGTAAACTCGATTATTAACTTCCTTGTCTGTATTGACAAGAACGGCACGTTGAGTTTGTTGCTGTTCAACCCAAGATTTTATGGCTCCTTCTTGTTCAGCTAGTTTAAGGTCGTAGGCACCTTTGGGGGATAGAAGTTTAGCAATAATAGGGGAGGTTTCTATGGCGAGAAACAATAGGAATATAAAAAATGATGGTAGCCAAGGCAACTCACCCAAGGCATCTACTCTCGCCATGAGTCCATCAAACCCATCTATAATTGGCTGGGTTTCTGACACCTTTGTTTCGTAGGCTGTCGCAAGTACGGCCATTTGAGTTTCAGCTGCCGCAATTTTAGCATTGTTCGAGGTTCGAAGTTCCTGTAGGGCTGCAAGTTCGGCATCGTGCTTTTCTCTTTTTTCTTTGTAAACAGGACCTTTCCCTAGAATCTCCGTTCCCGCTCTACCTTCAGCTTCAGAAATGTAGGTATCGTAAAGGGCATTTACGGTAGTTTCTTTGTCTATTACTTCTTGTTTGAGTTGTTGAATTTCAGAAGTAATAGCTTCTATACTAGGGGTGTATTGTAAGGCTAATTGATCCTTATTTTCAAGCGTCATGGCATTTTTTTCTTCCAATAAAACCTGGTTAATCTCCTTTTCAAAGATTTTTAATTCTAAGGGTTTTGAAATTACTATTGCGATAATAACCGCTAGAAGAATTCGAGGTGTGGCCTGCAGAAATTCATCAAAGAAATGATCTCTTTTCTTAATGGTTGATACAATAAATCGATCCAGATTAAAGATGAGCATACCCCAAATAATTCCGAAGAAAACAGCAGAGAATAAATTGTCGAAAACAGTGTAAAGGGCATAGGAAGCGGCAATAGTTGCCATAATTGCTGTAAAGAAAACGGTAGCTCCTATTCCCGCATATTTCGTGTTCTCTCCAGCGGAGCATTCTTCGAGTATATCGGTGTCTGCACCCGAGCAAAAAATGAAAAATCGTTGTAACATAGATTCATAAGTTGATTGATGAATAGTCTATTAGAACGTTGTTTTGGTGTGTTTGTTACATTTAATTAGAAGAAAGACCTGTCTATTTATCACAAAAGGGCAGGTCTTTCTTCTTAAATTATTGATTATCCTTAATTATTTACTTAAAACCCTAATGGATTAAATGTTAGATGCTTAAAACGAAAAATTTAAAAGGGATTGAAGGTTTCAGCTGCCACATTAAAATTTAAGTAATAGAAAAAAGAAACTGTCTTGCTCAACAGTTTCTTTTTCATGAACTTATTCTTTTAACATCCGTACTCGCCGAAAATAATGGACGGCGAAGCATGCGGAGTGTCAACATTAATGATTTTTACCGATTTTTGATGCTTTAGGATTTCTATTGCTTTTTCTTTTGAAATAACATCGCTGTCTAGATAGATTTTAGCTCCATGTCGAATCATATGGTTGATAATATTAACAGGTTCATGAAGGTCCAGCGTTGGTCCAGTGTATGGCATGTCTATGACCGTAATCACAAAAGACTCCTGCTTTTGTATAGTGGTTGATGTTTTTGAAATTCTTACCTGAGGATTTTCAGAATTCGCGGCCGATGTATTCAGGTTTAGATTACTGCTTCCTTTAACTATGGCGATTGCCTCGTCTGAAGATATTTCTTTTTTTTCAAAATAGAACGTCGCATTCTTTTTAGCCATTTCCACTATATGGTCTATTGGGTTCGGAACTGGAGGCGGAGGCGGAATATTTTTTCCTTGATCGTTTACTCCTTTAATTACTTTTGGAGCAGGTGGCGGAGGTGGAGGCGGTATGTTTTTATCTTGATCATTAATACCCTTTAACACTTTGATAGCATTTGGTGCCTCGGGAGCTGGCGGGGGAGGTGGAATATTCGGGTATGGCTCTGCATTTTTCTTTTGATCTACTGTCATCAATCCATAGATGTAATTGAGACGTGTAATCTCTTTTCCTAAAATACGCATGCTATTTCGATCCATCGCATTGTATTTTTTTGCCAGTTTATTGTATTCTGAAATTTGTTCCGGAGTAGCTTTAAGAGCGCGTTTAGCCTGTTCCGCATCCAGCGATGTAATAATGCTGATGCCCTCATTAGCCTTTGAATAGTGTGTTTTTTTAAACGCTTTATTCAGCTTTTTAAGGAATTCGTTAGAAGAACTTCCTACCAAAATTGAAGGATATGCGGAAGTATAATCTGTTTCTTCCCAGTCTTTAGTTATCTGGTCAAGATCGTCCGTGAATGTTTCTAGAGTTGACTTCCCGTCATTGATCATGATTTCGTTGTTTTGAACCATAATAACAAAAGCCTTTTTATTGTTTCTTTTTGCACCTGCTAGGTATTCTGTAGTATAATTGTGCTGTTTCTTACGGTCTTTAAAATTGGTTAAAGGAGCTGTTTCTGTGTTTGTATCAATAGTTGTTTCGTCTTTAATTTTTTGGGCTTTTTGGTCTATATCTGAAAGTTTCTCAACGGTATGAGTAGTGCTAAACCCGTAAACGAGTCCTGCCAACAGGGGTAACAAGAGTAGAGTCCGAAGTAGAACGCCTCTTTTCGATGTTTGTGTTTTCATAACTTTAAATCGTTTTTTGATAGATGAATAATTGATTGAATTTGCCAATTGAGGCGAGCTAGCATCTGATGAGAATGCTAATAAAATATTTTGATAGTTGGATGTTTCGATACCTTTATTAAGCACAGAGCGATCTGCTAAAAACTCGTGGTTGAGTTTGATGCTGTATTTGATGAAATAGATGATGGGGTTGAACCAAAATACAATTTGAAGCAACTCGATAAAGATAAGATCCAGACTGTGTTTTTCCCTGGCATGCGTTTCTTCATGAATCAAGACCTCTTTCGGGATTTCGGCAGCCTCGTATTTCTTTTGATCAAAGAAGATATACTTTAAAAAGGTGTGTGGATTTGTTGGAGTCTTGAGCAAAACATGTACCAGCGAATCGTTTTTGTATTTCGTATTCTTTCTAATCTTTTGAAGCATACGAGCTATGTTCTTAGAAAATTTCAGAAGAAAGAATAAAACTCCTGTTCCATATATTAAGGACCAAATGATCAATGAATAATTAAGGCTTTTTTGCTGATAAACCACACCGGTTGTTCCATCTGAAAACACCACTTCACTTATAGGGCTCCTAGAAACTTCTATGTATTCTGTAAAGGTGATAAAAGGAATCAAAAACGATGCTAGTAGCATCCCAAGAAGATAAAATCTCTTAAACTGGTGCATGTTTTGTTTTTCAAGAAAAATTTTATAGAAAACAAAAAATATAGTTAGGCAGGCGGCCGATTTTATAAGATAGAGTCCCATAATTATTTCTTTTTAATTTGTTGGTCTATGATGGTTCGCAGTTCTTCAAGTTGCTGCTTGGAAAGATTGGTTTCCTCTGTAAAAAATGAAGCAAATTGGCTAGGACTGTCGTTAAAAAAGTCCTTTATAAGGCCATTTACGTGTTTGGAGAAATAGTCTTTCTTCTTCACAAGTGGAAAATATTCTCTAGACCTTCCCAATTGTATATAGTCCACAAACTTCTTGTCTTGCATTCGTTTTAATAAGGTGGCAACCGTTGTGGTAGCAGGTTTAGGATCTTCATGTGCATCTATAAGGTCTTTCATAAAGGCGCGCTTCTTTTTCCAGAGGATTTGCATTAGTTGTTCTTCAGAATTTGAAAGTTGCATGTACTATAATTTTATATTTACTCTACAAATGTAGAATAAATATTTCAATTCTACAAATGTAGAGGGTGAATATTTTAAACAACCATTTTTTCAAAAAGGAGGGAGGTTGATTTATTCATTTATATTTGTTCAAAATCTGGAGTACATGAGTTTTGAAAGAGAAGTAAAGAAAAGAGCAGAGGATAAGTGCGAATTATGTGGTCATGAAGAACACCTAAGTGTTTATGAAGTCCCAAAAACACCCGAATATATTAAAGGGGAGGACACGGCAATCTATGCATGTACAACCTGTATTTCTCAATTCGATATCGAGGAACGCGACGCAAACCATTGGCGTTGTTTGAACGATAGCATGTGGAATCCGGCAGCTCCTGTGCAAGTAATGGCTTGGAGGATGTTGCACCGATTGAAAAAAGAGGGTTGGCCACAAGACTTGCTCGATATGATGTACATGGAAGAACAACAACTGGAGTGGGCCGCCGCCACCGGAGATGCAGAGGACAAGGCAGATGCTTTAGTCCACAGAGATGCAAATGGTGTTATTTTACAAGCTGGAGATAGCGTGGTTCTTATTAAAGACTTAAAAGTAAAAGGTTCTAGCATGGTTGCTAAGCAAGGAACTGCCGTGAGACGTATTTCTTTAGATCATGAGAATGATACCTTTATTGAAGGGAAGGTTGACGGAATCCAAATCGTTTTGATAACAGAATACGTCAAAAAGATATAGTATTAGATATCAAAATGAAAAGTCCCAAAGCATAAAGAATGCCTTGGGATTTTTTTTGTAAAATGGTTGACCTTATTTGTCCGACCCTTTTATGAGTTTTCCAGATTTATACTGTATATCTGAGCTCTGTAGTTGATATACGTACACACCTTTTTGTAGAAACTCACTCTTTAAAGGGTGGCTATTTGCCCCTTTGGATGCAAAAAATGTTTCTCTTAAAACCGCCTTTCCTAACATGTCAAAAACGACCAAATTCATTTCTGTTTGCTTGTCGCTATAGAAGCTTATAACCGCATTACTCTTTACAGGATTAGGTGAGATAACCACAGCGTTCTCTTCATTTACCGTAAAAAGAAGTTCATCGTTTTGCTTGAAAACAAGGTTAGCCAGGGTTAGCTCCTTGGTTTGAGTTGTCTGGTTTTCTGAACTCAATGTGAAAACAATAGTAGTTACATCGGTCAAATCAATAGTTTCACCTATTTGTGAGTAGAAGTCTTTGTATGAAACGACATAATGTTCGGTTTCATTCGATAACTCAATTTGAGCCTTCAATTGGTTGTTCCAATCTGTAATGCTCTTTTTTATCAATCTAATTTCCATATTACCAGTTCCGGAAGCGTCAAACTCTAGGCTATTGAATTCACTCAAATCTACCTCTTGAAATTTTGGAGTGAATGCTCGGTACACAGAAACATATTCGCTCGTGGTTGATTTCAAGGAGACATTCCGTTCTATTCGCAGTCCTTCAGAATTATTTGCTTCTTGAGGTGTTACTTCAAAAGATTGAATGGAAGTAGTTGCAGCAAAATCGTCTACACCCCAAGGGCCGTCAGATAAAAATACATCGTCTGGAGTATCGCCTTTGCCATTACTAATTCTAAATCCAATATCGAATAAAGAACCCATATCCACAACATGAGTGCTAATGTATGATCCGTCTAGTGTTTTTTCGGTGGTTACAATTTCAGTAGTGCTGGTCTCCGTTTTTGAAAGACCACCTTCAAAGAAAAGTGTTTCACTGCCATTTGTATTTACCACTTGTAGTTCTAGAGCTCCATTTATATATGCTCCTTTCTTCACGAAAACAGTAGGTGGTGTGCTAGACTCGTAAGCTGTAATAGGCTTCTGAATTTCTAATAATCGAAGGGCTTCTTCACTTAATTTTACAAGGTCCTCTAAAGAGTTGGTCCATATCTGAAAATTATAAA
Source organism: uncultured Flavobacteriaceae bacterium (assembly GCA_947495135.1). GTDB lineage: Bacteria > Bacteroidota > Bacteroidia > Flavobacteriales > Flavobacteriaceae > Aureisphaera. The sequence goes on from CANLXN010000007.1 coordinate 76,485, forward strand.
ATGTGGCGTTGTCTTGGTAGCGATCAAGGTTCCAATGACTTTCAATTTCAAAACGATCTTCTTCTGCCGACACTCGAGCCGAAAAGCTAACAACAAATTCCATTTGACCGTCAGGGTTTTTGATAATGGATTTAATAAAACGCTCTCCGTTGATTTCTAAAGTTGAAACAGAGATCAATTCCGCTCCTAACAATCGGTCACAGATATATTTTGTGTGCTCGTATACTCCGTTTTCGGTTTTCAGAATAAGCATGGCAGCTAGTCGCTCGTCGTTTCTACTGTAGTCAATGGATAATACCTCGGTTGCATTGGTGATAGAAATTAAGTCGTTTGGAGTAGATTCAATTACTGTCGCTTGTTCAATTACGTCCATAGGAACTAAATCTGAAAGCTCAATAATAGAGTTTCTGTTTTGCTGTCCGTAAGAAGCGCTTTTAAGAAAAGGATTTGCCTTCTTAGCATCAAACCTAAAACCACTTTTAGAACGGTTGAAGTTTCTATTGCTTATTTTCTGTGCCAATCTGTTGTTACTTTCTAATCCGCCTTCATTCCCTCCAGACGGAGCTAATACAGGACAACTTTCTACACCAGAACAAGATGGGTCGTCACAGTCGATAAGTCCGTCACCGTCATCATCAATACCGTTGTCGCATATTTCTTGCGGTACAGGTGCTGTAGGGCATCGTGCTCCATCATTACTAGAACTCGAAGGTCCGTAAGCAAATAAATTAGATTGCATACTCGAACCCGAATTGAGATTCTGTACTGCCTGAATTACAAAAATGGTTCCTGTCTGGTTGGCTGAAACATAGAACCTTCCCGAAGCATCGAAATAAACGGCCCCGTAGGTATAGTTAAAACCAGTGAGGATTGGTACTACGCCAAGATCTTCAACTTGCCCATTTTCTGCGTTTATACGATATAATTTATTACTGTTTTTTTCTACAGTGTATAGAAATCCGTCAACAGCATTGAACGCCCAATCATGAATGCTCAGGTTTTTGGACATGGTGCCAGCTCCTAAGTAAGTTCCGTAGTTGGGGGAAGAGGGGTTCAAGTCAATTTTATGATAACCGCTTCCGCCTTGTTTTAAATAATAAATCCCATTTGAAGAAACGTCTCCTACATAGCGATTGCTTGTTGGTAATTCGTCGAAAGTAAAGCTGGTGGTTTCGAAATTATTTCCAATTCTAACAATTGTTTTGGCTGGAGAAGATAAGGAGCCCCAGATAAATCCGTCGGTTGGGTTGTAGCCTGTGGCATTGATATTTCCTGGAGTAACATCGGTAGCTACTTCGTAAGAATTTCCGGAGGCAAGGTCCAACGCAAATACATCGTTGTTTTGAAATAAGTAGGCGTTGAAGTCGCAATTAAAAGGGGTTTCTTGAGAGCGAACTATAGTAGTTGATAAGAATAAAATAATAAGGAGAGCGCTCCAAGAGTAATTTTTTGTTGTCATGATTTCTAGTTTATGGGTCAAAAATAGAAATGAAAACAGCCTTTAATTTTTATTTTAGTTCAATCGAAATTTAGTATCGTTGGATGGATGAGTTAGCTCGATGAATGAAAAAAGCCCCATAAGTTATAATGCTTATGAGGCTTTATGCTGAATGCGCTAATATCTATTTGCTCATTTCAGTAAAATAATGGTAGAATTGTGGAATGGTTTCAATGCCTTTTAGATAATTCCATATCCCGAAATGTTCGTTAGGAGAGTGAATGGCATCGCTGTCCAGACCAAATCCCATTAAAATAGTCTTGCTTTTTAGTTCCTTTTCGAATAAAGCTACAATTGGGATACTTCCTCCACTTCTTTGTGGTATAGGAGTTTTTCCAAAAGTCTCTTCATAGGCTTTGGAAGCGGCTCTGTAGCCTAAACTGTCGATAGGTGTTACATATGCTTGTCCTCCATGATGAGGTGTAACTTTAGCAGTTACTCCTGCAGGTGCAATACTTTCAAAATGCTGGGTAAACAAGGTGGTGATTTTCTCCCAATTCTGATCTGGAACCAATCTCATACTTATTTTAGCGTATGCCTTGCTCGCAATAACCGTTTTGGCACCTTCTCCTGTATATCCTCCCCAAATTCCATTTACGTCTAGCGTGGGACGAATACTGTTGCGTTCGTTAGTGGTATATTCTTTTTCTCCATAAGTATCTGCGATGTCTAAAGCTTCGCAATACGCTTTTTTGCTGAAAGGTGCTTCTCCCATTTTAGCTCTTTCGGCATTCGAAAGTTCTTCCACGTCGTCATAGAAGCCAGGAATGGTAATATGATTATTTTCATCGTGCAGAGAAGCGATCATTTTAGTAAGTACGTTAATAGGATTTGCTACTGCACCTCCATAAAGACCACTGTGCAGATCACGATTAGGTCCGGTAACTTCTACTTCCACATAACTCAAACCACGCAATCCTGTAGTGATTGACGGAATGTCATTTGCGATCATTCCTGTGTCACTAATAAGAATCACATCGTTGGCCAATTTTTCTTGATTTCGTTCCACAAACCAACCCAAGCTTTCACTTCCTACTTCTTCCTCCCCTTCAATCATAAATTTCACGTTGCAGGGAAGCTGCCCTGTAGTGGTCATGTATTCCATCGCCTTTACGTGCATGTACATTTGCCCTTTGTCATCGCAGCTCCCACGAGCATAGATTGCACCATCGGGGTGTAGCTTTGTTTTCTTAATAACAGGCTCAAATGGCGGACTGTCCCACAACTCCACTGGATCTGGCGGTTGTACGTCATAATGCCCGTATACTAGGATAGTTGGTAATGATGGGTCGATTATTTTTTCGCCATAAACAATAGGATAACCAGGTGTTTCACATATTTCTACGTGATCGCAACCTGCTTTCTCCAAGCTTGTTTTGATGACTTCGGAAGTTTTTATAACGTCGTTTTTGTACGCAGAATCTGCACTAATGCTCGGTATTTTAAGTAATTCGATTAATTCGTCAATAAAACGTTGTTGGTGTTCTTGGATATATGGTTTTGCGCTTTTCATGTAATTTTTTTCTGAATTTGCGCTCCAATACTAGGCTGTGGAGCGGATAGATGCTAAGGTACAAAAAGCCATAATTTTAAAGTAAAGATTGTTTGTAAATTGTAAATGTTGTGTATATTTGCCGTCCAATTGCGGGCGTGATGGAATTGGTAGACATGCTAGACTTAGGATCTAGTGCTTCACGGCGTGGGAGTTCGAGTCTCCCCGCCCGCACAAAACAAGACTTCAGGAAACTGAGGTCTTTTTTTTGTTTTAGAGAAAACGGATTTTGAAAAAGCTAAGGGAGACTAAAAGTATATGCTGCGCTCTGTTTCTACTGATCTGGATACCTCGAATATTTGAAGCGCTTCATTTAAAATCTTATCTCCATTGAGCCTATTTTAGAATGAACATAAATAAAAAATCCCTACATATATAGATGTAGGGACTATCTCAATTTTAAAGTTAGAATAGCGTTATTTTTTGTTGAAAGTAACCTTCCCACTTTCCATATCGTAAACTGCAGAGACAATTTTAATTTTTCCTTCGTCTTCCATTTGAGCCATTGTAGGAGATACCTCTCTTATATTGTTAGCCGTAAGTTTTGCGTTGTTATTGATAACTGCATTGGTAAATTCAATATTCTTGGAGGTAAGTTCTCCTTCCATTTTGGTTTCTTTTATTGCCGGACGAATTTCGTCCATTAAGTCTGCTAATGAGTTCATATTCATTGCGCGGGCATCTACGTTATCTATGGTCGATTTTACAGCACCGCAGGCGGTATGTCCCATTATAATAACAACTTTTGATCCTGCAACAGCAGTTGCAAATTCCATAGACCCTACAATTGCTTCGTTCTCGATATTTCCGGCTACGCGAGCCACGAAGATATCTCCAATTCCTAAGTCAAAAATATCTTCAACCGGTACTCGACTATCCACACATGAAAGCACTATTGCCTTTGGAAACTGACCTATCATGGCCTTTCTGCGTTGTTCAGAATGATCACGGCGTGTAAGGTTATTATTGATGAAATTTTCATTTCCTTTTTTAAGACGTCCAATTATTTCGTCGGGCGTCATATTAACTTGCTCTTCAGCTGTCAAAATACTTTTTACAGGCTCATCAATTACTTGCTCTTTGTTGATCAAGGCAGTTGTTTCCTTAGATGAGGCATTTGCACTTTTTTCTTTACATGCTACCATGAGTGTGAGTACTGCAATTGCCGTCAGTTTTAATGCTGTCTTTTTCATTTGTTAGTATTTAAAGTTAAAATGTATGATGTAAACTAAATTGTAATTGTCCTTTTTGCCAGTTTACGGTCGTTTGCTCCATCCAACCTAACTGAACTCTCATTTTATTATTTATGGCATAACCTAGTCCTAAATACGTTCTGTTTCTATCGAAGAACTGAACATTACGGTCGTCTCCAATATTGCGTTCGCCATTGATAAAAAGCTCATTATAGAAAGCGAAATAATAGGTGTTCTTAATCAATGATTCATTATTAAAAGGTACATTGATAAAGAGGTTATAGCGATATCGAGTTCTAAAATCTTGGTCCTCTACCCATCGTTGTTCGTAACGAAAGCGATGACTTAATAAAAGCCGCTTAAACAGCTTGTTTGAGAATAATGCTTCTTGATAGATACGATGTTCTATTACTGGGTCGTCGATTTCAGTGCCAAATTGTCCCGTTGAAATATTGGCATATCCAAAAGTGAACTTTACTCCAGAATTCTCAGGCGTATAGGTGAGTCCGGAACGCAAAAGAAGTTGCTCGCGATCTCCTAGTCCGCGCCAATCACGATATTGAATATCTCCTTGAATTCCCCAATTGGATTCTTTGAAGGTGGTGTTATAAAAATACATGTACCAAGCACCCAATTGGTTTTCATCTGGACCTTGAGCGTTACTTTCAAATACAGAAAGAATAGCGAGCGCTAAAATTAGTGAACGTAGTGTCATAATGTTTAAAATTGTTTTCATAAGATTAGTCAAATTTAAGATCAAAAATTAAAATATTTCGTAGCGTTAACAAATATTTAATAGTAATACTATTAAAAGTGATAGTATTACTATTGTGTTCCAAAATTTTAAAATGATCCGTAAGATATATCTATTCTTACTGCGATCATCATAAAATATTAGTTGCGCACTAAAGGGTGTCGCTTTAGTTTATTTTGGATAGTATATCCGAAGCAAACTGAATTTTGCCACTAAAAGAACCCAATCTCTCTTGAAACATAAACTTCCTTTGAAAAAATCGTCATAACCTCTATTTTGGTGTAAAATTTGCAGTGGTGCTCTGTGTATCCTTAAAACCTTTGTATGAATCTAAAAAGCGTTGCACTTCTGTGCCTTTTATTAGTACAATATTCAAATTTTGCCACCGAAAAATTGACTATTGGTTGGGATACCTCCCTTTCAATGAAAGACAGGGACACCGCAAAGGAATTTGATTTCCTCCAAGACTATTTCACGAAATACCCCAACGTAGCGGTAACTGTTTTGGAGTTTAACAACTGCAAAGTCCTTAAAAAGGAGGTGACCGTAAAAAAAGGAAATTGGCAAGCACTCAAATTGCACTTATCCAATGTTTCCTACGATGGCGCTACTTCTTACAACCTATTAGCCAAAAAGTTGAGAGCGGGAACCATTTTTATTTTCACAGATGGAAACGAGCCGCTAGTCCGAGACGTGGTCTCTCTTGGGAAAAAGCCATACATTATTACAAGCAGTACTAAAAGTGACACGCAAAACCTCCAGTTTCTTGCCCTCTCGAATAAAGGTCGTTTTATAGATCTCCACAATAATTACGTCCAGCCATTATTGAAACAAAAGCAGGATCAGTACTTCGGAAATATCTTTTCTCCGCTTATTGCTCTGAAAGATTTAAAAATCGCCACAGGAAATTCCGAAACTACCGCGAAATCTGATGGCACCTATAGCATAGAAGGGGCCGTTGGGGAACAACTCACTGTCTCCGCTTTTGGTAAGACGTTGTGGAGTCAAAAATTAGGAGACAATAAATTGATCAACCTTTGGGTAGCAGAAGAAGCCGAAAAACTGGATGAAGTTGTACTCAAGAAGAAAAGGGAAATTACCGAAAATGAAGAAGTTGTAGAAACGGCACTAGGTCGAATGAAAAAAAAGAAGTTAGGATACGGCGCTGGCATCCTAGTGGAGGAAGATATCAAGGACTATCTTACACTTGCAGATGCCTTAAGGGGGAAATTCGCAGGAGTACAGGTAGGACAAGATTTGGGGAATGTACAGTTAACTAGCAGGTTCACAACAGACAAAGGGTCACGCAACGCCCTAGTGGTAATCGACGGCGCTCCAATGGCAGTAGATACACGGGTAGAAGGGATCATAACACCCTATAATGTGGCATCCATAACCATACTAAAAGGTTTGGCAGCGACCACACTTTACGGTTCTGAAGGGCGAAATGGAGTAGTGCTCGTTACTACCAAAGCAATGTCTTCTAGCTTAGATCATAATGGCAATAAAATAAAACCAAAGAACCTATACAAAGGAGATAAATTACCAGTGTCAACATTTCAAACACCTGATTATATAAGTGAACTTGAAGCACAGTCTGGCGTTTCTGAAATATACAGTGCCTATCTCATGCAGCGAGAAAAATATTGGGATCACCCAATGTATTTGTCAGATGTGTATGCCTATATGAGTAACATAGACGTTGGTTTGGGGCTTCAAATTGCCTACAACGTGTTGGAGCGGGACAGTACTTTGGATACCTTAAGAGGACTCTTACTTACCTCCTATAAATTGGGTCATTACCAATTAGGGTTAGACGTTGCCTATGTCATTCTAAGCAAATATCCACAGCAAACGCAGTCTTATTTAGATTTGGCAATGGCGCATAAAACCGTTGGTAACTATCAAGAAGCCCTCAATAGATTACTCGCAATAGAATATGGGACAGCACAACCAGCCCTTGATTTTACGCACTTGCGAACCATTGCCGATAACGAGATAAGGGATTTAATAGCCAAACATAAGGACGAACTCGACCTAGATAGGGTGCAGAAAAAACACCTTGAAAGAAAAAAATTAAAGGCACGTGTAGTCCTGGATTGGAGTAATCGTGATGCTGAGTTTGTAATTACGTTTATCAATCCAGATGGTTTGTATGCTCGTTGGATCCATACACTAGCCAATCCGGAATTAATAGAAAATGAAGTTTTGCATGGTTTCTCTCAGAAGGAGTTTGAGATAGATGGCGGTAAACTTGGAGGTTGGACCTTCAACGTAAATTATTTGGGTAATAAAATGGAAGGAAGTGAGTCTCCTACACTTCTAAAATATACCATACAACATAACTACGGTACACCAGAGGAACGCACAGAACAAAAAGTAATTAGACTTCATCAAGCAGGGAGCAACGAACAATTTGGCGCCATAATCACAAAATAGGTTCAATCAACTTCAGAATAAAAAAGGACTCTTAGTTCTTTACGAACTTAATAGTTTTGTTACCAATAGAAGCGAAGTACATTCCGCTGGTTAATGCTGAAATATTCACTTGGTTGGTTTCAGTACCATTTAAATCCTGCGTGCGTAACAACTTTCCAGTAAGATCATAAATGTTTAATTCAACAGTTTGAAAAGACGTTAATAAACTAATTTCAATGATGTTTGTTGCTGGGTTTGGAGTTAAAGTGATTTTCTGAACTAAACTGTTATCGTTAATTCCAAGAGAAGCGCCTTCAATTACAGTGATGTTTTCATTAATATTTGGGTTGTTAATCTCATCCACAATCCCTGAAGGCCATGAAATAGTGAGTTTGTCAATTTCGGTTGCGGTTCCAATTCCGAAATGGGACATCAACGAATTTTGAGTTCCATAACTTTCTCCAGCTCTTACCTCACGAGTCTGTTTTCCCCAAACTCCTTCAATTTCGACTCTAGCACCAATACCGTTAATATTACTTTCAACACCTTCTAAGATAATTTTAGTCCAGTTGTTGTCGTTTCCTTCACTTAAGAATAACTGATCGTTGATGTTTGATGGATTGTTAAACCCGTCTGCATAACCAGCTGCGATATCTATAAACCCATCGTTGTTGAGATCTCCCACGGCTGCACTCTGAATTACATTTCCGTTGGTGTTTAAACCAGAAGCTAGAGTGGTGAAAGTGAAATCTCCATTGTTCATGAAAATCTTGTGATCTCCATCGGTAGTAGTCATTATAATATCGATGAAACCATCGTTATCAAAATCTTCCATTGCTACTTGGATTCCATAGCCTACCAATAACAATTCACTTTCAATACCGGTTGAGGTGGTAACATCTGCAAATGTACCGTCTCCATTGTTTTCATAAATAATATGATTGGCTCCGTGATTTACCATCACAGCATCAAAATCCCCATCGTTGTCAATATCGTCGAAAGCAGTACTCCAAGATTGTAGTTTTGGTTGTAGGCCAGAATCTTCAGCTACTTCAGTAAACGTTCCTCCGTCGTTTCTAAACAAAAGATTAAGACGACGACCATCGTTTGGATCTGTCACAAACTGACGACATTTCGAAATAAATAAATCTACATCTCCGTCATTGTCGTAATCTGTCCAAATAGATCCGTAGTTCCCTGAATTGTCAGATTGAACGGTACTTTCGGTATTGATCAGGTTTAAATCGTAACTCATTCCTCCAGCTCCATCATTTCTATAGGGAGAAGAAATTCCGTCGTCGTGACAACCAAAAAAATCGATTGCACCATCGTTATCGATGTCGGCAAAATTTGCATTCTGCAAAAATATATCTGGTCCAGATAGGCTAGAAGTGCTGTAAGAGCCAACCTCACCTAAAGAGAGTTTTAGTCCGTCATAATATCCTCCAGCAATAATATCGTTGTAACCATTTCCGTCTACATCTGCAATGGCAATTCCCCAAGGGGCACTTGCATCTCCTAACTCCATTAAAACAAATGTTCCATCTGCCTGTTGAAATTCTATTTCAAGCATGTCTGAGTCGTCTAAGCGAATAAGATCATCTAGACCATCCTTGTCCATATCGGTAATAGCAATTGCCACTCCACTTCGAAGAGTTTTGTTATTTAAAGTGTTGGTTGCATCTGTAAATGAAATTTGAGCCGAAGATGTTAAGGAGGCAAGTAATAATGCTAAGATTGGAGTAACTTTTTTCATGGTGCTTAAATTTTGGAAAATCAAATATCATACATTTAAAAAGAAAATAGGTGTTAAGCATATCCTATTTTTCTCATATCCCTTATGTTTTAGGGGTTTTGTAGATATAATTAGTAATTTTGCGCCGTGAATAATAACTACGATATCCTAATAATAGGTGGGGGCGCTGCTGGTTTTTTTACTGCGATCAACGCAGTGGAAGTTAACCCTAAATTGAAGATTGCCATTCTTGAGCGCGGCAAGGAGGTTTTAACGAAGGTCAAAATTTCGGGAGGCGGAAGGTGTAATGTCACGCATGCCGAATTTATCCCCAAAGACCTATCCCTTAATTATCCAAGAGGCGAAAAAGAATTACTAGGCCCTTTTCATTCTTTTATGACTGGCGACACTATTTCTTGGTTCGAGCAACGAGGTGTAGAATTGAAGATTGAAGAAGACGGTAGAATGTTTCCAGTAACCGATTCCTCCCAAACTATTATCGATTGTTTTTTAAATGAAACAAAGAGATTAGGTATTTCGGTTTTAAAAGGAGCATCTGTAAAGAAATTTTATAAAGAGCGTAAAATGTGGCATGTCGAAACTTCTTCGGAAATTTTCGTAGCTCATAAGTTGGTAGTAGCATCGGGGAGCAATCCAAAAATGTGGAAGCTAATTGAAGATTTAGGGCATGATGTTGTGCCTCCAGTAGCCTCGCTTTTTACTTTTAATATAAAGGACGGACGCATAACCGATTTACCAGGAGTCGCGACCAATGCATCTGTAAAAGTGTTGGATGCTAAGGGGAAGATGTATCTGGAAAGTGAAGGGCCATTGCTCATTACACATTGGGGTATGAGCGGTCCTGCAATTTTAAAATTATCGGCTTGGGGAGCGCGTTTTCTAGAAGCCATGCAGTATCGTTTCAGTATTAGGATTAACTGGTTGGTAGATATTTCAGAAGAAGAAGTACTTGAAAATTTGATGCAACTTAAAACAGTCAATCCAAAACAGACCTTACAGAAATATGCGCAATTTGACTTGCCTAAACGATTGTGGCAAACCTTGATAACTGCCTCAGGCATTAGTTCAGCCGAAATATGGGCCGAAATTTCGAAAAAGAAACTTCAGAATCTAGCAAATCAATTAACCGCTTCTCACTTTGAAGTGGATGGAAAAAGTACTTTTAAGGAAGAGTTTGTAACTGCAGGAGGAGTGGCATTGGAAGAAGTTAATTTTAAAACGTTTGAGAGTAAACTTCAAAAGAACTTGTATTTCGCGGGAGAAGTCTTGAATATTGACGCGATCACTGGAGGGTTTAATTTTCAAAATGCCTGGACAGGCGGATATATAGTAGCACGGGCAATTTCAAAGAAAGATGACTAAATACATCGCATTTTTAAGAGGGGTTAACGTAAGCGGACAGAAGAAAATATTGATGGCCGACTTAAGAACTCTGTTCGAATCGCTCGGTTTTCGAGATGTCCAAACATACATTCAGAGTGGGAACGCAGTTTTTGCTTCTTGTGCCTCCGCTAAAGCTTTAGACGACACTAAGGAGGAAGCGCTTGGCCTCGATGTGAAAATTTCCGAAGCCATCAAAGAAAAATATAGTTTTGAGGTACCCGTTTTAGTGAAAACGGTCGATCAAATTCAGCAAATTATTACTCATAGTCCTTTTTCCGAAGAGAAATTACTGAAAAGCTATTTTATCTTGTTGAAGACGGAGCCAGAACGTGATCATGTGCTAGAAATTCAGAAAATGTCGACACCCGATGAAGAATTCTTAATCACTTCGAATGTGGTATATATCTTCTACGCACTAGGTGCAGGGAAAGCGAAGTTGAGTAATAATTGGTTTGAAAAGAAACTAAACGTAAAAGCCACTGCTCGAAATTACCGAACAATGGCCAAACTTTTAGAATTGGCTGCGCATTAAAGGGTTCTGTAGTTTTCTACGATAGCTTTTCTGAAACAGGGATTTCTACCATCCCTCCTAAATGGAAAGAAGTTTTTCCTTTTATTTCTGAAAGGTCTCCTGTAATGGTAGCAAAATTGACACCACCTTTTGCCCCTATTTGCAGACCCTTTGTGAGAGTGATTTCTTGCGTGTTTGTTTGAAACATTAGTGTGAAAGCAATTATGCTGAATACTAATTTTTTCATGTTGTTTAGTTTTTGATGATCTTAATTGTTTTAGACTCACTTTCAGTCGAAAAAAGAGATACGAAATAGACTCCATTGGGAACGTTGGGAAAGTCGATGCGATCTATGCCTGCATTTTCTGAGTTTTTTACATAAACTTCTCTACCTACAATGTCATGTACCGCAATTTTCGCGATAATTGCATCCGATATAACGCGGAGTTCATTAGAAACTGGATTTGGGAACAAGGAAGTATCTGCAAGCGGATTTTCTTCTGTTCCTAAAACGCCCACATTAAATGTATGGGTTGCTGTTTCTCCCATATAGGTTGCCTCCCAGGTCCATTCGCCTGTCATATCGTTTGGGAAATTCCACATCCAATATGAAATTTGTAGGTCGTCCACTAAATCAAAATCCCATTCAAAAAGAATCGTACTATCTGGACGTGTAATCTTTAAATTGATTTGTGTTCCCGCTCGCTGATCTTTCAGATATACACCGTAGTATACCTGATCCCCTAAATCGAACTGATTACTTTCGTTAGTCGTTTCGGTGGTAGGGCAGGTGCCAAAATCTGGGAAACCAGTATGGGTTAGTACTGCATTGACAGCAGGCGTATAGTATGGTTTTTGATCAATCCACCAGCTATCGCTATTGAGAGTGTTACAAGATCCTATACTGGGATCGATAAGATTATCGTTGTTGTCGTATACTTCAAAATGCAAGTGAGGAGCGGTAGAACTTCCCGAGCTGCCTATTACTCCTAAAAATTCACCTTGGGTGACCGTATCTCCTATATTTTTTGAGGTGAGCCCTCCCTCTTTCATATGTAAATACCAAGTTACACTTCCGTCGGCATGTTGCAGGGCCACATAATTTGGCATATCGTTGTTGAAAGCACAATTTCTATCGAATGATCCATCATTTTTATCGATAATCTGTCCATCTGCTCCTGCTACATTAATGCCTTGATTGAGGTCCATTTGTTTCCACCAAAATGGCCAGTTGATGACGTCAAAACCCTGATGGTTATAGCCCGAATTAGTGTCGTACGATCTAGTACCGCAATCATAGTCCGAAATTTGATTAGGAAATGCAGAGTTATGATCTACGTAATTAGTGAGCGACCAAACTTCGTTATATCCAAACCCGTTTGCTTGATCTACTGGCCAAGCAAAAAGCGGATGGTTTCCTTCGGTGTTAATAGGTTGTAGTCTTCCTTCGGCGGCTAGCTGTGCTCTATTTTGAGCGATACGTTCTTTAATTTGGATACGTAGTTCGTCGCTTATGCACGCACCTTCATTTCTTGGAACATCCACTGGGCCTCCAGTTGATGGAGAGAAAGATTGTTGTGCGATAAGAACCGTTGTGGTTACTAGAAAGATGAGTAAAGTTTGAAGAGTAATTTTAGATTTCATGATGTTTTGTTGTGAGATTAATGGTTGATTTGTACATATGTTAACCGCTATGAATTTGACAGAACTGGATTATAAATCCTCGGGCAACTTTGGCGATGTAACACCAAAGTCTTTGTATTTACAAATCGTTCATAAGAAATAGGATGCCCGAGGAAGTTGAGAATTTTTGATAAAAGAGGTGATAACAGAATTTCTGTTGGTGGGTGTGAACGATTCATAAATAGAAGTTTTAAATTCTGTCACGAAGATCACTAACTTGTATTTTCTGGTGTTCGGTTTATTGCTATTAGCAACTATTGGAACTAATTGTTAAGACTTTTTTTGAATTGGGAAGGAGTAACGCCTGTAAATTTTTTGAAGGTGGTGTTGAAGGTGGTTTTTGAGTTAAAGCCCGCCTCTAAACCAATGGCGACTAAAGTGTACTTTGAAAATTGTGGATCGTGCAAGTACTTTTTAGCTTCTTCAATGCGAAGTTTGTTTATGTAGTCTGAAAAACTTGAATTAAGCTCTTTATTGATGGTTCTAGATAAATGACTTTTACTTATTTCGAGTTGATTTGCTAGCATTTCGAGCGAAAAATTGGGGTCTAGGTACTTTCTCTCGGTAAGAACAATTTCTTCAATATTGGCAATTACTCCTGTTTTGGTTTTTTCTGAAACATAGACGGTCCTTCGCTCATTTGAGATGGATCGGATGTTTTCTCTTTCTTTTAAGACGCCAATTTTGTGCAGGCCAATATATCCTAGCAAGTAAATAAGTAAACTTGTTATTACAAAAATGGGGAGGTAAAAATAGTCTTCGTTTAGGTAGTATTTGTAGGTGTAAAAACTCCAAGGAATGAGGGTAGCCAGAAGTATGCCTAGTAATGTTTTCAACCAGAGTAACTCTCGTCTAATTGGAGAAGAGTTTTTTTTAAAAGGCGCTTTTTCGTAATTGTGGATGGTTACAAAAAGGATGATGAGCGTAATACCAATCACCGGAATATTTATAAAATCACCATAGATGTCAATAAGATCCCCTATATCTATTTGAATATCGCTGTTTTGGGAACTGCGTCCTGTAAATAATGCTAAAAATTTATATGCAAGGGTGATTCCTAAGTATACTAAAAAAGGAATGTATAATATTAGCTCTTTTTTCTTTTTAACCCGTTTTGGAAACAGATATCCCATCACAAAAAAGTAGAGTAGCGGAGAAACTAAAAAAAGAAATGGAAAATAAATAAGATTAAATAAATGCCATGAGATAGCATCTAAGTCATCTAAGGTATGTAGCAAGTTTCCTAAAGTTATAGATAAAATGAGCAGTCCTAAGTAAATAGATGCATTCGATCGGTGTTTCTTGGACCATAAAATAAACGTACTCAGAAATAGCCCCTGAATAATTCCAGCGAAAATAAGCCCGACAAGTAAATTTGAATTCAATAAATGAAATTCAATCAGTTAACGTTAGTTGAATTTCAAATATACTATAAATCTTAGAAGGACTTTAATGTCAATGAATTGCGCTAGTCTTGTGCAACAACAAAGTACCTGGTTCCATTTAAAAATGTTTGTCCTTTTTCATTTTGCGTAAGTTCATAATTGTGGGTCTTTCCACCTGAAAACTTTAACTGAAGATAGGTTTGACCATTTTCATTAAGAATTTGAAAATTACCAATGGTATTCTCGTTCGAATTCACATTTCCAAAGCCTTCATCTATATCAAAACTAAAATTGGAGTTTGAATAATAGTTAAACGTAGTATCCATAAACAGATTAATAATAGTCACATCGGAAGACCCAGAATAGGTGCCATCATAATCAGTTCCTCCGCTGGTATACATGTATTTCAGTTTTCTTCCAATAAGTTTGCTTTTCCAACGTGCGACATCATCGTTTTTTGGAGCGTAGAATTCTACGGTTTTAGCCAATTTTTTTGCTTCGGAAATGTGCTCATCCCCAAATTTGTCGGTTTCAGTAAGTATGAGAATACTCACCCCTTTTCCTCTTCCATCTATTAACCCGATAGCATAGGTAGTAACAGTAGCTCCCTGAAAGTTGCCTTCATAGAAACCTTCGACTCTCGTGGGAGAGACAACGGTAAAGTCTCCTTTAGGTTGCAGAGAAACGCCTTCTTCTCTAATTCCCTGCAAGGCCAATAATTTAAGCTCTTCGGTGCTCATTGATTGGTTTTGGAACAAGATCATAAGCCCTGGAATACTAGTGTGGCCTGCCAATAAATATTCGCCTTCTTCCTGCCCCGTCCAGCCATCTGGAAAAGTGAATTTGATTCCTAATTGGCTGAGGTCTACTTCTTGAGTGTACATAGTAAAAGATGTTAAGCTAATTAATACTAGAATGAAATTTAAAATGATCTTATTCATTTGGATTTTGTATTCAAAAGGGTTCTTATCTCGGCTATTTCTTTGCGCAATTGCTCGATTTCGGATTGCTGTTCCTGAATTGCCTTTATTGCCAGCACTCCAAATCCGCTATAATCCATAGTGTAGTTTTTGCTTTCTTCATTAGGGGGAACCACTAGATTAGGAAAGATTTTTTCTACCTCTTGAGCGATCAATCCGGTATATTTTTTGGAGTCTGTTTGAAGTTTGAAATTGTAATCAACTACTTTCAATTTCTGAACCTTGTCCAATACTGATGGAGTGGTTGCAATGTTTTTCTTGAGTCTTCTGTCTGAAACAGCGGTGTAGACCCCAGATACGTCATCAAAATTACCAACGTTCGTATTGTTAAACATGAGGGCGAATGTGTTGCTGTTCCATTGATGGTAGAGACGCCATTCATCGGCATCGGTCTGGTTGGAAAGCACCAGTCCTTCGGTTGCAGAACCATTGGGGTGGTTTATATGAAGCGAAGCAGATGGATTATTGGTGTTGATGCCAATGTAACCCGTTCCAGCCTTCACAATTAGGTCGTCGCTTCCTCCAGCTCTAAGATATAGATCGCCTCCATTGTTATCAATATCACCTACATAAATATCTTGCGTACCTGTTTGCCGCATGAGTGCACGGTCTGAGTTTCCTGCATCATCTTCCAATTTTATTTCTCGATCTGTCGCAGTTCCTTTTACAACAAGGTCGCCGTTTGTTAAGGTAAGACTTCCCCCATTTCTGAATTCGAATAAGGGGTTTCCTCCAATTCCGTTGATGACCATTCTGTTTGCTCCAGCAGCGCCACGCCCATCGTATTCTAAACTCATTCCTTCGGTCAATCCCACGGTTGGAGTTTCTGAAAATTGCAAAACAGGACGATTGGATACATCGGAGACCAGAGCGGCAACAATATTCTGTACTCCCGATGCTTCGACACTTTCTACTTGTAGCGGTACAATAGGAGCTTGTGTACCGATACCTAAGTTTGCATTAATGCCAACTATGTCATTGTCAAATTCGCCGTAGATTAAAGGGCTAGTACTGGCTGAGTTTTCAATATATAACCTTTCGCTATTTAATTCTGCTTGTCCAGCGGCATGCCCAATAAGCACACTGCCATTAATATTTGAAATAGAAGTTTGGGGACCTGTATTGCTTCCAAGGAAGGTATTGTTTTCACCATCTACAGCAGCACCTGCATAATGACCTAAGGCCACGTTGTTGTCCCCATTGGAAGTCGTCCACATGGCTCTATATCCTACAGCGGTATTTTGAGACCCCGTAGTATTGTTTATCAATGACCAAGCTCCTGTTGCAGTATTAAAAAAACCTGAAGTTGTTTGTGCAAGAGCAGCGACGCCACTTGCACTGTTAAAATACCCAGTGGTATTATTAAAGAGGGCACTCGTTCCAAGACCTGTATTAGCGTAACCAGTGCTATTGTTGGAAAGTGTATTTACCCCATACGCTGCATTTTGATAGCCCGAGGTGTTGCTGGTAAGTGATTCAAGTCCAATTCCAATGTTATAGTTATTGGTGCCGTCATCGTTTAAGCCTGCATCAATCCCTAAGAAGATGGACGAACCATTGTTTGTGCCATCATTGTCTGATCTGCCATCTACCAAATCATTTATAGTATGTATAGTGGCGGTGCTTGGGTCGATCCAACTGGTGTTGCCCGCTCCATCTGTTTGTAAAACTTGACTCACTGTTCCGTCGGAAAGGGGTAATTGAAACCCCGTGGTACTAGGATTTCCAATTTGGAAGGTTCCATTAATACGAATGAGGTCATTGTCAAATTCGCCGTAGATTAAAGGGCTAGTACTGGCAGAGTTTTCAATGTATAATCGCTCACTATTATTCTCCGTCTGTCCAGCAGCATATCCAATAAGCACACTTCCATTAACAGTGGTGCCAGTAGCTTGAAGCCCTGTGGAACTACCAAGAAAAACATTATTGTCGCCTTCTACACCCGAACCTGCATTATAACCTAGGCTTGTATTATAATTTCCACTATTGTTGGTTCTCAAGGCATCGTGTCCCATTGCGGTATTCGCAGTCCCTGTTAAATTTGATCTCATTGCCCAGCCACCAAAAGCTACATTAGTAGATCCAGTTGTATTGGATTCGAGTATTCTGTATCCGAATCCTGTATTAGAGTGACCATCGGTACTGTTTGCTAAGGAGTTGTATCCCATGGTCGTATTTCTGGTACCAGTTACATTTGCTAACATAGTGTTGTGGCCTATTGCGGTATTTCTAAATCCATTTACGTTGTTTTGCAGGGCTCTATATCCAATTCCCACGTTATAATTATGTGAGCCGTCATCATTTATTCCAGCTTCAATTCCTAAGAAGATGGACGACCCATCATTTGTTCCGTCAAAGTCGCTTTTTCCGTCAATTAAGTCATTAATCCGTTTTGCACCTCCAGGAGATTGCCAGGTAGAACTCCCATTATCCCAATAGTAAAAACCTTTAGCAACACTTCCATCACCAGTTGCATACACCATCATTCCATCTTGTAAGACAGTTGGGTTAGTAGTTGGATATTCGTCGATCTTAGGAATTAATAAGCCGTCGGTGTTCGATGGTGCGCCTTCATTGCTGGATCGAATGTCCATCAAAGCGTTGGGCGAAGTGGTGCCAATTCCTATCTGTGCTTTACAGATACTTGCGCCTATCAAAAAGGCGAAAACTATGTATTTCATTGTGCGATTTTTTTAAAAGCATAAGTAGGAAAAGTCACCCCAAATAAGGTAGATATTAGGAATGACGAATGTAGAAAGCAAGCCTAAACTAGACGTCCTATTTTATGGGATGATGAAGAAATAGCACTAATTTCTAGTCTGCGATTTGAATTGGGAAGGGGTGAGGCCTGTCACTTTTTTAAAGGAAGCATTAAAAGCCGATTTACTGTTAAACCCTGCTTCTAAACCAATAGCCACCAGAGTGTAATGAGAAAAATCTGGATTTTGAAGATAGGATTTGGCTTCTTCTACTCTTAAACTGTTGAGGTAATCTTTAAACGATTGCTGTAGCTTTGTATTAATTAGTTTTGATAAGTGACCTGTACTTAAGTTAAGTTCCTGAGCTGTTTTTTCTAAAGTTAATTGCGGGTCGAGATAATTTTTTTGCGCAACCACAAAATGGTCCAAAGCTTCAATAGTTGTATTCTTTTGGTTCCTAACTTCCATCACCGAAAAAGAAGAACGTTTCTCTTTCCGCAATTTTTTGCGCTCTTCGAGAACCCCATATTTATAGATCCCGGTATGTCCTAGCCAATAAATAACGATGGCCAATACAATCCATAGTGGATAATAGTAAGAAGTCTCATAACTATCCCCAAAAGCAAGTTCTGAAGCGACCCACAAAACAGTAGAACAAAGTTGTACAATAACAAGTGTTTTAAACCATTTCACTCGAGGTTTTAGCTCCGTAATAGAGAAGGATTTCGACTTGCGATATACACGAATTACAAACAGAAGATAGATCAATACCGCCAAACTGTAAACGATGGCTATATATTCAGACCAAGAAGGTATCTGATCGAGAAAAATGGAATATCCAGATTCTTCTTTATTTATGAGAAGTTGATATTTATAATATAAGGCTAGGCACATGGTAATGGCGAATGGAAGAAACAGTAGCCATGGTTTTCTGGTAGCAAATGTATTCTTGCTGAGAAGCGTAAGACCATATAATAACAGCAGGGGAGGCATACAAAGAGACAGCGGTACTTGATAAAGGTCGTAAAACAGAGCAGGATCAAATAATCCAATGTCTAATAAATAATATTGGAGATTACTTAAAGAGTAAATTCCAATAAGAGCGATTAAATAATAAGTGCTTTTAGCTCGGTATTTTTTATTGAATAGCCAGATAAGAGCAAACACAAAACCTTGTATGATCCCAGCAAGAATTAGACTATTAAAGATGTTAAAATTCAAAGTTAAGGTGTTAGCTACTGTCAAATATAATGATTTCGTTGCGGTGTGTTTTGCTTATATTTGCTTCTGAAATTTTCGAATATGAACGAACAGGACTTTATTCCGAAGCCTTATAAGAACTCTATAGAAAGTGGTACCATTTCTTGTCAGTCTCCTAGCAATATCGCGTTGGTTAAATATTGGGGAAAGTATGGAGAGCAAATGCCGCAAAATACTTCGGTAAGCTTTACTCTTAGTAATTGTAGAACGACTACTGTTCTTCACTTTTCAAAAAAAGAATCGACCAACTTTGAGTTTGAGGTTTTTTTAGATGGAAAGCGGGAAGAGGGATTTGAGCCTAAGATCAAGAAATTTTTTGAACGAATTGAAATTTATGTTCCTTTTCTGAGGAATTATGCTTTCCGAATTGAAACAGAAAATAGCTTTCCACACAGCAGTGGGATTGCCTCTTCAGCAAGTGGAATGAGTGCTTTGGCGGCTTGTTTAGTTGAAATGGAACACCAACTATCCTCCGTATTCAATGGAGATTCAAGCCCATCTTTTAAAGACAAAGTTTTAAAAAGTTCTTTTTTGGCAAGACTTGGATCGGGTAGCGCCGCAAGAAGTCTCGAAGGTCCATTGGTGGTCTGGGGAGCACATGCTGATATTGAAGGGAGTAGCCAGCTTTTTGGAACAAAGTATCCTTATGCAGTTCACCAAAATTTCAATAATTATCAAGATACTATCCTGTTAGTTGATAAAGGGGAGAAGCAAGTGAGTAGCACGGTTGGGCACGATTTAATGCATAACAATCCTTATTCTCAAGAGCGTTTCAAAGAAGCGAATGCAAATATAACCCGTTTAAAAGACGTTTTTGCGAGTGGAGATATTTCAGAATTCATTAAAATTGTAGAAAGTGAAGCCCTACAACTACACGCGATGATGATGGCGTCGAAGCCTTATTTCATTTTAATGAAACCAAATACACTCGAAATTATAAATTGTATTTGGGAATACCGTCAAGAACACAAAAGTACAGTTTGTTTTACGCTCGATGCAGGGGCAAATGTCCATGTGCTGTATCCAGAAACTGAAAAAGAGCAAGTACAAGGATTTATTGCAAATAAGCTGGCTGCTTTTTGTAAAAATGGAGAGTATATTCACGATCGCGTTGGACTAGGCGCCCAATTCATTTAAGATCCGGTTTTTGCTAGTGGGCGATTGACTACTGTTGTAAATTCTTGTGAAATAAAGTCGATTTGCAAATTTACTGCGCTCAAAGTTAGAAGTTTCAACACTTTTTTTAGACTTTCTTTGTGAAAGTGAAATGCTGAAAAAGCCGTATATTTGCAACAATTAGGGCATTTTGTAGACTAATTTCTATATATTTACCTATTAAAGCGAATTTACCCATGCGCGGACCCCTTTTCTACTCAAAAATACTTCTATTCGGAGAATATGGTATTATCAAAGACTCTAAAGGTCTTTCTATTCCATATAACTTTTACAACGGTGCCCTCAAAATTGATGAACATCATACCGTTGCTACTCATAAATCTAATAGCAATCTTCGTCGTTTTGCCGAACACCTAGAAACGTTGATGACCGAAGAAAACGCCTTGGTATCCTTCGATATTGAGAAGTTGAAAACAGATATTGATAACGGACTCTATTTTGATTCTAGCATCCCACAGGGATATGGAGTTGGGAGTAGCGGTGCTTTAGTTGCTGCTATTTACGATCAATACGCAAGTAATAAAATTACCGTTTTAGAGAACCTAACACGTGAAAAACTCTTGCAACTTAAAGAGATTTTTGCCTTGATGGAATCGTTTTTCCATGGCAAATCTTCCGGACTAGATCCTTTGAATAGTTACTTGAGTTTACCAATTCTTATTAACTCTAAAGATAATATTGAACCCGCAGGAATCCCATCTCAAACGGAGAGCGGCAAAGGCGCAGTGTTTTTGCTAGACAGCGGAAGTACAGGCGAAACTGCACCAATGGTTCAGATCTTCATGGAGAATATGAAACAAGAAGGGTTTAGAAATATGCTTAAAAATCAATTTGTGAAGCATACAGATGCATGCGTGGATGATTTTCTTCAAGGAGATGTAAAATCACTCTTTGGAAATATGAAGCAACTATCTAAAGTAGTTTTAGATAATTTCAAGCCTATGATTCCTCAAGAATTTCATAAACTTTGGAAAAAAGGAATCGATACCAATGCCTATTACCTTAAACTTTGTGGTTCTGGTGGTGGAGGATATATGCTTGGTTTTACCGAAGATTTTGATAAGGCCCAATCTGCACTTAAAGACTATAAGCTAGAAGTGGTTTATAATTTCTAACCAGATATTTTCATTTACATACTAGATGTTAAACAGAAAACAGAAACATTTTCTCTTAAAATTTTTCAGCCTGTTTTCTGTAGTGAGGGGCTACAATATTCTTATAATAGTTTTAGCGCAATACCTTACTTCGGTTTACATACTTGCTCCTCGCTTACCATTGAGGGGAGTTCTGTTCGATGTTAATCTATTAATGTTGGTGCTGGCATCTGCCTGCGTAATCGCGGGAGGGTATATTATCAATAATTTTTACGATAGCGAAAAGGACCTAATCAACCGTCCAAATAAAACAATGCTAGACAGACTGGTTAGTCAAAACACTAAGCTATCTGGGTACTTTGCGCTTAATTTTTTATCGGTCATCTTTGCCAGCTATGTCTCGTTCAAGGCAGTAGTGTTTTTTTCGATATATATTTTTGGAATCTGGTTTTATTCTCATAAACTGAAGAAATACCTGTTTGTGGGCAACATTACCGCTGCAATTTTAGCAGTTGTTCCCTTTTTCGCCGTTTTTATCTACTATAAAAACTTTGACCTGGTAATTTTTGTGCACGCTACTTTCCTGTTTTTACTTATTTCTATGAGAGAGGTTATCAAAGACCTGGTGAACCTCAAAGGAGATCTAGTACAAAACTACCAGACTATTCCAGTAGTTTACGGTCCAAAAACAGCAAAACGTATGCTCACATTATTAAGCGTACTCACACTTATTCCAACGGTGCTTTTAATTGCCAAATTTGAGATTGGCTACATGAATTTCTACTTTTTTGGAAGCATTCTGGCGCTTATCGTTTTTGTAAGCATCCTATGGTTTTCCAATCAGAAGTTACATTATATAATCCTTCACACCATTCTTAAATTTATTATTGTGATTGGTGTTTTTAGCATTGTTCTGATCAATGTTGATTTAGTTCTCAACCGTATTTTTTAAATACAGGCGTTCCCTTTGTCGCTCTTCGTGCCTCGTGCTCTGCAGGGCCGCGCTTTCGGCTATATCTTTTTCAGGTCGACTTCGGCTCTGCCTAATCTTCCTTAAAAAAGGATGCCGCCTCTATCGCTAACGCAATTTCCTAATATCTTGTATCTTTAGGTTATGAAAAAAGAAAACTTACTTAAGGTTGCATTGGCGCAGATCGCACCAGTATGGTTAGACAAAGCTGGAACCATTCAGAAAGTGAAAGATCAAATTATTGATGCCGCTAAAAACGAAGCAGAATTGATTGTTTTTGGAGAAGCCTTAATACCTGGTTATCCTTTTTGGTTAGCCTTAACAGGAGGGGCAGAATGGGATAAAGAAGTAAACAAAGAACTCCACGCACACTATCTACGGAATTCGGTGACTATTGAAAATGGAGATCTAGATGAAATATGTTCCCTTGCTAAAAAACATCAGTTGGCTATCTATTTGGGCATTATTGAACGCCCGCTAGATAGAGGAGGACATAGCGTTTATGCCTCTCTAGTGTACATTTCCGAGGAAGGAAAAATCGGGTCGGTTCATCGAAAGTTACAGCCTACCTACGACGAGCGTCTTACATGGTCACCAGGAGATGGAAACGGACTTCAGACGCACCCATTAAAACAGTTTACAGTTGGTGGCCTGAACTGTTGGGAGAACTGGATGCCACTTCCCAGAGCAGCGCTCTACGGGCAGGGAGAAAACTTGCATATTGCAGTTTGGCCCGGAAGTGACCACAACACCAAAGACATCACTCGTTTTATAGCTAGGGAATCCCGTAGTTATGTGATTTCGGTTTCTTCGTTAATGAAAGCGGAAGATTTCCCTCAAAACACCCCGCACCTAGAAAAGATTTTTGAAAATGCTCCAAAAGTTCTTGCCAATGGGGGAAGCTGCATTGCTGGACCAGACGGAGAATGGCTTACGGAGCCAGTATTACATGAGGAAGGGAATATTTATCAGACATTGGATTTTAATAGGGTCTATGAAGAACGCCAAAATTTTGATCCAGTAGGACATTATTCGAGGCCAGATGTTACCAAGCTAGTTGTAAATAAAGAGCGACAGTCCACCATTGAAATCATTAACGGAAAATAACAAATTAGGCTATTTCTAATTGTTTAGAAATTGGGAGTGATTTATTTAAAAAGGATCACCAAAAACAGTTAATTGTAAATTAGGTCTTTGGTGCTTGAAAGCCAATGGCTTTGTCTATCTTTGCAAAAATTATAAGCCGCACACGCGGATAGAAGATATGAGTAAACAGAGTAATAAGAGAGTAGGAAAAAGTTCGGTTAACAAGGATAAGGGAAAACCGAAAAGAGGTGCAGGAAAAGTGTCTTCCGCGGCAACATCTAAAGTTGCAGCGACTAAGAAAGTTGCAGGAAAGAAAAATACAGAAAGTGGGATACGTCTCAATAAGTATATCGCAAATAGTGGTATTTGTTCTAGAAGAGAGGCAGACCTCTATATTGCGACGGGACAGGTTTCTGTAAACGGAAAGGTGATCAATGAGATGGGACACAAAGTGCAGCCTACAGATGAAGTGAAATTTGATGGAAGACGCATCAATCCTGAACCACCAACCTATGTTCTCTTAAATAAGCCTAAGGGTGTTGCAACCACTAGTAGTGAGAGTAAAGGTCTCACGGTAATGGATATAATCGCAAATGCTACCAGTGCCAAGATCAGACCATTTGGTCGTCTTGGAAGAAACGCAACGGGACTCCTACTGTTTACTAATGACGAGGCTTTTCGTCAGAAATTCACTAAAAAAGGAATGGACCGCTTGTTTCATATTGAACTATCTAAAAACCTAAAGGCAGAAGATCTTCAGAAGATAAAAGAAGGGCTTAAGATAGATGGAAAAACTGTGCAGGTGGAAGAAATAAGTTATGTAAACAACGCTCCTAAGAGAGAGGTTGGTTTAAAAATTAAACATACGGGAAATAGCGTAATTCGCAGCATTTTTGAGCATCTAGGTTATGATGTTGTAAAAGTAGATTGTGTAATCTTAGGGCCACTTACTAAAAAGGATCTACCTCGTGGCCGCTATCGTCACCTTACCGAAAATGAGGTGAATATGTTTAGCATGATCTAACAAGTTTAGGCGAGAATCGAAGGTTTATTAGTATTAGATGGCTCTTTTTTGAGGAAAACTTCCCAGATAAAGAAGCCAATTACCAAAGTGTATTCAAGCGTTACTATCCATAAATTTTCTTCAAACCCGGCCACACCATACGCCGTATAACTAAACATTACCATAAAACTCCAGACTATTGGGAAGCGATATTTGGTGAAAACCGACAATATTACAGGGGTCGCGATATACCAAGGATGAACGGTGGTAGAAAGTAAGAAATAACCGCAAATGCCAAAAAGCAAACCAGTTATTACCTGCCCTATGGTATTGTTTTTTCTGAAAAAAGACAGTATTAGAATGAGCAGAACAATTATTACTGGTAACACCTTTCCAACTTCCGCGATGATATTCCAACCAATGGTTTGAAAGCCTATATACCTTATAATATAATAGATGCTCGCATTGAACTCAAAGTTTTGAAACCATAAACTAATAGTTGCGCTAAAATTGGAAACAAATTTGGTCGAAATAAACGGCGCGAAACTCAAAATGACAGTTCCTAATACAAGCCAGTAAAACTTTTTAAGCTTCCAAAAGCCTTTGATCAAAGAACCTTTCCGAATAAAATATTTAAAAAATATGGGAAGTAATAATAGTGGGATCAATTTTATGGAAATCGAAAGCCCCCATAGAATCGCTGCCCAGGCCCACTTTCTTTTATGTAAGAGATACAATGCCCAAACCACAAAGAAGAGCATTACTCCTTCAAAATGAAGGTTTCCAGTAAGTTCAACAATGATAAAAGGATTGAGAAAATACCAAAAAATATTTTTGACGGGGAGATGCAGTCTTTCCAGCAGTTTCTTTCCGAAGTATAGAATGCCAATATCGGCCAAAATAATAAGTAGCCTTAATACCACCGTTGTCCCCATGATACTTTTTCCACCAAAGAAGGCGGCAATGGCGAAGCATAACTGATTAATGGGAGGGTAGTTGCTGTAATGGCTTCCATTAAGCTCGCCCATACCTTTATAGAGTTCTCCAGCTTGGTTTATGAAAATTGTATTTGATGGCAATGACCCATTGAGATACGTTTCTGGTGTGAATAAATACGGATTAACACCTTGGAGGAGTAATTGTCCGTCCCAAATAAATCTATAAAAATCCTGAGATAAATTGGGAATGGCTGGGATAAAAATAATGCGGAACAGGATGCCTAATCCTCCTAATAGCCAAAAGTTCCATCCATAAGACCGAATTAGTTTATAGGTCACAAAAAATAGCGCGGCAAGCAGACAAATAAGTTTAGGGAAATCGTGTCTAACGAGGTCATAAGCAAATACCCAATAAAGCAGAGCACTTAGGAGTGCAAATGCAGCGGGAATTCGATTCGATTTTAATAGACTCAATATCACTTTAACTTTTTAATATGGTGATAGCAATTCTAAGATTGTATCGGGCACAAGTTACCATTTTGATAATGGTAAAATCAATCGGCCCATTCTGCAATGAAAAGGTTGGTATCTCGGCCGCCACCGTTATTTCTATTCGATGAAAAGGCAAGGTATTTTCCGTCGTTTGAAAACACGGGGAAAGCGTCAAACGTCTCGCCATGTGTAACTCGTTCTAAGTTCTTTCCATCTACACCTATTAGGTATAAGTTGAAAGGAAACCCTCTTTCGGCTTCAAAATTACTGCTAAAGAGAATTTTATCGCCATCTGGATGGAAGAAAGGACTCCAATTTGCATTTCCGAGATTAGTGAGTTGTCTTAGGTCGCTTCCGTCTGCATTGCAGATGTACAATTCCATTTCAGTAGGTTGAACTAAGCCTGTTGCGAGAAGATCTTTGTACTCTTTAATTTCGGCTTCAGTTTTAGGACGTGAGGATCTAAAGATAAGCTTTGTTCCGTCTGGAGAAAAGAATGCTCCGCCGTCGTAGCCAAGTTCATCTGTTATTTGTTTAACGTCACTTCCGTCTATGTTCATGGTATAGAGTTCCAAATCACCACTTCTCATAGATGTGAAAACAATTTTATCTCCTTGTGGTGAAACAGTTGCTTCTGCATCGTAACCTGGTTCATCGGTAAGCTGAGCTGTTATGTTTCCTTCTAGATCGGAAACAAAAATGTCGAAGCTATCATAAACTGGCCAAACATATTTCCCATTTTTTCGCAATGGGACTTCTGGACATTCTTCATCTACCAAATGTGTAGATCCGTATACAAAGTGCTTGTTGTCTGGCAAAAAGTAAGCGCAGGTAGTTCTTCCCTTTCCAGTGCTAATCATTGGAGGGATAGTACCGTTGAAGGTTTCGGAAGCGTTCATTAAAAACATTTGGTCGCAACCAACATTCCATTCTTTATAATTAGATTGAAAAACCAATTGTTTATCATCGAAGCTCCAATATGCTTCTGCGTTATCTCCTCCAAAAGTCACTTGTCGAATCGATTTAAAATATTTTTCTTCTGGATAAATAAGACTATCACTAATGGCTCGTGCGCGTTCTACAAAAGTTGCATTAGACGCATCTGTTTGCTGTTGCTGCTCATTTACTGTTTCAATCTCCGTAGATTCATCGATCTGAGTGTTTTTGGAAGTATCCTTGCACGACCCAATTACCAATAGTAATAACAGAAGAGGTAAATATCTCATATTTAGTTTATTTTTGTGTAAAAATAATAATATGCGTGGAGTTGTACTACTTTTTGTATGGAGTCTTTTTATAAGTTGTAACAATAAAGGACCAATTACGGTTACCATGAAAGAGGATGTGGCGGCCTTAGCGGGAGACGAACTAGCAGGCAGAGAGACAGGAACTTTCGGAGAAATTAAAGCATCTCAATATCTAGTAAAACGATTTGAAGGGCTCCGTCTTGAAAAAAAGGGTTCTGAAGGGTATTTCCAATATTTTTCGTTTAAAGAAAGTAACAATCCTCATGAGAAGAACTTTGTAAGCGATAGTTTATCGGGAGACGGTACTTTAACGGGCCGAAACGTGATAGGATATATTGACAATGAAGGGAAGCAGACAGTTGTAATAGGGGCTCACTACGATCATTTGGGAATGGGTGGAGAAGGTTCTTTATATCGCGAAGGAAACGCTGTACACAACGGCGCAGACGATAATGCCAGTGGGGTTGCAGTATTGCTCGATCTTGCGAACCAGCTCTCTCAAAAGGATTTAAATAATAATTACTTGTTTATCGCTTTTTCGGGAGAAGAAAAAGGACTTTATGGTTCTTCGTATTGGGTAAAGAATCCTACGATAGATATAGAGAAGGTAAGTTATATGATTAACATGGATATGGTAGGGCGTCTTAATGCGGAAAACACCCTCGCAGTTCATGGAGTTGGAACTTCTCCTGTATTTAAGCAAACCCTCTTCGCGAATAATGATCAGGGATTGAGCATAGCCGAATTTGAAAGTGGTGTGGGACCCAGTGATCATACCTCTTTTTATGTAGCAGATATTCCCGTGCTTCATTTTTTTACAGGACAGCATGAAGATTACCATAAGCCAAGTGATGATTCAGAAAAACTCAATTATGAGGGAATGGATCGCATCTCTAATTATATCTTAAATATTGTCAACGATTTAGACGACAATGGGAAGCTAGCCTTCAGAAAAACAAAAAATGAAAGTGAAGAAGTGCCAGCTTTTAAGGTTGGACTTGGTGTGGTGCCAGATTATTTATATACCGGGGAAGGAATGCGAATTGATGGAGTTAGCGAAGATAAGCCTGCTCAAAAGGCTGGATTGCAAAGAGGTGATATTGTTAGAAAATTAGATACAATGAAAGTGAAAGACCTCATGAGTTATATGAAGGCTCTTTCTACCTTCGACAATGGAGATAAATGTAACCTTACGGTTGAGCGCGACGGGAACTTGATGCAGGTAGAAGTAGAGTTTTAAGGTTTCTACATCATACTGCCGCATATTCCCAAACTAATAAGCACATAAATAACGGATATAATCCAACATATTTTGGCGCCTTTCTTTTTATTTTTGATCCAGAGAATGAGTCCGATAAATGCCAGAACAATAGGTACTCCAAAAAGTCCCATTATGATAAGAAATATAAGGACTCCCAGCCCTTCCATACTTCCTTCTAAAAAAATAAGATTAAACATATTCATTTGGTTTTAGTGAGCTCGTATTACATGCCTAGACTTCCACAAATTCCAGCGCTAATAAGCGCATAGACAGCAGCAATAATATACAAGATTTTGGCTGTTTTCTTTTTGCCTCGTTGCCATTTAACTCCACCAATAATTGCAATTATAATGGGGATTCCAAATCCTACAAACAGGATTCCTAAAACGAGCCAAATGAGTCCGTCGAAGTGGGGTTCTAGAAAAAATAAAGCCATTACATTTCTTTTAATAGTTCATTTAGATATTCTTTTTTATCGTCTCGGTAGAATAGGTTCATAGTTTCAAAAGGAATAATGCTGTAGTCCTTATCTACTATATGAACACACGATTTCTTTACCGCTCGCACATCAAAATTGTAGGCATCAATAAATTGCATAATAATTACTCTAAATAAATTGTCGTAACCAAGATTTGGAGCGTCTATATGCGGAAGACAACACATAATAGACTTCAAGTTTTCTTCAGCAGTTTCTACAGAGTTTCCTGTGCTAAAGAGTTCTATCATTTTTCCGTGAAGGACTTCGTCCTGTTCGTAAACAATAGTGTTTTTACTGTTGTCTAAGAGGTCATTGGGGTTAATATAACGTGTTAGAGGAAAAACTTCTCCTGCCAGTTTAAGTGCGTACCCCATTACTAAGGCGTCTGGATTACAAGGAACAGGAAGGAGGTCGTCTGGATTAAAGATGTCTGTTTGCTCCATGATCTTTCTTCTCACTTCTGTGAGTGTAATTCGGTCTGTGGAGGTGTCGAAGTTTTCTAGTCTCCCAGCAACTTGAGTAGGTTGAAAAGTAACTCCTCTAACGCATTGTTGCTGTAGGGCATAATCAATTATTTTCCCCATTTCATGATCATTTTCTCCTTTTTGAATGGTTACCACGAGGGTTGTGGATAGATTTACTTCATTTAAATTCTCCAGAGCGGCTTCTCGGATACTTCTAAGATCTGCACCTCTCATTTTCTTCAAAACGGTATTTTCAAATGAATCGAATTGAAGATAAATTTCAAAATCTGGTGTATAGGTCTTTAAGCGTGCAACAAAATCTTTTTCCTTCGCTATTCTAATTCCATTGGTATTGATCATGATGTGCCGAATGGGAAGCGTCTTTGCATAATCCAGAATTTCAAAGAACTGAGGATGCAAAGTTGGTTCTCCACCACTAATTTGAACTACATCAGGCTCCTTCTCATATTCAACAATAGTATCTAGCATTTTCTTTACCTCTTCCAGGGTTCTATGCCTTCCATAAGTT
This sequence comes from uncultured Flavobacteriaceae bacterium, assembly GCA_947495135.1. Lineage (GTDB taxonomy): Bacteria > Bacteroidota > Bacteroidia > Flavobacteriales > Flavobacteriaceae > Aureisphaera. The sequence goes on from CANLXN010000007.1 coordinate 106,295, forward strand.
GGAGAAGAGCCCGCGTAACAGGTGGGGCAAGTAAGGTTGCATCGATCGGTTATTTCAACAATAGTGAGGCAGGAATGTTGTTCGTGATCTGTGCATAGACCACAGTCGTATGGGCAACCATAGTGCGTTTTCTTATGAAATTTATAAGGTGTTTCTGAAGGTTTATTGTAATTTCTGATGTTCTTGTAGTATTCGATATCATCCGCAATAAGAACTTTCGAATTACCATGCTCTTTGCAACGTTTCAGCATATATACGTTTCCTTTTTCGAAGACAATTTTGGCATCTACTCGTTTTAGGCATTGCGGACAAAGACTCAAGGTGAAATCGTAATAGGTATATTTTCTAACGGGCATATGGTTTTCTAATTAGTATGTACAAGATAGTTTTTCTGTAATAAATAAGGCAAAGAAGACAGAGGTATTGAATAGTGCTTAGTCCAAAGATCAAAAATTCGTTTGGTTTCAGAAATTCAATAAAGAACCGAAAAAGGAAGTAATAAATCATGAAATACTTGAAAAGCACCCCATTTGGTAGCTGTTTTTTTCTAACTGAAATTTTCAGATAAATAAAGAAGAGGACTAAAAATATTAATTCGTATAAAGCTATGGGATGGCGTAAAATACCGTCGCCTAAGTCCATTCCCAAGAAAAATCTGGTTTCGCTACCATAAGTAAATTCGTTTATACCAGATAGAAAACAACCAACTCTACCAATAAAAATTCCAAGGATAATTGGAAACGTAAACAAATCTCCAGACGAGCTCTTTTCTCCAATAATTCTTTTGGCAAGCTCTACTCCTAATAGTCCTCCAAAAAGTCCTCCCATGATAGTTTTTGTATTGAGTAATGGAAGAATATTTTCTACTGAAATATCTATAAATGGATATTCCAGCCAACCAACTACCCGAGAACCTATTAATGCTCCCAAGGCGGCTCCCAGAATAATAGATAGTCGATTTGTGGAGGAAATAGAATCTTTAGACCCGCGCCTCAAAATTACATAGTATCGAAACGCCACAAAAAAGGCCAGGTATTCTAAAATGAGATGGATATTGAGCCGAATGTCAAAAAGGACAGGCTCGAACGGAATTTCCAAGGGCGAGTGAGTTTCTATAAAAATAGCAAAAATCTAAAAACTACGGGCATATCCTAAGGTTAGATATTGATGTCGCTGCATGGCTTCCGTCTCTTTACTAATAAGCCGATATGCAAACTTGTAGTCGTTTTTACCAGAACGGTGATTGAAGTCAAAGCCAAGTTGAAAAACAATTGGTTTTAAATCCACTTGGAAGTCGGATCTATCTTCAATTAAAGCCCCTTGTAACAACGCATTGTATCCTACATATCGAAGACCCGCTCTAAAGGAGAAAAAGATTTCTCTTTCTGTAGAACCTACGTTATTGTAGGCCACACTCGAATCCACTTGGTTTCTTCTTCCGAAGGATGCGATTATTTCCGACGCTGCGTAGACATCCTTGGTGCCTGCAGAAAGTGAAGGCTGTAAGGCAATATGAACACTAAATGGATTTGGGTTTAGTTGCCATTCTTTTAAATAATTGACGGAGGCATTTACATGAAATTTATTGGCTACTTCTGTGAACCACGTTGGCGTTTGCCACAAGACCACATTATCGTGATACCAGCGCTGAAATTGCCCTGCTCCAGAACGTGGACCAGTAGTTCCTAAAAGTATTTTTGCTTCTATACGCGTATCTGCCTTACTTAACGACCATCCAGATTCGATACCTAGAAATCCGGCATACGGGCGGTCTATCTGGCTCAATGCGATTGCCTCGATGGAGGTAGGGGTGAAAGCTAATTGACTCACTTCAAAACTCAGTTGTTCTTTTCCACTTATAAAAATTCCGTAATTGAGATCCCTGCGATACGTTAGGAATAGACCAGACGAATAGTACCTATCTGTTAGTAAAATGAAATCGTTATCGTGTCTAAATTCAATTTGATTTCTGGGTTCGCTGCTATTGGTTTCTTGAGAAATTACGTTGGTGCTTATCCCGATTCCGAAGAAAAGCAACATAAACCATTGAAAAATTTGAAGATTGGTCATTCTGCTAAAAGATACGTGAAAAAGAGAAAACATTATACAGTATTGGCTTTACTCCTCGAGTTTGGGGAGTGGTAAAGTTATAACCCAGTTTATAACTGTTTCTACCTCTGCGGTAGTTAATTTCAAAATTGTACAGAAAAAGGTTTCGATATGGGTCTTTTAGAAAAATAGAGGTGTCTTTGATAATATTTCCTTCAAAAAGCGCATTGTGGAATACATATCTATATCCCATTCGGACTGCAAAAAAGAGTTCTTCGGAGGTGCTTCCTATTTGTTGATACGCTGAGGTAGTTTTAATAGGGTTCCTCTTTCCGAAGAATGCCACGAAATCATTTTGAAGGTAGATGTCTTTGGTTCCAAAAGCCGCTTTCGGATTAACCCCAAGATGAACACTAAATGGGTTGGGCTGCAATTTCCATTCAAACGTATAGCTTCCGTAACCATTGGCATGCATGCTATTTTTGATTTGGCCTTCCCAAGTAGCAATGCGAGCATCTTCTCCAGCATCGTGAAAAAGGCTTTGTACGCGCTCTGCTCCAGAAAAAGGTCCGGTAAAGCCAAGTAGTAACTCTAGTTCTAGATGTCTTTTTTCGCTCGTAAAAGTCATCGCATTAGAAAATCCGAAGAAACCAACATAAGGGCGTTCAAGTAGGCTTAATTTCGTTTCAAGAAGATCTGCCGGAGTATAAAATTGCTGTAAGATGTAGGCTCTGTAGTTTCTTGTGTCTGCCGAGTCATGTCTCTTTTCTAAAAGATTATTGAGCCCAATAAAGGTCCCTGTAGTGTAGTAGCGATCTGTGAAAAGTAGAAAATCGTTGTCGTGCCGAAGTTCGAATTGCTTGGTAAAAACTCGATCGGCTGGTATCGTTTTTATAGATTCTTGGCTTAGGCAAGACGAAAAACTTAGAACTAAAAAAAGGCTGCATAGAAGTGGCCTCACAGTAAGCTTATTATTAATAGGTGAACAATTTAGGGCGCTTTAAATTCGTGCGTAAGGTACTACGAAAATTTTAAAATATAATTAAATTTAAAATCCTGAAAATTGATGAAAAAGAAACGGAATGTGGTATTCTTCGGAGGCTTAAATTCTTGATGTCAAGCTCTTAAAGAAAACGAAGCCAAACCCAATAAAAAGCATTAGATGAAAGGGGAAGAGACCAAAATCGCCACCTTGATCACCCACGACAAATGCGGAGTACATTCCGAAGCCAAAGTAGAGCATAAGTATTCCTTCAATAACTATGTTTGGAGAGAGCTTTTTCTTTAGGTACTTATTCCCTTTCCAACTACCTTTTAAAGAGTTGATGTTGAATTTCGGAGTCCGTACAAATTCACTTTTCTTTCCAATATGACCTTCTAAAACAGCAATAGAATTATGCACAGAGAAGCCCATAGCGATAGAGAAGAAAACGAAAAACATACCAACGTATTCAAAGAATCTGGAAATTCCACCGCCGTAAATACTCTTATAGGTAAACCAATAACAAACAAAGAAAATGAGCGTGCTTATAACGAAGAAGCTCATTACAATGAAGTACGTTTTAAGGTGAGCATACTCGTTTTTAATGTAGAGCATTGGGATACTTAAAATGGCAACAATTAAAATATTAAGGAACATGGTACTGTTTAACAGGTGCAGTATTCCGTGTATTTTTGTTTTTGAAGAGACATTTTTATTTCTCAGTACTTTCCAGAGCATTTTCTGAAAGTTCTCTGCACCTCCTTTATTCCAGCGAAATTGTTGGGAGCGGGCCGCACTTATTACAACTGGAAGTTCAGCAGGTGTTTCTACTTCTTCTAAGTATTTAAATTTCCAATTTTTTAACTGAGCTCTATAGCTTAGATCCAGGTCTTCAGTAAGTGTATCTCCTTCCCAGTTTCCTGCGTCAATAATACAATCACGTCTCCAAACCCCGGCAGTTCCGTTGAAGTTAATAAAATGGCCCTGACTGTTTCTGCCTACCTGCTCTAGTGTAAAGTGCGCATCAAGCGCGAAGGCCTGAACTCTAGTAAGTATAGAATAATCTCTGTTGAGATGTCCCCAGCGTGTTTGGACAACACCAATTTCGGGATCTTTGAAATAGGGAATAGTACTTTTTAGCCAACACTTTTTTGGAAGGAAATCTGCGTCGAAAATTGCAATATATTCTCCCTTAGCTGTTTCCAGACCTACTTTAAGTGCTCCTGCCTTAAATCCTGTTCTGTTTTCACGTGAAATGTGCTGAATATCTAGACCAGTAGCCTGTAATTTTTTAATTTGAACAGCCGTAGATTGAAAAGATTCGTCTGTAGAATCATCCAAAACCTGAATTTCAAGCTTGTCTTTTGGATAATCCATTTCTGCAATATTATTGAGCAGACGTTCCATGACGTACATTTCATTGTAGACTGGCAGCTGAATGGTTACATGCGGAATTTCATCCGATTTAGAAAAATCGAAACGCGGACTGTCTTCCACCTTCTTTTTCGACCGAATGTAATTGAAGAGCAGGTTAAGCTGTGCCAATGCGTACATAAAGATGAGCACAAGAGCTGTAGAATAAATTACAATGATTATACTTTCAAGAATCATTTTCTGAAACTGTATTTAAAAATCCAACTTAGGATTTTTACGCCTGCAAATATAGCACCTTTTATGGTTCCGGAAACTTTTGAGATGCCTATTCGATTTCTGTATTTTACAGGAATTTCTACGTATGAATATTTTCGTTTTAAAACCTTTAATTGCATCTCAACCGTCCAGCCATAGGTCTTGTCTTCCATGTTTAGTGACAGCAATTTGTTGTATTTAATTGCTCTAAATGGACCTAAATCTGTAAATGTTGATCCAAAAAATAATTTCATTAAGCTGGTGGCCAGCCAATTTCCAAATTTTTGCGGAAAAGTCATCGAATTGTTTTCTCGCAATTCTTTAACTCTTGCCCCAACTACAAAGTCGACATTGTTTTCAATTATTGGTTGAACTATTTCGGTGAGTTGCTCTGGATAATCACTGTAGTCGCCATCTAGAAATACAATAATAGTTGGCTTTTCATTTTTTTTAAAAATATATTCCATTCCTTTTAAACATGCATATCCATAGCCTCTATTTGTTTCATTGAGCACTGTAGCTCCGGCTTTCTTTGCAACTTCGACTGTACGATCGTTGGAATTATTGTTCACTACAATTATTTCAGACACTATCGAAGGAATGTCTTTAATAACATGTCCAATAGAGCCCTCTTCGTTATAGGCGGGAATAATTACATTGATGGTGTGATTCATCTAAGAGAAACTCCTGGGTTGTCACGCTTAAAGGCGAAAATAGAAGTCCATTCGCCTTCCTTCTTATTACTTGAATATTTTTCGGCTTTGATCAATTTTTTGTTTTTGTAGCGTAAACAGAATCCATTTTTCTGGTTGTTTTTATATTGAAACTTACTCGTAAGAGCATTTGCAATATCGTAAAAAATCCACCAATTTTCAGCACTTCCTTTGCTATAATGTCCTTCTTTTATTTCTTGTCCGTTTTCGTCGTAAAAATGCCAGTAGCCGTTTTTTTCATTTTCTAAATAATGCCCTCTTGAGGTTACATTGCCATTTGAATAATAAAAAATCCAATATCCAGTTTTAACACCGTTTATTTCCCAGCCTTCGGCCTTCATTTTTCCATTTCCATAATACTCTTTGGAGTACATTTTAACTCCTTCAGTTTTAGTCAATGCGATATTGGGCTCATTATACGTAGTGAACCCAAAAGCGATATTCGTTCCGAGGAAAATTAGAAATAATGCAATTGACGTGCGCATAGCTTTTTATATATAAAAGCTTAGACGTGCGTTCATTTGATTCCTAACGGAAGTATGATTTTAAATATGTTAAAGTTTCTTATTCTTTCACAAGAAGTTTGAAATAAGGGTTGGAATCATCTTCAAATCGAAGTTTTACTAGGTAAGAACCTGTAGCAAGGAAATCAATTTTAACTGCATTGGATATTGGGGAAATAGCCCGAACCAACTGTCCATTAATAGTATAGATTTCCACTGTTTGGAGTCTTTCTTGATTTGGAGTTCTTATTTCTATAAGATCGTTTGCCGGATTAGGATACATGGCAATGGAGCCTTCTTTTTTCTCAAAGTCGGTTGTAGCCAATACCGCACATCCGTCAACCAATGCTTGGATGCTGTTGTTTAGGTTGAGCCTACCTTCGGTAACTGTTATGCCCACTAAAGAGGGATTTGGATCTACATTGTCCAAAATTAAATCACGAACAATTCTTGCGGCGGTTTCTGGGTCTGACATGGCAAGATCTGCCAAGTTTGCACAAGGTGCAGCATATAATAAGGAAATAGCACCAGTAACGTGAGGTGTTGCTCCTGAAGTTCCTCCAAAACCACCGTAACTGTTTTCTGAGGTGGTATAAGTTCCTGCTCCATGGGCGCCAAGATCAATGGTTAGTTGTCCGTATCCCGCCTGAGTGACCTTCGTATCGGTAATGTCCATGTTGGTGACCGCTATTAGGAACTCGCTCGGACAGGCGGTGGGAACGTCTCCAACGATATCTACATTCTGATTACCGTTAATAGTTGCTCCACAACTTAAGATACCATTTTGACCCAATGTATCGTACATTTCACACCATAGCGGAGAATCTTCTGGTTGTCCAAAATCAATTCCAAAAGAAGCGTTGGTAGCCACCACAAAAGCACCTTCATCTCCATTGGTGGAGTTGTAAAGGATTCGACTGTCCAATATGTATGAATAAGCTTCTAATACAGTAGCTTCGTTTCCACTGGAACCATTAATAGGCATTACTTTTACATCCCAATTTACGCCTGTAACACCTACGCCATTATTTCCTTTAGCTCCAATAATTCCATAAACGGCAGTTCCATGACCTGCTGAAGTGATATTTCCTGTGCTGCTATAGGCATTCCATCCATTGACATCATCAATATAACCATTATTGTCGTCGTCGATTCCGTTTCCTGCGATTTCCGCTTCGTTGATGTAAAGGTTTTCAATTAAATCTGGATGATTAATATTGAATCCATTATCCACAACACCTGCTACAATTACATCGCCATTGGGTGTAAGTCCGCCGGTAGTAACATCCCAAGCTTCATCTGCATCAATGTCTTTGTCATTTTCTTGGTAATATTGCCATTGGTTGCCAAAAAGAGGATCGTCTGGAGTTGTTTCTCTGAGTGATACCTTATGGTTTAATTGAGCAACTTCTACTTGATTGTTGCGGTATAATAAGTTGATTAACTCTTGTTCAGTGTCATTATTAATTTCTACTGAAAGTTTCCAGATATTAAGATGTTTAGAGATAATTTTAGCATCTGTCAATTGGATTTCTGGACTATCACTTTCCAGCGATTGAACTTGATAGTTGTTACTAAGTTTTACTAGGATTTCTCCTTGGACATAATTTAGTTCTTGAGCAGTCGCTGTTATTCCTATCAAAAGGAGTGCAAAGTAGAGTAGTTTTTTCATCGCAAATGTTTATTAATTTTTCTATATCACTTTAGTCTGTGTTAAAAGTAAAACTAAATCTGCTTAATAAACTACTTAAAGCCTTCAGATTCTGCTAATTAAACTCACTAAAATCTAATATTTGCCTATTGGTCCTGTGTTTTACTTCAATCTCATTATAAGAACCAGTGAAAACTTGTGAAAATTCTAGTCGTTTTTTGCAGCGGCTTTTTCACGCTCTATTTTCATTTCAATTCGCTTTACCAGAAAGAATAATACGACAAGAATACCAATGATTACCAATAATGGGTTAATAGAGGAAATTGTAAAAGCACTAGAGTTGGGATGTAAGATGTACATATCTAATAGAATAATTGCCAATAAGAGCCCAGACATAGCTAGTACGGCTGTTGCGAAATACCGGAAAGAAACCACTAGAAAGTGAAAAAGGCTGCCCATTATTTTTTGTTTACCAACGACATTAGGTCTACATCGTTCCCTAATAAAACTTCCGTTGGATTGATTCTTCCTTCTAACGAACCATTTTCTAGTTTTAGTACACCTCTTGGGCAAACAGCAGAACAAACTCCACAACCAACACAACTGGAACGAACTATATTTTCTCCTTTTTGAGCATAAGAACGGACATCGATTCCCATTTCACAATGAGTGGAGCAGTTTCCACAAGAGATACATTGCCCTCCATTGGTGGTGATTCTAAATTTCGAAAACATTCGCTGCTGAAATCCAAGAATAGCCGCCATAGGACAGCCAAAACGACACCAAGCTCTGTTTCCAAGAATAGGATAAAATCCAGTCCCAATTACTCCAGAGAAGATAGATCCAATGTAGATACCATAAGCAGAACGTAAAGTGCCAGCTTGGACAAAGAAAATCTCTTCCGTAGTGCCAGTGTAATGTATTCCAGCTAACAAGGCTATGACTACAAAATAACCTATGGCGCCATATTTAGCATCCTTCCCTAATTCGTTACGCTTGAAAATCATAACAACAGCAAATACTGCTGTTAAAAAGATTCCTACACTAAGCAGAAAAGTGTCTTTGGTGAACCAATATTTATTTGGGTCGTAACCTAAATACGTATAAATGACACCTACCGTCATTACCACTGAAAACACCAATACGGTATGAATTAACCATCGTTCGAGTTTCCAGGCCGACATTTTTTTTGAGGAAAGTGATCTAAATGGATCTCCAGCTGTTTCGGCCAAACCACCACATCCACATACCCAAGAGCAGTACCAGCGCTTTCCATATTTATAAGTGAGAATTGGAGACACTACAAAAATGGATATTATTCCGAAGAGTAAAAATAAGAACCCAATGGTACCAGTATTCAAAAACCCATCTACCCGCCATTGATCAAAACTATAATAGTTTAATGGCCACATTAGTTTTAAATCGTTATAAGGCAGGTCTGAATTTAATCGATACATAAATTCAGGAATCAAAAAGGCGAATGCTAATTGAAAAAACATTACCGATCCAGTTCGTAATTGCTGATATCTATTGTGTCTATATTTGAGCATAAACTTGTATCCAAATACAAAAATAGCGACCGTATAGAGTGTTCCATAAACAAACCATTCGCTTGCTTGTCTACCACTAAGTAAATTACTCAAAGGATCAAAAAGCGCTATGAGGCCTGTGTTAGCAGCACCATCTTTACCTAAACCTAACAGTTCTGCCTTGAAGTAGAGTACAATGTAAAAAGCAGTTAGAATAACGCCTAATATCCAACCCCATGCTCCTCTTGAGGATATGGATTTGAACCAAAGTTCATCATTTTTTATCCCTTCTAATTTAGTGAGATATAGGTCGTTTGCATAGAGGATAGTACCAGTTGCAATAAGTCCCATAGAAATAAAAAGGAATAAGCCTTGACTAGGAAAATTTACATTTGCTAAGGCCAGCACTAAAATGAATAGGCCTAGAAACCCAATTCCTAATGCAACTTTTTTCTTTACTGAAATGTCTTGAGGATTTGGACTTGCCAAGGACATACTTTCGTTTGATCTAGTACTCATAAGTTAAGCGTTTACGGTTTGTTGATTATAGGCTAAAAGAATCTGTGGTTCCATTTTTTTGTAGAATTCTGGATCAAAGTTGGCTTCTAATAAATGTTTTATAATAAAATCTGTTGTGCGTTCTTCTGTGAGCCAACGGTCAAAAACTTCGTGTCTCATTCTAATTCCGAAGGTGTTAATACCAAGAAATTTTCCTGAAGAGACTTCCGTGCAGATTGTAATGCATTTGGTGTCGTCTTGGTGCTTCCAATGGAAATGAGTCTCATTTTCACGTGGTTTGGAAAAAACCCAGCCATAGGTCTGGTATTCGATATCGAAAAATTTAGCGCTGTTAAACCAATGTCCTGGTTTGTACTCTGTTTTATTCCCGCAAATGGTTTGTGCCAAAGTCTCACCCATCATTCTTCCCGTATACCAAACGGCCTCGATTGGACGACGGTTGCCAATTGCCTCGCGCTGTTCTGCACAATCACCTATGGCGTATATATCTTCTATGTTGGTTTCTAGGAAACGATTCACCTTAATTCCTCTTCCTAGTTCAATTCCACTGTCCTTTAAGAAATCGACATTTGGAGAAACTCCAGCAGTAAGTCCCACCAAATCGCAGGCTAATTCTTCGCCAGTCTCAGTAATGATAACAGCACGCGCCTTACCATTATCATCTGCCAGAATTTCTTTTAAATTACTAGCTAATCTCAAGTCTATATGGTGGTTTTTAATATGACGAGTGATCATTTGACTTTCTCCATCGGGTAGCACGCCATTCCAAAAACTATTTTCTCTTACTAAAAACGTTACAGGGATTTTTCGGGTATGTAGCATTTCTGCCAATTCAATTCCTATTAAACCACCACCAACAATTACCGCACGTTTACACGATTCGTTATTAGGAGCATTTTTTTCCAACGCCTGTAGATCTTGAAAGTTGTAAAGGCCTTGCACACCATCTAGGTCTTGTCCAGGCCAACCAAATTTATTGGACTTAGACCCGACAGCTAAAACCAACTTGTCATATTCCATTACATCACCATTTGCAAACAATAGTTTTTTCTCACTGTGTTGAACCGTCTTTACAAAACCTCTTTTTAGGCTGATTCTGTTCTTTTTCCAGAAATAATCTTCGTATGGTTTGGTGTGCTCGTATTTCATATGTCCCATATATATGTACATGAGAGCAGTACGAGAGAAGAAGTGGTCTGTTTCTGAAGAAATAATAGTGATTTTATGGTTTGATAACTTTCGAATATGGCGGGCGGTAGTTACGCCAGAGATTCCATTTCCAATAATAACGATGTGTTCCATATGCTGTTGGATTGCCAGTTAAAGTAAGAACTCCAAATGGACGTTTTTTTGGTTATACAAATAAATCGAATGATTTAAAAGTAGGTAGTGTGTCGAAACTAAAGATACAAACATTACATAAAATTGACTTTTTAAATTATAAAACATTTTTTTTCGCTTCGCAAGTACTGCTATTGCTCATTTTGGTAAAAAATTATGAATTCAAGTTGTAAGTAATGCTGAAAGACCTCCGACTTAGCTCACATCAAAAAACCACAAAATGAAAAAACTCATTGTAATAACACTAGCAGTCCTAACATTCGGAATTTCTGAAGTAAGCGCTCAGGACACTCAACAATTTTTTAAGGATGCCAATAGCTTTTTTGGCACCTATGTTTCTAATGGAAATGTGAACTATAAAGCGATTCACGCAGATCAAGCGCAATTAGACGGCCTTCTTTCTCAAGCCAAAGAGATAAAAGTATCTACTTCTAATGCTAATACGTACAAGGCATTTTGGATCAACGCTTATAACATTGCTGTTATAAAAGGAATTATCGATAACTACCCAATTAAATCTCCTTTAGATAAGAAAGGTTTCTTCGACAAAACAAAATACGAATTGGGAGAAACTTCAACTACACTGAATAATATCGAAAACAAATATCTAAGAGCGAAGTTTGACGACGCCCGTTTTCATTTCGTACTAGTCTGCGGAGCAAAAGGATGTCCTCCACTTATTGGAGAAGCATATACGCCTTCAAATCTTGAGAAATTACTCGAAAAACAAACCGTTAAGGCACTAAATAACGATTCCTTTATTAAGGTATCTGGAAAAAAAGTAGCCTTCTCCGAAATATTTAAATGGTATAAAGAGGATTTTGTAAAAGGAGGTCAAAATGAAATCGACTTTTTAAATAAATATAGAACAGAGAAAGTTTCGAGCAATTCTAAAGTTACTTACTACAGTTACGACTGGAGGATCAATTCTAAATAATTCTAAAAAAATACCTTCTTACCATACGTCGGCCCCATTCGATGAGGTTGATCACGTCAAAAAGTAGGCCCAAACATTCAAAAAAAGTAATAATGATACGCTCTTTTAGATGAGCACCAAACCAAAACCAAAATGAAAATTTCAAAAAAAATAATTATCACAGGAATCTTTAGTCTAATAGTCGCAACTGGTTTTGCGCAAGAAACAGACGATGATGGCGAATCGGGATCGGTTATTCAGACCCTTACACCTTCTAAATTGATTGCGAAAGGACAGTTCGATATTAAATGGTTCAATAATTTGTATACCGAGACCGAGAGCACTTTTGCAGAAGGGACCCAACCAAGACAAACTTTTTTTACATCTACCTTGGAAGGCTATACAGGTGTTAGCGATAATAAACGAGTAAACGTAGGATTAATTTTAGAGTTTAGAAGTAATGCAGTGGCAGATCGAAATGCGTTGGACGTTTTCAGCTTTGATGGCGAAAACGGAACAGCCAGAAGTGGGTTTACATCGATTGCTCCTTCCGTAAAGGTGGTGCCGTTTGAATCTGTAAGTAATTTTTCTGTACAAAGTTCCTTTTTTATTCCTTTAGTGGATAACGAAGTGGAGCAAGGCGTTTTCTTAGACCAAAATGGCTATACTTGGCAAAACAGGTTCTTTTATGACCATACTTTTACAGGAGATCAATTTCAGATTTTTGGAGAGTTGAACACAGAATTTCATTTTGGAGACGAAGAGGAGAGTTTTGCCAATAATAGTTTGAGCTTAACACCAGGAATATTCTTTAGCTATTTTCCATCTTCTAAATTTACAGTACTTGCCTTAGCCCAACATTCGCAGAGAATTGATTTAGGGAATGAATTTGAACAAGACTTTACCGCGCTCGGATTTGGTGCTAAATATCAACTTACCGATGAGTTAAATGTCGAGGCTTTGTATACCAATTTTGTGAGAGGAAATAACACTGGATTAGGACAGACTTTTAATATTGGTTTAAGAGCGGTATTGTAGAGCGAAATATTTTGAATTAGGTGATCGATAATTCCGTAAATTAGGCGATCTAAGATTGCTTTCATGAAATTATTAAGATTAGGACTACTGCTTGTTTTATTACAGAGTTGTTCTGCCCAAAACTCGAAGATTGACGGAGTTAGTTTTGTGGCCTCACCAAATGCCGCTGAGCAGAGACATGTAGACCCCGTTGTAGATGTTGCAGCTAATTATGCGGCTATTATGCCATTCGGTTTTATTCGAGACATCGAAACTCCTCAAATAGTGTTTGATACAGACAGACAGTGGTTTGGAGAGACCAAAGCGGGAGCTGGACAATATATAGATTTGCTTCATACAAATAATATTTCTGTAATGCTGAAACCTCAGATCTGGATCTGGAGGGGAGAGTTCACCGGTTATCTTAAGATGAAGACAGAAGAAGACTGGAAGCAGTTGGAAGAATCTTATACAAAGTTCATTATCAATTATGCAGAATTGGCGGCCGAAAAGAGGGTAGACCTGTTTTGCATAGGCACAGAGTTAGAGCAATTTATTGTGAATAGACCAGCGTACTGGTTGAAGCTCATTTCAGAAATAAAAAAAATTTATAAAGGAAAGCTTACCTACGCCGCCAATTGGGACGAATACAAAAGAGTTCCTTTTTGGAGTGAATTGGATTATATTGGAGTAGATGCTTATTTCCCTATTTCAGACAGTCAAACTCCAACAGTCGAGGAAGCAAAAATTGGATGGCAGCAATGGAAAGATGAATTGAAGGGTGTTTCAGAAAGAGAAAAAAGGAAAATAATATTTGCTGAATACGGTTACCGAAGTGTAGATTTTGCCGGAAAAGAACCCTGGAGGAGCGATAGAGATATGACTGAAGTGAACTTAGAAGCCCAAAGTAATTTGACCCAAGCGCTGTTTAGTGAAATATATCCAGAAGATTGGTATGCAGGTGGGTTTATTTGGAAATGGTTTATCGATCATTCCAAATCGGGTGGAAATGAAAACGCTCAATTTACCCCACAAAATAAACCCGTAGAGGTGGTAATTAAAACACATTACGGAGAAAACTAGCTTTTTTTATTTCTGAAATATGCTTTATACAAACCTGTTCTGCAAATCATGGTATCTTGGTAAAAAATCATTTAAAATTTCTGAAGATTTGAATAAATTGTTAATCGTATTGGTTCTTTTCTTGTGTGAGACTTCTTTTGCACAAACTATTAGTGAACTAAACATACAGGGAAATAATAAAACCAAGGAAGGCTTTGTAAGGAAAATCACCAAAGTAAAGGTGGGGGCTGTGCTAGATTCGGTAGCGATGGAAGCAGACATCTCACGGCTAAAACGATTGCCGGCAATCGCTCATGCATATTACCAAACAGAACGGAAAGAGGATGGATCTTATAAAGTAATTTATGGCGTGGAAGAAAATTTCACCATCATCCCATCTGCGAACATCTATACCACCAACAACGACGAATTCGCTTATCGTTTGGGGCTATATGAGTTTAACGGACTTGGCCAAAACATACTCTTTGGAGGATTTTATCAGAAAGACATTTATAGTTCGTACGGGATCAATTTTCGGGCGCCATATCTTTTTAGTAATAAATTAGGGCTTAGTACTAACTTTCAGAGCCTCACCACTCAAGAGCCTGTTTTTTTAGACGAAGGGGTGGCTCAGTATAGATACAATAATACTTCTTACGAGTTACTCGGGTTGTACGAGTTTAATTTTAATCACCGCATAGAAGCGGGTGCCAATTACTTTACCGAAGATTACGAATACAAGTCGGGTGCAACCAACGATGTTGTTCCCCAAGCCTTAGAGGTGGATAAATTGCTCTATAAATTGATCTACGCATACAATAAGGTAGATCGCAATTATCAATATGTAGACGGATTTAAATCCACCTTCAACTTTCAGTATGTAACAACCACAGACAATACCTTGCCAGAGTTTTTAATTGGCTTTGCAGATTTTGTGTATTATTTAAAAGTTGGTGAAAAAGGAAATTGGGCGAGCAGACTTCGTTTAGGCCTCGCTACCAATAACGATTCTCCATTTGCACCTTTTGCGGTGGATAATAATTTGAACATTCGCGGAGTAGGAAACACTATCGATAGAGGTACAGGAGCCATTGTTCTAAATACCGAATATAGATATACACTTTTTGAAAAAGATTGGTTTGTTTTGCAGGGAAATGCATTTATAGATGGAGGAAGCTGGAGAAATCCTGGAGGTGATTTAGGCGATTTTGGAGATGAGCAGAATCTGCGAATTTATCCAGGTGTGGGACTTCGTTTTATTCACAAAAGGATTTTCAATACCGTTTTTAGAGTGGATTATGGCTACGGAATTACAGCAGATGCTACCAACGGATTTGTAATTGGAATTGGTCAGTATTTTTAGAAAAGCAGCACTTATTCAAATAGAATCTATAAATTTGCGTGTATCATACGCAAATAATGTCAACACAACAACATATTAGAATCGCTGTAGACGCAGTGGTCTTTGGTTACGAATCGCAAAAGGGACTGTCCATTCTTTTGATCAAACGTGGAATTGAACCATTTAGAGATTACTGGGCATTACCTGGCGGATTGGTGTTGGAGGAGGAATCCTTGGAACAAGCAGTTTTGCGGGAGTTGCAAGAAGAAACAGGCATTACCTTAGACTATTTGGAGCAACTATATACCTTTGGAGAACCCAAACGGGATCCCCGAAATAGGGTGATTTCTGTCAGTTATTTTGGTTTAGTAAGGCCCAACCATTTTGATACAAAAGCATCTACAGATGCTGTAGAGGCGGAGTGGTTTTCTATTCGAAATACGCCCAATTTGGCATTCGATCATCAAAAGATTCTCGATACAGCCAAAGAAAGATTAAGAGGAAAGTTGAGCTATCAGCCTATCGGTTTTGACTTGCTGTCGGAAGAGTTTCCATTCTCAGATTTGGAACATTTATATACTTCGATCTTGGAAAAAGACATCGATCGTAGAAATTTCAGAAAGAAAATAATGAGCTTCGGTATTTTGGAAGAGACTTCTAAATTTCGCCAAGAGGGAAGTGGTCGCCCGGCTAAATTGTTTCGTTTTAATACTAAAAAATACAAGGCCCTTGAGAAGGCTGGATTTCACTTTGAAATCAAGTTTGTGTAAAAATTACGCAAAAAGATTTGCAGATGTAAAAAATGAATGTATATTTGTGTAAAAATTACGCAAATGTATTTACATCTCGACCCAAATTTCAATCCGTTTCCATCGCAGCCTGTTGTGGAATTTTCATCATTTTACTTTTCGGGAGGGGAGCCTCATATTAAAATTACAAGTGATCTTAGTTCGGCTTCTGCCGTTACGATCACACACAGGATTCAGTCGTTTAATGATTTTGGGCTGTTGTTATTTTCGATCGATGCGCTTCGTAGAATGGATGTTTCAACCATTGATGTGTTCATTCCGTATTTTCCTGCAGCTAGACAGGATCGTGTAATGGTTCCTGGAGAGCCGCTTTCCGTAAAAGTGGTTGCTCAGTTATTAGATAGTTTGGAAGTGAATAAAGTGACGGTGTATGATGCACATTCTGAAGTTACTCCTGCTGTTTTAAAGAACTGCGAAGTGATCACTAATCACCGTTTTATCCAACAGGTTTTAACTGAAATTGGAAGCGACACACTATTGATCTCTCCAGACGGAGGTGCGTTAAAGAAGATCTATAAAGTATCCGAATTTTTAGGCGGTGTACCCGTGATAGAATGTTCTAAGATGCGAAATGTAAAGAATGGAAAGCTGGAAGGATTTAAGGTGTATTCTGAAAATTTAGACGGCAAAGATTGTCTTATTGTAGACGATATCTGCGATGGAGGAGGAACCTTTCTAGGCTTGGCAGATGAGTTAAAACACAAAAACGCAGGTAAACTCTACCTAGCCGTGAGCCACGGAATTTTTAGCAAAGGAACCAACTTGTTGAAAGAGAAATTCGAAAAAGTATTTACTACAGATTCGTTTAGTGATGTGGAGGGAGAAGGAGTTGTACAATATAAAATGAGGGATTTGTTATGAAACCAAAAAACACCACAGCAAATAAAATTCTAATAGGCCTTGCACTCGCAGATGCACTTGGTGTGCCGGCAGAGTTCAAATCGAGAGGGCATTTAAAGGATTTTCCGGTCACGGATATGCAGGAATTTGGAACGCATCACCAACCCGCTGGAACTTGGTCCGATGACAGTTCGCTTGCTTTTTGTTTGGCAGATAGTTTATGCGAAGGATACCATCTAAAAGACATTGCTCAAAAATTTATTCTCTGGCGCAACGGGAAACTTTGGACGCCGCACGGTTTAGTATTCGATATAGGGATTCAAACCACTAAATCGATTGCGGTTCTAGAAGGTATTTGTAATTCGGGTTCCGATGGAGATCTAAAGCTCTTAAGATACGAGCCGGACGAGTACACCAACGGAAACGGTTCTCTCATGCGTATTTTACCATTGTTGGGATATGTCAAGGGATTGTCAATTGCAGAGCAGTTCGAAATTATTTGGGATGTTTCGGCCTTGACCCATGGACACATCAGATCTGCGATTGCTTGTCTTTTTTATCTGAAATTTGCTGAATTCATTCTGAAGGGAATGTCCCTAAACGACAGCTATAGGTCCACACAACAAGTAATGACCCTGTTTTTTGAAAGCGAGCAGATTTCCGAAGTAGAGAAAAAACATTTCAATCAATTATTATTTCATGATATTAGCGAACTTTCTGAAGATGAAATAAAATCGGATGGCTACGTAATGCATACCCTAGAGGCCTCTTTTTGGTGTCTTTTAAATACCAAGTCTTATGAAGAGGCAGTATTTAAAGCCATTAACTTAGGAGAAGACACGGATACCACAGCGGCCGTTGTAGGAGGAGTCGCAGGTTTGTTTTATGGCTTAGATGAAATCCCTGAACATTGGATAGCGGCACTCGCTAGATTAGACGATATTTTAGTCTTAGGTGAGGCATACCAAAACAAATACACGAATTTAAACTAGAAATTAGTACTTATGAACCCCTTACTATATACAGACGGCTACAAAGTAGACCACAGAAGACAATATCCAAACAAAACCACTTTGGTGTATTCCAATTGGACACCTCGGAAAAGTAGAATTGATGGCATAGAGGAAGTAGTGTTTTTCGGGCTCCAATATTTCATAAAGAAATACATCATGGAGGATTTTGAGAAAAATTTCTTTGCACAACCAAAAGCTGAAATTGCCAAAAAGTATTCCCGAAGAATCAATAATTATTTAGGTGAAAATTCGGTAGGGATCCATCATATTGAAGACTTGCACGACCTTGGATACCTTCCTATGGCCATTAAAGCGCTTCCAGAAGGTGTTTCGGTTCCTATTAGAGTACCGATGATGACCATGTACAATACGCTACCAGAGTTTTTCTGGCTAACTAATTATTTTGAAACGTTACTGTCTACCACTTTATGGATGCCTTGTAATTCGGCCACCATTGCAAAAGAGTACCGCAAAATCTTAGATAACTATGCACAAGAAACTTCTTCCATGCCCGAATTTGTGGATTGGCAGGGACACGATTTCTCTATGCGAGGAATGGCTGGTTTGGAAGCTGCAATTATGAGTTCGGCAGGCCATTTATTGAGTTTTACAGGAACAGATACTATTCCAACAGTAGATTTCCTAGAGACCTATTATAACGCAAATAGCGATACAGAGCTCGTGGGTGGATCTGTAGCGGCTACCGAGCACTCGGTGATGTGCATGGGTACAAATACAGGGGAGCAAGAAACATTTAAGCGTTTGATCACGGAGGTTTACCCAAACGGAATTGTTTCCATCGTTTCGGATACATGGGATTTGTGGAAAGTGTTGACCACTTATTTGCCCAACCTTAAAGAAGAAGTATTGGCTCGTGATGGAAAGGTAGTAATTAGACCAGATAGCGGGGATCCTGTGGATATTATTTGTGGAAATCCGAGTGGGACTTCAGAAGAAGAACGCAAAGGTGTGATTCAATTGCTGTGGGAGACCTTTGGAGGAACAACCAATGAAAAAGGCTACAAAGAGTTGGATGGACATATTGGAGCTATTTATGGCGATAGTATCACCTTGGATAGGGCAACTCAAATTTGTGAACGTTTAAAACAAAGTGGTTTTGCATCGACCAATGTCGTTTTAGGAATCGGATCGTTTACGTATCAGTACAACACAAGAGATACGTTCGGATTTGCAATGAAGGCGACCTACGGTGAAGTGGATGGTGAAGGACGCGAAATCTACAAAGACCCAATTACCGATGATGGAACCAAAAAATCTGCAAAAGGGCTTTTGAAAATCATCAAACAAAATGGCTCTTACGAACTTATCGACCAGGTAGGTTGGAAGGATGAGCAACAAGGGGAATTGCGTGAAGTGTACAGAGATGGCAAATTATTGGTAGACGATAACTTGACCGCTATTCGAGAACGGATATAGAAATGAAAGGGCTCGCATCTATAGCGAGCCCTTTTGTATTAGTTGTTTTTGAAGGTAATTGAGCCTTTTAACACGAAATCATCTGCAATTGCATTTTCTTTTAGCTTTTTAAACAGACTAGGAGAGTTGTGGTTTACTCCATATTTAGTGCGATCCATTTTATGATCAAAAGCGAACGTAAGTGTCCCTTCATCTTTATCTACCTTAATTTGTCCGTAAATGTTTTCGGTTTGAGCCTGGCCTCTAATGGTCATTTTACCGCTAATTATTACCTCACTGTTTTCGATAGAGACCCTTTCAGATAAAATAAAAGAAGCTACGGGAAACTTTTTGACATGAAAAAAGTCTTTCTCCTTCAAGTGATCTTGTAGTTGAGTGTTTTCCTGTGCTAAAGTGCGCATATCTACTACTAAACTTAGCTTCTCTATCGAATTTGAAGTGTATTCTATTTCGGCATTTAGGATTTCTATTGTTCCTTCGGGAGCGTAATTGCCAACGGCGGCTTTTCCTATCCATGTGAGGGTCTGTTCGCCCTCTTCTATGGATGCTGTTGTTTGTGCTAAGAGTTGTGAACCCGCTAATAATAAAGTAATTAAGATCGCTTTCATATTTAATTTTTTAAGGTTAATAAATTACTGGTGGTGTGAATGGTTTCGTAACCACACACTTTTTGTCCGTTGCTCATTTCACCAATGAAATACCACATGGCCCAACCACCAAAAAGGCGTTCGTCTTTGCGCCAATTATTTGCCCAAGTATATGGCTGCCCCTGGAGCATTTGCTGCTTACTAGTGCCGAAATTTTTGTCCAGCTCTTTTAATGGATACGACTTTCGAAGATTCCATTGTCCGTTGTAGAATAGGAAAGCACCGTATTCAATGATTTTAATAGGGCCTTCTTTGCATAAAATAGAGGTAAGATGTTTCCAATAATAGGTGTCTTTAATTTTAATAGGGTCGTTTTCCTTCGGAAAGTTGATGACCTCAATCATTCGTTCGAGGCCTTGTATTTTTGCTGGTAAAGGCTCGTTGGTTGGAGTCCCATAGTTTACTTGCGCTGTTGAAGTCATGATAGATCCAACTACTAATAGAAGTATGGTCTTTAGTTTCATTTGTTTCAGATTTATAATTTCTGAAGCAAAGATGAGGTACACAACCTATGCTAGTCGTTGCGATTTGGAAATTGAAACGTTTTTAAGGGGGCTAGAAGGTTTCATTTTTAAAATTGAAACTTTTAATTAGTTGACTTTAAATGTTTTGGGGACTTGCCTGTTAGTTTTGAGACCGTTCTGTTAAAAGACGCTTTCGAATTGAATCCTGCCTCAAAAGCCAAGCTGAGCAGTGTAAATTTTTCATTTTCGGGCAGAGCAATGAGCCTTTTTAATTCTTCAAATCTCAGCTCATTAATATAATCACTAAACTTTTTATTGAAAACTGTAGTAAGCGATTTAGTGACCAAATATGGTTTTGTTTCAATAGCTTCGGAAAGCAATGCAACTGTTATTTCTGGGTTTTTGTAAAGTTGATCTTCTTCCATTTTCGAACGTAATTTTTTTGCAATTAAATTTAACTGCGCCATTTCTTTTTCGGATGGTATATCAACTTCTTTAAAAGCCACTGTATTTCTTCTTGAAAACCCTTCAAGTCCTAACCAGTATGTAATAATTGCCATGATAATAAAAATAGGATAGCCAAAGAAATTAAAAGCATAGTCGAAAAATAGGGAATCGATGAGCGTTATGAGCGTGAAGAGCAAAGAGAAAATAGCAAGACTTATGAGCACACGTTCGATCCATTGTAAATGTTTTTGAATTAATTGGTATCCGTGCGCTTCAGGCGGATTCTTTAAAAGCTTCCAGGCTTTGTACGAATAAAACAGAATGAGCCCCCCGCTCACTAGATACATAGTAGGGTAATGCATCCATATTATGTAACCCCAATAGCCCAACCAGCTTAGGCTTTCTCTAGTTCCATCCCAGTAAAAATTTTGCGATTTAATAAAGAAACTCCAGATAACTTCAATGATGACTGGAAGAAAATGAATCCAATGTTTGGTGCTTAATTTAAATTTTGGACTTACATAGCTCAGGACAAAAAAGTAAATAAGCGCCCCGTATATCCAATTAAATTCGAGTAAAATGTGATACCAGGTGTCGTAGATTCCAAGACCAAAAAGGTGTAAGATTTCGACGATGAGTCGGTATGAAAAAAAGAATAAAATCGTCGCAAGAAATCTATTTGCTGTTCTGTGAATAGTTCTTGTTCTCCATAAGATACCTCCATAGATCAACCCTTGAATTGCTCCAATTGCAAGAAGAATGACGAGAATTGTAATTTTAGTTTCCAATTCTTTAAAGATAAAGAAGATGTTTTAAGATGCAATGTTCTTTTCATAATAACGAAAGAGTTCATGAGCGTCTGCTCCAAAGAATTTCTTCACATAAATAGCCCAAAAATGATATTGTAATCGCCATATTCCTTTAGTTTCATATCTTCTGGCAGAAGTGGTAAGCCAATGTGGAATTACAACAAATTCACCTCTTTTGTAGAGTTCAGTGATGAGAATGTAGTCTTCGTAAATAGTAAATTGTTCATTAAACCCACCAATTTCATAGAACAGCTGCTTGGTGATAAACTGACTCTGATCTCCGCCACGACAGGTCTTCGATTTGAACCTTGTAAGCCATCCAGCAAGACGTAGCCACCAATGCGAGTGATCAAATTTCATTCGAAAACAACCGGCTTCATTATCTTTTTTTACTTCCTCAATAATTAGAGAGTCAAAATTGTTTGGAGGAAAAGAATCTGCGTGCAGAAAGTAAAGGATTTTGGCGGTTGCTCTTTTTGCTCCAACATTCATTTGTTTGGCTCTGCCTTTGTCAGATTCTAACAGGCAGATTTTAGGAAAGCTTGTGCTCTTGCTAAAGTTTGCTCGATATTTTCTAACCAAATTCTGAGTTTCATCCGTGCTTCCACCATCCACTATTATTATTTCCGAAATATGCTCAGAAGAACTGGTGGCTGCTAAATGATCTATGAGCGATTCGATATTTTCGGCCTCGTTTAATACAGGAATGATGATGGAGATCATAGGTAGGAATTCAAATTACTTTTGTTCATTTAAATTCCAGTTGTATTCCTTGTATTCCAAGACTGCTTGGCTATCAATTTTTACATCACTATAATTATTGATAAATGCAATTACATTTTGTTCACCACTTACCTTGTAATCTTTTTGGTACCAGTCAAAAATAGAAGAGAGTTTGGGCTGTGTGGATGAGATGTCATTCTTATCGCTATTGATGAATTCTCGGGTAACTAGGTCCAATTGTTCATTAATTTTATAAGGCGAATATGCTTCGTTTAAAAGCTTGGGGCAGGAGATAGATGCACAGTTAATTGCAAAATGAATTCTGGGTTCGTTCATTTTACGAAGGATGCCATTTTCAATGCCCCCTAAGGATAAATATCGATCCCAAATACGAACATGGCCTTTGGTCCAAACTCCTGAGATATCCTTAATGCTTTCTACGGGATAGTTTTCTAAGATTTGATTTACGGTTGCCGCGTTGTATAAATTGATGTAATAAGCTAGTAATTCCTGTACTTCCCAAGAAGCATAAGGCCGATGCGAACCTAAGTAAGATAAATATTCTTTTAAGTCCTTTTTGTCTTCGTTAAACCCTTTGTAATCTACCCAACCGTCTTTGGACACATGCTTTTTGAGTAACTGATCCCATAATGAGTGGTCTACGGCTGGATTTGAAGTGTTTGTCATTGATTTTAAAGGAGGACTAACTTCTTTTATAGGTTGTCCTTGACTACTAATTCCGGCTGCAGATAAGAGGTTACATCCTTGTAAGGTGACCGCGATAAGAATTAAAACTGAAATTTTCAAAAATACCTTCATAGCTAGTTGTTTAGATTCCAGTTATACTCTTTGTAACTCTTCTTCGCCTTATTACTGATAGCTACGTCTGCATATTTGTTGAGATAATCGATGAGACTTCCGTTTTTCTTGAAGTCTTTACCAAACCAACTAAATACTTTGGAGAGTTGTATTTTATTTGCAGAAATAGAATTCCGTTGCGGATCGTTTATAAAGCGTTTTGCAAGCGACTCCAATTGAGTATCTACCGTGGCACTAGTAAAAGCTTCATTTAACAGTGGGGGACACGAGAAAGATGCACAGTTTATACCGAAGTGAATCCTTGGGTCGTTCATTTTCCGTAAGATTTGGTGTTCAATTTCATCCAAATTGTACCACTTTGCTCCGAGTTTCCAAAGACGTTGATTCCATGGTTTATCGATGTCTTTTATACTTTTTAAAGGCAAATTTCTTAAAATAAGATCTACGGTCATGGCGTTGTAGGCATTCATCCAATAGGCAAGTTTATCTTCTTGGGTCCAATTTTCGGCAGGCATATTGGTGCCTAAAGAAGCAATATAGTCTCTCAACTGTCCTTTGTTCTGCCTAAAGCCTTCGTAGTTTACGTTTCCATTGAGACTTACATTGTCAATAAGAAGTGAATTCCAGACGCTGTGATTAAATACTTCTGTTGTATTTATGGTTTCGGTGATCACCTCTATCTCTTCATCTATCGATTCTTCCACCAATATTTCGGTTTCTTCTTCAACAGTATCTACCTCAGTTTCTTCTTTGACAATAATGGTATTGCCCGTAGAGTCAACCGCGATATTTACCGTTTCGGAAATTTCCGAAGAATTGGTAGTGCTCACTACTTTCTGAGTTCCACCGCATGCGATTAGTACAAAAGTGAATGTTAATAACAGGAAGGCTTTTTTCATAGTTTATTTATTGTTTACAACATAAGATACGAACCCATCTACTTTTTGGATTTCATAGGATACATTTCTTGCTCTATAAAACCTTTCGGAAAGTGTTCGTCTCCTTCAAAACCTAATTCTATATCACGTCCGTCATGCGGTATGTGCGAGGTTTTAAAGAGATAGTCCCAAATGCTAAGGGTTAGTCCAAAGTTCACACCATACTTTACACTCGATGGAAGTTTTTTTGCATGATGCCAAATATGCATCTTAGGATTGTTAAAAATATATTTCAGAAAACCGTAGTCCCAACCTAAATTGGCATGATTAAGGTGGCCAACGGTAAGCGCAAAAAAGTGAACGATTGCCACAGATTCCACATCAAAACCACCAATAAGAGCCATTGGAATATAAAGAAGCGATTTATATAAAACCGGTTCCATCCAATGATATCGAAGGTGTGCGGCAAATCCCATTTCCTTCACACTGTGATGTACTTTATGAAAATTCCATAGAAAAGGAGTTGCGTGAAGCAAACGATGGGTGTTCCATTGTACGAAGTCTGATACTAGGAAGAAAATGAGGAGGCCTATACCTAGTGGTAAAGCATCGACATCAAATAGTTGTAAGTCTGTTATTTTAAAATTAAGACTGCCTAGGAGGTCATTAAGAAGGGCTTCGGTGGTATTGGAGAGGGCAATGAAAACGATCAAATTCAGTAAAAAGAAATTAAAGAACATATAAAAAGTGTCCAGCCAAAAGTCTTTTCTAAAAGTAGCTTGATCTTTTCTCCATGGAAATACCAATTCCAGCAGCCAAACCAGAAGAGAAACAATTAGGAGGCCGTAGAAGTAGTTTTCCCAATGAAAACGGGTTATTTCATCTAGCAAGTAGTTGAAATAACCCGAATAGGAATTTTTAAATATGTCTAAGTACTTGTTCATAAACTTTTGGCACTTGATCCTTATGGTGCCTAACCCGCGTCAAATGTATCGACACCTTGTTAGATTGGAGTGAAGCGTAAGCTTAGCAGCATCCACCGCCATCGTAATGGAACGTAGATTCGCTAAAATAAATATCATCTCTTCCTAAAGCTTGTAAATGTCCAGCAGTTTTATCACAGATCGCCAACGGTTGGTTTTTCAAGAGAATATGCCCCTTTTTGTCGTCAAAATAGTCTTGATCTCCGTAATAAATAGCTGCTTTTCCTGTAAAAATACATGGGCCGTCTTCTGGCATAGGATCTTTGATTGCCGCTACTTCAATCGATTCAATATAAATCAATTCATTGGTAGGGTAATTTTTAGGGTCTAAAATTCTGTACGGTTTACGCGCACGAATTTCGATGGTTCCAAAACCTACATCGGTCAATGCTTTTACATAATCGGCGATAGGAAGACTTCCACTTAAACACAATGCGCGAAGACGGTCGTCGTTACGTAGTGTTTCGTTCATAGGCTGCTCACAGGTGGGGTCACTCATCACTAAACGTCCGTGAGGTTTAAGTACGCGGTACATTTCTTCGATAGCTCGTTTAAGGTCTTCTGCTTTGAAGATATTAAAAAGGCAATTTTGAGCTGCAACATCAATAGAATTATCTTCAACTGGAAGGTTAAGAGCGTCTCCTTTTTTAAGGTCAACAAATTCACTTTTAAACCAAGGATTCATCTCTTCAGCTTCTACAAAGTTCTTACGCGAAGCTTCTAGCATTTCATCTACCACATCCACTCCTACAACACCACCTTTTTCGCGATTGAAATATGCAAACTGTAATAATTCCATTCCGCCTCCTACTCCAACGTAAAGCATTTTAGGGTTGTTCGATAGATCGCGTGCATGAACAGTGCTTCCACACCCATAGTTCATTTCCTGCATGATTTTAGGAATTTTTAAACCAGGAAGTTCCCAAATAGGATTTGTGGTACAACAAAGTCCAACATCTGGTGTTAGTGCTGCTTCTTTATAAACGTCGTGTGTAGTGTCTAAATAACTCATATGTTGTTGACGTGCCTTGTTTAGACAAGGCAAACGATTTAAGTATTAATATTTTAAAGTTGTGCGATCAATTCGGTAAACAAAGTGATCATTTCTGGCTCTGCTTTTTCGGCCATTGCAATTATTTCTGGAATATCTACTGGTTTAAGATTATCTGGATCACACTCGTCTGTCAAAACAGATAAAGCTGAAACTTTCAGTCCAAGGTGATTCGCTACGATAACTTCGGGAACTGTGCTCATTCCTACAGCATCTGCCCCAATAATTTTGAGATATCTGTATTCGGCTCTTGTCTCCAATTGGGGTCCCACGACACTGGCATAAACTCCTTTGTGAAGGTTAATCCCTTTTTCGGTGGCAATTGATTCAAACTTTGCGTTCATTTCGGTATCGTAGGGGGCGCTCATGTCTACAAATCGCTCACCAAGTTGTTCCACACCTTTAAAGGCTAGGGGAGATCCCCCTTGGAGATTTATATGATCGTCAATGAGCATAATTTCTCCTTTTTTGAAACTTAGATTGATTGCGCCCGAGGCGTTACTCACTAGGAGTTTGTCGATTCCGAGCGCATGCATTACACGTACTGGAAAAGTGACGTCATTCAAGGAATAGCCTTCATATAAATGAAAACGGCCTTGCATCAAGATTACTTTCTTTCCAGAAAGCATTCCGTAAATCAATTTGCCCTTGTGGAATTCAACCGTTGCAGTAGGAAAATTAGGTATGTGATTGTAACTCACTTCCGCAAGCACTTCAACTGTTTCAATTATTTGCCCTAATCCTGTCCCTAGAATTATACCTATTTCTGGAGTTTCAAAACCCCGTTGTTGTAAAAACTTAACCGATTCCTGAATGAGTTTAATCATATATTATTGTACTATTATTTTCTTAGTAGTTATCGCATTTTCCGCACTCAACGAGACCAAATATATTCCTGTGCTTAAAGTCGAAATATCCATTGTATTGTTAATATTGCTGTTTTTGTTGAGTACTTGCTTTCCAGTGGTGTCAAAAATACGAATTCCCGTAATTTCTTCATTCATTCCTTGGATTGAAAGTTGACCAGTAAATGCATTGGGTAGTATAACAAGGTTATCAAATACAGCGTCGTTTACAGATAGAATATCGCAATCTGCACCAGCTGGAGTGCCAAGTGAGGCTCTTCCCCATAGAACATCGGCCGAAACACATTGAATAATTACGTAATTGAAATCATTCAGTTCAACGTCTGCAGGCAACTCAAACACTTTCATACCAGTAATTGGATCTCCCATGTCTGTCCCTCCATTGTCATCTTGCAGTGGTTCTGTGGTTATTTCCAGTTCCTCTCCGCCTTGTCCAAGTCGTTCTGTAGTAGTTAGAAAAACTCGAAGTTCAATCCCCTGCACGGTGGCAAAATCTTCTCCAAAGATTACTTCTTTTACTCCATCCACTTCAAAGCTTTGAATTGCAGTTCCTGCGACCGGATAGTTAGCAGGATCGTCGACTGCAGTTAAGCTTCCTTCTCGAAGGCATTGGGCATTTGTAATTCCTGTGAAGGCTAGCAAAACGATTAATAGTAGGTTCATTTTTTTCATGTGTATGGTTTTAGTTTAAAAATTGATCAAAAACAGGAAAGTCATTTAAGTCTTCCTCATAATCGATGTCGTTTTTTTCTGCTAAAACTTTCACAGAACTACCATTTAAATTTTCTAAAGTTTTTTTCAAGACCGTATCTGTTCCCCATTCCTTATCCGAAAATAGAGAGGGTAGAAGTCGATTCATACCTAATAAATAATAGCCACCATCTATTGCTGGCCCAATAACGAAGTCGTGCGATTGTAACGATTGGAAGGCCTCTTCAATGTTTTTGGCATCCATATCGTACATGTCACTTCCTATAATTATAATGTGTTTGTATCCACTAGCAAAACCCTCCTCAAAGGCATGTTGCATTCGAATTCCAAGATCATCTCCTTTTTGTTGTCTTTTACTGAAATATGCTTTATCCCAATAATCGTCCTCTCGAATTTTAACCGAATAATGTACTTGTTTATCTACCTCTAGATCCTTGGTAATAGCAACGGTGTGTTGAAGAAGAAATTTATAAATATTAAGAGCAGCTTCGTCGCCAATAGTTGAAGCTAGACGTGTTTTGCATTTTCCCAATTCTGGATTTCGGGTAAATATTAAGAGTAGGTTTTTATTCATTGACTCAATTTTATTTGAAGTTGGATGCAGGCTGTAGTACTTTTAGATACAATTTTTATCCCTACACCTACAAATAACTCGAAGTTAAGGTTGTAGAGCGAGGGCAGCTAATGTGTTCTCATGCGTAATTATGGCTGAGAATTTTATTTTTTTCATCAACCATGAACTAATAAACCTTTAACCCTTTTTCTAACCACTTGCTCCATTCTTTAGAAAAGGTATGAACACTATCGGTTGCTTGTTTTGAGGCATTGGTCAAGGGGTATTCTTTGTTTTTCCATTCAAAAATTCCTCCATAAAGGTTTTGTACATTGTTGTATCCAGCTTTTTTTAGTTTTTCACCAACCACTTCGCTTCTTATCCCCAGTGAGCAATACACAATTATTGGAGTGTTTTTATCTTTTATTTTTTCTGAAATTTCCGAAGAAGAGAATTCGTTATATCCAACATAAATTGCAGATGGTATATGACTTACTTCGTATTCATTTTTTTCGCGACTATCCAAAATAACGGGATTTCCATTGGCTTGCTGCATCCGTAATTGTTCCACTGAAACATAAGGAACCGATCGGGTATTGTACAGATTTAATAAGTCATCAAGCGTTTTCTGCCCGAAGCAGGTTATGCTGGTGGTTCCAATCAATAGAAAAAGAAGAATTGTTTTCATCCCGATGCGATTCGTACTAGTTCAAGTTAGGTTACTGCTCCTTGACAACTACTTCCAGCACCAGCAGTACAACCATAACAATGCTGAGAAATAATAATATTTCGGTCTGTTAACAGGTCTTCGTTATAATCTTTAATATGTTGAACCTTGCTAGCTACCTTTAATCCGAGCATTTGATTAAAGTCGCAGTCGTACAACCAGCCATCCCAGCTAACTGAAATAGTGTTGGTACACATCACATTTGCAACGGCTGCCGGATTGTAAGCTTCCACTAGCGAATACATATAATCTTCGTAATTATCTGATGCAATTAGATAATCTAAAAATCTTGACACTGGTAAATTGGTAATAGCAAATAAGTTGTGGAATTGAATACCGAAATCTTCCATTAGGGCTTTTTTGAAATCCTTTTCCATGCTTTCCTGATCACCTGGTAAAAACGCACCGCTTGGGTTGTAAACCAAGTCGAGGCGTAAATCACTATCTGGCGTGCCATAGCCAACCGCATTTAATTCCTGAAGGGCTTTAATAGAGGCGTCAAAAACTCCGTCTCCTCTCTGTTTATCTGTCTTTCCCTTCGTCCAGTGCGGCATCGAGCTAATTACGTGAACGTTGTGTTTCTTAAAAAACTCTGGAAGATCATAATATTTTTTATTGGCTCTAATAATGGTGAGATTACTACGTACAATAAAATCTTTGATTCCTGCCTTACTTGCTTCTTCAACGAACCATCTAAAATTAGGATTCATTTCTGGTGCACCTCCCGTGAGATCTAAGGTGTGGGCACCAGTGTTTTTAATCACTTCCAAACACTGTTTCATGGTCTCAACGGTCATAATCTCTTTCCTGTCTGGACCAGCGTCTACATGGCAATGCTCGCAAACTTGATTGCACATATAGCCTACATTAATTTGTAGGATCTCTAATTTTCTAGGGCGCAACGGGAACTGATTGGTTTCCTTGATTTTCTTGGCAAAAGTGGGTAATTCTCCATTTTGGAAAATACCGTTCGAAAGAAGTTCTAATTGCTTATTTCCTTGTGCAAGTTCGCTATCGCGTTTTTGAAGTGACTGTGTTTTAATTTTCGTCATTTGTTCGGAATCATTCGTAGGTTTCTAACATTCTGCGTTGAATGTCTTGTGTAGAAGATCGCAGAGCCATCTAGCCATCCAGTTTATTTACTTTATTCATCATCATTACGCCATGTACCAGAGTGGCTCCACTCTTAATGGCGGCTCCAACATGTACCGCTTCCATCATCTCCTCCTTGGTTACTCCTCTCTGTAAACCATCTTTGGTATAAGCGTCAATACAGTATGGGCATTGTTCGGTATGAGCAACTGCAAGAGCAATTAATGATTTTTCACGAGCGGTAAGTGCTCCTTCTTCGAATACTTTACCATAGTAGTCAAAAAATTTGGTTCCCAGCTCTTCACTCCAGTCGGTGATATTTCCAAATTTTCTTAGGTCTTTAGGATCGTAATACGACATATGTTTTCTATTATATACGAGGCCGAAGTGATTTTGGTTTTCTTCGGAAAAGTAAATATAACGAAGTAGTCTTGCAAAGAATAAAAAGCTTACGAAAGTTTTTAAAAGAATTTTCAACGAATCCAATAACGTATGCTTGAATAACTTGGATTATTCTTCTTTTACATCTAAAAATTGACTCAATGTTTATGCTAAGATGTCTTTTTATAGCGTCTATATCCTATCGTCAGTAGAGCAACTAATACGGTAAGTCCAAAAAAGAATTGAATTGAAATTCCACTAGGATACTCATTGATCAAAATCATTCCTTTTTCAAAGCCCAACGAAGAGATGGATTCTTTACCATAGACCAGTATACTCAATGCGGCAATTACAATGTTGATCAGTATGAATGCTAGTATCCAGGTACAAAAATACACGAATAGTTTAAGGGGTAGGCTGCTGTTTTTCATAGGATTAAGTTACGAATAAAAATGAAAATCAGTCAAAAGTATACGCGACTCCAGTAGTGAAATCGTATTGAGAGGTGCGTATTCCAATTGCAGGAAAAGCATCGTAAACGAAGGTGTAGGTTGTTTTAATGCTGAAATTTGCAAATAACCCTACTATTAAAGAGCTCTGGCTTGAGATGCGGTAGTCATTAAAGTTTTCTATCAATGGTTGATAGTAGGTCGTGCTAACAAACGTTACATTGTCATTGGGATAAAGACTGAATGACAGATAGGTGCTTCCCCTAAAGTCATTTTGATTTGGGGTGATGCCATCTGCTGTTTGTTCTTGCTCATACATGAGAAGGGTGCCCAAATAGAATTTATATTTTTCTGAATTGTCTAGTTTAAAGCGGGGTCCCGTTCCTACAAGCCCTCTGAAGTCGATTAAGTTTACCTTGTTGTACTGTCCTTGAACAAATGTTTCCCACGCAATTCGAGGTTTTAGTTTGTAATTGTGACGTACATGTGTGATCCCACTGTTAGAAAACCGATCTCCATCTATTTTCAAAAAACTAATGTCGTTTTTAAATATAACCAGGTGGTCATTCATTTTATATTGGATGTGGGCATCGGTTCCGAGAACTAAAATATCGTTTACATTCCTTTTTATTGCGAAATTTGCGCTTACTGTTCCAGACCATCCTGAGGTGTCTGTTACTTTTCTTAAAGATTCGGCATTTAAGATTTGTGCCGAGGCATAAGAGCTCCATAAAAAACAAATGAGCCCAATCAAGTATTTCATATAAAATAAATTTGCCATAAAGGTAAGTTTTCTGTCAAATGCAAGAAAACTATGTTAAATTTCTGTTTAAAGACAGCCTTAAATCAGATAAGATTCTATCTTTGTAATTCTTCAAAAAAGGATGATTTACTTGGATCATATAAGATGTGTGATCGAGTTAAAACGCTGCAAAGAAACTAAAATTCCTTGGAAGCAGAATTGTATTTTTTCTCAGGAAATGAAAGCCGAGAGTTGAAATAGAGTATTGTAGGAGAATAAACATACAAATAAACTTAACTTGAAACTAGATATGGATATCCTAAACGAAGCTCTTGAGTTTGAACAACGTAAATTCACCTTTAAGACAACAAGTGAGCGCATTGTGGCGTCACGTGAGGTGAAGCGTTTGATTCTTGGAGTGAATGAAATTTATAAGGAGAATCAGGATCCAACTTTAATGGATCTTATGAAACGCCTAACAGAAATTAAACGTAAAATAGAAAAACGTCTAAAGGGCCGTCAGCAAGCGGCATAAATAACATAAATCCTCAAACTTCGGTTTGGGGATTTATTTTTTTAAGAACTTTGAGATGATCGGTATGTAGTCCGGTATCCGCCCAACATTTTGCAATTTTATTGCGGCCATTTGCATTCCTACTTCCATACATTCAAGGGATGTTTTCTTATTGAGATAAGCAAAGAGGAAACCAGACCAAAATGCGTCCCCAGCACCAGTGGCATCGACAATTCTATCCAGTTTTAATGCTGCTATTTTTATAACTGGAGCTCCTTGTTCGCTCAATTTTGATCCTTCCTTACCCAATGTAAGACAAACCAACTTGGCTCCAAATTGATGTAATGTTTTAAAAATATCGTCATGGCTCATTCCAGGTCCAAAAAGACGGTCCATATCATCCTGGCTTACTTTAACAAGTGATCCAAGACTACAGTACATCTTTATGGTTTCTAATGCTTTCTGTGTATCTGGCCAGATTTTTTCCGAATAGTTAATATCAATGCTTAATTCACACCCTTTTTCAATAGCCAATTTTGCCGTCTCCAGTATCGTAGATCTAGCTGGTTCTAGACTGAGTGCAAAACAGGTGGTGTGATAAATTTTTGTTCGTTCCAGCAAGTTGGATGGAAGTTGTGCTGGGAAGATTTGAGAATCTGCTCCTCGCATAGGAATAAACTCAGGGGTTTCTGTACTCCTATTAACAAAAATCACTGTACTTGCATGGGTGTCAATCTTTGCTAGATGTTCGACGCCAATGTTTGTTTCTTTAAGTCGGTTTTCAATATAGCTTCCAAAACCGTCATTTCCGATAGTTGCTACCAGATCAACACTGGCTCCTAAGCGAGACATATTCATGGCCACATTGGTTGGAGAACCTCCCAGGTATCGATGATAATCCTTTGTTTCAGCAATGGGAACTTCAAGTTGAGTTCCTATGAAATCGATGAGTGCCTCGCCAACACAGAGGATGTCTATAGTTTTATTTGTTGGGTTCATTTAAAAAGTTCGTTTGGGGGTGTTAGTTTGTTTAAATGTGTAATAAGCTCTTTTTTTAGAAGTGAGACACCGTATTGAAAAGATGCGTTCATCCATCCAAAACCTTCTTTGGTAATGTATTGAAATTCGGTTCCAACGTTTCCGTATTCTGCAAATACTTTATGTGTAGCACTTACTACATCATACTTTTCTGGAATAGTGCCGTTGTAATCTACTGCATTTTTGGTGATCATATATAGCCATCTATAGGCTAGTTCTTGCATTTCTTGCACATAACCGTAATTCAAGAGTCCTTTCCATATCATCATTTGATGTGGAGCCCAACCGTTGGGATAGTCCCATTGCTTTTGTGGTCTTTTTTCAGAAATAGTTCCACGACTCTCTTGGTCACAGGAAGCAATTCCACCTAATTCTTTTAAACGCGGTATGGCATTTTCCACTATTTTTTTGGCTTGTTGTTTGGAACAGGCCTTCGCCCAAAG
The DNA here is from genome assembly GCA_947495135.1 of uncultured Flavobacteriaceae bacterium. Lineage (GTDB taxonomy): Bacteria > Bacteroidota > Bacteroidia > Flavobacteriales > Flavobacteriaceae > Aureisphaera. Next base: position 139,984 of record CANLXN010000007.1, read on the forward strand.
AGGAGTAAAGGTGGTGGCCGAAATGAATATTACTTGTTTTTTTGTAACACAATTATAATCGAAATACAACCCGTATTCTTCGTTCCATAAATGCGCATCCATTTGCTGTTTGCGTTCTTCCATTTTCAAATTCCAGTAGGCAGAAGAGTACTCCTTTCCATTTACGATAAACGAATTATTAAAATACGAATTGATTAGTTCTGAAAAATCGGATTCGTATTTGTACAAAAAGGCATTTAGTTCTACTGCATTTAGATGGGCACAGGTGCCTTCCAAGCGATACGAAGTATCATGACCAGATTCTCTTACGCTTCTGTCATGCACAAAGTATTGATCCAGTTCCTCATTTTTAATTTTACCTTCGGCATACAAGTTTTCATAGTCCTCAACAGCTGTTGATGCCGCCGCTGCAAACGGACTAAACGCCGGTGTAAAGTGTCCAGCTTCTGCTTCAGGTGGTCTTCCAATTCCTTCTGCTAAATATCGATTTAGACCATTTTTAGTGAGTCTTTTACCCTCGACCATCCAAACCGTTTCGTATTCCGAAATTGCTGCTTCCAAATGAGATTGTAGCCACGATAGGTTTTTAGTTTGATCAAAGATTTCGGAAATAAGACTGGTGTAAAAAGGAGGTTGAGTGCGCGTTAAATAGTAAGATCTATTGGCGTTGAGAATTTTTCCGTAGTGCTCAATTTCATATTTAAAATTGTTAGCCATCCCAATTGCCAAATCTTCTCGATGATCAATGAGCAAGCCAATGGCTTCAAAATAACTATCCCAACCGTACATTTCATTAAATCTGCCGCCAGGTACCACAAAAGGTTCTCCTGCTATTTCTCCGTTTTTTTCTGAAAGTTTCAGTGATAATATTCCGCTCTTATCGTTAAGAGATCGTACATATTCTGGAGTTACATTTTCAGGTAATTGGATGACTTCCAACGGGAGTTTTTCTTTTAGGCGGGTGTAATAACTGAAGGCCAATTGATCTGTAAACGGAACATAAACCTTTAAAATAGCGCCTTCAATAGTATCATTTTTAGAATCGGATAAAAGAGCTTCTATTCCCTTTGAATCCATGGTGCGTGTAAGTCCGTCCCAAAAATAATCCTTGATCATTCTGGAAATTCTGCTTACTGGAAGTTCATTGAGCTTTGATAATGGGATCATCGCTTTCTCCCTATTGGTCTCTTTTGCAAGGATCAACTCCTGCAATAAATTGGATAAGTGATAAGTGCCTAAAAGGCTATATTTTTCGCCATTGGTCGCGATAAGATCGAATTTTTTAGGACCAGAATCTTCAATTGTAATTCTTTTATCGCCATCTGTGTCCTCTTGTTGAAGAAGTTTTTGCAGCGTTTGTTCTATGTGTAATTCGAAGGTCATTTCAGAAAAAATTATTCGGCTGCTATTTTTTTCGACACTATGTTATGTAAAATCCAGATGGTGACTAAAATTACCGTAAGGGGGATAAGGGTAAAATAGAAAACTTTATCACCACCAATAACATCAAATAGATTTCCAGTGATGATCGATCCAAAAGTTCCTCCCAATGCTGAGAACACTACAATTAGTCCAGACATGGAACTTTGCATATGTTTAGGTAAAGCAGAGAGAATAGTTGAATTTATCGTAGGGTAAATAGGAGCTAAAAATAATCCAAGAATTGGTAATAAATAAGCTGCTAATGGAGCATTTGACCAACTCGTATTGCCATCTAACACTACATTTTTTGCTAATGGGAGAACGAGTATTACAATCGTGGCAGCTGCAACAACGCAGAAAGTGAGTAAGTGAATCCATTTTACGCGAGTAAGTAGTATACCACCTAAAAAACGACCTACCATAATAACTCCAGCAAGGCTAGCACCAGCTTGTATTGCCATACTTGTAGGGGTGTTTAGGATATCTTTGTAAAACGTAGGAAGCCAAGTTTGAAAACTTTGTTCAATTAAAACGTACATAAATACGCTTATGATAAAGACTATGGAAATGGGTTTTACCGCAAGCAATATCATTTCTTTAAAATCTTCAGAGAATTTACGCTGTTCAATTTTTGCAGCGCTTTCATCTAATTTTGAAAGGTATAAAACAATAAAAGCAACTACAGAAATAGCTCCCATAAACCAATACATATTTAGCCAAAAAGTGGATCTAGGGTTGGCATCGTCAATAAACAAACTGAATGCAATATTTCCTACTAAGATTCCTGCCATAAAAATGGCTTCTAGAATCCCCATGTAGCTTCCATGCTCTTTTTGATTGTTGGTAATAAGACCTATAGTTGCAAATACTGAAACTTTTATGAGAGCAAAGGAAATACCGATGGCAGCAAACAGAATTTTGAAAAACCAGAATTCACTAGAAAAAGGGGTTGCAAAGCACATGATGGAAACAATTGCAAATCCTGTTAACATCGATTTCTTGAGTCCGATCTTAGGAAGAAAAGAGGCTAGAATAAAAGATGCTATTGCGATTGGAATATCCTTGAAGCCTTCCAAAAGACTCGCGTCCGCCTTAGAAACATCAAAACTTCGTTGAACTTGTAAAATTACAGTGCCCACACTATTCAACAGGAAGGCAAAAACGAAATAATTTAGAAACAGCGATATTTTTATTCCTAGATGTTTCATACTTCGATATTCTTGGGGACATGTTTGTTAAGTCGCAAAGCCAAAACAGCTGCGATTATAAAGAATGCACCTCCAAATAAAATGGCGTTTACAGGATTATTACCCAGCACATTTTTAATAATAGGGCCAAATGTTACCGTTTGAATAAGCATAGGAATTACAATCATCATATTAACAATTCCCATATAAACTCCACGCCTGTCCTCTGGGATTACTTTTGAAACCATAGCATAGGGTATTCCCATCATGGCGGCCCAACCAATTCCAAAAAGAACCATAGGAAGTAGTAATAGGTATTTATCTGTAATACCCGGCATAGTTAGCATGGCAATTCCAGATAACATCAAGCAAACCACATAAACCGCTTTTGAACTGTATTTTTTGGCAATGGGAACTAGCGCCAGCGCAACCAACATGGTTACTAGGTTATACGTTCCGTTCATGAGTCCTGTTTGAGCCAAAGCTTGTTCTGATAATAGCTGATAGTTTTGAGCAAAAGAGACATCGACTGCGCCAATTGTTTCGCCAGCCTTACAGGATTCCATTATTCCTTCAAATTTATCTCCATCTTCATTGCTCAAACCGTATAAACTGGTTCGGAGCATAGGAGTTATAAATTGCCAATACACAAAAAGGGCATACCATTGGAAAAAGTAGACACCAGCAAGTTTCCACATAAACTTTGGCATGTCTTTTATGGCTCTTCCAATTTCAATAAAAGGTTCTCCAACTCGTTGTATAAAAGAATGCTCTTCTTTTTCTCTTTTAAGCGTTGCTAATTCCTCTTCAGAAGGTGGTATTTCTGGAGTTTTCCAGACAGACCATGCAATAGTAGCAACTGAAGCAAATGCACCTAAAAAGAAAGAGTAGTACACCCATTTAGGAATAGAGCTCACAGTTTCTGTAGCTGTACTACACAGACTGGCAGTTTCAGCAGGGGGTACACTGAACCAATCTTGAAAAAGGAACAAAGAGAAGTTGGCTATAGTAATACCGGCACCAACAAAAAGACTCTGCATTTGATATCCAAAGGTGAGCTGATCGTCATTTAATTTATCACCAACAAAGGCCCGATACGGCTCCATTGCTGTATTATTTGCAGCATCTAATATCCAAAGTAGTCCAACGGCAAACCATAGGTTAGAGCTAAACGGAAATGCTAATAGACACAAACTTCCAAAAATAGCACCAATCAAGAAGAAGGGCTTTCGCCTTCCTCCCCATTTTGGGAGCCATGTTTTATCACTAATAGCTCCAATAATTGGTTGAATAAGTAACCCTGTTACTGGTCCAGCCAAATTAAGTAAAGGCAAGTCGCCGTGGTCCGCACCAAGAAAAGAAAAGATAGGGTTAATTGCCGTTTGTTGTAGTCCAAAGCTGAACTGAATACCAAAGAACCCAACATTCATATTCCAAATCTGCCAGAAGGAGAGATTCGGCTTTTTGATTTTAATCATAACGACGTGTATTAATGAGTTAGCCTAACAGAATGTGAAAAAGTCACACTATTCTAACGTAATATCCGTAATTTTTGAGAGAAATTTATTTTTTCAATACTTAAAATGAGAATTTCGAACCGAAAACGTTATCGGTGATTTAAAACTTTGGTAAAGTTGTTATTGCTGAATATCAATTTAATGAAGGATTCAATATATCTCACCTGCCCAAACATAAGTCAAAGTATACTTTATGGTGCTAACAAGCTAATGGCAAAACCGCCACCGCTAGCAACTTTAATAGCTACTGAAGTGTTAGAATCTACCGTGATCTTTTCAATGGTGTAGGCCTCTGGATTATCGTCCCAGTGGGCGTCTTCCGCATCTTTGTAAATAATAGCTGTATATACTTTTTGCTCTGTTAGAAATCCAAAATCGATTGTTAATTCCCGCGAATTCTCATCGGTAATACAACCTACAAACCAGTTTTTAGTGTCTCTTTCTTGTCTTGCTATCACTACAAAATTTCCGATCTCACCGTCTAAAACCTTGGAAGCTTCCCAATCTACTCCCACATCTTTTATAAACTGAAATGCTGGATGAATTTCTCCGTCTTTCATATAGTGTTCTGGTAGGTCACATACCATTTGTATGGGACTGTAAATAACTACATAAAGGGCCAATTGATGGGCGAGAGTTGTATTTACCTGATTACTGGTTTTGTATTCGTTAAACTTGATGTTGAAAACTCCGGGTGTAAAATCGATAGGACCACCTAACATTCGAGTAAAGGCAATTTTTGGTAAATGGTCTGGTGGATTCCCGCCGTCGTGTGCCCAAGCGTTAAATTCTTGTCCGCGTAGTCCTTCTCTAGAAATGGCATTTGGGTAGGTGCGTCTCTTCCCACTATCTTTAATAGGTTCGTGAGCGTTTACTGCGATTTTCTTTTTGGCAGCCTCATTTAATACATGCTGATAGTGTTTAACCATCCATTGTCCATGATGGTATTCTCCTTCCGGAATCATGGCGCCAACGTAGCCTGTTTTAACCTGATTCATTCCATGTTTTTTCATGAAGTCGTAGGCTACATCCATCTGTTTTTCGTAGGTGCGAGGAGCCGCCGAGGTCTCGTGGTGCATCATCATTTCAACTCCTTTTTCCTTGGCATAGTCCATTACTTTGTCGAAATCATAATCTGGATAGGGAGTCATAAAATCGAAGACTCCTTCACGATCGTTGGTGTTAATCCATTGATCCCACCCAGTATTCCAGCCTTCTACTAAGAGGCCTTTAATACCGTGTTGAGCTGCAAAGTCGATATATCGAAGAGCGTTCTCTGTGGTCGCGCCATGTTCACTGGCCTTTTTCTCACCATCAATAAAGGTACTCATATCCTGGCTTCCTTCTATATCCCAGGTAGATTTACCGATATGCATTTCCCACCAAATCCCGATGTATTTCATGGGCTTGAAGTAGGAGGTATCGCCTAGTTTGTTGGGTTCGTTTAAGTTGAGTATAAGATTGGATTCGATAAGATCGCCTGCCCTTTCTGCAATTTGTATAGTTCTCCATGGAGTGTCGAAGGGGAGTGATACTTTTGCCTTCCAGTTGTTGAGGTGCGATGCTACCAAGGCACTCGACATTTTCAAGTCTTCTGGATGAATGCGAAGTGTCATTCCGGGGTAGTCGTAAATGGCTGCTTCGTGAAAACTGAGATAAAGACCTTGAGCCGTCTTCATTGTAATGGGTGTGTTGACGGCATTTTCTGGAATTACAGAAGAGAGCAGATTGGGGTGGTCTCGTCTTGCAATAGCATCAATTTCCGAAAACTTAGTTTGGTCGTAGAGATGTTCGTAACTATCCCAGTCTCCCGGTTGCCAACAACAATTGTGGTCGTCCGCTATTTTGAATTCTGTTAGTTCATCTACTATTATTAATTGGGCAGTGTTGTTTTCCTTCGGAAATGTGAAGCGGAATCCTAACCCGTCGTCAAATACCCGAAAAGTGATATTTAGTTTTCTTTTTAATTCTGAAGTTTCCTGAAGGTGCAGCTGCAATTCGTTATAATGACTATGTACCATTCGCTGTTCTCCCCATGGCATTTCCCAATTTTCTTGATGTGTGAAAATTTCCGAAGAAATAAGCGAAAACTCCTTTTTCATTTCAGGTTGGTTCTTAAACTGAAAACCGAAGGAGGAAGGTGTTATCACTGCAATCCCTTTATGCGAGATAAAATAATAGGGAATTCCATTGTCTTTGAACCCAAAACTCACCGCAATAGAACCATTGGGTGAGGTTATATTTTTTACGATCATAGAAACTTTTTAGTCATTTAAAGGTAAGAAAATAAGTGCTTTCCAATTAAGTGCATCACCACCAGAATGTGGGTCGTTTAGGAAAATTTCTGTCGGTAATTTTTTTACCTTGATGTTATTAGTGTTGGCGTATTCCAAAAGGTAATACCATGCATTATACGAGTCCTTATAGTTTCCGTTAAACTCTGCTTTTAGTCCTTTCACTGGTGGAGTTTCTTTGAATAAAACTTTGGTAGTTTTGGGAAGAGAGTCCGATTTTTCAATAGGAAAGCAAAAATTGTAATTAAAAGTGCCAGCTTCCTCATTCCATTGGGTGACTTCAAGGTATGGGTCACCTTTAAGGTCCAGCTCATTATCGTTGATATAGCCCATAAGGTCGGTTATATTGTAAAGCATGGTAGCTGCTTTTCGTTTGATAGGTGATTCGATAGGGAGATAAATGCAAAACCCTCCATCAAAAACGGAATCCTTAATTCCGTGAACTTTAAATGTTTTGCCTTTCGTGGCGAGACCATCTCCAACAGTTTTTACTTGACGAATATTTCGTTGGACAAAGTCATTCTTGATAAATGGGGTTTGAAGCTTTTGAATAAAACCATTCTGTAAGTCTTTGATGGAAGCTGTGACCTTTGTTTTTCCATCACTGTTTTTGACAATGTCCCATTTGTACAGAAATGAAGAGTCGCTTACTTTAATATTCTGTTCAATTTTGGAATAGGGTTTTTCGAGAGAATTTGAAATTTTAAGTGTCTTGGTGTCTACGTAGGATTCCCAGTTTAAAATATGTTGATAAACTACTCCGGCTGGTTGTTTGGTGGTAAATGAAATTTGATAATGGTCGTCCTTGATGGCGAAATACCAAATTCCCAAACAAATAATTCCGAGTGCAATAACTCCTTTTAACAATTGGCGCATACGTTTATTGCATCTGTAATTTATTGATCACTTGTGTTCCAATATTAATTCCCTGGTCCAAGCCATTGTCTATGGCAGCACGGTAGTGGATACCACCGTAAAGTCTGCTAACGGCTGCTTCTTCTGCAGCTTTGTTGAAGGACTCAAAAGATCGCATTGGAAGGCCATAAGGCAGTTCGGTGTCGTCCATAAAACTGAAATTATCTCCGAAAATATGAGTGAGAACCGTCGCTGCCGCCCCAGAAACTACAGAATGCCCGCTCACATATTCTGGAAAGGGAGGCGTCTGTAAAATAGGCTTCCAGTTTTCATCGATGTTTTGATTGATTAAAGTTTCTGGACGAATTAAATTACTTCTGTATTTCTCATCCCAACAGCTAATAAAAGCATCGAAAATAGCAATAGAAGTTTTGGTATAGGCAAAGACTGTTTTATTGAAGTCGGCTTTAGATTCTTTACAAGCAATCTTTGTAATCCCAATCCAATGAGCTCCTGGTGTAATTTTTTTGGTAGCAAACATGAGATGACCTCTAGTTACAGAAACATACGGATTACAATCCCAAAACTGAGCAATGGCTACTTCTTCGCTTTCGTCACCTTCTTTGGTGATCCTTTCGGTAACCTCATACACTTCTTGCAGTTCTTTGTAGAAAGCACTTCCCTTTTTCATCGAGTATGCTGGAGGAGGGGTAGGCTTAAATTGTGAAGCCGAATCTAAGGTAAACGAACGAATCTTCTTCCAGTGTGGTTCAATTCCATCCATGTAAGAAGGAGGGGTTGGCTGCCAGCGTGAGGGATCGTCTGTGTCGACAGTGAATTTAGGCATCGTACGTGTTTGCTTGTAAAAATCGCCATCGTACCACTTTTTTATATGATCGCTCACTGAAAGACCATATGCTTTCGACGCTTCAAATTCTGCTTGATTTTCTGTAGACCAAATGGCGTAAAGACTGTCTTGATAGCTCTCCATTTTTTCTTCTGAAAAGATCAATGATTTACTAATTTCCATATGGGCAATAAGAGCTGCAAGCGAATAATTAACGCTGTCGCTGCTTGCTTTTGGAATGGGTTGGAGGCTTTCTATTTGTCCGTTAAGCGATTTGTAATTTTCATCGGTTTGAGCAATTATTTCGTAAGCGGCGATATTGGGGTAGGCATAAATTCTACTCGCAACGGGAGGTGAGAAAATATCATGCACCATAATCTCCGTTATCTTGTCTACTGCAGATGTAAAGTGGGTTTCGGTAATTTCGATAGGCTTTAAGTCTTTTGGAGTCGTTGTTTTGTCTCCACAAGAGGTGGCGACTATCAAAATAGTGAAAAATGGGATTACTACTTTTTTCGACTTAATCAATTTCATAAATCTGTGCTGCATCATTGTTGTATACTATTAATAAGTGTGGTTGGTTGTTATGGTTGATTATTTTGAAATGACGCACCGATTTGTGCTCCATCTCTAGTCCTAGTTGGTTGCCAAGTACAATGTCTTTTTCAGAGTTTATTAGTGCTCCAGAGAAGCTGTCAAATCTTCCATGAAACGGAATGACTCCAAAGTAATTTCCTCCGGCCAATACACTTTCGTTGCCGTCACCGTTGAAATCGTATTTAACGAATGCTTTGATAGGTGCAGTTTGAAGTGCGTTTGGCAGTGTTTCAAAAGTAAAGGTATTCTCATTATTTCGCAAGAAGCCAGATGTTAATGTATTCACCTCAAAAAGAGTTGCTTTGGAAAGCAATTCCGGGCCCATTACTTCTTCTATGGTCTTACCAGCAAAGTCCTTGTAGTTGTTAAACCTTTTTCGAAGAAAAACAAGTTGTTCTGCGAGTTCATTTAAACCGAGTAACGGATAATACTTGCCGTTCTTTTCAATGGCTAAAACGGTTTCTGTAGTGCCGTTTTCATCGAAATCCGCGTAATACATCCGCATCGGAGCCTTTTCCGAAGCTTGAAACTTACTGTTGCTTCCCCAATTTCCCAATAAATAATCTTTATCCCCGTCCATATCGATGTCGAACGGAATAATAGTTTGCCATAAACCAGTAAGTGTTTTATCCATGACGGGCATTTCTTCAAATCGACCGTCAATTTCTTTGTAGAATTTAGGAGTCATCCATTCTCCAACTACTATCAGTTCCTTAACGCCATCATTATCGTAGTCATCCCAGATGGCATCTGTAACCATACCCATCTCGGGATCTTGTTCAGACTTTCCGTTAGATCTATAAATGACAGAGGTTGGTAGTTTGCCGAAGTCAAGAGGAGCGCTATACGTTCCAGTGAAACCTGCATCTTGAAGATTGGCTTCTAATGAGTTGATGATGACAGAAGTGTTCTCATAGACATCTGTGACTTCTCTTTGGATGTCTTCGCTATTAGGATCCATCAAGTTGTAAAACCGGTCTGCAAGAATCTTTTTTGATGGAGATACTGTGTTTCCGCCAGAGCCTACGGCCAAATAGTTTTGAACGCTATAGTGTGGTTGGTAAATAGCAGCAGTAACGTCTTCATAGATAGAATCTTTAGCTATATGAGGATACACCATCAATTTAAATCCATCTTCTTCGTGCAAATAGACCTCTGCTTTTTGATATTTCGCACCCCCAAGAAATAGGTCTTCGTTGCCATCACCATTTAAATCTCCAACAGCAACTGCGGGTCCTCTGTCTGAAACTTCGTAGGGGATTAGTTTTTGATAATTGAAGTCGGTGTGATTATCCTCTTTATGAACATAGGTAATTCCCAGATTGTTTTTAGTTTTTCTGAAAAGTTTTGGTTGAACAGCTTTTTTATATGAATAGGAAACTATGTTTTCTGGAGAGATCGATAACCGCTGGTTAACCGAAACATTCTTTAGAAGTTGAGTGGTTCTATCTGGCCACACAATGCGGAGACTATCCACTTGGTCGCTTTTTCCGAAGCCAAAATGCAAACCTGATTCACTTGATGCCTGCCACCCCCGAGTTGGGAAAAGTTCTTTGTATTGAAGCACTCCCTGGCAGTATGCATAGACTTTTGTTCCTATTCCGAAGCGATTATTTTTCTTATACTGAAATTTTAATTGAAGATAATTTGCTTGTTCATTGGTAGAGTTAATGTACAATCCAACGGGAGCATTGATGTTATTGGTTACAATGTCCAAATCGCCGTCTCCGTCTAAATCTCCAATAGCCGTTGCTCCTGAAACAGAGTTCTTTTTTTCTATCCAGACTCCGGTCTCATCATTAAACTGGCCTTGCCCATCTCCTTTAAAAACATAATTGCTTACTGCGCCAGAAGGCATCATCTCTAGGGCTTTTTGATCTACAAGTTTACTTTCATTGATTTGTTTCTGTATCTCTCCATTACTTACAAAACGAATAAAATCGAGGTCGTTGGGGCGTTTCGGAATGCCGTTAGAGATAAATAAATCCTGATTTCCATCTTGGTCGTAGTCGCCAAATAGTGCACTCCAACTCCAATCGGTTGCAGAAATACCGCTCATGATTGCCGTTTCGGTGTAGGGAGCATTTTCTTGATTTATGAAGAGCATGTTTCGCGTAAACTGATAGTGATATCCATATTGCTCGGTCCGCATTTTTAAGGTTTGGTAGGTGTCATCGCCTTCGCTAGACTTCAAGACAATTTCATCTTCCGGTGCCATGTCTAAGGAGATAAGATCCGGTAGGCCGTCGTGATTGATATCTGCAACGTCATTTCCCATTGAGAAGCGTGAGATGTGTCCAAAATAAGTTTTCAAACTCTCGGTAAAAGTACCATCGCCATTGTTCAAATAATAGTAGTCATCTTCGTGAAAGTCGTTTCCGATGTAGATATCTGGATAACCATCTAAGTTGAAATCACTTACAGAAATCCCTAATCCGTATCCGTTAATTCCGCCGTAAATACCTGCTATTTCGCTTACATCTGTAAAAATGTTTCCGTCATTACGCAGGAGGCGATCCCCGGTTTTGTCATTGCGCTTTTCTCGAAGATTCACCTTTCCGAAGGACTCCTCCGTATGTACGGCATGGTTCAGAATATAAATATCAAGATCTCCGTCCAGATCATAATCGAAAAGAGCAGAAGTAGTGCCGTAAGCTTGAATATCGAGTCTGTAGCTTTCCGCTTTTTCAGAAAAAGTACCGTCTCCATTATTTATAAATAGCTCATTATGTCCTTGGAACCCATTAATCCCGACCACCGCCGTTACATAAATATCCAACCAACCGTCTCCATTTAGATCTCCCATCACAGCGCCAGTATTCCAGGAGCTATTACCTCCAACGTTGGCTTTAATAGTACTATCTTCAAATTGAAGGTTGCCTTTATTTAGATAGAGCTTATTGCTTTGTTGGTTTCCAGAAAAGAACAAGTCTTGTAAGCCATCATTATTTACGTCTCCCATTGCAACGCCTCCGCCATTGTAAAAGTAGAGATAGTCTAGAATGTTCAGCGCGTCATTTTCTTGCAAGGTGTTTTCGAACGATATGCCCGATTTTGAAGCGGGGAGTAGTTCAAAGAGATGCTCCTCCTTCTTACAGCTACTTGTAGCAAGGAGTAAAATTATAAAATAGCGACACTTATTGAGCGAGCGCAAAAACTTTTGGTTTTTCATCGTTTATAGCCACTATAAGGAATGTGTTTCCCTTCGCATCGTTAAATTTTGAAATGTGTTTAATTTCTTCGCGAATATTGAATCCAGTGCTCGTGTTGTCTTCCCATTTAAAATTGTTGTTGCCATCATTCAATAAAACGCTTCCGTAGTTGGCGTCTAAACGGGAATATTGAGGTCTAAACTCGAAATCGTTTCCACCTAAAATGATATCCAAATTACCATCGCCGTTTATATCGGTACATTCGATACCACAAATGCAGGACAGTTGAACACGCGCAGGTAGTCGCTGAATTGTAAATTGACCATTACCGTCGTTCATTGCAATAACCGAGCTAGAAGTATGTACGCTCTTCATACGAACATTTTTCATCTTATCGGCCGAAAAAAGTTCTTGGATGGACTTGCTCGCGTACTCCGAAGCCTTTAAATTTTGTTTCTTTAAAGAAACCATTTGAGAAACTATTTCCTGCTTTTGGTGCAGAGGCATGTCTTTTCCATTTAAATTCTGGGTTACAATTTGTTCGATCGTTCCGTTATTATCAAAATCGCTTACCCACATTTTCATGTCCTGTTCCTTGGTAGGTCGATAGTGAACATTCTCTCCGTGATTTCCGAAGATAAAATCCATGTCTCCATCGGCGTCGATATCTACAGGTTTAATAACGTTCCACCAACCTAGCAACGAATCTAAAGAAGAGGATTGCTTCTTGAGTTGTCCATTTTCAGAAGTGTAAATAGAAGGAGCGCCCCAGTCTGATACGGTAACCAGTTCTTTTTTACTGTCTTTGTTAATGTCTACCCAGGCGGCATCGGTTATCATTCCGCTTTTTTTGGTTTCCAAAGCTACTTCTCTGAATTTATTCTTGAAGGTTCCATCTCCTTGATTCTCTAGGTAGATATGGTCTGGGTCGACTCCGTAAATTCCGATAATACTTCTGGATCCTACAAAGACATCGATGTCGCCATCTCCGTCCATATCGTGTGGGGCTATCACCGCAATGTTTTTACTGCTTGGGGGAAAATTGATTGGGGATTTAGAATAGTTTCCTTTGCCGTCGTTTAGATACAAACGAACACTTTGATTGTTCGTGGCATTTACCTGGTTCCCCCCAGAACCTACCATGAGATCCATATCTCCATCCATATCTGCATCAAAGAAAGCGGATGCGGTGTCCTCCAGATCCTTGTCGGTTTCGAATATGGCAGCCGATTTGTTTTGTAGCGTTCCGTTTCCGGTATGCACATAGAGGGTTGCTGCCTGCTTGGCGGCTCCACCTATAAATACGTCTTCGTTTTTATCTCCATTTACATCGGCTATAGACATGGTAGGACCTTCTTGAGACAACTGGTTGTAGATGAGTCCTTCGTAATCAAAGTCGTTGTAATTGTTTTCTTTATGAGCGAGTAACTTTGTGTTATCGATTTCTTTTAACAGCGTCTTTTCTTCTTTGGTGGGAAGTTTATAGGTTTCTATAGCATCGCTTAATTTTAATTGAAGAGTTTGATTCGCCGCAATATTTTCAAGTTTTGCAGTTTTATCATTGGGCCAAATTACGCGGATGGAGTCTATGGTACTTGTTTTTCCTAAACCAATGGTCATTCCGTATTCAACGCTAGACTGAAAGCCACGGGATGGCATTACCTCTTGGAAGAATACTTGATTGTCGTAATAGAGCTTAACCGATGTTCCAATTGCAAATTTATTCTTTGGATCTCCTTCGAAATTAATTTTGATATAGTTGTTATCTGTTAGTTCATTGGCGTTGTTTCTGTAAACAAAGGAGGTCATGTTTACGTTATTAACCACCAAATCCATATCTCCATCATTGTCTAAATCTCCGTAAGCAGCGCCATTAGACAGGCTAGGAACGCCCAATCCCCAATCTTCTGCCTTATTTGTGAAGGTTAAATCTTTATTGTTGTGATAAGCGTAGTTAGGAATAGGGGTAATAGGCATCTTATCTATGATAGAATCGATGGCTTCTTTTCTTCCTGTTAGGGCCATTTTTTGAATAATGTCATTTGCAAGAAAATCTACAAAGTCTAGATCTGTTAAGTCGTGGTTAATTCCGTTGGTTATGTAGATATCTCTGTACCCATCGTTATCCATGTCGAAGAGAAGGCCAGACCAGCTCCAATCTGTTGCGGAAACGCCACTGTAGTATGCGATATCACTAAAACTACCATTTCCGTTATTTAACTGCAAGGTGTTTTGAATGTACTGCTGGTAGAAATCCTTGCTTTGTTTTAATTTGAATACGTTGTACCCTTCAAATTCCATGACAGATTTAACGCGTTGATCGTCTTCAGGAAGCATATCTGTTATAAAAATATCGGAATAGCCGTCATTGTTGATATCTGCCATATCGATTCCCATAGCCGATAAGGAAAGGTGCTGTGTGTAGTCTTTAATCTCTTCAGAAAAAGTACCATCTTGTTGGTTGATATATAAATAATCTCTTTCGTAAAAATCATTGGACACATAAATGTCTGGGAACAGATCACCATTTACATCGCTTACCATTACGCCTAGCCCAAAACCAATCAAACTTCCGTAAATACCTGCCTCTTCACTTACGTCTACAAATTTGCCACCGTCATTGCGCAAAAGCATATCTCCAACTCCTCTAAAAATTTTAGGTACGTCCCAATTTTGAGCACGAACGTCTCGCTGGTGGGCGAAACCGAGAGAACTGACCGGAATATTACTGTTATTAAGAATGTAGGCATCTAGATCCCCGTCCTTATCGTAGTCAAAAAATGTTGCATGGGTACTAAAACCAGTTTCGGCCAAGTTGTATTCTTTAGCTTTTTCTGTGAATGTAAGATCTCCGTTGTTTATGTAGAGGTCGTTATCGTGATTGTTACCTTCCATGTTCCCCGCATTACTAACATAAATATCGAGAAGACCATCTTGATTAATATCTACCATTAACACTCCGGTGGACCAAGGCTTGTTCCCTGCAATTCCAGCGGTTTCTGAAATATCCTCAAATTTCAAATCGCCTTTGTTGAGGAAGAGTTTATTGGGTCCCATATTAGCGGTTAAGTAAATGTCTTGTAGACCATCGTTATTAATGTCGCCAATGGCTACGCCCCCTCCGTTATAGAAATTCCGATATTTGAAAATATTGAAATCCTTCTGGTTCTCTACAAAATTCAGGAAATGAACGCCGGTCTCTGTGGCGGAGAGCTCTGTAAAGAGGGTTTTAGAACTATCCGTTTCTTCTTGTTTCTTTTCAGAATTACAACTAAATAGAAATACAGAGAATACAATGGCGTATAAGTATTTGGTAAGATGCATTAAGTATCTTTTTATTTATTGGTTTTAAAAAATTGTGGTTGGTCGTTGTTTCGGGTAATGATCAAGTAATTTTCTCCTTGATAACGCAACTTTCCAATTTTTCTTGCAGCTCCTGAAACGTCAAATTTTTGATCTTTAGCTTCTTTGAAACCGCCTTTAGAATCGTTTACTAATAGTACCCCATGCGAAGCGTCTAAACTACTTAATTGGGTGCTTATTTCAAAATTATTTCCAACCAAAAGTAGGTCTAAATAACCGTCATTATTGAAGTCTTCTACATGTATGTCATTGACAGTGGAAATTTGAGCTGCAAAAGGAAGAAGATGTTTCTTAAACGAACCATTTCCTAAATTTTCGAAATAACAACTAGCGAGTTCGTATACTTTATATTTGTTAGCGGCTTTGATATTTTCCTTACCAAAAAGGTCTTTAATAGATGCTGACGCAAAATCGTTGTAACTCAGATATTCCTTATTTATTCCGGGGAGTTGTTTTACCAATTCATCTTTGGAATTAAAAGTTGTTTCCTTTCCTTGATAGAAATAGGTGACAATGGTTTCCTCTTGTCCGTTTCCATCGAAATCTCTTTGGTATAGTGTTATTTCTTCTTTGGACGAAGCTTTCAATCTGGAATTTAATCCCCAGTTTCCGGCTACTAAATCGATGTCCCCGTCGTTGTCTAAATCTGCTGCTTCCAACGTGTTCCACCAACCGTTGGTGCCTTCCAGACCATTTCCGTCTTGATATATAAGTTGATCTCCCACCTTCGAATAAATGGAAATAGGCGACCAATCTCCTACAGAAACAATTTCTTGTGTACCATCTCCATCTAAATCAATTACCACCATATCGTTTATAGGGTGGTGTTCGTTAAAGTTATTTACTTGTTTTATTGGAAAGTGTAAATAGTTTCCTGTGCCAGTGTTCTTCAGAAATTGATGTTTTGGTCTATTTCCGTCCAATGGTGACAATGTGCCTGAGGTGAGGCATAGATCCAAAGCACCATCTTGATTATAGTCAAAGGCCTTTATATTGGACGCAGAGAGTTCCCAGCCAGCAAGCGCTTCCGGGTCTTGATAGAATTTCCCTTTTTTGTTCCTGTACAAACGCGGTAAGATGGGGTCTCCTGAGTGAAATTCGTTCCCACCACTAACAACAACAAGGTCTTTATAGCCATCCTTATCCACATCGACAAAAATGTGCGCAGTATCTTCATTGAGCGCTTTTTCTTCAAAGAGTTCGGGTTGTTGAGACTTAAAAGTTCCGTCTTTTTGTTGAATAAAAAGCTGAGAAGCCTGTCGTTTGGCACCGCTTATAAATACGTCGTCCGTTCCATCGTTATTGATGTCTGCAATTGAAATAGCTGGGCCTTCGTTGCTTTGCGCAAATGGAATTAAGGGATTGCGATTGAAATCGATGGTGGTATTTTCTTTATGTATAAAGTCGAAAAGGGGAGGGACTTCGGTAAGGTATTGCGGAGGATTTTTTCTGAAATTTTCGTAATAATTACCAGCGCCGTTCTTGTAATCTACCGTAATCGCTTTATTGTTTTCCAGGTTTCGAATTACTTCAAACGATTGGTCGGGCCAGATAATATGAAGTGAATCAATAATTGCTCTGTTTCCTAGTCCGAAGTGGAGTTTTGTTTCAACAGAAGATAGATAGCCTCTGGATGTATAGTTTTCTTTTGTGATTTGTAAGGTGTCTGAATAAAGAATGGCTTTAGCCCCAATCCCTAGTTTGTTCGATGTGTTTCCGTTAAAGGAAACGGATAGCCAGTGGTTATTGGTAAAAAGTTCCGAAGTGTTCTCTAGCACGAAAGCGGGTTCATTTACATTGTTGGTAACCATATCGAGGTCTCCGTCATTATCCAAGTCTACATAAACAGCGCCATTGCTATAAGATTCTTTAGTAGCAGCCCATTTCGAGGATACATTTTCAAACTTGTTATTTCCTTTATTTTTATAAAAGTAGTTAGTCGTCTTCTTCTTTGGAATTTGCTCGATGAAAGACATGTCTTTTTCCTTCATTCCCATACCTAACGACTTCTGGATTTCCTCATTAGAGATGAAATTAATGAAATCCATATCGTTGGTAGCGCCTAGAATTCCGTTGGTGATATAAATATCATTAAGACCATCATTATCGAAATCGGCCATCAGTGGACTCCAGGACCATTCAGTAGCAGCAACTCCGCTTAAGTAAGCCGTCTCACTAAATGTACCGTTACCATTATTTAGCTGAAGGGTATTCTGCATGAACTGTTTAGTGTAGCCATTGTTGAGGTAATTTTGATAAATCTGATAGTTGAATTCTGCTCCAGAGGTTTTGTAAGTATGTAAATTTTCTGGGAGCATGTCTACGGAAAGAATATCTGTGTAGCCGTCGTTGTTAATGTCTGCAATATCATTTCCCATAGAGAAATGCGTGGTGTGGCCAACAGTACCAGTTTTGGTGGTGATGGTTTCGGTAAAGGTTTTATTTCTGTTGTTGATGTAGAGGTAATCGTTTTCAAAGAAGTCGTTTCCAACATAGATATCTGGATAGCCATCGTTGTTGAGATCACTAATTGAAACACCTAGTCCGTAGCCAATTTTACTTTGCAAGATGCCTGTTTTTTCAGAAACATTTACAAACATCCCTTCTTGATTTTCAAAAAGTTTATCCCCAGATGCTTGGTTTACTATATTTCTAATAGATCCTCTTCCATAGTTTTGATTAGGGTTGGTAGAATGGTTGAGAAGAAAGAGATCTAGGTCTCCGTCGAGGTCGTAATCGAAGAAAGATGCTTGTGTTGATAGTCCTTTGAAGTTAAGTCCATAGGCTGCCGCATCTTCTTTAAATACAGGAATACCTTGAGCGTTGGTTCCTTGATTTACATATAGTAGGTTATTTCCTGAAATATGCTGGTAATCTCCAATTTTGCAGACATAGATGTCTAGTAGACCGTCATTATTTATGTCAACCGTAGTTACTCCCGTAGTCCAATTTTTGGCATTATCGATGCCTGATTTTTGCGTGCTGTTTTCGAATTGGAAGCTGCCATTATTTAGGTATAATTGATCTGGAGATTGGTTAGCTGTAAAGTAGAGGTCTGTTAAACCGTCGTTATTAAAATCCCCAGCGGCGACACCGGCCCCGTTGTAATAATAAATATAGTTGAGAATATTTAATTGTGGGGTAGAAGTAATGGTGTTCTGAAAGGTGATTCCGGTTTCGGTAGGGGTTCTAGTTTTAAATAGAGTGGCAGTTGTGTCTTCTTCAGAACAAGAAAGAAGTATGGAGAGTAAAAAAATGACCGTCCAATGGCTTGATTTGAAAAAGGAATATTTAATTAAACTTTTCAGAATAGATAAAAATTAAGAGGTTCATGCAATTATTACAAATATTGAAAATGTAATTAGTATCAGCAATAAATTGGGTATAAAAAAACAGGTCGTCCATGAAGACGACCTGTGTGATTATAATGCAAGGTTAATAATAATTAGTAACCAGGATTCTGAACCAAGTTAGGGTTAGAAAGTAACGCGTTAATTGGAATAGGATATAAATTTCTGAAATCAGCTCCAACAGATTCTGGGTTTTTGAATTCCCAATCGCTAGTGTACTGTCCAAAACGAATCATATCGTTTCTTCTCCAGAATTCTACATACAACTCACGTCCACGCTCAGCAAGTAAGTCTGCTTCTGAAACATTTCCTAGAGGAGTAGCTTCACGTAAGGTACGAAGTTGGTTTACCATAGTCGTTGCATCACCACCTGAACGCATCATAGCTTCTGCCTTCATTAAGTGAGCATCCGCATAACGGAACATGATCTCATGGTTTCTAAATGAACCACCTTCGTCACCTGGGTGATATTTGATGATACGAATACCATTCGCTTCTCCATTTCCTACTAGACCTGGAAGTTCTTTAGTAAATACCAATGGGTTTCCTGGTCTGTCTTTAAGGATAGTACCGTCTTCTTCATATTGTTGTCCAATTAAGAATCCGTAACCAATACCTAAGTTTTCAGAGTTTGCGTTGGTTGCATCTGGCACCCATCCTCTTCTTTCTTCTTGACCATCTCCAATATTGTTTGAATTTGGATCTCCTTCGAAGCTATCATAAAATTCGGCAAGGGTAGCAAAACCATTCCATCCTCCACCTTCGTTATCAGGTGAGTTTTGGTTGTAGTGCATTCCGTTCCAGATTCTATTTCCAACACCTGTGTTTAGGTACCAGATAGTTTCTGTGTCAACAGACTGTTCGAAGATTCCGAAGTAGTCATCCTCCAATGCAAAGCCATCTGCAGAGATAGCATCTACTGCATCAATTACTGTTTGCATGTTTCCTAGAGATCCTGTGTAACGCTCAGAGTTTAAAACTACCTTCGCAAGTAAGAAATTTCCAGCAGCTTTGTTCGCTCTGTTGTTCTCGTCGCTAGGTCCTCTTACTGGAAGATCTGGAATTGCTTCTGTCAAGTCATTGATAATGAAATCATATGTTTCTTGAGCAGTAAGAATAGTAGGATTTACAGATGCACCTTCCGTTGGTTGACGGAAAGGTTGTTGACCGTATAAATCCAATACCCAGAACATAGAGAATGCTCTAAGAAATTTAGCTTCTGCTTTTTCTTGAGCCGTTCCTTCACTTAAAGGGTCAATAATTGTTGTAGCACGGAACACGTTTTGGTTCAAATTGTTCCAAGTGTTCAATACAAACTGGTGAGTTGGGCTCCACGTGTGCGCGTGTAGCGTACGCCAGATTCCATTATCACCCCAGTCAGTACCTCTTGTAGGTACTAAAGTTTCGTCTGTAGAAACTTCGTTCAAAGCGAAAAAGTTCGCTTGGTCTCCCATCTGTCCGTAAACAGCTCCGTATAAATTCGCAAGTTCAGTTGATACATCCACTCCAGCGAAATCTTCTTGAGCATCTTCGAATACAGAATCTGATTCGTCAATTTCTAAATCTGTACAAGAAATAGAAACAGCAGTCAAAAGCGCCAATCCTAGGATGGGCTTTAGTGTGTTTAAAAGGTTTCTTTTCATTTTCATTTTTTTAAAATTTTGCATTAAATCCAATAGTATATGTTCTTGGTTGTGGAAAGGCTGCATAGTCAATACCTAAAACAGGTAATCCGTTAAGTAATCCTGATGCTTGTCCAACTGGCGCACCTGCTGGAGAAGAACTAGCTTCAGGGTCAAGTCCACTATAATCAGTAATTACAAAAAGGTTCTGTCCGTTTGCTGAAAGCACTAGAGATGAAAAGAATGCATCATCCTCAAGTGGCCAATCATAGCTTAAAGATAAGTTTTGTAGACGAATAAAGTCTCCTTTTTCTAGGAATCTTGTCGATACATCTGCTGCAGCGTCAAAAGATTCACCAGTAGTAAGAACGTCTGCTGGCACATTACGACCTCCTCTAAAAGCACCTGCTGTAAAGAATGCGTTCGCAGTGTTGTTGTAGATATAGTGTCCAAATTGTCCAGCGAAATAAGCGTTCATCGCCCAATTTTTGTAGTTTACGCTAGTTGAAAGTCCTCCAGTTAAATCTGGCAAAGCACTTTTTCCTACGAATTTCTGAACATCCTCTTGAATTGGTTGACCTGTTACAGGATCAAATCCTTCAAATTCACGTAAGAAGTAAGAGAATAGAGGTTGTCCTGCTTTCACTTTTTGTGCAAAAGCTCCAGTTAAACCTTGTCCTCTAATAGTACCTGCGTTAAATTCTCCATCAAGTTCAGTAACCTCATTCTTGTTATATGCTAAGTTAATTCCAGCATTCCAAGAGAAGTCTTCACCATCGATGATGTCGTAGTTCAATGTAAGTTCAACCCCTTCGTTCACTACTTTCGAATTTGGTAAGTTTAAGAAAACAAAAGGTTGTACTGCTGGTTGAGCAGAAAGTACGTTGAAAAGTAAATCGGTAGTTTCTTTGTGATACACATCGAAAGTACCATTAAAACGGTCGTTGTTAAAACCGAAGTCAATACCTACACCATACTGTAATGTTTCTTCCCATTTCAAATCAGCATTCGCAAAAGAAACTTGTCCTGCAGGAAATGCTCCAGAAGGATCGAAGTTAATTGCACCACCAGCATCAGGTCCAATGAAGTTGAAACGACGTCTTCCTCTAAAGTTACCGTATCCTAATCCATCTTGGTTACCAGTAATACCTCCACCAACACGCAGTTTTAAAGTAGACACGTTGTCTCCAATAAAGTCTTCTTCGCTAATTTTCCATGCAATTGCACCAGAAGGGAAGTAACCGTATTGATTATTTCCACCAAAACGAGAAGAACCATCCGCTCTCATTGTTGCCGTAAGTAAGTATTTATCTGCTAAAGTGTAGTTGATTCTTCCGAAAAACGACTGTAGTTCGTCTGTGTTATCAAAAGTCTCTGCCATCATAGAGCGTACACTTAAGTTATTTACGTTAGGAATAAAATCTGTTGAAAGATCTGCTAACCTGTTTACAAATACACCTTCGCTGATGTTTCCAGCAAAACCGTAAGATTGGTAGTCGCCTTCTATTTGTGCTTCAACTCGGTCTGCACTGTCAAGAATATCTTCTCCCATTTGATCAAGGTTGTCTGTAAAGAATCCCCATGTTTGAATATTTCTTCCTTCATTTCTGAAATCTTGGAAAGAATAACCGGCTAAAACATCAATACTAGAGTTTCCGAAGTCTTTCTTGTAGTTTAAAGTAGTCTCTAAAAGTTGACTAGTGTAGTCTAAGTCACTAGCAAATCCAACTCCATTACCAAATACTCCATTTCCTAAATTTAATCCTTTACGAGATGAAACAGCAATACGTTGTGCTTCAGAAGCATCGTAACCAACAGTAACTTTTGCAGAAAATTCTGGAGTAATATTGTACTCTGCAGAAAGATTAGCTAAAAATCTATTGGTATTGGTTTCGTTTTGAGTGAACGCTAATAAAGTAGCAGGACTTAATAATCCTCCAGTACCAGAAAAGTCTGTTCTTGTTGGCCATGTCGGATTCGCAGAATAGGCAGCTCCTAAAAGGTCACCCTGGAATCCAGCAGCAGCACCAATTGGTGGAGTTTGATCGTTTACACGTGAAATAGATGTTTGTAAACCTAATTTTAACTTATCGTCAAAAAGTCTTTGGTTCATATTTAAACGACCTGTAATACGCTCTAGTGATGATTTTTCAACCACACCAAAGTTTTTGCTATATCCAAATGTAGCTCTAACATTTCCACTTCCATAGTTGTTAGTGTATGCTAGGTTATTGTTCGTAGACGTTGAAGTTCTAAAGATAAAATCTTGCCAGTCTGTATTAAACCCAAAATTAACTTCGTCAACGTTAAATCCGTTAGCTTCGCTAGCTGCAACAAATTCGTTCGCAGATAACAAGTCAAATTGTTTAGCAGTAGATGCAATACTTAGGTTTGATGTAAATTCCCAAGCACCACCTTTAACACCTCTACCAGTTTTAGTAGTGATGATTACAACTCCATTGGCTCCACGTGATCCGTAAATAGCGGTAGCAGAAGCATCCTTAAGAATACTGATACTTTCAATATCATTTGGATTTAAGAAACTCAATGGGTTTTTAGCTCCGTTTGAACCGAAACCTACATCTTGACCTTCAATAGCTCCAGCAGATAATGGTACACCATCTACAACGAATAATGGATTATTATTAGATCGAACAGAGTTAGCACCACGGATATTAATTGAAATACCGGCTCCAGGCTCACCACTTGATTGTGAAATCTGAACCCCGGCAGTTTTACCCTGGATCAATTGTTCAGGAGAAGAAATAACCCCTTGATTGAAGTCTTCCGAAGTTACAGCACTTACCGCACCAGTTGCATCTTTTACGGTAGTAGTACCATATCCAATTACAACTACTTCGTTTAACGACTCAACGTCTTCTGATAAAGTTACGTCAACAGTACTTTGTCCGTTCACAGCAACCTCGCGAGTGGCATAACCAATATAGCTAAATACAAGGGTAGCGTCATTTGCTACATCTTCCAGGCTATAATTACCATCGAAGTCTGTTTGTGCGCCATTTGAAGTTCCTTTTACCACGACATTTACTCCGGGGATAGGACCGTTTACTTCCGATACGTTACCGCTAACGGAAATTTGCGCATATGCTGAACTTCCCATGACCAGTAGTATAGGGAGCAACAAAAGTTTAGTTAGTAATTTGTTTTTCATATAGTTTTCGGTTTAAAGTTAAATTTCAATTATTATTGTTTGTGTTAATATTCAATTTTTACTCATTCTATATTACGCAAATTTAACCCACTCTTAATATTAAGGATGAGTTAATGCAAATTCTAAAACTTTGTAGATTTAGCCGTAAGATACAATTTTTTAACATATTTTCTGTTTTGTTGGCTTCCTCCACGGCGTCCGTATTTTTTAAAATAACAATAGTTACTTCTATTATTAAGGTCTTTAAATAAGAAAATCAACCTCTACATAATTCGGCTAATTCTTTAATCCTTCTCCAAACAGCAGTCTGTAATAACTACCCTAAAATGGTCTAGTTCAATTCACTATTCCAGAGATTGATTTTCTTTTCTCATTGTAAGTCTCTTTAAACTAACTCTTATTATTCACTTAAACAGTGAAGTTATACCGCAAAAAATCCTAATTATAAACTTTGGCTTTAGGTTTGCAAGCGGTAAATCTTCGAGTTAAGGACTGGAAAAGCTGCAAATATCCCAGTCAAATACACTTAAAATAAAGATTTTCAAACACTTAAATAACTATGAAACGCAATGTGTTAATATTTTAACAAATTTTGTTAGGCCCTAATTTCAGTTAATTTTTTTAATTTTATAAAAAAACGGGCTTAAAAAAGTGTTTTTAGCAACCGAAAACGTTTTCGATTTTTAATTCGTAAATTGAAGTTCTTTTTAACATTTCCATGGTCATTTGTAATTCTTTTTTACTAATTATGTGGAATTATTACAATTAACGCAAGAGTTTATGAGAGAAGTAACTTTGAAACAGATTGCCGAAAACCTTGGGATTTCTATAACTACGGTATCTAAAGCACTTAAAGATTATCCAGACGTTAGCAAGAAAACCAAGGCACTTGTTAAAGAGGAGGCCAAGAGATTAAATTACAAACCAAATGTTTTTGCTGTTAACCTCAGAACCAAAGAATCTAAAACTGTAGGGTTAATTGTTCCCGAAGTGGTACATCATTTCTTCTCGAGTGTCATTAATGGAATTATAGAACAAGCCGAGAAAAAAGGCTATTTGGTAATTATACTTCAGTCCAACGAATCTTCCGAATTAGAAAAAAAACAAATTGATCTTCTTATCAGCAAACGAGTAGACGGTATTATGATATCGCTTGCAAGTACAACTACAGATATTTCCCATCTTAACTATGTGCTCGAGCAGGAAACCCCTATGGTAATGTTCGATAAGATTTCTAAATTGGTGGATTGTTCCAAAATAATCATTAATGATAGAGAGGCTGCCTACGTCGCAACCAAACATTTAATTGATACCGGCTGTAAACGAATTGCTCATTTTAGAGGCGCCTTATTACCACAAAATTCGATTGACCGATTTTTGGGATATAAAAAAGCGCTAGAAGACCATGGAATCCCATACGATAGTTCACTCGTTTATATTTGCGAACGGGTCGATTATCAGAATGGAGTAGACGCCGCCACACAGCTATTACAGGATCATGACGATGTGGATGGTGTTTTTGCCATTACAGACCTTGTTGCTATTGGGGCTATTAAAGTTTTCAATGAAAAAGGAATTAAAGTGCCAGATGATATTTCAATTATGGGTTTCAGCAATTGGTTCGTTTCCTCCGCAATTACTCCTTCATTAAGTACCATAGATCAACCAGGGTATGAGATGGGTGTAAAAACTTTTAAATTACTGTATCGTGAAATGAAGGCCAAAAAGAAGGGTGAGAAAATTGTTCTAAAAACCAAGGTTCTAGAAACGGCACTTATAAAAAGGAACTCTACGAAGTAGTTTAACGACTCCTAGAAAATGTGCTCTTCGACATAATCCTAATATTACTTTAATTATTTTGCTCTATATTTAGTCATGAAAAACATAATTCATGGTTAGATATTTCCTCCTATTCCTTCTTATTTCCACTTTTTCTTGTAAAGAAAAGCCAACAGTCGTAGAGGTTGTTCCAGAAAAGGTAACTTTTAATTATTCTGAAAAATTTAGACCTCAATATCATTTCTCACCACCTGAAAAGTGGATGAACGATCCAAATGGCTTAGTTTATCATAATGGTATTTACCACTTATTCTATCAATTCTATCCCGAAGATATAGTTTGGGGCCCTATGCACTGGGGGCACGCAACAAGTAAAGATCTTATTCATTGGGAACATAAGCCCATTGCACTTTACCCAGATGAAATAGGTGATATTTTTTCAGGAAGTGCTGTAGTAGACGTTGATAATACCTCTGGTTTTGGATCCAAGGAAAACCCCGCATTGGTCGCTATATTTACGTATCATCTTATGGCTGGCGAAAAAGCAGGACGAAAGGATTTTCAAACACAAGGTATTGCCTATAGTTTGGATAACGGAGACACATGGGTGAAGTACGAAAATAATCCAGTGATAGGGAATGATGGTATTAAGGATTTTCGGGACCCTAAAGTAATGTGGCATGCAGAATCTTCTCAATGGATTCTTACTCTAGTAGCGGGAGATCATGCAAAGTTTTATGGCTCCCCTAATTTGAAAGATTGGAAGCTGTTAAGTGAATTCGGAAAAGAGCAAGGAGCACATGGCGGCGTATGGGAATGTCCAGACCTCTTTAAATTGAAAGTAGAAGGGACAGATGAAGAAAAATGGGTCTTGTTGGTAAGTATCAATCCAGGAGCTCCAAATGGAGGGTCGGGAACTCAGTATTTTGTAGGAGATTTTGATGGAGAAACTTTCAGAAGTGATCAAAAAGAACATAAGTGGATCGATACCGGAAGAGATAATTATGCTGGAGTAACTTATAATAACACTCCAACTAATGAACGTATTTTTATCGGTTGGATGAGTAATTGGGATTATGCCATGAAAACCCCTACCGAAGTATGGAGGAGTTCTATGACACTTCCTAGAACGATGAGCTTGCATAAAAATAAGGAAGATTTTTTTCTAAAAAATTACCCTGTGGCGGCTATTGATCAAATCGCTTCAGAAAAGGTGCCGTCTACAATGATCTCTCTTGAAGAGCCATATGTTTTTAAAACTGAAAATCTAAATAAGACAGAATTGGTATTCCAAACCAATCTGTCTGCTCCATTAAATATTTCTTTTAGTAATAAAGGAGGGGAACATTTTAGTTTTGAAATGAATCCAGCAACCAAAGAGTTGTTGTTTGATAGAACCCAAGCCGGGTTGAGCAATTTTGAAGAACGGTTCGCTGGCACTGTTCAAAAAGCGGCCTATGAAACCGGAGATCGAGAAGTAGAAGTCCGACTCTTTCTAGACGCCTCGTCTGTTGAAGTATTTGTAGATAAGGGAACTTATGTTTTTACCAATCAGTTATTTCCTCAAAATCCATATACCGAACTCCAGATAAGTGGAGAAAAAGATGCAAGGCTTAACAACTTCAGAATAAATCAACTAAAATCTATCTGGCATAATGAATAAAATTTTTACTTGGTCCATCACCGTAGCACTCGCAGGTTTTCTCTTTGGATTCGATACAGTCGTTATTAGTGGTGCAAATAAACCTATTCAGGAGTTATGGAATCTATCTCCTATTATGCACGGTACTTTTATAATGAGTATGGCGTTATGGGGAACGGTATTGGGCTCTCTTTTGGGCGGTATACCCACTAAAAAATTAGGACGAAAAAAGACCTTGTTCTGGATAGGAATCCTGTTTTTCATATCGGCGCTTGGTAGTGCATTGGCACCAGATCCATATTCTTTTTCGTTCTTTCGTTTCATTGGAGGAATAGGAGTTGGAGTATCTTCAGTGGCTGCTCCTATTTATATTTCGGAAATTACTTCCCCAGACCGTCGCGGGAGAATGGGAGGTTTGTATCAATTTTGCCTAGTGTTTGGTATTATGATCGCATTTATCTCTAATTGGGCGCTCAAAGGCTTCGATGGAGCAAACGATTGGCGTTGGATGCTAGGAATAGAAGCACTTCCAGCATTGGCTTATACGTTAATGGTACTTAAAGTTCCGAATAGTCCAAGATGGCTTGTATTGCAAAAAGGGGACGATGAAGGTGCGCTTTCAGTGTTGAACATTATTTATGAAAAGATAGAAATTGCGAAACAGAAACTTTCAGAAATAAAACTGGATGCAAATCTTCCAAAAAGCAACGACAACCTTTTTCAAAAGAAATACAATCGGGTATTGTGGCTCGGATTTTTGATAGCGTTTTTCAATCAGTTATCGGGAATTAACTTTGTCCTGTACTATGCACCTCAGATTTTGGAGCAAGCAGGTTTGGGTGGAGCAGATTCGCTTTTCAATTCAATTGCAATTGGGATAGTTAATCTAATTTTCACACTCATTGGTGTACGTTTGCTTGATAAACTGGGTCGTCGTCAACTTATTATCATAGGTTCTATTGGTTACATTTTTAGCCTCATTATGGTGGGAATCTGTTTTCAGATGAATCTTAGTCCAGACTTACTTATCATCTTTATCTGCTTATTTGTAGCATCTCATGCTATTGGACAGGGTGCAGTTATTTGGGTGTTTATTTCTGAAATTTTCCCAAACAGAGTCCGTGCGTATGGACAAAGCTGGGGAACAAGTACGCATTGGGTTTTTGCCGCAGTAATTACTTTAATAACTCCGTTTTTCATTGATGATAAGGAAGGTGTTTTTAGAGACAGCTTGGAGGTTATTTATTATTTCTTTGCCGGAATGATGATACTGCAATTGCTTTGGGCACTATTTAAAATGCCGGAAACAAAAGGAGTCTCTTTGGAAGATCTAGAAAAACAACTAACAGAAGATAATGATTAAAACGACCGTTATTTGTTTTGGAGAAATCCTATGGGATGTTTTTCCTGATAAAAAAGTGATTGGTGGAGCACCACTCAATGTCGCTTTGAGATTACATTCTTTTGGAGTGCCCGTAAAAATTGTAAGTAGTATTGGGCAAGACAATTTGGGTAAAGAAATTAGTGCTTATGTACAGAAATGTGGTTTGCCATTAGATTTTATTCAAACCGATGAGGAGTTGGCCACTGGTGCCGTTACAGTTACATTGAATGAGGCGGGAAGTGCTTCCTATGTAATCAATAAGCCGGTTGCTTGGGATGCAATTGAATTATCACCAGAGCTAATTTTGGCTGTTGGAGAAGCTCCTTTTTTTCTCTTCGGAAGTCTAGCTGCCCGTGGTGCAATGAATAGGCATACGCTACAAGCGTTGTTAGAGGTTGCGAACACAAGAATCTTTGATGTTAATCTAAGAAAACCAGATTACGACATTTCCATGGTTTACGAACTCATGCAAAAAGCCGATGTTGTAAAGTTA
The DNA here is from genome assembly GCA_947495135.1 of uncultured Flavobacteriaceae bacterium. Classification (GTDB taxonomy): domain Bacteria; phylum Bacteroidota; class Bacteroidia; order Flavobacteriales; family Flavobacteriaceae; genus Aureisphaera. The sequence continues at coordinate 168,660 of CANLXN010000007.1, forward strand.
AACGATGAGGAGCTGGAAGAAGTTTGTGTTGAGTTAGGATGCCAAGATACCAATTTGAACGATCAAATAGGCTGGCTGTCTAAAATTAGCCATACCAAAACAGTTTGCGTGACAAAAGGCGGAGAAGGAGCCGTATTATTTTTCAATAACAAATTTTATGAGAATGAGGGCTTTAATGTAGAAGTGGCAGATACCGTGGGAGCAGGCGATTCTTTTTTGGCAACACTTATAAAGGGATTGCTCATTGACCAAAAACACCCATCTGAAGCTTTAGAGAGGGCATGCGCAGTAGGTGCATTGGTAGCCTCTAAAGAAGGAGCCAATTGCAATATTTCAGGAGAGGAAATAAAACAATTTGTTCAAGGAGTATAGCAGTGCATTAGAAGCCGAAGTCATTTAATTTTTCGAAAAATTTTGGAGAAAAAATTAAAAATATAGATATCTTTAAACCGAAGACATGTTTGTTTCAAGTTAGAAAATCACTCTATATTTCGGTTCCTATCTATCCTAATTGGAGCTTTTAACATGAAGATAATCGAGATAAAATTTGAAATAGATGCAGTCTTAATTGTGCCTTTCATAAAACAATTCAACTAAATAAAAAACGATCAACCTATGGGGACATTATCCATCATTTCATTTATTGGATTTACATTATTAGTAGCTGGTGTTGCCTGGTTTGCGACAAGAAAAACGGATGAAAGTACAGCCGATGGCTATTTTCTAGGCGGAAGAAGCCTAGGCGCAATAACTATTGCGGGTTCCTTGCTGCTGACCAATTTGTCTGCTGAGCAAATTGTGGGTTTAAACGGGCAGGCATTTACCGAAGGAATATTAGTAATGGCTTGGGAAACTCTGGCCGCCATTGCCATCATTATTACCGCAATATTTTTTCTACCCAAATACATGCGATCTGGTATTACAACCATACCAGAGTTTATTGAAGGTAGGTTTGATAGTACCACTAAATCAATCTTATCCATTTTATTTCTGGTAGCCTTTGGGGTGGTTTTATTGCCTACGATACTTTATTCTGGTTCGCTGGCCTTTAGTACGATGTTCGATCTTCCCGAAGTTTTAGGGATTTCCGAAACAGCGGTAATTTGGATTTGTGTTTGGACCATTGGACTCATTGGAATTGTTTATGCAATTTTTGGAGGGTTAAAGGCGGTTGCTGTCTCAGATCTAATTAATGCTATTGGGCTATTAATAGGGGGCTTGTTAATTCCGATATTTGGGTTAATGGCTATTGGAGATGGTAGTGTTGGCGAAGGATTAAACATCTTATGGAACAGTAACCCAGAAAAGTTTGATGCTGTTGGTAAAGTCGATTCTTCTATTCCATTTGGAACCATTTTCACGGGTATGATGATTGCTCAGATCTATTATTGGGGTACAAACCAATCAATTCTGCAACGTGTTTTTGGAGCAAAGAGCTTAAAAGAAGGACAGAAAGGAATGTTACTGGCCGCCTTGGTGAAGTTTCTCATTCCTGTAATTGTAGTGTTGCCTGGTATCATTGCCTGGCATTTGTTTGAAGGGAATCTTGAAAATGCCGATCAGGCGTATCCGGCACTCGTAAGAAGAGTTTTGCCTGGAGCCTTAGCTGGATTCTTTGCTGCTGTTTTGTTTGGAGCTGTATTAAGCTCCTTTAATAGTTTGCTTAACAGTAGCGCCACCTTGTTTGGATTCGACCTGTATAAACAATATTTTAAAAAGGATGCAACCGAAAAGGAAACGGTGAAGGCAGGAAAGATTTTCGGTCTTTTTATTGCAGTTCTTTCCATGATTATAGCACCATTTATTGCCAACGCCCCAGACGGATTGTTTTCTTACATACAACAGTCCTTAGGAAGTTTGAGCGTGCCCATCTTAGCGGTGGTCGTGATGGGAATGTATTCTAAAAAAGTGCCAGCATTAGGAGCCAAGGTAGTCTTAACTTTAGGAGTAGTTATGTACTTAGTGAGTTTGCTCGTACTCGGCCCATATTTTATAGAATCTGCGATGGCGGAAGCTGCAGCAAATGGTATAACAGATCCCAGCAAGCTTAGTGTAATTAAGGCAGAGGCTTATCCTCATTTTCTTCATATTATGGGAATATTATTTGTTGTTAACATGGTAATTATGATAGTGATAGGTAAGTTGTTTCCGAAAAAAGAAATCTATGTGCCTACGGTAACTGAGGAAATTGATGTTACTCCGTGGAAGCACGCTATGATTGTTGGAGTTATCATTACACTTCTCGTCCTGAGTACCTACCTAATTTTTAGATAAACTTTAATCAAAACATTGAAGAGATAGCTTTTGGCTATTGAATTAATTACTGTATATGAAGAAGAAATATGTCATTGCTTTTGATCAGGGAACGACTAGCACAAGAGCCATCGTTTTTGATCTTAACGGAAAAATTATTGCCATTTCTCAAAAGGAATTAAAACAACATTATCCTCAATCTGGCTGGGTTGAACACGATGCAAATGATATTTTTCGTGATCAGAAAGACGCTTTTGAAAAAGTGATGGTAGACAGTAATATCTCTGGTGAAGAAGTAGCGGCCATTGGAATTACCAATCAGCGCGAAACCACGGTTGTTTGGGATAAAGAAACGGGGGAGCCAATTCATAATGCAATTGTTTGGTTAGACAAACGAACCCTTGAGATCTGTGAAGAACTTAGAGAACAGGGTTTAGAAGATTATGTGAGGGATCATACTGGGCTAATTATAGATTCCTATTTTTCTGGGACAAAGTTGAAATGGATACTAGATAATGTGCCAGGGGCTCAGGAAAAGGCAGATGCTGGAAAGCTTCTTTTCGGGACCATCGATAGTTGGCTAATTTATAAATTCACTAACGGAGAAAAACACCTTACCGATCATACAAATGCTTCTAGAACCATGATCTATAACATTAAGGACATGGAATGGGATGCCACTCTTTTAAAGGCGATGAATATACCTAGTTCTATGTTGCCTGAAGTGCAGTGCTCTTCCTCTAATTTCGGAATGGTCGAGTACAATGGTTGCCACATTCCAATATATGGAGTGGCCGGAGATCAGCAGGCCTCACTATTTGGGCAAGGCGGATTTAAAACTGGAATTGCTAAAAACACCTACGGAACAGGTTGTTTTATGCTTCTGAATACTGGAAATAACCACTTGGTTTCTAAAAACGGACTTTTAACCACTCTTACTTGCAGCCTCGAGAACAGGCCTGTTAACTATGCTCTCGAAGGAAGTATCTTTATTGGTGGAGCATCGATTCAATGGCTGCGTGATCAAATGGAATTGATCGATAATGCGGCAGAAACCGAGTTAATTTGTAATAGTATCCCGCCGCTAAAAGATTTGTACGTGGTACCGGCCTTCGCAGGATTGGGAGCCCCTTATTGGGATGGCGATGCCAAAGGTGCCATCTACGGCCTCACCTTGGACATGGGTAGAAAGGAGATTATTAAGGCTACCGTGGAAGCACTTGCGTATCAAACCAAAGATGTAATCAATGCCATGATTGAGGATAGTGAAAAGGAATTATTGACCTTAAAAGTAGATGGTGGGGCTTGCGCAAATAATTATTTAATGCAATTTCAGAGCGATCTCTTAAATGTATCGGTCGATCGTCCCGAAATGCTTGAGGTAACGGCCTTGGGAGCAGCCTTGTTGGCGGGGATTAAAGCGGAGGTGTGGTCTTTGGAGGACATCGATAGAGTGCGAAATGTGGAACGTCTTTTTCAGCCAGAAATGGATCAGAAGACCCGAAAACAAAAATATAAGAAATGGTTGAAGGCGGTGGACCGAACCATGACTAAAAAAGCAAAGAAGAAGGAACGAGAAACACAATTCTCGGTGCTCGATAGGGATAAGCAATTAAAGAAACTCTCTTCAGAAAAATTTGATCTTATCATTATTGGTGGGGGAGTAACAGGTGCCGGAATTGCCCTAGATGCTGCCTCAAGGGGCATGAAATTGTGCCTTATTGAGAAAAACGATTTTGCATCAGGAACAAGTAATAAATCTACGAAGCTCATTCATGGTGGATTGCGTTACCTCAAGCAAATGGAAATTGGTTTGGTAAAGGAGTCTGGTACAGAGCGAGCGGTGGTCCATAAACTGGCTCCGCATCTAGTGGTGCCTGAAAAAATGCTGCTACCACTTGTAGAGGGAGGGACCTATGGCAAAATGCTTACGTCTATCGGATTAAAAGTGTACGATATTCTTGCGAACGTTGAAGGTGATGATCGAAGAAAAATGCTCTCAAAAGACGAGACTATAAAAAGAGAACCCTTGTTGAATGAAGATACCCTCTTAGGGGGAGGATACTATGCAGAATATCGAACGGACGATGCAAGACTCACTGTAGAATTGCTCAAAAAGGCCACCGAATATGGAGCGACCATTATTAACTATTGTGAAATGGATCATTTTGTGTACAATAGTGAGGGTAAGATTAACAGCGTGAATTGTGTAGATAATAATACAGGTAAAAGCTTAAACATTACTGCGCGAAACTATGTTTCTGCTGCAGGACCATGGGTAGATTTACTTCGGAAGAAAGATCAGTCTATGAACAACAAGCACCTGCATCTAACCAAAGGTGTTCATTTGGTTTTTCCTGCTGAAAAGTTGCCTATTAAACAGTCGGTTTATTTTGATGTGGATGATGGTAGAATGATTTTTGCAATTCCGCGCGGGCGGGTTACCTATGTGGGAACAACAGATACCAATTACTCTGGGAATTTGGAACGAGTTGTTGCAACTGAAGCGGACGCTAACTATCTGCTAAATGCAGTAAATAATATGTTTCCAACAATTCATTTAACCATGAACGATATTGAATCGAATTGGGCAGGATTGAGACCTTTAATTCATGAAGAGGATAAAGACCCATCTGAGTTATCTAGAAAAGATGAAATTTTTATTTCTGAAAGCGGGTTGATCTCCATAGCTGGTGGAAAATTAACAGGATACCGAAAAATGGCCCAACGAGTCATCGAATCGGTATTGAAATCCATGTCTTCTAAAAAAAGAGATAAGTTTTCCAAGACCAATACGCAGCATATATCTTTATCTAAGCCAGCAATGAGTTCAATGGCGGAAGTGAAGGCTTACGAGCTAGAATTGGGAGAAGCTCTAAGGGAAATTGGAGTTGATGATCCTTATTACGCATGGTATTTAGTTTCTACTTATGGAAAGCAGGCCGATGTGATCTTGAGAAAGCGTTCTTATTTCGCTAATAACGATCCGTTAGAACAATTAATAAGAGCCGAGTTATGGTATGGAGTGCACCATGAGATGGCCAATGGTTTGGCCGATTTCTTTGTGCGAAGAACAGGAAGTTTGTATTTCAATATTAATTCGGTCAAGAAATATGCAGATATAGTCCTCGAGGATTTTATAGCTTATTTAGACTGGGACGAAGCCAGAGTAAAAAGAGAGCGGGAAACCCTTTCTGCCTTGGTGAAAGATGCAACCACTTATTACGAAACCGAATTTGAATAAGCTAGATCAGATTTTTAATACAAATGATGGCAGCTAATTAACTGCGTTAGGGATAGGAGCGGCATCCTTTTTATAGATCCCTGAGCGGAGGGAAGGGTGAGATAAAAAGATACAGTGGATAGCCTGTTCAAGATCCTGCGACGGGAGGAGTTGGATCTTGAAACGCCCAAATAGATAATCCTATTGATAAATCTTTAAACGAAAAAAGCCGGGAGTAATTTTTAGTTCCACCCGACCTCTTTTTAGTCTAAAAACAATTGTGTGACAGCTGCGCTATTCATAGCCCATTCCAGATCGTATACCTCGTCTGCCATTGTCTGGTCTCCAACCAATTCCAGACCTTGAGCCTGGGCTTTGGTTGTAAGTAAATTACCTACCGTTAACTTACTGTTCAATTTGGCGATGAGCGCTTCAATGGCAACGGTGTTCATGTTTTGAACCACTTGTCCGTTAAAACTCATTTCCAACCAAATAATCTCTCTTGCTTTAACATCTAGAACTCCAAAGACCAGGCCTTTAGACATAGTGTTAGTTATGCGTACCTGATGTTGAACACAAGCAGGGTCGTATGCAACTCCTGTAGTTCGAGAAATACGCATTGGGTGCTTGCTATCCATCCAACCTACTACTAGGTTAGGAGATAGGCCGCCGTTGGAGTAAGCGTTGCAAGTGAAACTTACGTATTTCGCGTCTCTTGCCGACAGTTTATCTATGTCCATATCAATGTACTCTGCAGTACCTACTTTTTCTGGAATGCGTTGTATGTCACCGCTGTGTTTACATCCATAGATAGATAATTGTGAATAAGAACAGAATTCAGTCACATGGTTATATGCTACATTACAGCTCAAATCCATATCGAGATGCTGTGCTTTGAGACCCTCTCCCCACTGCAAGAACAAACGAATATTGTCGCCCTCTACAGGAAATCGCGTTCCCATTAAAGCAGACGGCAGATCGTGCACTGTTTCACTTCGATCGCCTATTGCCAGCGGAATGTTAAATAAGCCTTCATCAATGAAAATACTTTTGTTCGTATTCTTTTCTGCTGAAAATCGTTGCTTCATTGCATCTAAACAAAGGTCTTCGATCTTCATTTTCATGCTTGCGAGCGTTTTATCATCATACAGCTGCACCAATTTGTTAGCCGTGATCATACGGTTAGTACCTCCTAATGGTTTTACACTTCGCAAAGCGTGTTTATCGAAGTACAGGTCTGCATACATGTTAAGTGTAAATAACAATCGTGCAGGAATTTTGTGTACAATTTCGGTAAAGTGCTCAATGGTAACTTCACTTCCAAACCAAAGCATGTTTGAAAACAGCGATCGAGCAAATAGGCCTGGACGTTCTTTCAATAATGCGAATGTATTTTCTGGGTCGCTTTTCAACTTATAGTGGTTTACTTTTCCTTGCCAAACTTCATAGGTTTGGTTGTAGAAAACATCCATAATGTTCGCCAGTTTTTCAAAACCAGGTCGTTTAGCGTATTCAGCCAACCGAAGTGCTCGAATAAATCGGACCCACATGCCTCGTTTTGGGTGCATGGCCTCACAAGCCTGCTGCGGAGTAAGTTGAAGACCATTTAACCAGATAGCTACTTGTTTACAATCTTTACGAGCGTATTTCAGTTTTAAATCGGCTTTGGTCTTTAATTTTACACTCCCACTTTGATCTGCTGGGCGAAAAATATTTTGGGCATTCTTTCCCATACGCTTAATGGTTGTTTTGGGTAAAACGATTTGCAAATACCCTGTGTGTTTGTACCAAAGAAAGCGGAGGATATCGTTGGGATTTACAAAGAGTGACTGAGCTTCATTTCCGCGATTGTTTTCGACCAACGAATCTATTACTAGCATGGTGGTTTCCTTCATACCTACTTTTAGTTCTGAAGGCAACTTGTGAATCTTTAAAAGTGTTTTTAAGTTCTCTACCTGAGTTGCATCTAAAGCGGTTTTGGAAGTTAATAAATCTGTAAAGCACTTTTCAAGCTCTTTTTCAGTCCAAAGAGACAGGGTCTTAAGTTTGCTAGCCTGATTTTCATACTCAATCTCTCCAAACTCGAAAGGTGTACCACAAAAAGGGCATCCGTTGTATCGTTCCAATGGAAATGTATTATGAGGTATGATATGACCACAAGTTAATTGCGTGCCTTTTTTTGTTTGAAAGATATTTCCGAAGAAAGTAATCACATGATCAAAGAGAGTCTCTCCAGTTGGAATATTCCATTCTTTTACTAGCGGGGTCCAATTCTTATTTACTCCAGTGATTTCTTTTAGTACTTCAAGTATGTCAAGTTTAGAACTTGGGTTTATTTGATTCATCGCCTTTAAAAGTTCTTCTGAAAATGTGAAGCCTAATTTTGTCGCATTGGCTACTAGCACCAAGGTAGTTTCACTTAACTCGGTTTGTTGATTTGTGATGTGTTCATTTGAAATGAACACTGCCTTGTGACGGATGCCCACTTTTAGTAATTCTTTGTTCATTGTATTCATATTTTAAAATTAATAAATTAGGTAATCTTGCTTCTGGTCTACCTAAAAGAGTGTTTGAAGTAAGAAGCAATTGACCTTAATTAAAAAGGTAATTTAAAGACTAATATTACCAGCACCTCCCATGCGGGAAGCTAGGAATCGAACCTAGGGAAGTAAGTCTTTATTGACCAATTTTGTGAGGCAGGCAGGACTCGAACCTGCGACCTGGGCGTTATGAGCGCTGTAGTAAGCGTATATTGACCATGGTGATTTTTAAACAGTATCTTGGACTCGAACCAAAAGCCTCCGCTGGAGACCCTGCCTGTTGTAGTATGTTTAAGTTGACCTTACTTAGCATATTCACCATATGCAAGCTTTTTGGGTAATTTATATGCTGACCTGCTCTAACCATCTGAGCTACTGCCTCGTTTATTTTGCGGGTAATGGTAAAAGTAAGTTCGTTAGGATGAATTGAAGTAACTCTTACTTGACCCGCATTTTTGTATGTATAAGAACGTTGTTTTGTATTGATAGTACAAAGATGTTTAATTACTACGCAGTGTTTTTGCGTAGTAAATTTTTAGAAGGAATAGCGAGACTCGAACTCGCATCTGCCGGATCGTACCCGGGAGTTTTTCCAATTAAACTATATTCCTATTTTGGGTGACTTCGGGATTCGAACCCTGTACTCCTCATTCACAGCGAGGTATTTTACCACATAAACTAAAGTCACCATTTTATTAGAAAACCCGATAGGACTTCCTGATTCGTTCCTCCTCTTGTCGGCACTACTCAGGACAGGCTTCTCATCCAATCCTATTGCGTCTTATTCTGGAAAACCCGATAGGACTCGAACCTATACCTCAGGAGTCAAATTCCTGTATGCTTACCGATTACATCACGGGCTTATTAGTACTCCACCCAAGATTCGAACTTGGACTACACGGGGCTTAAACCCGATGCCTCTGCCAATTGGGCTAGTGGAGCGTAGTACGAGAAGAGGGAGTCGAACCCTCAGGGATCCTGTTTCTAAAACAGGCGCGTTTACCGTTTCGCCATTCTCGCAATTATTTAGTACTCCGTAAGGGAATCGAACCCTTAATTCCTGATAGAAAGTCAGGCGTCTTAGCCGTTTGACCAACGGAGCATTTTGTCTGGGAGCTGGTCCCGATAGCTATCGGGACGAACCTGCAACCTCCGGCATCCAAAGCCGGTAAACAACCATAGTTATCTTCCCAGTAAAATAGTACCGATCCCTCATGAAGAGGAATGCCACCGAGAGACAGTCGGTTTGCTGGTCATATTGAAATGACCACGGTACTTTTGTGGAAGTAGTAGGACTCGAACCTACAAGCTATTAATAGACCAGATTTTAACTCACCCTTGCTATTTGTAAATAGGATTCGTTGAATGATGAAAATCATTTCAGTCTGGCGAGCCAACCGATTGCTCAACACTTCCAAATTAGAGACAAGGATGAGAATCGAACTCATAAATAACAGATTTGCAGTCTGCCGCCTTCCCATTCAGCCACCTTGTCTTTTGCGGAGAGCAAAGGAATCGAACCTTCACCACGGTTAAATGGACTTGATTAGCAGTCAAGCGTAACGAACCAGTATTTACCTACTCTCCAAAATTTCTTCATAAAAAAAGCACCTCTTTTTGGGAGGTGCTTCGGTATTGTAATGCCAGAATTATTTCATTCCATGGCGTACCTTTTCTCCCCATTTAAATAATTGGACTCTTCATAACTATGCAGCTGATCCAACCCTTGCGGCGACCGGAGGCATTGTTCTACTATTAATTGAGATTTGTTATGAGTTGTCATCTGTTTTGTTTTTAATCGTTTTGTTTTAATTGTTTTCAACGGTGCAAATATGAATCCTATTTTTGAATTATACAAATAAAATAGAATATTAATTAATTGATTATCAAATAGTTGCGTTCATTTTAGGCATAAGAATCCCTGTCCGTGTTTTTACGGATATTCAAGTTTTTCGCAACCGACTGTCTCCCAATTGTTTTCTCTTTCAACTATCTTATTTTATGGGCTCTAACTATTCAGCATTTATTTTAAAAATTTTGCATAAAAAAAGCGTCCATTCTATTGGACGCTCGCTATTCTATGTTGATTCTAGTTTAAAATCATTACTAAAACTGATTCAAATAGGCATAAAGCGTCCTCTCTCGTCCAAATAATTGTTCTATCTGGCGATATTTGCACTGGCTCGGCAGTGAATGGGATACCATATGTTTATTCCTGTGTTTCATTTTGTGTTGCAAATATGAGGGAATTGATCCCTTTATTCCAAATTTATTTTTTTGACGATTTTTTCTTCTTCTTGGATTTCTTAGAAGATTTGTTTTTTTTCTTTTTTTTGGACTTCTTGGTCTTCTTTGGTTTTTCTAATTTGATTTTCTTTTTGATTCTACGTTCTTCTTCCTCCATAAATTCAAAATAGTGGTCATTGTATACCTTCAGCTTGGCTTTTTTTAAAATCTTAAGGCACTTCTTATAGTTGCCCTTGATTTCTTCCGCATAAGAAGAAAGCCAAAGTAGTTGTCCCCCGTCAATTGTTTTTATGGATAAAGCAAAGTCAATTAATTTTTCTGCTCGTTCAATTTCGTTCGCCCAAATAAGGTATTTTATATAGATTGGATATACGTCTTCGTAATTAGTGTCTACTGCGATTACCCTGTCAAAACATTCATAAGCCTGTTCGTGCATGGATAAATTTTTGGCGTAGATTTCCCCAAGAAGACATAAGGATGCACAGTGATTCTCATCGTAGGACAATGCGTAGTTTAATCCTTCACATACCTCCTCCCAGTCGCTCACAAAACCCCCAGTTGCGGCTTTCGCTTTTAGATAGTAACTATCTGCTGTTGTTAATCCCATTGTTTCTTCTTTAAATCGTTTTTAACTTTTTGTCGCTTTGTTTTATGCGTCTCCGCTTTCTTTTTTTGTTTGAAATCGGTTCCTCTAAATATTCTAGTTGGGTTTCCTCTGCTTAGTTGCAAGTGATTTTCCCACTGGTCTTCGATGTGTTTTTTTACATTCTCCCAGTGCGCTTCCTTCAATTTTATCGTCAAACGTTCTATGGCGAGCTTCTTGTTTTGGTGCTGAGACCTGCTATCCATTACCACTACACAAACACCACTTGGAAGATGGGTTGCTCGAACGGCTGAATTCACTTTGTTCACATTCTGTCCGCCTGGTCCAGTACTTCTCATGGCTTGAAATTTGAATTCGTTTGGATTTATTTTTTCTTCTGAAAGTGTATCCAACGAATAAACTCCTATAAACCAGTTTTTACGTCTGTGATGTTTTCTGAATTTAGATGTTCCAATCCACTGAATAGTTCCAATCCAAGTTTTCAAAAAGTCTGAATTTTGATCACCAATTATCTTGATGGTAGTGGACTGAACCGTTCCATTCTCAGGTCCCGGAGTATGACTTACAATTTCATGATGGAATCCCTTTTCTTTTAATTCTGAAATAAATGCCTTCACTACTTTGGCCACAACCCAACAACACTCTGCAGGTCCTCGACCTGCGGTGAATTGTAAGAGTGCTGTATTTTTATTTGTCTGTTTCATTTGTTAACGGTCCATTCGGACGATTTTTGGTGTGAATGTTCCAATCACCTCAACAAGTTCTCGTTGGTTATTCATCACTTTTTTAATATTCTTATAGGCCATTGGTGCCTCATCTATGCCTCCTCCAATGAGAGTAACTCCATAATCTGCGAGCTCTTTTTTGATCTCGCTACGCGTAAAGTTCTCCTTGCATTTCCGTCTAGAAAATAAGCGCCCTGCTCCGTGTGATGCCGACTGTAAACTGTCTGCATTTCCTTTGCCTCGAACTATATATCCTGGAGCCGTCATAGAACCTGGAATAATCCCTAATTCTCCTTCGGCAGCCGGCGTAGCTCCTTTTCGGTGGACGATACATTCTTGTCCGTTCACCTGCTGTTTCCATGCAAAATTGTGATGATTCTCAATTTTCGCAATGGGTTTGGAGCCTAGCAACTTTCCGAGGCGTGCATGAATATCGTCATGACATGCCTGGGCATAATCTCCAGCTAAATTCATAGCTAGCCAGTATTCCTGTCCGTCGTGTGTATTCAAATCCAGCCACGCCAATTGTTGTACGTGCTTCGGTAAGGGAGTTTGTTTGGTTGCCAGATACGTATAATGTTTGGCTATGTTTGCTCCCAGACCTCGCGATCCACTATGCGTAAGCAACCCAATGTATTCTCCAACGTCTAAATCCCATTCGTTGTTGATATCGGTAATGGTTACTGTTCCAAATTCTACGAAGTGATTTCCACCTCCCGAAGTACCCAACTGTTTATAAGCTTTGTCTTTCAGTCTTTTTACCAGAGGAATGGTTTTAAACTCGTCTCTGGAAAAAACTTCATGGTCATGCTTAACTTTATGAGTTTCGTACATTCCAAATTTGGTGTGCTCAGATAAAAAGTTGCTTAATTGGTGACTCTTTCCCTTCAAATAGGAGGTTTTGATAGGGTAGATGGTTAGGCACATTCTGCATCCAATATCTACACCAACGCCGTATGGAATAACTGCATTTTTGGTAGCTAATACACCTCCTATGGGCAATCCATATCCTACATGTGCGTCTGGCATCAATGCGCCCGCAACTGCAACAGGTAATTTCAATGCGTCATAAAGCTGGTATTTTGCTTGCTCGTCAATTTCATTTTCTCCGTAGATTTGGAAAGGTGCACGTGTATTGTTTAATGCATGTTTTTTCACTTCTACTGGATCCAATAAACTCTCAGCGATCTTACCCCAAACTCCGTCTCCTTTATAATCTTGAGGATGTAATAAAACTTGTTTGGCTTCTATTAATATTTGTTCTTTTTTCTTGCGTTTTTGATAGCGATTGATCTGGCCTAATGCCACATTAATGCTATTGTTTTTTGGAAAGCCTAATTTGATCAGGTCTTTTCCAGATAATTTCTTTCCCATGATGTTATGGTGTTAAATTTTAGATGTGTTTGTCTTGTGCCGGCACTCCAATTGGAGCAGGCACCATCGGTCGATTTTTAGACAAATAGGCGAATAAAAAAAGTCCGAAACTTTTAATAAGACTTCGGACTTTCATTCAACATAACAGAATTGTTACATGGGAGAAAATTTCCGAAGCAACCACACATAAGAACCTAGTTCTTTTAATGTGATTAGAGATGAATTGTAAAAGGTCATGCTACTTCGTTTTATAGATTAATATTTTCTGTGGTGTCTAGTACTTTAAGTCTAAGACGGTGCAAATATGTGGAAGACTTTTGAATTACACAAATAAAATTCAAATTTAATTTACTGACAATCAATTAGTTATGCTGATTTTAGAATGCAGGATTCCTGTCCGTATTTTACAGAAAGTCCTAGTGATTTGTAATCACTTGTATGGCCGTGGATTAGCTGTCAAACTACTAATTGAAATAGTTTTAGGCATATGGCTAAAAAAAGCATAAAAAAAAGCGTCCAATTTCTTGAACGCTTTTACTATTTCTGATCTTTTTAGACAATTACCCATGCACACGATGGAAAAATAGCTTTGCAGCGTTCCTTTTATGTGAGTGAAATAGCGTCATATAGATATTGTTTTTTTGTTTTTGTTCTATGCAAATATGGCAATATTAGTTAATTGCCTCCAAATTTATTTTTTTGCTTACCAAAACTGGTACCACGGTTTGGGTGTCTTTGCCTTTATTTGAAAGACTTTTTTCTTTGATAATCCGCTGATAAGGAAATCAACTTTTTCTTTTACCGACTTCTCTTTTGATAACTCTAATATGGTTTCAGCTTTCAATTTAGCCTTTGCCATGCAGTCGGAGTTTTGGTTCATTCTTGCTCTAAAGGTTGAGAAGCACTCTTCTAAAAAATAAAATTCAGTGGTAAGTTCAAAAACATCATCCCAATCATGCAGATAACTCAATTCTATCACTATTCTCTCTGCTTGATCAAAATTGTCGGTCAATTTCAATTCACGACATCCTTTTTCGATCTTTGCCATAAGTACTTCAGCAGGACCTAGAGTTTTAGTGGCATAATTTGCTAGGGACTCTAAAATATCTGAGCTTTTGAAATTTAGTGTGTACAAATCATATATCGAAGAATCTTTGTCTATTAATTCGATAAGTTCGGTATTGGCATAGAGCCATTCCTCAAATGCCGAAACTTCCATTGCTCCAGCAAGTACTTGATATAATTTTTCTTTTAATGTTTCCATTTGGTTAGTATTTGAGGGTAGGCAATTCCTACCCTCGAGTTCTTTTACGCTTCTTCCAAGGCGCATTTTTCAACCAGTCTCCTGCCATGATGCAACCGTACGGCATTACTTCGTCAATGACGGTTCCTAAACCGTATTCGTCCATTTGGTTTCTTACGGTATTGGCATTTTTATAAGCGCTAGGGAGTTCAGTAATATCAATTTCATCTGAAAAGAACCGAATGTCTAATCCTTTGGTCTCTTCTTCAAAAATCTCTTGAACAGTTCCTGTCTTGCTCTTTCTATGCTGCGTTCTGCTCACATTTCTACCTGCTCCATGTGGGGCAAATCCCAAGTTGTTAGCAGTAGTTTCACCCTCCACAATTAAGATGGGTTCTGCCATGTTCAACGGGATCAATCGTGGCCCAGTGATGTCTGGCATAAACTTCGCATCCAACGGCGTTGCTCCTTTTGCGTGGTAAAACAAATCTCCATCTTTAAAAACAAAGTTGTGCTCGTTCCAATAACGGTCCTCAATGGTGGTATGTAATTTCTCAGCCACTGCGTTGTGAATTACCTCGTGATTGGCTTTGGTCCATTTTCTGATGGTTTGCAAAGCTTCCCAATACGATTGTCCTTCATCTGTATCGAAAGGGATCCAAGCGTTTTGTTTTAAGGTATCTTCTGAAAGTATTTTTCTGAAATTTTCAGCCACTTTCATTCCTTTTTTATACAAACGGGCACCTGGACCTCTAGATCCGTGATGTGTAACCATCATCGTATTTCCCGTTTTCTTAGACTTTCCTACAAACAAAAAGTGATTTCCATCTCCTTGCGTTCCTAAATGTGCTCTTGCAGCCTGAATCATTTGTTCCTCGTTCAAGAACCAGTTGGCTTCAAATTCTGCCAAAAGCTCGGTCGGAAATCTAAATTGTGTAGTTCGATCTCTTCCACCCGGACCAAAATGAGTACTGGCATGAGCGGCGTCTAAAATGTCTTTCGGATTTGCTTTACCAAAATCGGTTAACATTACAGAACAGCAAATATCTGCACTATGCATTCCTGGGTGAATGGCGTTTTTGGCTACCACAATACCACCTACAGGAATGGTTCCGCTAGGACCCGTTGGACAGGCGTCTGGCATGATGGCACCGTCCACTATGGTAGGTGTTTTCATTAAAACCTCCATCGACTTCACCACCGAATTCACATTCACGGCTTCCAATTCGTTTTCGGCTTTTATGTTGATAGCGAAGTGTGGCGTTTCTGCATCTAAATCGAGCATTGGCGGATTTCTAAACTGTTCTAAATAATTGAGCATCGCCTCACCTTCTAAGGCGTTATCGTTAATATGTGCCAAAGCTTCTGGAAACCACTTCCCTGAAGTGAATCCTAATTCGATTAATGTCTTTCCTGTGATGTTTGTTTTTGTATTCATGTTTTCTTTCTTTTTTTTAAGCTCCATCAACTCCTATGGTTGATGGAGCGCTCCTTGAAATCTTTTTAATAGATTTCTTTCTGATACCTGGGACAAATATTGGAAGCTACTACGCAATCTTTTTGCGTAGTAGCTTTAATTGTGTATTTTTCTAAAAAATTATTGCATGACTCTAAGAAGCCGTTTTGAAAGCCTGCTGAAACTTTATACAAGTGATACCAATCTCATCAACGAATTTTGGGCGGTACTGATAAAGAACTATTCTCAGAAGTTTAGGGCATATCACAATACCGGTCATTTGAAGGAACTCTTCAATTATTTTGATGTTTACAAAGAACGGTTGGAGCATCCTTCGGAAGTGACTTTGGCTATTTTCTATCATGACATTATATATAGTATTTGGAAGAAAGACAATGAAGAACAAAGTGCCGTCTTGGCAGGAGAGCATTTACACAGATTGCAAGTTTCCGCCCTATCAGCAGAAGGGTTGGCATTGGATGAAGCTTCGATAGAACGAATTAAGACTCATATTTTGGCGACTAAAACGCACAAAGCGGTTCATGAAGATACCAAGTGGATGGTGGATTTTGATCTGGCTGTTTTGGGTCAGACACCAGACGAATACCTTGCATATGCGAAAAACATTCGGAAAGAGTACAGGAAGATTCCTTTGGTATTGTACCGTCCAGGACGCAAGAAGGTGCTAGCACATTTTCTAGCCAAACAGCACATTTACGCCACGAGAGAATTTCAGAATACCTACGAAGAACAGGCCAGAGAAAACCTGTCCAGAGAATTGGCATCCATTCAAATTAATTAATATGGCACTCAATAAAAATGCACTCATTCGGTATAAAACCATCGACAAATGTCTTCAGAACAAGTATCGAGATTGGACATTACAAGACTTGATTGATGCATGCTCTGATGCACTGTACGAATACGAGGGAAGAGAAGTGAACGTGAGTAAGCGAACCATTCAGTTGGATATACAGATGATGCGTAGTGACAAGTTGGGTTATAATGCGCCCATTGTAGTTGTAAACAAGAAATTTTACTGTTACGAAGCCCCCGATTATTCGATTACCGATATTCCCATTACCGAGAACGACATGAGTGTTTTGTCTGAAACGGTTGAAATGTTGAAGCAATTCAAGGATTTTTCACTGTTTTCAGAATTAGGTGGGATCATCCAGCGTTTGGAAGACAAAGTTTATACCGAGAAAACACATCGATCTGCGGTTATTCATCTCGATAATAATGAGAATTTAAAGGGTCTGCAGCATTTGGATGTATTATATCAAGCAATTATTAAGAAGTTAGTTTTGAAAATTAACTATCAGTCTTTTACTGCGCGAAAGCCTGGGGTCATCACTTTTCATCCTTTTATATTAAAGGAGTTCAATAATAGGTGGTTTTTGGTGGGGAGATCGAGTAGAACCATGAACATTCAGACGTTGGCCTTGGACCGAATGGTTGGGATCGATTATGATTTAAACATACCTTACAATGACGAGGATTTTAACGGAGATGAATATTATAAAAATACCATAGGTGTGACCGTGCTTAATGACGACCAGTTACAAGAAGTAGTTTTAAAAATTGAGCGAGGTAATGCGCCTTATGTATTGACCAAACCTTTTCATCACTCTCAGGAATTGCTGGAGCAGTTTGAGGATAGAAGCATCATGATTAAACTCCATGTACACCTTAATTTAGAATTGGAGCGATTGATTTTAGGCTTCGGTGATGCTATTGAGGTAGTGAAGCCAAGATTACTTCGGAAAAGGATACGGCAAAAGTTAAAGCGGGCTGTTGAGGTTTATGGGGAGGGTGAGAATGTTTAATATGGAATGGGCCAATCTGTGGTAAGTTCTTGTTATTCAGTTTTTGATCTGTGGCACTTCGATCAAATTTTTGGAACCTGGCTTTTAAACTTTATAATTTCTTCAATTATTTTTGATTTATGTTTTGCGGAAAACAAAATAGAACTATATTTGCACTCGCTTTTAAGCATGGTGCCTTAGCTCAGTTGGTAGAGCAATGGACTGAAAATCCATGTGTCCCTGGTTCGATTCCTGGAGGCACCACATTAAAACCCGAAGTTTATGCTTCGGGTTTTTTGTTTTCTATAACGGTCTCATGTCTCACATCTATTAAAGAAGCGGCCTAACTTTCTTTTAATAGACTCTTAACAACCCCACATTACTACAAATTGTATTTTTAGCCCTTCACAACTTAGAATGAATTTAATAATAGACGTTGGTAATACGTATCTAAAGTTAGCGGTCTTTGTTAATAATGAGCTTATGGAAAAGTTCGTTTGTGACAAAGAAGGTTTCATAGAGTCGCTTTCAGAGGTGTCAGATCGTTTTCCAAAAGTGGAGCATTGCATTGTTTCATCTGTTGGCGGATTTACGGATGCGCAACTTTCGGCATTGAAAAAAAAGCATTCGGTGTTCGTTCTTACTCATCAAGCAAAATTTCCTTTTAAAAATGAGTATGCTACTCCTTCTACCTTAGGCGTGGATCGCATTGCGCTGGTAAGTGCTGCTGCGGTGCAATTTCCAGATAAAAATGTCTTGGTTATTGATGCGGGTAGTTGTATTACGTATGATTTTCTTACGGAAGCTAACTCGTATCTGGGGGGAGCAATAGCCCCAGGTATACAAATGCGCTATAAAGCCATGCATACCTTTACTGCAAATCTACCGTTATTAGAAACGAAAAAGCCTTTAAACTTAATCGGAGACTCTACAAATAACTCTATGCATGTGGGTGTTGTTCAGGGAGTTATCAATGAAGTTGATGGGTTTATTGAGAAATACATCGAAAACTTTGGAAATTTAACGGTTATTTTAACAGGAGGAGATGCTCATTTTTTGCGAGATAGCATAAAAAATGACATCTTTGCCACCTCCAATTTTTTATTGGAAGGATTGAATCACATTTTAGAAATTAACAAGGATTAATGTTGAAACGAATTTTTATAGCGCTTATGCTATTGACCACTGGTTTTGCCGTGGCGCAACAAGGAACTACATCTCCTTATTCTTTTTTTGGTATTGGAACCTTGAAATTTAAAGGGACGGTCGAAAATAGATCGATGGGAGGAATAGGAGTCTATAGTGATAGCATCCACCTAAATTTACAAAATCCAGCCAGTGTTGCTGGATTGCAGTTAGTGAACTATTCTTTAGCTGGTAGTCATAAGTATACAGGGCTAGCTACAGATGCAGAATCTCAGCAAATTACAACCACTTCATTCGATTATTTGGCTATTGGTATTCCAATGGGTAAGTTCGGGGCGAGTTTTGGATTGCTTCCTTACACCTCTTCAGGATATAAACTTGAAAATGTGGATGGGGATAATACAACTCAATTTGAAGGGTTTGGAGGTCTCAACAGAGCTTTCTTGACCCTAGGATATCAAGTAACACCAGAGCTAAGTGTTGGAGTGGAAGCTAACTATAACTTCGGAAACATCGAAAACCGCGCAACTACTTTTCAAGAAGACGTTCAGTTAGGTATTCGAGAGATCAACCGATCTAATATTAGAGGTTTCGATTTCAACTTTGGAGCGATGTATAAACGAATGGTGACGAAGGAATTGGAAATACAAACTTCTGTTGCATACGCGGTCGAAAACGAGTTTACTTCTGAAAACCAACGAATTTTGGCGACCATACTTGAGCTTCCCAACGGAGGAGTGTCTCCAGTAGACTTTAGGGAAATTGATGTGGAAGACACAGCTTTTAGCTTTCCGTCACAATTTACACTTGGAGCAGGTATAGGAAAACCCAAAAAATGGTTTCTTGGAGCCGAATATACTTCGCAAAAAACTAGTAACTTTGCAAATCTCGCTGGTACTCCAGACAATGTAATCTACGACGATGCATCGAAAGTAAGGGTAGGAGGATTTTTTATTCCAAACTACAACGCCTTTGGAAGTTACTTTAAACGAATGGTTTACAGAGGTGGTTTTAGGATGGAGCAGACAGGTGTAAACATCAATGGCGAGTCTATTGACGAGTTTGGCATATCTTTTGGAGTAGGATTACCTGTAGGTAAGGTATTCTCCAATTTAAACCTCGGTTTCGAGCTTGGTAGAAGAGGAACAAAGAGTGCTGGCCTAGTTGAAGAAACGTTCTTTAACACATTTATAAGTCTATCCTTAAACGATAGATGGTTTGAAAAAAGATATTATGATTAACTTACTAAACACTAACACGATGAAAACGAAAGCTACTTTACTTCTAGTTGCACTCCTGTTCACATTTGGAGGGAAGGCACTAGCGCAAATGGACGAATGCGTAACGACTGCCTCTTTATTTATTGAGCCTGCGAAAGCAAAAAATTATGAAGCTGCATTGCCTCACTATGAAAAAGTAGTGAAAGATTGCCCTACTTATAGTTTGGCTACTTACCAATATGCAACGAAGATGTTCGAGTATTTCATCGAAAAGGGAGATAAAAGTAAGATCACCGATCTTGAGAACGCCTACAACTTAAGAATAAAGTACTATCCTAATAAAAGTAAGATAGGTGATATCATGGCAGATATCGCTCAAGTAAAGTACGACAATGGTATTGGTACTAAGATGGAGCAATTCAATAATTTTGATGCTGCATATAAGAAAGACGCAAAAACGTTTACCAGTCCGAAAAGTATCTACACCTATTTTTCATTAGCGAAAGAATTGTTTGATGAAGGACAAAAGGATATTCAGGAGGTTTTTGACCTGTACGATATCATCCAGGATAAAATTGCTGTGGAGGAAGTTAAATATGCAACTAGATTAGCGACATTGATCGATAAGGAGGAAGCAGGTACAGCTTTAACTGCAAAAGAGCAGAAAAAAGTAAAAGGGTACGAGACTAATTTAGGTAGCTACGGTAAAATTAAAGGTAGTGTTGATACCAAATTGGGAAAAATTGCAGATTGTACTAACTTAATTCCTTTATACGAAAGACTTTGGGAAGAAAAGAAGAATGACGTTGCATGGTTAAAGAGTTCAGCTGGAAAACTAAATTCGAAAGATTGTGACACTCCATTGTTCTTTAAAATGGTACAGCAGTTACATTCTATCCAGCCTTCAGCGGCATCAGCGTTCTATTTAGGTAGATTGGCAGAGAAAGAAGGAAAAGATGGTTCAGACTATTACAACCAGGCGATTAGCTTAGAGACTGATCCTAATCAAAAGGTAAAGTACTATTCAAGTCTTGCTGAAAACTATAGAAAAAAAGGAAGCTACGGTCAGGCTAGAAAGTACTACAGAAATGTGCTTGAGATCAAACCAAATGAAGGAAGAGCTTACTTGAAAATTGCTCAAATGTATGCGCAGAGTTCTAATAACTGTGGAAGCAGTGTTTTTGAAAAGAGAGCAATCAACTGGTTGGCTGCTCAAATGGCAGACAAGGCAGCGCGTGTAGATCCTTCTATTGCTTCTTCGGCAAGAGCTGCTGCAAGTAGTTACAGACAAAGAGCTCCAAGTAAGACGGATATCTTTAGTTCAGGAATGCAAGGTAAAACCGTTTCTTTTAGCTGTTGGGTTGGTGGAAGCGTGAGAGTGCCTAATCTATAAGATGATAAAATTTAAATATATGTTTAAGAGCGTGATGGTTATTTTAATAGCCATCACGCTTTTTGCATGTGAAGGAAATTATAAAAATGTTAAGAAGCTATCCCTTAAAGATGGGATGCCAGTGGCAGAAGGTAAGAATGTAAATCTTTTTTATACAGATTCGGGTAAGGTGGTTACCAATTTAATAGCCCCAGAGCTGTTGGATTACTCAAATTTTGAATTTGCCTATCAGGAGTTCCCAAAGGGAGTGGAGGTTCGATTTTTTGAAAATGGCGAGCAAAGTACTGTCACCTCAGATTATGCTATGCGCTATCCATCCACTGGTATTGTCGATCTACGCGAAAATGTAGTACTTGTAACATCGGACGGGAATGTATTAAATGCCGAACAACTTTATTGGGACCAAAACCATAAATGGGTGTTTACAGACCAGCCGTATAGGATCACTTTTAAAGACGGTTCCTATAACGACGGAGCTCGATTTGATGCAAACGAAGATTTTACCGTATTTTTGTCTAGAACAAATGACGGAATTCAAGTCATAGACCAAAATAAAAAGGAAGAACCAGATGGGCAGTAAATTATTTCAATTTGTCGAGTACATTTATATCGTAATGGCAGGAATGTCGGTTTATATGGTGATCACTAAGTGGGATACTGAAAGAGATCAGGCCTATCTTTTTATTTTCTTTTTCGTTTTGGCGGTTTTTATGTTCTTTTTTAGACGAAAGTTTAGAAAGAAAATAGAGCAACGCAACCAAGATCGTTAGATGGAATTTCAAATAATCATTATTGTTTTGTCCTTGTTGCTGTCTGCATTCTTCTCGGGCATGGAGATCGCATACGTTTCTGCCAACAAAATTCATATTGAAATTGAAAAAAAACAGAATAACTTTCTGGCCAAAGTTTTAAAACGAATTACCAAAAGACCTTCTAAATTTATTGCCACCATGTTGGTTGGTAACAACATCGCGTTAGTGGTTTATGGCTTTGTGATGGGCGAATTATTAGTGAGTCTTTTACCAATAGACGGCGGACTTCAGTTGGTGCTGCATACGGTGATTTCGACCATAGTAATCCTATTAACAGCCGAGTTTCTTCCAAAAGTATTCTTTCAGATTTATTCCAACAGCCTCCTGAAATTTTTTGTCCTACCAGCCTATATTTTCTATGTCCTATTCTCGATTATTTCCGAATTAGTGATTTGGATATCAGATAAAGTGCTCCGGCTTTTCTTTAAAACTGAAGGAGATGCAGTACAGCTTAGTTTCAGTAAGGTAGAGTTGGGGAATTATATTAGTGAACAAATGGAATCGGTCGAGTTAAAGGATGAGATTGATAGTGAAATACAGATCTTTCAGAATGCCTTAGAATTTTCCGAAGTGAAAGCCAGAGAAGTAATGGTGCCTAGAACAGAGGTGGTGGCAGTAGAGATCCATACTACTCCAAAGGAGTTAGGGAAACTTTTTACAGATAGTGGACTATCTAAAATATTGGTCTACAACGAAAGTATTGACGATATTCTTGGTTATGTTCACTCGTTCGAGCTCTTTAAAAAGCCAGTGGCGCTTAAAAAGATTTTGATGCCAGTTGTTTTCGTTCCAGAAACCATGTATGCTAAAGATGTATTGAACGTGTTAAGCAGAAAAAGAAAGAGTATTGCGGTGGTTATAGATGAATACGGCGGTACATCGGGCATAATAACTGTAGAAGATATCATTGAAGAGTTGTTTGGTGAAATAGAAGATGAGCACGATTCGATGGAATTAATTGAGGCAGAGTTAGACGATAATCACTACCAATTCTCGGCTAGGATGGAAGTAGATTATATAAATGAAGCTTACAAATTAGACCTTCCTAAAAGTGAAAATTACGAGACCCTCGGAGGGATGATTGTGAACTTTACGGAAGAAATACCTCAACCCGATGAAACGGTTGAAATTGATGGATTTATCATCAAAATAATCGAAGTTTCCAGCACCAAAATCGAATTGGTCGAAGTTAAAAAGAAGACCGAGGATTAATTCTTTCTCAATTCCCTCATTTTTTTAAGTTGAACGTTTTTATATATAAGCGGAAAATGGTATTTTCGCCCACTAAATTGGACGAAAATAAACCTAAACAATTTGTCTTTGATCCTTTTAGCGACCTTAAACAATTAATACGATCCAACTTCCTATAATTAGATTTTAGAGAACTAGGACAAAATTAGAACACAAATGGCAATTTTAAACAGCATACGTAAAAGAGGAGTTTTCCTTATTATCATTATTGCACTTGCACTTTTCGCTTTTGTACTCGATGGAGTAATAAATAGCAAAACGCAAGGTGGAGGGGATATTCAGGATACAGTGGGGAACATAAATGGAGTGGAGCTATCTCGAGAAGACTTCATGGCGAAAGTAGAGGCACAACAGAGATCAATGGGGCCAAATGCAAATACTGCGCAGGCCGTAAACGTGGTTTGGGATCGTGAAATGAAAAGTGCTTTATTAAACCAGCAAGTAGACGAGCTTGGAATGACTATTAGTCCGGAGCAGTTGAGTGAAACATTGGCGCTTGTACTAGGAAATAACCCTACATTTCAAAATGAAGCTGGTGTTTTTAGCGAAGCGAAAATGATTGAGTACGTAGCGAACATTCGCAATACTGGTTCGCAAGCCGAACAACAGTGGAATGATTTCATCGAAAGTACCAAACAAGGAATTCTTCAAACCAACTATTTGAATATGGTGCGTTCGGGAATGGTTTCTACTTTAGCTGAAGGCGAGCAACAGTACAGATACGAGAACGACAAGATCAACATGCAGTTTGTGTATGTTCCTTACACAAAAATATCAGATGACGATGTAGCTGTTTCTGAAACAGAGATTGCGGCGTATATCAAGGCAAACCCAAAGCAATTTGAGGTGGAACCAATGGTAGACATTGAATATATCACTTTTAAGGAAGAACCTTCTTTAGAAGATATAGAAGCACAGAAAGTAGCAGTTGCTGCTAAGAAAGAAGCTTTTGCTTCTGCAGAAGAGGTTGAAGTATATGTAAACGGAAACTCTGAAAACGAATATGTAGATCGTTGGGTAAAGGCAAGTAACTTACCTGCTAACCTCAAGGATACTATTCTTAATATCCCACAAGGAACTGTGTACGGACCCTACAAGGACGGAAATACATGGAACTTATCGAAAGTTGTAGCCTCTAGACAGATGCCAGATTCAGTAAAGGCGAGACATATTTTAATACCTGTTGGTTTAAATAGAACAGATAGTATTACACGATCTCCAGAAGAGGCCAAAACGCTAGCAGATAGCCTTGTAAAGGTGATCAAAGCAAATCGTTCTAAGTTTCCAGCATTAGTGAAGCAATTTACTTCGGATACTCCTAGTATTGCAAATGATGGTTTGTACGATTGGTATGGATACAATAAAATGGTAGCTCCATTTAGAGACTTTACCTTCGAAGGGGCTACAGGAGATGTTGGTGTTGCAGAATCTCAATTCGGATATCACGTAATTGAGGTGATGGGCCAAAAAGATATGAGTGAAGCTGTAAAAATTGCTACAGTAACCGTAGATATCGAGCCATCAGAACAAACGCTAAGTGATGTATTCTCTAAAGGAGCAAAGTTTGAAGAAGCTGCAAGAACAGGTGACTTCTCTGCACTTGCTGCAGAAAGCGGTCTTTCACCAAAGCCAGTTAATAAAATTGGTAAGTTAGATGCTGCTATTCCAGGAATTGGAAATAACCGAACTATCATCAATTGGGCGTTTGGAGAGGAAAGTAAGGTAGGAGATGTAAAGCGTTTTAATATTGACGACTCCTATGTAGTTGCAAGATTAACTAGAAAGAGCACTGAGAAGGCATTGATGAGTGTTGCTGAAGCTTCAGCAAGCGTAATTCCAATCTTAAGAAACGAGAAAAAGGCAGCCAAAATCCGTGAGTCTATTTCTGGAACAACGCTTCAAGAAATCGCTTCTAGCCAAAATGTGCAAGTAAGAACAGCTTCAGCAATTACAAGATCCAATCCAACTATTGCTGGTGCAGGAACAGATCCGTTGGTGGTTGGAACTGCATTTGGAGTAAAAGCCGGAGAGAGTACCGACTTGATTGACGGAAAAGATGGAGTTTATAAAGTGAAAGTGCTAGCTGTTAATCCAGCTCCAGACTTGGAAGATTACTCTTCTTATGCGAGCGCACTTAATGCGAGTAATGCAACTAATGTAAATCAGAACTTATACAAAGCCTTAGAGAAAGCGGCCGATATCGAAGATAACAGAGCGAGCTTTTACTAAGCATACTAAACAAACCTAATTTAGAAAAGGCCTCCTTTGCATAGTTGTGAAGGAGGCTATTTTTTTCTTTAACATTTTTGAAGTTTAACCCTAAGACTTCTTATTTAATCATTTCGGGATACGAAATAATAGTACGATAGCCTTTGCTTCTGAAATAATCCATTTCCCTAAGCGTTCCTGAAACAAGAATAAAGTCTCCGCCCCAGGCTCCAAGGCTCTTGACTAAACCTCCATAATCTGAGAATAAACGCTCTTTTACGGTTGGTAAATCAATCATCTCTGAAATTAATTTTTCATGATGCTCCATTATTTTTTGGAAATCTGTTAAGCTGTAGCACATTAAAAGCTTTTCGCTTAAATCTGAAATTCGCAGTAATTGGAGCTTGCTTACGGCTGTACTTTTGTAATGGGCAATTCCTTTTTTACTGTCTTGTTTCTGATTGAGGTGAACAAAAAATAGCTGGTCCTTAAATTCCCATGGTAGATGCACGCTTCTGAAGGTAGGCGGCTTGCTACGCTGGTAAAAAATGGGCTGATCGTTTTGAGCCGCCGCAATGTCGTACCCACTGCCTCCAAAGCTCTCATCCAGAAGTTGGAAAGCATCAATTTGAGCCCATTGCGCAATATTGTTTATTAGAGTAGACGAAGTCCCTAATCCCCAATCTCGTGGAAAGTCTAAGTGAGTGTTCACCGTGATCCCTTGTTCAGATTTCAAGAAAAGAGGATTTAATTCCTGTGCCTTTGTTAAGATTGTTAATAAGGTTTTGGATACGTCGACATCAAATAGAGTGTCATTAACTTCATAAATGGTCCATTTATTAGCCTTGTTAGCTAATTTGCATTTAAACCAAATAGCGCCTTTATCGTCAAAGCTAGCCCATTCTAGCAGGTTCGAATTATTTGGGGTCACTGCTAACGATTGACCATACTTTGTAGGAATGGCAAGAGCCGTTGCGCCATCTAAAACTGCGTATTCTCCTGTTAAAAGTAATTTTCCGTTACTGTAAAATGTTTTTTTCAACTATCAATTATGAGTTAAGACCTTCATTATATATGACCGCATATCTTCGATGCGTTTGTTTGTTTTTGTTGATTCGGTTCGCTTCATATCCATTAAACTGCCCACTAAATACTACTCCAGTTTTCTCAGTTCTTCAACGAACGAAACCACCGCACTGTGTGAGACCTCATTGTTTTTAAAATGGGAAGTAGTTTTTTCTTGTTCTTCTGCAGATGTATTTAATTGGTTAAGGATGTTCATTAAATGCATTTTCATATGTCCTTTCTGGATGCCTACCGTAACCAAAGAGCGCAGGGCTGCAAAATTTTGAGCTAAACCAGCCACCGCTACTATTTGCATTAATTGCTTTGCATTGGGTTTTTGTAATAATTCGAAAGCTAGTTTTGTCATGGGATGAAGAGAGGTGAGACCTCCTACTGTACCGAGTGCTAATGGAATTTCGATCCAAAAGCGAAATACATCATCTTCTATACTTGCCTGGGTTAGACTGGTATAATTTCCAGTTTGAGAAGCGTAGGCATGTACACCTGCTTCTACCGCTCTAAAATCATTTCCAGTAGCAAGAATAACGGCGTCTATGCCATTCATAATGCCCTTGTTGTGCGTAACTGCTCGCCTTGGCTCCATCTGAGCGATTTGAACGGCTCTCACAAACTTATTTGCAAAGGTGGCCCCGTCGATTTTACCATTTGAAAGTTCAGACACTGGACAACTTACCTCGGCACGCACCAAACATTCTGGAACAAAATTGGAGAGTATACTCATCACCACTTCGGGACGGAAGTTACTTTGTTCGAAAGCGACATGTCCTTTTGCCAGCAATTCAAAGGTTTTTGCGATTGTCTCCAAGCAACTGTTGATGAAATTGGCACCCATCGCATCCAGTGTTTCAAAGGTGCAGTGGAGTTGATAGTAACCGTCTAGCTTAGCTGTACTGTTAATTAACTCAATGTCTATAAGTCCGCCGCCACGATTCCTCATGTTTTTCTGAATTGCATCTATGCTTTCAATGAGCTGTGGTTTTACTTCTGAAAAGAAGGTCGTTATGTCTTGTGAATTTCCGAAGAAGTTAATATGTACCTGTCCGTTTTTCTGAGTAGAGATTACTTCTGTTTTAAACCCTCCCCGCTTAAGCCAGAATTTAGCTGCATTACTTGCCGCGGCAACTACCGAGCTTTCTTCAATTACCATTGGTAACGTGTAAAGTTGCTCGTTTATGAGAAAATTAGGAGCAATTCCAAATGGTAATAAATAATTAGTAATGGTGTTTTCAATGAAATCGTCATGGAGCTTTTGGATCTTTCGATCACTATTCCAATACTGCTTTAACGTAGAGATCGCAGTTGGGTTATTTGGAAGATAATTTTCTACTAACCACTGTATTTTTTCTTCTTTCGTTTTTTTTGAAAATCCTGTTACGGGATTGGCCATAGGTGCAATAATTTGTTCTGCAAAGATACATTTTTGGATAGATAGTTCATTTAATTTGCTATTGCGGGTAGCTGTTAAAAGAAATGTGATCCAATTGGTTTCCTTTTACAGTTGTTTTTTACTGGGGCAATTCTTCATACACTACTAAAATATGGAGCTTGCTGTTCAAACGTGTTGGATACAGGACACGTGATTTAACACAAAAAACCGTCGGATTTTGCTAGAAATTTAGTAAACTTGGCATAACAAAATTTTAACACTTTAAAATGATTAAGTTCAATAAAGTAGTTAAATGTGTTGAAGGTCTAAGATGAATTGTCTTTTGCCTTGAAAACAAGTAGAATAGAAAAGATGAAAAGAATACTCTCCGTTACTGTGCTATCGCTTTTTATAGCAACGATATCAACACTTACAGCACAAAAAAAAGAAATTAGCTTAGAAGAAATATGGTCCGGTGAATTTAGGGCAGAACGAATGGACGTATTGCGTTCACTCAAAAACGGAAAAGAGTATTCCATTCTTAACTTTAATAGGTCTAATCGTACCTCGGCAATAGATGTGTTTGATTATAAAAGCGGGAAAAAGGTGAAAACGTTGCTAAATAGCTCCGATTTGCCAGACATTCAATACTTTATTTCCTATGAATTTAGCGAAGATGAGTCCAAGATTCTCTTAGCGACCGAAAAAAATCCTGTTTTTAGAAGATCTACACTTGGTACTTACTATGTGTACGACGTGAATAGTAAGTCGGTTAGCTTGCTTTCAGATAAAAAAGTACAAGAACCTACTTTTAGTCCAGACGGTACTAAGATTGCCTACGGTTACAATAACAATTTATATTACAAAGATTTAAAAACTGGGAAAGAAACGCAGTTTACTTCAGATGGCGTTAAGAATAGTATCATTAATGGTATTACCGATTGGGTATATGAGGAAGAATTTGCCTTTGTAAGAGCTTTCGATTGGAATAAAGATGGCAATATGATTGCATTTATCCGGTTCGACGAGTCGGACGTACCAGAATTTTCAATGGACGTCTATGGGGAAGATTTATATCAGACGCAGCAGGTATTTAAATATCCAAAGGCAGGAGAGGCAAATGCAGAAGTTTCTCTTCATCTCTATAATTTGGATACCAGCAATACCTCGAAGGTGGATATTTCGGCATACAATAATTATTATATTCCTAGAATTAAATGGACCAATGATGAAGATATATTAAGTGTGCAGCTCACCAACAGACATCAAAACGTGTTGGATTTGGTATTTGTGGATGCTAAGAAAAATAGCTCAGAATTAATTCTTCAAGAAAAAGATGACGCTTATGTGGATGTGACAGATAATCTTACATTTTTGAATGACAATAGTTTTATCTGGACCAGTGAAAAAGATGGTTGGAATCATATTTATCATTATGGTAAAACCGGGAAACTGATTAATCAGATCACCAAGGGAGATTGGGAGGTAACCAATTATTATGGTTTCGATACTAAAACGGGTAGAATATATTATCAGAGTACTACAAATGGAAGTATTAACAGAGATGTTTATTCTATTACGAACACAGGAAAAAATAAAGTGAGGCTTACTCAGGGTAACGGTACGAACAGTGCCGATTTCAGCGCAGATTACACCTACTTCATCAACAGCTTCTCAAATACTGAAACACCAACCGTTTATTCGCTAAAGCAAGCTTTAAATGGAAAGGAAGTTCGAGAAATAAAGAACAACGCGGCTTTGAAAGATAAGCTAAAGGGCTATAATATGTCGCCTAAAGAGTTTTCCACTATCAACATCAATGGAAATGATCTGAATATGTATACTATTAAGCCGTCGAACTTCGATCCAAATAAAAAGTATCCATTGTTTATGTACCAGTACTCTGGACCAGGATCTCAGCAGGTAGCAAACCGCTGGAATGGTTCTAACGATTACTGGCACCAAATGTTAGCGCAGCAAGGATATATTATTGTTTGTGTAGACGGAAGAGGAACTGGGCTAAAAGGACGTGATTTCAAGAAAATGACGCAAAAAGAACTTGGTAAATATGAAGTTCAAGATCAAATTGCAGCTGCAAAAAAATTAGGAACATTGCCATATATTGATGCCGATCGTATTGGTATTTGGGGTTGGAGTTATGGCGGATTTATGTCGTCTAACAGTTTGTTTCAGGGAGCAGATACGTTTTCAATGGCGATTGCTGTAGCGCCAGTGAGTAGTTGGAGATTTTACGATACTATTTATACCGAAAGATATATGCAAACTCCTCAGGAGAATGCTTCTGGATACGATAACAACTCGCCTATTTCTCATGTGGATAAATTAGAAGGAGATTTTCTATTGGTTCATGGAAGTGCAGACGATAATGTTCATGTGCAAAACACTACTCGCTTAGTAGAAGCATTAGTGCAAGCCGATAAAGATTTTGAATGGGCTATTTATCCAGATAAAAATCATGGAATTTACGGAGGTAATACCAGGCTTCATTTATATAAAAAGATGACGAAATTTATTCAAAAGTCGCTTGGAAAACCAGTTAGCATGCTTTTAGAAATAAAAAAATAAACAACTTATACTAATCAATATTCAATTATATGTCAACAGCAATTAAACAACCGCATGAGAAAGAGTTATTTGGGCATCCGGTAGGGCTATTTATTTTGTTTTTCACTGAAATGTGGGAACGATTTTCCTATTATGGAATGCGTGGGTTGTTAGTTTTGTATATCGCGACTTCTGCAACAGCTGCAGATGCTGGGTTAGGTTGGACTACTAAAGATGCACTTTGGTTGTATGGTTGGTATACAATGTTGGTATATGTAATGTCTATTCCTGGTGGATGGATTGCAGATAAGTGGTTAGGCCAGAAGAAAACCGTAATGCTTGGAGGACTGCTGCTCTGTTTGGGGCACGGTGTTTTGGCTATTCCTAATAACACGGCTTTCTTTACGGGTCTACTATTGGTAATCTTGGGTGTTGGTTGTTTGAAACCTAATATTTCTACCATGGTAGGAGGACTTTACAAACAAGGCGATATTAGACGTGATAAGGGTTTTACAATTTTCTATATCGGTATTAATATTGGAGCCTTTTTAGCTGGAATAGTAGTAGGTGTAGTTGCGGCAAAATATGGATGGCACTGGGGCTTTGGTCTGGCTGGAATAGGAATGGGTGTTGGACAATTGGTCTACATGTGGGGTCAAAAGTATTTGGTTGGTGTTGGTGATTTTATTGGGGCAAAAGATTCTGTGGATAAAGAGGCTGCTAAAAAGCCATTGACCAAAATAGATAAGGACCGAATTGTCGTTCTTCTTATTTCGTTCCTCATTGTAATCGTATTCTGGGGAGCTTTTGAGCAGGCTGGAGGATTGATGAACTTATATACCGACGTTAAAGTGAACCGTGTAACTGGATTGGGTGGGCCTAGCTGGTTACAGGAAATACCAACTGCTGTTTTTCAATCCCTAAACGCGGGTTATATTATCATCTTTGGGACTGTAATTGCTGGTTTTTGGGTATGGTGGAGAAAGAAAGGGAAAGAATCTTCTTCCATCTTTAAGATGGCAATAGGTACCATTATTATGGGTCTAGGATTTGTTTTTATGATGTTTGCGTCAAAAGAAGCCTCTGGAGAAACATTTGGTAAAGCGATGATGTTCTGGATTTTTATGGCTTACCTATTTCATACCATTGGAGAGCTTTGTGCTTCTCCTGTAGCATTGTCATTTATTACTAAGCTAGCACCATTAAAATATGCCTCAATTATGATGGGTATTTATTTTGCTTGTACTGGTTTTGGAAACAAACTAGCGGGTTCTATTGGAGAGTCTTCTCAGTTGGAGCCTTACGGGGGGTCACTTGTTGCAAGTAAAGAGATGGTTTATTCTTTTACCGACAAGAGTGATTTTGAAACTGGTGAAAAAGATGCCAATGGTGAAAAAATTATGTCGAATGATTATCCGATTAATCAAGATAAGAATTTCGAAATCCGAGCGAGTGTTTATCCAGACGGAGATAATGTGCGTTTCGAGCGTTATGGTACTGGACAAAGTTTGGATGGACTCCTTAGTCTTTCTACGGAAGGAGAAGATAGCGATAAGGCTAAGTTGTTAGCAACTCTTAAGGAGGATGGTGTTACTAAGGATAAGCCTTACCACGCAAAACTTTTATTCGAAAAGGATGAGGAGAAGGCAAAGGTAGAGGCGAACAAAGGAGATGGTAAAGATTACGGACTGTCGTTTGTCTTGGAAGAGGATCAAAGTGCTCAAGAATACAAGACATTTATGTACATCACTATATTTACAGTTGCTTTCGGATTATTATTGATGTTGTTCTTGAAAAAATTAAAGAAACTTACTCATGGAGCGGAGGACAATGAAAGAGATTTACGGAACGAAGAAGCCGAAGGCTTTGAACTTGCAGACAACTAAAATTTTAAGAAATAAAACAAAGCCTTATTCATTGTGAATGAGGCTTTGTTCATTGAATCTAAACACAACTAATACCCATATGCCATGAGCGAAG
This sequence comes from uncultured Flavobacteriaceae bacterium, assembly GCA_947495135.1. Classification (GTDB taxonomy): domain Bacteria; phylum Bacteroidota; class Bacteroidia; order Flavobacteriales; family Flavobacteriaceae; genus Aureisphaera. Next base: position 201,160 of record CANLXN010000007.1, read on the forward strand.
AAATTGAGAAGTTATTTAAGGATAAAGTAATTGGACATCCAGCTGGATTGTTCGTTCTATTTTTTACTGAAATGTGGGAGCGATTCTCTTACTACGGAATGCGGGCACTCCTTGTGATGTTTTTTACTGCAGCCTTGCTAGAAGACGGTTCTGGTGGATGGGGATGGCCAAGAGAACATGCGCTTGCGATCTTCGGTACATATACTTCTTTGGTTTATTTGTCAACACTTCTTGGAGGTTATATGGCCGATAAGAAAATTGGATATCGTTATGCGGTTTTGGTAGGAGCCTTACTTATGACTCTAGGACACGGTGCAATGGCGCTGGAAACTCCGTTCTTTATTTACGCTGGATTAACGTTATTAGTTTTCGGGAGCGGTTTTTTCAAGCCAAATATGACCTCTATTATTTCTGAAATGTACGTAACCAAGCCGGAAAAGAAGGATGGAGCCTATACCATCTTTTATATGGGAGTAAATGCAGGGGCGTTCCTAGGAATTCTACTGTGTGGATACCTTGGTGAAACCGTAGGTTGGAGCTGGGGATTTGGAGTAGCAGGTATTTTTATGTTGTTTGGTTTGTTGCAATTTTGGTTTGCTCAAGATATTTTTGGAAAGATCGGTTTGAAGCCAGCAAAACCGGGTGATGAGGAGCATGTGTTAAAGGAAGGGGAGCCAAAACTAAATCCGTTTACTAACTTTCAGTTGGTATTAATTTTTGTTGCTGCAGTTTTGGGCTTGTCTTGGATTTTAAACGATCCCGTTTCTAAAATTTCAGGTGGGGAATACAACCTCTTCGACTTTTCACTCTTTGGGCTCGACGGACCGAATATAGTTATTTTAACAGCCTTGTTATTGTTTATCTTATTGTTGGTGATACGAATTCCAAAGTATGATAAAGTCACCAGAGATCGAATGTTGGCAGTAGTGTTCTTTGCCTTTATAACTATTTTCTTTTGGGCCATCTTTGAACAGGCTCCCGGTTCGTTAACGATTTTCGCTAGAGACTATACAGATCGCACGCTAGTTGGAACTGCTGGACTAACTTTTAAAATTGTCAATTCTTTAATGACCATTATTCCACTAGGTATTATTACTTGGGTGCTTCTTCGGTTATTCAAAAAAACATTTGCCAAGTACGCCCTATCTAACATTATTCTTGCAACGAGTTTTGTTATTATTTGGGGTATTGCGATCTGGATGCTATCTACAGAATTTATGAAGGACGAATCTGAAATTCCAGCATCTTGGTTTGGAGTTTTAAACTCTCTGTTCATTATTGCTTTTGCTCCGTTGTTTTCAAAATGGTGGGAAAGCAAATACAATCCTAATGCAAACATGAAATATGCCATTGGAATGATTCTGTTGGGTATTGGTATGGCTTTTGTCGCTGTTGGTGCCTCAGACATTCCTGTAGGAGCTGCAACTGCGTCGGTTAGCATCATTTGGCTTATAATGGTATATTTTTTCCATACCATGGGAGAATTATGTGTTTCTCCAGTAGCACTTTCTTACGTAAGTAAGTTGGTGCCAGGAAGAATGATAGCCATGATGTTTGGGATTTGGTATTTGGCGGTAGCTATTGGGATGAAGTTAGCAGGAGTTTTTGGAGAATCTTCAGAGGCTATTGCAAAAACAGAAGGCTTGAGTTATTTCTTCTGGTTGCTAACAGCAGTTGCGGTTGGATTGGGAGTTCTTTCGGCTTTATTATATCCTGTGATTAAAAAATTAATGCATGGTGTAAGGTAACTTACAATAGGAACGACAAAAAAACGTTCCCATTGTGGAACGTTTTTTGCTATATTACAATCTGTTAAACACGTTGATATGAAAAAAGTACTATTCATTTTTGCTCTTATTTTCACTGCATCGATCTCTGCACAGGAAATTAAATGGATGTCTATGGAAGATGCACTGACTGCTCAAGCCAAGAATCCCAAGAAAATATTTGTTGATATGTACACCAATTGGTGTGGTCCTTGTAAGTTGTTGGATCGCAACACATTTAGTAATGCAGATGTGGCTAATTATATCAATAAACACTACTATGCCGTTAAATTCAATGCAGAAGGAAACGATGTGGTAAATTATCAGAACAATACATTTACCAACGCTAAATACGATCCTGCAAAAGCGAATAGGAGAAATAGTCAACATGCTTTTGCAACTCATATGGGTATTCAGGCGTATCCAACAGTTTTGTTTTTGGACGAAGAAGGAAACCTAATTAATCGAGTGAAAAGTTATAAAACCCCTCAACAATTGGAATTGTATCTCAAACTCTTCGGAACCGATAAATGGAAGGAGCTAACCACTCAGGAAAGCTTTGATGCCTATTTTGCAGCCTTTAAACCCCAATTTAAAGGATAGCACTAATTTTAAAACCTTAACCTATGAAAAACCTACTACTTATTGCCTTAATACTGGTCGCAGGAACAATGTCTGCCCAAAAAATTAATTGGATGACGATGGATGAGGCACTCGCTGCTCAGAAGAAAGAACCAAAGAAAATATTTATGGACGTATACACCATTTGGTGTGGTCCTTGTAAAAAATTAGACCGAGATACCTTTGGTGACAAGAGCGTAATAGAATTTGTAAATGAAAATTACTATGCAGTAAAGTTCAATGCAGAGGGCACAGAAGAGATTACGCATGACGGATTTACTTATACCAATCCTAATTACCAACCCGACCGAAAAGGAAGAAATACCACTCACTTTTTTGCAGATGCCTTAAGTTTAAGAGGTTATCCAAGTTTGGTGTTTTTCGAAGACAACGGGAAACTTATTCAGGCCTTGCCGGGTTATAAAACGCCAAAACAATTAGAGATCTATCTCAAAATGATCGCCAACGATGATTATAAAAAACTCACCACAACAGAGGCTTGGAACGAGTACAGAGATAATTTTAAAGGAACTTTCTAAAGGTTCTAAAATTTCAGATCAACGAATAATATAAGCGCCCTTTTCATAAGTGCTATAAAACGTTATACTTCTTTTTTCAGAGGTGCGTTTCCAGCGTTCCACATAACTTCGGTAATTACTTCCATCTGCAACGATTATTTTTGGATGAGTGCTATCGATGAGACGTTCTAGATGGAGTTTGCTGCTGTAACTTAGAATCACCACATCGAATGAATCTGCAGGATAAGACCCTAAACTATCAATAACTAAAACTATCTTGTCTCTATAGCGAAAGACCTTTGGAATAGAGTGAGATGAACATTGCTTGATGTTTTCTCCAATTTTGTATCCCGCTAGTGGATAGGTATTGGCAGGGTTCAGAGAATCGCTATGATATAATTCTAGCGAAGACTCTTTTTGAAGACCTATTAGAGTCGATCTAGTTTTATGGAAAACCACTAATTGGTTTGTAGTAGTTATTTTATCTTCCCATATATAGATGCATACAAGAACTACAATACTCCCCAAAACATGCATAGGTTTACGGTCGCCTTTTGCAAACAGCCATTTTATAATTACCGCAAGTAACAGATAAATCCCAAGCATTTTCCAAAGAGAAAGAGAGATTTCTTCAAGAACAAAGTTGTGATGAGAAGCTATCCAACTTATGAAATTGTTCAATTGAAGGAGTAGCCAGTTGTAGAGTTCCGCTAGCCAATTAGGAAGTATATTAAATGCAGCTAAGATGACTACCAAAATGCCTGATATTAATAGTATACTTAGAAAGGGAAGCACCACTAAATTACTTAAAAAAAACAGTCCTGGGAATTGATGAAAATAGAAAATACTGAGCGGAGCCACTCCCAATTGTGCAGCGGTAGTAACTGTGATAATCCCCCAGAATAATTTATCTAGTCGGTGCCTTGGACGATATAGTTTATAAAGAGTAGGCTGAATCCATAAAATGGCAAATACCGCCAAATAACTTAACTGAAACCCTACTTGAAATAACCAAGATGGTTTAATTAAAATAAGCAAGAAGAAGGACAAAAATAAGGTGTTGAAGCCATTGGTTGGGCGATTTAAGGCATTGGCAAAAGCAAAACAGGAGAACATAGTCACAGCTCTCACAACCGAAGGTGATAAGCCTGTAAAAAATGCGAAGGCCCATAAACAAGAGATGATAACTACCGATTTAAATGGTTTTCCAAAACGCATCATATCCAAAGGACGTAGCAATTGTGATAGTAACAAAAATAGAATGCCAACATGTAAGCCAGAGACGGCCAAAATATGCAGTACTCCGGCGGCAGCGTAATCCCCTCTTAATTCAGGACTAATCACCGTACGTTTTCCTAATACCAGTGCTTGTAAAATAGCACGTTGATTTGGTTCCAACGGAGTAAGCGTTAGTTTATGGATAAACTCAGATCTAATTTTTTCTGAAATACCTCTTAACGAACTCTTACCGCTGCTAGAATGAAGTACGTTCTCATTTGAAATGCGAAGCTGATGATAGACTCCCAAGTGCTGAAGATATTTTTTATAATTAAACTGATGTGGATTGGGCGGGGGTGGGATTTCTAAAATTTCAGAAGAAAGAAGGAGTAATTGATCCACTTGGAGTCTTGGAGCAATAGAATCTTTTGCATAATTTATAAGGAGCTTTCCTCTAGTATGTTTTTCATTTAGTTGAAGGGTTTCCGCGATATACTTATGGTTGTATCGATCTTGTTTTAATACTTCTATTACTTTTATCTGAATTAATTCTGAATTCCTTTTATTGGTGAAATGGAAATAATGATCTTTTTGAAACTCGGGAAGACCGATTTGATAACAGCTGTAACCAGTTATAAAGAAAGTGATGTAAGTTGCAATTCCGAAGAATACTCCTAATTGCAATTTTCGACCTTCCCACCACTTTATCAAAAGAAGTAGCACCAAACAAAAAGGCAAAATTTTCAGAAATAAAAAAGAAGAAGGAAAAAGATATGCTGCAACGATGCCGGCAGCAGTAATTAGTGAAAATTTTACAACGGCAAAATTAATTGGAACCATCCCAAAACGAGTTTTCTTGTCGCCAAGACCAACTTAGGGAGGAAAATTAAATTTAGTGAATTAAATAACGCGACGTACCTCTACGAATGAATTTTTCCAATATTTTTCCTCTAAAGACGAAACAATTACCCCACGAGAAGTGGTAGAATGGATAAATTTGATTTCTCCACGGTCGCTCTCCACAACCAGTCCAACATGGTTGATGGTCTTTCTGTTTTTGTTAGTCCGAAAAAACACCAAATCACCTTCTTCTGTTTCGTTTAGTTTAATGCGAATTCCTTTTTTTGCCATCTCCCTAGAAATACGAGGAAGCGCTATGTTTTCTTCTTTAAACGAAGTGTATACCAAGCCCGAACAATCCATCCCACGCTTATCGGTGCCTCCATATTTGTAGCGAGTTCCTTCAAATTTTTTCGCGTGATTTACCACCTTGGAAATTCGTTTGCTGGAAACGGTAGTTGTCGATTTTCCAATTACTTTTGTCTCGGTCGTCCTTCTGGAAGAACCACAAGAAGCCATGAATAGCATAAGTATAGAGAGTAATAGTATTTTCTTCATAAGGGTATAACTGATTTGGTTCCTATAAAATTATGTAAAAAAGAAAAAACTGTAGGAGATTTCGCTTGAGGTTATGAACGAGTTATGAACGGGTCTTCACGGTTTGTGTCTTTCGGCAAATGCTACTTTCACAATGCCAGATTCTTCTCCACAGACTCCACAATCAACTCAGCCGTTTTCTTACTAGCACCTTTTCCACCTAGCTTATTTTCTAACTCATAATAATCCAAGAATAGAGTCGCTCTTTGGTATTCATCTAGGATTTTGGAGAGTTCTGTTTTAAGTTGTTTGGTGTTAAATTGCGTTTGGATCAATTCGGTTACTACTGGCCTGTCCAAGATGAGATTAACCAAAGAGATGTATTTGAGCTTGATAACCCGTTTGGCAATCTCGTAGGAGATCCTGCTGCCTTTATAGCAAACCACTTGAGGTACTTTGTATAAGGCTGTTTCTAATGTGGCCGTACCAGAAGTTACCAGAGCAGCGGTCGATAAGCTGAGAAGGTCGTATGTTTTGTTAAGCAGTAATTTGACGTTGCTCTTAGTGGTAAATTGTGCGTAAAAGCCTGCTTCTTGGCTAGGTGCTCCCGCAATAATAAATTGATATTCGGGAAAATCTTGAGTAACAGACAACATTACTTCAAGCATTTTCGAAATTTCCTGTTTTCTACTTCCTGGTAGCAGCGCAATAATGGGGCGATCGTCCAAGCTGTTTTCTTGTCTAAAATTCTCGGGAAGTACTTGATCTCGCTTTGCGATTGCGTCAATTAATGGATGTCCAACAAAATGAACAGGAAATTGATGTTTCTTCTCGTAAAAGTCTTTTTCAAAAGGGAGTATGACATACATCTCATCCACATCTCGCTTAATATCTTTGATTCTTCCTTCCTTCCAAGCCCAAATCTGGGGGGAAATATAATAGTGTGTTGCAATCCCTTTTTGTTTCGCCCATTTGGCAATGCGTAAGTTGAACCCCGGGTAGTCAATAAAGATGATCGCATCTGGTTGAAATGCCTCAATATCCTTTTTACAGAATGTGATATTTTTTAAGATGGTCCGAAGGTTGAAAAGCACTTCTATAAACCCCATAAATGCAAGTTCTCGGTAGTGTTTTACAGGATCCCCACCAGTTTGCGCCATAAGATCGCCTCCCCAAAAGCGGAATTCTGCCTGCGCATCCTTCTTTTTTAATGCGGACATTAAATTGGCTCCATGCAAATCTCCTGAAGCCTCTCCGGCGATGAGGTAATATTTCATTAGAAAAAGTATATCAAATAGGAGGTGATTGCCGCTACAAACGTTGCTAATAAAACACCTCGCGCTCTATATTCTCGATTAATTCTTAAAAAACCAAAGAAAGCCAATAGATTAGGTAATGCTCCTAAGGTAATTAACATCCAAAGATTGCTCGATTGGTAGTACAGATTAAACGTACTCTCAAATTCAAGATTCTTTACCTTCGAAACAATGAAAGTAGTAATTATTATTCCTACGGCATTACAAATAAGGCCAACCAATACTCCTGTAAATATTTCTTTCTTCATTATAAATCCCAAGAATTAATATCCTTAATAGCATGATGGGCAGTTAAATCAAATTGTACAGGTACAATAGAAATATATCCGTTGCGAAGTGCCCATTCGTCTGTGTCTTCGCCTTTATCGTTATTTATAAACTCCCCAGTAAGCCAATAATAATCCCGGCCTAAAGGATTGGTTCGTTTGTCGAAATTCTCGGTCCAATGTGCATCTGCTTGTCTACAGATTTTTACTCCTTTGATTTCTTTTTCTTCTAACTTCGGAAAGTTGACGTTTAAAACTACTCCTTTCGGCATTTTGTTTTGAAGTGCTTCGATAGCAATACTCTTTACATATTTTTTGATATGACTGAAATCTGCTTCCAACGAATAATCGAGCAATGAAAACCCGATAGACGGAATGCCAATTGTACCAGCTTCTACCGCCGCACTCATGGTTCCACTATAGATAACGTTGATTGAAGAATTACTGCCATGATTGATTCCGCTTACACAAAGATCTGGCGTGCGTGTTAAAATTTCATTGGTTGCCAATTTTACGCAGTCAACAGGTGTTCCACTGCAACTGTACTCTGTTTGGGGAGCATTTTTGTCGATTACCACCTTGTCGCAATACAAGGTGTCATTGATGGTTATTGCATGGCCCATCCCACTCTGAGGGGAGCTAGGAGCCACAACACAAACATCGCCTAGTTCGTTCATTACTTCAATTAAAGTTCTAATTCCTGGAGCGGTAATACCGTCGTCATTGGTGATTAGAATAAGGGGTCGGTTTTTGGACATTTAGAAAACTTTTCTTCTAAACAAAAATAGCGTTATTAATTCTGAATTCGGAATTCACAAATCAGAATTTTGATTACGAACTGTTTAACAAAAAATTATTACCAAAATAGCTAGTTGGCACGGTTTTTTATATATTTTAGAAGTCCCTAAAAAATGATGATATGCGATTAATGAAAAAGAATTTAAAAGTTTTATTACTATCTGTGTTTTTGGCAGCTGCATCTTGCAGCTTTACAACCAAAGAATTCAACGATCCAGACAAAGATAAACTCCTTATCGATTTAATTACGTACGTGCTCGATAAAGGGCATTACGATCCAAAGGATATGAACGATGATTTCTCTGCAGGAGTCTATACAGACTTTATTGAGCGAATGGATCCATTGAAACGTTACTTTTTAGCTTCAGATATCGAAGATTTCAGCATTTATAAAAATGATATTGACGATCAGATAAAAAATAAAGATCTAACATTTTTCAATCTAGTATATGACCGTTTTAAGGAGCGTCAAAAAGATTCAAGAAAATTTTACAAAGATATACTGAGTAAGAAGTTTGACTATACAGTAGACGAAAGTATTAACGTAGATTATGATAAAATTGAATATGCTACTTCGAAAAAAGAGTTGAAAGAGCGATGGAGACAACAGTTGAAGTTTTCTTCTATTTCCAATTACTATGATCTCATTGAAGAAAAGAAGGCTTCAAATGAAAATAAGGAAGAAGCACTTGCCAATGGTGAGGAGTTTGAAGAAACAGAAAATGCGAAATTAACTCCAGAGGAAATGGAGGAGAAGGCGCGAACAACGAGTATGACTTCTTTAGACGAGTATTACGAATTTACAGATGATCTTGAGAGGAAAGACTACTTCGCTCAGTTTTTAAATGTGGTAGTGGAAGAATTCGATCCACATACCAACTATTTTGCACCACCCGATAGAGATCGTTTCGATTTGCGTATGAGTGGTAAGTTGGAAGGTATTGGAGCTAGACTTCAAAAGAAAAACGATTATATCAAAGTAGTAGAAGTGATTAGTGGAGGTCCAGTGTGGAGAGGAGAGCACATGTCTGTAGGAGACCTTATTATGAAAGTGAAGCAGGAAGATGAGGATGAATCTGTTAGCATTGTTGGAATGCGAGTAGACGATGCCGTAAAACTAATTAAAGGTCCTAAGGGGACTAAAGTAACACTTACCGTGAAGCGCGTGGATGGGACTATTGAAGATGAAACCATTACACGTGATGTTGTGGAATTAGAAGAAACCTATGCGAAGTCTACCCTAATCGAAAAGGAAGACAAAAAGTATGGGTTAGTCAACCTGCCGGCTTTTTACTTCGATATGAAAGATTATGGAGAGCGCAATGCTGCCATGGATGTTAAGAAAGAAATTGAAGATTTAAAGGCAGCTGGAATGGAAGGCTTAGTGCTAGATCTTCGAGATAATGGTGGAGGATCATTGAGAACGGCTGTGGATATCGCGGGGCTGTTTATAAAAGAAGGTCCAGTAGTGCAAGTAGCATCTGGAGGAAGTAGAAAGGAAGTTTTAAGTGATGAGGATACTGCTGTAGCTTGGGATGGACCACTAGTGATTTTGGTAAATGAATTGTCAGCATCAGCTTCAGAAATTTTAGCAGCTGCCATGCAAGATTATAAAAGAGGAATCATTATAGGAAGTGAGCAGTCTTACGGAAAAGGAACCGTCCAGAATATGATCGATCTTAACCAATGGCTTCGTAAGAATGATATGGGCGACATGGGATCTTTAAAATTGACTACCCAAAAGTTTTATCGTGTAAATGGAGGCTCAACTCAACTAGAAGGAGTTAAAAGTGACGTAGTAATGCCGGATCGATACAGTTATATCGATATTGGAGAACGCGATTACGACAATCCGTTGCCGTATGATAAGATTACACCAGCCGATTATGAATTATGGGATGGATATATCGATTACGAAGGTACCATCAACAGAAGTAAGGCTCGCATGGCTCAAAGCAATCAAATGCAACTAATTGAGGAAAATGCGCAATGGATCAAAAAGAGTAGAGACGAGAATATGGTTGATCTTAATTTTGAAAAGTACCTCGGTGAGATAGAGCGTCGTAAAGCGGAAACTAAAAAGTTTGAAAGCATTAAAGACTACGATAACAAGCTAAATTATAAATCGCTCGAGTCTGAATTGGCACTTATGAAGCAAGATACTACCTTGCGTGAGAAGCGCAAGAGATGGCATAAAAATCTTGCCGGAGATATTTATGTAGAGGAGGCAGTAAATGTACTGCAAGACCTCAAATTAAACAATATTAGAAATGGTAAGGTAGCCGAGATTAAGAACTAATTTCGCTACATTTACGTTGTGAAAGCAGCAACGTCATTAACAAAAATAGCGCTCCAAAAGTTTAAAAAGAACTTTTGGGGCGTTTTCAGTTTTTCATTTTTAGTAATCTGCACACTCACAGCAATTTTTGCCTATGCCTTAGCTCCAGATAATTCCCAAAATGCGAATCAGATGCATCTTTCCATTCATTCCAAGCAACCGGGGTTTAAGGTGAAAATGTTAATCATTCCGTCAAATGAAACCGAACAAAATGGCTTTTCTGTTTTTTTCTTCGGAAAGGAGACTACAGAAACAGAAGTTCCTATTTCGAAGTATGAGGCCACCGATAACGGAATTTTAATAACGCCCTATACTGCAGACGGAGACGAGGGGTTGGCCAAAGAATATCCTTTAACCGTTTTTCCAAAGGCGAATACAGTATCAGAAATAGCGTCCAATTATATTTCGAATAAGAAGTTCATTTTAGGAACAGATAAGTATGGTCGGGATCTTCTAAGTAGAATGCTTATTGGAATTCGTGTCTCGCTTGCGATTGGTTTTGTAGCTGTTTTCATTTCCTTGTTAATAGGAGTTTCCCTGGGATCAATAGCAGGCTATTATGGAGGAAAGGTGGATGCAGCAATTATGTGGCTTATCAATGTTACTTGGTCTATTCCTACCTTGTTGTTAGTTATTGCAATTACTTTAGCGCTTGGAAAAGGCTTTTGGCAGGTTTTTATTGCTGTTGGACTCACTATGTGGGTAGAAGTTGCCAGAGTGGTACGCGGGCAAGTAATGGGCGTTAAACAACAACAATATGTTACGGCCGCGAGGGCCTTAGGTTTTAACGATTGGCGGATTATTACTCGGCATATTTTACCGAACAGTTTGGCGCCGGTAATTATTATTTCTGCAGCAAATTTTGCGGGAGCGATTCTCATAGAAAGCGGATTAAGTTTTCTAGGGATTGGAGCCCAGCCACCCACTCCAAGTTGGGGCGGAATCATAAAAGACCACTACGCCTATATTATTCTTGGTAAACCTTATCTAGCAATGATTCCTGGATTGGCTATTATGAGTTTAGTAACCGCGTTCATGTTGATGGGGAATGCCTTAAGGGATGTGTTGGATGTGAAGAATTAAAAAAACCACCTACATCGCTGCAGGTGGTCTTCTGTTATTAGTTTCCTAAGAGTTCTCCGCTCTTGGTAAAATAATTACGCCTTATTCAACTAGAATGCTCTTAGTTTCAATCAATTTGTTATTTTGAAGTACTCTCAAGAAAACCATGTTTCCGCTTACCCTAGGTAATTTAATAGATTCTAAATGTTGGTCAAGGTTTGCAGCAGATACCGTCTGTTGCAGAATTAGTGCCCCTTGGATGTCGTATAATTCTAATTGAACATCCGCATTCTGAAAGTTAGAAAACTCGACGGTTACTTCTGAAGTTGCTGGATTTGGTGATACATTTATAATTGGTGCAGGTGAATCATCGGTTAAGAATCCGCAAACTGTACCTTCATAATAACCAACTTCACAAGTAGTTTCATCTTCAAATTCAACGATGTAGTCAAAACATATTTTGCGATTAGTAGGGCATCCACTAGTAAAATAGAAATCCTCTGAGAATCCGCTTGCCTTATTGAATGATTGAATAGAAGTTTGATTGTTTCCGTAAAAACCAAATCCGTTGTAATTTCCAGGATTGATACTTGAGTTGAATATCCAGGTAATATTATCGACATTCGATAGGTCCATGATAGTATAATCTAAACGAACAGTTCCTGTTGGAGGGTTTTGCAAACAATACAGTTTTCCTGCGAGAATCGGTTCAAAACATGGAACCTGTGCTGGAATTACATTTACCGTAATCTGACAAGTGTGACATCCTTGTTCGTCAAAATAAGTTACTCTAAGAGTAAATGTTCCTGTACTTAGAGCCTCAATGGTAAATTGATTTTGTCTGTCGTCTCCCACTTGTTCAACCACCTCGGTAAATGATGCAATATCCCAATCATGGCAATTTGTACATTGTGCTAGGTTACCGGGAATGGAGTAAGTGTATTGGCTGCCAACCTCGATAGTCAAATCGCCGCTAATTACACAATCTGGCTTACTCGGTCCCTTTTGTGCAAATGCAAAAGAAGAGATCATTAAAAATAGAAAGAGAAATTTTTTCATAATGTTAATTTTTAAGAATTAGTATTAATTTCTATACTAAGCTGCGACTCTTTGTAAAGAATTACAACAACGAATGTAGCGTTGCGCGGCTTTATTTCATATTCGTAGAGTTTTTAATGAAAACTGTATTTGGATAGATACAAGACGCAAAAAAGCCGATCATCTTCCGTAGATATTCGACTTTTTTTAGCATGCTTAATTAATGTTTAGTCTGCTCCGGAAATAAACTAAATATCCGTTAGTCTAAGAAGTTGGTGAAATCAACTCCAGGGTATTCATTATAGGTACAATGAGCTATAAATAGGTTTGGTTTTGGTCTTGCGATAAAGATGTTGTCGTTTGTGGTTAAATAAGATGGTTTAACTATCACCTCTTCGGTTTCAAATGGATTTGATTCAAAGCCTCCGTTGCCTCCGTTAGAATTGCTAAGTCCTCCAGGCGTTTGAGGTTGGGTATAACGTCTTATCGCTTCGTTACATGGGGAATCGGTTAATGGGTGTGCTGCTGATGTTAGGATGAAATGCTGCGGACCAAAGTTTACTCCTACCGGGAAATACAGTTCTACGCAATTTTCATACAGCATTGTATTTAAAAAAGCATCTTTGATTTCTTCTGGAGTAAGAGGTACAAAAGGGTCTGGAACAATAGGTGGATTTGGTTTGTCAATTTCCGTATCTGGATCGGGAACATCACCGTTAGCGTAATACAGAATTGAAGAGATGAAGGCAGCTCTAAAGTTTGGCATCGTATAATTAGGTCCGATAAGATCTTCTGCGGAAATGGTATTACCTGTGTTACTAAGATCATTTAATTTGAAGTTGATTTCGGTTTGGGCTGCTTCAGAATGCGCTGCTGCTTTGGCCGATAAAAATGCAAACCAATGCAGTTGTCTCTCAAAAAGGTCTTTTTCATAGTCGCAATTTCCAGCTCCAAAAGTTGTAGTGGTTGCTGTGGTTAAATTGGATTCAGTGGCAGTGTCAAAGTCGTTAGTCTCTGTTTCGCAAGAAGCGAAGATTATACAAGCGGCAGATGCAAAGAGGATTATGTGTTTTTTCATAATTAACAAGAATTAATAGTACTCTACAAACATGAATTGATAATTCAAGATTTCAAACAGCGCATATATAAGTGTGTGGTCTTGATTCATATTCGTGCGAATTTTTTTCAAATCTGATTTTAGTCGAAGATCTTTTTAAGCGTATAATCTTTTCTTCTAGATGAAACGGGCACTTTAAAGTCCAGGTTTACAATAAGCACGCCTTGCTTGTTATATTTGAGCACATGTTTCTTGTTGACAATATAAGATTGATGACATCTAATAAAGATATTTTCTGAAAGGATTTCTTCGATTTGTTTTAGGGGTTTGGAGACTACAATTTTCTCCAACTGTAGGGTGTAGAAAGTAGTGTAATTTCCATCGGATCTACAATAAATAATATCATCCTCATAAATTGCATATACAGTGTCTGCTGTTTTGAGTATGACACGTTTTTTTTCAACTCCTTTGAAGTACTCGCTAGAAATTTCAATTAGTTTTTCTATGTTGTTTTCCTTGTTTCTATTGTCGATCGCTTTTTGAACTGCCTCTTTAAACTCGTCATCATCCACTGGCTTTAAAATATAATCTAAAGCACCTATTTTGATGGCTTTTATCGCATGGTGATCGAATCCGGTAATGAAAATTACGTCGAAAACTTTGGAAGAACTCTGTCCCAATAAGTCAAATCCAGTTCCGTCGTCCATGTGGATGTCCAGAAATAAAAGATCTGGTTGGAATGATGCTATTGCGGTGATACCAGCCGTAACTCCTTCTGCTTCTCCAACAATTTCAATATAATTATCAAAGTGCTCATGAAGCCTTTCACGGATATCTGCACGAATGTGAGCTTCATTATCTATAATTAGGGCTTTAATCATTTTCTGTTAGTTTATACGGAATTAGTAATTGAACTATAATACCGCTTTTTGATGGGTTTATTTGTTTTTTGTTTATAATTTCAACCTCCTTTTTGGTAGATTTTTTTAAGAAATTGGAGATAAGACTAATGGAGGCAGATTTTTTGTGTTGTGAAGATGACTTGTCAAATCCGTTACCGTTATCTTCTATTTTACAGTAAATGTACTTTCCTTTAAGCGCCAGCTGTATATCTATTCTACCCGGATGGTCAATGCCGGAAAATCCATGCTGAATACTATTTTCAACAAATGGCTGAAGTAGCATGGGCGGTATAAAAATGAATTCATCTTCTTCCATGTTCTCAAAGGTAATTTCATACTCAAAAGCGTTGGTAGATTGCAGTGATTGGAACTCCATATACTTTTTGAGAGATTCAATTTCCTTTTCAAGCAGCACATAGTCGTTCATAGAATTTTCGAGCACAAGTCTAAGTAGTCTGGAAAATTTGGGTAAGTATTTAGCACCTTTTTCGGGGTCAATTTTAATCTGGTTTTGAATCGCGTACAAACTATTGAACGTGAAATGCGGATTCATTTGTGAACGCAGAAGTCGTTGCTGATTTTGTAAACTACTCTTTTCAAATTTAAGCTTTCTCCTTTGATAGAATAAGAGTCCGATGAGAGTAAGCAGTCCAGTGGATATTAATATTATCCAGTTTCTCGTCTGCAATTTTAGATTCTTAACCTCTGTTTCTTGATTCGTTCTTAAAAGAAGTTTTTCGTTTTCGCTAGATTTTTCCAAAGCGAATAACTCATCATCGAACTTTGCTTTATATGCCTTGTCTTGATGCAGGTAAATAGAATCCATTAAAGATAGAACTTCTTTGATATCTTTATTGGTGTTAGCGGCCAGTCTAAGTTCATATTTAAAAAGAGATTTTTGCTTACTACTGGCAAGGTTATTAATTCCTAGAAGTCTAACGGAGTCTAAGTAATTTCGGGCATTTTCAAACTCTTTTAGATCCAAATACACTTCAGCCGTATTATTGTAGGTGTTTGCTAGTTGGTTGAGGTAGTCTGCACTCGTAGTATCTTTTTTGGCTCCTTCTACGGCTTTTAGATAATGCTCAAGTGCTTTTCGGTAATTTCCCTCGTAATATTGAAAAATGGCATAGTTGCCATTGATAATTCGCTTGAAATTATTCGTGAGGCTATCTTCATTTTTCAGTAAATCTTCCATAATAACAAAGGCTCCGTCCTTGTCATTTAAGCGATAATATTTTAAATCTGCTCGAGCCGCTAGTGCCATGGGAAGGTTTTTAGGGTCATGGTTTTTCGCTAAATTTACTTGTAGTTCGTTTGTTTTTAAAGCGTTTTCATAGTCTCCAAGGGCATTGTAGGTATTCTTCTCCCAACTAAGGGCCCAAGAAAGTGTGCTAAATTGTAGATCAGATTTTAAAAGCGATTTAAAATTTTTGGAAATAATAAAACAATCTCCAAATCGCCCTAAGTGATAATAGGTGTTCCAAGCCTCTTGAAAACATTGACCTTGTCTGTTTGTGTAAATGGAATCCTTTATAAAATCTGTTGCACGGTGAAAATAGATCGCGGCACTATCCATTTTCTCTAATTTTTTAAAATGTTGACCAAGGAGATAACTGTTTTCCATTCGCAATGAATCTGGTAGCGTATTGTTCTTCTCCAGTTTCTTCTGAAAATTTTTTAGCATGGGGTAAACAGAATCTGCCTCCAAAGAATCTATTCTTTGATGGATTCTATAGATTTCGTCTGCAGTTATAAGTTCTTTTCTGGATTGTTGACAGCTGCCAAATAGAAAGATAATACACAGTAAAGGGGAAGCGTATTTTAGCATACACCCAAACATATGAAAAAGATCGCGAAGATTAGAAAGAATCTGAAGGGCGTAAGTCGAATTTTATAAAACAGCTATGGTTATATGATCTTAAATAAAAGTTGATAATTGTACCTTTGTTTTCTGTTTTTAAAACAATGAATCGAAAATATACCTACGCCATCCTTGTTATTGCTGTAACCGCCGCTCTTTATTATGCTGAAAAGTATGTCGACCGCGAAAATGAGCATTACCCGAACATTTCAGAAGAAAAGAAAAACACCGTTTCCGAAGAATTTGGACCTCAATTTTATCCTTCTTCAACTACTGGAGTAATTGTGAAACATGGATACTATCAATTATCGTATGCCGAAAAGCACGAACAAGCAGAATGGGTAGCATACGAATTACGGAAAGATCAACTCTCTCAAAATGACATCAAACGTCCCTATTTTGTTCAAGATAGAGATGTGAAAAGCGGTTCAGCCGACTGGCGGAACTATAAAAAATCTGGTTACGATCGAGGCCACTTATGCCCTGCTGCCGATAGAAGATTCGATTACGACGCCTTTCATGAGACGTTTTTGACGAGTAATATTAGTCCGCAGAATCACGAATTCAATGCAGGGGTATGGAACAAACTGGAGCAAAAAACTCGCTATTGGGCAAAGAAATACGATGGCGTATTTGTAGCTACTGGAGGAGTTTTAGAAAATGGTCTTAAAACTATTGGTGATGAAAGAGTTTCTGTTCCAAATCAATTTTATAAAGTGATAATGGATGCTTCGGGGAAAGACAAGAAGGTGATTGCTTTCTTAATTCCAAATAGAGACACCAATAAGTCGTTTTATGATTTTGTAGTTACTGTCGATGAAATAGAAAAGCGAACGGGAATCGATTTTTTTCAAGGTTTGCCAGATTCAGAAGAGGATAGGTTAGAGAGTTCTATTAATATGAAAGCTTGGGGAAAAAGGTGATGTGCCAACTTTGGCAAAGTTTGCCCCCTATTTCAGTGAAATATTAGCATGCAAAAAGATGAGGTATTTATAATTGGGAGTGTTTAACTTTGCCAAAGTTAATAGCACGTTACAAAAAATAAATGCTTGCCACCCCACTTCGAATAATTCTAGGTATAGTAATAGTTAGAGCCGTCTAGTCTCATAAAAATAAACAGTTGGGTTTTGAAACGCCTGCGCATTATTTTTTGTGCTGCGCACGTTACAAAAAATAATTGCTTGCCACCCCACTTCGAATAATTCTAGGTATAGTA
>CANLXN010000008.1 GCA_947495135.1 uncultured Flavobacteriaceae bacterium
GAGTCTGGAAGTACAATTACTACCGATGACGGAACGATCACAACGCTATGTCAAGAACCTGTTATTGCTATTGTAAAGACCGGAGTATTTAATGACGAAGATCAAGACGGGTGTAGTGATGTAGGGGAGACTATCTCTTATACATTTACGGTAACCAACGAAGGAAACGTGAGTATTGCTGATGTAGTAGTAACCGATCCATTACTTGGGGGAGTTATTTCAGGACCTGTAAGTGGTGATGATGATGCAGATGGTGAATTAGATGTGGACGAAAGCTGGATCTATATAGCCAACTACGAAATTACTCAAGCAGATATTGATGCATCGCAGGTTGAAAATCAGGCAACTGCAACAGGAACTGCTCCAAATGGGGATACTGTTAGCGATCTTTCAGATGATGCGGTTGTTACAGAAGACGATCCAACCATTACGGATCTGTGTCAGGAACCATCAATTGCAATTGTAAAAGTAGGTCAGGTTAATGATGATGACGGAGATGGTTGTGCCGATGTAGGTGAGACAATTTCTTATGTATTCACCGTAGCTAACACAGGGAATGTAACGCTTTCAAATATTACCGTTACAGATCCATTAGTAACTGTAGCTGGAGGCCCAATAGTATTGGATCCTGGAGCACAGGACGGTACAACTTTTACAGCGCTCTACACAATTACTCAAGCAGATATTGATGCTGGATTTGTTGAAAATCAGGCAACAGCAACTGGAGAGACACCAGATGGGACAGTGGTAAGTGATCTTTCAGATGACAATAGTTTACTGGAAGACGATCCAACCATAACAGCGCTATGTCAATCACCAGCAATTGCTTTGATTAAAGTAGGTGTTCCAGCTGATGAAGATGGAAATGGATGTGCCGATGTTGGTGAAACTATAATTTATAGTTTCTCAGTTACTAACCCAGGAAACGTGCCATTAACGAACGTAACTGTTACTGATCCACTTGTACCAGTAGTTGGAGGTCCAATATCGTTGGATGCAGGAGCCACAGACGCTACAACTTTTACTGCGGTATATGTAGTTACTCAGGAAGATGTAGATAACGGTTCTATTATTAACCAAGCTACTGCGCAAGGTACAGCCCTAGATGGAACTGTTGTGTCCGACCTTTCAGATGATAATAGCTATTTGGAGGATGATCCTACCATTACAGACTTGTGTGCAACCGATGCCATGATCTCATTAGAAAAGACAGGTGTCTTTAATGATGACAACGGCGATGGTATACCACAAGTAGGTGAGACAATTACGTATTTATTTGTTGTGACTAATACAGGAAATGTAACACTTTATAATGTTGAAATCGACGATCCACTTCCGGGCATTGAAGTTGAAGGAGGGCCAATTGCAGTCTTGTTACCTGGAGAGTCTGATGCAACAACATTTACGGCTACTTATGAAATTACGCAAGAAGACATCGATGCTGGAGAAGTAATTAATCAAGCATTTGTGACAGCTCAAGATGACGACGGGAATGAAGTTGAAGATGAGTCTGATGATCCAAACGATAATACCGACACCGATAACAATGGTGATGGTGATCCGGATGATCCAACGATCACAACTATTCCAAATGTTGCTGGTGCTCAGTTCGAAATTTTCAACGGAGTTACACCAAACGGAGATGGATTAAACGACTTCTTTGAAATTCGCGGAATTGTTGATTACCCTGCTAACAACGTTAAGATATTTAATCGTTGGGGAGTTCAAGTATTCGAAATAGATGGATACAACGAAAGCGATAGAGTATTTAGAGGGATATCAGAAGGTAGAGCTACTATCCAAAAAGGTGAAGAGCTACCAACTGGAACTTACTTCTACATTTTGACCTTTACTGGAGATGAAAATCCGGAAGGAAGAAGTGCTTACAACGGATATTTATATATAAACAGATAACACATCAAAATAATCTCAGGAGGGTCTATTGATTCTCCTGAGCTATAAAACAAGTACAGATGAGAAAAAATTATCTTGCAATCTTAGTTTTAATATTTCTTGGCGCTTGGTCGAGTAATGCACAACAAGATCCACAATACACCCAGTATATGTATAATACTCAGGTAGTAAATCCTGCCTATGCTGGATCAAGAGACATGCTTAGTTTCGGCCTTTTGGGAAGAACTCAATGGGTTAATTTTGACGGTGCGCCTAAAACAGGTACGTTTACAGTGAATTCGCCTATTGGAGCACTAGAAAACATGGGGCTTGGTCTTACCATTGTTCATGATCAATTAGGTCCTGCAGTGGAGTCTAATGTTACTATCGATTATTCATATACAATCAATACTTCCGATGTAGCTCAGTTGTCATTTGGTTTAAAGGGAGGTCTAGATGTGTTAGATGTTGATTTTACGAAGCTGAATATTGCTGATCAAGGGGATGTCTTTGAGCAAAATGTGGACAGTAAGTTACAACCTCAGATTGGCGCAGGTGTTTATTACAATACTGAAAAATTCTATGCTGGATTATCGGTTCCTAATTTCTTAAATACAAAGCATTTT
Organism: uncultured Flavobacteriaceae bacterium; assembly: GCA_947495135.1. Taxonomy (GTDB): domain Bacteria; phylum Bacteroidota; class Bacteroidia; order Flavobacteriales; family Flavobacteriaceae; genus Aureisphaera. The sequence continues at coordinate 2,520 of CANLXN010000008.1, forward strand.
GAAGAATCGGAGATTAGCAACATTATAGGTAATCCGAATAACTTTACAGGTCAAACTACAGCTGCAGAAAGGCTGCATTATTTTATGATCGCAGGTTATGTTTTTGATATAAATGAAAACTTGAAGTTTAAGCCAGCTACCTTAGTTAAGGTTGTAAGCGGTTCACCACTAGAGTGGGATGCCTCGGCAAACTTCCTTATTAATGAAAAATTTACAATTGGTGCATCGTACCGATGGAGCGCAGCTATAAGTGCAATGGCTGGTTTTCAGGTAAGTGATGAAATATTTATTGGAGTTGCATACGACTATCAAACAACAGATATTGAGACCTACAGTGACGGTTCTTATGAAGTGTTTCTACGTTTCGATGTGTTTAAGAAACCCGAACGTGTTCTTACTCCAAGATTCTTTTAGTATCTTTAAGCACAACTAATACTCTAACCTCATGTTAAAAAAGTACACAACGCTAATTATTGCCGTTACCCTTATATTAGGAGTATGCGGTGACTCTTATGGTCAAAAAAATAAGATAGAAAAAGCAAATAAAGAGTTCGATAAATTTAGCTATATCGACGCTCGTGAAATTTACCTAAAAGTGGTCGAAGATGGATACGAATCTGCTCAGGTATTTCAGAAGCTTGGTGATACTTATTATTTCAACGGCGAATACAAAGACGCAGCTAGTTGGTATAGGAAATCCATAGATAAGTTTCCACTAAAAACGGAGCCTTTATATTATTATCGAGCTGCACAGTCGTTTAAGTCCTTAGGCAATGTGGAAGAGTCGAATGAGTTGATGCTTATGTTTCAAACTCTTGGCGGGAGTGGATTGGTTGCTAAAGAATACGACGTTAGCGATGAAACCGATTACCTTGCGAGTACCGCTTTTGGAAACAAAAAGTATATTTTTGAAAAAGTAAGTATTAATTCAGACGGTTCAGATTTTGGACCTTCTTTTTATCTCAAGCAATTAGTGTTTGCAAAAGCTGCTGAAGGTACAACTGGTGATAAGGTTCACGAATGGAATCAGCAGCCATTTTTAGATTTGTTTGCTGCAGATATGGACGAAAACGGAGTTCTTTCCAATGTCAATCCACTGCCAGGTGATATAAATACTAAATTTCACGAATCGTCTACTAGTTTTAGTCAAGACGGCGGGACTGTCTATTTTACACGTAACAATTTCACAGATGGAAAGAAGGGTAGAGATAAGGACAAAACCATTCGTTTAAAGTTGTACAAGGCGACTAGAAGTGGTGATAGTTTTTGGACCAACATCGTAGAATTACCTTTTAATAGCAACGATTATTCAGTAGCGCACCCAACTTTGTCTAAAGATGAAAAGAGGCTTTATTTTGCATCAGATATGCCAGGGACAATAGGGATGAGTGATATATGGTATGTTGAAATTTTACCAGATGGTATGTACGGAGATCCAGTGAATCTTGGGCCTACAATCAACACAGAAGCCAGAGAAACGTTTCCTTATATAAGTAATGCAAATAACATGTATTTTTCGAGTGATGGAAGGTCTGGTCTCGGAGGTCTTGATGTTTTTGCTACAGCTCTTGACGAGAAAGGTGAACCTGGTCCTATTGTTAATATGGGAGAACCTGTTAATAGTGGTTTAGACGATTTCGGCTTTATTTTAAATGAAGAAACTAAAATAGGGTACTTATCCTCTAATAGAAGCGGTAATAAAGGAAGTGTTTCAGACGATATTTATCGTATTAAAGAAGAGTGTGCTATTTCAATTACTGGAATTGTAACGAACAGAGACACAGGAGCGGTTATTCCAAATGCGACGGTTAACTTGTTAGATTCAGACAATAATATAATCGATACGGTTACATCTGGAGTCGACGGTGCATACGCGTTTAATGAGACAGCAGCATGCAGTAGCACTTATTTGGTTAGAGGAAAAAGCGAAAGCTGTGATTACCACGAAGAATTGGTGGAAACCCCAAGCGCTACTCGCGGAATTGAAGTTCCATTGGCTTTAAAGTGTGATCCTTGTCCAGCCAATGATCTTGGTTGCAGATTAGCGTTGAATCCAATTTATTTTGATTTCGACCGATATAACATTCGTCCAGATGCAGAGCTGGAATTAGCCAAGATCTTGGTTGCAATGCGCGAATATCCTCAACTTATAATTCATATAGAATCCCACACAGATTCTCGTGGAGTAGATAGTTATAATGAAGCGTTATCCGAAAAACGAGCACAGTCTACCCTTGGTTGGCTAGTAGAAAAAGGAATTGCGAAAAGTAGGCTTTCGGCTAAAGGATATGGAGAGTATCAGCTTCAAAATCAATGTTCTAATGGAGTTAAATGTACAGAAGAAGAACATCAACTTAATAGAAGATCTATGTTCATTATACAGAACTAATTCTGAAGTTTGTTGTGTCGTAACTCATAAAATGTAAATAGAAAAATGTAGAAATAAGTAAAGTAATAGCTATTCAACGTGTTTCTATGTCGTTGAACTAATTTCAAGAACTTAAGACCTATTCTTGATTAATTTTACAAAACGTTATTTAGGTAATCCCCCTTATATTTAGGGGGTTACATTTTCCCCTCCCCATAGGTAAAAATGATTACAACATGAAAACTATACACAAGCACTTTGTTTTAGTGTTCCTTGCGTGCTTATGCGCAAGCGGTTTGTTCGCCCAAAATAAGGCCAAACTAGCTAAAGCAAATAGAGAATTTGATAAATACGACTATATCGATGCCCGAGAAATCTATCTTAAAGTAGTTGAAGATGGATATCATTCAGCCGAAATTTATAAAAAACTAGGAGATACCTACTATTACAACAGCGACTATGTTACCGCTGTAAAATGGTATGATAGGCTATTAAAAACATATCCGGATAACATTGAGGTCGACTATTACTACAGGGCTGCCCAATCTTTTAAAAGCCTCGATAGAGTTGACGAATCTAATAGGCTTCTCAAGGTATATTTGGAAATGGGTGGAGAAGTACCCGAAGTACAACTCTTCGAGAATAATCCTGAGTACATGAAAAAACTGGGTTTGTCGCCATCAAAATATGTAGTTGAAGAAGTAGAGACCAATACAAAGTTCTCAGATTTTGGACCTGCATACTACGGTAATCAACTCGTCTTTTCTGCGTCTACTAGAGACCTTTCTAATTTTGACACGCACAATTGGAATAATTTGCCCTATTTGGATTTATTTATGGCAGATATGGACAGTGAAGGTCATCTTTCAAACTTAGACGATTTTTCATCCGATGTGAATACTGTTTACCACGAGTCAACACCAGTTTTTTCTAAGGATCTTAAAACCATGTATTTTACACGGAATAATTTTACCAACGGAAAAGCAGCGGCAGATAAAAAACGTACGATTAAGTTGAAACTGTACAAAGCCACTCGTACAGATAGCACTTCTTGGGGTAACGTCAAAGAGTTGCCATTTAATAATAATGAATATTCTGTTGGACACCCTGCCTTGAGTCTAGATGAGAAACGACTTTATTTTGCCTCAGATATGCCAGGTACCTATGGGAGATCCGATTTATGGTATGTGGATATTTTATCAAATGACAGTTACGGGCTTCCTGTAAATTTAGGGCCAGATATCAACTCAAAGTCCAAAGAAACATTTCCTTTTATTAGCGAGAAAGGAAACCTTTACTTCTCAGCCAACGGATATGGGGGAGAAGGAGGGTTAGATGTTTATATAGCAACTTTTAATCCGCTAGGCAGAGTAGAGCAGATTACTAATTTTGGTCCGCCAGTAAATACTCCGCAAGATGATTTTGCCTTCATTATTAGAGAATCAGAGAAGATGGGTTTCTTTACGTCCAATAGAGACGGCGGAAGAGGTAGTGTAGACGATGAAATTTATAAGTTTACTGAGGTTTGTGTAATGAATATTATTGGAGTGGTAACCGATGAAGACACTGGAGAATTGCTGCCAGGAGCTGAAGTAACCTTAATGGACCAAAATAGTAAGGTAATCGAAAAGGTGATCGCCGATGAAAACGCTAGTTATCGCTTTGTGGTTGAATGTTCTACAAAGTATGTGCTACGTGGAACTAAAGAAGGTTATTTTCCAAAGGAAGAGAGCGTAGAAACTCCAGATGAAGGTGGAGTCATTGAAACAGAGCTTAAATTGAAACTTAAAGACCCATGTCCTCCAAACGATCTTGGATGCCGCTTGAGTTTACAGCCTATTTATTTCGATTACGATAAAGACTATATTCGTCCAGATGCTGAAATAGAGCTGGCTAAGATATTAATGGCGCTGCGACTATATCCTCAATTGGTTATTAATATTGAGTCCCATACAGATGCTCGTGGGCGAGATTCTTATAACATGAAATTATCTGAAAGACGTGCGCAGTCTACTCTTAATTGGTTGATAGAAAAAGGAATTGAACCTACAAGACTTTCAGCGAAAGGATATGGAGAAACCCAACTACAAAATAGATGTTCAAATGATGTGGAATGCACAGAGGAAGAGCATCAGTTAAATAGAAGGTCTATGTTTATTATTGTAAACTAGCCTTTTTTTATATTTTTTTTGAAAAGCGTTCCTTGATATCAAGTGGACGCTTTTTGCTTTTCTTAACAACGCATTTCGTATTTTTGAAAAAAAATTGCAGATACGTATGGTCGAAGAACAAGTAATTCTTGTAAATGAAAATGATGAACAAATTGGACTTATGCCAAAAATGGAAGCTCATGAAAAAGGGGTGTTACATCGGGCATTTTCAGTTTTCATATTTAACGATAAAAATGAATTAATGCTTCAACAAAGAGCGTTAGAAAAATATCATTCGCCAGGCCTTTGGACCAATACCTGTTGTAGTCATCAGAGAAATGGAGAAACGTCGTTGCAGGCTGGTGTACGACGATTGGAAGAAGAAATGGGCTTTGTTACTACTTTAAAGGAAACCACAAGTTTCATTTATAAGGCGCCTTTCGATAACGGGCTTACTGAACATGAACTCGATCATATTTTGGTGGGGCATTTCGATGAGGATCCAAAAATAAATGAAGATGAAGTAGCCTCTTGGAAATGGATGCCTTTGGAGGAAGTTAAAACCGATATTGAAGAAAATCCGCAGTTATATACTGCATGGTTCAAAATAATTTTCGATAAATTTTACCAACACCTTAGTCTATGAGTCTAACTGTTTATCGCCGTGCTCATTTTAATGCAGCGCACCGCTTATTTAAGGATGGCTGGAGCGATGAAAAAAACTATGAAGTATTTGGGAAATGTAGCAACCCCAATTATCATGGACATAATTATGAACTTGAAGTAGGAGTTACCGGAGACGTTGACCCGGAAACTGGCTTTGTCATAGATTTAAGTCTTCTTAAAGCAATTATCAAAGAAGAAGTGGAAACTCCATTCGACCATAAAAATTTAAACGTTGAAGTGCCCGAATTTATGGAGTTAAATCCTACAGTAGAGAATATAGCTATCGTTATTTGGAAAAAACTGAGCGAACGTTTGAATGAAAAATATCAAATCACTGTCAAACTCTACGAAACCCCTAGGAATTTTGTTGTTTATACCGGATAAGAAATGAGTTTAGAATTAGGAGATACATTACCAGATTTCGAATTGAACGATCAAAATGGTAAAGCCTTTATAAGTAAAGAAGAAATAGGTAAAAGTCCACTTATTATATATTTCTATCCAAAAAACTTTACTCCTGGATGTACTAGAGAAGCCTGCAGTTTTAGAGATAATTTTGAAGATTTTACAGATCTCGGAGCAAGGGTAATAGGTATTAGTGGCGACGATGAGAAGTCTCATCAAAAGTTCGCGACTAGGTATAAATTGCCTTTTACTTTATTAGCCGATTCAAACAATAAAGTACGTCGAAAATTTGGTGTTAAACCCAATTTGCTAGGTATTTTGCCAGGACGAGAGACTTTTGTTTTTAGTACCGAGGGAACGCTCACGTTTAAATTCAAGGCCATGGGAGCAGATCCACATATCCAAAAGGCCCTGCGGCATCTAAGAAAACAGCATGAGTAAATTACCATGTTCATATCCGTTAAAGTTTCATCCTCAATTAAAAGAAAAAATTTGGGGTGGTAAAAAGTTGATCAATCAATACGGGAAGGAAGGAACCGGGACTATTGGTGAAAGCTGGGAGATATCTGGAGTTAAAGGCAATGAGTCTGTTGTAGAAAATGGTCCGTTGAAAGGAATTTCTCTTACTAATTTGATGGTGGAATATGGGGATGAGCTCATGGGAGCTTCTGTGTTTAAAACATATGGAGACGAATTTCCCTTGCTATTTAAGTTTATTGATGCTCGGGAGGATCTATCGGTTCAATTGCATCCAGACGATATGATTGCGCAAGAAAGACACGATAGTTTTGGAAAAACGGAGATGTGGTACATTTTGGAGGCCGAAAAAGACGCGCGCCTCATATTAGGATTTAACGAAGGAACTAGACGGAATAATTTTCTGAAACACCTATCAGCCGGAACTCTTACTGAGATATTACACGAGGAAACAGTGGAGGCTGGAGATGCGTTTTTTATCGCCCCAGGAACAGTACATGCTATTGGAGCGGGCGTTGTTTTAGCTGAAATTCAGCAAACATCCGATATTACTTATCGCATTTACGACTGGGATCGCCCTGGGTTGGATGGAAAAATGAGAACACTTCACAATGATCTTGCTTTGGATGTCATTAACTATGATAACCCTAATCCTAAATTGCTTTATGAAATAGATGAAGATCAACCGACAACCGTTTGTAGCGTTCCATTTTTTCACACTAATCTTCTTAAATTAACTCAGAATGTTGAAAGAGAAGTATCAGGAATAGACTCTTTTATAGTTTACATGTGTGTTTCCGGAGAAGCAATGGTTGTAGTTTCGGATATTTCCGAAGAAGAAAAAATGGAAGTGCCTATTAATAAAGGTGAAACACTCCTCATTCCTGCATGCTTAAATAAACTCTCCATAGAAACCAAAAATGCCACACTTTTAGAAGTTTATGTGCCACCTGTAGGCAAAAAATAGTACTTTTGCATCCATGCTTTGCTCATTGCAAGGCGGCTTTAAATAAGAATTCAAATACAGAACTATGGCTAATAAGCGTGATTTAAAAAAAGACATTAATTATGTGCTAGGTGATATCATCGAAGCAGTTTATATCTGGGAACTTTCTAACCCTGAAAAAGACAATAAGAAAGCACAAAAAATTATTGATGAGTCTATCGAAGTTTTTGACGACCTAATAGTGAAGGTGAACCAACGAGGTATTGAGAATCAAAAGCAACATTTTAAGGCCATCAATCAAGAACTAGAAACCAAGGGACGTGGTTTAATAGATAAAATAAACGCCTTGTAAATTAATTTTTACGTTGTTTAATATAAGACTCCAATGCTTTACCGTATTTGGAGTCTTTTATTTTTGGAGTAAGTGAGGTATAGATGGTATCTAAATATTTGATGTTAGCGTCGTATACTTCGCTGAGCATAAGGTATGGAGCCACTTCATAATCTTTGTTGTTAAGAGCGTAATTTACAGTTGCTAAATATTGGCTGCTCATTAACTTATTTTGCCTTTCCTCAATTACTGCAGATAATGAATCGTTTCCTTCGCGAAAGGCGTTCAGTCTTTCTTCAATTAAATCTAAATTCTTGTTGTTATATCTTTCAATGAGTAGAGCGTGTTCTTCCCACTTTTGTTGATTTACAGACCCAGTAATCTTAGTATCGAGTTCATAGTTTTTTAAGTTCGATTGAATGCTAATTTCACCTGCTTCAGCAAAAAAGGCAATTTGTTTTTGAGCAGTAATGCTATCGTCAAATTTTAAGGTGAGATAAAATACTTCGGGACTATCCAGCTCTTCAGAGAAATTGAAATTGGAAGAGCCATCCACAACTAAAGAGTCCATCGTAGTAAATACGGTGTCGTTTAATCTCTGCAGTAAAATAGTTCCTTTTTTCAGTCCTTTGATTTCTCCAATTACGTTCATCGTAGTATTCGAATTATTGCCGCAACTGGTGAGCAGAAGGAGTAGGGTTGCGATCGTAAAAAGATATTTCATAGGGAATAAATTTAAGCAGGCAAATATGCGAAATTTAATAGCAAGCACCAAGTGGTACGCGCAAATTCAAGGAAGTTAAAGTTCTACCCAAAGAAGATTATCCACCTGCTACTGCGCGCATCATAACAGTGCAAAGTACAGCTCCTAAAGTACCAATTGCATATCCAAATACGGCGAGTAAAACACCTACAGTGGCAAGCGACGGATGAAAGGCCGATGCAACTATTGGGGCGGAAGCAGCTCCACCAACGTTGGCCTGACTTCCAACAGCCAAAAAGAAATAAGGAGCTTTAATTAATTTCGCGACTAAAATTAATAAGCCTGCGTGAATTGCCATCCAAACAAGTCCAACAGAGAGTAAACCAGGATTTTTAAAAATGTCCATGATGTCTATCTTCATACCAATAGTCGCTACTAAAATATAAATGAAAATACTGCCAATTTTACTGGCCCCAGCACCTTCGTAATTTCTTGCTTTAGTATACGAAAGTACTATTCCGATGATAGTAGTGATAGAAACCATCCAAAAGAAACTTGAACTTAAAAATGTGAGAGAGTTTTTGGCGAGTCCTGGGGCCATATCACTAAGAATGCCCTCAAACGCACTGCTCAAGTAGCCTGCTCCAAAGTGAGAGGCACCAACCGTTCCAAATGCTATTGCTCCAAGTATCATATAATCTGTTAACGACGGGTTGCGTTCTACTTTCTTGGCATAAGAAGACACCTTGTCTTTAAGTTCTTCTATTGCACTTGTATCTGCGCCTAACCACTTGTCGATACGAGCTGCCTTCCCAATTCCTATCAATAAAATAGCCATCCAAACGTTCGCTACTACGATATCAACAAAGACCATCTGTCCATAAGATTTTGGGTTAAATTGCCAGATTTCTAACATGGCGGCCTGATTAGCTCCTCCGCCAATCCAGCTTCCCGATAGTGTGGAAAGTCCTCGCCAAACGGCGTCTGCACCTTCTCCTCCAACCGTTTCAGGAGATACAAGTCCGATAAGAAATACTGCTATTGGTCCGCCCAAAATAATACCCACGGTACCAGTAAAAAACATGACAAGTGCTTTTGGGCCTAGATTAAATACTGCTTTCAAATCCATGCTTAGTGTCATTAGAACCAGCGCGGCCGGTAATAAATACCTGCTGGCTACATAATAAAGACTCGTGCTACCTTCTTCGGCTACTCCATCGGTCACTTTTGTCCATTCTGGGGCAATAATATTGGTGGAAGTAAGGACCGCCGGAATTAGGTAAGCCATGAAAAGAGCAGGTACAATTTTATAGAAACTATTCCAGAAGCCGGTTTTTTTGCTAGCGGTATAGAAAATGAGTCCAAGCGCTACCATAAGTAGTCCGAAGACAATTGTATCATTTGTGAAAATGGGAGAAGTGTCTTCGATTACTTCAGAAATAGAATCTTGCATGGTGATATAGTTTGACCGCAAAATACAATTTTTCACAGATACACTACAATCTATTTCAAGATGAACTCAACCACTAGATTTACTAACTTGGGGCTAATTGGACGTTTTGGCTCGTTAAAGGATTTGCTGTTTTCTATGGCGTTGTCTCCCACCTCTTTAAGTACGTGGTTCATGTTGGGAATTATATGAAGTTCTCCGTCTGGATAAGCGGCCTTCATTTTTTTTGCTTCGGAAACTTGAACTAGCATGTCCTTTTCGCCTGTAATGATAAGAACTGGCATGTTTAGTTTGGTAATTTCTTCTTGTGGATCGTATTTCATCCAGGTAAGCATAAACGGTTGTATTTGTTTTCTGAAAATTGAAGACAATCCAGAGCTATAGTTGGTGGTGACTCCGTTGGTTCTCATTTCATTAAAAGCATTTCTAGCGTTGTCTTTAAGGCCAGGAGCTTGCTGTTCTAATTGATCAATAATAACATCGTCAATGGCTTGCCCAGCGCCCGCAATAGAAACAAAGCCAGCTGCTTTTTCTTGAGCGGCAACCATACCTACTAAGGAGCCTTGGCCGTGACCTATTACGTAAATTTTGGAGAAGGCCTTCGATCTTTCAAAATATTCAATTACGTCGTTAGCGTCTTTTATGAACTCGTCAAAGCTGATGCTCTCTTCGTTGATGGTCCGGTCCATCATTTGCTTTAAGATGCGCTTGTCGTATCTAAAGGTTGCAATTCCTTTTTTGCTAAGCCCTTCAGCAATGAATTTTATCGTATTGGTATTCATCATTTGCTGATTTCCATTACGGTCTGTAGGGCCCGAGTCGCCAATTAGAATTGCAAGTGGAGGGTTTTCAACTGCTTTTGGGACTAAAATTGTTCCGTCAATAAAACGAGACACTTTTAAGTCTTTCGAGGTGTAGTTTTTCTGTGAAAATCCAACGGTTGTGATTCCGAAGAAAAATATAAAAAGTAGTTGTTTCATTTCTCTAGATTTAGATGGGGCAAAAATAGTCATATCAACGTTAACGAGTTAAGTAGGAAGAATGTTTTAAATAGGAGAAGGAAAAAATGACATACATTTTTATGTTTTTACGCTGGGATCGGTATATTTGCTGTAAAACAGTGATAAAATGAAACGTATCCTACTACTTCTTATTTGTTTGATAGTTCAACAAGGCTACAGTAGTCCGCCCGATGATTGGGGTAGAACTGGACATAGAGCAACGGCTCAAATTGCGCAGAATCATCTTAGTAAAAAGGCTAGAAAGCAGATAGATCATATTTTAAGAGGACAGTCAATGGCCTTGGTTTCGACCTATGCGGATGAAATAAAAAGTGATAAAGAGTTTAGAAAATACGGTCCGTGGCATTACGTCAATTTCCCGTTTAATAAGTCCTACGAAACGCAGGCCGGTAACCCTAATGGAGATATTATTGTTGCAATTGACACCTGTATAAAAAACTTGAAAAGCGATGTAGCCACTAGAGAGCAGAAAGAATTTTACCTCAAGCTCCTAATTCATTTTATTGGGGATTTACATCAGCCGCTTCATGTTGGAATGGCCGAGGATAAGGGAGGTAACGACTTTCAAGTGCGTTGGTTTGATGAGGGTACTAATTTACATTCGGTTTGGGATACTAAAATGATTGAATCTTATAATATGTCTTATATGGAGCTAGCTGCCAATGAACGGGTGCTTTCAGAAGGAGAAATGGACGGTATTGCCAAAGGAACCGTATTAGACTGGATGAATGATAGCAGAACCTTGTTTAGAGAAGTCTATACCACTACACGAAAGGGCGATAAATTAGGATACTCCTATATGTATGCCTATATGGATAAGGTACGAATGCAAATTCAAAAAGGAGGAATACGTTTAGCATCTTTGCTGAATGAGATCTTTGGCTAGACTTCATCTAAATATTATGTTAAGACGAAGTGTATTTCAACTTGCTATGCATGCATAATATCGAAAACTAATATTAATTTTCATTCCGAAAACGTTATCGTCTCATTTTACATTTTCGTAAACATCTAGTTATGAGTACATTTGCATGCTTCTAAGAAGGGAGTAGGTACAAATAGCATTAGATATTTTATGAAGATTAGAGTTGTAACAGGAGGGATTATTGCATTACACGGTTTATTGCGAATTATATTTATAGAGAAATATATTGACTTCGTATTTATTAACTTTTTTGACATAATCCCAGCAGAGAATTTGCTTACTATTGGTTCTGCCGTTATTCCTTTTGTCGAATTTTTTGTGGGACTCCTTATCCTCACTAAAATTAATTTAAGAAAGTCGATTGTCTTTAGCTTAGGTATTTCTGTTTTTATGATGTTGTTTATTGTTGCTGGGAGTTTGTACGAACGACTAGTCTATCACTTTGTGGTAATTGTTTTAATGTTGGTGGTGTACTTTAAAGAGTTCAATAAAACATCAACAGGTATTAACAGAAGAAGAATTATATGACTTTCCTGTAAGTAAGGTTAATCCTACCGTCCATGATCTTTTTAGATTTTGGTAATTGATGCAGCCAATTATGCTGTGTTTCCCCAGTCATCAGTAATAGACTTCCGTGGTTTAAGAAAATTTTATACTTATTTTTTTTATCCCGTTTGTGCTTCAAATGAAAGCACCTTTTCGCCCCCAAGCTAACGGAAGCTATTACTGGATGATTCCCCAATTCTTTTTCGTCATCACTGTGCCATCCGTTACTATCACTACCGTCCCTGTAGAGATTAAGGAGCACAGTGGTGAATTCTTCTTTCGAAATGTTCTCAATCCTTGTTTTAATTTCCTTTAAGTCCTTTGTGAATGGAAGAGGATTCATTGTTATTCCCGAGTAGCTATATGGTTTGCCACTTTCGCCATATAACGCGGTAAGTCTGGGTTGGGCATATACCTTCCCAAATAGTTTGATGTCGTCTTGTTGCCAATTGGTTTGTTCGAGTAGTCGTTTGTAAAGTTGACTAGCTTCTTTTTCAGGAATGAAATGAGGGTAATAAATAACATTCGCGCCCTCCAAGGGGAGTTGGTGGGATTCTAATTGACCATCCAAAGAAAATAAATCCATCCTATATATATTGATATGCCCAGTACATAAGTACAAACTGGAGAGGTAAGCGCAAAATAAGGATCCATTTAGGAAGCTTTAAGGAAGCGCGTTCGTTTTGTAACATATAAATATGAACAGGGATGAATAAGAAGAGCACAATTATAATGCCCCAAGCCGCAGCAGATTGTGTATCTGCATTAAGCAACATGAATCCCAGAATCATTTCTACAATCCCACTAAGTGAAACTAAGGTTTTTGGAGCAGGTAAGTATGCTGGCATAATACGCTCGTACATTTTAGATTTAGTGAAGTGAGTGACTCCAGCAATTAAAAAGATTAATGCCAAGAGATATTGATGCCAAGGAAACATAGAGTTATTTATTTAGAGAATCATTAGATTTTTGAAGTAAGGAGTCCAAAGATGGCGCACCATCTCCAATACCGTTGTCTTGCTCAACCGGAATCATCTCTGGTTCTTTCTTTTTGTTGGTACACATAGATAAGCTAAAAGCAAGTAGCATAAGTGCAATAAATATTTTCATAGGGGGTAGGGTTTGTTACTCCAAAAATATCGAAAATAAAGACATAAAAAAAGCCGCTTCCATTTGGAAGCGGCTTTCTTCTTATAATTGAAAGAATTATTCTTTAATAAGTCTCTTAACCGTGATCGCATTTTCACCTTGGATTTGTACCATGTACACTCCCGTAGCTAGATTAGACACATCAATGGTCTTCTCTTGTTGCATTTCACTTAGATCGGTTGTATTAATCAATCTTCCGTTGGTATCGTAGATAGCTGCTTTATCTAAAGCGATATTAGAGCTATTAGAGATAGTTACGTTAGACTGAGTAGGGTTAGGATACATAGAGATAGCGCTATCAAGCTGGTTATCATCCAATCCTAGGATACTTTCTACAGTAAGTTCGAAAGAACACTCACTAGTGTTTCCGTACTCGTCTTCTGCAGTTAAAGTCACCGTGTAAACTCCATCAGAGATTAATTCACCTACTGCTGGATCTTGTGAAGTAATAGTCACAGGATCTGTACAGTTATCGGTTACAGTAGCTTCTCCTGTTGCGAAGTAATCTGGTACTTCGTAGAACAAGTTACCTTCACCTGGATCTACAGTTTGATCTGCAGGACAAGCAATTACTGGACCTAATGTATCTACTACAGTTACAATGGCAGTACAAGCAGCAATGTTTCCACTAGCGTCACTAGCGAATACAGTTACAGTGATCGGTGTTCCTATGTCTGCGCAGGTTACTTCAGTAACATCTACAGCAAGGGTAGTAATACCACAAGCATCAAAAGATAATGGACCTCCTGGAATCTCTACGAAGAACGCATCACCATCTGAGTTGTCTAAATCTAACGCCCAGTTAGCAGGATCGAATTGACCTGTGAAACCTGGCATGAAGTTGCTAATTACTGTAGTAGCAGCTCCAAACAATCCATCTTCAGAAGAAGAACGGAATCCGAACACATCGCCAGTTACCAAAGTAACCGTTGCATTTCCAGATTGGTTGTTAGCTCCTGCTGCATCTGTAAGTTGCGTATAAACTCCGTTTACTAAGTATCCAAATTGATCGAAAGCAGCTCCGTCGTCTGTAGAATAATCCCAGTCGAAAGAAACAGTTTCGTCTGCAGTAACAGCTACTGTGAAGTCTGTATTACCAACAGCACCAGATTGGTTATCACTACTAATGGTGATAACGTCAAAAGTACCAGGCATTTGCGCAAGTAAAGCTTCAGGATCTATAGTAGCAGTTCCATCTTCGCCCAATTCGATGGTTGCATCAGCACAAACAAGTACTGGAGCAGTTTCATCACTTACTGTTACAGTAGCAATACAAGTAGCAGTATTTCCACCAGCGTCTGTTACAGTAACTTCTACTTGATTTTCACCAATGTTAGAACAATCGAAATCGATCATTCCATTTTGGCTAATACCATCAACGTTAAGTGCTACATTGTCTAAAGCAAATTTAGCAGGTCCCGAATTTTCGTCAGGCATGCTTTGCCAGTATGCGATTCTAATATCCTGTCCTGCGTAAGCAGAAAGATCTGCTGTTTGGCTTACCCATGCGTTGTCGTTTTCTAAAACTCCTGCCGTAGCAGTAACTCCAGTTAAAACTTCCAATACATTATCGGATAGATCACGTACTTGTACTTCATAGATTCTATTCGAACAACCGTTACAGAAATCTAACAGGTTGTAATCTAAGTTTTCATCCCAAGTTAGGGTAGCAGTTTGACCAGCAGGTAAAGTTACATCTTGAAAAAGAATTGCTTCTCCAACTCCACCATCAAATCCGTTTCCAGCTAGTAAAGCGCCGTCTGTAGGAAGTGCAGGGTCAAAGAAACCTACACCGGTGTTGTCTGCATAAACTCCCCAAGGAAGAAATGGTCCAGGGTTATCGATAGCAGTCCAGCCAGTAAAGTCTCCTGTTTCGAAACTCCCATTTACCATAATATTTGATGATGTTGCAATTCCAACAGTAGTAGTCGTTCCACAAGAATCGTCCACACTAAGGATTAAATCGCTAGCATCAATAGAAATCATTCCATTTGCATCCAGCACTACTTCAAGAGGTGCACCTGTTGTTTCGAAAGAAACTTCAAAGTTGTCGATAGCAGCATGCCATCCCCATCCACCTAAATCGTCGTAGGCAAAACGTACTTGGAAAGCAGCGTTCATATAAGCAGACACATCAAAAGTTTCTGCCTGAATGTCTGGGTCTAAATCTTCGTCATAAAAGGCAACTTGTACCCATGCAGCACCATCCCAAACTTCTACAGAAAATTCTTGATCTCCAGCTTCTTGGAAAGCAACTTCGTAAGAAAGGTTTGCCGATATAGCAGCAGAAAGATCATAAACGGGAGAACTTAACGTTCCTACGTTAGTTTCACCAGATCCAGCAGCATCGTCATCAAAAACAGCGGCAAATGATGGGAAGTCATCACCTGTTGGTAAATCACCACTTCCAAAAGTCCAGTCTTGAACACCTACAGCGATATCGCTCGTCCATCCTGTTGGAATAGTAGCAGCTTCAAAGTCTTCAACTTCCGTGTTTATTGCTGGCTGACCAATACAAGTAATTACTGGTGCAGTATTATCTTCAATAGTAACTACTGCTGTACACATAGCTTCGTTTCCAGAGTCATCAGTAATGGTAAGTACAACATCGTTGGTTCCAATATTAGAACAATCAAAAGAAGTAATGTCTGCGCTTAATGTAAATAAACAGTTATCACTAGATCCACCGTCCACATCTGCAGCAACAATAGTTGCCATTCCCATAGCGTCTAATTCTACGGTAATGTCTTGACATACAGCAACTGGTACTTCATTGTCGTTAACAGTAACTAAGAACGTACAAGTTCCAGTGTTACCATCGCTATCTGTTGCAGAGAATTCTACGGTAGTATCTCCAATTGGAAATAAACTTCCAGATACTGGTCCTGCAGTTTGAGTTGCTACAACTACACCGTCTTCAACATCAATTGCGATTGCATCAGCAAAGTTTACAATTGCACCACATTCTCCTGGGTCGTTATCTGTAATAACATCCATTGGACAAGCCACTACTGGAATGTTAGCAGTAACAAATTCAACTTCCATAGTTTGAGTAGCCGCTCCACAAGTATTGGCTCCAGCAATTCCACCCCAGTTACCGTTTCCAATATTAGGACGGATTGTGTAACTATCATTACAAGCACATAAACTTGGTGAAACTGCTGCGCTAACGGTAAGTTCAATATCTTCACCAGCAATTGCACATCCAGTAACACAACTGTTTCCACCGCTTACTGCCCATGTATTTGTTCCACATACAAAAGTTCCAGCTGTTCCAGTTCTAAGTGCATCAGCGATTTGTGCAACTACGGCTGCATCTGCACAGCTAATACCAGCAGTATCTAAACTACCACGAATAATTGCCTCCGTAAAGACTGTAGTTCCAGTGTCTAGTCCAGCTCTAAATGTTCCCCACCCATCATATTGAGTAGATCCAGGACAATAAGTCGTCCCACTTGTAAAGTCCTCACTGTATATAACAGATTGGGCGTTTGAGATTTGAGTTCCTATTACAACTAATAGGAGTAGTAAAATTTTTTTCATATTAATGAGAGATTTGATTATATCTCGCGAATATAATTTTTCCTACAAGAATACACTATTAAAGTATGCCAAATTACAGGTGTTAAGATTCAAAATACGTATTAGTACGTAGTCCAAATAAAAAAAACCGCCTCAAAGGGCGGTTTTTAAAAATGGTGAGTGTCTTATTTAATCATCTCATAACTACGCTTTATGAAGGCAGTCATTTCCTCTCCTTTTAAAAGGTTTTTACTTAGCTTGGCTAAATCGAGTGCTTGATTTACTAAGCGTTCTTTCTTTTTCGCTGTTTTAGTATTCAGAATTTCAGAGACTAGTTCGTGATTGGTGTTCACTACTAAATTATACATGTCTGGCATACTTCCCATACCAAACATACCTCCGCCTCCGCCATTCTTTTGCATTTCTTTCATTCTCCGCATAAATTCTGGCTCCGTAATAATAAATGGATTTGACTTGCTATCCATCGCTTCCAATTGTACTGAAAATTTCTCAGAAGGAATCACTTCGGTTAGGAACGTTTTAAGCGTTTCTTTTTCTTCTTCTGAAAGTTTCGAAATCGCTTCTTCGTCTTTTTTGATCAAATTATCAACATGATCGCTATCTACACGAACGAACGAAATTTTCTCCTTTTCACTTTCCATTTTCTGCATGAGGTGAGAGATAATAGGAGAATCTAATAAAAGAACCTCATATCCCTTTTCTTTCGCAGCCTCAATATAGCTATGCTGTTCTTCTTTATTAGACGCATACAGAATAACCATAGTGTCATCCTTATCGGTTTGCGTCTCCTTTATTTTTTCGCTCAGTTCTTCAAACGTATAGTAAGTACCATCTACGGTTCCGTACAGTGCAAATGCCTGTGCTTTCTCGAAGAATTTTTCTTCGGTCAACATTCCGTATTCGATTACTATTTTAATGTCGTCCCATTTCCCTTCGAAATCTGAACGGTTGTCATTAAAAAGACTCTTCATTTTATCTGCTACCTTACGTGTAATATAGCTCGATATTTTCTTTACTGCTCCGTCTGCTTGAAGGTAACTTCTGGAAACGTTTAAAGGAATGTCTGGGCTATCAATTACTCCTCGGAGCATCGTTAAGAATTCTGGAACAATACCTTCCACATTGTCTGTAACGAAGACCTGATTTTGATAGAGCTGTATTCTATCTTTCTGAACATTCAGGTCGTTGGTCATTTTCGGGAAATAAAGAATTCCCGTAAGATTGAATGGATAATCTACATTTAAGTGGATGTTGAAAAGTGGCTCTTCAAACTGCATAGGATACAATTCTCTGTAGAAGGAAGAGTAATCCTTTTCTTCCAACTCCGAAGGTTGTTTAGTCCAAGCAGGATTAGGATTATTGATAATGTTATCCACTTCTTGAGTTGGAGCTGGGTCTTCTTCTTTAGCGTCTTCCGGCTTAGGTAAAGTCTCTGTGCGTGTTCCAAATTTGATTGGAATTGGCATGAACTTGTTGTATTTCACCAATAATTCTTTAATACGAGCCTCTTCTAAAAACTCTGTAGAATCTTCCGCAATGTGCAAAATAATCTCTGTTCCTCGTTCAGTCTTGTCTGAAGTTTCTAAAGTATAGTTAGGAGATCCATCACAAGTCCAATGTGCCGCAGGTTCATCCTTATAGCTCTTGGTGATAAGTTCTACCTTATCTGCAACCATAAAAGCAGAGTAGAAACCAAGTCCAAAGTGACCAATAATACCTGCTTCTTCTCCTTGCTTGTCCTTGTACTTCTCGATAAACTCCTCCGCGCCAGAAAAAGCAATCTGATTAATATACTTCTCCACCTCGTCTGCTGTCATTCCCAGTCCTTGATCGATAATACGCAATTGATTATTTTCTTTATCAATAACAATTTCTATTTTCGGATTCCCATATTCCACTTTTGCCTCACCAATATTGGTAAGGTGTTTCAGCTTAAGGGTTGCATCTGTCGCATTAGAAATAAGCTCACGCAAAAAGATTTCGTGATCGCTGTATAAAAACTTTTTAATTAATGGAAAGATGTTTTCAACCGATACATTAATAGTTCCTGTGCTCATATGTATGTTTCTTTTAATTTCCGGTGATCCGGTAATTTTGGTTATACTTTACTTAGGAAATCATCAATTCAAATAGAGTACCATACTTGAAATTATGACAGGATGTCACTTTCAGAATTTAACAAACTTTATGTTTAAGCATGGTGAGTCTAGGTTAAACATTTTGTATCTTTGGAGGAGTAAAATTAAACAACTATGGCAGCAAAAAAAACCACAAAGAAAGCAGGAATGACCAGAGATTCAATCATCTCTGCATATATGGAGCAGGTGTTAGAATCTGAAAAGGCACCGAAGAGCGTTTACAAGTTTTGTAAAGAACACAATTGCAAGGAAGATGAATTTTATAACTTTTTTGGTTCATTTGAAGGATTGCAATCAGAAATATGGAATACCTTCTTCGATAAGAGCATGGAGTTAAGCCATCAAGTAGAAAGCTACGAAGCATACAGCAATAAAGAGAAAATGCTTACATTTTTCTACACATTTTTTGAAATGTTGACGGCCAATAGAAGCTATGTTCTGTTTGCGCTAAAAGAGCACAGTGATATTATGAAGAATATGTCGCAGCTCAAAGGTTTGAGAAAAAGAGTAAAGGAGTTCGCTTCAGAATTGATCCAAGATAAAAACGACGAAAAGCAGTTGAAGATTTTAAAGCATCCAGTTTCAGTTTTTTCTGAAGGTGCGTGGCTTCAAACTATGTTCATTCTCAAATACTGGATGGAAGATAATTCTCCGTCTTTTGAAAAAACGGACGTAGTAATTGAAAAATCGGTAAGAGCCATTTTTGACATCTTTGAAACCACCCCTTTGGAAAGTATTTTAGACTTCGGAAAGTTTTTGTGGAAAGAGAAAATGAATTAGACATGTTTTAACTAAAAGGGCTCCTCATCATCATGGGGACAGACAATGAAAACAATAGATACAATTCCAACAGGTAAAATATCCAGAGCGTCTAAGTTGGTTAAAACCGGCGTAAAAGTAGGAGGTAATTACCTTAAATATTACGGTGAAAAACTGGTGAACCCCGAGCTTACAAAAGAAAAGCTAAATGAAAATAATGCGGAAGATATATATGACGGACTTAAAAGTTTAAAAGGATCTGCGTTAAAAGTTGCTCAAATGCTGAGCATGGAGAAGAATATTATGCCCAAAGCATATGTCGACAAATTTTCATTGGCACAGTTTTCTGTTCCTCCGCTTTCTGCTCCTCTTGTTCGCAAAACGTTTAAACGTTATTTCGGTGAAAGTCCCGAAAATCTCTACGATACATTCGATGCACATTCTGTTGCTGCAGCTAGTATAGGACAGGTGCACAAGGCCACTAAGAATGGCAAGGAATTAGCTGTTAAGATTCAATATCCAGGTGTTGCCGATAGCATAAGCAGTGATTTGGCACTGGTAAAGCCAGTTGCTATGAAAATGTTCAACATTAAGGGTAAGGATAGCGATAAATATTTTCAGGAGGTTGAAGGTAAATTGCTAGAGGAAACAGATTATGTGCTGGAGGTGAGTCAAAGTAAGCAAATTACAGAGGCATGCAGTTTTATTCCGAATCTAAAATTTCCGAAGTACTACGAAGATCTCTCAACCGATAAAATAATTACCATGGATTGGATGACGGGGATCCACTTGTCTGAATTCACTGAACAAAATAAAGATAGCATTAAGGCTAATAAAATAGGTCAGGCACTTTGGGATTTTTATATGTTTCAGATGCACGAACTTAAACAAGTGCATGCAGATCCGCATCCTGGAAACTTTTTGATAGGGGAAGACGGAGATCTTATTGCCATCGACTTTGGATGTATTAAGAAAGTTCCTGAGGAATTTTATATCCCTTATTTCGAGCTAGCTGTTCCTGCTAATATTAACGATCCAGAGATTTTTAAAGCCAAGCTGTATGAGTTGGAAATATTGCGCGAAGACGATGGTCCAGAGGAAATAAAATTCTTTTCAGAGCTGTTTTATGAAATGCTCAGCCTATTTAGCCAGCCCTTCCATAGCGATACCTTCGATTTCAGTGATGAGCATTTCTTTACGAGGATTGCTGAGCTAAGTGATAAGTACTCCAAGGATACTGAAATAAGAAAAATGAATGGCAATAGAGGTTCGAAGCATTTCCTATATATTAACAGAACTTTTTTCGGACTTTATAACCTCCTAAATGACTTGGGGAGTAAAGTGGTTATTCATAATTACAAAGATTTACCCAGATAATTTTAACAAAATTTTGTTTAAACAAATTAACAATTTAATAAACAGATTTATTATCTTTATTCAATAAATACGTAGATCAAATATTTTGCCGTGAAAAAGTAAAATTTTCTATTATTTATTGGTTAGGTTGTTTAGAAAGGGTGCCGTGGTTGGCGCTCTTTCGCATTTAAGGCAACTGTTATGCGTGCACAGGAGTTAGCTATTAATTATTTCTTATAGTTTTATTGAATGTGTATCTTTCTCTTCTCTTAAACCACAATCTATGTACACATCTAAAATTACTGGCCTCGGTCATTATGTTCCTGAAAACATTGTTACGAATGACGATTTATCCAAGTTAATGGATACAAACGATGCTTGGATTCGAGAACGTACAGGGATAGAAGAGCGGAGGCATATTAAAAAGGGAGATGGAAATAGTACCTCCGTTATGGGAGTAAAAGCCGCGACAATTGCACTAGAACGTGCTAAGCTCGCTCCAAGTGATATAGATTTTATTGTATTTGCAACACTTAGTCCAGATATGTATTTTCCAGGAGGAGGGGTGCAGGTGCAAGACATGATGGGTATGGGAACCATTCCGGCCCTAGATGTTCGTAATCAGTGTAGCGGATTTGTATATGCCATTTCCGTAGCCGATCAGTTTGTGAAAACAGGAATGTACAAAAATGTTTTGGTGATTGGTAGTGAAAACCATAGTGGTGGACTTGATTTTACTACTCGTGGAAGAAGTGTTTCGGTTATTTTTGGTGATGGAGCAGGAGCTGCCGTTGTATCTAGAAACGAATCTGGTACGGGAGGAATTCTCTCAACTCATTTACACAGTGAAGGGAAGCATAAAGATCAGCTTTCGCTGCAAGGCCCTAGTACAGAGCATTGGGTGCCAGAGATTATCGCTGAAAACCCTCAAGAAGATATTCCGTATTATCCTTATATGAATGGACAATTTGTCTTTAAGCATGCCATCGTTCGATTTTCTGAAGTGATAAAAGAAGGGCTTGCCGCAAATGATATGGGCGTAGAAGACATTGATATCTTTATTCCACATCAGGCAAATTTGAGAATTTCCCAGTTTATTCAGAAAAAATTTCAACTTCCAGATGATAAAGTGTACAACAACATGCAAAAGTACGGGAACACTACTGCCGCCTCTATTCCCATCGCATTGTCTGAAGCGTGGGAGAAAGGAAAAATAAAAGAAGGAGATTTAGTGGTTTTAGCAGCATTCGGTAGTGGATTTACATGGGGAAGTGTAATGATACGTTGGTAATGTAATGTTCTATTACAGGGAAATAAAAAACTCCCCCTTAAGAAAGGAGGAGTAAAGGTTACCTAATTGGTTTTAATTTTTTAGAAGGCTAATTCAAATAAATTACAAACTAGTATTAGGAGTTATACATATATAAGACTGAAAAATTTACAAAATGTTGCACTCAGAAGTAAATTTTAACTTTACTATAACTTTTTGTCTATCAGTTATCTAGAAAATACCCCCTCCACCGGATTTTTCATTGTCGTCTCTCCTTTTTCTAGATTTAGCTCGGTACTTTCCACCACCAAATCGATAGCTTAACCCAACAAAAACGGTGTTGCTTTCCCAGTTAAATGCTCCTACTTGAGAAAATGGTCTTGTTCCGTCAAAGCCAAATTCCATGGTGTCAAAAATATCGTTGTAATTTATACTGAAAGTTCCTCGACCTTCCCATAGATTGACACGTGCTCCAATATTCACGAAATACATTTCATTTACGTCAAACTGTATATTTCTATTTGCCCCGCGATAAAAACCAAATACAGAAAATGAAAGATCTTTGGTGGCTTTGAAATTGTTGAACATACGGAGGTTCCAAGCAGTGTTATCCACTTCTACAGTTTCAGTAATAATATCTGCTGTGGTAGGGTTTTGACCAGGATTATCTAAACGTTCCGTAATTCCCTTCTGAATTTGATTGTATAGATCGAAACTCGCATTTAAACTCCACCATTTGGTAGGACGATAATTTCCAGAAAGCTCGATTCCGTAAGCGGAGGTGTCTTCAAAATTGTCTTGGGTAAGAATTACTCGGTTTAAATCTGTGCGATCTACAAAAACAGCGCGATTAATCTCATCGGTAATTGCTCTGTAGAAAACACCACCCGTAATAGTCCCTTTCTCTAGATTACGAGTATAGTTGGCTTCTATCGAATTGGTGAATTGAGGAATTAAACTGGTTTTTCCGAAGGAAGAAATAAGAGGTGTACTCCATTCTCTAATTGGGTTTACTTGATCAAGTCCTGGGCGGTCCACTCTTCTGCTATAACTCAATTGAAATTGATTTTTTTCAGATGGACTATAAGTAAGAAAAAGAGAAGGATATAATTCGAAATAGTCGTTGGTGAAATTTCGAAGTATTCTATCTCCGTCCACCGTAATATCTACATTGGGATCTGTATCAATATTGGACAAATCTGTCCCAACTACCCCAGTGTCGTATAGTTCTTCTGTATCTGCTTCTACTTGTACGGTTTCTGCTCTTACACCTGCCTGTAATGTAAATTTTTCCCAAGATCTACTATAGGTGGCATAGGCGGAGTAAATATCTCTTGTGTAGTCGAAAACTGTAGAAGGAGACGAAATAGCAGTTCCGTCTAAGTCGAAAGGGTTCACGACTAATTGATTAGATGTTCTATCGATCGCAGAATTAAAAAGAAGTGCTTGTAAACCAGCTTCGATTTTCGTTTTTTCTGAAAGTGGATTTACGTAATCTAGATTTACGGTAAGACGATCTCGTTCTGTATTAACCTTGTCTTGGTAGTTGTTTCCGAAGAAGGCCCCTGTGAATTGGAAATCGGCGTTCTCTTCATTTTCATAGGTATTATAATCTGCTTCCAATTCAATGTTGTGACCTTCCTTATCGAAATCGAGTTTATAATCGAAGTTGTATTGAGAAGACAAATTATCTGAACCTGCAAAGAAGTCTTGTACTTGATTGAGGGTAGGGTCGCTGTAATAAATAATATCTGTAACCCCACCAGTACCTCCTTCAAACGAATTTTGATTGGTAAATACAGAAATGGTATTCTTGTCATTTATATAATAATCCACCCCTACTTTAAAAAGGTTAGAAGTGTTGTCGTCTAAAAATTCAAAGAATTGTTCAGAGTCGTCGTCTTGTCTAAAAATATTTCCAAAGTTCTCGTTCTTAGAGCTGTTGTGTCCCCAGTTTCCGTAAAAATTAAACTTCCCATTTCGATAATTCATGTCTATCGCGGAGTTAAATTTCGCTTGTTCTTCATACGTAAGCCCAACGTTTACATTTCCATTAAATCCAATAGTGGTGTTTTTATGCAGTATAATATTAACAATACCGCTCATCCCTTCAGGATTATATTTAGCAGAAGGGTTTGTGATCAATTCAATTTGTTTGATAGAAGTAGAAGGAATTTGTTTGAGTAGCTGCGCAACAGGGACATTACTCAATTTTCCGTCAACCATTACTCGTACATTTTGATTACCTCTTAATGCCAATGCACCCGTTTGTTGGTCAACACTTACAGAGGGAAGATTGTTCATAATATCGGAGGCCGTAGGGCCAGCTGTAGTCAAATCTTTTCCTATGGTAATTACCTTTCGATCCACCTTTTGTTGAATGGTAGTTCGCTCGGCAGTTACTGTAACCTCGTCCAATGCCGCGATATCTTCTTCAAGTTGAATATTCCCGAGGTTTAGGTTCCGCTCGCTCCGGGTTATTTCTATCTGGGAGTTGTACGTTTTGTAACCAATATATTGAATGGATATCTTACTTTTTCCCTCAGGAATTCCCTCAATATTGAAATTTCCGTCGTCATCGGTAACTCCTCCAGTTATAATTTCACCGGCGAGTGTTTGTACGGCAACTGTGACATAGGGGATTGGTTCTTGTAGATTTTTGTCGATTACTTTTCCTGTTATTTTACCCAAACGTTCTGGATCGGCAAGATTGTTAGAAAAGGAGGAGAATCCTACGAATAGGATAGCTAAAAACAATAACTTTTTCATTTTGGTGGTTGTTTATGAGTTCGTTTTTTGATGAGCCTGATGATGAAGCAGGACTTGATTGATGGCAATACTCCTAACGAAGCATTATGTGCATAGGACGAATTCGACTGTAAGCTGTTACAGGCAAAAGCTATTTTAACAAAATATTATAATTTAATGTGTCTGCGTTGATACCAGTGTTTATTGGGTTTCGGAGAATGTTAAACAAAAAAAAGCCCAAAGTCTAGAACTTCGGGCTTAGTCTTTGCTGCTATTATTAACACTAACCATCAACGTAAAAAATGTGCAACAAAGAATAGAAATATTTCTACTCAATAGACGGATGGTTTTCCGATATGTTACAGGCATTCTACAATTTAACGTAGTTTTAGGATATACTTTAACATTTGAAGCTGTATTTTGATCAAAAATTAAGATGAAAAAAACTTTAGTTATTGGAGCGAGTACCAATCCAAACAGATATTCATACCTCGCTATTGAACGTTTAAGGAAACATCAAATTGACGTAGTTGCTCTTGGATTACGCCTAGGAACTGTGGCGGGAGTTACTATTTCTTCGGAAAAGGCGCCATACACGGATATTGATACAGTTACCTTATATATAGGTCCCAAACGTCAACCAGAATACTACGATTATGTGATTTCTCTGAAACCTAAACGAGTAATTTTTAATCCCGGAACTGAAAACCCTCAATTTTATAAATTATTACAGGAGCAAAATATTCTCGCAGAAGTGGCTTGTACCTTAGTTCTTTTGGGAACGAATCAGTACTAGGCCAATAAAGGTTAGTGCTCCATTGAGTATCAATATCCCAAATCCTAATTCGAAGTTCAAACTAACTTGCAATAAGTGACTAATCAAATATCCAACAAAAGGGGTAAGGATTGCTACTATTGGAACCCATTTGTCTTTTACCTTCCATTTAGTAAATAGACCATACGCATACAGCCCTAACAGCGGACCATAGGTGTATCCGGCAAACGTAAATAATTTGGCAATTACTGTTGCATCAGCAATAACATATTTAAAAATAACAATTACCACTATTAATACCATCGACATAATGATGTGGATGTTTTTGCGAACTCTGATTTGTTTAGCCGGGTCGTATCGTTTTTCAAGATCTAAAATATCTATGCTGAAAGAAGTTGTTAATGAAGTTAATGCGCTATCGGCACTAGAATAAGCAGCGGCAATTAATCCCAAAAGGAAAAAGATGGCAATTCCAATACCAAGACCGGAGTCTACTGCGATGATTGGGAACAGTTGATCTTTGTGAGCATCAATACCGTGTTGCTGTGCATAAACGGTTAGTAAAACTCCTAAGCCCAGAAATATAAAGTTCACAATAGTGAGGACTATAGTAAACCAAAACACGTTTTTCTGAGCATCTTTAATATTTCTACACGTAAGGTTCTTCTGCATCATATCTTGATCCAAACCTGTCATTACAATGGCGATAAATGCACCACTTAGAAATTGCTTCACAAAATGATCGCCACTTTTCCAATCATCAAAAAAGAACATTTTAGACATGTCGCTCTCAGCAATAAATCCGAAGACATTCCCCATGGTGAGTCCCATATTCTCCGAAACTATATAAACCGCTACTCCAACAGAAACAAGCATGAATAACGTTTGCAAGGTGTCTGTCCAAACAATCGTTTTAATTCCACTTTTAAACGTGTAAAGCCAGATGAGTAAAATGGTGATAGTAACAGTAACCCAAAAAGGAACGCCTACCGTTCCGAAGAAATTCATCTTATCGAAAACTAAATATTGAAGAACATTTGCAACGAGGTAAAGCCTAAAACTGGCACCAATAATTCGAGATAGAAGGAAAAATGAGGCTCCAGTTTTATAAGAATAATTACCAAAACGCCCATCGAGATAAGTGTAAATAGAGGTGAGATTAAGTTTGTAATAGAGTGGAAGTAGTACCAATCCAATCACCGCATTTCCAACGGTGTAGCCTAATACGACCTGAAAATAGCTAAAACTAGATGCTTCTACCCAACCAGGAACAGAGATAAAGGTTACTCCACTTAGGCTGGCCCCAATCATACCAAATGCAACTAAATACCAAGGTGACTGTTTTCCAGCCTTAAAAAAATCGGCATTACTACCCCCTTTATTTGTTAAGAAGGATACAAGAATTAATATGCCAAAATATCCGGCAATTAAGAGTAGAATGTGTAATGGCTGCATAAATTGTATAAAAGATTGCTAATAAAACACTAAAAATACAAAGATAGCTCTATTGCTAAGTCTTTATTTTTCTTACTTTTGGAAATATTAAAGAAATCTAAAAAAAAACCACTATGAAAACAAAACTATTAATTTTGACCCTAAGTATCTTTGCCTGTGTCAGTTTGTCTGCGCAAGAGTACTTGCAAATGATCGATGAGGGCACCCATTCGGTTGCTGAGGTAATTGAAAGTGCGGAGAACTATTTTGCCGATAAGGATAAGGGACGCGGAACGGGATACAAGCAGTTCAAGCGTTGGGAATATATGGCGAAACGTTTAATGAACGAAAATGGATACTTAACTCCTGCTGCGGAACGCTTACAAGAATTAGAAGATTATAATGCTTACTTAAACGAAACTTCGTCAGAGCGCGCTGTACTTAATGACAATTGGGAAGAGCTAGGGCCATCAAGTTGGAATTCAACCACCGCTTGGAGTCCAGGAGTTGGTCGTGTTACTGGAATTGGGCTTGATTTAAATAATCAAGATCACTTTATCATTGGAGCAAACACTGGTGGAGTATGGAGAACAGTAGATGCTGGATCCACATGGACACCGCTTAGTGATTATTTTGCTAATCTATATGTATATTCGGTTGCAATCGCCCCTTCAGATCCTGACACTTATTTCTTTGGATCTTATGGAGGTTTAATCTACAAATCTACAGATGCTGGAGCAACATGGAATCAGTTGGGTACAGCGGGAACATCATTTGTAAATAAAATTTTGATTCACCCAACAGATCCAGACATTATGTACGCTACTTCTCAGAACACTGGGATTTTTAGAAGCGCAGATGGAGGAGCAACTTGGAGCGAGGTAGCAAATAACGATAGTAGAGGATACGATGTTGAATTTAAGCCTGGTGATCCTAATACGGTATACGCTTCGGGAATCAATTTCCACGTGTCGACAGACGGTGGTACTAATTGGACCAACGGAGCAGGATTTGCTTCTGGTGCTAAAATGATTGCTATAACTCCTGCCGACGCAGATAGAGTTTATGTGGTTGAGGCAAATGGGGGATCTTTTGGAGGTCTTTATACATCTACAGATAGCGGAGCTAATTTTACGGAACTAAATCACGCTGGAAGAAATTACTTTGGATACGATACTGCAGGTTTTGACCCAGGAGGGCAAGCACCTAGAGATATGGATATAGCAGTAAGCCCAGTTGATGCAGACGAAGTGCATATTGCGGGAGTACTTACATGGCGATCTACAGATGGAGGAGCTAATTTTTCGATCACTTCAGACTGGATTCCTGGACAAGCTGCAGGAGCAGGTATTGGATACTGTCATGCAGATGTTGACATTTTAGAGTTTTACCCTAATGGACAACTTTATGTTGGAACAGATGGTGGAATCTTTATAGCAGAAAACACGACTACGGTCGATCCCGATTATTATACAGACTTAACAGATGGAATTGGGATTCGTCAATGGTATAAGATTGGAGTGTCACAAACTAATGATGTAATCATTTCTGGTGGATCACAAGATAATGGAACTTCGTTTTACTCTGCTACTACTGGCGAGTGGATCGATTGGATTGGCGCGGATGGAATGGAAACGTTTATCGATAAAGACAATCCTCTTACTATGTATGGTACCAGTCAGACAGGACAACTTTACAGAACGGATAATGGAGCAAACTCTATTTCTTATCTTCCAGAACCACCTCCAGGTTCCGGTAATTGGGTTACTCCTTTCGAGCAAGATCCTGAAATTACGAATACTATCTATTTAGGATACAGACAAATTTATTCGTCACCAAGTAAAGGGAATTTCTGGAATGCGATATCTCAAGATCTCGGAGGAAGCCAAGATAATTTAAAAATAGCACCTTCCAATAATCAAGTGATGTACGCTTCTCGTGCTTCTATCTTGTATAAAACAGAGGATGGTGGAGCTACAGACTGGGTGCAAATGACTACTCCAGGAGGTATCAATTCTATCGCAATACATCCTTCTAATCCAGATAAAGTGGCCGTAGCGGTTACTGGAGGACAAAAAGTACAGATTACGGAAGATGGAGGAGAGACTTGGACAAGTTGGTTATTAAACTTGCCTAATTTTAGTGCATTAAGTGTTCTTTGGGATGACAATGGAGAAGATGGTTTGTATGTAGGTATGGATTATGGTGTTTATTACATCGATAATACGTTTACCGAGTGGCAACCATATTTTACGAATCTTCCTAACGTAATTGTAAACGAATTAGAGATCAATTATGCAGATGGTAAAATCTATGCAGGAACTTATGGAAGAGGTACTTGGGCATCCGAGACCTATTATGGAGAAATTATCCTTTCTAATGATGAGGTATTAGCTGAAGGAAAAGTAGCTATATACCCAAATCCAACGGCTGGTGAAATTACCATCGAGTTGAAAGATCCTTCTGAAACTGATATTCGTATTTTCGATATTGCAGGTAAATTGATGAAGTATGAAGCAAACGTAGCGATTGAATCTAAGCATACAGTAGATATTTCTAATCTTACTACTGGTGTGTACTTCGTTCGTATTAATTCTGATATTGGTACAGTTACAAAACGTGTGATCAAGCAATAAGAGTTAAATCAAACTTATATAAATGCTTCAGCGAACCCTCGTGGTTTCTGAAGCATTTTTTTTATCTTGCGGGCAACCTAAGTACTATGGATTTTTCTTCAAAATTACTGGAAAATGCCGTTAATGAAGTGTCCCAATTGCCTGGTATTGGCAAGCGTACGGCTCTTCGTTTAGTGCTGCATTTATTAAAACAACCGGAAGATCAAACACAGCGTTTGTCGAGTAGTCTTCAACAAATGCGTTCAGAGATCAATTTTTGCTTGAGTTGTCACAATATTTCAGATACATCTTTATGTGAAATTTGCGCTAACCCTAATCGAAATAAGCGATTAGTGTGTGTAGTTGAAGATATTCGGGATGTAATGGCGATCGAAAATACAAGTCAGTTTAAAGGCCATTACCATGTTTTGGGAGGTAAAATATCTCCTATGGACGGAGTTGGACCTGGAGACCTAACTATCGAATCTCTTGTAGACAAAGTGAAGGAAGAAAAGGTGGAAGAACTTATTTTTGCGTTGAGTTCCACTATGGAAGGAGATACCACTAATTTTTATATTTTTAAGCAAATTGAAGGATGCGAAGTAACTATAAGTACCATTGCTAGAGGAATTTCAGTGGGGGATGAATTGGAATATGCAGACGAAGTAACACTGGGTCGAAGCATTCTTAATAGAATACCGTTTGAAACCTCTTTAAAAAACTCTTAGCACATTGAAACTTTCCGTTGTTATTCTAAATTATAATGTGCGCTATTTTTTAGAGCAGTGCATTATTTCTGTAGAGCGTGCAATCGAAGGCATAGACGCCGAGATCATTGTAGTGGATAACAATTCGCCAGACGACAGTTGTATAATGGTGAAAAATAATTTTCCGCATATTCAACTACTTGCTAATAAAGAGAATGTAGGTTTTAGTAAAGCCAATAATCAGGCAGTGGCAGTTGCAAAAGGGGACTATGTTTGTATACTAAATCCAGATACAGTGGTCTCTGAAGAAACCTTCTCCCAGGTATTGGCTTATGCCGAAACTTTACCCAAACTGGGTGCTCTCGGTATTCATTTAATGGATGGAACTGGAAATTTCTTGCCAGAAAGTAAACGAAACCTTCCCACTCCGAAGCGTTCTCTATTAAAGATGTTGGGGAAGACAAGTGGGAAAAATGGTTATTATGCCAAACACATCAATGAAACGGGAAAGGGAGAAGTAGACGTCCTTGTAGGGGCATTTATGTTGATGAAGCGATCGGTTTATTTGGAAGTTGGAGGTTTTGATGAAGACTACTTTATGTATGGTGAGGATATTGATTTGTCTTACAAGTTGCAAAAGGCTGGATATAAAAACAGCTATTTGGGAAGTTTAACGCTACTTCATTATAAAGGAGAGAGCACCCAAAAAGACGGGGCTTATTTAGATAGATTTTATGGGGCAATGCGTATTTTTTACCGCAAACATTTCCAGAGTAATTTGATTACAAATAGTTTGGTTAACGTGGGAGTCGCTTTAGCTAAAATTTTCAGAAAAAGAAAAGAAAAGAATCGAAAACGAGTTCCTCCTACTATTAAGAAGGTTCTAGTATTCACTGAAAGCCCTATTTTAGTTGAACAAATTTCGGGTAAATTTAATGTTCCAGTTAATTTTGCATCCGCAACGGACTTAGAAAATGCTAATTTTACCAACACTATGTGCATTTTTGATGTAGATTATGTTTCATATCAACAAATTTTTGAACTGATGAAGGTTCGAAAAAATAGACAGAACAGCTTTCGTATGAAGCCACCAAAATGTAATTTTGTGATAGGCAGTGATCAAAGCGATGATAAAGGCGGTGTTATGTTGTTGTAATTGTCATATTCATAATTTATTGATGATAGAACGCAAACGTTTTGAAGAATAAATAATATATGCGCTTAAATTTTAGTAATTTTGCACCTGCTTAAGCCGAAAGGCAAGTTAAATATTGAAAACTTACTTGTAAAACTATGGCAAGATTTGAATTAAAACTACCGAAAATGGGGGAGAGTGTTGCGGAAGCAACCGTAACCAATTGGCTCAAAAATGTAGGTGATACTATTGAGGCCGATGAAGCGGTGCTTGAAATCGCGACCGATAAAGTAGATAGTGAAGTTCCAAGTGAAGTAGACGGAACTTTGGTTGAGGTATTGTTTCAGGTAGACGATGTTGTTCAAGTTGGACAGACGTTGGCCATTATTGAGACAGAGGGCGACGCTCCAAGTGCTTCGGCTTTTGAGGATGCTGCGGTGTCTGAACCAACGCCAGATGTGGTTGCTGCCGTTTCGGCTCCTGTAACTGCAGCAAAAGATGCAACGCAGCCTGTTGCCGTTAGCAGTAATGGTGAACGTTTCTATTCACCGCTAGTTAAAAATATTGCCACAGCTGAAGGAATAGCCCAATCTGAATTAGATACAATTGCAGGTACAGGAAAAGATGGTCGTGTGACCAAAAATGACATGCTGGATTATCTAAAAAATCGAGGTTCGGAAGCGAACGTACCTGTGAAAGAGGCTCCAGCCGCTGTTGTGGAAACTTCAAAGGTTTCTACTCCTACTACACAAGCGTCTCCAAAGCAAGCCGCTCCAGTATCCGTAAGTGGAGAAGATGAGATTATTGAAATGACCCGAATGGGGAAACTCATAGCGCACCACATGGTGGAAAGCGTTCAAAAATCTGCGCACGTTCAGTCATTTGTAGAATGTGATGTAACTAATATTTGGAACTGGCGTAGCAAGGTAAAGACTGCATACGAGAAACGCGAAGGTGAAAAGTTGACCTTTACACCTATATTTATGGAAGCGGTCGCCAAGGCTTTAAAAGATTTTCCAATGATGAATATTTCCGTGGATGGAGATAAGATCATAAAGCGTAAAAACATTAATCTTGGGATGGCCGCTGCACTACCAGACGGAAATCTAATTGTTCCTGTTATAAAGAATGCAGATCAACTAAACTTGGTAGGTATGAGTAAGGCGGTAAATGACCTTGCAGGGCGTGCCAGAGATGGAAAGTTGAAGCCAGACGAAATTCAAGGAGGAACCTACACGGTAACGAATGTGGGAACTTTCGGAAGCATTATGGGTACTCCAATAATTAATCAGCCACAAGTAGGGATTCTTGCTCTTGGAGCGATCAGAAAAGTTCCTGCGGTGATTGAAACGCCAGATGGCGACTTTATTGGAATACGATATAGAATGTTCTTGTCTCATAGTTACGATCACCGAGTGGTGAATGGAGCGCTTGGAGGGCAGTTTGTGAAAGCTGTAGCCGATTACCTTGAAGGTTGGGACCCTAAGAGAGAGTTCTAAAAAAATACCTGATCACAAAAGGAGCATTGAAAATAATGCTCCTTTTTTTATGCTCGGATACCAGGAAATGTATCTGCAAATGTGGATTGTAAATTCAAATTGCCGAATTTGCCACTTCTTTTCTAAAATGATAATAACTTTTACTCCTAGCACGTTTCATACCTATTGAAATTGGTATTTTTGTATCACAAACTAAACGAATGGAATTAAAGTTAAAAAAACCTATCTGTTTTTTCGATCTTGAAACAACTGGTATTAATGTTGCGAGTGATCGTATTGTTGAAATTTCTATTTTGAAAGTATTTCCCAATGGCAACAAGGAAAGTCATACTTGGAGAGTAAACCCGGGGATGCCTATTCCGCCAGCCTCTAGCGATATACATAAAATTACAGACGAAATGGTAGCCAATGAGCCCACCTTTAAAGAGCTTGCTCCGAAGGTGTACGGACTTATAAAAGATAGTGACTTAGGTGGTTTTAATTCTAATCGATTTGATATTCCCTTGTTGGCGGAGGAATTGTTGAGAGCTGATATAGATTTCGACCTAAAGAAGGCTTTGTCTGTAGATGTTCAAACTATTTTCCATAAAAAGGAGAAGCGAACTTTGGAGGCCGCATATAAATTCTACTGTGATAAAAGTCTTGAAAATGCACACAGCGCGGCTGCAGATACTTTGGCGACTTACGAAGTCCTACTTTCACAATTAGATAGATATGAAGATCTAGAAAACGATGTAGGGTATTTGGCACAGTTTAGTTCTCACAAACAATTTGCGGATTTTGCTGGATACATTGGATACACCAAGGATGGGGAAGAGGTATTTAGTTTCGGAAAGCACAAGGGCACTCTTGTAAAAGATGTATTGGAGAAGGAGCCAGGTTATTTCGGATGGTTACTCAATGCAGATTTTCCGCTGTATACCAAAAAAGTATTAACCAGAGTGAAGTTGAGTAAGCTGAATAATAAGTTGTGAAAATTTCAGAAAAGAATAAAATTCTACTTGTTACCCGGCTAAAAGAGTTGATCACATAAGTCTATATATTTCAAAATAAGCATATGAAAATAATCTGTGTAGGTCGCAACTATGCGGCACATATCGAAGAGCTGGATAACGAACGTCCAAAGAATCCAATTCTATTTTTGAAGCCAGATACAGCAATTTTGCTGAAGAAAAACCCGTTTTTTATTCCAGATTTTTCAGATGACGTTCATTACGAGGTGGAAGTACTTGTAAAAATCAATAAAATAGGGAAGCATATCGACCGAAAATTCGCACACAAGTACTACGATGAGATCGGTTTAGGAATAGATTTTACTGCTAGGGATGTGCAGAAACAGCTGAAGGAAAAGGGTTTGCCCTGGGAAATTGCAAAAAGTTTTGATGGAGCTGCTGTTGTAGGTAATTTTTTACCAAAAAAAGCGTTTGATGATATAAATAATGTCAATTTTAGTCTTGAAAAGAACGGAAAAGCGGTTCAAACAGGCAATACTTCTTTAATGTTGTGGAAAATTGATGACTTAATCGAATATATCTCAAAATATTTTACATTAAAGATAGGAGATATTATATTTACAGGCACACCTGCCGGAGTAGGTAAAGTCAGTAATGGGGATATATTAACTGGTTTTATTGAAAGGGAGGAGCTTTTTTCAATTAGAGTTAAATAACCAAAAAAACAAATGAGCAAAAACTATTCAATTGAAAGTCTGAAAGAAATCGCAGGTAACGATCTAGACTTTATGGCAATTGTTGCGCAGACTTTCTTAGAAGAGATTCCCCCTGATTTAGCTTCTCTAGAGGAAGCTATTGCCAATGACAACAAAGAATTAGCCTACCAATTCGCACACAAAATGAAGCCAAACCTTGAAATGTTTGGTATAGACTTAGCTAAACAAATCACCGGGATCGAATCTTGGACCAAAACCTCTAAAGGGGCAGATACAGTGCTACCTCATATAGAGTTGGTGTCCATAACCCTTCATCGTGTTTTTGCTGAATTAAAGGAGGATTTTTCATAAAACAATGCTTTGTGAAATAATTACAATAGGCGATGAAATCCTAATAGGACAAATCGTCGATACGAATTCGGCCTATATAGGTAAAGAACTCAATAAGATTGGGGTCAAAGTCTTTCAAATTACTTCTATACAAGACGAACGAACACAAATTATACAAGCTTTAGCAGATGCTAATAGGCGTGTGGATTTGGTGTTGGTTACTGGTGGCTTAGGACCTACTAAAGATGATATTACCAAACAGTGCTTTTGCGAGTATTTTGACGATACACTCGTCGAAAATGCGAAGGTGTTGGAGCACATACGACATATTTTTTCTAAATATATTGACAGAGATCCGCTACCAGCCAATTTGTCGCAAGCACAGGTGCCTTCCAAGGCGACCATTTTATTCAATGAGAATGGAACGGCTCCAGGTATGTGGATGGAAAAAGACGAAACTGTCTTTGTGTCTATGCCGGGAGTTCCTTATGAGATGAAACATTTAATGATGGATAAGGTCATTCCGAAGGTTATAAAGAAGTTCGAAAGACCTTATATCTATCATAAAACGTTACTCACTTATGGTTTGGGAGAAAGTGCAATAGCAGATCGCATTTCACATTGGGAAGATGCACTGCCAGAGCAGATTAAGTTAGCTTATTTGCCGTCTTTAGGGAGGGTTCGTTTACGGCTTTCTTCTACTGGTATGAATGAAGAGGTTTTGCATAGTCAAGTAAATGCTCAAATGGCCGTAGTGCACGATATACTGAAAGATATAGTGGTTGGATATGAAGACGAAACCTCTATAACACAAAAGATTGGTGGTTATCTCATAGAGCAAAATAAAACCTTGAGCCTAGCCGAAAGTTGCACTGGAGGTGCCATCGCTGAGGAAATTACCAAGCATCCAGGCGTTTCTGCCTTTTATAACGGCGGCATTATTCCATATGCTACTCGATTAAAAGCCTCTATTTTAGGAGTCGATGAGGCGTTGATGAAGAAATATAATGTAGTGAGTCTGCCAATTGCTGAAGCAATGGCTAAAAGAGCAGCCCTTATTTTTGAAAGTGACTACGCAATTGCCACCACCGGAATTGCGGGGCCAACAAAAGGGGATGGCGATGATGAGCTAGGGACTGTATGTATAGCTATTGCAACACCTACGGGGGTTATTTCAGAGAAGTTCCTTTTCGGAAAGGTACGGGAACGTGTAATTAAAAAAGCAGTGAACAAGTCGTTCGAAATGTTACTCAAAGAAATTTCGAAAAACTAAATTTCTTTTGTTGTTCAAATCAAAATATTTACTTAAATTTGCAGCCTGTTTAAAAATAATTATAAAACGAAGGCAATGTCAAGAGTTTGTGAGCTTACGGGAAAAAGAGCGATGGTTGGGAACAACGTTTCCCACGCGATGAATAAAACTAAACGCAAGTTTAACGTAAATCTAGTTAAGAAGCGTTTCTATATTCCAGAGGAGGACAAGTGGTTAACCCTACGTGTATCTACGTCTGCATTAAAAAATATTAACAAACTAGGTATTTCTGCCGTTATCAAAGAGGCTCGTGCAAACGGTTTCTTGAAGCAGTAATCCTCATTAATTTTTAACCTCGAAGAAAGATGGCTAGAAAAGGAAATAGAGTTCAGGTAATTTTAGAGTGTACAGAACACAAAGAGACTGGTAAGCCAGGAACTTCTCGTTATATTACCACGAAGAATAAGAAAAATACTCCGGATAGAATGGAATTGAAGAAATTCAACCCTATCCTGAAGAAAATGACCGTACATAAAGAAATTAAATAATTTGATTTTTCACTTCGGTGAAAACATCTAATAACCATAGAGAGTCATGGCAAAGAAATCAGTAGCATCGTTACAAACAGGATCTAAGCGTTTAACAAAAGCGATTAAGATGGTGAAGTCGGAAAAATCTGGCGCATACACATTCGTGGAGTCAATTATGTCTCCAGACCAAGTAAACGATTGGTTGAGCAAACAAAAGTAGTCAACCCTTAAAAATATATTAGAAGCCACTTTTTAACGAAGGTGGCTTTTTTTATGATCCTCTGTTATTTTATAAGGAGGATAAAAAGTTATAAACCAATATCATTAGAATGACAATAAAATTTCCCTTAATTTTGTCTTCGATGATGGTGTACCCCTCCTAAGGTCGGGTCAGGCTATTCGCTGTATCTTTTCCGCTATCACCTCGACTCCGCTCGGGGATTGTGAAAAAGGATGCCGCTACTATCCTTTACACTAAGTGGACAACTTGTCTTGTTTTATTGCATGGCATAACAGTTGCCCGTACTCAACTACTTGAAAACAGCAAAAATTAAATGAGCTTCTTTAAAAAAATATTTAGCAAAGAAAAAAAAGAAACCTTAGACAAGGGGTTGGAAAAATCTAAAAACTCCTTTTTAGATAAATTATCCAAGGCCGTAGCAGGTAAAAGCAAGGTAGACGATGACGTACTAGATAATTTAGAAGAAGTACTTGTTTCTAGTGATGTTGGTGTCGATACCACACTTAAGATTATCACTAGAATTGAAGAGCGCGTTTCTAGAGATAAGTATCTAGGTACGGAAGAATTAAATAAAATATTGCGAGAAGAAATAGCTGGTCTATTGAGCGAAACCAATACTGGTAATGCCACCAGCTTTGAAATCCCTGAAACGGAAGGACCTTATGTAATTATGGTTGTTGGAGTTAATGGGGTAGGTAAAACTACCACCATCGGGAAGTTGGCAAATCAATTTACTAAGGAAGGTAAAAAAGTTGTTTTAGGAGCAGCAGATACCTTTAGAGCCGCGGCAATTGATCAATTGCAGGTATGGGCAGATAGAACAGGTGTTCCTATTGTTAAGCAAGAAATGGGAAGTGATCCAGCGAGTGTTGCTTTCGATACCTTGGAAAGTGCAGTGAATCAAAATGCTGATGTTGTAATTATTGATACAGCTGGACGTCTCCACAATAAGGTGAACCTAATGAATGAGCTCACTAAAGTAAAGCGAGTGATGCAGAAAGTGGTTGGAGATGCACCTCACGATGTGATGCTCGTTTTAGATGGATCTACTGGTCAGAATGCGTTCGAGCAAGCTAAACAATTCACTGCAGCTACAGAAGTTACCTCATTGGCGGTTACAAAACTGGATGGTACTGCAAAAGGTGGAGTAGTTATCGGGATTAGCGATCAATTCAAGATACCCGTTAAGTACATCGGAGTAGGCGAGGGTATTGACGATCTGCAAGTATTTAATAAATTTGAGTTTGTAGATTCCTTTTTTAAATAGACCTAAATTTTAACGCGTGCAAAGGGTGAAAGTAAAGGAGTTTTCATCTTAACATTCACTCAATCACTCATTTACTCACTCATTAATTCATTGATTCTTTCCCATAGGTCGTTGTCGAACCCAGATGGACCTAAAATATCGCTTTCAGCCGAATTACCTAACCTCACCACTACTAAATCCTTACTTGGTACTACATAAAGCTTTTGGTCATTAGCGCCTAATCCAGCAAAGAGATCATCTGGGGCATTTGGAATTAACGTTCCTTCAAACTCAAGGATGCCAGAAGGAAGTCTGTGGCTTTCTTTTCCGTTGAGCCACCATAGATATCCATACGATTTGTTTTCTTCCTGCGAAGTGGAGGTCATTGCAGTAAAATAGTTGGTGTTCAGAATTTGTTGTCCATTCCAATTTCCATTGTTAAGGTTGAGTATTCCAAAACGAGCCATGCTTCTCGCCGTGCTTGCATAAACCCGATTAAACCCGAAATTTAACCAGGTTCCATCCATACCAATTACAGTCTTTAGCTTTTCGTCAAAATAGTTGTCGAAACTGTCAGGAACCGCATTGTTAACTACTGGTTGGAGCAGCGTATAGAAAGCGTTGTGGTAAAACCAAAATTCTCCTGGGTTGTTTAAATAGTTAAGACATTCGGGTGTGGTGCAATTCCAATCGTTTATAGTGTAATCGCCTCCAGAGGTCATGGTTAACTGATTTCTTATGGTAATGGCGCTCTCCTGTTCAACAGTCATAGAAGTCCAGCTTCCTCCTAAATATTGAGAAGACGAATCGTCTATAGATAGGTATCCTTCTTGTTCCGCAATTCCAATGGTGTAAGCGGTAAGTGTTTTTCCTGCGGAGAACCACAGATTATTATTGCTAGCAGTATGGCCGTTAAAATATTCTTCCATTACAATTCTACCATTCTTTAAGATCATGAAAGCTTTGGTGTCGCTGTCCATGAGAAATTGCTTGAGATCCTCTGCGGCGTTCTCGTCCCAATCGAGATCGTTGAGTGTTAAGGTTTCCCAGTCTTCTGACGTGGTTGGCGGAAAATAGATGTCTAATTCAACTGGCGTATCATCCATATCGTCCGTTCCCATTTCCGAAGAATCATCTGAAGAACTAGTGCAGCCAAATACTAAAACAAGTAAGAAGGGAAGAAGTTTTTTCATGCTGGTATTCGATAAGAGTTCATTTTAAGACTTAAATGAACAGAAAAAGTTTAATTTAGTTTTAATTGGTAATGATAACACGCTATAAAACTAAGCAAATATGCATATAGTATGAAAGTTTGGCAGAAGGTTTTGCTCGTTAAAATATTACTGGTCTTCGCTACGTTTAAAATAGCCGGTTTTCTTTTTTCTATTTACCAGGCGCATACCCATTTTCAAAATCCATTAATTCCATCTTACCTCGCTAAATACCTTGCGTTCCCATCATTTATTCTAGTTCCTGTTTGGTTTTTTTTTTCTGTAGGCTGCTGGAAGCTGTTGAAAAGCGAAGTTTTACTTGAAAAAAGATGGGTCCTTTTGGTTGTTTTAATCTTCATTTTTCAATTTTCTGAGGGCATTATTTATAGTTTTCTCATGCAAATCAATCCGTACAGATAATTAGTTTCTAGTTCTAAAAACGGTATCTTTGCCCTCCAAATTAATTGCACTCGTACCTCTAATATTGTACATCGTAAATTAAACCTATGCGCACAAAGACACTAAAGAAGAATAAGATTAACGTAGTAACCTTGGGTTGCTCCAAGAACGTTTACGACAGTGAGGTCTTAATGGGACAATTGAGAGCTAACAATAAAGAAGTGGTTCACGAGGAAGAAGGAAATGTAGTTGTTATAAATACTTGTGGATTTATAGCTAATGCCAAAGAAGAAAGTGTAAACACTATTTTGGAATACGTTCAAAAGAAAGAAGATGGCGTAGTAGACA
This sequence comes from uncultured Flavobacteriaceae bacterium, assembly GCA_947495135.1. Classification (GTDB taxonomy): domain Bacteria; phylum Bacteroidota; class Bacteroidia; order Flavobacteriales; family Flavobacteriaceae; genus Aureisphaera. Next base: position 42,863 of record CANLXN010000008.1, read on the forward strand.
AGGTTTTTGTTACAGGTTGTTTAAGTGAGCGTTATAAGCCAGATCTTCAGAAAGAAATACCCAACGTAGATCAATATTTTGGAACTACAGAATTACCTGGATTGTTAAAGGCGCTAGGAGCCGATTATAAGCATGAACTAATAGGAGAGCGCCTAACGACTACTCCTAAGAATTACGCTTATTTAAAGATAGCTGAGGGGTGCGATAGACCTTGCTCATTTTGCGCGATTCCAATTATGCGAGGTAAACACCGTTCTACCCCTATAGAAGATTTAGTGACGGAGGCCGAAAAATTAGCGGCCAACGGAGTAAAAGAATTTATATTAATTGCACAGGATCTCACCTATTATGGATTGGATCTTTATAAAAAACGCGAGCTTGCAAAGCTATTAAGAGCTCTAGTGAAAGTTGAAGGAATTGAATGGATTCGTTTGCATTATGCTTTTCCAACTGGTTTTCCGATGGAAGTGCTTGAAGTTATGAAGGAAGAACCGAAGGTTTGCAATTATATCGATATTCCATTACAGCACATTTCAGATCCAATCCTCAAATCGATGCGGAGAGGAACCACAAAGGCCAAGACCACAAAATTGTTGGAAGAGTTTCGGGCTGCAGTCCCAGAAATGGCCATTAGAACAACCCTTATTGTGGGTTATCCAGGCGAAACCGAGGAAGATTATCAAACTCTTAAACAATGGGTGAAAGAGCAGCGTTTTGAGCGTATGGGATGTTTCACCTATTCTCATGAAGAAAATACACATGCCTATAACCTGGAAGACGATGTTCCTGAAGAAGTAAAAATGGAACGCGCCAATGAGATTATGGAAATTCAGTCGCAGATTTCATGGGAGCTTAACCAACAAAAAATAGGGAAGGAATTTAGAGTAGTAATCGACCGCAAGGAAGGAACCTATTTCGTAGGTAGAACAGAATTCGATAGTCCCGATGTAGACAATGAAGTGCTCATTAATGCAGCGGAAGACTACTTGAGAACAGGCGAATACTACACTGTGAAAATAACTGCTGCTGAGGATTTTGATTTGTATGCTGAGGTGGTAAAATAGATTTATTTTTTTAACTTCTTTTTCTTCGGCTTAGGAACGGTACCAATCCAATTGCTCCCTTTTTTTATAAGTTCGGCCACTATGGTGGCATCTTCTTCGAAAGTATCACTATCTGCTGGTAACAGAATCCATTTTTTTGTTGGAATCCGAGTTAGAAACCGATGATTTTGAATTAACGGTAACAAGCTGTTATGAAATTCCATAGGTGTTGAAATCCAGATACCAATGTCATTGGGCCATTTTGAATTGTCATTTACAGCGCATATAATCTTATCTCCTAAATAAAATGATGTTATCCCAAACATTTTACGCTCTCTCATGGGCAGTGGATAGAGCAGCTCTAAAAAGAATTCAAAAGGAACCATAGGTTAAAGATAGTAGTTTTTCTATTTTTGAGTAAACTTCAACGAATGCGGTCACTAGCTCTCAGTTTACTTTTATTAACCTTCTTGTATTCTTGTAAACAAGAAAAAGATAAGCCTGAAATTATTTCAGATAAATCACCACAGAAAATACTTAAAACCCTAGATAATCCATCCAATTCAATCAGTAAATTACCACGTCTTTTTAGCAACGGAAAGGAGCTTTATTTTTCATGGGTGACCCAAAAGGATTCTGTAGATATTTTAAGTTATTCTATTTACAGCAATAACGAATGGTTAGATGAGACAGAAGTAATTAGTGGGGAAGATTGGTTTACAAATTGGGCAGACTTTCCAGCAATTGCAGCAAACGGCGGAAATATCTTAACTAACATTTTGCAAAAATCGGATAGTGGCACCTATACCTATGATGTAAAACTAAATCTGTACAGAGCAGACATACACGCAACACAAAAAAACTTTATTTTACACGATGATGGAACAAAAAGTGAGCATGGTTTTGTCTCTATGTTGCCTTGGGGGAAAGATTCGTTTTTTGTTACCTGGCTAGATGGTAGAAATACTGCTGGTGGTCATGGCGACCATAATAATAAGCATGGAGAAGGTGGGGCAATGACACTGAGGGGAGCCTTTGTAAATGGAGAAGGTATAATTACCGATGATCTAGAATTAGACGCGCGTGTTTGCGATTGTTGTCAAACTAGTGCAGCACTCACAGAAAATGGTCCAGTAGTGGTATATCGCGATCGAAGCATGGAAGAAATAAGAGACATATCTATTGTACGATATATCGAAGGTAAGTGGACACCATCCAAAACGATTGGGAATGATAACTGGAAAATAGCAGGCTGTCCAGTAAATGGTCCAACGGTAGATGCTTTTCAAGACGCTGTTGGTGTTGCTTGGTTTACGGTTGCTGAAGATGAAGGGAATGTGAAAGTGGCATTCTCTCAAAATAATGGAGAAACATTTGGTGAGGCGGTAAGAATCGATACCGGTAATGCTACAGGAAGGGTGGATTTAGTTATGTTATCAAAAACTACCGCAGCTATAATTTGGATGGAACCACAAGGCGATGATGAAGTAATTCAATTGATGAAGGTTTCTTCAGATGGCACCAAAGGAAATGTTCTAACCATTTCTAAAACCAGTGCCGAGCGAGCGAGCGGCTTTCCTCAACTAGAAATTTTAGAAAATAAAATGTACATGGCATGGACAGTACTTGGCGCAGATGGGATTTCAAGTATAAATACGGCAAGCATAGAACTAGCGGATGTTCTTAATAACTAATTCTTTTTAATGGCTTCAGCATTTGGACATGCCTTTGTAGCATTGGCATTGGGAACAGGGTTCTCGAAGGAGATTAAGAAGTGGCAATTTTGGACGCTTGGAATGTTCTGTTCCATTTTTCCAGATGCCGATGTAGTGGGTTTTAAATTCGACATTGCCTATGAAAGCTTTTGGGGGCATAGAGGATTTTCTCATTCACTTCTCTTCGCTCTTATTTTTGGTTTTCTCATGGTGTTAGTTTTTTACCGCAAGCACTTTTTGACTAAAACAGGGCTGTCGCTTGCTCTTTATTTTTCACTTTGTACTGCTTCTCACGCAGTTTTGGATGCACTAACTTCTGGCGGTTTAGGCGTTGCCTTTTTTGCGCCTTTTGACAATACTAGGTATTTCTTTCCTTGGAGACCTATTCAAGTTTCTCCCATTGGAATAGGTAATTTTTTAAGTGAGTGGGGGAAAAGGGTGCTGTTAAGTGAAGCGATTTGGATAGGTATTCCTGCTACTATTTACATGTTTTTTGGCTGGGTGATCAAAAAAATGCTTTTCAGACGAAGCTCCAACTAATTCTTCCCAGCCTTTAAGAAGTTTAACTTCAGTAATGATCCGTATATTCTTTTATATATTTGAATGTCTATTAAAGAATCTCGAATGCATAAAAAAATCGATTTACTAAATATTGGTCTTATCGTACTGTCCTTAATTATTGCAGTCCTGTTGCCATTTAAATTATTTCTGTTTTCCTATGCTATTCTTGGACCCCTGCACTATTTAACTGAGATTAATTGGCTCAAGGATAAACATTATTTTGTGGGGCCTAAAAGTAAATGGATTAAGGTATTTCTAGGACTTGCGATTGTTGTCGCTATTTACCCTTTGTACAAATTTTTAGACTTTGGTCTCAATAACTCTTGGGATGAAACAATTCGTTTTGTGCTGGGTAAGTCGAAAGTTTTAATTTTAACGGCTTTTCTATTTTCGATAGGATTATTCTTCTTTAAGAAATTGAGCCATATCCTGTTGTCGCTTTTAGGAAGTTTTTTGATAGCCGTTTGCCTCTTGAACTTTCTACCAAAATGGTTGTTTTTACTCGGACTGTTTTTGCCAACAATTATACATGTATATCTTTTTACAGCCTTATTCATGCTTTATGGAAGCTCGAAATCCAAGAGTAAGATTGGTTATTACGGGGCAGCATTATTGTTATTAGTACCATTTATAATTATTTTTATGGATATCGACCCAGCGGGATATACAGTTTCAAAGGAAACAGCGACCATCTACGACGCTAGTACTTTTCTTAAATTGAACTATATCATGACCGATATTTTTGGAGGTCTTATTGATGGCAAATTCAGGGTTATTTCGCCTGTTGGGCTAAAAGTGCAAATTTTCATCGCATTCGCATATACTTACCACTACCTCAACTGGTTCTCAAAGACATCTATCATTGGTTGGAAAAAATCGTTAACCACTCATAAAACAATTTATATACTTACGATATGGGCCGCAGCGGTTGGAGTTTATTTATACGACTTTTACACGGGCCTAATAGCACTTTACTTTTTGAGTATTCTGCATGTATTTTTTGAATTTCCATTAAATATTGTAACAATTAAGGAGCTATTCAGGTTCAAAAAAGCAAGTGTTTCAGCCTAATTTTTTTTATTGAAAAAACTACTCATAATTGGATATACCTACCCAGAGCCAACAACAACGGCTGCTGGCGGACGAATGATGCAATTAATTGAGCAGTTTTTGAACGAAGATTATAAGATAACCTTCGCTACTACAGCTGGGGTTTCAGATAAGGGAGCCGACTTGTTGTCTTTTGGGATTTCTTCGGAAGCGATTGTCCTTAACGACTCTAGTTTCGACGATTTCATAAATCGTTTGGAACCGCATCTCGTTCTATTCGATCGATATATTACGGAAGAACAGTTTGGCTGGAGAGTAGCAGAATCGTGTCCTAATGCAGTTCGAATACTGGATACCGAAGACCTGCACTTTCTTCGAAAGGCGAGGCAAGAAGCTTTTAGAAAGAATATTCCTTTAAATAAAACGGATTTGTTTTCGGAAACAGCAAAGAGAGAATTGGCGAGTATTCTTCGGTGTGACTTGTCTTTAATTATTTCTGAAGTAGAAATGGACTTACTGCAAGATACGTTTAGAGTTGCTAGCGATGTCTTATGTTACCTACCTTTCTTGATAGAGAATATTTCAGAAAAAAATAAACAAAAACTCCCTCCATTTAATGGGCGCACAAACTTTATCACAATAGGCAACCTTTTTCATGCGCCTAATGTGGACGCCGTTGTTTATTTAAAGAAGGAAATTTGGCCACTTATTCGAAAACAACTTCCCGAGGCACAACTTCATATTTTTGGAGCATACGCGCCAAAACACATTTCAGAAATGCATCAACCAAAAGAAGGTTTTTATATAGAAGGATGGACTCCAAGTGTTTCTGAAGTAATGAAAAAAGCAAAAGTTTGTTTGGCTCCACTGCGGTTTGGTGCGGGTTTAAAGGGAAAGATTTTTGATGCGATGCACTGTGGGACTCCGGTGGTAACAACTTCCATTGGAGCAGAAGGAATTTTTGAAGACACTATTTTACACCGAAATATCCATGACGATGTGAACGCGTTTGTTGAGCGATCGGTCAGAATGTATTCTGAAATTGGTTTGTGGAGCGAAACACGGGATAGCGCATTTGAAGTGCTCGAAAACAGATTTGATAAATCGAAATTTTCCGAAGCATTTAGAAAACAACTCATCGCAATTCAAGAAAATGTATGGCCTCATCGAAATAGAAACTTTATAAGTCAGATTCTACAGCATCAATCGCTGCAAGCGAGTAAGTATATGAGTAAATGGATAGAAGAGAAAGGGAAGTAAGGTACAGTGAATTTGGCAGGTTTTAATAGAAGCTCATCAAAAAAAGCCCCGCTTGATGCGAGGCTTTAATTTTTGTAAAGGGAATCTAGAAATTGAAATCCAATCTGGCGAAGTAGTAAGCACCGCTAAAGCCCATTTGAACCGAATCCCAGTATCCACCAGCTTCTGTCCAATCGTCTTGTTGATCTGGATATACATTCAATAGGTTGTTACTACCCACATTAATTTTTAAATTTTCATTTAATTGGTAACCAATAACAAGGTCGTTCACAAATCGTGCGCCGTAGGTGTCTGTTGCCGCTGTGATTAATTCATCAAATCCTCCATAATCTGCCGGGTCTTCGAATACTTGGAAGTCCAGTAGCTCAATTTCACTAAAGTAGGTTCCAGATAGTGCGAAGTTCCATTTATCTATGTTGTAACCTAGGTTGATACCAAATTTCATATCCGGGGCAGAAGCGAGCAAGAAAGCTTTGTCTCTTTCTCCAAAAAATGTCTGCTCATCTAGGTCGCCATTATTAACACTTGCAATTTTCATGTCGTTAATATTTCCAACAATGGCTGCTGTAAATCTACCATCCCCCAACTGCTCTGCATACGAGAGTACAATGTCGAGGCCTACGGTTTCTGTATCGGCACCATTGGCAAAAAACTGTGCAGATTCTACCCCATCAATATCTGGCGCGTCAAAATTACCTGTTAGCACAATCCGATCCTTGATATTAATTAGATACCCATCGACAGTAGCTGTAAAAGCACCCAGTTTGGCGGTAACTCCAAGACCTGCATTGAACGCGGTTTCTTCTTGCAATGCTCCAATCCCGAAGGATGCGGTTACAGGGCTGTTGTTAGGAGACAATACGCTTTCTACGGCTTCTCCTCCAATGAAATTGGTAAATCTCAAGTTGTAGTACAATTGTACTAAAGAAGGCGCTCTAAAACCTGTACTCACCGAAGCTCTTACATTTATATCGTCTGTGGCTTTTAATCGGGCCGCTAATTTTCCGTTAATAGTGCTTCCAAAGTCACTGTAGTTTTCAAAACGGGCTGCACCAGCTAACAAAAAGGCTTCACTAAGATCAACTTCTGCATCTGCGTAGAGAGAAACATTAGATCTGCTTCTGTCTACCTCGTTTGCTGGACTGTATCCTGGAAATCCTTGAGACCCGCCAGGTCTAAGGTTACCTTCATCGTCTGTTGCTTGTGTTTGAACGGCTGGATTCGTGATTAAAATTCCGTTTTCGTCGAAGGTTCCATAAGATCCGGCTTCCCCAGCGAAAATGGTGAAATTTTCTGTTCGGTATTCTGCACCGAAGGCAAGGTTGAATCCATAAGCGATGTCTTCATAGTACTTAGAGAAATCTAGATTGACGGTATTCTGACTCAACGTGTGACCCCCTGCATCGAAATCGGTTGGGGAAACATCTCCCAAAGAAGCGTTGAGTGTTCCCTTGATGAAATAGTGAAATCTATTTTTCCCCCACGTATTACTGATGTCAATTTTCCATTCGCTGTCGGTTTCTGTTCGCACACCAACAGCAACCGAGTTGTCTAGGATATTTGATGTGATTCTTGGTGTAAATCCGTTAGGATAAATACTTTCGACTACTCTTGGTCCGCCATTACGTGTAAAGGCAAAAGCGTCGGTGTCCCTATAATTTCTGCCTCCAAAAGCATAAATTTCTGTTTTATCGGTCACGGGATAAGAGAGGTTACCCATAAAGTTAAATCCGTCTATAGCAGCTTCACCAAATCCTTTCCTAAACTCAAAACCTGGCCGTAAGGTTTTGTTTTTACTGGTATATTCTCCCGTAAAGTTGGCAAAACCACCATTTTCACCCAAGGCTACTCCATAGTTAACTCCAACTTTTACCGAGCCGCCATCAAAACTTTTATCCTCTCCAATTGCGTTTCCGTCTCTTTCAGTATCGAGGCGGAAACCGTCTGTATTCCACACCCCATAATTATCCTCTGAAAAGGCACTGGTGTCTACATCTGCGTCTGTGCTATAAGCTCCATAACTCACAAAACCGCTCACCTCATTGGTAGCATCTTTTAAAACAATGTTGATGACACCCGCGATGGCATCAGATCCGTATTGCGCGGCCGCTCCGTCTCTTAAGATTTCAATTCGTTTAATGGCCGAGGTTGGGATAGCGTTCAGGTCGGTTCCTGTGTTTCCTCGTCCTCTAGTTCCAAAAATGTTTACCAATGAGGATTGATGCCTTCGTTTACCATTGATGAGTACCAAAGTTTGATCTGGCCCTAAACCTCTAAGGGAGGCGGGGTCTACGTGATCTGCTCCATCAGATCCGGATTGTTTATTAGCATTAAACGAGGGTGCCGCATATTGCAGTAGTTCATTAATTTCGATTCTACCTAATTGCGTAGTAACCGCGCCTACTTCAATAACGTCGATTGCAACAGGTGTATCGGTAGCGGTTCTTTTGGGGCTCCTACTTCCTACAAGTTGAACGGTGTCTAAGGCGAATCCTTCGATCATACTTACACTAATAGAGCTTTGTCCGTTTACGGGGATTTGAACGGGTTCGAAGCCTACATATGTAATTAGTAAGGTTGCGTCTGGGGCTACTTTGATAGTGTAGACTCCATTAAAGTCGGTGATTACTCCATTATCGGTTCCATTTTCCACCACGTTTGCACCTGCGATGGGTTGGTTGTTGGAGTCGGTGATTGTACCAGTAACACTGGTCTGTGCGGCTATAATTCCGAAGAATAAAAGGCAACACAATAGTGAGATTGTTTTTTTCATAAGTTTGTTTGATTTGTTTCATTCTAAGGTACTCCGTTTTTTGATAGTATTTAACTTGCTGTCTAACAGTTGTTAACCAGATATTAAGAAAGGTGATCTAGGAGATAAGTGCAATAGAGAACGAAATAGTGGGTGTCATCATTAATACCTCAGTTTATTTGTAACGAATCTTCGGTTTAGTACGTCTTATCTGATATCATCAATCAAAAAATCAATCAAAAAATCAATCAAATGAAATCAATCAAAAAACAGATTACCTATGTGTGCTTATTTTTAATTGCGATCGCTAGTATGCAGGCGCAGACCTTGGAAGCCACAATTGACCAACTTTTAAACGAAAAATATCCAGCAGATAAACCTGGCGCTACCGCCTTAATTGCAAAAGATGGTGAGGTGATATACCGCAAATCCTTTGGTTTGGCTAACCTAGAATTAGGAGTTTCCATGAAACCAGAGAACGTTTTTGAAATAGGCTCTATAACCAAACAATTTACTTCCGTTTCTATTTTAATGCTTTTGGAGCAAGGGAAATTAAGTTTACAGGATGAAATCACTAAGTATTTGCCGGATTATCCCGTTAATGGAAAAACGATTACAATTCACCACTTGCTTAATCATACTTCTGGAATAAAGAGTTATACGAGCATGAGTAATTTTATGTCCAGAGCAAGAGAAGACATGTCTCCAACAGAGTTAATCGATGTCTTTAAGAATGAACCAATGGACTTTGATCCAGGAGAAGCATACCAATACAATAATTCTGCTTACATCATTTTAGGCCACATTATAGAAGTCGTTTCAGGACAGAGTTACGCTAATTACATTGAGCAGAATATCTTTCAGAAATTGGGTATGGACAATTCTCATTACGGAAGTAATACAAAGGTTATACCTAACAGAGCTAGTGGATACCAGCCATCTGAGAATGGTTATAATAATGCAGAATACTTGAGTATGACGTTACCTTATGCAGGAGGCTCCTTAATGTCCTGCGTCGATGATCTTTTGTTGTGGGAGCAGGCGCTTCACAAAAATACCCTGATAACCGAAGGAAGCAAGAAGTTAGCTTTTACCAACTATACACTTAACAATGGAACCCCCATTTATTATGGTTATGGTTTTAGTGTAGACGAAATTAACGGAATACCAACCATTGAGCACGGAGGAGGAATTTTTGGATATACCTGTTATGGCTTGTACGTTCCTTCGGAGGATGTATATGTAATTGTTCTTACCAATAGCAATGGTAATAGTCCTACAAATGTAACTATTGAAATGGCTGCTCATACGCTTGGGAGACCATTTCCGAAGGGAAAGCAAGTAGAAGTTTCAGAAAAAGAAATGAAACAATGGACAGGAAGTTATGAGTTTGAAGATGGTGCTGTACGCTTTATTACTTATAAAGATGGAAGTCTTTATAGCCAGCGAGAAGGAAGTACTAATCTAGCCTTGTTTCCAGTGTCTAAGGATGAATACTATTTCAGTAATGAAGGGTTCACTAAGTATATATTTAAAAAAGAAAAAGGGAAGAAAGTGGCTATGTTTACTTCCAGGATTAAAGTGAATAAGGGTTTAGAAAGTGATCAAAAACCTCCGGCTCCAAAAGTTGCTGTTAAAATAGAGCCTGAAATTTTAAAGAACTATGAAGGCGTTTATGAATTACAACCTAATTTCGATATTACTATTACTACAAAGGGGAATCAGATATTCGCGGTTGCTACTGGGCAGCAACAGCTAGAGATATTTGCTGAAAATGAAACGACTTTTTTTATTAAAGAAATTCAAGCGCAGTTGGTATTCAAAACAGATGACAGTGGTTTGGCCAAGAGTGTAACTTTGTTCCAGAGTGGACAGCAGATGGAAGGAATGAGAAAGGAGTAAAAAGCATAATCCATAGATAATTGAAAGCCGTCTTGCATTGTAAGGCGGTTTTTTTTGGTTTTTAAGAAGCTCATCTTTTTGCTGGAATGACTTGTTCTCAAGCTATTTTGAAAAAAATGTATCTTATTTGTGATTTTTCGTCCAAGTCTCACACTAATACCTTGTAATCGATTATTGAATGCAGCAAAAAGAAGAGTTTATTAAGATCATTAAGGCGAATGAAGGTATTATTTATAAGGTGACCAGAGCTTATACCAATGATACAGACGATCAAAAGGACTTGTATCAAGAGATTGTCTATCAGTTATGGAAATCTTTTGAGACCTTTAAAGGATTATCAAAGATTAGTACATGGATGTATCGAGTCGCACTAAATACTTCCATTCTTCATTTAAACAAAAAGAAAAGACGACCAGATCGCGTTTCAGATTTTGAACTACCGCAGATTGTTGACGATTCTTCTACCTATTTAGAAGATCAGGTAAGCGAATTATATGATCAAATTAAGCAGTTGTCGATTGTAGAACGAGGAATTATTCTATTGTATTTGGAAGGTAAAAGCTACAACGAGATTGCCGCAGTTACTGGTTTTAGTACAACCAATATAGGAACTCGTCTGGGACGAATTAAACAAAAACTAAGAACGAATATTAAAAATCAATAACATGGAACTAGAAGAAATGAAAGCACTCTGGGACACCATGAGTGAAAAAGTAGAAAAACAGCAAATAGTAACAGATCAATTAATTATGGAAATGACACAGCAGAAATATAAGAACAAGTTTAGCAAATTATTAATGTATGAGCGATTGGGGGCAGTAGTCTGTATTGTTGCAGGACTCCTTCTGTTATTTAATATTCAGAAACTGGATACTTGGTACTTGATGGCATGTGGAATTTTCACCATAGGATTTTTGTTGGTTCTTCCGTTTGTTTCTTTGGGAGCAATACGCGGAATGACGAAATTAAAAGTAAGTAAGTATAATTTTAAAGAAACAGTGGTGCGTTTTGAGAAGGCAAAAAACAAGACCTTATTCATTCAACGAGTTAGTATTGTGCTTAGTTTGATACTTATGTTTACCAGTCTCCCTGTGTTTTCAAAAATTTTTAATGATAAAGACTTTTTTCTCCAAGAGCATGGAATTGGTTTTTGGATTTTTGTTACTGCCGTTGGGATAGGTGTTTTATTCTTCACACGCTGGGCATACGGATGTTACAACCGGATCACTAGTTCTGCTGAGCGTATTTTGAAGGAAATGGACGAATGATGGATTTGAATTGATTTCTTCGGAAATTTTCACAAATTACCTTTATCTCAACCTATTAATTTTACGTATTACTACGTATGGTAGGCAACTAGATATTAGTGTAGCTTTACGCTAATTTATTGCTTCCCAAATACCTTATGTGGTAAAATTAAAATTATGAAAGAGGAAATGAGCCTAATTGGCCAAGAAGCTGTAAGTGCTAAAAATGTAAATTCGAGAGCAATTGGGGATGTAATAGCTATGCAGTTGGCATCTATCACCTATTGTTCGCTTAATGGGGAAGGAGCGGTAGAGAATTCGTTAAAAAGATATTTACCCGATTGCGAGTTGGTTTGGAAGCCAGAAAGAATTATTGAAGGTAATTACGCTATTATCGTAAAACGTGGCGCACAATATATAGTTGCTATTCGAGGATCGATTCTACAACTTTCATGGGCGTCGTACGATAACTGGTTGCATGAAGATTTTAATGTTTTTGAGCAGGTTCCATGGACATTCACTAACGATACCACTGGTAATCCAATGATCTCCAAGGGATCTAAAATAGGTCTCGATAGTTTGATAGCATTAACCGATGCTAACGGTTTTACCATATTTGATTTTTTAAAATTGCACGCTTTCCCGTCTAACAAATTTTTAGCGGTTACGGGGCATAGTTTGGGTGCAAATCTTGCTACAGTCTTTGCTCCCTGGCTGAGATATCAAATGTTGGAAGAAGGATTTTCAATGCCCGGAATCTTTTCGGTACTCACTTTTGCGGCGCCAACTTCTTGGAACAAGGCATTCGCAGATCAATTTGATCAAAATTTCACCAATAGTTGGAGGTACTTTAATGTTATAGACGTAGTACCTTATTCTGCTACGAATATAGCGGGTTTGGCAAAACTATTTCCCGGTAAGGGAATGCCTGCAGAGAAGGTGGAGGTGATAGATGTGCTTGGTTACAAGGTGACTCTAGCGCAGGCTTTTGAGGATATTGCGAAAAAACTAAAAGAGAAAGAAAATAGTTATAATTCATATTATACCTTGGTAAATCAAGGTAGAGGATCTGTTCCGTTAAATATGAAGGAGCATATTTTTCCTGTGAGTTCAACAGATCCAGAACATATGTGGTTTGATCAGATAGGAGAGCAGCATGCGCATAACCATTACTTAAGTTGGTTGGGTGCACCACCAATTACTTGTTTGATTCCATCTACTGAAAAATTTGATCTTACCTTAGATACGTTAATTAAAGGTTCTGAACGGGCTATATGGCCCGCCATTTGCAACTTTTCTTATAACTGGGATTTTGAAAGGGGAACGGGGCTCGCCAGTTTAGATTTTTTAAATGATACCGCTATTGGAATTTCACTGCACCCATTAGGAATTGAAGGATATCTAGATTTTATGAGCGATTTAGAAGAACCTGTAAAAATTACCATCGACGATTTGATTACAGTAACCATTAAAGAAATTGGACTAAGTATAGAACTTGGAACCAATAAGCGAAGTGCCTTTATTGTTTTTAACGTTAATGCGGATGTTATTCAGGGTACCTCTAATATCTTGCCTACAACCATGACTCGGTTTTTGTAGAAGTCATTCCAACTTTAAAGTTGCGATTTACGAGATTCATTGAAAATCATTATCTAAAAAATACATACCTTTAAGTTTCACAGAACTCCCCAGTTCAAACGTTTTCTTGTTAAGTGACAGGAAGAAGTTTGGATTTGGGAGTTTTTTATTGGCCAAATAATCATCAAAAACCTATTGGATGAATTTAAACATGTCACTTGAGGATGCAGAAAAAATGCTCGCTCAGCATAAAAACCTTCAAGACTATATTGACGAGACTGGAGAAGTTTTTGTTACGGCAAGTGTCTTACTATCGCTTTTGATTGCACCAAACCCCGTGTCGGCTATTGCGGCACTCGGGCTTGGTTCTGATGTGCTTGCCTTTAAGTTTTCTAAGTTTTTTGGATGGTTGCCAGATAAATTAAATTATTGGAACAAAGGGAAAAAAGAGACCGTTGTTGAGCGTTATGAAAAGGCCTTGCTAGTGAATACTATTGTTTTTCATATAGCTCTAAGAGATGGAGTTAATAAAACTCTTGCAGATTATGTTCAATGGTATGCAACTACTATAAAGACTTTATCAAAATCGGGTAAATACGATTTGTCTTCTCTTGAAAATCGTTTGTTAAAAGAAGGTGCTCGAATAGACGATCAAGTACGTCGTATGGTGTTGGCTTTCAATGAAAACAATCGATTTTCTCATCAGCAGTATATCAAGACTATCTGTAAGCCTTTTGTAGAAGAATTAATCGATAAAATTAAAACAGATGATGATGTAGATGCCCATGTTAAGGGAAAACGGGTGTCTAAACTAATTGATGATGTAGTGCAAGAGGTGCTGGTGCATTACAATGCTTCTTTGATTCATTTGTCAAATAAGTTTCCTGAGTTCGCAGTAATGGTTGACCTGCATAATACTAAACAAGTCTTTGAAAATCAGGAGAAAATTTTAAAGCAATTAAAAAAAGGAAAACCTAAGAATAAAGGTTATGTGAAACTCCAAGAAGTGATAGAAGGAGACATTGTTGAAATTCAAGAGGAATTCGTTAAAACCTTGAAATTAACTTTGAAGGAAATCAAAGAGTTAAGAGACTTGTCCTTTCATAAAAATTTTGGATTTGAAAAATTGATTGGAGAACAAGATTTTATTTCAAGAAAAATGGATGACCTCGCTCATTTATACAAAGAGGATAAGCTGTCTAATATAGAGGCACACCACAATCAAATAAGAAGAAAACTAGACGAATGCATTGTCGATAATGAAGATATTGAATCGATTGTTTATCCTAAAAACAAAGAAATTTTTGTACCCCAAAGTTTTAGAACAATTTCGTACAATCGGGCAGAGCACCAAAAGCATATTTTGTTAGATTCCTTTTGGGTCGATGAAGATATGGTGGTTGGTGAAAACGTTGGGAAATTTATTATGAACGAGCTTACATTACCATCAAATTCTTTTAAACCCATTGTTATTTTAGGCAACCCTGGTGCAGGAAAGTCTATGCTTAGCAGTATCCTAAGTGCTAGGTTGTGCGATAGTACAGATTTTGTTCCGTTCTTCATTCGGCTCAGGGATGTGGTTATGAGTGACACCAATCCTAAGAACCATATCAATGAGGGAATTAGAAATACCTTAGAGGGAAATGTAGATGTGGATTGGATAAGTTGGGCGAAAGAATTCAATAATAGAGTTCCCGTAATTGTTTTGGATGGATTCGATGAATTGCTAAGAGCGTCACAGGCTGAAATCAATAACTATGTGTCAAAATTGCAAGATCTATTGGTGAATGTCTATAAGGATTATAATATTTCTGCGCGAATTATATTAACTAGCAGGCTGACGGTTATGCAGGATGTGGAGATTCCTAATGAGACTACTATTATTCGCTTAAATTCCTTCGATCAACAACGTAAAGATCAATGGATTGAACAATGGAATGGGCTTCAAACGAAACAAGACTTTGTCAATTTTAAGATTCCAAAGAGTCCATCTATTAATGAATTATCTAAAGAGCCACTTTTGTTATTCATGCTAGGAGTATACGATTTTGAGAATTCTGAGTTACAGAAGGATTTCAAGGAGCAAGACTTCAATCAAAGTAAACTCTATCATAAATTATTTGATAAGTTTACTAAAAGGCAACTTAACAAAGACCCGAAGTTTGGAGAATTTAGTCTGTTTAAGAAAAAGCAACTAGCTAAGAAATACAGACTTCGTTTAGGTGCCATATCTACGCTCATGTTTCTAAACGATGTGGATCATAAGGAAACCCAGCAATTAGTGAAGGAATTAGCCTCCTTTGGTATTGGAGGGGATGATACTGAACCCAGTTTAATTTTCAAAGGGTTCTTTTTTGTGCACAAAGATAAATCCACCGAGGTTTCTGGCTTTCAATCCTATACTTTTGAGTTCATACATAAATCGTTTGGGGAATTTTTGGCAGCAGATTTTTTAGTAAGGGTTTTTCTCGAGCGATTTGAAGACGAAGAGATCGAGAAACTTTCTAGTGAAGATGCGATGCGTTTTTGTTTGGGGTACAATTGGCTTCATAAGCATTACAATATCACGCGTTTCCTATTTGAGCATGCAGAGAATCTCGTAAAAGAGAATCGAGATGTGAAGAGAGGAGTAATTAAGATTATTAAAAGTGAACTCAAACAGATCTTAGGCACAAAAATCAATTTATTTCCTATTAGTGATTTCAGCTTAATTCCTGGAAAGCCTGTTTTAGAACATCTTGCGATCTATTCGCAAAATCTCATCTTGTTGTGGGTTGCGATCAATAAATCGGATCCGTTTAGTTTCAATCTTTTTGGTGATGAGGAAGATGGGCAGATGTTAAATTTTAATTTTGAGAGTCAGGACAGGACAGAAGTAAATAACAACAAAATCTTTTGGAAAAAGATAATCAAGCTTTGGGAACTCAACGGCAATCGATATGTCATTGCCAAATTGAAGGAGTGGGTAAAAGTTACCGAGACCGATGAAAATATCAAACTCTCTCATCACAGAGGGGAAATAGTACATAATTTTAGTGATAGCGCAATTGTAGCTTGCAACGACTATGAAGTATTGCTTAGTTATGCAGATAACCCTTTATCACTGCTAAGACTTCACGAAATATATGATCGAAAACCAGAACTTAGACTAACATGTATTAGACTATTGAACGATAAATTCGATTTCTTTTTTAGGCAAGATGAAAAGCATTTATATAAGATTGCAACAAAATTTATACAAAGCAGAGTGGCCTCGCCTGTAGAGTCTATGCGGCTCTTAGAAAATCTCCATGTACATTATTTAAGCCTAGAAGGAGTTGTAGGTGATCGTTCTATAAATAAAGGAGTCTTTCTGAGTCCTGAAATGGTTACCCAATCAACGGGAACCTTTTCTGGAATTGGGCTTAGTACCTTTAAGGACCAGGATATGTCTAAGTGGTTTAAGCATTTTAGTGCCGATGAGATCGATCAGATGGGTATTAATCGGTATTTAAAATTTCTTCAAAGCAGTAATCGAGAATATATAGCCGATTTAGAAACGGATGATGTTTTAAAGATAGTAGAAGTAAAATTACCTCACCTGCTTAAGGAAGGTTCAGATCAAGAACTTCTCTTGTATCTAAGATATTGTTATCGAATGGTTAGACTTTATTTTAGTTATCGTGATACCCTGTTTACTTCTAGACTAGTGGGAAAGGTATTTCATAAATTGTTTGAAAGGTTTTCAGCAAGCAAAACTGTAGATTCTTCAGTATTAGAATATTTACGGCTATATATACTTTGTAAAATATTTATATCTAAAACCCTTACCAAAAAAGCGGTAAATGAACTATTGCCTAATAGCATTATAGAAACTATTTTTTACGATTTTAAGTTGCCGTTTATAGGTAATAATAGTGATGAACGATATAATTTTGAAAAATCTCTTCAATTTCTTGAATTATTGGTGATTGCAGTTAATAATCAATCTGTTAAAATTAATATCGATTCAAAAAAAGTTGAGTATATCGTGGATGGTATTCATAGTAAAACGAAAAGACGACATGACACAGATCAACAGTATCAAGGTCGTTTTGCAAGGTATTTTGACCTTTTGTCTATTTTATTATCCGTTGTAGACGAAAGTCCTCAAACTTCTATCATCAAGAATGCAATGGGGTATTACAGCCAAGAGTATTTTTTGAAAAAAACTACGATGGTAAATATAGATCGCATGAGGTTTTTAAAATTTATTGTTGATAATGAGTCTATATTCACAAATAAGTTTTTAGCAGAATGTTTTAAGAGTGCTTCTGATAGTTCGAAAAAATTAAGAGATTTGAGCACAAGGCAACAAATACAGTTTACCATGCTACTTAACAAAAGTAAAGTTGCTAAAAAGTTGAATTGGGATTCCATAAATGAAGTAGTCAACGGAGACAACGGTAAAACCTTGAAGGAATTTAAAACAGATTTGACTTTTTTTAATATCCACAACGAAGATTTTTTTCCAGAACTAACTAATATTTTTTACTATGAAAAAAAGCATATGGACACTATTCCTCATTTTCTTCTTAGGAGGAGCATATTACACAGGGACTTGGAATAAAAAGGATGAGTACGAAAAAAATATAAAGGATAAGAAGCAAGAGCTGGATAGTTTGAAAATTGTGAACGAACAGCTTCATGGTCGGCTGAAAGTATTAGAGGACGGTATCTTGATGTTGTCGGACTCTCTTAAGCAAGTTAACCTCCAAGTAAATTCTGGTAAACAGGAATAACGCAATACATGAAGGTTTAAACCATAAATTACGTATTTATACCTATAGGACGGGGGAAATAGGCCATTTACCTTTGACTACAACCTCTTATGTTATGAAATCGACTCGTATATTTAGAAAAGTACAGTTTGCTTGGCTCTTATTGCTAATAGTTTGTTTGACGTTCGCCAATTGCAGACAGGTGGAAGAAACGACCGTTGAAACTCAGGTCACTTCAATCACTATTGAAGATGAAGGAATGGAATATACCCAAAGGGATACGCTCATTTCTCATCCAGAAGAACTTCATCCAGTATTAGTAAGGTAACTAAATGCTAGCGATTTAGAGCCTTGCTACATTCGAATTCACAAAAAACAGGCTATTTACGAAGAATAACTTCCCATTCTCCCAAAACGACCTAAATAGTACGTCGTCTACCATATAGACAACACTTCCTTGTCCCATTCGGGCTTCCCCAAAAACAAGAGAGTTCTTTAGTTTGCTTTTAGCATCGCTTCCTGAGAATCCAGCTACACTTACCGCATCGTCTTTGATGTATCCAACATTGTAACCGTTTTCCAAAAATTGATAAGATGCACTTCCTAGCTTAAGACTAAAATAGGTGTCTCCATAGCCAAAAGCCATTGGGTGAGAGGAATCCACAGTCACTTTATAAATACTACCAGTAATAAAATTCTTTACACTGTTTCGTTCCCGTTGATCGTACGAAATCAGTTTTTCGTCATCACTTTTCTTATCGTCGTTAGATGGGTCTCCATCCGCGATCTGACTTTTATTTTTCTCTAGCTGAAATCCATCTTTTCCACTAAAACTGTTCATCGCATTTGCAATGGCGATCACCTTTCCACCAGATCTAACCCAGTCTTTTAGTTCTTTGAGTTTATTTTCATTCAATGCGCTACCGTACCAACCTCCTGGCATGACCAATACATCAAAATTTCGTAAGGATCTCCCGCTAAAATTATCGGTGTCGATAGAAGTTGCTGGGTATTTAAGTTGTGTTTCGAAAAAGTGCCAAATGGCTCCGTAACTAAGCGATGAAACTCCTTTTCCTTTTAGAATTGCAATTCTGTTTTTGGGAACAAGTTTAACATCAGGAGATCCAAAATCGGTTCTATTATCACTAAAGCTGGTAGCAGTAGGGTAAAGACTTCTACCGTGTTTATTTGCAATTTTAGTGAGCGTTTCGGCGAAAGCCTCCTTGGTTCGGTTATCGCTTTTTGTAATTATTAAACTTCCCTTGTTGAATTGCTTTCCATTAAAACGAAGATCTTTTTCTGAAAAACGTACATGAATGTTATTCTGTAGTACTTCCGAAAGAAATGCAGCATCTTTCAAACTGTTCCATTTCACAATATATCCCGCAACATTGGGAGCAACTTGATTCACCTCTCTTAAAGAAGGGTTATTACCATTCGCTGTAATTAACGAGGTGCTGGCTACGCAATCTAGCCCGTAGGCATGTGGGATATTCCAAGCAGTAATGTCGTAGGTAAGTGGATCGCTTAACTTGGCGTCTGGTTCAAATAAAACCTTGACCATTTTTCCCTTTGGCTGATTGGTGCTTACGACCAAAGCGCCAGATGCATCCATGCTACCACTGCTATTAGTAGCGAAATGATGACCACTCACTTTTCCACCATTAGAAAAACCATATTTAATTTCATGTTTGTCTAAGAGTTCGGTAAGAGAGTTGATTTTGTCTGGATGTCCATTTAGGACATAACTCTTGTATTTTAAAGCACTATTGTTAAAGAATTTTTTGAATTCTGTATTGAGACGCTTGGCGTTTTGAGATGAAATTTCTACCGTAGAAAGACCAGTGGTGGTATGATGCGCCACACGATCGACTAAGGTGAGTTCGTATCCTTCGTCCGTGTCAATTCCCAATCCTGCACGGCCATGACCCGCCTGCTCATAGGTCATTCCAATAGCACCCATAAAGGTAGGGTAGGTGTCTCCATAGCTTGGGTATAATAAATCAAATCGTTCTCGCGTAAAGAACAACCATCCTTCTTTATCAAAGTAGCGGGCGTGGTTTTTACCAATTTCCACTTGAAATTTTCGTTGAAAGTCACTTATAATCTCATGGTAAGGTTCTGCTGCTGGCGCGAAATAATAAGGCTCGTTAATGCCTTGTTCATGAAAATCTACATGAATATGGGGCAACCATTGGTTGTATATTTTAAGGCGTTGTTGGCTCTCTATTTGCGTAGCCCAAGCCCAATCGCGGTTGAGGTCGAAGAGGTAGTGGTTAGGTCTTCCTCCTGGCCATGGTTCGTTGTGCTCGGTGGCTACTTGCTTGGTGTCGTAAGGAGTTGCTTTTACCTGGTTGTACCAGTTCGCGTAGCGATCTCGTCCATCTGGATTGATACAAGGATCGATAATTACAACTGTATTTTTTAACCATTCCTGCTTTTCGGTAATGAGTTGATGTAAGGTGACCATAGCCGCTTCTGTACTAGAAGCTTCATTTCCATGGACGTTATAGCTTAACCAGACAATAGCCACCTCCGGATTTGCACTTCCAGTTTCTAAACCAGCGTTTCTAAGATTGTCTTTTCTTATGGCTTCAATATTCTGTAAGTTTTCTGGAGAGGAAACGATTGCGTATGTTAACGGTCTACGCTCGTTGGTTTTTCCATAGGTTTGATAGGTCACCATATTACTATTGGCTGCTACGTGTTCGAAATACTGCACCACATCGGCATGTCGAGAAAATTCGGTACCAATTTCATAGCCGAGGAATTGAGCGGGGGTTTGTAATTGTGCGAAAAGAGAAGTAGAAATAAATAAAAGAAGTAAGCTAAAAGATCTAATCATTGCGAAGTTTTAATTGAAACGAAAGAATAAAGATACTAGTAATTCGAATAATATGATAGGTGGAGCGAATTTTAACGAGCTAAGAACCTACTTTTTTTCTAATAAGAACATTCAAATGAGGTTAAGGACAGCCTAAAGTTTTCCTAAATTCAGAAATGAGAATTCCTCATTCTGAATTATTGCGTTATTTTTGAGGTAATATCCGATCAACAATCCATGCCAAAACTCAACTTGCCTTACCATAAAACGGGTTATTTTTCAAGATTAATGTGCGATTATCTTTCAGAAGACGCGTCAATCAAAGAATTCTACCACCGATTCCCAAAGCTGTCCGAATTTGGAGAACAAATTGCTGAGAAAAAGGCTGCTTTTCCGAAAGAATTGAGAGCTAGCTTGGTAACTCAATTAGAGCAACAATATCGGGGACTTCATATTTCAGAAGCAACACAGAACCATATTTCAGCATTAGCAAACGAAAATACATTTACCGTTACCACTGGACATCAGCTTAATTTGTTTACAGGACCTCTATACTTTCTATACAAGATCTTTTCAGTAATAAACCTTTCAGAAGTACTTCAGAAAGAATATCCCGAAAACACCTTTGTACCTATCTATTGGATGGCGACCGAGGATCATGATTTTGACGAGATAAATTATTTCAACTTGTTTGGAAAGAAGGTAGCATGGGAAAGAGAAAGTGGTGGGGCCGTAGGTGAGTTATCCACTGCAGGTTTAGAGGATGTATTAAGAGTATTGCAAGGACAGTTAGGAAAGACGGACAATGCTAAAAAATTGAGTGCCTTATTTGCGAAAGCCTATCTCGATCATGATAATTTAGCCAGTGCCACTCGTTATTTGGGCAATGAACTTTTCAAGGAATACGGATTGGTCATCGTGGATGGAAATGATAGCGAACTCAAAAAGGCTTTTATTCCGTATGCTGAAATGGAACTTACCAAAAACAGGTCGTTTAACGAAGTAAATGAAACCACCAGTAGATTGGTTGCTACGGGTTATGGAGAACAAGTACATCCGCGAGAGATTAATTTGTTTTATATAACTGAAGGAATTCGGGAACGAATTATAGAGCGGGAAGGAACATTTTATATAAACGATACTCAGATTTCGTTTTCAAAAGATCAAATTTTAAAAGAACTAGAGAATTATCCAGAACGATTTTCGCCAAATGCCTTATTAAGACCATTATATCAGGAAGTTATATTGCCTAATCTCTGTTATACCGGTGGAGGTGGAGAGTTGGCTTATTGGTTTCAGTTAAAAGATTACTTCGGAAGTGTGAATATTCCGTTTCCCATACTTTTGCTTCGAAATTCGGCCCTCCTAGTACCTTCGAAACTTTCAGAAAAACTGGACAAACTAAAGGTAAGCATAACAGATCTTTTTGCGAGTCAGCATCAATTAACAACTTCTTATACCAAACAAGTCTCTGCCATTAAAATTGATTTTACATCTCAAAAAGAACATTTGCAACAGCAATTTAAAGAGTTGTATCAACTTGCCGAACAAACAGATGCTTCTTTTTTAGGCGCCGTCGCTGCTCAAGAAAAGAAACAATTAAAAGGGCTAATGCATTTAGAGAAACGACTTTTAAAAGCGCAAAAAAGAACGCTGGCAGATCGATTGGAAAGACTTACTGCTATTCAAGACGAGCTTTTCCCTGGGCAAAGTCTACAAGAGCGCAACACTAACTTTTCTCAATTCTATTTGGAATATGGAGACGAGTTGTTTTCTCTTTTGAAAGAGACTTTAGATCCGTTAAGCCACCAGTTTACTATACTGGAGCTTTAATATGTTTATGGCGTCATAGCAAAAATGCTAGTTGAAGGTTTGGGTAAATTCTAAGGGTGTTTTTAATTCTGAAATTAGCTGATAAATTTTCTATTATATCACATAATCATTTTGATTTTTTAAAGTATTTTTGCCCATGCAAAACAACGTCCTCATTTTAGATTTTGGATCGCAATATACACAGCTTATAGCTAGGCGTGTAAGAGAATTAAACATCTATTGCGAAATTCATCCCTTTCATAAAGTACCAGAAGATTTATCAAGTTTTAAAGCCGTGATTTTGTCGGGAAGTCCGCTGTCTGTTCGTTCTGAAGATGCAGCGCATCCAGATTTATCTCGGATCAAAGGAAAATTACCTTTGCTAGGAGTGTGTTATGGGGCTCAGTATTTGGCTCATTTTAATGGAGGGAACGTTGCTCCATCTGATATCCGTGAATACGGTAGAGCTAAATTGACAACCATTCATGACCACGCTGGCTTGTTTGCTGGTATTGGGGAAGGAACTCAGGTTTGGATGAGCCATAGCGACACCATTGCCGAACTTCCAGAAGGAGGAGTTCGTTTGGCAAGTACCAACGATGTTGCCAATGCTGCATATCGCATTGAAGGAGAGGAAACGTATGCAATTCAATTTCATCCAGAAGTGTATCATACAACCGATGGAAAGCAGCTATTGGATAACTTTTTAATTTCTATTGCAGGAATTAAAGCTACTTGGACACCCGCTGCCTTTGTGGATACTACTGTGGCAGAATTAAAAGCTAAGGTGGGAGATGGAAAAGTAGTATTAGGATTAAGTGGAGGAGTAGATTCTACGGTTGCTGCGGTATTGCTTCATAAGGCAATTGGAGCAAACCTGTACTGTATTTTTGTCAACAATGGTTTGTTGAGAAAGGATGAATTTACCAGTGTACTCGATCAGTACAAAGGAATGGGGCTTAATGTAAAAGGAGTAGATGCTTCGGCACGTTTCTTGAAAGCTTTGGCTGGTAAGACCGATCCGGAGAAAAAACGAAAGGCTATTGGAAACGCATTTATAGAAGTGTTTGATCACGAGGCGAATTTAGTAGAAGGAGTAGATTGGTTGGCGCAAGGGACTATCTATCCAGATGTGATAGAAAGTGTTTCTGTAAATGGACCTTCGGTTACTATTAAATCGCATCATAATGTAGGTGGATTACCCGACTTTATGAAGCTTAAAATAGTGGAACCGCTACGAATGTTATTTAAGGATGAAGTAAGAAGAGTAGGTGCACAATTGGGAATTGACAAAGAATTATTAGGTAGACATCCTTTTCCAGGACCTGGATTGGCCATTCGTATTTTAGGCGATATCACCGAAGAAAAAGTTCGTATATTACAAGAGGTAGATGCAATCTTTATCAACGGTTTGCGCAAGTGGGAACTCTACGATAAAGTATGGCAAGCAGGAGCAATCCTACTGCCAGTGCAGAGTGTAGGAGTAATGGGTGATGAACGAACTTATGAAAAAGTAGTGGCATTAAGAGCGGTGGAATCAACAGATGGTATGACTGCAGATTGGGTTAATTTACCCTACGAGTTTTTGCAAGAGACCTCTAATAATATAATAAACCGTGTAAAAGGCGTTAATAGAGTGGTATACGATATTAGTTCGAAGCCACCAGCAACGATTGAATGGGAATAATTTTTTCGACAATAAGTAGCAGTATGGATTGGATAGTAATGTGTCCAATAGTTAAATAGCATTAAACTCATAACATCTCAATAAGTGAAGTATTTAGTAGTTTTAATATCCTTTATGTTAATGTCTTGCGCAACCTATGCGGAAGGGCCAACACAGGAAAAGTACAGAAGTCATCGTGTCCAAAGTGGCGAAACGGTGTACAGTCTTTCTAAAAAGTATAATGTTTCAGAAAGAACCATCTATAAATTAAATCCAGATGCCAAGAAAGGCATTGCTGAGGGGAGTATCATCATTCTTCCTTCTGAAGATATCATCAATTCGGGTTCTACTTCGGTTGAGTTTAAAAAACACAAAGTAAGACGAAAAGAGACGCTTTTCAGTATCTCGCAGAAATACAATGTATCTGTGGATGATATTAAAAAGTACAATAAACATTTATACGCCAAAGGTCTTAAAAAAGGAGAAAAACTTCAGATACCGATCTTGAAAAATGGCGGTATAACAGGAGCTACTTCTGAAAATGGAACAGGATCAGAAAATAGTGATCATAGTACCCACATCATTAAGGCTAAGGAAACTAAGTATGGAATCGCAAGATTATATGGTATTAGTGTGGCCGAATTGGAGACCCTAAATCCGTCGGTTCCTGGTAATTTTCCAATTGGAACCGAGTTAAAGGTTCCAAAGCAAAAGGTGACGGAAACAGCCACGATCGAGGAAACGGCCTACGATTTCTATGAGGTGCAACCTAAAGAAGGTTTTTATAGGCTAAAAATAAAGCTTGGGTTAACGCAAGAGCAAATTGTGGACTTAAACCCCTACGCCAAAGATGGATTAAAGGATGGTATGATTTTGAAGGTTCCTAAAGGAGTTTCTGGGTCGCTTTCGGCAGATGTAACTACGGTTGATCTCCAGAATAGCATTACAAATACCGAAGCAAAACGCATTGCCGTTTTATTGCCATTTCAGCTTAAAAAGGTAAAGAGTTCCCAGGAAAGCAATGAAGAATTGATTAAGAACAATCGCACCATGCGAGTAGCGCTTGATTTTTATAGTGGAGTATTAATGGCGGGCGAGTTCGCGAAAGAGAAAGGACTTTCAATTAATTTAGACGTCTACGATACGGAAGGAAGTGATGCTACTATTAGTTCTTTAATTTCAAACAATAATTTTAGCGATCTAGATGCTGTTATAGGTCCACTCCTCAGTAAAAATGTGGAGAAGACCGCAGCCATGTTAAAGAGTGATAATGTTCCTGTTTTTTCACCATTGAGCAACCGAAACATTAAGTTAACTTCTAATTTATTTCAGACCCTACCTAGTGACGACTTTTTGCAAGCAGGTATGATCGAATATCTGAGGGCAAATGCTTCAGATAAGAGCGTTTTGCTAATTAGTGATAAGACCAAAACAAAGGAAAAAGCAGCAATTATGGCCGCTTTACCTAATGCCGTTGCACTATCTCCTCGTGAAAAAGGGTTTTTATATGTGGTCGATATTCAAAATAAGATGAAGGACGGTATAGAGAACTGGGTTATTTTGGAATCCAAAGACCCGGTTATTATTAGTAATGTAGTAGGCTTATTAAATGGAATGCCAGAGAACTTCAAAATACGACTGTTTACAACAGACAAGAACGATAATTACGAGTTTGATGATATTTCTAATATGCATTTGGCTCATTTAAATTTCACTTTCCCAAGTGTAAGTAAGAGCTATAATTACAAAGATAAGAGCGCGTTTGTAGTAAGCTATAAAAATAAGCATGGAGTGTATCCTAATCGTTTTGCGGTTCGTGGTTTCGATGTTGCTTATGACGTAATTCTGCGTATGGCGGCCGAAGGGAATGTGTATGACGCTAGCGACTCCGATTTCGAGACAGAATATATCGAGAATAAATTTCGCTACAAGAAAAAAATGTTCTCTGGCTATATGAACAATGCGATGTATATCTTAAAATATAACGAAGACCTTCGTTTCGAAGTTGTAAAATAAAATAATGAGCACAGCCAAAGTTACTTATTTAGGAAATTTGCGTACCGAATGTGAGCACCTAAAATCTGGGAATACCTTTATTACGGATGCTCCAACAGATAACAACGGAAAAGGAGAGGCATTTTCTCCAACAGACACTGTAGCTACTGGTTTGGCAAATTGTATGTTAACCGTGATGGGGATTAAAGCCAATACTATGGAGGTCGTACTCGATGGGAGTACAGCTATGGTGACCAAAACAATGGCGAGTAATCCAAGACGAATTTCAAAAATTGAAATTGTACTGCAGCTTCCTGCAAACGTAATTGAAAAGAACCGAAAAATTCTTGAAAATACGGCTAATACCTGCCCAGTTCATCATAGTCTACATCCCGATATCGAAAAAGCGATCCAGTTCAATTGGGAAGCAAGTCTGTAAAGAAATTCAATAAACTTAAAAACAAGACGTTACTAATAACATGAAACTTAGTATAGCAGCTTTATTCTTGTTTTTAGTGGGATTTATTCCTCATCCGGACACGCCCAGTTTTGATGAAAGTGAAAGTAAAGAGGAGAAAATTCATTGGGAGGAGAACAGAAAACTTACTTGGGCCGATTTTAAAGGTGTGCCTAACGAGATTGATCAATATGTAGCCAGTACCAATTCTGGAGTTTCTTTTTCTTTTTCTTACAAAGAGCGAAACGGTGTTACTACCATTAATATAGAAGTTAAAAGTAATTTTTATCCAGAACTGTCATGGTACAGACCAGCCAGCGTGAGTCCTTATATACTGGCTCATGAACAATTGCATTTTGATATTTCCGAATTACATGCTCGAAAACTTCGAAAACAGCTTTCAACTATTCCGAAAAATAGAGAATACAAGGAGAAGGCAGAAAAGTTATATGAGCAGATGGAAACGGAAAGACGCGATATGCAGCATCAATACGATAATGACAGTGATCATTCCAATCATGAAGAAAACGAATATCAATGGAGGGCCTACGTAGCTCAACAACTCGCAGAATATGATTCCTGGAAGTGATTTAAATAAAGCGCATCTTATTGAACTGGCAAACTACAAAATGCCTTTCGGAAAGTACAAGGATCGATACCTCGTAAATCTGCCGGAGTTTTATTATACGTGGTTCCGACAAAAAGGATTTCCTCCTGGGAAGTTAGGAAGAATGATGGAAGAAATGCATGAGATCAAAATAAATGGGTTGGAAGAATTAATTAAACCCCTCATTGAGCGCAAGCCTCGCTACTAGTTAGTTTTCTGAAATTTTATCACGCTACAACTGTTCTTGAAAATTTAAGACTCACTCTTTGTTCCGCTAATAACGAGCATCGTTTATTTCTATCCAATGCCCATCTGGATCCTGAATGTATATTTGTCGAACTCCATCTGGGCGCTTACTCACGGTACCGTATTCTCCAAGCCAATCACTAAATTCAATGTCGTGTACATTTAAATGGGCAATAAAGGCACCTAAATCATTCACGCTTAACGAAAAATGAACCGATTTAGACAAACGGAGATCGGCCGTACGTTCTTTAATGAGGTGTAGTTGATGATTATTACCTAAGTCAAACCATTTAAGAATTGGGTTGTTTCCAGGAGTCGGAATAGCTTCTAAAAAGAGGATTTCAGCATAAAATTGACTGCTTGTATTTAAATCGGATACCGGAATGGCGGTATGATCAAATTTCAGTGTTAATTCTTGGCTGTAGACACTTAGCATTGATAGACTGAGAACTATTATGGAGAGTATTCTTTTCATAAAGGCTAATTATATTTTGATGCGGAAATGCAACACCGCAATAAGCTAAGATAAAATATATTTTACTTCCATCTTAATGGGCAAAATAGTACCTTTGCACCTTTCATAAAATGGCTTGCAGCCAAACCGATAACACGTTAAAAAACAAAACAATGCAAGACGGTATTTACGCAAAGATTACTACTGAAAAGGGAGAGATCCTTATAAAATTAACCCATGATAAGACTCCTGGAACTGTTGGGAACTTTGTAGCCCTAGCAGAGGGAAACTTAGAGAATTCAGCAAAACCTCAGGGGACTAAATATTACGACGGACTTAAATTTCACCGTGTGATCCCAGATTTTATGATTCAAGGAGGAGACCCTCAAGGATCTGGTGCTGGTGGACCGGGTTATAACTTTGATGACGAATTTCATCCCGATCTAAAGCATGATCGTCCTGGAGTATTATCTATGGCAAATGCAGGTCCTGGAACCAATGGAAGTCAGTTTTTTATTACGCATATTGCAACAGACTGGTTGGATAATAAACACACCGTATTCGGACATGTAGTTGAAGGACAAGATGTAGTAGATGCGGTCGCACAAGGAGATACCATGCAGACCGTAGAGATCATTCGAGTTGGAGCAGAAGCAGAAGGATTTAATGCGGTAGAAACCTTCAGAACATTTTCTGGTGCCAAAGCCGAAAGGGAAGCCGCTGCTTTAAAAGCGCAAAAAGAATTACTTACTTCTATCTCTGAAGGATTTGACGAGACTGAAAGTGGATTGAGATACCAAATTATTCAGAAAGGGTCTGGAGCTAAAGCCGAGCAAGGTAAAACAGTTGCGGTGCATTACAAGGGTATGATGCCCGATGGATCTGAATTTGATAATTCTTATAAAAGAGGGAATCCAATCGAATTTCCTGTTGGAATGGGGAATGTGATTGCAGGATGGGATGAAGGAATTCAACTATTGCATGTAGGTGACAAGGCTCGTTTTGTAATTCCTTCCAATCTAGGATATGGAGAAAGAGGTGCAGGTGGAGTAATTCCACCAAACGCAACACTTGTTTTTGACGTAGAATTGATGGATGTAAAATAGTTCATAAACTGTTCAGAAAATAAATTGAAAACGTCTTCCGGAAGGAGGGCGTTTTCTATTTTTACCATCTAGAAAAGAGCGTGTCTTAGTTACTATTTAAACTCCGAAGACATCTTTCAGCATAAAAAATCTATTTAATAACAGTATACCGTAAATCCGTACAAATATGACATTAGAACAACAGCGTTATCCAATAGGACGTTTTCAAGCCCCCAAGAATATTTCAGATAAATTATTAAACGAAGCAATTACCATACTCGAGATTTTCCCAGAAAACTTGAACACAATGGTGCATGGAATGGATAACGATATGTTGAATAAATTGTATCGAGAGGGTGGCTGGTCCATAAGACAAGTGGTACATCATTTAGCAGATAGTCACCATAATAGCTATACTCGATTTAAATGGGCACTCACCGAAGATAACCCCGTTATTAAGGCCTACGATGAGACTGCTTGGGCAGAAGTTGGAGATTATCAAACGCTCCCTATAGCATGGTCTATTGATCATCTGGAAAGTGTGCATCATAAACTAATTTACCTTCTTAGAATGCTTTCAGAAGAGCAATGGAATAGAACCTTAGTTCATCCAGAAACAAAAGTGGAAATGAACTTAAAACAACTCGCTCTCATGTATTCTTGGCACAGTATGCATCATTTTGCGCATATCAAAAACGCAATGGAATCTTAACTGGTTTGAAAACAAAAAATAATGGCGAAATCATCCGATTTCGCCATTGTAAATTACAACTCTAAGGAAATTTGATTTTTCATCAAATCCTCAAATGTCTCTCTCTTTCTAATAAGGTGCGCCTGGTCTTTATGCCATAGGACTTCCGCGGGTCTGTATCTACTGTTGTAGTTACTCGCCATACTGAAGCAATAGGCTCCGGCGTTGCTAAAAGATAGAATATCTCCTTCACTTATTTCTGAAATTCGTCGATTGTTGGCAAACGTATCAGTTTCGCATATATAACCTACTACGCTATAAAAACGTTCTTTTCCATTGGAGTTACTAATATTTTCAATCTCATGCTGGCTCCCATAAAGCATTGGTCTAATTAAGTGATTAAAACCGCTGTCAATTTGAGCAAATACTGTGGAAGTAGTTTGTTTTACCACATTTACCTCTGCAAGAAATTTCCCTGCTTCACTTACTAGAAACTTCCCAGGCTCGAAGGCAAGCGTAAGTTCTTTTCCGTACTCTTTGCAAAATTCGTTAAAGCGTTTACTGAGTTTCTTTCCCATTTCTTCCACATTGGTTTCAATATCCCCTTCTTTGTAGGGTACTTTGAAACCACTCCCAAAATCGATAAACTCTAAATCACTGAAATTTCTAGCGGTTTCGAATAATATTTCGGAAGCATATAAAAACACTTCGATATCCAAAATGTCACTTCCCGTATGCATATGAATTCCATTAATTCGCATGCCAGTATTCTCAACAATACGCTTAATGTGTGGTAATTGGTGAATTGAAATGCCAAATTTACTATCAATATGTCCTACAGATATATTGGTGTTTCCCCCAGCCATTACATGAGGGTTAATACGAATACAAACTGGAACCTTCGGGTATTTGGTTCCAAACTGCTCTAAGAGAGAAAGATTATCGATATTGATTTGTACTCCCAGCTCGGCTGCCTTTTCTATTTCCTTTAAAGAAACTCCATTAGGTGTATATATAATTTTATCTGCAGTTACACCCGCTTCCATTGCCAATTTTACTTCTTGTATTGATACAGTATCCATTCCAGCTCCTAGGGAGTTTAAAAACTTTAAAACCGAAATATTGGAAAGTGCTTTTACCGCATAATTGATTTTCACCTGTTTGACCTTTTTAAAAGCATTGTTTAAACGTTTGTACTGCGCTTCAATTTTTTGCGAGTCATACACATAAACGGGGCTTTCAAATTCCCGCACTACTGCTAAAAGGTCATTGTTTGTCATCTCATAGATGTTTTAAGGTTAAAAAATATTTAAGCCGTCTAAATTACTAGAGTAGATTTAAAAGAATACTAAAGTTTCGATAAAAATTATAAAAATTTCAAACTCAGAAGGCAATTTTGGGTGTCCGAAGTTAGACGTCCGATATCTTCAATTTCGAATTCTTCTAGCGCCATTTAATACCGCATCCCATGCTTGGTTTCTGGTCCTTGCGCTGCGGATTGTTATTTAAGATATTATCCAACGCTTCTCTCAGGTCTCTTCCGTTCACGGGGATTCCGTTACCTGGGCGAGAATTGTCCAGTTGTCCTCTGTAGACTAATTTCAACTCTCCATCGAAGACATAGAAATCTGGAGTGCAGGCGGCGTCATATGCTTTGGCTACTTCTTGGGTCTCGTCGTATAAATACGGAAAAGAATAGTGGTTTTCTCTCGCATTATCCCACATCTGTTTAGGACCATCTTGCGGATATTTTTCAACATCATTACTACTAATCGCTACAAACCCGAAACCAGGAACACGATAGTCGTTGGCTACACGCACTATTTCATCATTTACATGAATAACGAACGGACAATGATTACAAATAAACATGACCACGGTTCCTTTTTCACCTGCAATATCTTCCAAGGAAACCAGGTTGTTGGTAACTGTATCGATTAAGTTGAAATTGGGTGCTTTGGTGCCCAGAGGCAGCATATTGGAAGGGGTAAGTGCCATAGTTGTATATCTTGTTTACTAATGTACAACATAGGTCGCTAAAAGTGATGGAGGGTTACAAGATTTTCAGTCAAAAAAATAATTCATCGGAGAAGTTACGATTGATCTCTTGTTCTCAATGCTAGAAGTCCAGCTATTGGACCTAAAGCCAATACGACCAACAAAATGGTGGTCGAAATACTTTCAGACAGCAGGGTTAAAAGTTGAATACTAACAATGGTAATCGCGAAGCCAATACAGTTTACAATGGTCAATGCCGTACCTTTTACCTCAGAAGGAGCTCTTTGTGCCACTAAAGTCGAAAACAAAGGAGAGTCTGCAATTACTGCTATGCCCCAGATAAGAAAAAACAGGATAAATAGAACTGGTGGAAGTTTAAACACAAATGGTGATAACAAACAACACATGCCAGAAATGCAAAGTGCTATCATTGCGATGCGTTTCTCACTAAATTGAACCGATAAATAACCAGCAACTACACAGCCTATGGATCCCACAGCAATAATTGAAAATGACCAGATGGGAACATTCAAAGATGCTCTTTGAAGGGAGTTATAAACGGTTAATGCTATGGGTGTAAATGCCCAAAAAGCATACAACTCCCACATATGTCCAAAATATCCAAAAGCAGCTTGTCTAAAATCTTTTTTTCTAAATACCTCTAAAAATGCCGAAAGTCGGAAGGCGGTGCTCTTTTTTCTAAAGGGGCCGTTAGGAACCAGCAACCACAGGAGTATTCCTCCAGCAAGCGCAAGTGCTGAAGTGCTAATGATGGTTCCTCTCCAGGGTAATTCGGTCCAAAACCCTTTGATGAAATGTGGAAATGACGTGCCCAAAACCAATGCTCCCACTAAAAACCCCAACGATTTACCCAAGCCTTTTTCAAAATAATCTGCTGCGATCTTCATTCCAACAGGATAAATACCAGCGAGGAAAAACCCAGTTAGGAAGCGGAGGCTTAACACACTCCAAAGTTCATTGGCGTCCCAGATAAGACCGAGGTTAAAAACAGATCCAAGAATAGCGCAAACTAAAAATACTTTGGATGGAGAAAAGCGATCTACGATGGTTAATGTAGCAAAAATAAGAGTGCCAGTTATAAATCCAAATTGAATGGAAGATGTCATAACACCTAAGGCATTGGAAGGAAGTCTGTAGGTTGAGATTAGTTCGCCCAATACTCCGTTGCTCGCAAACCAAAGAGAGGTGCAACAAAATTGAGCAATAACAATAATAGGAAGAATGTGCCTTTGTGGCTGCATATTCAATTGCGATTAACGATCTCAAAATTCCATATTTAAAGGAACCGTTTGACCGCTCGAAGTTATTTATTTTTCAGAAGTATTTGGGCATTTCTTATGCATACTTTCGAAACTCAAGCATGCACAGCGACCGCGCTTTCCGTTGTAGTTGTGCCTCGGCAAAAGCCGCTCGCCACAAGCTGCCACTCCAATCGCTAATGCAAATATTTTAGATAACAATACGAACGTCTATCAATGCTCATATGTGGGGCTGCCGGATTCCTTAATATTTAAGACTCCATCAAAACGTTTTGTTGGAATGAAAGAAATAATCCCTCCGTTTTCAAGCTCATAGCCATCAATGGGTTCAAAGAGCCATTGGTTTTCTGGTAGTTGTTCTAGCTTTAATAAATCTAGGAAAGTCAATTCTTTTCCAGTGTCAGTTAGTTTTTTCTCAATGGCGTTGTCCTGGTCATTTTTGAATGGAAGGGTGTTTTGAGTCCAATGTTGATAAACTTCTCCCTCATACGCAAAGAGGCCTAACGCATAGTAATCGTCTTTGTATTTTTCTTTTAAGAAATGTCCCATCCATTTAATATTAGCTCCCTCCAAATTGGCTTTTTCTATATGAGCGTTGTGGGCCCAAACAATGATTTTTTTGGTTGGATATATCTCGTCAATAAGCCAGAACAGATTTTCGGACATCAATTTATCTCTCAATACGTAACCTTCGTTCCTTTTAGCAAATGTAAGATCAACAGACCTTGAGAACATTTCTAAGGTTCTAATCATGATGCTGAATTCTTTTTGCGTCACTTTTTTCTGTTCAAATAGTTCATTTCGATGATCCAATAATAATTGACGAGCAGCATTCGAATTGTTGATGTAAATATCTCTGTGCTTAATGTATCCAATAGAATCACCATTCCGTGCGGCGCCAAATGATTTTTGGAAAGAGTAGGCTCTCACAAAAAGACTATCGGCCATTTCTTGATCAATTGGCTCTACCAGGCGTTGGAGTTTAGTTAAAAAGTAGTTAGAAGAGAATTGTGTGTCGTAACCTGCATAGTGAAGGGGAGTCTTAGTGTTGCTTTTAGTTTTGATTTGCTCGAAGAGTGGATCGGCTTCTTTTGCTCTAAAGTTTTGGAAGACACTATAATCTCTAAGGTTGGAAGCGGAAATGGTATCTATGTCGTAATAGGAAAGATTGATGTCGCCCAAACCTCCTTCCATGGCTAATACTTCAAAACCAAGCTCTTCATGAAGGTAGCGGACTAACTCCGACTTAACCGCATAGAATTCTCCTAGGCCATGTGTGCTTTCCCCTAGAGCAATAATACGTTTGTTTCCAATGGCTTTTTTGATGGAAGAAAAGTCATAGCCTTCTGTTGTTTTTAATTCTGAAGTGTTTTCTGAAAGCCATTCAGATTCGGTTTGAGGTTGTGCGCAGGCAGTAAATAAGATAAGCTGAAGTAAAACAATAAATGGTAGACGCATCATATATAAGGATTTTGTTGAAACACAAAATTGTCTAATTTCATCTTAAAAAGTACGTGTAAAGCCTCCAAATATGTCCGAAAAAAAGAATGTTGGACGTTTTTATGATCAGCTTCTATCTCGCTTATAGGCCGATGGGGTTAGGCCAGTCATTTTTTTGAAGGTAGCGTTGAATGAAGACTTAGAGCTAAAGCCAGCGGCTTCGGCTAGGCTTACCAAGGTGTATTTTTCGGCATCGGGCGAGCTTAGTAGGTCTTTTACTTTCTCTACACGATAATGGTTCACATAAGCAGAAAAGTTATCGTATTCCATAGAAGTGATAAGAGCGGAAAGTTCTTTTGGGCTGCAATTCAATTGATTTGCCAATTCATTTAAATTAAGAAGAGGATTGGTATAAACCTGCGAATTAACCATGAGTTCTTCTAAGGATTTTTTGAGTTGAACATCCCTTTCCGAAACGGTGCTCCCCTTTTTTTGGTTAAATGATGAAAAGAAAATGTTAGGTTTTGTAAAACCGATATATCCAATCCAATAGATAAAAGCAGAGTTAAGTAGTAGTGTCGGGAAATATAATAAGAAGCTTTCTTCTCCAGAGTGAATGCTGAGGTCTAGAATGTATATAATTAAATCAATGCTTGTTTTTACAACAAATACCGTTGTAAATAAACGGAGCCATTGCAGTACTTTTTGTTGTTTTCCCATTATGCTGAAACGATCTGCGTTTCGATTTATAAAAATGAGGGAAGCCAATCCTAGGACAATTCCAAATACGAGGTAGAAAATTTCGTGAATTCTGAAGAAGCCAGATTCAACTATCACCCATGTTATTCTATAACTATTTTCATTAACGGCTATGGCAAACCAATAAGCTCTTAGAAGACCATATGCAATGGCGGGTGCCAACAACCACCATTCTTTTTTATGATAAATAGGGTTGTCTTTTACTTTAAAGTGATTTTTCACATAAAAATAAACACCCACGCCCATAAGCCATTTATACGGATATGGGAACATGTGCAAAGGCCTGTAATATTTAAACAGGTCCATGTTTAAGAATGCATAGATTAAGTTAAAGAAAGCCAGGGAAAAAAGAAAAAGAAGGAAAAAAAAGACAGCCCTTTTATTGATTTTTCGCTTTTGCCAGAGAAATATACATAGTATGATTCCTTGCAGTGCTCCGAAGAGAATTAAGATGTTGGTGAAACTAAAGTTTAAATCCATTGCTAAAATCAAAGATATATATTTCAGCAATGGATTTCTTTCTGTTCAGATATTAAGATCGGAACTTAAATAGGTCTAGATGTTTATTTAGTCTTTGCTCGCTCCAATGCTTTTTCAATGGCCACATCCCCCGTAGTCTCTAAATCGGTTTTAACTTTGGTGAGGAAGAGTTGCGTATCTCTTGGGTATCCAACTTCCACGTCTGGCGGAATTCCGATTCCTTCGTAATTTTTTCCGTCCATGCTTTCATAAACTTCACTAGACAAACCAAATTCCCATCCATTTGGAAGTTGTCTGTCCAAAATATCAGAGAAAACACCCTCGGTGTTAGAGCCTATTAAGGTGATGTTGGGCAAAGAGAGTGCACTTAAGGCCATAATTTCTGTAGCGCTGGCAGATTCTGTTGAGATAAGTAGGTAGACTGGTTTTGAATAGGGAGTTGCAGAAGCACCCTGTAATACCTTGTTGATAGGAGTGAAGCCATCATCTAATTTCCCCTTTTTCGTAAAAACAGTTTTTTCTTCGCTGTTAAGCCTATCAAGAAGCGCCATTCCCACCTCGTCTTTTCCCCCACCGTTAAAACGTACATCAATAATGAGTGCTTCGGTTTTACCTAAATCGTTTAACATGATGTCTAGAACAGGATTTAAGCCGTCCAATTCGTCCTGAGTGTCATTGGAGACATCTTCCAATTTCTCAAAATAAGCCATCCAATAGTCGCGGTAGGCGAGTGTGTCACTAATTCCGTAATCTGAAAGTCCCATCATTTGATTCATCTGAAAATAGCCTATGTTTCCTTCAAGTACTCCCCACCTTAAATTATTGTTACGCATCGCAGTTCCTTCAGGAATGTATTTGTTTGCTACTGCATCTGCTATCTGGTAATTTCGGAGTTTTTCTTTGTTGTTTTTCTCTTGGCTTCCATCTTTAGAAGATTCTTGTGCAGCCGCAGCTTCTTCTACCTCGTCTGTTGCATCCAAGCCAATATGCCCGTCATTAAAGGCAGCTAACATTTCGTCTAGTACTTTATAAAGCTCTATTTGAGTGGTTTCTGAGGTGATCATTGGACGGTATTTGGTGTACATACTATCCCAATTAATTTTTCTAAGCTCGAAATAGGCGTAATGATCGTTAAACGTTTGCCATAGAACCTCAAAATTATGTTCTGGATTGTTTGCTTTCTTTTCGGCCGCTATGCGTTCTGGACTGTCTTTTTTGCACACTGCCGGAGCATCTTTTAGTCTTGTGAAATAATATACGTTGATACCGTCTTTCAGCGTCAGGGTGTCGTTCCGAAGGCTGAGTGCATCACTGAATTCTGCAATCTCACCTTCCATAAGAGGGATACAGGAAATTGAAGTAGTTTCGGCCATTATGTATTCTCCATTTTCAATTTTTACAAGCCTTCCATAACCAACAGATTGCCAAACTCCATCCAACGAGTGTTTTTTAGGGGATTCGTTGTTGCAGGAAAAAAAGGAGAGAACGACTATTAGAAGAATGGCTTTTTTCATTTGGTGGTGGTTTAGTTTTTATAATAGACGTTTAATTATGGCACAAGTTACACATATACGGTTTTTAAGAATAAATTATATTTACAGCAAACAAACTCCTACCAAATGAAAAATATAGTGCTTCTATTCAGTATTTGTCTTTTATTTTCTTGTAAGGACCAAAAGAAAGTAAAAGATGAAATTTCTTCAGAAGAAAAGAAAACAGTTAAACAGTATCATGACCTGGATAAATTAAATTGGCTTATCGGTAATTGGAACGGAATTGAAACCGACGTAGAAACTCATGAAAATTGGTCGAAACTAAACGATAGTACATTGGCGCTTAACGGATTCACATTGGCTGCCAAGGATACCGTGTTTTGGGAAAAAGCAGTGCTCCAGCAGCAAGAGGCCGAAACCTATTTTACGGTAACTAATATGTTGAACAGAGAGGAGCCGGTTGTTCCGTTTAGATTAAGTTCTTGCGAAAATGGCATCGCAATTTTTGAAAATCCTCAAAACGAATTTCCACAGAAAATAATCTATCATCGTCCTAAAAATGACACGCTTTATGCTAGAATTGAAGGAACGCTAGAAGGTGAGTTCCAACAAGTAGATTTTTATTTTACGAAATAAGACGGATGGGTTGATTCGCCTAGAAATTCGAAACTGGAATCGAACGCTGAATACTTAGTGCTGAGATAACTTACTACTAAACTTCGCTATCCATCATATCGGTAACCACATAATATCGAGGATCGTCAATGTTGTTCTGAATAATCGTATCAAATTCTGGATCCCACTTAATGAGCAAGGCTTTGCAATCTGGACTCAAATGAGTTAATGTCACTTTTTTTCCAGCCTGCATATATTTGTTGGCAATGTTGCGAAGTGCTTCCACACCAGAGTGATCTCCCACTTTCGACTCGATGAAATCTATTTCGATGACATCGGGATCTCCTTTGACGTCAAATTTTGTATTAAAAGCCTGTGTAGATCCAAAAAATAAGGGTCCCCATATTTGATATACTTTGGTGCCGTCTTCTTTGATACTTTTTCGAGCTCTAATCATAGTAGCACTTTTCCATGCAAAAGTAAGTGCGCTCATAATAACTCCCGCAATTACAGCAATTGCTAGATCCATCCAGACGGTAATCGCCGATACCGCAATTAGTACAAATGCATCGCTCAATGGAATCTTAAATAAAATTCGGAAGCTACTCCATGCAAAGGTTCCAATTACAACCATAAACATAACTCCTACTAGAGCTGCTATGGGTATTTGCTCAATGAGAGGAGCACCAAATAAGATAAAACATAACAGTGCTATAGCTGCAGTTGCTCCAGATAATCGCCCTCTACCTCCAGAGTTCACATTAATAATAGATTGACCAATCATTGCACAACCTCCCATGCCCCCAAAAAGGCCATTTAAGATATTGGCGCTTCCTTGAGCCACACATTCTCTGTTTCCACTTCCACGAGTTTCAGTCATTTCGTCGATGAGGTTAAGCGTCATTAAAGATTCAATAAGTCCAATAGCAGCTAAAATCCCAGCATAGGACAAAATTTCCCAAACATTTCCTTTTAAGGTATAGAATAGTGTAAATATTTGATCTTGGAAAGTTGGTAAGCCACCCTGAAGACCAGTCCCTCCTCCTTCTCTTATAAAGGAACCTACAGTACTGACATCAATTTTTCCGAAGATTACAATTGCGGCAACTACAACTATTGCAGTAAGTGCCGAGGGAATTTTCTTTGTCAATTTTGGTAAGCCAAACATAATACCCATAGTTAGTAAAACGAAGCCAATCATAATCCAGAAATCTGTATTTGAAAAAAGCGCTGAGAACCATTCTCCTGTGTTTTTCCAAATGGAAATCCCTTCTACAGCGACTTCAGGAAATAACCCTAACTGCGATTTAAAAATTACAATGGCCAGTCCGTTCACAAAGCCCATCATTACAGGATGCGGAATTAAACGAACAAATTTCCCCAATTTTAAAACACCTGCTAAGATTTGAATACCTCCAACTACAAGCAGTGTTATAAACAACCACTGTAGCCCTAAATTTTCAACTGGGGTTGCTAATGCCGCACCTACCTCATTACCCTTACTTACCAAACTCACCATTACAACGGCCATAGCGCCAGTAGCACCACTAATCATTCCCGGTCTACCACCAAAGAGGGATGTTATTATTCCCATCATAAAGGCTCCATACAAACCAACTAAGGGGTCGATACCGGCTACAAAGGCAAAGGCAACCGCTTCAGGAACCAACGCCAAGGCAACGGTTAAACCTGAAAGGATATCGTTTTTAGGGTTTTGAGTAAAATTCTTGATGGTTTTCTGTAACATGAATAGTTCATTTTAAAATGGCGGCAAAGGTAGTTTTATCATATGCGAACACCAATAAATGATTGCTTTTTTTCGATTTAATGCTACTTTAACGATATCGAACCAATTATTTTTTAAAACAGAAATTCCAAATTTTGAGGCAATTTGGCTTCAAAATTTGGAATTTTAATCCGTTGATTAGAAGATGTTACATTTCATCTCCAAAGAAAATAGCATTCATTAGCAATTTATTGGTGCCATACCAAAATGCTCTAAAGTTAGTGTTGTCTGTAAAATAGATTACTTGTCCACGTCCTAGACCCTTCGTTTTGAATGGAACAGAATTTTTAAGCTGGTCTAAGTTTTTAGATGAAATATAACCACTCAATAACGGATTTGAAGTATAGCTAATGGGGTTGTTATAACTGTCTTTATCTGGTTTTACGAAAAGTGTAGTGTTCCTGAACATTGGTAGCTTAGCATTCTTATATCCAAATGCAATAGGGTGGGAGCGATCTAATTGAGTTTCGAAAATGGCACCTCCAATTACCTGCGCACCGTTGTAGTCTCCTCTTTGTTCAAAGGAAATAGATTGGGCCGTATCTTTTTTGGTCTTGAACTCCATTTTTAAGAGTTCGTTTTTGTTGAGCCATCTTCCAGCACTCCTATAACCAATGAGTGTTCCACCGTTTCTAACCCAGGTTTTTATTTTTTCGGCTGCTGGTTTGTCTAATCCGTTGCCCCAACTCGCAGGCAAAATAATATCAGTGTACTCACTTAGATCTACTCGTTGCAGACGATCGTTGTCAATTTTGGTTATCATCATATCGTAGCGCGTATCGAATAAATGCCACATCTCACCAGCATCGTACGGATTAATTCCATCTCCAATAATGATGGCAACTTTTGGTTTTTCTATAGCTCTAAACTGACTCGATCCTAAATCGATCCCTTTTGTTAGGCCCGTGCCTACCGGGGTGATTTTTACATGTGTTTCTTCTGAAATTTTACTCATAAAAACACCTAGTTCTTGTGTGTTCAAAGTTTGGTTCTGAACTGGAATTAGAATAGTCCCATAGTCGTAGCTTTTATTTTCTACTGAAAAAGTCTTCATCCCAACCTTAGCTCTTAGTCCTTTTTGGAGGATCATGTTTAAGGCTTTTGGCGCGTAGTATTCGTTCCATTCCATCAAATAGGCATAATTGGAGGTGGAAGGATTGTTGTTTTTGTGCATTTCTAAGTTGGTGACTTGTGCTCCAGCTTTATTAATTGAGACTTCTTCGTAATCTAAATTAAATGCCAACGGGAGCGTCCATGCACTCACATCGTAAAACAAACTATCTCTAAAAGTGGTTCGTTTTTCGAACATAGCGTTGATGAGACGATGTTGTTTTTGGTTCTTCGGAATAATGAAACTATAGCCTTTTTTATAATTTTTTCCATTGGAAGAAAAATCACTTTGAATTTCGTGAAAAGCAATTTTGTGTCGTTGTAAAATTTCAGCCAAATGATAGGTCCGAGCTGCGTCTTTCTCGTCTCCGAATACGATTGCACCTCCCTTAGAAGCTTCATTTCTGGCCTTGTTATAAAAATCTCTTTGGTAATCGAGTAATTCGGTTCTCATGTTAACAGCTGCTTCTAAGGTGGAAAGTGCAGCGGTAAATTGATTGCGAATAGTGAATGGGAAGGTTAAGATTCCATTGTCGCTTTCCTGCGCATGTCCGCGGGAGGAAGCCTGTTCAAAAAGAATTCCGATGGCTCCATTAATGTCTGGGAATGTTGATCCTTTTCCGTAGTAGAAGTCGTCAAAACTTTCTTCGGTATAATAGAAACTTCCGAGTTTATTAAATGCTTTTGCGTGGTATTGGGCGATTGCTCCCGTGAGATCTTGGTTTTTTTGTGGGGTTAGTGGGTGTGTACGCGATGGAATACCTGGCTGAAAAAAGAAGCTAGAATTGGTTCCCATTTCGTGATGATCTGTTAGGATATTTGGATACCAATGGTGAAAGCTTTTGATGCGTGCGCGACTTTCGGGCAGTTGAACAGGTAGCCAGTCTCTATTCATGTCGAACCAATAGTGATTGGTTCTTCCTCCTGGCCAGACTTCGCTATACTCTCGGTCGTTAGGGTCTGGATTAATGTTTTGACTTTTGTGGATATTGGCCCAATAAGCAAAACGCTGTAATCCGTCTGGATTGAAAGATGGATCAAACAAAATCACGGTATTGTTTAACAGTTCATCTATTTTGGCTCCTTGGGCGGCCGCTAAATAATAAGCCACTGCTAACGAGGCATTGGATCCGCTTGGTTCGTTTCCGTGAATGGAGAACCCTTGATAAACAACAGCTGGCATGGAACCTGTATGGAGCCCTGAAGCGTTTCCTTCTGTAAGCGCGACGTGGTTTTTGCGGATCTTTTCAATAGAATTGTGGTTGGTAGGAGCGGTGATAGTTAATAAAACCAGTGGTCTTCCTTCGAAGGTGCTTCCTCTGTTTTCTATAGTGATCCGATCGCTAGATTGAGCAAGTGCATACATATATTGTACTAACTTATCGTGTGTAACATGCCATTCTCCTACTTCATGGCCAATAATACTCTTTGGAGTTGGAATATTTGAATTATAAGTTACGTCTTTGGGCAAATAGTAGTCTAAATCTACGAGGTAGTCTTGCGCCGAAATGGATAATGAGATCAATAAAATGAGAAGGGAGACGAATTGTTTCATATAATTTATAAGCTTAATAGTGTAAATATTTGCGATAAGGATTGCAGCGGCATCCTTTTTATGAAGAAGGTTAGACGTGCGTTGTAGGCAGACGTGTTGAAACCTTTGAAATAAAAAGATATAGCGGAAAGCCTGGTTCTACAGCGTTGCGATCAAAGGAGCAACGTTGTAGAAATCGCTCAAAAGTTAAAGATAAAAAAAACCGCTCCAATAGATGAAGCGGTTTTAAGTTTTGTTTTCAATTTCTGCTTAAATATCGTCAAAATCAATATCGGTAAAGCTTGAAGTTTCGGAAGAGGTGGTGTCTGCTGGTACGGCAGCTGTTTCTTCTTCTCTTTTATAATCGGTTTGATGACGTTCGCTAATTACTTCCTCTCCTTTTTCGTCGAGGATGTACTGGATCATCTCGTTTAAATTATCTTTAAAATCTACAAAATCTTCTTTGTACAAATAGATTTTATGTTTTTTGTAGTGAAACGATCCGTCGTCATTAGTGAATTTTTTACTTTCAGTAACTGTTAAGTAGTAATCTCCTGCTTTGGTTTCACGCACATCAAAAAAGTATGTACGTCTACCGGCGCGCATCACTTTTGAATATATTTCTTCTTTCTCCATCATAGAACTGACTCTTTATTGTGTTTAGTTTTTTATACTTAAGTC
Organism: uncultured Flavobacteriaceae bacterium; assembly: GCA_947495135.1. GTDB lineage: Bacteria > Bacteroidota > Bacteroidia > Flavobacteriales > Flavobacteriaceae > Aureisphaera. The sequence goes on from CANLXN010000008.1 coordinate 85,723, forward strand.
AAAAATCTAAAAAAAAACCTAATCAGCAAAGGAAACATCAGATTTCTTTTTCGAGAAGCTGTTTGTTGTATAATTCTTGGTAATAACCTTGTTGGTCGATAAGCTCGTTATGAGTACCCTGCTGGATAATTTGTCCCTCTTCTAGCACGATAATGAAGTCGGCATTTTTAGCGGAGGAAACACGGTGACTTACGATAATGGTTGTTTTATCTTTTGAAAAAGTCTCTAGATTTTGTAGGATTTCTTCTTCTGTTTCTGTGTCCACTGCGCTTAGGCAATCATCTAGTAATAAGATTTTCGGGTTTTTAATGAAAGCTCTGGCAATAGAGACTCGTTGCTTTTGACCGCCACTAAGAGTAATTCCTCTTTCCCCTAAAACAGTGTCATACCCATTGGTAAACTCTTGAATATTTGCGTGTACGGCAGCTTGTTTCGCAGATTGAATTACTTCTTGATCTGTTGCGTCTTTGGCTCCAAATTTAATATTGTTTTTAATCGAATCACTAAAGAGAAAAGCATCTTGGGGAACATATCCGATCGCATTTCTTAAATCTTCCAGATTGAGTTCTAGGGCCGGAGCTCCGTCAACGCTATAGGTGCCTTGCGTTACGTCATAAAGCCGAGTGATTAGTTCAAGGATGGTAGATTTCCCAGATCCGGTGTTTCCAATTATGGCAAGCGTTTGCCCTCGAGGAATGGTAAACGACACTTCTTTGAGTGCGGTTATATTGGTGTCTGGATAAGTGAAAGTGACATCATTAAAGGCGATAGTTCCTTCGACTTTTGAAGGTTCAGTGGTGTTGTTAACAATTTCCGGTTCTTCTTTTAAGAATTCATTGATTCTTTTTTGAGATGCTTCTGCTTGTTGCACCATAGAAGATACCCATCCTACAATTGCAACGGGCCAGGTAAGCATGTTTACGTAGATGAGAAACTCTACAATGGTCCCTAGTTCGATCTTTCCTTCAATAAATTGATTGCCTCCTACGTACACCACCAATAAATTACTGGCTCCAATGAGTAAAACCATTAAAGGGAAGAACAAGGCTTGTACTTTAGTTAGGTCAATGTTTTTATCTTTACTAGCATGTGCTAGTTCTTCAAAATCAAATTGAGTTCTACCTTCAATTCCGTAGGCTTTTATAACGGTAATTCCGCTAAAGCTCTCTTGGGTAAATGTTGTAAGTTTTGAAAGGTATTGTTGCACAACGGTACTACGTTTATGTATGGCAATACTCAGTCTATATATACAAATAGAAAGAATAGGTAATGGAGCGACCGCATATAAGGTGAGCAATGGTGCGGTGTAAATCATATAAGAAATAGCCACAATAAAAAGAGTTACAGTGGTAGTACTATACATAAGTGCGGGGCCTGCATACATTCTTACTTTGGAAACATCTTCGCTAATTCTAGACATCAGGTCACCAGTTCTATTTTGCTTGTAAAAGCTAAGAGAAAGCCGTTCGTATTGTTTAAACACCACATTTTTTAAATCGAACTCAATATTTCTTGAGACAACAATAATAGTTTGTCTCATTAAAAAGGTGAAAAAGCCAGAAAGTAGTGCTGCACCAAGAATTAACAAAATATTCTCTAGAAGTTCACTTTGGAGCATTTCGGCCGTGATTTCTCCATTGAATTTTTTCTGAACCGAATCTACAGAATCTCCAATTTTAGCCGGCACAATAATTCTAAAGAGCGTGGCAATAACCGTAATAATCAGCCCAAATAATAGCCTCCATTTGTAAGTGCCAAAAAATCGATTTAAATAGCTAAGTTCCTTCATATTGCTAGGTCAGTAACCTCAGGGGCGATAGTTTAATTTATTAACAAATTCGTAATTTAACGATATTTTTTTGCGATATATTTAATATTCAACTAATTTCGCTTGCCCATTTTATGGGATTCATAAAATTTTAGCCTATGGTGACTGAAGTAGTTGATTCAAAAGATCTTAAAAAATTCGCTCCTGTCTTTGGACAAATGTCCTTCGATAATCACGAGCAAGTAGTGTTCTGTAACGACAAAGATACAGGTTTAAAAGCAATAATTGGTATTCATAATACGGTATTGGGACCCGCTTTAGGAGGTACTCGAATGTGGAATTATGCAAGCGAATGGGAGGCTGTAAACGATGCTTTACGTCTTTCTCGCGGAATGACATTTAAGGCAGCTATTACCGGTCTTAATTTAGGAGGTGGAAAGGCTGTTATTATTGGAGATGCTAAAACGCAGAAGACACCTGAATTAATGTTGCGTTTTGGAGAATTTGTTCATTCGTTAAGTGGTAAATATATTACCGCAGAGGATGTGGGTATGACTACTAGTGATATGGACCTCGTTAGAACAGTAACCCCATTTGTAACTGGTATTTCAGAAGATATAGGTGGAGCAGGGAATCCTTCTCCAATTACGGCTTACGGAGTTTTTATGGGAATGAAAGCTGCTGCTAAATACGCTTATGGAAGTGATGTTCTTGAGGAGAAAGTAGTATATGTTCAAGGAATTGGAAATGTAGGAGAGTCCTTAGTGGAGCATTTATCGAACGAAGGAGCTAAAGTGGTGATTTCGGATATTAATCAGCAACGTCTAGAAGAAGTTCGAGATAAATACGGAGTTACTATTTACGAGGGCGATAACATTTACGCCGAGGATATGGATATTTATGCTCCTTGTGCACTAGGAGCTACAGTTAATGACGGAACTATTTCTCAATTAAAGGCAAAAGTAATAGCAGGAGCAGCAAATAATCAATTGGCAGACGAAAACATCCACGGAACGATCCTCCGAGAAAAAGGAATTGTTTATGCGCCAGATTTTCTAATTAATGCCGGAGGTATTATCAATGTATACGCAGAGTTAGAGAACTATGGGAAGCAAGAGATTATACGGAAGACTGAAAACATATATAATACCACACTCGAGATTCTAAATAATGCTGAAACAAACGGTGTGACATCGCATCAAGCAGCATTTGATATTGCGCAAAGCAGGATAGATGCTCGTAAAAAAGAACGTTAGTAATAAGTTTTATACTTATCTTTGCAGCGCACAAATTCAAAAAATTGTGCGCTGTTTATTTTATATCTTAAAAGTTCTTTTCAATGATGCTTACCCGAAGACATATCCGAGTTAAAGTTCTGCAATCTCTATATGCGTTTTATCAAAACGAAGAACAAGATTTGAGTAAGCAAGAAAAGTTTCTACATTATAGCATCGCTCAGATGCAAGATTTACATGCGTTGTTGTTGCAATTAATGGTAGAAATGCGTGGGCATGCGGATAATTTCTTGATGAAATCCCAGCAGAAGTATTTAGCAACCGATTTAGAGAAGAACCCGAGTCGCGCTTTTATTAATAACAAAGTTTTAGACTTATTGGCTCGAAATGAAGGGTTGATAGCGTATCTTCATAATAAAAAATTAAACTATTGGAAAGTCGACGATGAGTATGTTACCTTACTTTTCAATGAATTAAGAGAAAAAGATTGGTACCACGAGTATTTAGGGCAGAAAGAACATAGCTTTAAGGAAGATCAGGACTTTATTGCTAAACTATACAAAGAAATTATCGCACCTAATGAAAAGCTTTATGAGTACTTAGAAGATAAACGTCTTACATGGTTAGACGATTACCCACTCGTTAATACAGCCATTATGAAAATGCTGACGAAGGTTTCTGAAAAGAACAGTTCGGTTATTTTTAATGATGGGATATATAAGAATGAAGAGGATAGAGAATTTAGTACCGATTTACTGCGAAAAGTAATCTTAAACGATGATAAATTAAGTGCGGTAATAGATGGTAAAACCCCCAATTGGGATCAAGAGCGTATTGCAGAAATTGACATGATAGTTCTCAAAATGGGGATCGCAGAATTTATGTATTTTCCCTCTATACCTGTGAAAGTTACGATCAATGAGTACCTAGAAATATGTAAGGAATATTCTACTCCTAAGAGCAGTATGTTCATCAACGGAATACTCGATAAGTTGGTAAAGGACATAACCGCAGAAGACAAATTGAATAAAATTGGGCGAGGACTTAGATAAAAAAGAAAAAATGGTTACTTTAGCCCTTCCTAAAATTTAAAATTTTACACCTATGAAAAAATCGATTTTTATTCTTGCAGCCCTTGTAATGGTAGCTTTTACTTCATGTAAAGAGAATGCTGCAGACAAAGTAAGTGAAGAAAATGTGGCTTCAGCTGCAGAACGTGATGCAAATGCAGGGAAATTCCCAGTGATGACTTTTGCTGAATCTGAGTTTGACTTCGGAACGATCGAACAAGGAGCAGCTCAAGAGCATATATTTAAGTTTACAAACACAGGTGAGAGCGATCTTATTATTGTTGATGCTAAAAGTAGTTGTGGATGTACTGTACCAGAATACACTAAGCAACCTGTAGCTCCTGGAGCAACTGGAGAGATGTTAGTTAAATTTAATGGTAGTGGTAAAAATCAGGTGAGTAAAACAGTAACTATTACTGCTAACACTAAATCTGGTAAAGAGACACTTAAAATTAAAGCTTTTGTAAATCCTAAAGAAGGTGCTACAACTGGATCTCCAATCCAAACTAAATAATACAAGAAGCAAGTTAACTTATGGATCAACTCCTCGGCCCCTTACTATTGTTTGTTGTTTTTATCGTTTTCTTTATTGTTTTACCACAACAAAAGAAGAAAAAACAAGAAACCAAGTTTTTCAATGAATTAAAAACCGGTGCAAAAGTTGTTACTAACGGCGGTTTACATGGTAAAATCCTAAGCATCAACGATGATGGGACAGTGATCATTGAAACAGGAGCTGGGAAAATGAAGTATGACAAAGGTGCTATCTCTATAGAGAAGAGCAATAGAATCAATACTCCAGCGAAAACTAAGTAAACTACTTTAATTAGATATTAGAAAGCCGTTTCATTTTTGGAGCGGCTTTTTTGGTTAAATAGGCATGAGATTTGAGATAGTGTATTTTTGTAGATTCGTTGAATTATGAATTTTGAAGAGTATCTAAAATTGACGTCTTTGCAATACCCAAGAATTAGTGAATACGGTATTTTAATTTTGCGCTATTAACGATCCTAATCACGCTTAAAAAAAGACCTAACAAGCTTCTCAAAAGCTGTTAGGTCCATTATTCATTTTGCCTGAAATCTACAATTCCCAGTCTAATAACTAGGGTCTCTTTGCTGTAATTTGAGCTATATTCACAATTACTTCAATCGCTTTTAACATGCTTTCCACCGGAACATATTCGAAACGGCCATGGAAATTATGCCCTCCAGCAAATATGTTAGGGCAGGGCAATCCCATGAAGCTAAGCTGAGATCCGTCTGTTCCGCCTCGAATGGGTTTAATTAAAGGCACAATGCCTGCCTTTTTCATTGCTTCTTCAGCGATATCCACAATATGCATTACGGGCTCTATTTTCTCACGCATATTGAAGTATTGGTCTTTTATCTCAACTGAAATTCGTTCAGACCCTAGTTCTAAATTCATGTCTTTTGCCAGTTTTAACATCAATTCTTTTCGCAATTCAAATTTCTTTTTGTCATGATCGCGTATGATGTATTGTAACTTTGTTCCGTCCACTTCGCCGTTCATATGGTGAAGATGATAGAAACCTTCTCGGTCTTCAGTCGTTTCTGGAGTTTCTGTTCTGGGGAGTGAATCAATAAATTGAGTTGCGATGTACATACTGTTTACCATTTTTCCTTTGGCATAACCCGGATGCACAATCTTCCCTTTAATCGTTACCACTGCACCTGCGGCATTAAAGTTCTCATATTCTAATTCGCCAATCTGACTTCCATCCATGGTATATGCCCAGTCTGCTCCAAACTTCTTAACATCGAATTTGTGTGCGCCGCGACCAATTTCTTCGTCGGGCGTAAAACCGACTCTTATTTTTCCATGTTTAATTTCTGGATGATTAACTAGGTACTCCATGGCTGAGATTATTTCAGCAATACCGGCCTTGTCGTCTGCTCCTAGTAAAGTAGTGCCGTCTGTTGTGATAAGAGTATTTCCTTTGTAAAGCAATAGATCATCGAAGTCTTTTGGAGACAAAGCCAATCCATCTACCCCTTTCAGTAAAATATCACCACCGTCGTAATTTTCTATAATCTGTGGTTGTACGTTTGCTCCCGTAAAATCTGGTGTAGTATCAAAATGCGAAACAAAGCCAATCACCGGTACTTCATGATCTACGTTACTCGGTAAAGTTGCCATAATATATGCATTCTCATCAATGGTTACATCTTCTAGTCCAATTTGTTTAAGTTCTTCTACCAAAGCATTGGCAAGGTCCCATTGTTTGGCTGTACTTGGTGTAGTATTACTTTCTGGATCACTTTCAGTATCTACAGTTACGTAACTTATAAATCTGTTGATGAGGTGCTGCTTGTCTATCATGGCTAGTCGCGCCGAGGCGGATATTTTAATTAGTAAGAAATGTGTTCTACAAATTAACGGAATAACGCCTAAACTCTTTGCTGTTTTAATACTATTTTTGCATCACATTTTCCGCAACTATGTATAAAGCCATTATTCGCCCCATTTTATTTTTATTTGATCCTGAAAAGGTGCATCACTTCACTTTTAGTATGGTTAGAATATTGAGTTCGTTAGGATTCGGCTCACTTTTCAGAAGTATGTATAAAAAGGAAGACCCTAGATTAGAGCGAGAGCTATTCGGGTTGAAATTTCCTAATCCGGTGGGGTTGGCGGCTGGATTCGATAAAGACGCTAAGCTTTACAAACAACTTGAAAATTTTGGTTTTGGTTTTATCGAAATAGGAACTGTAACCCCTAAACCACAAGCTGGAAACCCCAAGAAGCGTTTGTTTCGTTTAAAAAGTGACAGTGCCATTATTAATAGAATGGGATTTAATAATGGAGGAGTGGAAGAAGCGCTTGAACGATTAAAGAAAAACCCTCTCCCAGGCTCCAATGCCAAGAAAAGAGTGCTCATAGGGGGCAACATAGGTAAGAATAAGGTTACACCCAATGAAGAGGCGGTAAACGATTATGTAATTTGCTTTCAATCCCTATTCGATTATGTAGACTATTTCGTGGTGAATGTAAGTTCTCCAAATACACCTAATTTAAGAGCGCTTCAAGATAAAGAACCACTTACTGCTTTGTTACAAACTCTTCAAGACATCAACGCGGAAAAGTCTTCCCGTAAGCCTATCTTATTAAAAATAGCACCAGATTTGACCAATGAGCAGTTGATGGATATCATAGACATCGTTTCGGACACTAAAATTGATGGCGTAATTGCTACCAATACTACTATTTCAAGAGACGGACTTGTTTCAGACAACAAAGATGAAATGGGTGGGCTTAGCGGAAAACCTTTAACCCATCGCTCAACGGAGGTAATTCGTTTCCTTTCAGAAAAAAGTAATCGTGCCTTTCCTATAATTGGAGTAGGTGGGATTCATTCGGCCAAAGATGCTTTGGAAAAAATAGAGGCTGGGGCCAGTTTGGTTCAGTTGTACACAGGTTTTATATACGAAGGTCCAGCACTTATCAAAGCTATTAATAGCAAATTGCTAAACCGCTAATAATTGAGACTAAAAGTGTAATTTTAGAGAATGATCGAAAGTTTGCTCTCTTTTTCATTGGCGACCATTGCATTGGCAATTTCTCCGGGACCCGATAATATTTACGTTCTAACCCAATCATTGATTAACGGCACTAAGAGCGGCATTGCCACTACAGCCGGACTCGTTAGTGGTTGTATTGTTCATACTACCTTATTGGCATTTGGAGTTTCTGCCATAATAACGGCGTCTGAGGGATTGTTTTACACCATCAAAGTAATAGGCGCCTTGTATTTATTTTATCTGGCTTACAAAGTGTTTCGAGGTTCTTCTGAAATCGTCGTAGGTGATAATGCACCTAAGAAAAACCACTGGCAGCTATTTAAAACTGGAGTGATTATGAATCTAGTTAATCCGAAAGTAATGATCTTCTTTCTGGCTTTCTTTCCTGGATTTTTATGGGATCCAACTGAAGGAACGGTAATTCAATTCTTTATATTGGGAGTCACTTTTATGATGGTTTCATTCGTTGTTTTTAGTCTTGTTGCCGTTTTAGCGGGCAGTATTTCTAGTTACCTGCTAAAACATAAAAATATAGGAGTGGTATTAAAGTGGCTTCAAATCCTTGTGTTTTTAGGAATTGGAGTTTTTATTTTGATTCCTTAGAATTTAAGCCTAAGTATTATTCAAAAACTTTACATGGTAAATCGTGGATCGTACAGGGTATATCTTATATCACAATTCGTATCTTTGAGACGATGCAAAAAGTCAAAATCATAGAGTGTCCAAGAGACGCAATGCAGGGAATAAAAGAGTGGATTCCCACCGAAAAGAAGGTGCAATATATTCAGGCATTATTGCGGTGTGGTTTCGATACCATCGATTTTGGGAGTTTTGTTTCTCCTAAGGCCATACCACAAATGGTGGATACTGCAGAAGTACTATCGAAGCTGGACCTATCAAAAACTGAAAGTAAACTTTTAGCGATTGTTGCCAACCTCCGCGGTGCGACCGATGCGGTAAAACATTCTGAAATACAATATCTGGGTTATCCGTTTTCAATTTCTGAAAACTTTCAGATGAGAAATACCCACAAGACTATTGCGCAATCTATGGATACCCTACAGCAATTGTTGGAGCTTGCAGATACGCATAACAAGGAGGTTGTAACCTATCTATCGATGGGGTTTGGGAATCCGTATGGAGACCCCTGGAATGTTGATATTGTTGGTGATTGGGCAGAACGTTTATCGGTTATGGGAGTGAAAATACTCTCTTTGAGTGATACGGTTGGTACTTCTACTCCCGAAGTGATTGAGTATTTATATGCCAATTTAATTCCGAAATATCCAGCTATCGAATTTGGTGCACATTTACACACTACTCCTACAAGTTGGTATGAGAAAGTGGACGCCGCCTATAAAAACGGATGTAGGAGATTTGACGGAGCCATCCAAGGTTTCGGTGGTTGTCCTATGGCGAAAGATGAGCTTACAGGAAATATGCCGACAGAAAAAATGTTGAGTTATTTTACCTCTGAAAAGGTCGACACTAATATTAATACCATGTCATTTGAAAGTGCACATAACGAAGCGACAAAAATTTTCACTAAATACCACTAAGATGAAGCGATTCAATTATGTAGGGCTACTTTTCTTATTGCTATTTGTTGGCTGTAAGAGCACCAAAGAGCGTGTGAAAGTTAAGGACGATGGAAAACTTACTTTTAAGTTTATTCAGCTTAATGATGTTTATGAAATTGCTCCCTTAAGTGGCGGGAAGTATGGTGGAATGGCGCGCGTGGCTCATGTGGCAGATTCTATTCGAAAGATAGAGCCAAACACCTATATGTTTATGGCTGGTGATTTTCTGAATCCCTCATTAATAGGAACCATGAAGGTAGACGGAGAACGTATTCGAGGAAAGCAAATGATAGAGGTGATGAACGCGATGAATTTTGAATTAGTAACTTTCGGAAACCATGAATTTGACATTGGAGAGGCGGATCTTCAGAAACGTATGGACGAATCCAATTTTTATTGGACGAGCGCTAATGTGTTTCAGAATAACGACGATGGACCGCGTTCCTTTTTTTTCCGAAGAAATAACGATACTATTTACGTTCCAGAAACCTATACCATCTCTATGATGGATACGGATAGCACTAAAATTGATGTGGGGTTGTTTTCAGTTACTCTTGATTCAAATCCGAGGGAGTTTGTGCATTATGCTGATGTTTTTTTAGAGGCGAGCAGTGCTTACAGTATGCTCCAATCTCAGCAAACGGATGTAATTATAGGGCTTACGCATTTAAAACTTTCGGAAGACATTGAGCTCGCTAACAGATTTCCAGAGATAGCACTTATTATGGGAGGGCATGAACATAATAATATGTTGGTTCCTACGGATAATGGTATTGTTGCCAAGGCAGATGCGAATGCGAAATCAATTTATATCCATACCATCACTCACAACACGAAAGATGGAAGCACCAGCATCGATTCTCATTTAATGCCTATTGATCAAGGAACGTCCTCTAGTCTAAAAGTACAGGCCATAGTGGATAAATGGAATACTGTTTTAGATGAAAAAATGAAAGAGATTGTTGATAATCCGAATGAAATAATTTATACCGCAGCTGTCCCAATAGACGGTACAGATAGTGCTAATAGAGGAGTTCAGACTAATTTGGGCGACTTGATTACTCAGGCCATGTTTCAGTCGTTCGATACACCTGTAGATGGTGCTTTGGTTAATGGCGGTTCGTTTAGATTGGACGATATGCTGGCGGGAGAGATCACAAGTCTTGATATTGTTAGAGTTTTACCATTTGGTGGAAATGTATTGAAAGTGGATATGAAAGGCGATTTGTTGAAGGAAGTGCTCGATTATGGGCAGTCGCAACAAGGTACTGGTGCGTATTTGCAGCGCCATAACTTCAGTCGGGATCAACAAGGAGCTTGGAAGCTTAATGAAGTGAGTATTAGTGACGATAAAGTATATTCGATTGCTGTAAGTGACTTTTTGATGAAGGGGTATGATATTCCTTTTCTAAAACCAGATCATCCTGGAGTTAAAAAGGTTTATTCACCAAAAAAATCGGAAGCGGCTTCCGATATAAGGAAGGCTGTAATTTTATTTTTAAAAGAAATTAGTAAAAATTAATTTAGTTGTTATGAAACGTATAGTGAAGTTTGTATTGAAATTAGCGCTTGTTGCCTTTGTAATAATACAATTTATTAGACCAGATAAAAACAATGGTGGCTATCAAGATTTGGTGTTTTTTGAGGAAGAATTAAAGCCGTCCAAGGAAGTTGTAGGGATTCTGAAAGCCAACTGCTACGATTGTCATTCTAATGAGACTAAGTATCCTTGGTATGCCGAAATTTCTCCAGTTAATTATTGGTTGGAAGACCATGTAGAAGAAGGGAAGGAAGAGTTAAATTTTGCTGAATGGGAAAGTTATTCTGTGAAGAAGAAAGATCATAAACTGGAAGAGTTAATTGAAGAAGTTGAGGAAGGCCATATGCCACTTGATGAGTATACTTGGATGCACGATAAATTATCACCAGAAGATAAAAAGTCTTTACTGCAATGGGCAACACTAGCGAGAATGCAGTATAAGTCGCAGTTAGAGGTATCGATGAAATAGGTGTACATTCTGAGTACTTAGAATTAACCTTAATTTTATTTAGATTTAATATAAATAAACTTGTGTAATCTCTTTTTGAGTTATAAATTTGCGCAAAATATAACCATCTATTTATAATTGGTCTAAATAAAAACAACTATGAAAAAATTTATATACCTCTGTCTTTCCATTTCGCTTTTTGCTTGTAGCAGCGATGATAATGCCGATACTGTAGATCCTGACCCAATTCAGGCACCTGCTACCTACAGTTTTACTAGAAATAATGAAAGTACCGTTAGTTTCTCTGGTCAGACTTCACGGATTTTAATGAGTGAGGAACTAGTTAGTGCTATTACAGATTTTGACGGAGCAACCGAACAATCGCTGTTTAATATGTTCTCCAACGAAAACAATCCTTTCTCGGATACTACTTTAAATGAGTCTGGTAAGAGTGTGAAAAGCAAAACAGCCGCTTCTAACGATTATTTTAGTAATAACGCCACAGATGCGGCTGCTATAAAGGCACAATTTGATGGATGGCTATCTGCGCAGGTGAGTGAGGTTTTTCCAGCGGAAGAAACACTGGCTGCGTCTGGAGTCGCAGGGCAAATTGCAGATGGCTCGAGCACGCGATATGTCAATTCGAAAGGACTTGAGTACAATCAAGCCTTTGCCAAGAGTCTCATTGGTGCTTTGATGGTCGATCAAGCATTAAACAATTATTTGAGCACTAACGTACTGGATGAAGGAACCAATATAACCGATAATAATAATGACATAGTGGTAGAAGACAAGACATATACCACCATGGAGCACAAATGGGATGAGGCGTATGGATATTTGTATGGTACTTCTGTGAATGAAGCAGATCCTAATGCAACCATTGGTGAAGATGATAATTTCTTAAATAAATACATTGGGAGAGTAGAAGGTGACGACGATTTTGCCGGAATTGCAGATGATATTTACAACGCATTTAAATTAGGTAGAGCCGCTATTGTAGGTCAAGACTACGAACTTAGGGATGAGCAGGCCGAAATAATTAAACAAAAAATATCTGAAGTAGTAGGGGTAAGAGCAGTCTACTATCTACAGCAAGGAAAGAATGCCTTGGAGGGAACACCAGTGGAATATGGAACTGCTTTTCATGATCTTTCTGAAGGATTTGGCTTTATCTATAGTTTACAGTTTACAAGAAAGCCAGGGACAAATGACCCTTATTTTTCGAGAACAGAGGTGTTAGATTTTATTGATCAGTTATCTCAAGGTAACGGTTTCTGGGATGTTTCTCCAGCAACTTTAGATGCCATTTCTAATGAAATAGCGTCAAGATTTACGTTTACTGTAGATCAGGCAAAAAGTTAATGATTATTGTTAAGTTTCAGTTTAATGTTAATTAACCAGATTGGGGAAGTATTTTTGCTTCCCCTTTCGGATGAAAAAAAAATGCTATGAAAAAGATTGTTTTTGTTTTATTTCTAATTGGTGTAATGGTAGCTTGTTCTACCAGCGACGATTCATCACAAGATGACGAGAATACCGGTGATTTTGACCGATCTGCCATGCTTGCGAATTGGGCAGATAATATCATACTTCCCGGATATGCAGATTTTTCTTCTGAAGTGGATGAAATGGAACTGGCCATGACTGATTTTACCAACACCCCTAATTTGGAAAATTTAAACGCATTGCGCACTGCTTGGCAAGAAGCCTACGTAATTTGGCAACGAGTATCTATGTTTGAAGTGGGGCCAGCAGAAACCAATGGACTTCGATTGAATCTAAATATTTACCCGACCAACACCGAGCAAATAACTCAAAACATAGAGGACGGAACATACAATTTATCGCTGTCATCCAATCGATCGGCAAAAGGGTTCCCAGCTTTAGATTATTTGCTTTTTGGAATCGAATCGACCGATCAAGGGATAGTCGACAGGTATGCGGGAACGAACGGAGAAGAAGAGCGTAACTATTTAACCGACATCGTAGTTGATATTAGAGTGCTAACAGAAGAGGTAAAAGACGCTTGGGCGAATGGATACCGAGATACGTTTGTGAATAACGACGGAGCCTCTGCCACAGCTTCGGTTGACCGGTTCGTAAACGACTATATCTTCTATTTTGAAAAACACCTGAGAGCAGGGAAAATGGGAATTCCTGCTGGCGTGTTTTCTGGAACACCTATACCAGAAAGCATAGAGGCTTTTTACAAGGCAGATCTTTCAAAAACGCTGTTTTTAGAAGGATTGCAAGCATCACAAAATTTCTTTAACGGAAGACACTACGACGGTAATGGTCAAGGAGAAAGCTTAAGTTCCTATTTAGATGAGCTGGATACGATGAAAAATGGAGAAAGCTTGAAAACAATTATTAATGATCAATTCGATTTAGCACGTACATCTGTCATGAGCTTATCAAATTTTTCGGAGGAGCTAAATCAAACCCCACCTATTCAATTTTTAGAGGCGTACGATGAGGTACAACGAGCTGTTCCTTTATTAAAAGTTGACATGGTAAGTGCCATGAGTATAGCGATTGATTTCGTAGATGCAGACGGAGATTAATCGAATATGAAGAGCAAACTATCATCTTATTTAAACGAATATACGGAGGCTGCCCCATTGGCAGTCTTTCGTATATTATTCGGTTTGATGATGGTAATCAGCATGGTGAGATTTTGGATGAATGGTTGGATTGAAAAGCTATACATCCACCCAGATTTTCATTTTAAGTTTTACGGTTTTGAATGGGTTCAATCGCTAGGCGTATATACCTACGTTCTTTTTTTTATTTGTGGCTTAAGTGCACTGTTTGTTGCAGTAGGCTTTAAATATCGATGGTCTGTTAGCATATTCTTCCTAAGTTTTACGTACATCGAATTAATAGATAAGACTACCTATTTAAATCACTATTATTTCATTAGTGTACTGGCGTTCTTACTTATTTTTTTACCTGCCGGCGCTTACTTTTCTGTGGATGCCGTGCGCGCTTATAAGAAACAGGGCGATCCATCTATGTCTGGTGATTTAATTCCAAAATGGACCATTGATAGTTTAAAAGTGCTTTTGTCTGTAGTTTATATTTATGCGGGACTCGCAAAATTAAATAGTGATTGGCTCATAGAAGCTTTGCCATTAAAGATTTGGTTGCCTTCTAAGTTCGACACACCGCTCATAGGGAGCATGTTTGGACAACCATGGATACATTATCTATTTAGTTGGTTTGGTGCTGCGTACGATCTGTGTATTCCTTTTTTATTACTGTATAAACGGACTCGAATCTTCGCTTTTGTTTTGGTAGTAGTTTTTCATGTTTTAACGAGAGTTCTTTTTCCTATTGGTATGTTCCCATACATTATGATAGTGAGTGCGCTTATCTTTTTTGATGCTGGATTTCATAAGCGGATCGTTCTTTTCTTGTCTAGTTTATTCAGATACCCGCTGGAACTTCTCGAAAGCAACAAAAAGAAACAGCTCATTAATCTGGGAAAACAACGAATAGCGCTTTTTGTTACAGCGGCTCTTCTATTCTTTCAACTAGTTTTTCCTTGGAGGTATTTGCTGTATCCTGGAGAGCTCTTTTGGACAGAAGAAGGGTATCGCTTTTCCTGGCGTGTAATGCTCATGGAGAAATCTGGTTACGCACAGTTTAAGATTGTTGATCCAGAGACTGGGAAACGTTTTTATGTTGATAATAGTGATTTCTTAACTCCATTTCAAGAAAAACAAATGAGTTTTCAACCAGATTTTATTCTCGAATATGCTCACTATCTTTGCAATCATTTTACGAAAAAAGGACATAGGAGGGTGGAAGTGTATGCAGAGGTACAGGTAGCACTTAATGGTAGGTTAAGTAGGGCCTATATCGATCCCAATGTTAATTTGGCAAAAGAAAAGGAATCAATTAGACATAAAAACTGGATTTTACCCTTCGACGATGCAATTAAAGGTTTATAACATATTATTCTTTCTGTTCTTCGGAATAGCCGCTCAAGCACAATTCACTATTTCTGGGGTCATAACCGATACGCAAGGCGTTCCAGTTTCCAATGCTGAAATTTACTTGCAAAATGAATCTAAAGGCACTAAGTCTGCTGCAGATGGGACATATGTTTTTAGTGATATTTCAGAAGGTACCTATGAAATGGTCGTTTACGGATTTTCCTATCAATTAATAGAAGTATTGGTAGTTGTTTCAGGAAACACAGATAAAAGTTTTATGTTGCAGCCATTAGGAGAGCAGTTAAATGAGGTGGTATTGACCAATCGAAGAGAGAAGATATTTGCTTTGCGAAATTTAAAACAAGTAGAAGGAACTGCGATCTATGCAGGAAAGAAGACAGAAGTAGTATTGTTGGATCAACTAACCGCTAACCTCGCAGCAAATGCTCCTCGACAGATTTATAGTCAGGTTGTAGGTTTGAATATTTATGAAAATGGAGATGCGGGACTTCAACTTAATATTGGAGGAAGAGGATTAGACCCAAATCGCTCTGCAAATTTCAACATTCGTCAAAACAATTACGACATCAGCGCCGATGTTTTGGGTTATCCCGAAAGTTACTACACGCCTCCGGCAGAAAGTTTACGTGAAATTCAAGTAATTAGAGGCGCAGCTTCTCTGCAGTATGGAACCCAATTTGGCGGACTAATAAATTTTAAAACACGATTACCGAATCCAGCAAAGAAAATTGAATGGGTCTCGAGACAGACTGCGGGATCTTATGGGTTGTTAACTTCTTTCAATAGTATAGGCGGCACGCTTGGAGATTTTAGTTACTACAGCTATTTCAATTATAAAGAAGGGGATGGTTGGAGAGAAAATTCGAATTTTAATAGTAGAAATTACTTTGCTCATCTGGGCTATCAACTTTCACATAAGACCAAAATAGAGGCGGAGTTAACGCTTTTTAATTACTTAGCGAAGCAAGCTGGAGGACTTACAGATGCGCAGTTTTTAGATGACGCAAGCTTTAGTAATAGAGATCGAAACTGGTTCAATGTAGACTGGAAAGTGTATTCACTTAGGTTAAATCATGAATTTAGTGTGGATACCGATTTTAGTTTGCAATTATTCGGTTTGGATGCGACGCGTAAAGCAGTTGGATTCCGTCAAAATAGAGTCTCACAACCCGACGATTTAGAGGAGCCGCGCGAGTTGTTAATTGATAATTTTCAGAACTGGGGAGCAGAAGCTCGCTTATTAACTAAATATCAAATAGGCGCAAAAGACGCAGTGTTTTTGATAGGAAGTAAGTACTATAATGCAAATAACGATCAGTTTCAAGGTCCGGGAACCCTTAGTGGAACTCCAGATTTTAGCGATGCTTCCGCCTCATTTCCAAATTATGAACGTCAAGCTTCGTTCGAACTACCAAACAGGAATTTAGCCATTTTTGGAGAAAATATTTTTCAATTAAATGAAAAACTAGCGGTAACTCCTGGCTTTAGATGGGAATATATAAAGACAAACAGTGAAGGTTCTTACAGGAACATAGTTCTGGACTTAGCTGGGAATCCTATTTTAAATGAAGAGATTGAAGACAACAGAACATTCGATCGAAACTTTTTGTTACTCGGACTGGGAGCTACGTATCAACTCCGAAAAGAGATTGAACTTTATGGTAACGCCAGCCAAAATTATCGTTCTGTTACCTTTAGCGATATTCGAGTGGTAAACCCGTCTTTTGTGGTAGATGAAGACATAACCGATGAACGCGGTTATACAATAGATCTTGGGGTTAGAGGAAAAGCTGGGAAATTTGTTTCCTACGATTTAAGTGTCTTTGGTTTGCGGTATGATAACAGGTTAGGTGAGGTTCTATTCGTAGACGACGATAATAGCATAAAAAGAAGACGGGGAAACATAGGAGACGCTTTCATTTATGGAGCTGAAATTTTTGGGGATTGGAATCTAAAAAACACCTTTTTTGATCAATTAGAGGATGTTAGATGCACCTTGTTTGCCAACCTAGCCCTTACGCGGTCAGAATACTTGAGTTCTGATGCCACAGGAGTCGAAGGGAATCAAGTAGAATTTATTCCCGACGTAAATTTGAAAACGGGAATTCAATTTGCGTGGAAAAACCTATCAAGTAGCATTCAATACAGCTACCTCTCAGAACAATTTACTGACGCGACAAATGCGCCTCAAGATGTTCAAGACAGTCAGAGAGGTATCGAAGGTTCAATTCCGTCGTATGGTGTAATGGATTTGTCTTTAGGATATACCTACAAGCGTTGGCGTCTAGAAGCTGGAGTAAATAACTTACTCAATGAAACCTATTTTGCTAGGCGAGCAACAGGTTATCCAGGGCCGGGTATTATTCCTGCAGAGCCAATTACATTTTATACCACCCTTCAGTTTAAGTTGTAAGCTGAAAGTGTAGTAAGGTCAAACTGGTTTATAAGACCAGACAAATGTTCTCGATTCACAAATTTTGACATAGGTCTTTCAACTATTATTTTCCGTACAAAAATAATTATTGTAGATTGCTCCTAACTAATCAAAACTAAATGAGATTTCTAACTAGCCTTTTGGTACTAGCTTTAGTACTAACTTCTTGTGGCGCTAAAAAGTCGGTGACTTCATCCCAAAATCCAACTATTTTAGGGACTACTACAAATCCGACAAGCTCATCCTCTAACTACGAACCATTTCTAGATATTACCACTTATTCTACTAATGAAGATTATGGGATTGTAGCCAGTTCGCCAGTAAAGGTGGGGGAACGAAGCGCGACTAACCAGAGGAGGTTTCTAGCATCCTTGGCAGGTCCAGACGGCGAAGAACTAAGCTTTCATAGAAGAGGCAGCTGTTGTCCGTACGAAAGTGAAAACGGTTTTGGAGGTTCGGCAATGGTCGACGTATACGAAGTAACCTACGAGGGTTTAAAAGAACCTATACTGGTATATATTAGTTTTTACGATTATGAGAAGCTCTATATTCCAAAAGGTTTTACCAAAAGAAAACTATAATATCCCCAATATTTACGTACTTTTGCGTGCAATTAAATAATAACTACTTCCGGTTCTTCGGAATTTAATTTTAATTGCAATGACTGCACACGACAACAAAATTCTTGGTGAAGGCCTTACATACGACGACGTACTCTTAGTGCCTGCCTATTCCGAAATTTTACCGCGAGAAGTTTCTATTAAAACTAATTTCTCACGCAACATTACCCTCAATGTACCTATCGTTTCTGCCGCAATGGATACTGTTACAGAAAGCGCTATGGCAATTGCTATGGCCCGCGAAGGTGGAATTGGAGTATTACATAAGAACATGACCATCGAGCAGCAAGCTGCTGAAGTTCGAAAAGTAAAACGTGCAGAAAGTGGGATGATTCAAGATCCAGTAACATTGAAGAAAGATGCTACTGTTGGGGATGCTCAAAATACCATGCGTGAATTCAGCATAGGAGGAATCCCAATTACAGACGCGGCAGGAAAATTGATCGGAATCGTGACTAATCGAGATCTTCGATTCGAAAAAAACTACGGTCGCCCTTTGCATGAAGTAATGACTTCAGAAAACCTAGTAACCGTTGCAAAAGGAACCTCTCTTAAACAAGCAGAGATTATCCTTCAGAAAAATAAAATTGAAAAATTACCAGTAGTCGATAAGGATAACACATTGCTAGGCCTTATCACTTTTAGAGATATTACTAAACTAACTTTAAAACCAACAGCGAATAAAGATCATTATGGTCGCCTTCGTGTTGCTGCCGCTTTAGGAGTTACTGCAGACGCGGTTGATAGAGCAGAAGCCTTAGTAAACGCACATGTTGATGCTGTCATTATTGATACCGCTCACGGTCATACTAAAGGGGTTGTGACGGTTTTAAAAGAGGTAAAGCAAAAATTTCCGGATCTAGATGTAGTAGTAGGGAATATTGCAACCGCAGAAGCGGCTAAGTATTTGGTAGATGCAGGAGCAGATGCCGTGAAGGTTGGAATTGGGCCTGGTTCAATTTGTACAACCCGTGTTGTTGCTGGTGTTGGTTTCCCTCAATTTTCAGCAGTGTTAGAGGTGGCTGCTGCTATTAAAGGAAGTGGAGTTCCGGTAATTGCAGACGGAGGTATTCGTTATACTGGTGATATTCCAAAGGCTATTGCTGCCGGAGCAGATTCTGTAATGTTGGGGTCTTTGTTAGCTGGAACTAAAGAATCTCCAGGTGAGACTATTATCTATGAAGGACGAAAATTTAAATCGTATCGAGGAATGGGATCTGTGGAGGCCATGAAGCAAGGATCGAAAGATCGTTATTTCCAAGATGTGGAAGATGACATTAAAAAATTAGTGCCAGAAGGTATCGTAGGCAGAGTTAA
Organism: uncultured Flavobacteriaceae bacterium; assembly: GCA_947495135.1. GTDB lineage: Bacteria > Bacteroidota > Bacteroidia > Flavobacteriales > Flavobacteriaceae > Aureisphaera. The sequence continues at coordinate 105,242 of CANLXN010000008.1, forward strand.
CTATAAAGGAGAACTACTGGAGAGTATGACTCAGTTTATAGGTGGCCTTAGAGCTGGAATGGGTTACTGCGGTAGCAAGGATATTCATACACTAAAAGAAACAGGGAAATTTGTGAAAATTACAGCGTCGGGGATTCATGAGAGTCATCCACATGATGTAACCATTACCAAAGAAGCACCAAATTATTCTAGATAATTTCCGAATTACTATCAATAAAAAAATGGTCTCTAATTGGAGACCATTTTTTTTATTAAGTACTATATAGATGTTTATTCTTCTTGTTTAATTTCAATGCCTAGTTCTTTAAGCACTGCAACAGTGACGTCATAATTATTATCTAAGTAGACAACATCGTTATTTCTAAGTAAAATTTGAGTGTAACCTTCTGCTTCGGCTACCTTTTCTAGGGCAGTACCCAGCTTGTCGTAAAGCGGTTGCATATATTCTTCACGCTTTAGGCCAATGAGTGTTACTCCATTCTGACGAAATTTATTAATGTCTTGTTCCATTACAAGAATAGAATCTTGCTTGGTTTTGCGTTGTAAAATAGTTAGGCTAGGTTCGTCTCTTTTATACGCTTCCATCGCCTGTGTAAAAGCGGCAGATTGAACCTGAAGTTCTGCATCCAACCCTTTGGTGTAGTCTTCTACTTGCTTTTGAACCGTTGCAAGCTCTGGCATTTTACTTAAGATAAAATCTACATCAATCGTTCCTACCTTTGTTTGTGCAAAGCTGCTAACACAAATAAATAAAAAGGCAATTTTCATTAATTTCATAGTAATAAGGTATTTGAATTTGGCGCAATGATACTATAAAATTTGCGGTTATTGAAATCTTTTGTCAGATTGTTAACGCAATTAAAACGAATGTACTCCGTTCAAAAAGAGTATTCCATTCAGGAAACCCATCACTAGCGCTTAAAGAAAATATAGTCGGTACTAATGGGAGTAACTCCCTGCTGTTTTAATTCTGTGATCAATTGTCCGCGATGATAGGTGCCGTGATTGACAACATGATAGAAAATGTCTTCCACAGAATTAGAAAAGGCAACACCTTTGGTAGTGGTGTAATCAATTATTGTTTTTAAATCCATCTTTTCTAAAATATCCATGCTTTGGTCATGATTGTTTTGGTTGATCTCATGCAGTTGATGTGTCTCAAAGTTTTGCCAGATTTCTTGAGTGGGAGTTATTCCCAAAATTCGATGATTCCAAAAGTTTTGTGCATTGAGGGTATGACAAATGAGTGTCTGTGTAGTTTCTGTGTACGCAGCATTGGGCGCTGCGACTATAAGATCAATGATGGTCTTATTGCTAGCGAAATTATATTCGAACTTATCAATAAAGAATTCTTTCATATTTCAGTAAATAATTAACGAATTGGATGACTGGTTATAGGAGTTCTTAACTAGGGCTCTATCTGTTTAAAACTCCATTCATTCTTCTCTAGTTCATATAGTTTTCTATGGTGGAATCTGGTCTTTTTGAACTCCATAAATTCAATTCGTAGTGGTTTAATTAAGAATCCGCTCCAGTTTTTCGGTTTTGGAATTTTGCTGTTTTCAGAAGCTCTTTCCAGTACTTTTTTTTCAAGTTCTTCTAAATTGCTAATTTCTCTTCCTTGCGAACAAACAGAAGAAACAGCTTGGGCGTTTACATTACGTTCCTTAAAATAGCGGTTGGCAAGTTTTTCAGGTATTTGTGTGGCTAATCCTTGAACTCTCACTTGTCTTTCTGTTTCAGTCCACCAAAAAGTCAAGGCTACGCGATTATTTTTCGAAATTTCCGTTCCCTTTCTTGAGTTAAGCGGACCGGTAATAACAAAAGAATGATCAATTACTTCTTTAAAGGAAACAAACCTCGCATTTGGAAAGCTGTCTGTTCCAATAGTAGATAGACAAACCGCGGACGGAATTCTGACTTTTGATTGTTTTAACTCTTCGTTAAACCATTTTGAAAACAGTGATATTGGATGATCTGTGTCTTTCATTTAACTAAAAACGGTTATTAATCCAGCTCGGCATCTAAGAAAAATCATTTTTTTAAATTTTACTCACTAAAAAGCTGCCCTCTATTTGGTTTAAGGCGCGCTCTCAATTCATTCATTAATGGCTTTTCGACAACGAGGTAGGCAATGTGGTGCATTTCTGAAATTTTCTCTACTTTGCAAATAGTGTTGTTTAAACTTTCAGCTACAGCAAATTCTTTTAAGTGAATAGCATGGTGATCCGCAATTGGTCCTGCGTTGGGCCCTCTAAAATCCCAAATTAATTTAACTCTTTCCATATTATAGTCCCTCGACGGAAACTCCGTTTTCAGTAAAATTCTTAAAATCGTTTAAATACTTCATGGATTGTTTTTTGAACGCTCCAGGCATTACAAAAGCCATGAGTTTCATTCCAAAACCTGCAAATTTGAATTCACTTTCGCTCACCCATTTTGTAGTGCCATCTGGGAGTTCCTGAAAATAGTTCTTCTGAATATTCTGAACTCCCTTCGCATCGTACTGTGCATGGAACTCGTGAGGAAATTCATTTTTAATAATTGTTTCGGTCATTGACATGGTTCGTTTGCCCATTTGGTACTCTAATTCCATTTTGGCACCTTCTTTGCCTGGTGTACCATCAGTTAACTTATAATTAATAAGACCACGTTGCCAATGTTTCATATTTTCCGGATTGTCTAGTTTTTTAATCACCTCCTCACGGGGCAGATTAATAACTATTTCTGATATGTATTTCATATAATGTGTCCTAAAAATTTAATTGTACAATTTACGTTTTTTTGAATAGAAGGAAGATACGAAAGAAAGAGTAATAACGTTCTGTTAACGCACTTGTGTAACCCCATCTTTTTTATATTTTTGCGGGGCTTGAATTAAATAAAATTATTTTGAAAATGAACAAAATTATTTACCTATCGATTATTTGTTGTTTGGTGTCACTTTCGGCTTCTGCACAGAAGAAGAAAGTACTATTAACCATTGATGATCAGCCAGTTTACGCCAAAGAGTTTAAACAGGTTTACCTCAAAAATTTGAATCTAGTTCAGGAAGAAGAGCAGAAAACTGTAGACGGTTATCTTCAAATGTTTATTGATTATAAATTGAAGGTTGCAGAGGCTTATTCGCAAGAATTAGATGAAAGAAAGAGTTATGTGGATGATTTCTCCAAATATCAGGAGCAACTTTCCCGAAATTACATCTACGAAAACAGTTTAACCGAAGAACTTGCCAAGGAGGCATACAACCGAAGTTTAGAAGAGATTGATGCTTCTCACATTCTGATCGCTTGTAATTGGGATGCGGTGCCTCAGGATACATTAGTAGCATACAATAAGATAAAGTCAATTAGAGCGAAGGCTGTTGCTAAAGGAGCAGATTTTTCCCAGTTAGCTGTTAAAAATTCGGAAGAACCGAATGTAGAAAAATCGAAAGGAAGGTTGGGTTACTTTACTGCATTCGGAATGGTTTTTCCATTTGAAAATGCTGCATATAATACTCCAGTAGGAGAAGTTTCAGAGATTGTTCGTACCCAATACGGATATCACATTTTGAAAGTGCATGACCGTAGAAAAAGGGAAGCAGCTATTTCAGTAGCGCATATTATGACCTCTACTCGTGGACAAGAAGAAGGTTATAATCCTAAAGAGCGAATTGAGGAGATTGCTACACTTCTAGAGCAGGGACTTAATTTTGATGATTTGGCTAGACAATACTCTGTAGATAAAGCAACGGCCAAAAAGAACGGGAAAATGCGAAAGTTCGTTAAGGGGGAGTTGAGAGCTCCTTCTTTTGAAGAGGCTGCATATGCACTTCAAAATCCAGGAGATATTTCCAAGCCTGTTAAAACCGACTTTGGATGGCACATCATTAAATTGATTGAAAAACACACAATGCCTTCTTTTGAAGAAGAGCGAGTTATGCTAGAACGGAAAGTGAAGGACGGTGAACGGTCTAAAATAGTTTCCACGGCAGTTAACAATAAGATTAAAGACAAGTATGGTTATACGTCTGTTAATCCTTATCTGCCTTTTTTCCAAACTTATGTAGGCGATGAAGTGTTAAAAAGAAAGTGGGAATATAAAGCAATAAGTGAGAATGAAAATAAAGTGATTTTTACTATTGGTGAAACTAAAGCGACCTATAATGAGTTGGCTAAATACATAGAAGAACGACAAAAGAAAGCTAGACCTTATACCCAAAAGGTGACCTTGTTGAAGGCTTATTACGATGAGTTTGAAACCAAAGTGCTAAAAGATCATTTCAAAACACAACTCGAGTTGGAAAATGATGAATATGCTGGAGTTATTCGTGAATATAGAGACGGTTTGCTCATTTTTGAAGTAATGGGAGACAATGTTTGGAACAAAGCAAAGCAAGATACGTTGGGGCAAGAAGCTTTTTTCAATGCAAACAAAGGAAATTACAATTGGAAACAACGAGTAGATGCTGATGTAATTTCAACTTCAGATAAGGCGATTATGGAGCAGGTAAAAGCACTGTTGAAAGAAGGGAAAACTGCGGAGGAGATTAAGACCGAATTGAATAAAGATAAAAAAGCAGCGATCATTCTTAGCTCGAAAAAATTCGAAATAGGTCAGAAAGGTCTGCCAAAGGATTTTGAAGTTAAGGAAGGTATTTCAAAAGTCTACAATGAAAATAACACCTACACCGTTGTAGTTACTAAAGAGATTATACCAGCAGGACCGAAGGAGTTTGATGAAGTGAAGGGAAAAGTGCTGAGCGACTATCAAAATGAGGTAGAAAAGCAATGGATGGAATCCTTAAGAGCGAAATATGAAGTAGAGGTTAATAAAAGGACCCTAAAACGCTTGCGAAAGGAATTAAAAGCATAAATGAAGAAGTTATTCTGGATATTTGTATTGGGTTTTGTGGTTATTTCCTGCGACTATTTCAAGCAGCAAGATCCACGTACACCTATTGCCAGAGTAAATGATACTTACCTGTATCAGGATGATATTGAAGATCTCATTTCAGAAAGCACTTCGGTAGTCGATAGTACAGTGTTAGTAGGTAGTTACATCAACAGGTGGGCTACACAACAACTTTTAATTGATCAAGCAAAGATCAACTTATCCAATGAAGAATTACAGGAGTACGACCGTTTGGTAAATCAGTATAAAACAGATTTGTATACAGATGCCTACAAAAACTCCATCGTATCCCAACAGTTGGATAAACAAGTATCTCCAGAAGAGTTTCAAACATATTATGAGCTGAATAAGGAAAACTTTAAATTGAATGATGTATTGGTTCAGTTGCGATACATTAAGGTAGGTACCGATTATGTTAACCTAAATTCAATTAAGGAAAAATTTAGAAGGTTTGACAAAGAGGATCAGGAAGAATTGAATGAGATCAGTATTCAGTTTAAAGCCTATAACTTTAACGATTCTGTTTGGGTGAAAAAGGATAACTTATTTCAGAATTTACCAATCCTTCAAGAGGGGGAAAAGCAACTGTTAAAAAAATCAAATTTTGCACAATTACAAGACTCATTAGGAGTATATTTGGTGAAAATTGAAGATGTGCTCAATCGCAATGATATAGCCCCGCTCTCGTTTGTGGCGCCTACCATTGAGCAAATAATTCTCAACAAACGAAAACTGGAACTCATAAAGAATTTAGAAAAGGATATTACAAAAGATGCAATTAAGAATAAAAAATTTGAGACCTATACAAATCAGTAGAACCTTGACCTTGGCTTTATTGCTTTTGGCTTTTGGAGCGCAGGCGCAAGTGATAGTTGATACTACGCAAGTGACGACATTACCCGTGGTGGAGAAGGTTGTGGATACAGTGAAGCCACCTTTTAAGCGATTTAAAGCTGAAGGTGTTTCGGCAGTAATTGGAGAATATATTGTGTTAGATAGTGATATCGATAAAAGCTATATCGAATTGAGACAACAGGGAATCTCTATCGAAGATGTGTCTCGTTGCCAATTATTAGGAAAATTGATGGAAGACAAGCTGTATGCACACCATGCAAAAGTGGATAGTCTTCAGGTGAGTGACGTTGACATTAGTCAGCGCATCGAGCAACAATTACAATACATTATTGGAGAATTTGGGGGTGATGAAGAGAAAGTTGCGAAATTCTACAAAAAGGAATCTATTGCAGAATTGAGAAGTGAGTTGTTCGAAACGAATAAAACATTAATGCTCGCTGCAGAAATGCAAAGAACTGTGGTGGAAAATATTGAGGTGACTCCAGAAGAAGTTCGAGAGTTTTTCTTTGCAATTCCCGATGATGAACGTCCTATTTTTAGTGCCGAAGTTGAGGTTGCTCAAATTGTAGTAGAACCAAAAATAACGGAAGAAGCCAAAAGAGACGTAGTAGATAGACTAAATACATATAGACGAGATATCGTAGAAAATGGTTCTAGTTTTGCCACAAAAGCAGTTTTGTACTCTAAGGATAATAGCGCATCAAGAGGAGGATTAATTGAAGGTATTAAAAAGAACTCTCCATACGATAAAGTTTTTAAAGATGTTGCATTCTCCTTATTGGAAGGCGAGACCAGCGAGCCTTTTGAATCTGATTTTGGTTATCATATCTTGAAAGTTGATAAAGTACGTGGTCAAGAATTAGATGTGCGTCATATCATTTTATTTCCAGAAGTTTCTCAGAAAGAAATTGACGCGGCAGAAGCTAAAATTGATAGTATAAGAACACAAATTGTAGAAGGAAATCTTAAATTCAAAGATGCTGCACGTCAGTTTTCAGATGAAAAAGAAACTCGTAATAACGGTGGTCAATTGGTGAACCCAGTAACCTTCGATACACGTTTCGATCTAACTAAAATGGATCCTACCTTAAGTGCGCAAGTATATAATTTGGCAGAAGGAGAGGTTTCTAAAGTATTTACAGACCGCGATTTTAGAGGGAGAAGTAAGTTTAAGATGCTTACAGTAACCAAGAAATTTGACGAGCATCCTTCAGATTTTAGTCGTGATTACGAAAAGATAAAAGAACTGGCCCTAAAAGAAAAGCAAATTCGGGAAATCGAGAAATGGCAGAACACGAAGATTAACGAAACTTATGTAAACGTCAATCAAGATTACTTCGACTGTGAATTTGCAAGTGACTGGGTTAAAAAATAACGAATCAAACTAGCTAACGTATGTCCGATGTAGCCGCGGTAGAACAATTGGTGTCTAAATACAACGCCTTAAGACAGGAAATTAAAAAAGTAATTGTAGGTCAGGATGAAGTAGTAGAACAGGTTTTGCTATCTGTTTTCTCTGGAGGACATGCGCTGCTTATTGGAGTTCCTGGATTGGCGAAAACACTATTGGTCAATACCATAGCACAAACACTCGGACTCGAATTTAAAAGAATTCAGTTTACGCCAGATTTGATGCCAAGTGATATTCTTGGTTCCGAAATTCTCGACAGTAATAGAGAGTTTAAATTTATTAAAGGTCCCATCTTCGCCAATATTATTTTGGCAGATGAGATTAACAGAACCCCACCAAAAACACAAGCAGCCCTCTTGGAGGCAATGCAGGAAAGAGCAGTAACGGTTGCTGGGCAGCACTATAAATTAGACCTTCCTTACTTCGTATTGGCTACTCAAAACCCAATTGAACAGGAGGGAACCTATCCATTGCCGGAAGCTCAGTTAGACCGTTTTATGTTTGCGGTTAATTTGGATTACCCAACATTTGATGAAGAAGTTGAGGTGGTAAAATTAACTACAGGAGGTGTTACGTCTTCAGTAAGTGCGTTGTTCTCTGCTGAGGAAATTATCAAGTATCAACAACTCATTCGTAAAATTCCAGTTGCGGATAATGTAATAGAATACGCAGTGACCTTAGTTGGTAAAACCAGACCTAAGAGTCAGGCTGCACCAGAAATAGTGAAAAACTACATCGATTGGGGAGCTGGACCTCGGGCCTCTCAGAACCTAATATTAGGTGCAAAAGCACACGCGGCTTTGCGCGGAAAGTTCTCGCCAGACATTGAGGATGTTCAAAAGGTGGCAATCGGTATTCTTCGCCATCGCCTCATTAAAAACTACAAAGCGGAGGCAGAAGGATTAAGCATCGAAGAGATTATTGGAAGTTTGTTCTAATGTGAATACGTTTAGAACTTTTGCTAAGAGAAAAAATGATACGGTTTCGGATGATGTCGTGGTGATCGTTTTTTTTGTGGTTATTTGTTTGCTAATCTATCTTAATAATTCATATCTCAATTTTTCTTGGTTACAATCTGTGCTTAATTTTATAGGAGGATTCGGAATCCTTTTATGGTCGATATTGAGCATTAAAGCAATGTTCACGACCGAAAAAATAAATGGTAGCTTAGATGGAACCTTAGCCTTGTATGAAGACCGAATTATAATTAAACAGCAAGTATATCTTTTGATCGAAATAGAATCAATTGATTTATCTGTGACGGATTATTTAGGGGCCTACCGTTATCATGACGGCGACTCGATAGAGCCTTCGAAATCTAATGGGACAGGAAACTGGATCGAACTTACCTTGATTTCTAAAAAAAAATGTAAAACTTATTTTCAGCAACCTTACGAAGGAGCCTTTATTAAAAACCGAGATGAATTAATTGCATATCATCTAGAGGGCAAGATTTCTTTTTTACGACTTATTGATATTCTTGGTATCACAAAATATGAAGACATCCAGGCCTTTAAAAAGACCATTAATTAGGAGATTCTAAAATTACTAGTACCTTCGTTTTTGCAATTACAATAGATTTATTAAAGTGCAAATCAACTACAAAGACAGAATATTCGGATTGGATCTTATGCGTGCCGCTGCTATTTTGTTTGTGGTCTGTTCCCACGCTTTATGGGTTTTCCCTGAAGCTGGAGGTTCCTTTGTGAGTTTACTCCGTCTAAGTGGAGTTATGGGAGTAGAGATCTTTTTTGTCCTCAGCGGATTCTTAATTGGTCGGATCCTTTTCAGAATTTTTACTTCCGAAGAATTTAAGCAGAAGCACCTTACTTATTTCCTCATTAGACGTTGGTTTAGAACCTTGCCTAACTACTATCTAGTGTTGCTCATTAATATTGGAGTAGTCTTCTTTATAGGAAGAGAACTTCCGGAAAGCCTACGGTATTATTTCGGATTTTTACAAAACTTTTGCTCCGGAATGGACATCTTTTTTACAGAATCTTGGAGCTTACCCATAGAAGAATTTGCATATATTATAGGTCCGTTGCTATTTTATTTGGTCCTTTTGCCTAAATGGAATATCTCCAAGACCAAACTATTTTTGGTAGTTACGCTTTTAATTATTGCCTTTTTTACTATTACCAAGGTGTGGTACAACACCCAAACTGGCCCCAGCTCGCTCGACTACTGGAATATCAACTTAAAGGCGGTTTTAATATACCGTATCGACGCTATTTATTATGGAGTGCTGGCTGCCTATCTGTCGCTAGTGTACAAAGACGCATGGAAAAACTATACTGGCTCGGCTTTTTTTGCAGGCATCTTCTTGTTTGTTGGCGTCTATATCATAATCGGTAAGTTTCAAATCACCGCAGAGCGTTTTCCATTTTTCTTAAACGTGCTTTACTTGCCACTTACTTCTATAAGTATTGCATTGTCGCTACCTTTCTTTTCAAGACTGAAATCTGCCCCAAGTTGGTTCATTAGACCTATTACTTTTATCAGTCTTATTTCTTATTCCATGTATTTATTACACTATTCCATTGTACTGCAATTAATGAATTACATTATTCTTCCCGAAGGATTTGGCGTCGTTCAAAAGGTGGGATTTGCTTTGGGATATTTAGTGATAACTATTTCGCTTTCGTTCCTGCTCTATCGCTTTTTTGAAAAACCTATGATGGATTTGCGCGACTTACCATATTTCCGAAGAAAATACAGCCAGAAATAATTGCTGATTTGATAAAATTTCATATTAAAATTTATTGAATACGTAATTTTTTATTCTGAAATGTTTAAAACGTTGAAGAATAGTTATAAAATCTTCTAATTTGTTCAACTATTTTTAATTAATTGCGGAAATACGTACTTTTGCAACAAGTCTATTAAGCTTTCGAGCGATGTGAAAAAGTAGACGAGAATCGACCGTTCTTTTAGGTTTTATATCTAGGAGAATCTTCAAAATAACCGAACAAAAAATATAACTATGGCTTTCGATATCGATATGATTAAAAAGGTGTATGCTCAAATGCCAGAGCGAGTAGATAAAGCTCGTGAGGTAGTGGGACATCCCTTAACACTTTCAGAAAAAATACTTTACTCTCACCTTTGGGATGGAGATGCTAAAACAGCATTTAGACGAGGAAAGGATTATGTCGATTTCGCACCAGATCGTATTGCTTGTCAGGATGCAACAGCTCAAATGGCATTGTTGCAATTTATGCAGGCAGGTAAAAAGAAAGTAGCCGTTCCAACTACAGTGCATTGTGATCACTTGATTCAAGCAAAGCAGGGAGCAGCGCAAGATTTAAAAAGAGCAAACGAGACCAGTAACGAAGTGTTCGACTTTTTAGGTTCTGTTTCTAATAAATTTGGAATAGGTTTCTGGGCGCCAGGAGCTGGGATTATTCACCAAGTAGTGCTTGAAAATTATGCGTTTCCGGGCGGAATGATGATTGGTACAGATTCGCATACAGTGAATGCTGGCGGACTAGGAATGGTTGCCATTGGAGTTGGAGGAGCGGATGCAGTGGATGTGATGGCAGGAATGGCTTGGGAATTAAAATTTCCGAAGCTTATTGGAGTAAGATTAACTGGAAAACTAAGTGGATGGACAGCGCCAAAGGATGTGATCTTAAGAGTTGCTGAAATTCTTACCGCCAAGGGTGGAACCGGAGCAATTGTAGAATATTTTGGACCCGGAGCAATCTCTATGTCATGTACTGGAAAAGGAACCATTTGTAATATGGGAGCCGAAATTGGTGCAACTACTTCTACTTTTGGATACGACGAATCTATGGAGCGCTACTTACGTGCAACTGAAAGGGCAGACGTAGCAGATGCGGCAAATGAGGTGAAGGATTACCTTACAGCAGATGCCGAGGTATATGCGAATCCAGAAAAGTACTTCGATCAAGTAATTGAAATTAATTTGACAGAATTAGGACCGTTATTAAACGGACCATTTACGCCAGATCTCTCTACCTCGGTAGGAACAGATATGACGGATAAGGCAACTAAAAATGAGTGGCCACTTACTGTAGAATGGGGATTAATTGGTTCTTGTACCAACTCTTCGTACGAGGATCTTTCTCGTGCATCTTCTATTGCCCAACAGGCCTTAGACAAAGGACTTACCATGAAATCTGAACTTGGAATCAACCCTGGTTCTGAGCAAGTTCGTTTCACCGCAGAGCGCGACGGAATTATACAAATTTTCGAAAAATTGGATGCTAAGATTTTTACAAATGCCTGCGGACCATGTATTGGTCAATGGGCGCGTTATGAAGATCCTAAAAATGCACCTAAAAATAGTATTGTACATTCATTCAACCGAAACTTCGCAAAGCGTGCAGATGGGAATCCAAATACACATGCTTTCGTAGCTTCTCCAGAAGTAACGGCCGCAATCGCAATTGCGGGTCGTTTGGATTTTAATCCGATGACCGATACTTTGATCAACGATAATGGAGATGAAGTAATGTTCGAAGAGCCAACAGGATGGGAATTGCCTCCAAAAGGCTTTGAAGTAGAAGAGAATGGATATGTAGAACCTCTTGCAGATGGAAGTGGAGTTACTATTAGTGTGAGCCCAACAAGCGAGCGTTTACAGTTATTAACTCCTTTTGAGCCTATCCTAGATAGCGAAATGCAAGGAATGAAGCTGTTGATTAAAGCGTTTGGGAAGTGTACAACAGACCATATTTCTATGGCTGGCCCTTGGTTACGTTTTAGAGGACATCTAGATAATATTTCAAATAACTGTCTAATTGGAGCAGTGAATGCCTATAATAAGAAGACCAATTTCGTGAAAAACCAGTTGGACGGTGAATACGGCGGAGTGCCAGATACGCAGCGGGCCTACAAAGCAGCGGGTCTTAAAACCATTGTTGTGGGAGATCACAACTACGGAGAAGGTTCTTCTCGTGAACATGCAGCTATGGAGCCACGTTTCCTTGGAGTAGCAGCCGTGATTGTAAAGTCATTTGCACGTATCCACGAAACTAACCTCAAAAAACAAGGGATGTTAGGATTGACTTTTGCGAACGAAGCAGACTACGACCTAATCCAAGAAGATGATACGTTTAACTTTGTGGATATAGCAGATTTTGCTCCGGAGAAACAACTTACCATGGAAGTGGTTCATGCAGATGGAAGCAAGGACATTATCATGTTAAATCATACTTATAATGATGCGCAGATTGAGTGGTACCGAGAAGGTTCAGCCCTCAACTTAATTAAGAAATTAAACGCCTAATTATAATTTCAATTATTTTAAAAGAAAACTCCCGCGAAAGTGGGAGTTTTTGTTTTTAGGATTTTGTAATGCACATTTCTCGCGATAAATTTTAAAGGAGAATTTAGTCGAAGAGCGACTACTAAAGTGAGTTCAAGTAACCTTTAAAAATTTGAATATCCTCCTTAGAAGTTAAATCGGGAACATGTTCCTTAAACAGAATACCTTGAAACTGTGCTGGATGCTCTTTTGTGAAATTCAAGATCGCTGCGGGAAGTTCTTTTTCTTTTCTAATAGTGTGGATAGGACAGTTTTTTAAATATGTGAACATATCGGCACCATTAAACTTAAAAATATTCATGCTTACTCTGTAGGTTCCATCGTTGTTTTGGTAGTCTTCCATTTTTTCTTCGGAAGGTTTTTCGATGATATCAATTAGATTTTGATCGTCGTCTAAAAGTGCTAAGGCAAATCTGCTAATGCGTTCTGTTGAGAATTCTAGTCCGTCGCGATCGTATGCAATAAAAGCGTTCTTAGCTTGGATATCTCTTAAAGTTTTCAAGGCTGCTACCGAATATAGATTATCACAATTACAAACTGTAAATACTTCATTCTGAAGACCTGGATACTGCTCCAAGGCTTGGGTAACAGCATCGGCTGTGCCAAATGGCTTTATTCGATCTGCTGGGATATGTTGAACCGCATACGAGAGGTTCATATTTCCGAAGGAGTTTCCGGTCATCTCATTTCCGTAGAATGATTTAAAAGCCTCTCCTTGCTCACCTATAATAAGGATAATGTCTTCGTAACCTGCTTTTTCCGCATTCGATAGAAGAACATCCAGAATGGGACGTTGATTCTTGCCATAGGTGATAAGTGCTTTACTTACCGTATTTGCCTCCCTAACCTCTTCCGCCGAAAGACCTTCAACCCCAATAGATTGTTTCATTCTTGAGGATGCGCCTCCGGCTAAGATGATAAGACTACGATGCATTTTGAATTCGTATTAAGATTTTAATATTGAACATGAAGTATTGTGCATTGAGAGTTGTCATAATTTTTCTGTTCCTGAAGATACGCGAACTTTATAAGCGTCTTCTGCACCAGCTTCTTTAATTGCTTTAATAATATCCAGGCTTTTATCTTCGGAAGGGGATATGGCGACCATACTTCCACCACCTCCAGATCCTACAATTTTTGCTCCATATGCACCCGCTTTTAGAACAGCATCGATCATAGCATCAATTTTAGGAACCGTTAGTTTTAGATAGTCTCGAAGTACTTCATGATGAGCGGTCATGAGTGTTCCTATGTTTTTTAGGTTGAGTTTTTCTTTTTTTAATTCGGAATAGGCAGCTTGAGTGATACTGTGATTCTTTACTGCGGCGTAGAAGTAGGGCTGAAGCTCTTTTGGGATACATGCTGAAAGTTTCTCAACTTGATCCATGGTTGTATTTTTAAGATCAAAATCAGGTTTTTCTTTTACAACATAACCAATTGCATCCTGCGCTTTCGACCGAAGATCACTTAATACCCCAATTGTTTCTTTTGGGATACCAGAGACACCCAAAATGAGCCCGCTCATAGATTCTCCAATGCTAGCAACCGAAAAATCCTGACTCGTGTCAATGTAAACTATATCGCCCATCGCGATTGTGAACTGATCCATTTTGCCGCCAGGCGAGTGGTGTTCTACTACTTCTGCCTCGTATGCTAATTGCCCTATAAGGGAAGGGGTGATTTCACGATCACATCCAAAGGCGAGAAGTAAAAAGTGAGTCCAAGCCACCACAAGGGCAGAGGAACTGGAAGTGCCCGCATTAATTGGAATAGTACTAGTTATTGTAATGTCATAACCGCCATTTGGAATGCAGTTATATCTACGAACCACTTTGAGTGCCGCTCCCATATGGTCTCCTGGTTCAAGTATTTCAAATGGCTCATGTATATTGATTGTACGCTCTTCCTTAATATCTGGCATAAAAAAATGAAACTGTTCTGTCCCATTTTCTTCTGCAGAAATGACAAGAGATCTGTCAATGGCGCATGCAATAACAGGGAGTTCTAAATAATCCTGATGATCTCCAAAGAGGCAAATTCTTCCTGGAGCTTGGATAGTTATTTTTTTCTTCAATTGATAGTTTTAGTAGGTGTTTTTGATCCAGTTATACGGTTTTCTTTTCACCCAATTTCCTCTTGTGAAATCTGGGAAATCCTGTGATTCGCCGTTATTGGCAATGGAAACTTCAGACAAGGGAGTAATGGCGCTCCACGCAGCGGCATCGTAGGCATCCATTGGTGGGGGTATATTTTCTTTGGCAGATTCAACAAAGGCATTCAATACAAAGAAGTCCATTCCGCCATGTCCAGATCCAGCGGCGTATTCACCAAACTTCTGCCATAGTGGATGATCATTCTCTTCTAGCCATTTAGTAGCATCATCCCATCGATGGGCTTTTTGGGCTTGTCCTTCAATATAAATTCTGTTACCGTCGACCTCCCATATACCTTCACTTCCCTGTACTCTAAATCCGAGCGAATAGGGTCGGGGAGAGTTGCAATCATGAGTTACGATAATTGTTTCTCCGTTGGCAGTTTCGATCATGGAGGTAATAATATCTCCCTGTTTAAACTTTAATTTTGCGTTGGGGTGACCTTCCCCGCCATTTTTTACGATGTAGTTATGCAGTCCTACACCCTTACTTGCCATGGACGAAATAGAAACAAATCTATTACCTCGATTAATATCGCACATTACAGCGATAGGCCCCACGCCGTGTGTTGGATATACATCTGCATTTCGAAGTAAGGAATGTTGGGTGCGCCATGCGCTTTCTGAAATTCCTTTCTCTCCAAATTCTACTCCCTTACCATAGGCAGTTTTTCCATCATTCAGTTTAACAAACCGAAGATCATGTTGATATCCACATCTGAAATGCAGTAATTCTCCGAAAATATTCTTTTTCACCATATTGAGAACTGCCATTATATCTCGCCTGTAGCAGACGTTTTCTAGGATCATAAGATGAGAGCCTGTTTCTTCATGAGTGTTTACGAGATCCCAACACTCTTCCATGGTGTTTGCGGCCGATACTTCAAGACCTGTGTATTTTCTGGCTAGCATAGCGTCTTTTGCCATGCGAGTATGCCACAGCCAAGGAGTTGAGATAATAACTGCATCTACTTCTGAAAGCTCGAGTAGATTGCGATAGTCGTATTCATCTTTTCCGAAAACGGCTGGTTTTTTAAAGCCTGCCTTTTCGATAAGATCAAGTGCTATTTTATTTCGGGAATTGTCTATGTCACAGATGGCCGTAATTTGCACGTCTTTTCGTTGTAGTAAATTCGATAAATGATTGGTGCCGCGAAGACCGACGCCTATAAGCGCTACATTTAGAATTGGTTTTACTGAAGACATATCAGCTCCAAAAGATAAATGTGGGGCTAGCGCAATTCCTGTTCCTAATAAGGCTGTTTTCTTTACAAAATCTCGTCTGGAATTCATGGTATTTACAAAAAATGATGAACCTAAAAATAGGATAAATTTAAGAGTAATGGTAGACTGGTAATAAAATATTAAAAAAGAGCTTCTTTTTGTAAGGAACTAGTGGTCGTTGCGACTATTGGCTAACTAACGAAAAAACAAACCATGAAAAGTATTTGGGTGTTTGAAGATGTCAACCTATTTAGTATGCTATGTCCGCATAAGTTTAAGGCGTATAAACAGGATCATCAATTCAATAAATATGGTAAGGAAGACTATATTTATTTTGAAGAAGACAGTGCAAATAAAGTCTACTTAATTGAAAAGGGAAAAGTAAAGATTGGGCATTATACCGAATCGGGGAAGGAAGTAGTAAAAGCAATTCTGTCGAAAGGAGAACTGTTTGGAGAGCAGGCAATCTTGGGAGAAGAAAAGCGAGAAGA
The DNA here is from genome assembly GCA_947495135.1 of uncultured Flavobacteriaceae bacterium. Taxonomy (GTDB): domain Bacteria; phylum Bacteroidota; class Bacteroidia; order Flavobacteriales; family Flavobacteriaceae; genus Aureisphaera. The sequence continues at coordinate 121,567 of CANLXN010000008.1, forward strand.
ATTTGCTCAATCTTTGGATAAAACTACTTCTATTTGTCCGGTCGATGTTAATACTATGCATGATTTAATGCGGGACAATAAGCCATTTAGTTTTCGGGTATTTAAGCTCATTGGTTTTAGAATTAAACGATTGGAACGTCGATTAGAACTTATTATGTTCAAGGATGCCGAGACAAGGGTGGACGAATTTTTAAAAGAATTAGCAGATCAATATGGGTATTGTTGCCCAAATACAGGAGACACCGTAATCAAACATCCTTACACTCAAAAAGACATAGCTCACCTCATAGGTACTTCAAGGCCTACTTTCAATTCAATTATGAATAAATTCAAAGAAGAGAATAAAATAGATTTCAGCAGAAATGAAATTAGATTGAAAATTTCAGCTTAGTGTTAGCCAGCTTACATTTCATCAAATACAGGTAGTTTAATTTTGTCATGTATTAATAAATTAAACTATATGAAAAAGATATTTTTAGGAATTCTTTCCTTAACTTTTATGTTTACGTCTTGTAATAATGACGATGACAATACCACAGACGCTACTTCCAATTTAGTGTTAGATCTTCAAGGTTTAGAAGACTTGGGGCCCAATTATGCCTATGAAGGATGGGTCCTTGTTGATGGAGCACCTATCTCTACAGGCGTTTTCACTGTGGATGCAAATGGTACGTTGTCAAGTACTTCATTTGAAGTTCCAGCGACCACTTTAGCAGATGCCACTAAATTTATTTTGAGTATCGAGCCTAGTCCAGATTCGGATCCGAATCCATCTGACCAAAAGTTGATTGCCGGAGATTTTAGTGGAAGTTCTGCTGCAGTTTCTACAGGTGTTGCGCCGGCAGTAGGGGAGTTTTCTACTTCTACAGGTTCGTTCTTCATGCGAAGTCCTACAGACGAAACTACTGGAAACAATGGAAACGATCAATACGGTGTTTGGTTTGGAGTGCCTGGAACACCTCCAACGGCAGATTTTACTTTACCAACCCTACCAACTGGATGGGCATATGAAGGATGGGTAGTTGTTGATGGAGTTGGACCTATTTCAACCGGAACTTTTACAGATTTTAGTGCAGTGGATAATTTTGACGGATTTAGTGGAGACCAACCTGGTCCTCCAGTACCGGGAGAAGACTTCTTTAACAATGCACCTACAGGAGTTGTTTTTCCATTAGATGTAAGAAATAGAACGATTGTTATTAGTGTAGAGCCAGTGCCAGATAATTCGCCAGCACCATTTGGCTTAAAGCCACTATTAGGAACAGCTGGAACAGAAACTGCACCTACAGCATATCCATTTGCTTTTAATGCAGGTGGTGTACCTACAGGGACTGTCACTCGATAGTTTCTTTTTTTTGTTAGTAAGCCCCATTGAAAGATGGGGCTTTTTTATTTAATTTATGGGAACAACTGTATTGTTTCGTAGAAAAGGTTGATTCGTTTAATTTAGCTGTAATTTTGCACCTTTAAAACCTACTAAGAGATTATGTCCAGAGATTCATTTTTATATAAGAATAAAGGAACACTTATCGCGATTGCATTTGTTGTCTTACTTTTTATACCTCAAACGGGTATGCCTATTCGAGCTTTCTTTCATAAAATCTTTTCTTTTAGTCCTTCTGAAATTTCCGAGAATGAAAGAGAAACCGTAACCGATTATAATTGGGATTTAATAACTTTGGATAGTGAAAGTGCAAACCTTTCTGCATCTAAAGGAAAGGTTGTTCTTATTAATTTTTGGGCTACTTGGTGCCCGCCCTGTGTGGCCGAAATGCCCTCACTTCAAAACTTGTACAACGAATATGGAGATCAAGTCGATTTCTATTTTGTATCGGCCGAGGAAACAGCTAAGCTCAATGGTTTTATGAAGCAAAATGAATATGACTTTCCTGTTTATCTCCAGCGATTTTCTGAACCTTTAGCCATTAAAACAACCTCGTTGCCAACTACCTACGTAATTTCAAAAAGTGGAAAGATAGTAATGAAAAAGACAGGAGCGGCAGAATGGGATAGTGCGGCTGTAAAGAAAACCTTAGATCGATTACTTCAGGAATAGTTAACCGAGATTTCGGATTCCTTCATAAACGATTATACTTACTGCGTTGGCCAAATTAAGGCTGCGCACGTGCTCGCTATGAATGGGTATTTTAAATAATTTATCGGGGTGTTTTTCAACGATTTCTTTCGGCAACCCAACAGATTCTTTTCCGAAGATGAAAAACTGGTCATCTTCAAATTCAATCTCCAAATAACTTTGATTAGCATGACTGGATAAGTAAATAAGGTTTTTGTCGCCATTCAGTTTATAAAATTCGCTGATACTTTCGTAGATGTGGACATTAATATGTTTCCAATAGTCTAGACCTGCTCTTTTTAGTCTCTTATCGTCAATTTCAAATCCGAAAGGTTTTACCAAGTGCAAGTTGGATCCTGATGCTAGGCTTAATCGGCCAATGTTTCCGGTATTCATTGGGATTTCAGGTTCGAAAAGAACAATATTGAAGGGCATAGTTAGGTAGATTCTATTTTTTAGCAATTAACAACAAATCGGTTACAGGATCTCCATGTGTTACTGGAAAATCTTGTCTGATCGTCTCAATGTTTGTAAAACCATTTCGTGTAAGGCCTTCTATTAGGTAAGCTCCTTCATGGTAGTGGGTGAAGATTCTAACCCCGCTGCCATCACTAGGGCCAATGTACTTTGACTTTGAATAATCATCTTCCATAGTGCTTATATACAAGACGCCATCAGGGCGTAATAATTGTGCCGCGTCTTCGATAAGTTGTAAGGCTTCTTCCTTCGTTAAATATGGAAAGCAGAACGCGAAGATTATTGCGTGGTATTGTTTATTTAGGTTTTTAATGGAACGGCAATCCATCACTTCAAATTGGGCAGATGGGTTATTTATTCGAGCCAAATCAACCATGTTTTTAGACAGGTCAATCCCCAAAATTTTTAAGTCGGGATTTCTTTCTAATAGGTATTTAGAGATATTTCCCGGGCCACAGGCAACATCCAAGATGTGAGCTTCCTTCACTTTAATAAGATCGCAGAATAGATTTAAAGCGGAAGTATATAATTCGACATCCATATACTTCTCCTGGTATTGGAGTGCCTTGGAATTGAATAATTCTACTGCCAATTTATTTTTGTCCATTGCGCCTTACATAGGTGCGCTAAGATACAATTATTGTAAGTGAAAAATTTTGGTTAAATAAGAAGGAAAACAAAATTCTTAGAAATTGGGGAGTAGGGGTTTTGAAACTCTGGCTCCAGTTAAATCAATGGTGTGCGCATTCTTTCTCGAAGGCTCGTTGGTTATTGTTATTGCGGAAGCACCTTCTATGAGTCCTGTATTTAGCAAGGTTCCATATGCTTTGGGCTCATTGGCTGTTGCGGCAATAAATTGGGATGGCATGCGGTGGGTTCCTGTGTACGCAAATATGGCGTCACTTTCTTCGGAAATTTTTAAGGTGCCAGTAAGACTTCCATGACTCAAATTAGGGAAGGAGTCTATGGCGTTAAACGAAACAGTGGTTCCAGCGGGAATGGTTTTCTCACCACTGCTCCATGTTATATTACTTTCATCCGCGCCAAAGCGATTCCCAGTCCACTCGGAGTCTGTAAAATGAACAGAGGTAAATGGAGCGATATTTGTCGTCGTCCTGATTGAAAAACCATCTGTGCTAGAACCTGAGATAGATGTAAATATAAGATCGCCAGTTATTAATGGAGTTGATGAATTTGTGGGGAGTAAAAAAGCAGTCGTTATAATAATTACTGCTGCGATAATAAATGAATAGGCTTTCATTTCATGTCTTTTTTGATACATGAAAGATAAGACAGGAATGATGCTTGGCAGGTTAAGACATTCTTAGTGTTGTTTTAAGAAAAGGCTTGGTAAGTGTTAAGAAAGTTACCAAAGTGTAATTACAATGTAGTTATTTAATCACCGTAGGCGTTTTTTTCTTTTGTTCCAATAGTTGCATGACCATAAAAACGGTGAGTAACATTCCTAAATTGTAAATAGAGTCCTCCACCGGAATGGTGAGCATGCGGAGTCCCATGTTTTCTGCATTATTATACCATACTACTTGATCTTCAATACCAGTTCCAGTGAGCACGCCATTCACAATAAAAAATGGAATTAAAATAACAATGTAGGTAACGAAAAAGGATCTTAGAAGATCGGGCCTTTTATTATAGGTCCATCCTAATATAATAAGGCAATAGGCAAAGCTAATCAATGTATACCATTTAGTGTAATTGTACCAGAGCACAATTACTAGGGTAGTAGCTAAGATCACATAAATAATGGACGTGGTTCTTTTGGGTAAGGGCAATTTCGGGAATAGTTCCATTAGGGAATAATGTGTAAAGATGCATGCGTATGGAATACAGATGAAGAAAAGCCATTCTTCTAATGGTAGGTTTAAAAATGAATAACCAGTAATATAGGCTTCATTGAATCCCCAAAAGCCATTATTGGTAAATACAATATCCCATGGAATGAAAATGGCCATCATTGTTCCAATTCCAATTAACAGCGACTTCCACTTCTTGTAGAATTGTAGGCGTGGATGAAAACTGAAGAGGAAGGGGACAATAAATGATCCAAGATTCAACCAGAGGTACAAGTACTTCATGCGTTACCTTTTGAAGTATTTAAGCGGGGGAAATAGCATACCGAAACATTCTCCTTCTCCTTTACCTAGGTGTTTATGGTGAATTTTGTGTGCGCGTCTAATTCCTTTGGCGTACCAATTATTAGCGTTGCGGAACATTTTAAAGCGTTGGTGTATAAATATGTCATGAACCATAAAGTAGGCTACCCCATAGGCGAAGATGCCTAATCCAACCGGTAGTCCAGCCCAAACACCATAATATTGCCAAGCAATAAAACAACCTATACTAACGGCTGCATAAAAAATGAAAAAGAAATCATTCCGCTCCCACCAGCTGTTATGGTCTTTGTGGTGGTGATCTTTATGGAGCTTCCATAGGAAACCGTGCATTACGTATTTATGGGTAAACCAAGCCATAAACTCCATTATACAGAAGGTGGTTAAAAATACTAGTATCCAAAGGGCGATGTTCATTTTTAGACTATAATTTTAAAATTTATTAAGAGAGAACTCTTAAAACTTATTTTACCATTTTTAGTTGATATTTGACATAACTTCGAGTAAGTAATCCTATTTTCTCGTAGTTAGGAACCCTAATTCTGGTGTTTTTTATGTCAATAGCTGGAGTCTTTTGTAGTTTTTTCAGCAGTCTTTTGTAATAGCGATACCCCATAAAGACACCAAACTTAGCGTCTGTAGGCAGTAATAAGATTCCTTCATACCCCTTTCTGAAATCTTCTTCAATGTCTGAAATGATTCTTTGCTTAGATTCCTCGTCAAGCGATTCGAGATTGGTGTTGGGGAAATAGGTTCTGCTAAGACCTTCAAAATCTGCTTTTAAATCTCGTAAAAAATTTACTTTCTGAAAAGCAGAACCAAGGCTCATAGCATTTTCCCTTAGTGCCTCGAACTGTGCTTGATCTCCTCTTACAAAAACCTTTAGGCACATAAGGCCTACAACGTCTGCTGAGCCATAAATATATTGTTTGTATTCATCCTCCGTTATGTATTCATGCTTGGATAGATCCAATCTCATGCTGTCCATAAAAGAGTCTATGAATGCTCTGTCGATCTCGTATTTATGAACTGTTTCTTGGAAGGAATTTAGTATAGGATTTAAACTAATTTTATCTTCTAAGGCCTGACTTAAGGAAGTTTCAAAGCGGCCAAATAATTTTTCTTTGTCGTAGTCATGAAAGCTGTCCACAATTTCATCAGCAAAACGTACGAAGCCATAGATGTTGTAAATATCCTGGCGTATAGTAGGTGCTAGCATCTTGGTAGCCATAGAAAAAGAAGTACTGTAAGCATTGGTTACTTCCTTGCTGCACGTACGGGATACAATGTCAAAAATTTCTTTCATAATTATAACTCTTTTTGAATAAGGTTTGAAACCAGTTTGCCAGAAATAAGGGAGGGAGGTACCCCTGGTCCTGGAACCGATAGCTGTCCAGTAAAAAATAGACCATCTACTTTTTTACTTTTCAACTTTGGCCTTAAGAAGGCAGTTTGAAGCAGCGTATTAGCTAATCCGTATGCATTTCCTTTATAAGAATTATAGGCCTCAACAAAGTCGTTTATACAAAAAGACTCTTTAAAGATAACGTATTTTTTTGCTTCTTGATTGGTCAATTTTTCGAATCTAACCATTATTTTATTAAAGTATTCTTCTCGAATCTCTGGAGTGTCGTTTAGACCAGGAGCTAGCGGAATCAGAAAAATTCCAGCTTCTTTTCCTTGGGGAGCGGCGCTAGTGTCTGTTATGGAAGGGAAACTAGCGTAGAACAACGGATGTTCTGGCCATTTAGGCTCATCATAAATATCCTTCGCATGTTCTTCAAAAGGGACATCAAAAAAGAGTGTATGATGATTGACGTTTTGTAGTTTTTTTTCAAATCCAACGTAAAACAAAAGTGATGACGGAGCGAAGACTTTTTTCTCCCAGTATTTTTCCGAGTACTGTCTTAAAGGTTTTTTCAGAAGGGTTTCGGTATGATGGTAGTCTGCTCCACTAAGCACTATATCGGCTTCGATCATTTCAGAATTCACCAAAAGGCCTTTCACTTTTGTGCCTTGCACTTCTATTTTCTCAACATTGCTGTTGGTGTGAATGGTCACCCCAAGTTCTTCGGCAAGCTTTTTCATCGCTATAATTACGCTGTACATTCCATCTTTTGGGTGAAACGTTCCCAACCCGAAGTCGGCATAATTCATAAAACTATAGAAAGCGGGAGTATTAGAGGGTTTTGCGCCAAGGAACAATACTGGAAACTCAAGAATTGCAATTAATCTCGGATTCTTAAATTCTTTCCTAACCTCCTTACTAATAGTGCTAAAAAACTGACCAATTTTTTTCATGGTAGCAGTAGTAACTAGTTCCATTGGAGAAACTCCAGGACGGTAGACTAAATCCTTAATGGCAATATTGTAGTTGTCTAGAGCTTCGTCCATAAACTCTTGAAGTTTTTTTGAACTCCCAGGTTCTTCTTTTTCGAAAGCGTTTCGGATTTTCTCTAAAGTATCTTCAATGGTGATAAAATCATTTTCACCGAAATAAACCGAGTACGCTGGATTTAGTTTGATAAGCTCATAATAATCTTCTGGAGTCTTATCAAAATCGGCGAAAAACCGCTCAAAAACATCTGGCATCCAATACCAAGTAGGGCCAATGTCGAAAGTGAAACCATCTCTTTGAAGTTGTCTAGCTCTACCTCCAACCGTTGGATTTTTTTCGTAAATAGTTACGTTGTTTCCAGCTTGGGCCAGGTAAGAAGCTGCGGCTAAAGAGGAGAAGCCGGAACCAATAATAGCAATTTGTTTTGTCATTTGTTTAACAAATATATCACTAATTTGAACAAATTAGATTTCAGATGTAATTTTTAGGATTTTTTTAATTGTTTGAGGTGTTCTGGCAAGTCGTGGATACTGCGTATAATTTCGACATTTTCAGGAAGAAGGTCGGGATTGACCTCTTGTACTTTACTTCCCATAAGTATGAGCCTAATTTTATTGTCGTGACTTACCATATTGGCAAAGCGATCTGCGTACTCGTAAACCGTTTCATTATCTGGTTTTACGGTGAAGTATGACAGAAAGGTAATGCCACTATAATGTTTGAGGATATGTTTTAGGCTTTCCATAGGGATGTTGGTCCCAAGATAGACCGTATTGAAGCCAGCACTAACTATTTCGTAGTTGGCCAATAATAATCCAATTTCATGTATTTCTTCGAACGGAAGATAAAGCGCAAAGGTAGGTCCTCCCTTTTGGGTTTTTATTTCTTGTTCTTTTGCGATGTTCAGAATTATTTTCTGTTTGATTAATTCTGAAATAAACCGTTCATGAGATGGGTCTATGGTTCCAATTTGCCAAAGCAAGCCAATTTCACCTAATAGTGGGATAAAAATATCAAAGAAAATTTCTCTAAACGACCTGTCCTGCGAGAGCGTGGTATAAGTCTGAGTAAAAAGCTGATGATCGAAATCGAACATAGCTGTCTTAAAAGATTGTATAGCGTAATCTTCCTTGTTTTTCTTGGCAAGATTATCGATTAGACTGAGTACTTGATCTTCTTCAAAACTTGCAATTTTAGAAATTTTATAGCCTTCATTATACAGGAAGGTTACGTTAAGCAGCTTCTTTAAATTGAGAAGGTCATACTTTCTAATATTGGTTTCGGTGCGAGTGGGTTCTAGAAGATTATAGCGCTTTTCCCAAATTCTAATGGTATGCGCTTTTACACCACTTAAGTGCTCAAGATCCTTTATACTAAACTCTGTTTTTATTAACATCTGAAAAAAATAGTAAGGCAAGTTAATAAAAAAAAGACGTGGTTAGTGAAAATTGTTTTAGTTTTCACATTTATTTCTTAAACAGCTGTTTCATAGTTGAATGTGTTGCTTTTGTTTTTTTGGAATTAGATTTTGGATCAAAGCTTATGGTCGGTAGTAGTAATCTCGGGGAGGAAGAGGATATTTGTTTGTAAATAATACACTGGCAAGCGTCTTTCATAGTTAAAATAAAGTTAAACAAAATAACGAGTAGGTGGCTTTGATAAACCTGCGGATGCCTTTAGTTTGTTTCGCTCATATCCTAAATGGCTTTAAATTAGAAGCAAATAAAAAAGGCTATCCTTTTAATGGATAACCTTTGTACCGAGAATGGGAGTCGAACCCACACGCCCTAATGGACACATGGCCCTCAACCATGCCTGTCTACCAATTCCAGCACCTCGGTATTTGTGATCGAACCTATAATGCGATCTCACTGTGCCTTTCTGCCATCCCGATAACTATCGGGACCAGCATCTTTGTAATTATAACTACTTTTTAATGGTAGTAAAGATGCTTGTATAAACCTCTCTTTGATCCACTTTCTGTACATCATCAATTTGATTAAGTACTTTAAATGAAAAAAGTCGAGCTAGAAGCATCGACTTTCGTAAAGGTTAGTGACCTGGCCGGGGCTCGAACCCGGGACCCTCTCCTTAAAAGGGAGATGCTCTACCAACTGAGCTACCAGGTCATTAAATTAAAGCGGTTTTACGGCTTTACCTCATACACACTCTTTCGAGTTAGCGGGTGCAAATATAATGTCATTCTATTTATATATCAAAGCAAATGTGATTTAATTTAATAAATATTTTTTCCAACTATTTATTAAAACTGAATTGCGATATTTGAACCTGTAAAGCAAAACCTACAATAATTTTTGGGACCTCCTAATAATGACCTATTTAGTGTTTGTTGGGAAGAAGAAACAACGAGAAAATAAATGAAATTAGTCTTAATTGGATATATGGGAAGTGGTAAATCCACGATTGGAAAATTACTGGCCAATGCACTAGATTATGATTTTGAAGATCTAGACAATGTGATCGCCAGCAATGAAGGGTCGACTATTGCTGAAATTTTTAAAATTAAAGGAGAAATTTATTTTAGAAAAAAAGAAGCGATTGCTATTAATGAGGTGCTTTCAGAAAACGATAAATTAGTTTTGGCTACTGGAGGAGGAACTCCCTGTTATGGATCAATTATTGATGATCTAAACATCGATCCTGAAGTAATAACTATTTACTTGAAACTGGGTGTAGATCACCTTACCAAGCGTTTGTTTCAGGAAAAAGATATGCGTCCTCTCATTGCGCATTTGGAAACTGAAGAACTGCTAAACGACTTTATTCGGAAACATCTTTTTGAACGTTCCTATTATTACAGCAAGGCAAAACTTATATTAAATTGTGAAGACCTATCGCCAAAGGAAATTGTAGAGCAGTTGGTGCTAAAACTAGTCTAGAACCGCCTTACAGTCCATCTTGTCGAAAATTACTGAAATGTTTTCATTGATGGATGTAGAGAGGGAAATTCCTTTATAGTCGGCTTTTACAGGGTATTTCTTATGATTTCTATCTACAAGCACCGCTGTTTTAAATTGCTTCAATGGTACTTCTAAAAAGTGTTTTACTCCATAGATAAGGGTAGTGCCAGAATGTAATACATCATCCACTAAGACCAGTGACTTATTTTTTAAGTCTGAAAGTGGTATGGTAGTTTCTATTGGGTTGGTAGGCTTCTTTTTGTCGATACTTACTTCGCAGAGGCGCACGTTAATGGGAGAGATTTTTTCCACCTCCTTCTTAAGCATCTTAGCCATAATCACACCGTTGCTTCTAATACCAGCTATTACAACTTCCTTTTCGTTTACATTACTTTCATACACCTGATAAGCCATGCGCTTTAATTTGTGCGCTATTTGGGTATGATTAAGAATGATAGTGGGTGCAGACATAAACTGTTTTTTTCAAAGATAGTGAATCACTTACTTTTTATTCTTCAGAGTCGGTAAAATCAGCAATGTCTCGGCGATCTTTTTTGGTTGGTCTTCCGGTTCCTCTTTTGCGATAGTGATCCTTAGCAAACTTTAATAACTCCTTGTTATCGAAAGCTTCTTTTGGGGTGGTGTCTGCTCTGTAAAGCCCAACCAATTTAGCTCCAACTCTATTTGGAGGGATCGCAATTACTTCCAATGTATAATTTATCTGGTCTTTTCTAACCGTAATTCGGTCACTTGGGAATACTTCGCGAGAAGGCTTAACGATAACATCATTGATGCGTATAGCACCTTTTTTACATGCCCCGCTAGCAATATTTCGTGTTTTGTAGTAACGAGTGCACCAAAGATATTTATCTATTCTCATACCATTGCGATTAAATCTGCGTTAAATTAAGTACAAAAATAACTTAAAATTGTATCTTGGCGCATTAAAAATTGAACATGAAGAAAGTATATTTTTTATTCCCTATTTGCATTTTAGCACTCTTGGTTTCTTGTAGAAATGATGATGACAATCCTAATTTTGTGCCAGCAAGAGATAGAGGTGAAGAAGCTCCTGCTTCCACTGCAATTATAGAGGACTACTTATCGACGCATTTTTATAACTACGAAGAATTTGAGAACCCTCCGGCAGATTTTGACTACAGAATAAAATTTGATACGATTGCTGGTGATAATTCGGACAAAACACCGCTTATAGATCAAGTTGATTCTAAAATGGTTCCAGATCGTTTAGCGGAAGGAGTTGAATATAAATTGTATTATCTAGTGGTTGAAGAAGGTGGAGGCGAAAGACCTGATTTTCCAGACGTATCAACAATTACCTATGACGGAATTTGGATCAACGACGAAGAGAATGTCGCGGCCGACTATACGGGTCTATTAGATAGCTCCGTTACTCCTATTTCATTTAGTATGACTTCTATTGTAAATGGTTTACAGGATGCTTTGGTCGAATTTAGAGCGGCAGAAGAGATTATTGATAATGACGATGGATCACTAACTCCAGTTAATCCAGGGATTGGCGCTGTTTTTATGCAGTCTGGTTTGGCTTATTATGTAAACGAAACAGGTGCTGGTGGAAATATTCCAGTATATGCACAGCTTATTTTCTCTTTTCAGTTATACCAAGTTGGAGTAGGAGATCAAGACAATGATGGAGTTCCTTCTGTTATGGAAGACCTCAATGGAAATGAGTTGGAGGAGGACGATGACACAGACGGAGATGGATTACCAAATTGGTTCGATGCAGATGACGATAATGACGGCAGACCAACTTCTCAAGAAATTGAAGTTGATGAAGATGGAAACATAACATTTCCAGACGTCGACAATGATGGCACTCCAGATTATTTGGATAGTGATAGTTAAATAAAAGAACCGACTAAAAGAAAAAACCTCGCACTTGGCGAGGTTTTTTTTTGATTTGAATTCCAACCATTCCAAAAATGGTAGGACGAGGACAAAAAAAGTGTTATTTTCTTGCAATAACTTTCATAGCCGCTTTTACAATAGCGTCTGCGTTCAAACCATATTTCTCCATTAGTTGGGCTGGCGTACCAGATTCTCCAAAGGTATCTTGAGTAGCTACAAATTCTTGCGGACTTGGGTGGTTTTGTGATAGAACACGTGCTACACTTTCGCCAAGACCACCTAAGTAGTTGTGTTCTTCGGCTGTAACTACGCATCCTGTTTTACTAACGCTATCTAGTATGGCTTTATTGTCCAAAGGTTTGATGGTGTGTATGTTAATTACCTCAGCAGAAATTCCTTGCTCGTGTAATGTTTCAGCAGCCAATAGCGCTTCCCAAACTAAGTGACCAGTGGCAACTAGAGTTACATCACTTCCGTCTTGTAGGTGTACCGCTTTTCCTATTTCAAATGTTTGATCGGCCGCTGTGAAATTTGCCACTTTTGGTCGCCCAAATCTGAGATAAACAGGGCCATCATGATCGGCAATTGCTAGAGTGGCAGCTTTTGTTTGGTTGTAGTCGCAAGTATTAATAACGGTCATGCCAGGAAGCATTTTCATTAAGCCAAGGTCTTCCAATATTTGGTGGGTTGCTCCATCCTCTCCTAACGTTACTCCTGCATGAGAAGCACAAATTTTCACATTCTTATGGCTGTAAGCAATGCTCTGGCGAATTTGATCGTAAACTCGTCCCGTAGAGAAATTTGCGAATGTCCCTGTAAATGGAATTTTTCCTCCAATAGTCATTCCCGCAGCCATTCCCATCATATTTGCCTCAGCAATTCCTACCTGAAAAAACCGTTCAGGGTGATTCGCTTTGAATTCGTCCATTTTAAGCGAACCAGTTAAGTCTGCACATAGTGCCACTACATCTGGATTTGTTTTTCCTAGTTCAGTAAGACCTGCTCCAAATCCTGAGCGTGTATCTTTTTTACCTGTGTCTGTATATTTTTTCATTCGCTTAGTTTAAAATCGTGAGAGAGTTCAATTTGTTTTTTTACTTCTTCTATTGCAACGGCCTCGATAAGTGCTCTGTCGTTTTCTTTCACCACCATGATGAGCCCGTTGGGGATGTCCATAGATAACTTTAAATCGGGTTTAGACGATGTAACCAATACTTCCAGTAGTCGTTTTAAGATTGCATTATTATCGACTGGAAATTCTGGATAAACTGCCATAAACATTTTGTTTTCGGGCTTAATGTCTGGCCATACAAAGAAGGCGTCTACCTGTTTATCCAAGATTCTAATGTCGTCTTCTATTCTGGCGGTCACAAGGGTAACATCTTCATTCTTCCCTTTGGCCTCTTTATTAAGCAAGTTCAACATGTTCATTTTCATGTAAAACTCTAGCCCTTCACTAGCCAAGTTTACATGCATGTCTAAATTTTGAGTGTCGAAAATGAGATCAAAATCAACATTCTGCATTTTTCCTCCGAAGCCTTTGTTTAAAAAGCTCTTGGTTAATTCTTGGCTTAAGGCAGCATTTCTGGTGTGAATATATCGACCGTCTCTAGATAAATTGATTTGGACGGTGTCCTGTGTCATTTTCTTCCTGTTAGGAATCGCATAGTCTACCGTATAATCAAAAATTATGGTGCGAGACTGCGCGATGACTTGCGTAGACAAGAAGGCTAGAATGATGATCACATAAAATTTCATATTAATAGTCGCCTAAAGTTGCCGGATTCTGAGCCAATGCTGTTTCCAATTGTTCGTCATTTGGTGCCTTACCATGCCACGCATGTGTGTGCATCATGAAATCAACCCCATTACCCATTACGGTATGCATAAGGATACAAACTGGTCTTCCGTTTCCAGTTCTACTTTTGGCATTATTTAGACCGTCAATTATAGCAATTAGATTGTTCCCTTCCTTTACTTCTAGAACGTCCCAGCCAAATGCTTCAAACTTCGCTTTAAGGTTACCCATTGGAAGCACTGTGTCTAACGACCCATCAATTTGTTGCCCATTATAGTCTACCGTTAAAATAAGATTGTCGACCTTATTTCCAGCGGCATACATAATTGCTTCCCAATTTTGACCTTCCTGAAGTTCACCATCTCCGCAAAGTGTATAAATGAGGTGGGCATCTTTGTTTAGTTTTTTTGTTTCAGCTGCTCCTATTGCTACCGATATTCCTTGTCCTAAAGATCCAGATGCAATTCTAATTCCTGGCAATCCTTCGTGGGTAGTTGGATGGCCTTGAAGTCTAGAATTTATTAAGCGAAATGTGTTGAGTTCGTCTACTGGAAAATAACCAGAACGAGCCAAAACGCTATAGAAAACAGGGGAGATATGTCCGTTGGAAAGGAAGAATAGATCTTCATCTTTTCCATTCATATCAAAACCGCTCTTGCGATCCATGATTTCCTGAAATAAGGCTACAAAAAATTCTGCACAACCTAAAGATCCTCCTGGGTGTCCAGAATTCACTTTGTGTACTTGTCTTAAAATATCCCTGCGCACCTGAGTTACAAGGTCATGAAGGCGATGTGTATCTGACATATTTTGGTGGGTTTTTCAGTTTCAAAAATAAGGCTTTTCAGGAAGGGCAACCTCCTTGAGAAAACGCAGTTATTAACGATTTGGGTGATTTAGTTAACAGTTGAAGCCAGAATTAGGTTTTTTGCTCTTTGTTGAAATAAACAAGGTAATAGTACATTTGTTTTTCCTCATCCCATCCCTTTTCCATAAACTTGTCTGCACTTTCTGGGTTGATGAAGTCCATTTTGATTTGAATATTGGTATCCAGTTCTATGACATTTTTAATTTTCTTTCTTGCTGCACTCACAGCAGTATTGGCAATAGGGAAGGAAGTGAGGTCTTCGATCTTATATTTAGGCGCCTGCTCCGTTTTGTAGTTTCTAAATTCTGGCAATAAATCTGGATTGTCAATTACCTCATTCATAAAAGCCGTTTCCTCAAAAAGATCATTCTTTGCAAAGTGATTAACCGCTCTGTTCATAAACATTACTTCTTGTTTCTTATCCTCTGCAGGTAAGACTACATCCTTGGCAAAATTCTGACAAAACTTTAAGTATTTTTTTGTCATAAAATTATCATCTTCCAATGCGTCAACTCCAAGAAAGCTTTCAATCCAATAACGGGCATCGTATCGATTGCTATCTACAGAAAGAACCTTATAACCTTCCTCTTTATTTAGGTTGAAAATAATGGCTCCTTTGTCAAGTTTGTTAAGGTTTACACCTTGCTGTAAAACCGCGTCTAACTGACTCTCACCTTCCGAAAACTGCAAGAAGTCTTGTTTTAGTTCCGACTTAAATATCCCGATTCCATCTACTTTTTCGTTGTCTATCTGAAGGTTTTCTAAATAAGTTACATACACCTCTCCACTTTTGATATGAGGATGCATGGATTGGTCGAATAGATGTTTGGCAATTTTTTTACTTTGTTCGTGAGCAGTTTCTGGGTCTTCGAAAATTTCAGAAACCATTTTGAAAAGATCGTGAAACTCTAAATCGGTGTCGTGTGCAAATTGAAAGTAGTTTTCTTCTTTGTCTCTGAAAGGTTTTAGAAAAAACTCTTTCATTAACGGACTCAACTCGTCGTCCATCTCGTAGGGATTTCCCGAGAGTAATATTCCTTCGTTTCTACTTTTATTACCTACACGGTGAATAGAAAGTGAAGCGATATGAGTGTTATATAGGTTGATCATTTATGAAATTATAGGTTAAGGTTAATTACTGAAAATTACGTACTAAGAGGAATTTATTTTATAACTCGTTTAGAAATGCAAGACTGGTTTAGTTCCAGTTTTCATCAAAGTCAAGGTCTTCGTAATCGCCCGAATCTAAATCGAATTCGTCATCGAAATCACCATCTTCACCCATCTCTGCTTTAAATTCTTTTTCAGGAGCTTCCTCTGGAATCTCTCCGTGAGCAAACATAAGATTAGGGTAGATGCGACCTTCTTCCCGCTCGGCAATTTCAGCTAATTCAACTAAAAAAGTCCACATGTTCAAAAAGTCGTACACATAAATGAGCTTGGTTTTAGATCTGTTTGTAACTACATCAACTTGTGTTTCGCTCATGATGCGGACACTACCGCCTTCTTCGCTCATGTCGAACAGCGCAATTTCCTCGCCCTGTTCCCAGAGGTCGTTACTTTCATAGAAAGAAGCCATTTCTTGACCTGCAAAACCAAAAGATTGTGTAATCGCATTGTGAAGATCTTCTAAATTGGCACTGGCCTCGATTTCTATGTCCCGAAAAACATCTTCATTTGCATCAAGTATCACTCTGTATCGATAAATCATTTGTTCAAATTTAAGAGTGCAAAGTTACGAAGTTTTGATGGTTCTATCCTTCTGAAATACTTCCAAAACGACATAAAACTGCAGCCCAAAAAGTAGAGAGGCAATTACCAAGTGAAGTGGCTGAGAAAGAAATGGAAAATCGAACTCGTACATGAGGATTCCAGTAAATGCTTCGACTAGAATTAACAACATAACTCCAGATAGTTTTTGTAGCCCCCATGAGTTCTTTTTATTTAAATACCAAAGAAATCCGTTGAGGACCAAAATAAGTATCGAAAAAGAGCGATGGACATAAAATTGAAGCGTTGGATTTTCTAACCATCTGTTTTTTGCTGCATAACCTACTATATCAACTTGTTCGTCGATCAATTGTCTTACCTGAGTTCCCATAATTACTTGGATAAGGGTGAGCATCATTGCTAGTAGTAAAAAGCCTTTAAAGTTTTTGGAAGTAACAATATTCGCTTTGTTTTCTGCTGAAATTCGCAATAAATAAAGTAGTACGGCCACAATTACTAATGCCATCACCATGTGAATCGTTATTTTAACGGGAGCTAAGACCGAATAAACCACCGTTGCCCCTAACCAAGCCTGAAAGACAATCATAAATACACTTGCAATGGAAAGAACGGTAATGCTTTTTCGTTGTCGCCATTTCTTAATAGATAGGATGGCCATTATCAAAATAGCAAGCCCCGAAAGCGCTCCCAGAAGTCTATTTATATATTCTATCCAAGTGTGCCAGACGTTAAAAATGGAATAGTCGTGCTTGGTGTACTCTTCCCAATTATCTTCTGAATAGGATGTTCCTGTGGTGAAATTAGTAGTAGCAACTCTAAGGCTTTCGTCTACAATTATCACCTGCCCTTTTTCAAAATTACGTGCGGGTTGCCACTCTAAGGTAGCGGCATCTGTTGGAGGAATGTAATAGCCAAAGCATTTTGGCCAATCTGGACAACCCATTCCAGACCCTGTCATTCTAACTACTGCGCCAGCTATGATCACTAGATAGACAAGAATTAAGGCAACTTTAACCGATTTACGATACATATTTTTTTTATGGTTGAATGCAGTTTGAACCTTTATTAATAGACCAATAGTTACCTTCCAACTGCGATCGAAAGCAAACTATTTTAGAGGACCGATTTTAAACCAATTTCACTTCCTTTGGTGAGCATAAATTGTCTTGCAGCTTCGTATTCGTTAGGAATAATTCCATCCAAGATGGCTTCTTTAATTGCAGCTTTTATGGTTCCAATTTCCCGACATGGACGCAATCCAAAGGTCTTCATAATTTCTTCACCACTCACTGGAGGTTGAAAATTACGAACGTGATCACGCTCTTCGACTTCTACAATTTTATCTCGAACCTTTTGAAAGTTATTATGGTATCTTTTAAAACGTTTTGGGTTCTTGGTAGTGATATCTGCCTCACATAAAGTCATTAAATCTTCAACATACTCACCTGCATCAAAAACAAGTCGTCTCACAGCACTATCTGTAACGTCACTTGCCAAGACTATTGGCCTTGAGCTCATCATCACCATTTTTTGAACGAATTTCATCTTGTCATTCAAAGGCATTTTTAAGCGCTTAAATAGTTTATAGACCATTTTAGATCCTATAAACTCATGGGCATGAAATGTCCAACCCACTTTTTTGTCGAAACGTTTGGTGGGAGCTTTTCCAATATCATGTAATAAGGCAGCCCATCGCAGCCAGAGGTTGTCTGTTGTTTTAGCAATATTATCAACTACTTCTAGGGTATGCCAAAAATTATCTTTATGACGTTGTCCTTCTTTTTCTTCAATTCCTTCAAGTGCTACCAATTCTGGAAAAATAAATGGTAGTAATCCTGTTTTGTGAAGTAGACCAAAACCAATAGAAGGTACATCTGCGCTTAGTATTTTATTAATTTCAACAACAACTCTTTCCTTAGAAATGATGTTAATTCGGTCTGCGTTTCTCGTTATTGCATTGAGCGATTCTTTTTCGATGGTAAAATGCAATTGAGTCGCAAATCGGATCGCTCTTAACATGCGCAATGGATCGTCACTATATGTAATGTCTGGATTGAGCGGAGTGCGAATGATTTTGTCTTTTAAGTCTTGGATACCATTAAAAGGATCTAATAAATCACCAAACGAGTTGTTATTTAAACTTAATGCAAGGGCATTGATTGTGAAATCTCTTCTGTTTTGATCATCTTCCAAGGTGCCACCTTCTACCGCAGGGTTCCTGCTGTCTTCATGATACGATTCTTTGCGAGCACCTACAAATTCTAGTTCTACACCTCCACTTTTTAGCATAGCAGTACCATAGGTCTTAAAAACAGACACTTTTGGTTTTCCAGGCAGTAAATTGGAAACTTCTTTTGCGAGGTTTATTCCACTTCCAACTGCTACAATATCGATGTCCTTTGCATCTCCGCGTTTTAGGATGTGATCACGCACAAAACCTCCAATAACATAGCTTTCTAACTTAAGTTTGCCGGATGCTTTTGCAACCGTATTGAAAACAGGGTTTTTTAATGCGGATTTATAATTGGGTGTGACCACTAATACTTGTCTTTTGTATGTTTAACTCCTAATAATACTCACTTTTCCATCTCTCGTTAACTTAATAATCATGGATGGCTTGGGATTGGTTTTTTCCCGATGCAAATTTACGACATAGTCCACGCCTTCCAAAATCTCGGGTGTTATTTCTTTAAAGCTTTGGGGTGTTTTCTGACCACTAATATTTGCGGAGGTAGAAACAATTGGGCGATGTAATTTTTTGATCAATCTTCTGCAAAATTCATCGTCTACCACTCGGTAAGCTAGCGAATTATCGGCCGCAATTAAGTTCTCCGAAATCCGAATTGGATCGTCATAAATAATAGTAGTTGGCTCCACGGCAAATTTCATAATGTCATAAGCTGCCTTTGGAACGGTTTCTACAAATTGTTCGAGCATATTGAGGTCGCTTACAAGGCAAATCATCGATTTGCTTTCCATGCGCTGCTTTAATTTGTAGATTCTTTCAATTGCTCCCGGACGGGTGGCATCGCAGCCAATACCCCATACCGTATCTGTTGGATAGAGAATAATTCCGCCTCGTTTTAATACTTCGAGGGCATTTTCAGTTTCTTTTTTTGGGTCTGCCATGACTTAAATTTAAGTGGCAAAGATAAGGTCTAAATAGTTCTTTTTCTGAAATTCAAAACGCCATTTTGGATCTTGATAAAAGATTTTCTCGTGGTTCTCAATTTTCTCAAAGATGTTTTGGATACTTCTGTAATCGTAGAAGATTGCGTTTTCCTGGAAGTCGGATATATGTGAGAAAGATCGATCCATGAGCAGCGGGATTTTATATCCAAAAGCGAGGTTATAACTTCCTGTAATTTTATACTTCAGAAAACGTTCGAAAAATTCGTTTTCAGGATGGATAAGCGGCATAATATAATCGCTGTTTCTTATATAATCATGAAACAAATCATTCGAAATAAACGAATCAAAAAAGATGAAATTTTCATAAGAAGGAAACGACTTGGCTTGGGCTAGAAACTCTTTGGCTTCAGGCTCGTTAGCCCTTCCTAGAAAAATTATTTTTACGTGATTGGGCAGTTTCCAGTTTTCAAAAATACCATAGTCGCGTTTGTCAAATGCAATTACACCCGGTATGGTAATCCAAAGTTGATCTTTTGGTTTAATAAGTTCTTGTTTGTACTGAGGGAAAACAATGGGATAATACGCTCCAACCTTTACATTGGTCAATTCTTCCTTTATAATAGTTTCTTTAACTAGGTCATTTAAAACGAGGTAGGTGTCTAGTTTTTTGGTGATTCTCTTTTGTTTGGTTTTGTCTATTAAATTATGTGCATTGTGCAAGGTGCCAATAAGCTCGACATTTCTTGGGTATGGATAGGATATTAGTTTGTAAATGTTACTTTCTGCACTGTTGAAAATTACTTTATTAAAGTTTCTCTTGGAAATGCGTCTCCACGTTTTGTACCAGCTCATATGCTTTCTAAACTTTGAACCTAAGTCTAGGTAAACAATATCTACTACATCTGGCAGATCATTTATTCTAGGTTTTAGTAGGGAGTTGCAAAAGAGCGTAATCTCCCTTTCATCTCCTTTTAAGTATTGAATCTGCGAGTGCAAGCATTCATCATGAAATGCTCCAACTTCTATGAGTGCTATTTTATGCTTCAAGTTCTATCTGTTTCTGTTTTAGGGATTTTGACAAGGGCATTCCTTTCAACAATAAGAAAAAAAGCTTCCAATATTTAGGTTTAAATAGTGATGAGAAGAAATAGCGAATGGAAAAGTAGGTAAGCAGTATTTTTTGCGAAAACCAACCGTAGTGCTTTTTAGTGTAATAAATAAGAGATATTTTTTGTTCGATTTTCATATAGATATTACTTGTGGTACTAGCGCTTTCATAATGAATATATTCCAAGTCTGGAACCAAGTAGGTTTCTAGCTTTTCTTGTTTCAGAATTCTTCTACAAAGATCACTTTCTTCGTAATATAGAAAGAGATTAGTGTCAAATCCACCCACATTTTTGAAGGCTTGCGCATCTACAAACATAAAGGCTCCTTGTACATAATCTACTTTTAACGGATTACTATAGGTGATTTTTCTATTTGGATATCGTTTTGGGTTGATCAATTCCAAAGTAGATCTCTTTAAAATTTCTCTTCCTAATGACGAAAAGTGATCGATGGTTCTTCGGAAATTTTTATCCGCGTCTAACATTTGCGGAGAACAAACACCTGCTGCGGGGTTGTCTTTCATAAACTGAACAAGTCGCTGAAGCGTATGTTGGCTTTCAAACAAGGTATCGTTATTTATAAAAGCAAAATACTTGCAGTTACTAGCATGGTTTACGCCCATCATATTTCCTCCGCCAAAACCCGTGTTTAACCTGCTTCTAATAAGTTTCACCCTAGAATCGTCGAGTTGGTCTATTGCTAATTTAAGTATTTGGTAATCTTCATATTTTGAAGCATTATCTGCAATGACGATCTCAAAACTAACCTCATCTTTTGTATTATCTAAGATAGAATTTACGCAGTCGATGGTGTATGTACTGGTGTTGTAATTAATAAGGATACAGCTTACGTCAATCATTTAATCGAGTATGGGTTGCCAGCGTTTTGAAATTTCCTTTACAGTGTAGAACTTCGACTGTCTAATTGCTTCCTTGCGCATTTCGTCTTGAAAAGGTATGTCTTTTATTATAGTAGCTAAAGTACTCGTAATTTCTCCTTCTTCAAATAAATATCCAAAGCTTTCCCCGATAATTTCTTTGGGACCACTATGTGCAGACGAAATAGGAAGCGTACCTTGTGACATGGCTTCTATAATTATGAGTCCGAAAAGTTCCTCCCACCTCGTTGTTCTCTTAGAATTGAGTACCAAAAATTGATGACTTCTAAAAGCGTGGATCAAGGTTTTCTTTTCTGAAATATATCCTTTGAAAATAATATTTTCATAGCGTTCACTATAATCTTTTATAAGTGCTTCTTCTTTTCCATCGCCAATAAGTGTTAGGGTAGCCGAAGGATGCTTTGAAAAGAAGTCTAGGAGCTCTTTAATTCCTTTTTCAGGCGTCATTCTGCCCATGTAGAGAAAACTAAGAGGTATTCGAGATTCGGACTTATACTCAAGGTATTGTGGGTGCAAAGAATGATGGACGATGCTTATTTTTTCTTCGGAAATATTATAATTTGAGCAAATTTCAGTTTTACTCTTTTCGGTAACAGTAAAGACATGAGTACAGTGAATTTCTAAAAACTCCTTCCAATCTTGAAAGACTTTAGGAGTGTTTTTTTTCTGTTTCGGGTGAAAACTTTTATCCCAATGCGTCCAAGACGTGTGATAGTATATTCGATGTTTTTTTAAGAAACGTAGTAATCCGCCTAGTTTTGGATCGAATGGAGCAATTCCGAACACTACTTTTTTGTCTTTGCTAAACAATAGACTCCATAAAAACCATGCATTGGTAAACTGTTTGATAGAAAGTGCTGGTTTACCTTTAACAATGCCTTTGTAGAACTTACTCAAGATAGAAAATTCTCTATACTTAACTTTTAACCCGTTTTCTTTTGCCAAATAGGCCAAGGCGTAATAGTGGCTAGGAGCACCGTTTTTGTGAAGAATATAAATGGTTTCTTGTTTCATTCTGAAATTTTCAAACTGAATTATTCTTCAAATTGATTGGAGGGCGTTTCTTTTAGAGTGTATTTGACAATAACCAAAATAACGCCTATTAATCCAAAAAATGCGATTGCAATTATAGTAGGCAGATTGGGCGTGTCGTACATTAAATTTGACAGATAGGAGCTTAGTAAATTGAATAAATAAACCGGAGCTGTTAATAGTGTGAATAGAAGAGCTAGATATTTAGGGTTTCCATATTTTACTAAAAGTGAGTGCGCAATTGGTGCTACGAGTATTTCAGCTACAGATAACAACAAAACTGATATCACGTAGAAGGCAATTCCTGTCATTCCACTCATGGTTTGGATTACAAAGACTAGAATAAAAGAAAGTGCAGCCAACAAAAAGCCAATCCCAATTTTAAGAAATCTGGAAAATTGTATAAAGTACCACGCAATAGCCGCTATGATACCAAAAAGGATGGTAGCCAACGAACTCACCGAAGAAAAATCGCTTGCATTTATGTTTGAGCTTAATGTGCTAGTAACGGCATCTAATGTTTGCCATATTTGCATGGAACCTAATGAATAGCACAACCAGAAAACACTGGTAACTGCAACTGCAATCAATATGATAACGGCCCGCTTGGTAACCGAAGTCGCTTTGTCTACTACCGTCGTATCTTTTTCATCATGCCCAAAGAACAAAAGTCCAGTTCCTAATAAAAATATAATTCCAGCAGTTATAAATCCATACTTTATGTCGATTTCTCCAAGAAATCCCACCAGTAGAATTCCTAAGAAAGCCCCAATATTAACGGCTGTGTAGAACAGCGTGAATCCAGTATCAAGGCTTTTTTCTTTTTGCCGATAGATTTTTCCAAAGAGCGAAAAGACATTCGGAATGTAAAATCCTGTTCCCAAAGCTAAGAGCCCTAAGCCAGTATAAAGGGCAACGGTATTGGGAATGCATATTACGAAAGCCCCCAAAACCTGAGCTAGGCCGCCAACAATGGCAGTTGTTTTGCTTCCAGTTAGTAGATCGCCGAAAACAGCTCCAACAAGCTGTGTGAGAATAAGAACACCCGAAAAAATTCCATAAATATTAAAAGCCTCACTATGGTCCATTGCAAGAACTTCGCCTGTCATATAAAGAATAAGGACGGTTCTTAATCCGTAGAATCCAGCTCTTTCCAAGGTTTTGGATAGTAGGAAAACAGTGGAAGATTGTAAAAGTTTTTGGTTTAGACTGCTTGTTTCCATGGTTTGGTAGGTTAGTTAATTTTTCGGTAAAGTAACCACAAGTTAACGTAGCGCTTAAATACCGAAAAGGCATTAATATACGCCAATATAAAACCTTCTTTCCCATCTAGAATTCCTAACCGAAGGAGGTATTGGTGCCAGAATCTGTAAAATGGTCTAAAAAGAAAATGAAACAAGGTTGGTTTCTTTTTTTTATCGTAAAGCATGCGTGCTTGTAATGCACTATATCTATGCAGTTTCCCAGTGTAATTATCAAAACTTTTATAGGTATGATGAGGAAGCCTTGTTTGTAACTTCTCGGTAGGGCCATTTGCATCTAAGGTTTCGTGGACTAGGTTTCCATTATAGCGGCATTGCTTTTTGTTAAATACTCTAATTACCCAGTCTGTTTGAAAACCACTGTATTTAATCCGTTTCCCCATGAAGTAAAGCTCTCTTTTTACGTAGTAAGCGATTGCTTTGGGGTGCTCTAGGACCACAAGTATTTCCTCGCCCATAGATTTGGTTACTTCTTCGTCTGGATCGAAAAAGACCACCCAGTCGTTTTTAGCTTGTGCGATGGCATAATTTTTTTGGTCACTAAAATTGTCGAATTTGCGTAGAAGTACTTTTACTTTATCAAATTTAGAGGCGAGTTCTACGGTTTTATCGGTGCTAAAAGAATCTACTATAATTATTTCATCTGCGAACCAAAGGCTCGATATGAAACCTTCGATGACTTCAGCTTCGTTAAGTGTGATAGCTAATGCGCTAATTTTTGTAGTGTTCTCCAAGAAGTTGCCTAATGTTTGCGTAAAAGTACTAATTTTACTAGGATTAATTCTGAAAGCGTTTTGTCAAAACTTCCTATTTTAATGTATCATCATGTCGCGCTTGATACGAGCGAGGGGCTCACTGTTTCTGTTGAGAATCTGGAGCGTCATTTTCAGTTTTTAAATCAAAATGGCTATCAAACCCATCATTTGTCAGAATTACAATCGATGCGTGAATTTCAGCATAAAAAAAACACCGTAATTACCTTTGACGATGCCTATGTGAGTCAGTTACAGTTCGCTTACCCCTTGCTTCAGAAATACAACTTAAAGGCAACTTTCTTTGTACCACTAAAGTATGTAGGTAAAGAAGATGAATGGAACCAAAAGCGATCGCCTATTATGAGTGCCACTCAATTGAAATCACTCGATCCCGCGGTGGTTGAATTGGCATATCATTCTTACGCACATGGCAAATATCATGAACTAAGTGAAGAAGGAGTGAAAGTTGATACCGAAAAAGCGATAAAAGCCGCTTCTGAAAGTGATTTGCCCATAGCTCCGTTTCTAGCGTATCCTTATGGTAAGTTTCCCAGAAAAAATCCTAGAAAGGCTTCTTTTTTTAAACAGTTAAAAGGTTTTGAGTTTCAACTTGGATTGAGAATTGGGAATCGTTTAAATAGGTTTCCGTTTAAAAAGCCTTTTGAAGTGCAGCGTATCGACGTAAAAGGGGAGTGGAATCTTACGAAGTTCAGCAGGATGTTGAGGTTTGGAAAGAGATTTTAGAAGTGATACCTAGGATTTTTAAGATAGCCTCCTGCCATTGCCAACCGAGCACTATTCGCTATCTCATTCCGCGATTGAGTAAAATCAATTTCACGTACCTTGAAAACACACCATAGGCATTCACTGCTGAAATGCTTAAACCAGGAATGCCATCTTTAAAGCCTCCTTTTAGAATATAGGAGCTAAAGAAGCGCCAAGTGGGTTTAAAAAACAATAAGAAAAGACTCGCTTTTTTTCCTTTCTTCTGAAGTTGTTCTGCCTGAAACCATGCATAACTCTCCCTCTTTTCGATGTAATGATCGAGGCCTTTGTAGGTAAAGTGTAATACAGGATTTTTTAAGGTGGCAATACGGCCGCTTACATTTAGCTTTTCGTGCACCAATCCGTCATACTTAGTTCCTATTCGTTTTACCAAGCGTAAAACATCGCTGCTGTGATGATTTAGAAATCGGTTCATGAAAAAGTGCGGAAAACTTAATTTGTATCCTTCATGCGTTTCTTTTTCGATGGCTTCTTTAATTTCCATTTGCAGGGGATACGTAATTCGCTCGTCGGCGTCTACAAAGAGAACCCAGTCTCCAGTGGCGTGCTCCAGAGCGAAGTTTTTCTGACTGGAAAAATTATCGAACGTACGTTGAAGAAATAGGTCGCTGTATTTTAAGGCTATTTCCGGGGTTTCGTCTGTACTGTAGGAATCGATTACGATTACTTCATCAGCAAAACGAACAGACCTCAGGGCAGCTTCTAGATAAGCTTCCTCATTGTAAGTGGGTAAAATAACTGTTAGCGTAGGCACAGGACAAAGGTAGTAATTTTGAGACGTTCTGTAGAAAGTTCGTTACCTTTGCAACTAATAAAACTAAAATTATATTTTGGATAGTTTAGGTATATCAGTAGTTGTTAGCACATATAATAAGGAAGAATGGCTTCGTAAAGTTTTGGAAGGTTATAAATACCAAACCTACAATAATTTTGAAGTGATTGTTGCCGATGACGGATCGCGGGAAAGCACTAAGGAGTTGATAGATTCTTTTAGAGCAGATTACCCGGTGCCTATTCAACATATCTGGCATGAAGATGAAGGCTACCGCAGGCAGCGTATCTTGAATATTGCCATTACAGACGCCAAAATGCCATACATTCTTTTTACCGATGGGGACTGCATACCAAGAAAAGACTTTGTGGAAGTGCATGCAAAATATGCAGAAGAAGGGTATTTCCTCTCGGGTGGATATTGCAAGCTTCCCATGAAAACAAGCGAGGTGATTGTAGAAGACGATATAAGAACCGAACGCTGTTTTGATGTAAAGTGGCTAAAAGAACAAGACCAGCTAAAAGGAACACAAGCTTTAAAACTGAAGAGTGGACCTGTAGTTGCAAGTTTAT
Organism: uncultured Flavobacteriaceae bacterium; assembly: GCA_947495135.1. GTDB lineage: Bacteria > Bacteroidota > Bacteroidia > Flavobacteriales > Flavobacteriaceae > Aureisphaera. Next base: position 148,115 of record CANLXN010000008.1, read on the forward strand.
TAGATTTATTGACACCAACCAATGCCAGTTTTAATAATTGCAACTCGAGCGCTTGGAAAGAAGATCTTATCGCTATCAATGGTTACGACGAACGAATGCAATATGGTGGCCCCGATAGAGAGTTGGGAGAGCGTTTGGAAAATTACGGGTTAAAACCAAAGCAAATTAGACATAAGGCGATTGTTCTTCATTTGGATCACGCCAGAGGATACAAAACAAAAGAATCTCTAGATCGCAATCTCGCCATTCGCAAAGCTGTAAAAGACGAGAATAAAAAATGGACCGAGTTTGGTATTGTGAAAGGGGAGAAAAAGTAGGTTTTATTGTTCAGTGGCAGTAGGTAGTTTTTTGTGATCAGTGATCAGTATTCAATGAAGCAATTCCTGAAAGGAGAACACGAATTTCTAATTTTCCCTAATTCTATATACCCCAAGTTTCCAATAAGTATCATCCAATTTGCTTTCCACCGTTTCAAAACTTTCTTCTTTAAGCATTGAATTTTCTTGAAAGTGTTCCCAACAAGTAGCACCTTCTCTAAAAATAGAGACTACCAGTACTCCATCTGGTGCAAGGCTTTTTAGAATGTTTCTTAAAACGTTCTGTCGTTCTGTTTCATGGATATAGTAAAACGCCTCATTGAGAATAATCATATCGAATGTTTCATCGGTATCAAAGCTCAATAAATCCTGCGTCTCGAATTCTGCTTTTGGGAAGTTTTGCTTTTTTGCCTTTTCAATTGAGACAGGCGCGTAATCTATTCCTTTAAAATAATCGAAGTTGTTATAAGACATACGTCTGTTCAATACACCATCTCCACAGCCAAGGTCTAGAATTCGCTTGGGTTGGTATTGATGAAGGAACTGATCAATTTTAAGATAGCGAACCGATTCTTTTTCTCCAGCCAGCTTATTCCATTTACCTCTGCGGTACTGACTGTTGAATTTCATTTTCCGTCGCCAATGACGGTATTTGTCTCTTATATTCATTGGTCATTCGAATTGAAGTGTTGTTTGAGAAATGGTTTAAGTTTGGTTAGAATCATTTCAGGAGTGAGCTCTCTGTAAAGTTGATCGGGATTCTTTTCTATTTCGCCACGTTTTTCTCGTGTGAAACTTTCAAATAAATTAGGCTTCTCTTCTAATAAATGGACAGAGTCATGGGTGATGCCGTCTTCAAAGCTATTCCAATGCGACTTGTCTATGTAGGGAGAGTAAATAGTAAAGGTGGGCCTTGATAGGGCTTTGGCAATATGTACACTTCCTCCTTCATTGGAGACCAGCATATCACATTTGTTCATCAATTTAATGAAACCTCGAATCGAATCTTCATAGATATCCAGATTAATTTTATCTCTATGTACGCATAATGCATGTATTTTTTCCGCCTCTTCACGTTGATGTGGAGCATAGTTGAAAAGTAAAGTAGCGCTATAAGTTTCGGCTATATAATCAATCACTTTTGCCGTGTATTGGTATGGCAGCGATTTATTGGGCGTACTTCCCAATACACCTAGCATGATGACTGGTTTTTTTTCTTCTGAAATTCTCGCGTACTGTTCTTCTTCCTGCGTAAGAAAAATCTTGTAGCGATCATCTGGATTAGGAAGCTCGAAAGCGGCTTTAAGCATATGAATGCGATCTTCCAAGGCTTTTCCGCAGGGCATGGAAGCTTTGTCTAAGAAACTTACTGGATGCGTATAGAATGGTAGTTTTAAGTTCTTGTCGGCTCGTTTAAAGCCAAGTCTCATTGGTGCCTTTGAAAACAGACACATCATTCTACTTTGGAACTTCGCATATGGATCAAGAATGATATCGTAGCGTTCTTTTCTTATTTGTCTGATGGTCTTTATTAAAACTGAAATTTTCTTTAATTCTTTATCCTTGGCAAGAATTACTCGGTCTATGTTAGGGTTTTGTTCCAGTACTCCTGCCGTATAGTCGTACACGAAATAGGTGATTTCGCTCTTCGGAAAGATTTTTTTTAGATTGTTGGCAAGTACAGAGGCAATGAGCACGTCGCCAATTCTTTTGTTTTGTATGACAAGAATTTTCTTCATAAAAGTTTACCTTCGCAAGGTATCTTTTTTTTGAAGTTATTAAAATTTAAAATGAAGGAAACCTTTGTGGTCCATTCTAATTATACTTCTAAAACATCTCAATTAAGAGATGTGATCGATCATTTTTCGGAAATGGGAATCGATGTAGTGGAAGGGGATCGAAATTCTATTAAGAAGATTACCTTAGATGGAACAGTTTTCAATATTAAAAAATTTAAAACTCCTAATCCTTTTCAAAGCCTAGTTTATCAATTTCTTCGGAAGAGTAAGGCCAAGCGATCCTACGAGTATGCAACCAGACTTATTGAACTTGGTATGAACACTCCTTTTCCAGTTGCTTATTTCGAACACTTCTCCTTCGGATTAAAACAAAGTTACTATGTGAGTGAGCATTTGGACTACGACTTCGATTTTAGGGTATTAAATCACAATCCCTTGTGGCCAGACCGCAAGGAAATTTTAGAGCAATTCGCGGCTTTCACGTTTCAACTTCATGAGAACAATATTAATTTTCTGGATCACTCGCCAGGAAACACACTTATTGAAAAGACAAGTGAAGGGGCCTATAAATTCTATCTAATTGATCTAAACAGAATGCGTTTTGAGTCCATGGATTTCGATGCGCGCATGGATAATTTCCGTAGACTTTGGCTTTCCAAGACGATGATCAATATAATGGCTCCTGTTTATGCCAAGCTGTATGGAAAATCTGCCGAAGAAACACATCGACTCATGACCCTTCATAGTAGAAAATTTCAGAAAAAAGTAAATGCCAAGAAAGTTAGAAGAAGGAGAAAAAAGTGATTAGTGATTAGTATGCAGTAATTTTGTTTTTTACCATCAACCATCAACCATCAACCATCAACCATCAACCATCAACCATCAACCATCAACTAAACAGCGACATCATACTCTCTCAGTGCATCATTTAGTGAAGTCTTCTTATTGGTGCTTTCCTTTCTGGTTCCAATAATAAGGGCGCAAGGGACGTTAAATTCTCCTGCTGGGAATTTTTTGGTATAGCTACCTGGAATTACCACCGAACGCGCTGGTACTCTTCCTTTCATTTCAACTGGAGTGTCTCCGGTAACATCTATAATTTTTGTAGAAGCCGTGAGTACCACATTTGCGCCAAGCACAGCCTCACTTTCTACACGTACACCTTCTACCACAATACATCTAGAACCAATAAAGGCATTGTCTTCTATAATAACTGGAGCAGCCTGTAGCGGCTCTAAAACTCCTCCAATACCAACTCCTCCGCTGAGGTGTACATTTTTTCCTATTTGTGCACAGCTTCCAACAGTCGCCCATGTATCAACCATGGTTCCTTCGTCCACATAAGCCCCAATATTTACGTAACTAGGCATCATAATAACGCCTTTAGATATGTATGCGCCATGACGCGCAACCGCATTGGGAACTACTCTTATTCCTTTTGCTTCATACCCTTTTTTGAGAGGTATTTTATCGTGGTATTCAAAAATTCCTGCTTCCAGTGTTTCCATTTTTTGGATGGGAAAGTATAATACCACTGCCTTTTTAACCCATTCGTTTACCCGCCACCCATTTTCGGTTGGCTCTGCACAGCGTAACTCTCCCTCGTCGCATAGACGCACTACTTCACGAATAGCGTCAATGGTAGGTTGGTTTTGTAATTGAGAACGATCATCCCAAGCAGTTTCAATGATTTGTTGCAGGTTTGTCATGGTATATTATTTAATTGAAATACGTGTGTTTTCTATCTTTCGACTTTTAACTTTAGCGCAAAGATAATCTTCATATTCAAAAACGCATTACATTTTAGCATACTATTAAACAAACCCGTATTTTTGCAGCCAATTATGGCAAGAATACTGGCATTAGATTACGGTACTAAGCGAACTGGCCTTGCAGTTACCGATGAGATGCAGATCATAGCATCGGGACTTACAACGGTAGAAACGGATCAATTAATGCCTTTTTTGCGGACTTATTTTTCTTCTGAAAAGGTTGAGCTATTGGTCGTAGGAGAGCCCACCCAAAAAGACGGAAGCCCGTCTGATGTGGAGGTAGAGATACAGAAGTTTTTAGTGGAATTCTCTGAAGAATTTCCAGGATTTCCAGTAAAAAGAGTCAATGAAATGTATACCAGTAAAATGGCCTTTCAAACCATGATTGATAGCGGACTAAAGAAAAAACAGCGACGTAATAAAGCATTGATTGATGAGATCGCTGCAACAATTATTCTTCAAGATTACCTAGGAAATCTTTAGCAAGAGATTAATATGGATAATTTTGAACAATCAACCTTAAACCTTTAATAATTCAATGATACTTCCAATTGTAGCTTTCGGGGATCCCGTTTTGAGAAAAGAAACTAAAGAGCTTACTAAAGACTATCCTAAGTTTGATGAACTCCTAGAAAATATGTTCGAGACAATGTATGGAGCGAAAGGGATTGGGCTGGCTGCACCACAAATTGGTTTGCCCATCCGCTTATTTATTGTAGATGCAACTCCTTTCGACGACGATGAAGACTTGAGCGAAGAAGAGCGCAAATACCTAGGCTCGTTTAAGAGAGTATTCATTAATGCCAAAATTATTGAAGAAAGTGGCGATGAATGGGCCTTTAACGAAGGTTGTTTAAGTATCCCGGATGTGCGAGAAGATGTCTTTAGACAGGAAACAATTACCATTGAGTATTTGGACGAAAAGTTTAAAAAACATACCGAAACCGTAAGTGGGATTGCGGCCAGAATAATTCAGCATGAGTACGATCATATTGAAGGAATTCTTTTTACGGATAAACTATCTCCTTTAAAAAAGCGTTTGATAAAAAGTAGACTGGCTAATATTTCTAAAGGAAAAGTGAGGGTAGATTATCGCATGCGTTTTCCACAAGCCAAAAAGAAACGTTAATGCATTTGGAAATTTAAATCAAACAAAACATCTTTGCCTCCTCATTTATTGAAATGAGCGTGAGTGGTAAAGATAGAGTTGTCCGAAATAGACGTTAATATAAATAATATATGAGTTTAGAAAAAATATTATCAATTGCTGGGAAACCAGGATTATATCAGTTAAAGACACAAACCCGTAGTGGCTTATTGGCCGAGTCACTTGTGGACGGAAAAAAGATAACTGTTAGTGCAAGACAAAATGTAAGTCTACTTTCCGAAATAGCGATTTATACGCTTACTGAAGAAGTTCCGCTAAGAGATGTTTTTACGAAAATTTCGGAAAAAGAAAGTGGAAAAGAAGCTATTAGCCATAAGTCCTCTAAAGACGAATTAGAGGAGTATTTCTTTAACGTCTTACCAGATTATGACGAAGATCGCGTATATCCAAGTGATATTAAAAAAGTATTGCAATGGTATAACTTGCTTACGAAAAGTGGAATTAGTGACTTTTCTGAAGCTACTGAAGACTCTTCTGAAGAAGAATAAATTCCATTTAAATAAATCAAGTAGCCCTTGGGAGTTCTTGATAACTTTTCGATAAAAAACACAGAGAAATCCTCACTTAAGTGGGGATTTTTTTAGTTTTAATACTATGAATAATCGCGAACATCAATTGAAGGCCTTGGATCGTTTACTTACCATCATGGATGAGTTAAGAGAACAGTGCCCGTGGGATAAGAAGCAGACCATGCAAACACTTCGTCACTTGACCATTGAAGAAACTTATGAGTTAGGAGATGCCATTTTAGAAAATGATTTGGATGAAGTGAAGGGCGAGTTGGGGGATCTGTTGCTCCATATTGTTTTTTATGCCAAAATAGGCAGCGAAACAAAGCACTTCGATATTGGAGACGTGGCCAATCAGATTTGCGAGAAGCTCATTTCAAGACATCCTCATATTTACGGAGATGTAAAAGTAGCTGATGAGCAGGAAGTACAGCGCAATTGGGAGAATTTAAAGCTTAAAGAAGGAAAGACCAGTGTATTGCAGGGAGTGCCAAAATCACTTCCCGCGATGGTAAAAGCCAATCGCATTCAGGACAAGGTAGCTGGAGTAGGTTTCGATTGGGAAGAGCCACAGCAGGTATTCGAGAAGTTAGAAGAAGAGTTAGGAGAGTTGCAGCACGAGGTGAAGCAGAACAATGCCGAAAAAATTGAGGCGGAGTTTGGAGATGTTTTGTTTTCCATGATTAATTATGCACGCTTTCTAAAGGTAGATCCCGAAAGTGCCTTGGAACGAACCAATAAGAAGTTTATAAAGAGGTTTCAATATTTAGAAGGAAAATCGAAGGAAATAGGTAAGGAACTAAAGGATATGACGCTGGCTGAGATGGATATTTATTGGAATGAGGCTAAGAAGATATAGGATTTGTGACGTGATGTTTGAGATTTTTTAACCTTTATTCTTGATGCTATTTTTCTATCAACTATAGACTAAAAACTGCAAGCCTTCCATCTACCTTTAAGGCCGAAAATCCAAATTCTCTTTGGACATATCGAAGGCTTTCTTCTGAGTAGAAAAGCACATGTGTTTTATCGTTTTTGTAGTGCCAGTTTTCAAATGGTGTTTTCTTGGGAAGTAATTCGGTCATACAAAACAGTTTTCCAGTTGGACTTAGTAAATCTTTAAGTTTCGTAAACTCTTCTCGTGGGTAGTAAAAATGTTCTATTACTTCACAACAAATAATATAATCGTATGTAGTATGTAAAACCGACTCGTTTTTATGAAAAAAGGGGTCCCAAAGGTTTAGTTGGTAGCCATTTTCTTCTAGAAGTTTTGCAGCTACAGGTCCCGTTCCTGCTCCATAATCTAAGCCGAGACTGTTCGGAGTAAAGCTCTGCTGTACTTCCCTTACGACGGGAGATACAAATTGTTGGTACCCCTTGTCTTCAACGTCATTTTCATGCAAAAGATATCGTTCGCGTTCCTTTTCAGAAGTGAGGAAAAACTCGGCAGATCTAAAAACCGTTGAGCAGTTAAGGCAATTATAAAATTGAGTAGATAATTCCCGCTGTTGAGTATTGGGATTATTACACAGCGGGCATATCATGTTTATTGTTCTTTGCGTAAAGCGCGAATCTTGGTTAGTTTGGCTTTCCATAATTCAAGACTTTCTTTGTGCTTCGCAATATTTTGATGCACTTCCTTAACCAATGGATTGTCGTCTTTAACGTGCTGGAAGAAGCCTAGGTTGTTCTCCAATTGATTCATCTCAGCTTTGGTTTCTGAAATTTTCTTGGTGATATAAAATTCTTCATTTTGAAGTTTACGTATATCTTCTTGAGAAGCCATGGAATTTAATTTATTCTCAAAACGGATCATTTCTGTCTCCTTTTTGCTCAAATTGAGTTTTCCAAAGAGTTCGTCCAATACTTTATTGAACTTACGTTCGATATTTCTTTTGTTATAAGGAACTCTACCAATGGCTTTCCACTCTGTGATTTTTTCCTTGATGTTGGCTAGATCGGTTTGATGTTCTCCCGTCATTTCTAGACCTGTTACACTTTCCATCAAAGCCTGTTTGGCCGCAAAGTGTTCCATTTCTTCTTTGTTTGCCTCATCTCGTTCTGCATGAACCCTATCGAAGTAATGATTACACGCATCTTTAAATTGCTTCCAAACCTTATCGCTTTCTTTGCGTGGAACATGTCCAACAGCCTTCCAGTCGTTTTGAATCTTTTTCATCAAAGCAGTAACTACTTCAAAATCGTCACTGTCTTTGTTGGCTTCTGCAATTTTAATTAACTCGCGTTTCTTCTCAAGGTTATCGTATTGCTCTTTTTTCTGACTTTTATAAAAATCGTTTTTTTGGTGATTAAAATCTCGAGTAGTGTCCTTAAAGCCCTTCCAAATTTCTTTTGCTTTGGTGCGAGGAACTTTACCAACTTCGAAATACAAATCTCTTAATTTTTGTACCTCTTTGATGGCATTTTGCCAGCCTTTATGACTTTTAGGAGCGTTGGCTGTAACATCTTTGATCTTTTGAATGAGTTCTTTTTTGATTTCAAAATTTGCCTCAAAATGCTTTTCTTGATCCTTTATGTAGTCTTGTCGTTTGTCGTGAATTAGCTTAGTAGCGGCACTAAATTTGTCCCATACATCATCCCTAAATTCTTTAGCAACTGGGCCAACATCTTCTTTCCACATTTTGTGAAGCATTTGAAGCTCTCTAAATGCCTTTCCAACATCTTCCTGTTGCGCAAGCTCCTCTGCCCGACCTATCAACTTCATCTTCTGTTCTAGGTTATGCTTGAAATCCAGATCTCTGAACTCTCTATTTAGGTGAAGGAAATCATAGAAATTTTCGACATGATGGCGATAGGTATTCCAAATGGTATTATACTTATCTCTTGGAATGGCGCCAGCGGTATGCCAACTTTCTTGTATGTCTTTGAAGTGCTTATAGGTGGTGTTGATGTTTTCTTCTGCATTCAACAAACCTTTCAACTCTTCAATTAATTCTAAACGTCTGTCTAAGTTCGATTGAAGATCGCGCTTTAAATTTTGGTAATGACTGTTTCGTTTTTCTTTATAATCGAAGTAAACCGAATTGAATTCCTTTTTAAGAGGAGTCGAGTATTGAAAGTCGATTATATTTCCTCCCTTGTCTAAAAATTCTTGTTTTTTCTGTTCTAATTCTTCACTAAATTTTGCGTTAAATTCAGTTTTAATCTCTTCAACAGGATTTTTTATAGTTTGTATCGGTTTATCTTTAAGAAGGGTTTGTAACTCTTTTATGAGTTCTTCTTTCGACATGGCATGGTAGTCCTTCTCTTCCTCTTCCTCAGTTTCGTGTTCTTCCTCCTCATCTGAAGAATTTATTTCTTCCTCTTCTGCAGATTCGTCTGTAGGGTCTGCATCAACTTCTTTTTCATCTTGTGGCTCAACTTTTAACGGATTGTCACTAGGCAAGATATCCTTAGATTCAGCATCTTCTAGTTGCTCTGCATGTTCTTCTGTTGGTTTTGGTGTCTCGGCTGCTTCTAATTCTGAGGCCGCAGACGTTCCTTCAGTGCCCTCTGCTTTGGGTTCACTAACTGTTTCTTTAGGAATTGATTCTTTTTCTTGTTCGTTCGGCAATTTTTCGTCGGACATATATTTCAATGTTAAGGTTCATATCACTTATGAGTTGTAAGATACTAACAACTCCGCACATGGCAAAGGCGGAGTAAGGTTTTTGGGAAGTTTGAACCTTCAATTTAAGATTTCCAAATAGACCAGGCTTTCTTCGCCTGATATTCCAGCATTTTTAGTCCGTTGCTAACTTTAGCGCCTTTTGCAAAACCTCTTTTTAAGAATTCGGTTTCCTGCGGATTGTAGATCAAGTCAAACAACACATGTTGTTCTGTAATAAATTTGTAGGGGATATCAGGAAATTCGTGTACGTTCGGAAATGTGCCTAGGGGAGTACAATTGACAATTAGAAAATGTTTAGCAATAATTTCTTGATTCAACTCTTCATAAGTGATGGTCTCAGGAGTCTTTGTTCTCGAAACTATTTTGTATTCAAAATCCATCGCCTCTAGAACATAACGTATGGCTTTTGCAGCTCCTCCTGTGCCTAGTATCAAGGCCGTTTTTTGAGTTAGAGGTAAAAAATTGGCAAGCGATTTTGCGAACCCGTAGTTATCTGTATTGTAACCCGCTAATCTTCCTCCTTTTAATACTTTGATTGTATTTACGGCTCCAATCGTCATAGCCTCTTTATCAACTCTATCCAATAATGGAATCACAGATTCTTTAAAGGGAATAGTTACGTTCAACCCTTTCAAGCCCTGCTCTTTATCTAAAATGCTGCGAAGAAGATTGATACACTCAATATCAAAATTTTGATAAGTGTCCTTCCTGTTCTCTAGCTCAAATTTAGTGGTGAAAAATGTTTTCGAAAATGAATATCCTATGTCCTTGCCAACAAGTCCGTACTTAGCCATTATCTTTTGGGGTTGATCTTCTGATACCAATCAAGGCTCAGAACGATTAATATACCTGCAATTATAAAGAAAATTGCTATAATAGTCTCGAACGAAAATTCTGATGGCAGATAACGCTGATAGCCGTTCACAATTTTTTCACCATTTGCATCCAGTAAAATAGCACCAAATTCGTCTAGAGAAAACTGTTTGTTTTTCCATGGCCACACCACACCTAAAGAACCGGTTATAAAACCAATAATTACCGCGAAAGTAGCTTTTCTATAACGTTTTAAAAGATAACCTAATGAATGTGAAAGGGAGACTAAACCTGTTAAAGAGCCAGCCGCAAAAACACCTAAAACTTTTAATAAATCCATCCTTATTTCGTCTTGGAAAAAGCTAAAATCACCTCGAATTATATCGGCAAATGTGTCGTACAAAGCGTTTACAGAATCAACTAAAAGAAGTACGTAATTTCCTAATAATATAAGAATGAAGGATCCGGAAAGTCCCGGAAGGGTCATTCCACTTACTCCAATTATTCCGCAGAAAAAAACGAAGAGTAAATTGTTATTTTGTTTGGCAGGTTCCAGAAAACTAATACCTACGCCAATTACAATTCCAGCAATAAGATATAACATGTATTTTCGGTTCCAGTCCCCAAAATCCTTTGCTACATAGTAGATAGATCCAATGATCATTCCAAAGAATGCACTCCAAACATAGAGTTCGTAATTAAGAAGAAAATAATCGAGGATTTTTGATACGCTGAAATAGGAAATGATCATTCCCAAGATGAGGAGTCCGATAAAGCGGCCATTGATATAAGTCCAAAAACTTTTAAATCGGCCGTTTATAAGAAGTTTGAACGCTTTTCCATTCACTTTTTGAAGAGAATAAATAAATTCTTCATAAAATCCTGCCACAAATGCTACCATTCCTCCAGATACCCCTGGAACTTTATTTGCCGCGCCCATAGCCAAACCTTTTAGTATAAGCCAAATTTTATCGCTAAGGGTACGAGTTGGATTCATTTATTGCTTCTGTTTTACTGTAGCGATCCGTTCTAATAGAAAAATGGTTAGAAATCCAAGTATGACAAAGATCACAGCATACATTATTTTTGGATCCCCATCGAATTGATTAGGTAAAATACTTTTGTCCAAAAATGGAACTTTTTCTCCGCTATGATTAATTCTAAACTCCAAGACTTCTTTCCACGGCCAAATTTTGTTTAAAGCACCAATCATAAAACCAGTAAGAACAGCAAGAATGGTATTTTTATGGTGTTTGAACATCCAGTTAAGTACTTTTGAAAAAGCCTTTAGACCTACAACCGCTCCTAGTCCAAATACAATAAGTTTTATGAGTGCCCCAGAGAACAGTTCCCAATTTAGACTTGTAATTCCCTCGATAAATTGCGTAATGGTTCCAATCACTGCCTCGTAAGCTCCCAATAACAATAGTATAAATGCTCCTGAGATTCCAGGTAAAATCATCGCAATGATGGCAATACAGCCTGCAAAAAATAAAAACCAAGTGCTATCTGGAGAACCTACTGGCTCTGCGATGGTAATTAGATAGGATAAAACTGCAGCAATCGCAACCGCGAGTATGCTTGCTGCGTTCCACTTTGTAATTTGTTTGGCGACATAGAGTATGCTAGCGATTATGAGTCCGAAAAAGAACGACCAAACAATAATGGGGTGGCTTTTTAAAAGCCAAGTGATTAGTTTTGCTAAAGAGAGGATACTTAAGAAAACTCCCCCAAAAAGAGCTACAAGAAAGGCTAAATTGTATTTTTTCCATGCAACTTTAAATCCGTTCTGTTTCCATATTTTGAAAAAGCCTAGATCTAGTTGATGGATCGTTTCAATGAGTTCTTCGTAAATACCAGATATAAAAGCGATGGTTCCTCCAGATACACCTGGAACGACATCTGCGGCACCCATTGCAATTCCTTTTAAAGTGATAACGAAATATTGAAGGAAATTGCGTGGTTGCATAGGCTAGTTGTGGTATAAATTAGCCTCAAAAATACAAAAATTAGAGAGACGTTCTCTTGTGGTTATTTATTAATTGCTGCACCTTTTTATTTCGGAATACCTTGGGGAATAATTCTTCGATGATTAGGGTAAATTCAATATCCAGGTCAAGCGCATTTTTTAAGTGAAACTCGGCTTTGGTATCATCTAGCATTTTGTAGTAGAGCCCAGCTAAGCGATATTCAATTTCTGCATTTTCGGGATAGAATTCTGCTGCTTGCAACAAGTTGTTGATTCCAGCGTCATATTCGCCTAATTCGATTAGAATGTCACAACGTGATAGCCATGTTTCCATCTCGTAGTTTCCAAGTTCAATGCTTCTTCTAAAGCCATGTTCAGCTTCTTCAAAAAGATTGAGTCGTTTGTTAATTTTCGCATACCGTTTCCAATAGAGTACATTTTCAGTATCAATATTGATAGCTTTTTCGATATAATAGAGTGCTTTTTGGTAGTTTTTTCTTCTAAAATAGAAATCGGTTATTGCTATCCAGCCTTTATCGAGTAAGCCGTCTTCTTCAACACATTTATTGTAAAATTGAAGTGCAAGTTCGCTATTACCCAATCGTTCATAGCATTTGCCAATTCTAAGCAGGGCAAAGGAGGTAGGGTCATCTAAGCCAAGTGTGATGGTGTAGCTTTCGATGGCCTGACTGTATTCTTTTAGTTTTTCTAGAACTTTCCCTTTTTCCAAGTAGGCACCAATAAATCTGTCATCGCTAATGATAGCAAAGTCGTAAGCTGCTAGTGCTTTTTTGTAATCCTTCAGGGTGAAGTATTGCTTGCCTACTTGATGCCAAGCTACTTCGCAGTATGGGTGTTTGTTAAGAAAGGTGTTCAAGTAATCGATGGCTGCTTCGTGCTGTTCCAAATAATCGAAGCAATACACAATATTATAAAGAGCAGAATAGTCTTCTTGGTCATTCTCTAGGCACTTTATAAAATAATACTTTGCGTTCTCGAAATCTTCAATGAACAGGTATTCCATTCCAAGAAGTGAAAGCACATCTCCTTCATCATCGGTTATTTTGAGGGCTTTCTCTAGAAGTAAAATAGCCTTTTTATGGTCATCCCGTCTAGAAAAAATATTAGCCTTTTGAATAAATATTTCTTCATTGGATTGTTCAAGAATGTATAGCTGATCCAAAAGAGCTTCAGCTGTATCAAGTTCATTTTCGAATATATACATCTCTACCTGAAACAATTTTAAATTTGTTGCGGTGGGATGCTGTTCTAAACCTAATTTGGTGGCCTTCTTTGCAAGGGCCATTTTTCCATTCTCAAGATAATGCTGAATAATCTCTTCGAACTCTTCGGAGTCAAAAAAGTACACATCATTGGTCTTTAACATGGATTCAAATCGGGAAAGTGAAAAGTTGTTATGCTCGTTAGGGCTCAAATGCATGTGCATTGTTTTAACTGTTTCTTCAAATTAAAGATACTAATGTAATTAGGTATTCAATAGTCGTGCCTCTTTTGTTGTTAACACGGTTATTAACATGAGAGGGGGCTTATATGGCAGGATTCGCCTACCTCTTGGTATACTAGATAGGAGATGTGCGCAGCGGTTGAAGATGTAAAATATTGTAAATCAGGTCTTTTTGAAGGTGAGCTTTGAAATACAAGGCGATCAAAAAAGAGTAGGATTCTACTGTCAAATACTACATTATTTTGCTGTTATTCGGGGAAATTTTGTCTAAAACGGCTGTCAGAATAGCACAACCTTCAATTATTTCTTCTTCTGAAATGGTCAGTGGAGGTGTAATTCTGATAGCTTTCGGTTCGAAGAGGAGCCAAAAAAGTATTAAGTTTTGTTCTTTGGAAGCAAGAATAGCGGTTGTGGCTATTTCCGAAGATTCCATTATTGCAGCTAACATTAGACCTTTGCCTCTTATTTCTTTAATTAAAGGATGCTGAAGGTGTTTTCTGAAAAGTGCTTCCTTTTTAGAAATCTCTTTTAAAAGATTGCTTTCTGTAATTTCTTTGAGTGTAGCTAAGGCAGCTGAAGCAATCACGGGATTCCCTCCAAAAGTGGTAATATGACCTAACTTGGGCTTATCTTTAAGTAGTGACATGAGTTCATTAGAAGCTGTAAAAGCGCCAATGGGTAAACCGCCGCCCATTCCTTTACCCATCACAAGAATGTCTGGAACAACATCGAAATGCTCAAACCCAAAAAGTTTCCCAGTTCGCCCAAAACCAGGTTGTATTTCGTCTAGAATTAGGAGGGCACCTACTTCTATACATCGATTTTTTACCTTTTTTAAATAGTTGTTGTTCGGTAGAATGAAGCCCGCTCCGCCTTGCACTGTTTCAAGAATAACCGCTGCGGTAGAATTTGTGATTCTTTCCAGACACTTTTCAGAATTAAAAAATATTGGATGACAATTAGGAATCAATGGACCAAATATCGTTTTACGCTCCTCATATCCCATTACGCTTAATGCGCCCATCGTATTGCCGTGATACGCATGATGGGCATAAAGGATTTCGCTTCTGCCAGTAGCTCGGCGAGCTAGTTTTAGGGAACCTTCAATAGCTTCTGTACCGCTATTAACTAAATAGGTGGTGTCGAGTGGTTCCGGCAGGTGAGTGGCTAGAAGTTTCGATAATTCGACTGCTGGTTGTTGCGCATATTCTCCATAGACCATTACATGGGCATAGCGCTGCATCTGGTTGGTTACCGCTTCTATAATCTTTGGATGACTATGTCCCAATGCACATGCAGAAACGCCGGCAACAAAGTCGAGGTGTGCGTTTCCGGCAGTGTCGTAGATATAGCTACCCTTGGCATGGGAAATTTCCATACCTAGAGGATGAGGAGAAGTTTGTGCTTGATATTTAAGAAAGTCTTGTTTCATAAATAATTAGTAAGGAGGTGTCAAGAATTTGGAGAGCCCTATGTTGCATTTGTCTACTCGCAATTTGTCACTCGTTACTTATCGTTATTTCAAATTATCTTTTTCTTTCTTTTGAATGGGTATCGAGTCTTTTTTAAAGGTCGTAAATACGGGGTCGTCTTCCCTTTTCTGAAAATCTTTGGGAGATAGTTTTGAAGCTTCTGGAATAATAAGATCTTCCTCTGGAATATCATCAAAAAACTCGCCTTCGTCATCAGGTAAAGGTATTCCAGTAATCTTAGGAAGAATAGGTTTTGGCTTCCCTTTAAAGAGATCACTTTTCTTTAGGAGACGTTCATCTCCTCTCCAAATAAATCCAGGTAAAAGCCTAGCGCTTTCGGGCAACTGACTTTCAGGATATACTTTTCCTCTTACTTTATTGAAGAAGCGCATGCCAATAATTTTTTGTTCTTCCAAATATAATTGGATCCAACTAGAGGTGGTTTTATCGATTCCCACTAGTTCTTTTTTGTCATTTCTGAAATAATAGACAACCTGGCTATTCTTGTTAATATTAACTGTGTCTAATTGATTATTCGTAAAAAGGCCGATAAGACTCTGACCCGAAACCTGATTGTAACCGGTGCTGTCTTTCTGAACCAAAAATGCATTATTGAATACTTTCAGGGTATCTAGTTCTTCTGTGAGTTTATTATTTAGAATATGAATAGTATCACCAGTCATTTGATTTTCACCACTCCACAGTATTGGCTCTCGGAGGAGTTTTGTTATACCTGTTTTTTGATCGATGAAAATAGAATCACATTTTCCGCTGGTAGGTTCTTCAGCCTCTAGGCCTCTTTTAAACATCCGGGCTTTGTAAAACCCTTTAATAATTCTGTTTTCTGGTTTTCCAGTTACTTGCAAAGTGTCTGCATGCACGTATACAGAATCTGCTTCCTGCAGTGTAACGGCCACGGCTCTTTTTGTGATAAATACGGAGTCTTTTGCTCTAAAAACCTCTGCATAATGCCCTCTAATGATGCTTTTATTGATGGTGTCGAGAACTTTAATATTATTGGTGGCAGATGCAAAGCTTTGGTTTCTGTCGAAATAAATACTGTCGCCAAATAAGATTCGGTTTTCGTAATCGATGCGCGAATTTTTGATAAAATAGCCAGTATCTCCTCGCGTATCGTAGTAACCCCTTTCGCAGTAAACGGTGCTTGTTTCACTTTCTATTGTAGACTCTCCATACAAGTAGGCGCCTCCAGTTTCAGAAAAGAAGTCTAATTGAGGAGACTTTACCGTGTATTTAGGATTGACAATCTTTACACCAGATAAGAACTGGTATTTCTTTGTTTCCGCGTAATAGCGACCAATTCTACTGGTGAGAGTACTGGCAGTATCCCGAACCGTACCACCAGAACGATAGTAGGCTTGTTGTTTGATGCGATCAAAATATAAGGTGTCTGTCTTTAGCGTGGTTTGAGGTTCTGTTAGTACCACATCACCACTAGCAAAAGCAAACGACGTATTTCCGTTGTACTCTGCATATTTGCTATTCATTTTAACAGTATCACCCTGCTGGATACGAACGGCGCCATAGGCTTTTACAAAATTGTCTTTAAAGTATACGTAGGCTTGGTCGCACCACATTTCAACACCTTCATGAACAATATAGACTTGTCCAGAATTGTCTTTGGTGTAAATAACGGCGTCTGGAAACTCAGGCTTCTTTTCAAAATAACCCGATTGTACAGATACTTGAGTGGTTTTGGCTGTGTCTTGCTGAATCACATTTACCTGTGCCTGCACATTTATTCCGAAGAAAAGGAAAGTTAGCGCTATGTAAAAAATCTGTTTCAAGGGACAAGTATAATCAATAATATAGGTTGATAGTACTAAGGCTTTGCTAAATTAGGGGTTAGTAGTTGCAATTAAAGAACAGTCCACTCTGTATTTTGATAAAAGAACTCTTATTCCGCCAGACCAATGAAGTCAAGAAATATTTTACTCAACCATCAACACTTGGCATTCAAATCTCTTATCTATGAATAGTCTGCGTTCTATCGGGTCCTACAGAGACCACCTTAATTGGAATCTCTAGTTCCTTTTCTAAAAAGGCGATATAATCGTTTAATTCTTTCGGGAACTGGGACGTTTCTGTCATTTTTGTAAGGTCTTCTTTCCAACCTTTCATTTCCGTATAAATAGGAGTTACGTTTTCGTCTTCAATATTAAATGGCAAATGCTCAATGGTTTTCCCTTTATACTTATAGGCTGTACATACTTTAAGTGAGCTAAAACCACTTAAAATATCACCTTTCATCATCATTAATTGAGTCACCCCATTAATCTCACAAGTGTATTTAAGAGCTACTAAATCTAACCAGCCGCAGCGACGAGCTCTTCCTGTAACCGCACCAAATTCATTTCCAATTCTTGCCATATCTTCACCAACCTCGTCGAAAAGTTCGGTGGGGAATGGGCCCGATCCTACGCGTGTAGTGTAAGCCTTGAAAATTCCATATACTTCTTTAATTCTGCTAGGAGCAATTCCTAATCCAGTACAAGCTCCAGCAGCCGTTGTGTTTGAAGAAGTTACAAAAGGATAGGTTCCAAAATCGATATCCAATAGAGATCCTTGTGCGCCTTCGGCTAGAATGGTTTTTCCATTTTTGAGGGCTTGACGCAAGTATTCTTCACTATCAATAAATTGTAATTCTTTTAATAGTTCAATAGATTCGAAAAACTCTGTTTCCATCTCGGCCAAATCGTATTGCACGTCTACATTGTAAAAGGCAATCATCGCTTCGTGTTTATTTGCCAGTGCGCGGTATTTTTCTTTCCAGCCGTCTAATTCAATATCACCAACGCGAATTCCATTTCGGCCGGTTTTATCCATATAGGTTGGTCCAATACCCTTGAGCGTAGACCCTATTTTTGCTTTTCCTTTGGCAGCTTCACTTGCAGCGTCTAAAAGTCTATGGGTAGGCAAAATTAAATGTGCCTTTCTTGAAATAACCATTTTGGCTCTGTAGTCTATCTTGAATTGCTCTAGACCTTCCAATTCCTTGGCAAATACAACTGGATCGATCACAACACCGTTTCCAATTAAATTAATTGCTTTATCATGAAAAATACCGGATGGAATGGTTCTTAGCACATGCTTTATTCCGTCAAATTCTAAGGTGTGACCGGCATTTGGTCCTCCTTGAAAGCGTGCAATAATATCATAATTTCGTGTGAGAACATCGACGATTTTTCCTTTTCCTTCGTCGCCCCATTGTAATCCGAGTAGTAAGTCTACTGCCATAAATTTAAATTTTGTCCCGTTAATTCTCAGGCTCCTTTCTGTTTCCGTAGAAATACAGAGAATGGTTGGTTATTTCTATATTAAAAACTTCTTCAATGGTTTTTTTGATACTTTGAATCCGAGGATCACAAAATTCAATCACTTCTCCTGTAGAAAGGATCACATGATCGTGCTGTTTATCAAAATAAGACTTTTCGTAATGAGCTTGATTTTGGCCAAATTGGTGTTTTCGAACCAATCCGCACTCTAGAAGTAATTCAATTGTGTTGTAGAGAGTGGCCCGACTTACACGATAATTTTTATTTTTCATATTGATGTACAAGGACTCAATATCGAAATGGTCGTCGTGGTCGTATATCTCTTGTAAAATCGCGTAGCGTTCAGGGGTCTTTCGATGACCATTATCCTCGAGAAAACCTGTGAAAACGTTTTTTACAACGGCTTGGTTATTTGTTTCGGTGTTTGCACTCATAACAAAGGTGCAAAGTTACTTAAATTAAACTCTTGAGACTTTATCAATTCCGTTTATTTTTTTTATGTTTTTCATCAAATTATCAAGGATAGATTTGTTTTTGACTACCACAACTATTTTACCATTGAAGGTTCCATCGTCTGTGTCGAAATGAACATTCTTCATATTGATGTGTAGATTATTAGATACTACGCGGGTAAGTTCGTTTACCAGTCCTAGGTTGTCGATACCAGAAATAAGAAGTTCTGCTTGAAACTCCTGTTGGCTGGAATCTATCCATTTAGCGGGTATAATCCTGTAACCGTAATTACTTTGTAACTGAACAGCGTTAGGGCAATTCTTCTTGTGAACCTTAATCCCTTCATTTACGGTTGTAAAACCAAAAACCTGATCCCCAGCAATTGGATTGCAGCAGTTGGCCGTTTTGTAATCTAGTTTCTGTTCATCTTTGCCAAATACAAGCTGATCGTACTTTACCGATATTTCATCTTTATGGACGTCTTCTGGCGTACCTGGTCTTCGGATTCTATTTTTAAAGAAACTAATAAACGCATTGTTTCTAGAAGCTGCAAAATCTTTCAGTTTTGGGTTGTCAATAATTCCTGCGCCAACTCTGTAAAATAGGTCTAGGCTCGTTTTTAGTTTAAAAAATACCACTAATTGATTAACGGTCTTTTCATCTAAATTGATTTTAAGGGATTTCAGTTTACGCGTTAGAATTACTTTTCCTTCTGCGGCGATCTGTTTCTGCTCTTCTTTTAATGAAGATTTTATTTTAGACCTCGCCTTTCCGGTAGTTACGTAATCGAGCCAACTTCCCGAAGGGGTTGTTTTCTCTGAAGTAATAATTTCTACTTGATCACCACTGGCCAATTCATGACTCAAAGGCACCAATTTTCCATTCACTTTTGCACCTCGAGTGTGCAAGCCAACTTCGGTATGCACATGAAAGCCAAAATCTAAAGCAGTCGCTCCTTTAGCTAGAGAATATAAATCTCCTTTAGGTGAGAATACAAAAATTTCTTTTGCATAGAGATTGAGTTTGAACTCTTTTACGAAATCTACGGCATTTATTTCTGAGTTTTCAAGTGTATCCTGAAGTTTGTTGAGCCAGTCATCCAGTCCTTGGTCTTCCTTTTCTGTATTTTTGTACTTGTAATGGGCAGCATATCCTTTTTCCGCAATTTCGTTCATGCGCTCACTTCTTATTTGAACCTCCACCCATCGTCCTTTGGGCCCCATAACGGTAATGTGAAGCGCTTCATAACCAGTGGATTTCGGAGAAGAAATCCAATCCCGCAATCTGGTTGGATTTGGGCGAAAATGGTCGGTTACAATAGAATAAATTTTCCAGGCCAAAAACTTTTCATTTTCTCGATCACTTTTATAAATGATCCTAACAGCGAACTTGTCATAAACCTCGTCGAAAGAAACTGTTTGGGACATCATCTTTCTTCTAATGGAAAAAATTGATTTTGGACGTCCCTTTATATCGTAATTTAAATTTTCGGCGTCAAGCGAATCCTTGATCACTTGCGAAAAGTCTTTTATATAATTGTCTTGATCTTCCTTGCTTTCCTTTATTTTACTCAGTATGTCGTGGTATACTTCTGGTTCTGTGTACTTTAATCCAAGGTCTTCAAGTTCAGTTTTAATATTGTACAGTCCAATGCGATGAGCCATCGGTGCATAAATATAGAGTGTTTCGGAAGCGATTTTTACCTGCTTATGGTCTGGCATCGAATCCATCGTCTGCATATTGTGCAAACGATCGGCAATTTTGATGATAATTACCCTAATGTCTTCATTGAGGGTAAGCAACATTTTTCTGAAATTCTCTGCCTGCAAGGAAACATCTCCGTCGTATTCTAGAGCTGAAATCTTAGTGAGACCATCCACAATACGGGCTACTGTTTCTCCAAACATTTGCTCAATGTCGACTAATGTATAATCTGTATCCTCAACTACATCATGTAATAAAGCGGAGGCAATAGATGTAGCATCTAGTCCAATCTCGGAAGCGACAATCTTGGCCACTGCAATTGGGTGAAAAATATACGCTTCTCCACTTTTACGTCGCTGTTCCTTATGAGCGTCCACAGCAACATCAAAAGCAGAACGGATCAATTTTTTATCCTCTGCACTAAGAGTACGATAGCTAATCTTAAGTAGCTCCTTGTACTCTTTGGCAATTTCTTTATTTTCATTTTCAATAGCGGCGTCAGTCATATATTAAAATTAATGAATTGCTAGAGATTGGACAACAAAAAGTGTGCTAGAAATTCATATTAGACGTGATACATAAGCGGTTAGAGGTGAGATTGGTGGCTTGATGTTCTAGATTCATGGTTCGTAACTGGATTTGTTAATTCTCTTAGAACAATCAAAATTTATAGTTGAAATTGAACACTGCCAACTGCTGCTCACTACTAAATGGTTATTTCTTTAAATTCTGAAAACGTTGTAACAATGTAGGATGTGAATAATGCATAAATACGTAGGCAGGGTGTGGGGTAAGATTACTCAAACTATTTTTAGAGAGTTTTTTTAAAGCAGATATAAGAGGAAGAGGAGCATAGGTGTTTTTTGCATAATCGTCCGCTTCATATTCAAATTTTCTAGAAAGCAAGTTCATAAGTAATCCAGTGATTTCTGAAATAGGGGTGTACAGTACACCAAAAGCAATAAGACCAATATGAAAGGCTGGAGTAGTTACACCAAGGGCTTGAGATAATAAAGTGCTATCAACAAAAAGAGACAGCAACCAAAGGGTAAAACCAGTTGTAAGTATGGAGGCGGACAGGTTATAAAGAATATGCTTTCGTTTATAATGACCCACTTCATGTGCTAAAACCGCGACAATTTCATCTTCCTCCAAATCGTTAATGAGTGTGTCGTAAAGTGTAATTCTTTTTTCAGACCCAAAACCTGAAAAATAGGCATTCGCCTTTGTACTCCTTTTCGAGCCATCAATTACAAAAATGTTTTTTAGATTGAATCCTACTTTGTTAGCATATTCTTGTATTTGGGAACGCAGAGAACCTTCTTCTAACGGGGTTTGTTTGTTAAATAGGGGTACAATTAAACGGGCGTAAAACATGTTCATGAATACAGAGAAAACCGTTATAATAACCCATGCGTAAAGCCAAAAATAAGTTCCCGTGCTTTCGTAAAACCAAATAATTAGCGAAAGTAATCCACCGCCTATAATTGCTCCCATTAGCCAACCTTTTAACTTGTCCAGTACAAAGATTTTTGGAGTAGACTTGTTGAATCCGTATTTCTCTTCAATTACGAAGGTGTTATAGTATGAAAAGGGTGTTCCAAACAAATCGCTTGCCAACATGATGGTCCCAAAGAAAATGAGCGCAACTATGGTGCTATTATTAGAAAAACTATATGCAAATTCATTCAGCCAAGCGAAACCATCTAAAAAGAAAAAAGCAAGTGTGCCCACAATTGAAATCAACCCAGTAATCGAGCTAAAGCGATGTTTTTCCTTTTTATAGGCCTGCGACTTCTGGTATTCTTCGGTGTCGTAAACATCTTTTAAGTCGGATGGAATCTCGTCTTGAAATCGTTGTGCATTTAAATTACTCAGAATCTTATCGATCATGAAATTTATTACAATCATTGCGATAATGATATAGAATACTATAGTAGGTGTCATAAGCAGATTCTTAATACAAATGCCAAATTCGGTGGGGAAGAATTATAGCAATATGGCAAAGTTACATTTAAATTATTGAAAATTACGTTGCCTTTTAGCTTCAAATATAAGAATTCCAGCCGCTACCGAGACGTTCATGGAGTCTATTTCACCTTGCATCGGAATGACAATGTTTTGAGTGCTCTGTGATCGCCATTCTTCAGATAGTCCCGTAGCTTCGGTGCCAACAACAAGGGCGGTGCTTTTAGTGAAATCTTGAGTGTGATATGGAAGGGCTTCCTGTAAAATAGCACTGTATATTTGAATGTTTTTGTTTTTTAAAAATTCAATTATTTCTGAAGTAGATCCAACCGCTATTTTATTAGTGAAAACACATCCCACGCTACTCCTCAAAATATTAGGGTTGTACATGTCGGTTTTCGGGTTAGCAATAATAATGGCGTCTAAATTGGCCGCATCTGCAGTACGAAGTAATGCTCCAATATTTCCGGGCTTTTCTGGAGCTTCAGCAACAATTATTAACGGGTTTTTATGGTTTAATTCTAGTTGATCAAGCGCTAATGTTTTTGTTTTTGCAATCGCGAGCATGCCTTCAGTAGTAGTGCGATATGCTATTTTTTGATATACTTCCACAGAGATTTCTATTACTTCTGTTCGATCACTAAATTGTTTTATTACTTCGGAAATTTTCACATCTGTGACCATTTCAGAAGAGAATAAAAATGTTTCAATCTCATATTTTCCCTTGATAGCAAGATCTATTTCTCGTCTACCCTCGATAACAAAACGGCTTTGTTTTCTGCGCTCACGTGATTTCTCAGTAAGCTGAAGCATCTGCTTGATGAGCGGATTTTGAAGGCTGGAAATTTGTTTTTGCATATCACAAAGGTATTTTATAGTTCTCAGTTTGTAGGTATATAGATGGCGTTTTTTTATTCTTAATGCTTCGATTATCTTAGCCCAAAATTGAATCTATGAAAATGACTTTATCTCAAGTTGTTAGCTGTTTTTTTCTTTTGATCTTTCATACAGCTATTGCAGCATGCCCGGTATCGTTGAATGCTTCCTATGAGGCTTGCGAGGGAGAAATACTTGTACTCGATTCGAATGGTGACTCTTCTTTTATTTATCAATGGTTTTTTAATGGAACTTTAATTGCAGGAGCAGACGGAGCTACTCTTTTAGTTAATGAAGCAGGTGATTATGAAGTGAATGCAACCAACGGTACCACTAACTGCGATGCATCAACCACTGTAGTGCTTAACCCTATCCCAAACGAACCCGATTCAAATTTCTTAGATATTCTAGAGATTTGTGACGACGATATGGACGGATTTGGGCAGTTCGATTTAACCGTTCAAGACGCGGCAATAATTGGAACTCAGGATCCTGCAGATTTTCTGCCAATTACGTATTATGTATCCCAAGTCGATGCCGAGTCTGGAGCAAATCCAATTGTTAGTCCGGAGAACTTTATCGCTACTAATCAAACCGTTTGGTCTAGATTAGAGTCTGGGGGGGCAGGTTGTTTTAGAATCTCCAACTTTGATTTGTTGGTGTTGCCGTTGCCAAGTCCCGCCACACCCACTCCTTTGGAAGTGTGCGATGTGGATGGAGATGGTTTCGCCGAGTTTGACCTAACCAACAAAGATGTAGAAATTATTAATGGAGAGGAAAATGTAGTAGTAACCTATCACCCTACGCTTGTAGATGCAACTATTAATGTGAATGCACTAAGCAGCCCCCATACTAATGTAGTAGCTTTTAGTGAAATTGTTTATGCGCGTGTTGAAAACATACTTAGCAGCTGTGCCATGGTAGTAGAGTTAGAACTGTTAGTACTTGTTGACTGCCCAGTTATTGACGAAATGCCCACTAATTTGTTTTTAAATGAAGGAGACAATGACGGTTTAGCTATTTTCGATCTTACTGTAAATGAAACACAAATGTTAGGAGCACAAGATGCTTCTGTTTACTTATTTACATACCACACAACATTAAATGATTCTGCAAATGGTGTCAATCCAATTGCGACTCCAATGTCTTATCAAAATATTGCCAACCCTCAAACTATTTATGTTAGGCTAACTAATAGTAATAATAGTAGTTTTACACTCGCTAGTTTCGAAATTGAAACAGATGGGATTTTGGCTGTAGACCAACAAGCAACTAAAAGTTTCAGTGTTTACCCTAACCCAACGCAAAATATGCTCTTTATTAGTTCTACAGACACTTTTGATGGAATGAAGGTTGTACTTTACGATTTAAACGGACGTGTTCTTTCTATCAATAATCTGAACGTTATGTCCTCTCAGTTTTCGATAGATGTTTCTCGTTTAAGCCCAGGAGTTTACTTCGTGGAAATAGAATCTGAAGGAAAGAAAATGGGTAAGAAAATGATTAAAAACTAACTCATTGAAATAAACACCAATACAATTATGAAAAAAATATTACTGCTTGTTGGCTTACTTATCTCGTCAAATTTTATCATTGCTCAAATAAGCGTTGATGAAAGCTTATCGATTGAGGTCCTTATTGAGGATGTTTTAATTGGAAACCCTAATTTTCCATCTTCTAACTATTCGAAAAGTACAGGATCCGATTTTGGTGACGACAATGGGATAGGAGCCTTCAATGTAAATGGAACTGATTTTCCTTTTTCAGGAATCGTCCTGAGCTCTGGAAGAGCAATGAATGCCGAGGGACCTAACACCGATTTAAATTCAGATGGAGGATCGGCTTGGCCTGGAGATGCCGACTTGGAAGCCGTAACTGGAGTATCGAATACAAATAACGCTAGCTCAATCGAATTTGATTTTGTTCCGGCTGTTTCTGCTATAAGCCTTGAGTTTTTAATGGCTTCTGAAGAATATGATCAAAATTTTGAATGTACGTTTGGCGATACGTTTGCCTTTATTCTAACAAATAATAATACAGGTACTTCTGAAAACTTAGCCATTATTCCTGGAACAACTACTTCCATCCAGGTGGTTACTGTGCATCTGGAAGTTGCTGGGCAGTGCGATGCCGTAAATGAAGAATTTTTTGACACCTATAACTTCGAGCCTTTTGGTTCATCTACCGACACAGCGATCGATTTTAACGGTCAGACAGTTCCATTTTTGATTGTTGGAGATTTAGTTGAAGGAAATTCTTACACTCTTAAAATAGTAGTGGCCGATGCATTAGATACTGCATTCGATGTTGCTCTTTTTGTGAAAGGAGGTTCTTTTGGAGCTTTTCCAGTAATAGAGGAAGATCCAGATGATCTATTAGTGGTCGATAGTGATGGTGATGGGATAGCAACATTCGATTTAACGGTAAACGAGACACAAATGTTGGGAGCGATAGATACTTCTGTTTATTCGTTCGATTTCTCTTACTATCTTACGGAAGAGGATGCAGTGGCAGGAGTAAATTCAATTTTCCTTCCTGAAACTTTTACCAACACCTCCAACCCTCAAACCATTTATGTGCGCATGCAAAATTCTTTCACCGGAGCACACGTTGAAACTAGTTTTCAGATCGAAACGGATGGGCAGCTAGGATTGGAAGATGGCTTTGGATCTTATTTCTCACTTTACCCAAACCCTGTATTGGATCAACTTCATATAAATTCTTCAGAGTTGTTTTCTGAATTGAATGTTGCTATATACGATGTAAGAGGTGAGCTTCTTATTTCAGAAAAACAATTCAACACCACTGAAGAGATAAACATCGATCTTTCTTCTCTTTCTAGCGGAATTTATTTCCTAGAGCTTATTTCCGAAGAACACAATACCACTATAAAACTAATAAAGAACTAAGGAGTTACAACCTAAGATTTTCATAAAGGGATGGGGCGAACCGATCCCTTTTTTTATTTTTGTTTCTTAAAAGAACCTATCATGAAAAATTTTGCCATTCTGCTATTTTTAAGTCTCACTTTTACGGCTTGTAAGAATGAAATTACGACCACCAAGGAAGCAGCTTTAGAAAAGCAGGAAGAACCAAATAGCTATATCGAAAAGGAATATCCAGACGCAATTAACTCGATTATGAAAGCGCATGGCGGTATGGAGCAGTGGGATAAAATGAACAATCTGTGTTTCGAGATGCCGTCCAAAAATGGTGCTGAGATCCATACAGTTTCCCTTAAAGACCGAAGAACAAAGATCGAAGCCAAGGATTGGTCTATTGGGTATGACGGTGCCAATGTTTGGTTGCTTCAAAATAAACCAGATGCCTATGAGGGTAATGCACGATTTTATCACAACTTAATATTTTATTTCTATGCCATGCCTTTCGTCCTTGCCGATGAAGGGATCACTTATGAAATGCAGGAGCCAACTCAGTTAGATGGAGTTACCTACGAAGCAGTGAAGATTTCTTATGGAGAAGGAGTGGGCGATTCTCCTGAAGACGAATATATCCTATACTTTAACCCCGAGAGTCATCAAATGCAGTGGCTTGGTTATACGGTTACCTATCGGGACAATAAAAAAAGTGATCGATGGAGCTTTATAAAATATGGGGAATGGCAAAGTGTGAACGGACTCCTTTTGCCCAAATCGCTCACTTGGTATACGGTTGAAGATGGAAAACCTGTAGCAGTTAGAAACACGAGAGAATTTGAAAAAGTTGTAGTTACCGAAACACAGTTAGACGATTCAGTATTTCAACAACCAGAAGGAGCAACGATCTCACCTAGATAATTAAATAGAAAATTTGTAAGAATTAAGATTGATATGGCAACTTTTTGTTAAAGTTTATCAAAGGAGTCGTTTTGTTTAAAGGGGAATTGTCTAACTTCAACATTCATCTTAAATTTAATTTTTAATCCTATAATTATGAGTGAATTAGCCAACAAATTAGCTGCTTTAAAAGCAACAGCAGTAAAGCAATTAAACGAATGTGGAGTAACGCATATTGATCATGGGCAACTCGATGGTTATGTAAATAGTCTCAAGACTATGTTAGGTAACAAAGACGCGCTTCTTGTCTCAGGTTCGGACGAGTCTGAATTAGAGACCGTACGCAAGAACTTTGTGGAGAAAAAGCTAGGAGTAACAGACAACGCTAAGGCGATGAAAGCAATCCATAGTGTTGCGGAGAAAATGTCTGGAATCCGTATGAAAAGTCGTCCAGCCTTCTATTATATGGTGGCCCATGAAGTAGAATAACATTGAATTCGGACCTCTTGATAGAGAAGTAGATGTAGAAACCCGTGAATAGTTATTACACGGGTTTTTCTTTTTCTAAGATTCTCCGTCTTGCAAAGTAATCTCTACTTCCTTGTCTTTGGTGCTGAATACAAAATAATCTTCACTAATAGAATCCTCACTGCTACCTTTGGTCACCTCAAAATCTGAAAGAGGTTCTCTAGGGAGATTAATTTCCAGTTCCCAATTGGGCTGCGTTTGTGTTACACGAATAATAGTCTCACCGTTCTTTCTCCCGTAATAAATAGAAATTTGATTGTTACCTATTTCTACGTTTTCAAGAGAGGCATTGTTCCATTCTAGAGGCATTTGAGGTGTGATCACCACTTTGAAATTGGCTGCATCTGGTTCAATCCCAAAGAATTGTTCTACTATGGGAATGGCATAGCCGTAGATATTCCAGGCTTGTGTCATCATGCCATAGTCTGGAGATACTTCGTACATACTACCTGGTAGCGCATAGCTGAAGGATCTGGTCATCCGCTTCATATAATTAAGTGCCTTATCTGTTCTGCCATAATTGTTTTCCGCTACAATTTGAACTCCAGTAGGTAAGGTCATCACGGCACCAGTATACGAAAATATCTTACTTCCTTTAAACGACCCATCATCAAGTCCCGCCGATTCGTCTCTGTCAATTCCAGTTACGAAAACTCCAAACGGATTTACAAATTTCTCTGCTGTATTTAGGGCTTTAAGCGCTTTGTATGGAGGAGCAATACCTACTTCCATAGGAGTATTTACTACCCAATTGTGATGTACAACATAGGGGCGGGGAGTGGTAATGCTATTATTTTCGATTGCTTCTTTGGTTGTTTTTAGTTCTGCTACTGCCCAAGGTTTGTTCAACGTATCTGCCCTAACAATAGCGTCTTCTATGAGCTGTAGTGCTTGATCTTTTCTACCAATGAAATCACCATAACTACCAGCTTCTTCGTTCCAGAATTGTTCGTTGATCTCCCTCTTGAGTTGCTTGGCGATTTCGGCGTAGCCAAGCGAAAGTCCGCTTTTTCCAAGTTCGTTTGCTATCTTAGAGGCATCGGCAAATGCTTTTTGAGTATAGGAGGCCACGTCGATCATTTTGGTATTCATCCCATGTATTTCCATCATTCCGTAACCTGTGGGAAAGAGGTTTTGGCGATCGTGATGTGGTTTTATAAGCCAGTTAAAGCCTTTCTCTATAGTTGGGAAGTATTTTTCTAAAAAATCTTTATCACCGTTCCATTGATAAACTTTCCAAATGAGGGATGCAAACTGGGCTGTTTCGTTTACATTTCCTTTATTAAATACGGCGCCATTGGTGGACATTTCATGAATAATTCGACCGTTACCATTCACAGCCTCTGAAACACTGTCTAAAAGTTTTATGGTGCTGTAGACCGTTTCCTTTTGTCCAACAGCCATATAACCTTGAAGTGCGTATTCGCTATCTACTCCAAACCACCAAGGATAGTCTGGAATGCCAGCGCCAATTCCTGTTCCAATTTCTGGAACAGTTCTTACGAGCCAGTCGCTGTTGTATTTTATCCATTCAAAGGCTTCCTCTATGTTTTTGTCCGGAACTGTAAGTTTAGATTTTTGTGCAAGGGCAGCATAGCGAACTTTTTTAGCCGAAATATCCGCTTCATAATCATTGGTTATAGATTGAAAAGTGGCGATTGCTTCTTCTTCGGAAACATAAGACCCAGCTATGGTGAAGTTGATAATGCCTGTCTGGTTTGCGGAAAGATTTAATTCGTATTCCAGCGTATTTGAGATCCCGTTTCCGTTATAATCACTTTCTTTTTGGGAATGCTCTTTAGCTTTTTGGGTAGATCCAAATACAGTGAACCATGGGTTGAGGCTATCTTTGACAACCCAAGTTGAAAGTTTCTTTTGGTAAACTCCTTGATCTGTTCCATCGATCATTTGGGTCTGTTCTCCTAACCAAGTGGGTCTTAGATCTGAATGTCCCGTAAACTCTATATTGATATTTTGTGAAGACCCCGTGTTTTTTATTGCAAGTTGGACTAGAATTCCTTCTTTTCCGTCGGGAACAAACTGCCAACGCTCTATCTCGAGGCCTTTTGATTCCCAACGATAGGTATGTTTGTTCGCAAACGGGTAATTGGTGAAACTTTCGGCTTTATCCAAAAGAAGACTATCCTTATTGTTCGATAATAAAATATCAAAACCATCCATGAGCTTAATTGGATGATCCCATATACCACCCATTTCTCCTTTAATATGCCATCCTAACTCAGGAAAAGAACCGTCTTGATGTCCTACCATGTACACTCGGTCTCCCGCAGTCACCATTGGCGAAGAGAGGTAGTCTTTTTTTCCGGTGATAGACGGACTGTCGCTGACCAATTCGACAAACGATTTAAGAGGTTCGACCTTTTCGGAACAACCAACAGCCAACATAGCAATAGCGAAGAAGAGAATGAGTTTTTTCATGATTGAAATTTACGGAAAAGTTCTTTAGGAGATGTGAGATAAGGGAGGTGAGACAAGTGAAATTTTAATAAAAAAGAGCGAACAATAAAATGCTCGCTCTTTATCAAGTGGGAAATTTCATTTCTGAAATCTATTTCCCGTATTTGCCCATGTATCTTTTCCAGAGTTCTGTTTGGTGTGTCTCTAGAGATATCATTCTTCCATCAATAAAAGCGTGTGTAAGGACATTGGTTCTCATGTCGAGTGCATCTCCTTCCGAAACAAATAGAGTTGCACTTTTGCCAACCTCTAACGTTCCATAACGGTCTCCAATTCCGAGAATTTCAGCAGTATTACCGCTAATCAATTTTAACGCTGTTTCCTTTTCCATTCCTTGTCCTACTACTTGTCCTGCGTAGAAAGGGAGATTTCTGGTCTGGAAATTAGAGGCTCCAGAGTTTTGAATTCCAACTAACAAACCTCCGTCTACAAGTAGTTTTGGTAGCTTGTATGGAAGATCGTAATCGTCGTCCTCCCTATTGGGTAAGTTATGTGTTTGTTGCACCAATACAGGAATGTTATGTTGCTTAAGGAATGGAATTATTTTGTAGGCTTCGTATCCGCCAACTAAAACAATTTCCTTCACATTACCTTCTTTTAACAGGGTAATAGCGTCTATAATTTCTTTTTCCCCATCCGCATATACATAGAGTTTTTTCGATCCACTAAACAATCCTTGCATGGCTTTGAAGCCTTCGTTTTCAGAAGAAGCGCTTGTTTTGCCATAAGCGACAGCGCTGGACAAATAGTCTTTTATTTCTCCTAATTGTTTTTGGTAGTCTTTGTTTGGTTTCCATCCGCGTTCTTCGCCTAACCACCAACGCCCACGTCTAAAACTACGAGGCCAGTTCATATGGATCCCATCGTCTTCTTTCACAAGTGCATCTTCCCAATTCCAAGCATCTAATTGGACAATAGATGAGGTACCCGAAATTCTACCACCTTGGGGTGTCGTCTGTGTAAGTAGCACACCATTTGGTCTCATACTTTCTACTACTTTACTTTCTGCATTATAGGCAATGATACTGCGAATGTTCGGAATAAAATCTCCAATTTCATCTTCGTCGTCACTTGCTCTTACCGCATTGACTTCAATGAGACCGAGTGATTTACCGGGCGCGATAAAGCCAGGATAAATATGTTTTCCATTGGCTTCAATTATTTTACCTCTTAGGGGAGCCGACGGGCCTCCCATAAAAGTGATTTTTCCGTTTTCGAAAACCAAGACACTATTTTCAATTACCTGACCATTTCCAATATGAGCAGTTGCTCCTGTAATGCAAATAATTTCTGATTGTGCTGGTGCTGGAGTTTGTTGTGCCCAAGCATGTAATCCAATACTTAACACAGCCGTAACTAATATATTTTTTAAAATTCTCATGGTTGGGTTAGTTTAAGGTTTCGCAATGAAAATGAATCTTATCTTTCTTACTCGGTTCGCGTGTTTTAGCACCTCCATCTTTTTCTGCACGCATAAGTCCCATTAGTTTAGTACGTTCATTCTTGATGGCTTCACGTTTGGCCTTGTCTGCTTCTAAGTCGAAATATACAGCACCATCTACAATGGTCTTTTCAGCTTTGGCATAGACAGACATTGGATGATCATTCCACAAAACTAAATCTGCATCTTTTCCTTCTTTAATACTTCCAGTCTTGGCGTCTAGGTGAAGTAATTTGGCCGGGTTGATTGTTACCATTTTCCATGCTTCTTCTTCGCTCATTCCTCCATATTTAACACTTTTTGCAGCTTCTTGATTAAGTCTGCGAGACATTTCGGCATCGTCACTATTAATGGCCACTGTTACCCCCACGCTGCTCATAATTGCAGCATTATAAGGAATCGCGTCGTTTACTTCATATTTATAAGCCCACCAATCGCTAAAGGTAGAAGCCCCTACACCGTGCTCCTTCATTTTATCTGCAACCTTGTATCCTTCTAA
The DNA here is from genome assembly GCA_947495135.1 of uncultured Flavobacteriaceae bacterium. Taxonomy (GTDB): domain Bacteria; phylum Bacteroidota; class Bacteroidia; order Flavobacteriales; family Flavobacteriaceae; genus Aureisphaera. The sequence continues at coordinate 179,989 of CANLXN010000008.1, forward strand.
GATGTGAGTAAAAGTATTTACACGGAAATTAAATCGCTCGGCCACTTTCATCAACATATTGATTTCACTTTGAACGTAGCTATGACAACTAATATATCGTTCGCCATTTAAAATTTCAGCTAAAACTTCCATTTCTTCATCATAGCGGTAAGATTGTCCACTTTTCTTTTTAGTGTCGTACTCTTTAGCACGGTTAAAGTAGTTTACATATAACTGTTCAACCCCCATTCTAGTTTGTGGAAAACGACTTCTACTTTCCCAGTTAGACTGTTTTACGTTTTCCCCAAGTGCAAACTTGATGAACTTAGGGGTGTTGTTGTAAATAAGACCACTAGCTTCTTCTCCCCACTTTAATTTAATGATTGCAGACCGACCTCCAATTGGATTGGCCGAACCATGCAAAATTTGAATACTGGTAACACCACCTGCAAGATTGCGATAGATATCTACATCTTCAGGATCTACCACATCTTCGATACTTACTTCGGCCGAAGAATTATGACCGCCTTCATTAATTGAAAGTGCGGCGATATGAGAATGTTCATCAATAATCCCAGCAGTTAAATGTTTTCCTGTAGCGTCAATTTTTGTTGCTCCTGATGCATTTAGGTTGGTTCCAATTTTTTCAATCTTCCCATTTTTTACTAGTACATCAGTATTTTTCAAGATTCCAGCGTCTTCACTAGTCCAAACGGTTGCATTTTGAAAGAGCATGCTTTGTGCAGTTGGTTTTTGCACGTTTCCGTAGCCTACATTAGGATAAGTGATAGGCACTATTTCTGCTTTCGTCCCCTTTTTGTCCTTGTCTTTTTTGTCATCTTCTTTCCATTCTGAAATTTTCGATGCATTGAAACTGCTCTCTACTCCGTTAGATGCAATTAAGCGACCCCCGAAGCTTTTGCCATCTTTTGGAATAACCGCCGTAGCAGTATTCGTCTCCTTCTTATCTTCCGAAGAAAATGAGAAAGTTACCCAGTTACCTTTATACGTTAGCTTCGCTGGAAAATTGGTTTCACCAACTTTTACTTCCATTTTAGGTTTTGACGCTTCTCCTTTGATGGTCATATTGTATGTTTTTCCGCCACCAGTGAGGGTGTAATTCCCACGAATATCCTTTTGGTCTTTATCCGTAATTACATGTTTTTGCCCTTGTACCCAATTCTCGTACAAAGTTGTTTCCTTTTCAAAAATATCGCCAGAGGTAATCAGGAAATTTGCGTATTTACCTGCTTCTAAGGTTCCTAGATTATTGCTTTGTCCAAGTAGTTCAGCAGGAATAGTAGTAAGTGCTTCCAGTGCTTTTGTTTTATCAAGGCCGTATTCAATAGCCTTCATCACTTTCGATTTAAAATCGGATACCTTTTTTAGATCATGTGTGGTTAAAGCGAAACGGATGCCATTGTCTGCCAATACTTTTGGATTAGTAGGGGCTTGGTTCCATTCTCGCATGTCTGCTAAAGAGACGTATTTCGCCATATATGGATTACTTACGTCGAAAGCGTCTGGAAAGTTTACGGGTATTATATATCGAGCATTGGTGGCTTTTATACCTTCAATAGCTTCGTATTCGTCACCACCGCCTACAATAACGTAATTGAGGTTAAAAAGGTCCGAGATTTTATCTGCTCTCATGTTATTTCCTTTGTCTCCTGCTTCGAAGTAAGAAATAAGCCCTTTATTCTCTATCATAGCTTCCAGCGACCGGTCTTTGGTTTTTGAATTTCCTTTTGCATACCAATCCAAGTCGTAGTGCATTTGGCGTAGTAACGCCATAGCTCCCATAAGAGATCCGGGATAGGATTGTCTGCTGGTGACGCTTTTAGAGAACGAAAAGAATTGTCCAGATTGATCTTCTAAAATTCTATACTGGTCACCTCCTTGATCATTTAAGGCAACCAAAAGACCCGTTCCGCGGGCAATTCCGTCCATTATGTGGGTGTTGGCTACCCCAAATCCAGCATCTCGCATTTCTTTTGCAGTCTTCTTGTCGTACTTAAATTTTGAAATAGCATGATTCTCGGGCATGATGTGATCGTTCCAGTAAAAACCTTCTCTAGAGGCTTCATATTGAGGAGATCGGCGTCCTTGACTTGGTTTTCGTTTCGGTTTTTCAACACCAAAACCGGAATAGCTTTCAATAAAAGACGGATAAATGTGTTTGCCATCAAGGTCTACTACCACGGCATTTGCAGGAATAGAGACACCCTTGCCTGCGCTCACTACTTTACCATTTTGGACGAGGAGTGTTCCTTTTTTTACTTCTTTGGAAGGTGTAACATGAAGGGTTGCATTTGTAAAGGCCGTGTAATTGTTGTTGTCTTCTTTTACGCCGTCATTTTTCGGAAAATAATCTTGCGCATTACTCAGACCAACTACAAAAAGGCATAGGAGGAAGAAGTTTTTTTTCATGGATGTTGGTTGGTTTTTTATATTTCCCTAAATATAAGAAGGGGATTGCAGATTGTAGTAAATGTTAAGTGGTTTAACAAAGTGTTAAGATTACTAAAAGAAATATTATGTATCAAGAAATCTGTATGGTGAACTGAGTGAAGACGTAAATTTATTATTTCATTTTCTTCTTTCTAGAAGGGTTTGTCCTCATAATAATTTACTACTAAGGCTACCATATAACTGTAGCTCATAATTCCTTGAGATTGGTTATTTGCTTTCAAAAATTGATCCCAAAAGGCTTTTGATAGATCTTCAAACGGATTTTGATAGGAAGCCCAAAACTCTCTCATTTCTCGGTAACTTTCTAAAATTCCATAGTTTACGGTAGGTAGTAATTCTTCATATTTATCTATATCTCGTCTCGCAATCTCGTTGATGCAATAGCGAAGTGCAAAAATATAACCTGTGTATTGAATATAGGGGTCGTCGTTGTGAAGTGTAGCCAAGGTGGCAATAAAGTTTGCTTCATTCTCTGCCGCATAGCCAATTTGATGGGCTTGCTCATGACAGCTAACCACTGGAAATTTATAAGTTTTGATGAGCCCATTTACTTGAGATTCACTGGTGAGCGGATTAAAATAACCACTGTATCCCATATACGTAAGCAACAAACTCCAAGTGCTTTTCTTAATGCTTTTAGGTGTATATGCTAGGTTAGGATATTCCTTCTCTAAATGCTGATAACCATTAATTGATTTTTCGAAAATTTCATTCGCATTGTATGGAATCTCTACTTTTACGCTATCCTTGAAACCAAGTTTGCGGTGCATTTCATTCGATTTTGCAATGAGACGCTCTGTAGTTTTAACTAGTTCCTCCGTAGTGTAATCTCGTTCCAATCCCAAGGTTTCATGCAATGGCACCCTGTGATAATTTAATCCCCAAAGAATGTGAAATAAAAAATAGATAATAGAAATACTTGCTAGGATATCGACTGCGAATAATACAGGTTCATATCGAAGCCGTTTAAAGTTTTTATAAATCCAACGTATTAAAAGCAGAATTAGAAGCAGGTAAAAAATATCTCCAATAGAGAAAGAAATCCAACCAAAAACATAACGGGAAATCTTTGAAATGACCGGAAAAAGCCCTTGACTGTAATAATCCTCAATGAATTGCGGAAATTGCCTTAGTATAAGGATCACGATATACTGCACTGGCAATAATAGCGCGAGAATAAGTTTGGTTCTTTTTTTCAATTATTCGATGATAATTTTGCGATGTGTCCTGCTGGTTGAAGTGGAAATATACAGAAAATAAAGTCCGCTATCCAAATTTTCAACATCGATGTTAAAGGAAGTGTCTGTAACTGTTTCGGAAGAAAGAACAATACTGCCCTTAAGATCGTATATGTGATAACTCACTTCCTCTTCAATTGGAGCAATTTTTACGTCGATGTGATGGGATGCTGGGTTGGGTGAAATTGTTACTTCTAAAGGAGTAAAATCTGCAATAGAGAGCTGGTTTTCAAAGTAAGTACATAGTGCTGCAAAGACAGCTTCTTCTACTTTGTAAAAGGAAGAATTATCTCCAAACTGGTATCCATTGAAATTTCCATTGATGAGCATAGCGAACTGAAGATCTTGATTTGCTTCAAAAAAAGCATCACTTACTAAACCGTAGGCCTCTCCGGGATGCCCTAAGAACGAGTCGTAGCTTCCAAGGTTACAAATTTGATCGCCACTGGTCGCATTGGCATGCTGTAAACCCAATCCCCATCTATTGAATAGCCCAAAGTAATTATCGCCGTTACTGCCGTTGTAATCCCAAGCGATATTTTTCATCTCAGAAATAGTGGTCGGAGAAATTGAAAGATCACTGTTAGCACCATTATTGAGAAGAAAAGAAGTAAATAGTCCAAGTTCTTTAGCTGAAATTCTCAAACCTCCTTGAGGTGCAAAATATACACCATTCGTTCCGGGGATATAGCCATTCAAATCTGGTGGAGTAGGATAGACTCCTTCGTAGTTATCGATCTGAGCTTGCCAGCCGCCTACATTTCGGTATAGTACCGCCAAATCATTTAAGTCTGGTAGATCTTGAATATTAAAACTACCACTCATTCCCAATGGTTCTAAAATCTCAGCTCTCATATAAACATCAAAACGCTCGCCACTATGCTTTTCTATAAGCGCTCCTAGAAGTCCGAAATTAATATTGCTATAAGTGAAATAACTTCCTGGTGATTCTGTGCGCCACATATTGCTGGTGTAGTAACTGCCGCTTGGAAGCAATAACTCCGAAATGTTGGGTAAAGGGTTATTGTTAAAGGTGGCACTTAAAAAGTTATTATACCCTGTACCGTCCTGTAGACTACTTTGATGCGAAAGTACCATGCGATAGGTGATGGGAATCGATGGAAACTGCGGGTTGCGCACTGTATACCCTAATGCATCCGAGATATCATCGTCTAATTCGAACAGTCCGTCGTCGTACAATTTCAATAGGCCAAGTGCCGTAACCGATTTGGAAATAGAAGCGATTCTGAACTTGGTATTGTCGTCAATAAATAAATTTCTTCCGTAGTCTTTAAAACCATAATGAAATGCCTCATCACTGTCATCGGCCGACACCCAGACCGAAAGCCCCATTAAGCTGTATTCGTTAAAAACATCTGCCAGAGTTTCTTCAATTTCTTGGGCATAAGTGAATTGAGAACCTAATAAAAAAAGAAGTGAAAGTATGGTTTTATGCATATCCCAAACTTACAAAAATCTTTTTCCTCTTTTATTCTGAAAAGGTTAATTTTGATGTTTTAACCTTCTAATAAAAGCTGAATAGCAACTATACTATGAATGAAGCAATAAGACAACTCCAACCTGCATCGCTTTGGAATCATTTCGCAGATTTAAATGCAGTCCCTCGTCCGTCAAAAAAAGAGGAACGAGTGATTAAGTTTATGAAAGACTTTGGAACTAATTTAGGCCTAGAGACACTGGAAGATGAAGTAGGGAATGTGATTATTCGGAAACCAGCTACTTCTGGTATGGAAGACCGTAAGATGATTGTAATGCAGTCGCATTTAGACATGGTACATCAGAAGAATAATGATACCAATTTTGATTTTGAGACCCAAGGAATTGAAATGCTTGTTGATGGAGATTGGGTTCGAGCAAACGGAACTACTTTAGGTGCAGACAATGGTTTGGGTGTGGCAACTATTATGGCCATTTTGTCCAGCAACGATATCCAGCACCCAGCAATTGAGGCGCTATTTACGATCGATGAGGAGACTGGAATGACAGGGGCCATGGGGTTAAAAGGGGGAATATTACAAGGAGAGATTCTACTTAATTTGGATACAGAAGAAGATGATGAAATTGGAGTAGGTTGTGCAGGAGGTGTAGATATAACGGCAGTAGGTGAATATGCTCAAGACAATGCTTCTACCAATGCTCAAGCCTATACCATTACGGTGAAAGGCTTGCAAGGCGGACATAGCGGGATGGATATTATTAAAGGTCTAGGTAATGCAAATAAAATGATGAATCGTTTGTTGGCAGCGACTAAAGGTGAAATATCCTTGGCGGCCTTGGCGGGAGGAAGTTTGAGGAATGCAATTCCTAGAGAGAGCGTTGCTACAGTTGTTGTGGATACGGAAGATATCTCAACTTTTGTTGCACATATGGAGGAAGAGCAATTTAAAATTATAGAAGAATACAAGTTATTGGAGCCAGATCTTACTATTGAAACGGAAAAGGTTTCGACTCCAGCTAAGGTGATGTCTAAGGTAGATCAAACCAAGTTCATTAATGCTGTGTATGCAGCGCACAATGGAGTTTTTCGAATGAGCCCAGCCATTGAGGACTTGGTGGAAACGTCGAATAATATTGCGAAGGTTACTGCAAATGACGGAACTATTAAGATAGAGTGTTTGACACGTTCTTCAGTAGATTCTTCTAAGGACGATATGGCAAATACGCTTCGAGCGGTTTTTGAATTGGCTGGTTATAAAGTTTCAGCTTCGGGCGATTATCCGGGTTGGGCGCCAAATATGGATAGCCCAATTTTGAAGGTGTTAGACGAGCTTTATGAAAAAATGAATGGAGAAAAAGCCAATGTGGCTGCCTGTCATGCAGGATTGGAATGCGGAATACTAGGACAGAACTATCCCGATATGGATATGATTTCGTTTGGTCCTACTATTAAAGGAGCCCATTCTCCAGATGAGCGAGCCAATATTCCTTCTACACAAAAATACTGGGAGTTTGTTGTTGAGATTTTGAAGAATATTCCAAAAAAGGCATGACTTTTGAAATAGTTGTTATAGCCTAAGACATTTTGTACCTTAGGCCAACTTAACTTTTAAAAAAAACATAAAAAAACATGGGATTATTTACATTTATTAAAGACGCTGGAGCAAAAATTTTTGGAGGAAAGACCTCTTCAGAAAAGAAAGCAGATGAACGTTTGGACACTATGAGAAGAGAAGCGGCTGAAGATAGAGCGGCAGAACAACAATTAATTCGAATGATCAACGACTTGGGTCTGGAGGTAACCGATTTAGGGGTTGCCATAACAGACGATGTAGCCGCAGTAGGCGGAACAGCAAAGGATCAAGAAACTCGTGAAAAAGTTATTCTAGTTGTTGGAAATAGCGCTGGAATTGCTCAAGTACAAGACGATATGGACGTTGAAGATCCGGCACCAGCAGCTATCTTTCATACTGTTGAAAAAGGAGATACTTTAAGTAAGATTGCTAAGAAAGTATACGGAAATGCAATGAAGTATCCCGTAATTTTTGAGGCAAACAAACCAATGCTAACGGATCCAGATAAAATCTATCCTGGGCAAGTATTGCGAATTCCTGCAATCGATTAAGGGAATAAATTTTCAGTATAAAAAAACCTCCGTATATTTTGCATACGGAGGTTTTTTAGTTTTAAGCTATTTGGTATTTACTTTACAACTTCTACCAACTCTAATTCAAACATTAGGTCTTCATTTGGACCAATTCCTCCGCGTGGATTTCCTTGTTCTCCGTAGCCTAAATGTGAAGGAATAAATAAAGTTACTTTATCTCCAACACTCATTTGAAGTAGCCCTTCTCTAAATCCTGGTATTAAACGAGCGTTTGCACTGTACTCGCTATCTACTGGTCCATATCCTCCTTGTGCTAAGCGTTGAGGATCTACCACATTGTATTTTTCGGCAACCTCCAACATATTAGAATCGAGTAATCTTCCATCTGCGAAATAACCTGCATAGTTCATTTTAATGATACTTCCATCTGCTGGTTTAACTCCTTTTCCTTTGTGAGTATAGTAAATTTTAAGACCAGAAGGCAGCTCTTCAGCTTTTGTTTTTAGGTCGTTCATCTTACTTAATGTTCCTGCAGCGATTTTCGCAATTGCAGCTTGTTTTTCTGCTTTTTCCTGCTCGATTGCTTCCATCTGTTTAGAGAAAGAAGGCGCGTCTACTCCCTTAGAAATAATGTTTACTTCCTGGATGACAACTGGATCTACTGGCTTATCTCCTGGTTTTGAAGTCTCAACTATTCCAATAGAATCAACTACTTCCATTCCTAAAACTACCTCTCCAAAAACAGTATGTTTACCATCTAACCAAGGAGTTTCTTTAAGAGTAACAAAAAACTGGCTCCCATTGGTCGCTGGTCCGCTATTGGCCATTGAAAGTAATCCTTTTTTGGTGTGCTTCAAAGAGTCTACAAATTCGTCTGGAAAGCGGTACCCTGGATTACCAGAACCGTTCCCTAATGGATCTCCTCCCTGAATCATAAAATCTTTGATTACACGATGAAATGTAAGTCCGTTATAAAACGGCTTCCCTTTGTAGGTAGAGTCGACCATTTCGTGAGTTCCGTCAGCTAACTCTACGAAGTTGGCGACGGTGAGCGGAGTTTCCTCGTGATAAAATTTAGCTACAAATGTTCCTTTGTTAGTAATAAATTCGGCATAAAGGCCATTATCAAGATTTGGGTATTTTGATTTACATGAGGTCATCGCAACCGATGACACTAACAAAAACAGTACTAATAAGTTTTTCATTTTTTTATGTTTAATTTTCTGAAGTTTGAATTGTTTTTAACGATACAGTGCTTTGAACAGGTACATTTGTACCAAGTTTTTCTTCGATTCCGTAGTAGCCATAGGCTTTGTAAGATGGAAAAAAGAACGTAACCGTTTCCCCGGCTCTCATTAGTTTAAGACCATCCCGAATACCGGAAATGAGTTCCTGATTGCTTCTGTCGATCTGATAGTTCTGAAGTCCATTTTCCTTTTCAGAAAGAACAGTAGCACCATCTAGTTTTTTTATGTTGTAGGTAAAAGTAACAGCGTCTCCCAATTTTGGGTAAGTCGCAGTAGTAGTGTCTTTGACATTGTAGTAGTACCAGAACCCACTGTCTGAAGCCAAATAAGTCTTGGAGTTGTCGGCATCCATTATGTTTTGGATAACCGCTTCCTCTTGGGAAAGTAATTTTTTATTGCGTTCTGCAGATTCTTGGATAAAGCTACCAGAGCTACTTTTAATAGGTCTTCTGGCCTCCGGGCTTTTACAAGATACGGCTGCAATTGCAAGTAGGGTTACAATTAGAAATTTACGAAACATGATTTAGGGCATCTTTATAGTTGGGCAATATACTAATAAATTCGTTTATGGCCTTTTCTAGTGGGTTATCGCTGCGCCCTCCTGCGGCATTGGTATGTCCTCCTCCGTTAAAATGATTTCGAGCAAACTCGTTGACAGAGAATGTTCCAATACTTCGAAAGGAGATCTTTGTAATCCCTTCCTGCTTACTTTCAATGAAAATCACTGCGAAATCGACTCCCTTAATTGACAATGCATAATTTACAAAACCTTCTGTATCCCCTTTTTTGAAATTATTGTTATCCAAATCTTCTTGTGATAGTGAAATATAAGCCGTTTTATATTCTGGAAGGATGTGGAGGTTGTTAAGGGCAACTCCAAGAAGTTTCATGCGTTCTGGACTATTGGTGTCGTAAATACGCTGATGAATATCACTGTTTTTTGCACCAGCTTCGATTAGTTGTGCAATTACTCTATGGGTAGTTGCTGTAGTTGCCGGGAAACGAAATGATCCAGTATCGGTCATAATACCAGTGTAGATATTGGTAGCTATTTCAGAAGAAATTTCAGCAACACCATTAAAGGCATCAATAAAATGATAGACCATTTCGGCAGTAGAGGACATAGAAACCTCACTATAAGTTGCCACTGCATAATCATCTGGTTGTTGATGATGGTCGATCATGACAAAAGGAGCCTGTACAGATTCTAAGACTTCACTTAAGTCTCCAGTTCTGTGCAAGGCGTTGAAATCTAGTGTGAAAATTAATTCGGCCTGTCGTATGCTGTCACGAACTCGTTTTGTGTTTCTGTCGTAAGTGATAACAGACTCGCACCCTGGAAGCCATTTAAGGAAATCTGGGAAGTCGTTTGGCATTACAACTTGAGTTTGGTGACCTCTATTACGAAGGAAAAATGAAAGTGCAAGACAAGAGCCAATCGCATCCCCATCAGGATTCTTATGACCAACAATCACTATATTTTTTGGGGTTTCCAATAGGTGGCTAACCTTCTCAATTGTCTGTTTTTCCATAGAAGGCACGAAGATACGATTTCTTAATAGTTACTTAATGCAGCAATCCTTAAATTTGAGGAAATGTTAACATCCATTAAAATGAAGATTTTTAGTTATTACTTAGTTTCATTTCTTTTAATTAGTTGCAGCAGCGCCATAGAAAAGGAGTTGCCTGTAGATTCCACACCATCTGAATCGCCGTCGGATTACACGATTGTTTTCGCGAGTTGTAATGATCAGGATAGGCCGCAACCCTTGTGGAAACCTATTATGGAGAATAATCCTAACTTGTTTATTTGGGGTGGTGATAATGTGTATGCAGACACAGACGATATGCAAAAAATGAAAGGCGATTATGACAAAGTTTGGGGGAATCAAGAGTACAGCCGAATGGCACAGAAAACAATAATAACAGGAGTGTGGGACGATCATGATTACGGAAAGAACGACGCAGGAGTGGAGTGGCAGAAAAAAGAAGAGGCAGAAAAATTGTTTTTAGACTTTTTGAAGGTTGCTGAAGATGATGTTAGAAGAACACGACCAGGTACCTATAAAGCCGAAACCTACACCACCAATAAAGGCAGTATTAAAGTGTTACTTTTAGATACGCGCAGCTTTCGTGATCCATTAAAGAAAAGCGAGGACCCTCAGCGGAGATACGACTATTGGCCTCCTGGTGAAGGAGGAACAATTTTGGGAGAAGATCAATGGTTGTGGTTAACAGAAGAATTGAAAGACGAACGGCCTAATTTTACATTAATTGTAACCAGTATTCAGTTTTTGAGCTACCAGCATGGATGGGAAAAATGGGGAGTATTTCCAGACGAAGTAAAAAAAATGGAAGCGCTCTTAAAACAGGCTAAATCTAAAAATATAATGATGCTCAGCGGAGATCGTCATCAAGCGGAGATCTCGATTTCGAACAAATTAGATTTAGGTTACCCATTAATAGATTTTACTTCTAGTGGCCTAACGCATACTTGGATTAAAAATGGTTCTTCAGACAATGAGTACAGAGTGAGTAATGTGGTGAAGCAATTAAATTTTGGCGTGCTTAAATTTGATTTCGACACTAGTAAAGTGGAATTTGAAATTAGAGGAGCGAACAATTTTTTATTCGAGCAATTCACACAGCCATATTAAGGAATCGTTATGCGTAATGTCTTTAACACTAAAACAATAGTATTTCTAGGATTAATTTTAAAAAATAATGTAGTTTTGCAGCCAAATTTACATACCTATGAGAACAGATAGAACTTTTACCATGTTAAAGCCGGATAGCGTTGAAAAAGGAAACGTTGGACCGATATTAGAAAAAATTACTTCAGCAGGATTTAGAATCGCTGGTTTAAAATTAACTCAAATGACGAAGGCAGATGCTGAGGCATTTTACGCTGTACACAATGAGCGTCCATTTTTTGGGGAGTTAGTAGAATATATGACGCGTGGTCCTATTGTTGCCGCTGTTCTTGAAAAGGACAACGCTGTAGAGGATTTCCGTACGTTAATTGGTGCAACTAATCCAGCAGATGCGGCTGAAGGTACCATCCGTAAAATGTATGCAGCTTCTATTGGTGAAAACGCAGTTCATGGAAGTGATAGCGACGAAAACGCTGAAATCGAAAGTCAGTTTCACTTCGCAGGAAGAGAGCTGTTTTAATTATTTCAGAAAATATAATGAAAGCCATTCGCATCAGCGAGTGGCTTTTTTTATTTTAGCGAAGAATCAGTTTTTTGATTAAATCCTTTCCCAGTTCTTCATTAATGAGTTGGATAATCTTTTCTTTTCCATAACTCAATTCCTCCCGAAGCACGGAAGAACTTAACTGAACAAAGAGTGTATCTCTCTCTAAAGCCACCTGTGTTGTGTATTTTGAAATAGCCTCACCCAATACTTTATGCCATGCTTCTTCCGCAGAAACTTTGTTCAAGCCCTTTTCGAGTTTGCTGCTCTTAGAGATGAAGTCTTTTAAAACATCTCCTATTGATGTGTTTTCTGCAGTGCGTTTAGCCATGAAAAAGATAATTAATCGGGTTATTTGTTATTCTGGAGCGTAAAAAGGGAAGGAACAGCACTCATGGATCGATACTGCTGAACTTTACCTATTCTAATTGGGAAACTCAAATTTCGTAAATTTCTTATATTTAAATACCTTCCCGTCGCTATTTTTTACAATTAATAAACTGTCTTTTGTAGAAAGAACGGTTTCTTTCCAGTTTGCATAAGGTGTTTTGTAATACAGGTGGAGGCTGTCGTTTTCAATTTTAATCTGAAATACTTCTGCATCTTTAGAGGTGTTAAAGGATCCATCTAGCTTTGGCTGTACCTTTTTTCGAATGCCGCTATCGCCTTTCACCTCCATATAATCTACTGTGGTGCTGACCGAATATTTTTTTTCTGTTCCATCGGGCAGCTCTACCGAAACGATTTCCCAATATCCGCCAAGTTGCTCAATTTGTTGTTTGGGATCCTCATGTGCGCAAGAAACCAAAAGAAGTAGCAAAAAGAAAGGTAAACTGTATTTCATGAGGTAATGGAGTTATAATTTTTATTATTTTATAATGATCGATGGAATTGGGATAGCAATCAACTTATAGATTATTAGGTCGAACGTCTGTGGTCTCTTGTTTAGAATCTAGATAAAACATTTTATACGTTTGGCTCACCTTTTTTACAACGTCCTCAGTTCGGTGAGCATGTGTATCTGTAATAAATAATTGGCCAAAGTTCTCGTCGTCCACTAAGGTAATGATTTGTGATACGCGTTCTTCATCTAGTTTGTCAAAAATATCGTCCAAGAGAAGAATTGGGTTTACTTTTCGTTGTTGCTTGATAAAATCGAATTGCGCCAGTTTGAGAGCGATTAGAAAAGACTTTTGCTGCCCTTGCGAACCAAACTTCTTTATGGGGTGACCATCAATCTCAAACGCAAGATCATCTTTATGAATGCCAAAATTGGTGTACTGGGAAAATCGGTCTTTTTGTAAATTTTCAGTAAGAAGGGTTAATAAGTCTTTGTCTTCTAACTGACTTTTGTAAATGAGGTCTACGCGCTCCCCACCACTGCTTATTGCTTCATATCGATCTAGAAAAATAGGTTGAAATTTCTCGAGAAATTCGCTTCTTTTTTCGAAAATAACACTTGCAAAAGTATGGAGCTGTTGGTTGTAAATATCTAGTGTATCTGCATTAAAAGTCTGGTTGGCGGCGAAATATTTGAGAAGAGAATTTCGTTGAAGCAATACTTTATTATACTTTATAAGGGCTTGCAGGTAATCACCATCTCCTTGCGATATTACACCATCAATAAATTTTCTTCTAGTCTCGCTGCCTTCAATTATTAGATCCCGATCGCTTGGAGAAATAATTACCAATGGTAGAAAACCAATATGCTCACTAAATTTCTCGTAGGCCTTTGCATTTCTTTTGATTATTTTTTTCTGACCCTTTTTAGCGCTAATAACTATTTTTTCAGGTCTTTCCACTTTTTCATAATTACCTTCAATTACAAAAAAATCTTCTCCATGTTTGATATTCTGACTAGTAATTGGATTGAAATAACTCTTTCCAAACGACAGATGATAAATTGCATCGAGTACATTGGTTTTTCCCACCCCATTTAAACCCACAAAACAGTTGATTTTTGGGTCGAAATCGAAGGTTTGAGAATCGAAGTTCTTATAATTGAGAAGAGATAATTTCTTTAAAATCATCGAATGGGTTGATTATACTAGGGTTTACGTGGTTTTTAGCTGAAATTTTCGAAAGAAATAACAGTGTGCAAATTATTGATTTTTCCCTTTTAAATTGTAATAAAAATTTTATTTTTGCGCTTCATAAAAGACACAAAATGGCAACCTACAAGAAAAGAGGGTATAAATCGAAGACGAAAGTCGAAAAGGAAATAGAATTAGAAGACGGAAGCGCAACAGCAGAAGTATTTAAGTCGTTAGACGAAGGTGCATCAAAAACCGAGGCGTGGGCGGAAAAGAACCAGAAATATATTATTGGTTTTGTAAGCATTGCAGCTATTTGCCTTATTGGGTATCTACTTTATCAAAAGTATGTTCAAGAGCCTAATCAGATTGAGGCGGCAAATGAGGCTTATCAAGCGCAGGCTTACTTTGATCGTGCTTTGAATTCAAGTACTGAACAAGACTCGTTATACAATTTAGCGTTGAACGGTAGTGCTGGTAAATATGGGTTAATCGAGATAGCCGATAAGTACAGCAGTACTCCGGCAGGAAATTTGGCTAATTATCAGGCAGGGATTGCATACTTAAACTTAAATAAGTATCAGGAAGCAATCAATTATCTTGATAAATTTGATGGAAGTGATGAAAATCTAGCACCATTGGCAAAAGGAGCAATTGGAGATGCGTTCAATCAATTAGGACAAAAAGATCAAGCATTGAAATATTACGAAGAGGCCGCAACCATGCGAACAAACGATCTTACAACTCCTCGTTTCTTATTAAAAGCAGGAATTACAGCACTAGGTTTAAGCAAACCCGATGTAGCTTTAAAACATTTTAAAACTATTTCTGAATCTTATGCCGAGTCTCCTGAAGCAAAGAAGGCTGAAGTTTATAAAGGTCAGGCCGAAGCAATGAAATAAAGATGGCAACAGAAAATAATAATTTATCGGTTTACGATAAAGCAACAATCCCAAACGCGAAAAACTTTCGGTTTGGGATTGTTGTTTCAGAATGGAATCCAGATATTACTAATGGCATGTTCCAAGGAGCGTTTGACGCTATTATCGATTGTGGCGGTATCAAGGAAAACATAGTGCGTTGGAATGTTCCAGGAAGCTTCGAACTCATCTACGGTTGCAAGAAAATGACCCAGAGTTTTGAGATGTTAGACGCTGTGATCGCTATTGGAAGTGTGATTCAAGGACAGACGAAACACTTTGATTATGTATGCGAAGGCGTTGCTCAAGGAATGAAAGATCTAAATGTGCAGGGGGATATTCCGGTTATTTTTTGTGTGTTGACCGATAATAATCTTCAACAAGCGATAGACCGAAGCGGAGGTAAACACGGAAACAAAGGCACCGAAGCGGCAATTGCAGCGATTAAAATGGCTCAGTTGCGCAAGGACGCTAAGTTCTAGCTTCATCTTTTAGCTTTGTAGTGTTCCATCTATATAGGCGACATATTCTTTTCACTAGTCGCCTTTCACTGCTGTATATTTTATCATATTCTTAACGAATTTTTTCCTACGGCACACGCGGCATTGTTTTTGATTTTGAGTAACTTTACAATTCAAGATTATGGGACTTATAAGTAAACGCAAAAACAAGAAATTCTCTTACGAACCAAGGTACTACAACTCAGATAAAGAAGGTAGTCCTTTCCAAATCGAACATAAGTTTGACAAGTTTAGGAGCACTGTTGGAGATTCTAAGGGATGGAAAGGTAAATTCAAAGATGCCGTAGCAGATTTGAAAAACAACTCGAATAAAAGAGCTAGTAGGACTATTTTTATAATCGTTTCTATCTTTGTCTTAATATTTCTTTACATTATCGACTTCGATTTATCCATATTTACACAGCCCACTTATTAAATGGCAGATATTATCCAGTTATTACCTGATCACGTTGCAAATCAGATTGCAGCAGGAGAGGTTGTCCAACGACCTGCTTCGGTAGTGAAGGAATTGCTGGAAAACGCAATTGATGCCGGTGCAGAGGATATTAAATTGGTAGTCAAAGACGCAGGAAAAACCTTGATTCAAATTATTGATAACGGAAAGGGCATGAGCGTTACCGATGCACGTCTGTGTTTTGAACGACATGCTACGTCTAAAATTAAGAGTGCTGAAGATCTTTTTAATCTTCATACCAAAGGGTTTCGCGGAGAGGCGTTGGCTTCTATTGCGGCAATTGCTCATGTCGAATTGAAAACCAAGACCGAAGATTCGACCATTGGAACTCACATCACTATTGAAGGCAGTACTGTTACCTCTCAGGAGGCTGCTGTGGTACCCACAGGGACTACTATTTCAGTCAAAAACTTATTCTACAATATTCCAGCAAGACGCAACTTTCTTAAAAGCAATCCAGTAGAAACGCGTCACATAATAGACGAGTTTCATCGTGTGGCTTTGGCGCATCCACAGGTTGCATTCACTATGATCCATAATGGAAGCGATGTCTTTAACCTTCCGTCAAGCAATAGTAGGCAACGTATAGTAAATGTGTTTGGGGGAAAGACCAATGAGAAATTAGTCCCGGTTACGGAAGAAACGGAAATTGTAAAAGTAGAAGGTTTTGTTTTAAAACCAGAATACGCCAAAAAGAGTAGGGGAGAACAGTTCTTTTTTGTAAACGACCGTTTTATTAAGAGCGCATATCTCAATCACGCGGTTTCAGCAGCCTTTGAAGGATTGGTAAAAGATGGAACTCATCCAGGATATTTTCTTTTCCTCAACGTGGATCCTCATTCCATAGATATTAATATTCACCCTACCAAAACTGAAATTAAATTTGACGATGAGCATTCAATTTATGCAATGCTACGTGCAACCATTAAGCACAGCTTGGGGCAGTTTAGTATTGCTCCAGTGATTGATTTTAATAAAGATATGGGCTTCGAGACTCCGTATGAGTACAGTAAGAAATCTCCAGTAGCTCCAACAATAGAAGTGGATAGTGATTTTAATCCATTTCAAAATAGTCCTTCGGCCAAACATGGGGGGGCTTCTTATAAAAAAGAGAAAACACCTGCATGGGAATCGCTTTATGTTGGATTGAAGGAGGATCCCATAGGTGCCAATAATTTCAAAGATGAAGCCACGAGCAGTTTCATCTTTGAAAGTGAAGAAGTTACTGGTAGTTTATTCGCTTCAGACGATACCAAGGATGAAGGGCAGCTTACCTTTCAGATACAGAACAAATACATCGTGAGCTCCATTAGAAGCGGAATGTTAGTAATCCATCAAAATCTAGCTCATCAACGCGTTTTGTATGAAGAGTTACTGAAAAATATGACACTACAAGAAGCGGTGAGTCAACAATTATTATTTCCACTTCAATTTCAATTTTCCAAACCGAAAGTAGCCTTATTACAAACTATTAAAGAACAACTCGAATTTACAGGCTTTAATTTCTCAGAAATAAAGGGCGAAAAAGTCGAGATTACTGGGATTCCAGCCAATGTGCTAGAGAGCAGTATCGAAGGAATTTTAGAACAAGTTTTAAGTGATATTGAGAATGAAGTTCCCGATGCTGGATTTAGTCAGAACGATTTGCTGGCAAAATCTTTGGCGAAGAGTCTTGCTGTAAAAAGCGGAACCTCTATGAGCAGGCAAGAACAAGAACATTTGATCAATCAGTTATTCGCGTGCAAAGAGCCGAGCGTATCACCAAGTAATAAACCTGTTTTGCTTACGTTAGAAGCAGCAGATTTTGATAAAAAATTTATGTAAATGGGAAGAATCACTGAAACTGTTAAGGCATTAATTATCATAAACGTCCTATTCTTCGTAGGTAAAATGATGATGCCAGATGCGGCAGATAAGTTGCTCGCACTCTACTACTTCGAAAACCCAAATTTTCACTTTTGGCAACCACTCACTCATATGTTTATGCATGGAGGAGTAAGCCATATTCTCTTTAATATGTTTGGCCTTTACATGTTTGGTTCTCCTTTAGAAGCAAGGTGGGGGCGTAATAAGTTTCTATTCTTCTATTTCTCTGCTGGACTCGGTGCGGCACTCATTCACAGTCTAGTTGGTTATTATCAATTCCACAGTGTTTTTGAAAGTTTACTCCAAGCTGGGCTAAATGAGACGCAGGTTAATAATATCATTGCAACCGGTAGTTATGATACGTCTATACTTAGTTCCGTTTCAGCCGATAAAATACAGAGCTTTTACGAGGCGTATTACACACCAGCAGTAGGAGCCTCTGGTGCTATTTATGGTGTCTTAGTGGCTTTTGGACTCATGTATCCTAACATGGAACTTATGCTCATCTTTTTACCAATCCCTATAAAAGCGAAGTACTTTATTCCAGTTTTGCTCTTATTCGATTTATTTAGTGGTCTTACAGGTTTTTCTCTGTTCGGTCAAAACATCGCAAATTGGGCGCATTTAGGAGGGGCACTGTTTGGATTTATAATGGCGTACTATTGGAAAAAAAATAGTTTTAACGACTCTAGGTGGAATTAATTATGACCGGAAATAGTTTATCATATCAATTTAAAACGGCGAACATTCTTATAAAGATTATCGCCATCAATGTACTGGTTTTTCTGGCAGTTATGTTGCTTTCGTTTTTTATGCAAACAGAAGCTTCCTCGTTAACACGATGGTTTGTTTTACCAGACGCTATTGGCGAAATTTTATTACAACCCTGGTCTTTTATCACTTATAGCTTTTTGCACTTTGGTTTTGGACATATTTTTTGGAACATGGTGGTGTTGTATATGTTTGGTAAGATTGTGCTCAACCTTTTCAATGAAAGACGTTTTCTTACGATCTATCTTTTAGGAGCCATTTTCGGTGGTCTTCTATATGTTGCGGCCTATAATTTCTTTTCGGTATTTGCAGAAACCGCGGCCTATTTAATTGGAGCTTCTGCGTCGGTACGGGCTATTATGATTTTTATTGCGGCTTATTCGCCAAATACGGAGATTCGGATCTTTATCATTTCTGTTAAGCTATGGCATATAGGAGTTTTAGTTTTGGTTATGGACCTTGTGCAATTGGCTTCTGGTAATAATGCAGGTGGTATGTTGGCACATTTAGGGGGAGCTTTGTTTGGCTATGTCTATGCGCGACAACTCATAAAAGGACGGGATATCGGTCTATGGTTCGAAAAAATAATGGATGGAGTTGCTGGAATGTTTAAAACTAGAAAGCAGAAACCGTTTAAAAAAGTACATAGAAACAAGGCAACACAATCCAAAGACAAGCGTTCTAGTTCTAAGGTAAACGAAAGTAAAAGCGACCATCAGAAGAAGATAGATGCTATTTTAGACAAGATAGGTAAGAGTGGATACGAGAGCCTTACCAAAGGAGAGAAGGACTTTTTATTTAAGTCTGGAGAGAATAACTAACCAATATTACCACTACATTGAAGAAACTCAAATTTTTTGGGAAATTATTCTATTTGGTCAACGCGCTGGTGGCCATATTGTTAGTAGTGTCTTTTGTTCTGCCCTATTTGCCGCCTACTACTTTTCCAACACTATCGTTATTAAGCTTAGCAGTTTCTCCACTTATTTTAGTGAATTTCTTGTTTGGAATCTATTGGTTGATACGAATGAAGCGGCAGTTTTTGGTTTCGTTTTTGGTGTTGGTTATTGCATATTTTCATTTCAATCCGTTTTTTCTTATTTCTTCGGAAGGAGATCCAGCAGATTATAATAGTACTCTAAGTGTATTGTCCTACAATGTAAGGTTATTCAATGCCTACGAAAAGAATCCTGAAGCCGAAAATGTAGGTAAGCAACTTTCAGAATTACTTCAAACCGAAAATCCTGATGTAATTGCTATTCAGGAATATTATAGCGAGCATCCTGGAGATTTTTCTACTTATCCTTATAAGTTTATCCATTTTAAAGGGGAGTCGTATAAATTGGGTCATGCCATTTTCTCAAAGTATCCATTAATAAATAGAGGAAGTTTCGATTTTGAAGATTCTTACAACAATACTATTTATGCAGACGTGCTGGTGGGGTCAGATACAATTCGTGTTTATAACCTTCACTTACAGTCGCACGGGATTCTGCCAAGTGTAGACTTTTTACAAAAAAATGGCACAGAAGGTATTAAGAAACGGATGTCGGTCAAATTTGTCCAGCAAGAAGAACAGGTGAAGCGTATTTTATATCACAAAGAACGGTCTCCCCATCCTACCATAATGGCGGGGGATTTTAACAACACCTCTTTCTCTTATGTTTATCGGAAGTTGAAAAAAGATATGCAAGATGCCTTTCTTCAGAAGGGGAATGGTCTTGGAACCACCTATTCTTTCGATTCGTATCCTATGCGAATCGATTTCATTCTAGCTTCAGAAAAACTGAATGTTGTTTCGTTTAAAACAATTAAAGAGAGCTTTTCAGACCATTATCCTGTGCGTACTATCTTAGGATGGTAACCTTATTTGGTTTGGAAATTGACTGTTTTTAGAAAATGAAATTTTGTTCCTCCAAATAGCTCAAAGCATTGGTGCCTTCATTGAACAATAGGTCTAGAACCGAAAGATTAGGTAGAAAGCCATGATTGGCTTCTAAGACCTGTGTGTAAGGCGTAAAAGTGAAGTTTTTACTTTTCTTTACATCAATCAAGTACCGTAAATCTTTGATTAGTGGTTCTTTCATATATTCCCTAGAAAGTTCCACTTCCACTTCAATCTGCAAGAGTTCGCATAGAATGGTAAAGATATTGAGGTTGTGATCCATCAAATTATGCACGGGTGTCTTAAAAAGCGAGACTAGGTCATCTTCATAAAACTCGAAATAAGGAGAAGTGCGATAGGCAGATTCTAGGGATTTCCAATGATGTGACTGCCAGGGGAAATCGTTTTCAATTTTAACCGATTTCGTTTGTTGACGGATCCCTTTTTTGGTGTGTTTGATAGGTGTATTTAATAATAAAAGTCCGTTGGCATGGGCAATATATGCTCTATTGCGGTACGATTGTTTTTGGTAATTGTCTTCTACTTCAAAAACCACTTTTTTGCATCTAGCCACCGCTGCCATTTGCACAATGGAAGGGAAGTAGGCGGGATGCAACAGAATTTCTGTCATTGTAAAGTAGTCTTTCGCTAAATTGATGATGCGTTTATTTGGTTATTTGTTGAGTTGGGCATTTAGAGGGCATTGAGTTTATTGGTTATTTTTTCAATTCGCATGCTTAGATTTAGATATGAATTTTAACTCATAATAAATAATTGATTAAGAACTGCAACGGTCGAACTATATGCAATTACAGAGAAGTGTGCCTGGTCTTTACCACTTTTCCTACTTGATCCTTTGGCTATATTTGAAGCAATGGAAACAAACGCACGCCTCAATTTGGAAGTCAGCCCAAATTTCTCTTCAGAGGGAAATGCTTTCGTAATACTGTATATCTGTTTAGTTAACTCTTTTGCGTCTTTCCAGACATCTAATTTTTCAAATGAATATATGTACATGAGATCAAATCAACAAATCAACGAATTAACATTATTTACTCGCCTTCTGTTTTTTCTTTTTTCTGAAAAAGTTAAAAACAAACCAAGCCGCCAGTATTATTAGAAAGTACTTGAGATAGGAAACGGGTTGTCCGTCACCGCCAACGGTTGTAAACATTCGCTCCCATCTTATTTTCCCATCGAACCAACCTTTATTTTGATCCAGACTCAACCAAACAAATACTGGTTTACCTACCACGTGGTTAAAGGGAACATAACCCCAGCTTCGTGCATCTTGGGAGTTACTTCTATTGTCTCCCATCATCCAGTAATAGTCCTTTTTAAAAGTGTAGTCGGTAATAGGTGCTCCATTGAGCAGTACCTGTGTTCCAGACTGGGTAATTTTATTTTCAATCCCAATTTCGCTTCCTTCGTATACCTCAATGATTTTCTTATAAAAAGGAATACTTTTTTGATCAATCGCAACCGTAACACCTGCTTTAGGAATGTAAATGGGTCCAAAATGATCATTATTCCAAGGATACTGGCTGTCTTGTGGAAAAGCTCCCTTGTCTGCTTGACCAGGTTGAGAGGCCAGTCTTGTAATACTGATCAGGTCTGGAAGGTTTTTCATTTTTTGATAGGCCTCTTCAGTAAGATGAGCTACGTGCACCGGATAACCCGTTCCTTGTTGTAATCTAGGAACATAGATGTCTGAAACCTTATATCTATCGTAAATGATCGAGTTTGGAATACTTGTATATCTTCCCTGACCATCAATTTTAACCAACGCCTTTTTAGAAATTATTTCGTAGGCAAACTGTAATTTAGAGCGTTCTGGTAATACATTCTGCTTGCCGTTCACGTAGGCAAAACCATTCTTTATTTCAATAGAATCTCCAGGGATACCTATGCAACGCTTTACATAATTGGATTTTTTATCGATTGGCTTATACATATAGCCCGTTGGAGGCGGACCTATATCTTCATAATTGTCTACCGGCCAGCTAAATACTACGATGTCATTATTCTTTATGTCTTGAAATCCAGGAATTCTAAAATAAGGAAACTCAAGTTCACTCGAATACGACTTAGCCTTCGTAAAAGGAATTCTATCGTGCACCATTGGTAAGGAAACGGCCGTGATAGGCGCGCGGGCTCCATAATGAACCTTACTTACAAATAGATAATCTCCCACCAGCAATGTTTTTTCAAGCGAAGAGGAAGGAATGGTAAACGGTTGCATAAAATAAGTATGCACCAAAGTAGCCGCAACTACTGCAAATAGAATAGAACTCGTCCATTCTCCGGCAGAAGTTTTTGGCTTCAAGTCTCTATCTTCAATGTAGGTAAGCTTTTGAGTATAGTTAATATAGTAGATGTAAAACCCTAAAGTGAGGACAACTAAGAAGGTGTCTTTCTGACTGTTGTAACCATAACTGCGAATAGTTTCTACCCAAACCACTGGAATCATAATAAGATTCACTACTGGGATAAATAGCAAGATCACATACCACCACGGCCTGTTGATGATTTTCATCAGTACAACAGCATTGTAAATAGGTACTCCAGCTTCCCATGCTTTTCTTCCCGCGGCTACATATAATTTCCAGGTACCCAAAAAGTGAATTACCTGTATAATGAGCACTAAGATTAACCAACCTGTCCAAGTCATTTTCTATAATTTTATTAATGGAGAATTACCTCCAATCCCTAAAAGGGAAGTTTTACATATTTTAATTGCCTCTTCAGTTATAGCTTGTCAAATCCAAGGACATCTTTCATCGAATATACTCCTTTCTTACCTATGAGCCATTCCGCGGCAAGAATTGCACCTTTTGCAAAACCGTCTCGAGTATAGGCCTCATGCTTAATTGTGATATTATCGATATCCGAATCATATTTAACTATATGAGTTCCTTTTACGTCTTCTATGCGTTCAGCTGAAATATTCAAGTGGCTAGGGTCCTCACTATCCAAAACCCATTTCTCTTTTTCAGAGTACGCTAAAACCCCCTCTGCAATAGTGATGGCTGTTCCGCTGGGAGCATCCAACTTTTGCTGGTGGTGAATTTCAGTAACATCTACGTCATATTCTTTCCATGGCTGCATTAATTTTGCCAACTGTTCGTTCAATTGAAAGAAGAGGTTCACTCCAATGCTGAAGTTGGACGCATAGATGAAGCTTCCGTTACGGGTTTCACATATATTTAGCAGTTCGTTGTAATGAGCAAGCCAACCAGTAGTCCCGCTTACAACAGGAAGTTCATGGTCAAAACATTTTTTAATATTTGCTACGGCAGCTGCAGGAACCGAAAATTCGATCGCCACTTCGGCTTCATTTATATCGCCTTCTTCATTATTTTGAGAAGAAGTATAAACCACATGGTGCCCTGCTTCGATCGCTAGGCGCTCAATGGTCTTACCCATTTTTCCGTATCCAAGCAATGCTATTTTCATTTCAAATTAAATCTTAATGACAGTCCATAGTTAGAAGTATTACTGGTCCCGTCTGGAATGAAGTTAGGTGTGAGCGTGAGATCTTCACTAATATTAAATTGTCTTAGGTGGGCATCCACATTGGCATCAATTATATTAAGCATATAAAATACCAAGGAAACTATAATACTCACATCTCTATTCCTGCTTGCTGTCTTTTGGGCATCGATGAGGCGGTCTGTAGAAATCCCTTGAAACTCGTCGTCCTCAAAACCTGCAAGTCTTCTCTTAAAGGCGTTTCTAAACCGATTGTAATCTTTGGTATTGGTAGAATAAAAATAGATTCCACTACCAATTCCTGCATATACCAAAGGTATTTTCCAGTATTTTTTGTTGTAAGCTTGTCCAAGTCCTGGGAGGACAGCCGAGTAAAAGGCCGCTCTGGAAGGAGCAAGCGGATCGTATCCATCCATTTGTTTAGTGGAATCTTTAACCACTAGAACTTTTTCCTGTTCTACAGTAAGGGTGTCCGAAGTTTGAGCGATTAGCGTGCAACCTAAGAGAAAGAAAATATATAAAAGCTTATTTTTCACTTTTAATGAGGTTCAAAATACGTTGGAAGTCTGCTTCGTCCTTAAAAGGAATCGTGAATTGTCCTTTGCCCGTTTTGTTGGCTTTTACGACAACTTTTGTGTCTAGTAGGTCGGATAATTCACGTCCGCCCTTATTCACAAAATGTGGGACTTTTTTTGTTGTTGTTTCCTTTTCTGGGGTTGGATTCTTAAACTTACGAACCAGCGCTTCCGTATCTCTTACTGAAAGAGAACCTGCCAGAATCTGTTCATAAATATCCAGTTGATCATTGATGTTGTCAATATTGATCAACGCTCTACCATGTCCCATAGAAATAAAACCATCACGCATTCCAGTTTGAACAATAGGGTCTAACTTAAGAAGACGCAGATAATTGGTTACCGTAGAGCGGTTTTTTCCAACGCGATCACTCAATTCTTCTTGAGTTACCTTGATTTCCTCAATAAGACGCTGATACGAAAGTGCGATTTCAATAGGATCTAAATCTTGTCTTTGAATATTCTCAACCAGAGCCATTTCGAGGGACTCTTGGTCGTTCGCAATTCGAATATAAGCTGGGATGGTCTCTAATCCTATAAGTTTGGACGCGCGAAAGCGTCGTTCTCCACTTACTAGTTGATAGTTATTAAAGCTAAGTTTTCGAACTGTTATGGGTTGTATAACCCCTAATTCTCTAATAGAAGAAGCTAATTCACGAAGTGTTTCTTCGTTAAAACTAGTTCGAGGTTGAAATGGGTTCATTTCAATAGCCCCCAATTCTAGTTCGACAATACTTCCAACTACTTTATCAGCATTCTTGTCCTCAACAGATTTTATATCGTTAGAAGGATCTTTCAATAATGCTGAAAGTCCTCTTCCTAAAGCTTGTTTTTTTGTTGCTTTCGCCATATTCACTGCCCGTTTATGCGGATCACTAATTTAACTGTTTTTCTCAATGAGTTCGTTCGCCAAACTTAAGTAATTATTGGCACCTTTACTACCAGCATCATAACTAATAATGCTTTCGCCATAGCTAGGAGCTTCACTTAACCTAACATTTCTTTGAATAATGGTTTCAAATACCATCTCGTCAAAGTGTTTTTTTACTTCTTCTACCACTTGGTTGGATAGTCTTAAGCGCGAATCGTACATGGTAAGTAAGAGTCCTTCAATATCCAACTGTGGATTATGTATTTTTTGAACGCTTTTAATGGTGTTTAAAAGTTTTCCCAAACCTTCCAAAGCAAAATATTCACACTGAATAGGAATCATAACCGAATCTGCAGCCGTTAACGCGTTTAAGGTTAGTAGCCCTAATGAGGGTGCACAATCAATTAAAATATAGTCGTAAGATTCTTTTAGATGCGTGATCGCTTTCTTTAACATCGATTCGCGTTCTTCCTTGTCTACCAATTCAATTTCAATGGCTACTAGGTCAATATGAGCCGGAATTAAATCCAGATTAGGTGAATCTGTGGAAATAATTGCATCCTCGGCCGAAATGGTATGCTCCAGCAATTGATATGTCCCTTTTTCCACACTATCGACATCGATTCCAAGACCCGAAGTCGCATTGGCTTGAGGGTCTGCATCAATTAGTAGGATTTTTTTCTCCAGCACTCCTAAAGAGGCAGCCAGATTAACAGAGGTAGTCGTTTTTCCAACTCCTCCTTTTTGGTTGGCAATAGCAATTATCTTACCCATTAAATATTGGTGGTTTTGAGAGCTAAAAATACGATTAATTATGGGGATAGAAAATACATTTTGTTAACACTAAGTGAACAATTCATTTTAAGATTCTCGAACTCAATTGTAGAGCGTTGGAATTAATTGATTTGCAGGTGGATGTGGTCGTCGTGTCTCACTGCCTTGCAACCTTGAAAACGGAGTTTAAGATGTTCCAGTCCCATACGGTATTTAAGGTGAGGTTCAATGAATACTTTTTGAGTAGTAGCTTGTTTTAATAGTATTTGAAGGAGGTTCTTGGTTCCTTTTTCTGAAAATTTCAATTCCTTATTAATTCGCCCAAAACTGAGGTATTTAGTAAAGTCGTACTGCCAATTACCCCTTGCCTTACATTTTTTGATCTGGTTGTATTCTGAAACTTTCGGGCTTTCATAAATTCCATACCCACTTACGGAGGGGCGTTCATTCTTTATTTGGCCATCTATTTCATAAATGAGAGAAAGATCAATTTTCTTACCGTCGTTATGACTAAGGTGGGGAAGGAGTGGAAACTTATTGACAAAGGGGAAGTTCGCATCTAAATGGTGAACCGTTGCATTGGGATGGGCTTCTGCAAATTCTGCGGCTACTTTTTCTAAAAGCAAGTTTAATTCTGGTCGCACATAATTTCGGTTAGTGACACTGTAAAATAAAGAATGAGCCTTGAAATGCTCAGACGTTTTTATTCGTTCTCTTCCGAAGTAAGGTGCAACATACGGAACGATGAAGTAGGTAGCGAGCAAATACATTCCGAGGAAAAACAGATACTTCTTGCGTTTTCGTTCTCTGAAAACCAAAATAGAAATCAGGTATAGCAATCCGCCAATTTGAGTAAGCGCAGTAAGCAATGCGATCACGATTAAGTGACCTACGATTTTAAGAAATTTCAATGGAGCTAGTTTCTAAAGATAACTTTAGAATGCTACCGATTATTGTATTTGACTGATAATGAACGATAAAATAGATCGAAAAGAACTTATTTGTTCTTCTTCGCTCGTATCATTGCTTCTAGCATATCCCACATTTCCTGTGGTACTTCTTCCAGCAAATTCATCTGTCCGGCGCCTTTTAACCACTCTCCACCATCTATAGTTATTACTTCTCCGTTCACGTAAGCTGAAAAGTCTGAAACTAAATAAGCAGCTAGATTTGCCAATTCCTGGTGATCCCCCACTCGTTTAAGGGGCACTTTTTTTGCCAAATCAAATTTTTCTTTCAGTTCGCCAGGAAGTAGTCGATCCCAGGCTCCTTTTGTTGGGAACGGTCCGGGAGCAATAGCATTAAAGCGCATTCCGTATTTGGCCCACTCCACGGCTAGTGACCGAGTCATTGCCAATACGCCCGCTTTCGCAGTTGCGCTAGGTACTACATAAGCCGATCCTGTCCAAGCATAGGTAGTAACGATATTGAGGACGTTTTTATTGGTCTCTTTTTGAGCAATCCAATGTTTTCCAAAGGCTAGGGTACAGTTTTTCGTTCCTTTTAAAACAATATCTATAATGGTGTCAAAGGCATTTGCCGAAAGACGCTCGGTAGGAGAAATGAAATTTCCTGCAGCATTATTCAAAAGCACATCTACGGTCCCAAATTCTTTTACAGATGCAGCTACCATTGCTTCCACTTCATCATAATTTCGAACATCGCACTGTACAGGAAGCACTTTTCCACCCGTTGAAGCTTCTAATTCTACTTTTACCGCTTCTAGTTTTTCCATGTTTCTAGAGGTAATCACAACATTGGCTCCTAATTCTAGAAAATAGGTAGTCATCGACTTTCCAAGTCCGCTACCCCCACCAGTTACTACAATTGTTTTTCCTTTAAGCGCATCGTCACGCAGCATTTTTGCCTTTAAATCCATGGTTTGTTTTTTTGTTATGTAAAAGTAGTGAAAGCTGGGTTAATTGTTATGCAGGCATAGGAATAAATATTTCTGATTTAGTGGTAAGGGAGCAGTAAGAACTAGAACTAGAAATTGAATAGGTCATAAAGAGAACAAAAGTGTCAATGAGCACTGTAAAATCGAATGCGAAAGTTTCACTTTTCCCTAATCCTTATTTTATAAATCACGCAATGTTGAAATCTAGGATCGTCTAGTATTGCTGGGTGTTGCACAGTACCTATATAGCTCATCCCAATTTTCTGCATAACGTGTTCGGAAGCTTTGTTAGTGTCTGTGGCAAAAGATAAGATTTCATTTATTCCGAATAGGGCAGGTGCATGTTCTATACAAGCGCGCGCAGCTTCGGAAGCGAATCCTTTGCCCCAAGCCAACTTTTTGAGCCTCCAGCCAATATCAACGCAAGGAGTGAATTCACTTTCCCAAGTTTGATTCTTAATTCCAACAAAACCGATGAACTCTTTTGTTTCCAAAAGATCCACAGCAAAATAAGTATAACCAAATTCGTTGAAATGTTGATCTAGTCTGTTTATTAGTTCCTGTGTCTCTCCCATGGTTAAAACCGATGGAAAATGCTTCATTACTTCTGGATCTGCACACATTTCTGCAAAGGGTATAAGGTCGCTATCGATCCAGTTTCGGAGCCCTAAACGCTGAGTGGTAATGACATAATTTTTCATGACGGGCTTATTGGAGTGTTTAAAATTTCAGATTAAGTCATTAATTACTGCATACTGCAACAAAATTAGTGTTTTACCGTCTTTTATTTCCCCAGTATTCATCATTTCGATGGCTTTGCTGTAGTCGAGTTCTAATACTTCAATGTTTTCTTGTTCGCCTTGTTTGCCGCCACCTTCGCTTACTTTCATGTCGCTCGTATATTCAGCAATAAAAAAGTAGAGCATTTCCGTGACAGAACCTGGCGACATGTAGGCTTCATGAATTTTCTGAACATTGGAAATTCGATATCCAGTTTCTTCTTCGGTTTCTTTTCTGATACAATCTTCGGCATTATCTGCATCTAGTAATCCTGCGCATGCTTCCACCAACATTCCAGTTTCATTTCCATTCAAATAAGTAGGAAGTCTAAACTGATTGGTTAAAATGACGGTTTGCATTTCACGATTATACAATAATATCGCGGCACCATTCCCTCTGTCGTAAGATTCTCTTTGATGTGTTTCCCATGAGCCATCTTTATTTTGGTACTCGTAGGTGACCTTTTTCAGGGTGGCCCAATCTTGAGAAAGTAATTCGGTTTTGGAAATTTTTATGGAGGGATTGCTCATAGTTTTGATTAAATGAATTTATACTAAGAGTCTAAAAAGCAATAAAGGTTGCTGCGTCTAGGCAACCGAATCGATTAAAATCTCAAGCATTTCGATAGCCGCTTCACTAATTTTAGTTCCTGGGCCATAAACCGCAACTGCCCCTGCTTCGAAAAGGAAGTCGTAATCTTGCGCTGGAATTACGCCGCCTACAATAACCATGATGTCTTCTCGACCTAGTTTTTTCATTTCAGCAATCACTTGTGGAACGAGGGTTTTATGACCAGCAGCAAGCGATGAAACCCCTAAAATGTGCACGTCATTTTCGATTGCCTGAAGGGCAGCTTCGGTGGGAGTTTGGAACAGCGGTCCAATATCCACATCGAATCCAACATCTGCATAACCAGTGGCCACTACTTTTGCACCACGGTCATGACCGTCTTGTCCCATTTTTGCGATCATGATACGGGGACGACGACCTTCTAATTGGGCAAACTTATTGGCTAGTTGTCTCGCTTTTTCGAACGATGGATCCTTTTTTATTTCCTTGCTGTACACTCCGCTAAATGATTTGATCTGTGCTTTATATCTGCCAAAGACTTCTTCCAAAGCGTCACTAATCTCGCCAAGGGTGGTTCTTTCTCTCGCAGCTTCTACGGCTAAAGCTAGTAAATTTCCTTCACCTGTTTTAGCACAGTGAATTAATTTTGCCAAACAGGCTTCCACCTTTTTTGGGTCTCTACTGGATTTAATAGCTTGGAGCCGTTCCACTTGAGACATTCTTACTTTTTGATTGTCAACATCCAAGATTTGAAGTGGATCTTCCTTGTCCAATCTAAATTTATTAACTCCAACAATGATATCTTGACTACTGTCAATTCTAGCTTGCTTTCTTGCTGCTGCTTCTTCAATTCTTAATTTAGGGATTCCTGCTTCAATTGCCTTTGTCATTCCTCCTAATTCTTCTACTTCCTCAATAAGCTTCCATGCTTTTTCGGCTATGTCGTTGGTGAGTTTTTCTACATAATAACTTCCAGCCCATGGGTCTACAGTCTTGGTTATTTTAGTTTCCTGTTGCAGGTAGATTTGCGTATTCCTAGCAATGCGTGCTGAGAAATCTGTAGGTAAAGCAATAGCTTCATCTAGCGCATTGGTGTGAAGTGATTGCGTGCCACCAAATGCTGCGGCAGAAGCTTCAATACAGGTGCGGGCAACATTGTTGAAAGGATCTTGTTCGGTTAGACTCCATCCGCTAGTTTGACAGTGCGTTCGGAGTGATAATGATTTTTCATTTTTAGGATTGAATTGCTTTACTAGTTTGGCCCATAACATACGAGCGGCCCTCATTTTGGCAATTTCCATAAAGTGGTTCATTCCAATTGCCCAAAAGAAGGATAGGCGAGGAGCGAAGGAGTCTATGTCCATACCAGCCGCAATACCAGTGCGGATGTATTCGAGTCCGTCGGCCAGTGTATATGCAAGTTCAATATCGCAGGTGGCTCCGGCTTCCTGCATATGGTATCCAGAAATAGAAATGGAATTAAATTTTGGCATCTTCTGGGAAGTGTACTCAAAAATATCACTGATGATTTTCATGGATGGAGAGGGCGGATAGATATATGTATTTCTAACCATGAACTCCTTTAAAATATCGTTTTGAATAGTACCAGCTAATTGCTCAGGTGCAACACCTTGTTCTTGAGCTGCTACTATGTAAAAGGCCATGATAGGAAGTACGGCTCCGTTCATGGTCATTGAAACACTCATTTGATCTAAAGGGATTTGATCGAATAAGATTTTCATATCCTCCACGCTATCAATTGCAACTCCTGCTTTTCCAACATCTCCTACAACGCGTTCGTGATCGCTATCGTAACCGCGATGGGTAGCCAAGTCAAAGGCTACCGAAAGTCCTTTTTGCCCCGCAGCAAGATTTCTTCTGTAAAAGGCATTACTATCTTCGGCCGTTGAGAAGCCTGCGTATTGTCTAATGGTCCAAGGCCTTCGCACGTACATGGTAGAATAAGGTCCTCTTAAGTTTGGAGCTAATCCAGCTACAAAATCCAAATGTTTTAAATCTGAAGTGTCTTTTTCCGTGTATTGCGATTTAATACGTATGTCCTCTGCGGTGTTTGTTTTAATTGCAGCTGCCTTTGGAGCTTTTATTTCCAAATGGTCAAAACTGAGATGTTGGAGGTCTTTTCTATTCATTGATAAACACCTTTACGTTCTTAAAATTTTGATAATATCCATCTAAGGCAACATACATGGCCAGATTTGGATCCGTAATTATATTTTCTACTTCTCCACGCAGGGGTTCGGCAAGAAGTTTAGGAGACATAAAGTTGGCGTCCCTCATATTTCTGAAGGTCATTTTTAGGTCTTCATCTTTTATCGCATTCAGCAAACAACTTATAAAAGGGTGCTCATAGTTGAGGTGCGTATCTTCGCTGTCGTTATTCCATAGATTTGGCGTGTCTTTTAGTTGGTTCCAAATTTCAATGGTATGTCTGGAGGCCATTAAATGATAAGGAGCAGTTCCTGCTAGTCCTGGCTGAACGAAATTACCATAGCCATTGATGTAGGTTTCATTATTTAGCGGACGATTTTGATTATTGTAAAAATTTGCAATATCCTCCTGAAAACTGTACAATGCTTCGTGTATGAGGGCTTTATCCAGTCCGTCGCACTCAATAAGCTGTGGCCTACTTTGGAATTTATAGGCAAGAGGTTCTTCGCAACCTAAAGTGAACGTTGAAAGAACAACGGCAGCTACTACGATTAAATATCTATTCATTTTCTAGGCGTTGTTTTTCTATATTTTCGGCGAGTCGTTCTTCAATTACAGGAGCGATGGCTGTTTGTCTAGGATTCATCTTAAGAAAGGGGTACAACTGCAAATCGTCTTTCATTCGGTCCTTTTTGTTTTGGTATTTGTTGGTCCCAACTAAAATTAATTTTCCTTCGTCGAAGAGTGTTTGCTCTTTGGAGGCGCTCTCTTTTATTTTTTTCTGAAATTTCCCTGCTTTTAGTTGGTTTAGATAACCACCATTTTTCTCTATTTCTTTAAATAAACTCAAGGCTTTTTCGGCTAACTCCTGTGTAAGACTTTCTATATAATAACTTCCGTCGGCAGGATTGGTAACAACGTCAAAATAGCTTTCTGCTTTAAGGATTAATAACTGATTTCTAGAGATTCGCTCTCCAAATTCATTACTCTTATGATAAATAGAATCGTATGGGAGGTTACATATAGTATCTGCTCCACCTAGTATGGCGCTCATGCACTCTGTAGTGGTACGAAGCATGTTTATGTTGTAGTCGTAGAGCGTCTTATTTCTTTTGGAAGGAACTGCCAAAATAGTACAGTTTTGGTCCATTCCATATTCAGTTGCGAGTAGTGCGTATAATTTACGGAGCGCTCTTATTTTTGCAATTTCGAAGAAGTAGTTAGAACCCACGGCAACTTTGAAATTCACCTTTCCTATATTTAAAGAGGGATTGATTGTTGTGAAATACTCGTTGCATTGTGCCAAACCATAAGCTAATTGCTGCACCATATTTGCTCCAGCGTTCTGAAATACCGTTGTATCTACAGATAAGAACGAAGCGTTTTTACTTTGCGAAACTAATTTATTTACTATTTCCAAATCTTTCAATTGGTTGTGATACCAATTTCCGGAGCGAGCGAGGTTTCCTAAGATGTCTATATTGTAGTAAACAGTCGCTTCTTTCTTTTGCAGAAACGATTGCAGTTGTTGAATAAAATCTTCATCTAAAAATTGAAGGTCAAAATAGATGGAAGCCGTATGGAACGGAAATTTTTGAAAAACAACTTCTAGTTCGAAGGGTTTTTGGGAAGAAAAGTAAATAGATTCTGCCCCTCGATCGATGGCATTGAGTGCTAATTGATTAGCAACAGTTTCGTCATCGATATAAACGTGCTGGGCAATGTTCCATTTGGAAGGTTGGCCAGGAATGGGTTGAAAGTGGTCGGTGGCATCTTCTCTATGGTAAAAAGGCTTCACATGAATGCCTTCTAAACTTTGCCAGATAAGTGTCTCATTATAATCGGCTCCTTTGAGGTCGAATTGAATTTTTTGCTTCCACTTTTTAGCAGAAACAGGTTCAAACTCACTAAATAGGGAATGGGTCATTTGGCTACTTATTTTTGTTTTTTATACTATCGGCCTGTTCAATGATGTAAATATCTTCATTTTCTCTTTTCAGATAGTATTTTTCACGAGCGTATTTCTCTATCTCATTGGTGTCTTTCATTCTTTCTATAAAAGCTTTGTCTTTTTCGATCTCTTTTGAATAGAATTCTTTACTTTTTTCTAGGGCTTTAATTTCGTCATTCAGCTCTTTGTGGATGAAGTAGGAGTTGGTGTCAAAGAATAACATCCACGCGATGAAAAGGAGCAAAATAAGTACATACGTACTGCTCAAAATGATAAACCACTTCTTTTTTCGTAATTCTGAAAATTTCACGAGTAAATTTACGTTAATTTTTGATGAACTATGTTCCGAATCACATCGACTGCTACTGTATTGTATCTGTTATTCGGAATAATGATATCTGCGTATTCCTTGGTGGGCTCGATAAACTGCTGGTGCATTGGTTTTAACGTAGTCTGATAGCGGTTTAGTACTTCTTCTAAATCTCGGCCACGTTCTGCAATGTCTCGCTTTAATCGTCTAATGAGGCGTTCATCACTATCTGCATGAACAAATATTTTAATATCGAAGAGCTCTCTAATTTCTGGATGTGTTAGAATTAAAATGCCTTCAACAATCACTACTTTTCTGGGGTGTGTAGTAATGGTTTCTTCCATTCGGTTGTGTTCAACAAAAGAGTAGGTAGGCTGCTCGAACGATTCTCCTTTTCGCAACTCTTCTAAATGTGAAACCAGTAAGTCGAAGTCGATCGAATTGGGGTGGTCAAAATTAATTTTAACACGCTCCTCGTAAGTCATATCACTAGTATCTTTATAATATGAGTCCTGTGAGATGATACAAACTTCTGAGGCTGGAAGTTGTTCTACAATTTGTTCAACCACGGTAGTTTTTCCGCTTCCAGTGCCACCTGCGATTCCAATTATTAGCATGGGTTCTTTAGTTTGTGTCAAAGTTAGGAATTATGTCTCGGAGTTGCTAGGGATAATTTAGATATGAGACGTGAGATTTTTTCTCTTAATCCTCTATTCTATTTTTTTATCAACCTTCAACTAAAAACCAAGCCTCGGGATAGGGATTGGAGCGGCAGCTTATGCCGAGCGGAGCTTGCCGAGGCATAACTATAGCGTAAAGCCCGGTATTTGTGTGTTTGAAGTATGAAAGCACATAAATAATCCCCCGCCTAAATAGTTGCTCAATGAGTTCTGAATTACTCCTTCTCTACAGCGGCTACTTCTTTCTCGGTGACCATTTTGTCTTGCTTGTTTTTCCATGAATTCATGATGTAATTCATTACATCTGCCACTTCGTCGTCTGCTAGACCCATTGGCGCCATGACTTTATTGTAGACTTTACCATTGACGATAATTTCTCCTTTTTGACCATATTTTACGGCGCGAATACTTTCGATCCGGTTATTCATTAGATAGTCTGAGCCGGCAAGGGGAGGGAAGCTTTTTCCTAGACCTTTTCCTTTTGGACGATGGCATTGTTTGCAGAACTCATTGTAGATTTCTGCTCCTCGTTGCATGCTTTGCTCTAGGGCACTTTGTGGATTAGAAAAAGTAGTTTGTGCTGTAAGTTGTTCATTTTTATTATCTGAAAAATTACAGGAGACCATAAGAAACGCACTTAAAATGACAGGAAAGAAATAGTTCATGGTTCTGAGTTTTACTGTAAAAGTCGCTTTTAATTAGTTGTGAAAGCAGTTTATCTAAGCTTTAGGAACAAGCTTGACAACACCTTGTCCTTCGATAGCGATGTAAATATAGTTATCTGGGCTCATTTTAACGTTGCGCACGCGACCGATGTCTTCGGCTATTTTCTCTCTAGAAATAGGGCGTTCTCCGTCAAACTTTAGCAGTTCTACATAATTAAACTTTAAAGATCCTACTAAAAGATGTCCTTTCCACTCTGGATATCGGTCTCCTTTTACAAAGTCCATTCCACAGGGAGCAATGGAGGGAACCCAATAATAGACTGGTTGTTCCATACCTGGTCTGGAGGTCTCTTCTGTGAATGTTGTGCCGCTGTAATTAATTCCGTACGATATCACTGGCCATCCAAAATTTCTTCCTTTTTGAATGACGTTAATCTCGTCACCTCCTTGGGGTCCATGTTCGTGAACCCAAATCTTTCCGGTTTCTGGATGTTTTGCCATTCCTTGAGGATTTCTATGTCCGAACGAATATATCGCCGACTTTGCATGAGGTGTTGAAACAAACGGATTATCTGTTGGGATAGTTCCATCATCATTTAGCCGGTAAACTTTACCTCCATCTATGGTAATGTCTTGTGGATTTACATCTCTATTTCCGCGGTCTCCAACAGAGAAATAGAGGAATTGGTTATCATCAAACTCTATTCGAGAACCAAAATGTTGCCCGCGTTTGCTGTTTGGAGTTGCTTTGTATAGCGATTCTATGTTGGTGAGTTGATCTCCATTTAGCTGAGCTCGAATCAGCTTTGTATTTCCTCCGTTGCCTTCACCTTCGTCGCTGCTGTGAGTAATATAAATCCAACCATTTTGTTTATAATTAGGGTGTAGTGCAATGTCTAGAAGACCGCCTTGTCCGCGCACATAGACCTCTGGGACATTTTTAATTTCTGTCTTGGTCCCGTTTTTAAAATGAATAAGTTCACCACTCTTTTCGGTAATGAGCATACTTCCATCTGGAAGCCAGGTCATACCCCATGGATTATTTAGATCTGGGACTACTGTTTCTATGGTGTAGTTTCTTTGCGTCTCAGGTTGGAGTTCCAAATCTCCGTTTTTGGTAGGTTGGCCACAGGCTATTGTGAGAGAAAAACTAAGAACAAGGAAGGCAATTTTCTGCATGGTTTCTTTCTTTTTGAAAAGATAGTGAAAAAGCGCAAAAAGAAAAAGGGGAAGTTACTTGCGGAGGCTTTTAAATTGACTATTTTTGCAAACCCATTTCGGATTAAATTTTTAAATTTTAGTCTGAGACGGACTTAAAAAAAACACCTTCGGGGTGTAGCGTAGCCCGGTTATCGCGCCTGCTTTGGGAGCAGGAGGTCGCAGGTTCGAATCCTGCCACCCCGACCAAGAAAGCCTGAAAATCTGAAAAGATTTTCAGGCTTGTTTGAGCCCCGCCTCCATTTCAGGATCACGTAGTAATCCCTTTGGATTTGTTTTGGGAAAGGAAAAAGCCCAACTGCGTTAGCAGTTTGGGCTTGTTTGAGCACCGCCACCATTTCAGGATCACGTAGTAATCCCTTTGGATTTGTTTTGGGAAAGGAAAAAGCCCAACTGCGTTAGCAGTTTAGGCTTGTTTGAGCACCGCCTCCATTTCAGGATCACGTAGTAATCCCTTTGGATTTGTTTTGGGAAAGGAAAAAGCCCAACTGTGTTAGCAGTTTGGG
>CANLXN010000009.1 GCA_947495135.1 uncultured Flavobacteriaceae bacterium
TGTATTCACTCATCCGTTTGGCGGGTGCAAAGATACAACCCTTTTTTACTTCCACAACACTTTGATAAACTTTTTTTGAAAAAAATTTTATCCCAATGTCTCAATCTGTAATAGAACGTATCTGCTGTACTTCGATACACAAACTTCGTTGCGTTTCAAAGCGGGTGCAAAGATAGAACCCTTCTTCTTATCACCAAACAATTTCTATACTTTTTTTTAATCTTTTTTAACCCTTTTTACTAAACCCTTGAAACCACTATCGTTACATCAAAAAGTTTTTTTTAACCGCATTATACCTATATATATAACCCCTTTTCTCGCTCTAAAGAACCAACCCAACTAATCAACACAAAAAACAAACCCTAACACAAAGCGCTAAGGATAGCAGCGGCATCCTTTTTTAAAGAAAAAAACCAAACAAACTACTTAACATCAAACTGAAAATCTTTAAAAAAGATATAGCGGATAGCCTGGTCTCTAGACGCATTGTTAAGTGAAGATCTCTTTGCAATTTAAAGATTAACCCTAGAGGCATTACCTAATGAAATGCGAGGAGCGCCCAAATGGAATGTCTAATATAGACTTCACCTTAAAAAGATCATAGAAAGACAACTTTGCTTATTGAATAATATCCAAACTCGTAGTATATTTGCCCCCTGCCCGCCAACAAAAAGCAGGCGTAATTTAAATGACTATGATTGCAATTACCTTACCAGACGGAAGTGTAAAAGAGTTTGAGGCTGGTGCGAGTCCGATGGATGTCGCAATGAGCATTAGCGAAGGATTGGCTAGAAATGTGATTTCGGCTTCTTATAACGGGAACACCGTGGAGACTTCTACCCCACTTACCGAAGATGGTAGTTTGGTTTTATATACTTGGAGAGACGAGGACGGAAAGAAAGCTTTTTGGCATTCTTCTGCTCATATTCTTGCACAAGCCCTTGAGGAGATGTATCCAGGCGTTAAATTAACGATTGGGCCAGCAATTGAAAGAGGGTTTTATTACGATGTCGATTTTGGTGACACCACCGTTTCTGAAAAAGATTTACCAGCAATCGAGAATAAGATGTTGGAAATTGCTCGGGGCAAACACACGTTCTCCATTCGCTCTTCCTCCAAGGCAGATGCATTGGATTTTTACCAGAAACAAGGAAACGAATACAAAGTAGAACTTATTGAGGCGCTAGAAGACGGCACCATCACATTTTGTGATCATGATACTTTTACCGATTTATGTAGAGGAGGCCACATTCCGAATACTGGAATTGTAAAAGCCGTGAAGCTAATGAGCATTGCTGGGGCATACTGGCGTGGAGATGAGAATAAGCCACAACTAACGCGTATCTACGGAATTACTTTTCCGAAGCAGAAGGAACTGAAAGAATACCTTCAATTATTAGAAGAGGCGAAAAAAAGGGATCATAGAAAACTAGGTAAGGAGTTAGAGCTATTTACTTTTTCTCAAAAGGTAGGACAAGGTCTTCCTCTTTGGCTTCCTAAAGGAGCTGCTTTGAGAGATCGCTTGGAGTCATTTTTGAAAAAAGCACAAAAGAAAGCTGGTTACGAAATGGTTGTTACGCCTCATATTGGTCAAAAGGAACTTTATGTTACGTCTGGTCACTATGCGAAATATGGAGAAGACAGCTTTCAACCTATAAAAACACCAAATGCCGACGAGGAATTCATGCTAAAACCAATGAATTGCCCTCATCACTGCGAAATATACAACAGCAAACCTTGGTCTTATAAAGATTTACCAAAGCGATTTGCTGAATTTGGAACCGTTTACAGGTACGAACAGAGTGGCGAATTACACGGACTTACAAGAGTACGCGGTTTCACGCAAGATGATGCACATATTTTTTGTACTCCAGATCAGCTCGATTCCGAATTTAAAAAAGTAATTGACTTAGTACTTTATGTGTTCGGATCTCTTGGGTTTGAAAACTTCACGGCTCAAGTTTCGATCCGTGATATGGAGAAGCCCGAAAAGTATATTGGAGACGTAGAAAATTGGGAGAAAGCTGAACAAGCAATTATTAATGCTGCCGAGGCGAAAGGACTAGACTATGTTATTGAATCTGGCGAAGCGGCATTCTACGGTCCCAAATTAGATTTTATGGTGAAAGATGCCTTGGGTAGAAGCTGGCAATTAGGAACAATACAAGTAGATTATAACCTTCCAGAACGATTTGAACTCCAATATAAAGGTAGCGATAATGAGATGCACAGACCCGTTATGATACACCGTGCACCATTTGGAAGTATGGAGCGATTTATTGCTATTTTACTAGAGCATACTGGCGGAAATTTCCCACTTTGGCTAATGCCGGAACAAGCAAGCATCTTGTCATTAAGTGAAAAATATGAGAAATACGGAGAAAAAGTTTTAACTTTGCTGGAAAATGACGAAATTCGCGCCCTTGTGGATCATCGAAGCGAGACCATTGGCAAGAAAATTAGGGAGGCCGAAATGAACAAAATCCCTTATATGCTAATTGTTGGAGAGCAGGAAGAAAAAGATGGCACTGTTTCTGTACGTAAGCACGGAGAAGGTGATATAGGAACTATGACAGTGGAAGCTTTTGCCAAGTTAGTCCAAGAAGAAGTGAAACAAACAATTAAAGAATTTAAAGTTTAATCAGCCCGTTTAACGCGGCACTAAAATATATAAAGCCATAGCAATACGTAGAAAAAGAAGTAGAGGCCCAGCCAGAATTATTAAGGAGGACAAGCACCGAATTAATGAAAAAATACGCTCACAGGAAGTGCGTCTTGTTGGAGACAACGTAGAAGTTGGAGTATATCCTATTAGAAAAGCACTAGAACTTGCCAAAGAACTTGAAGAAGATCTTGTTGAGATATCACCTAATGCCTCACCTCCAGTTTGTAAAATTATGGACTATAAGAAGTTCGTATATGAGCAAAAGAAGCGTGAAAAAGCATTAAAGGCCAAAGCTACTAAAGTGATTATTAAGGAAATTAGGTTTGGTCCTAATACAGATGATCATGACTATGAGTTTAAACGAAAGCATGGTGAGAAGTTTTTAAAGGAAGGTGCTAAATTAAAAGCATACGTATTCTTTAAAGGGCGTTCGATTATCTATAAAGACCAAGGAGAAATCTTGTTGTTGCGCTTAGCGCGTGACTTGGAAGACTTTGGAAAGGTAGAACAAATGCCGAAATTGGAAGGAAAGAGAATGACCATGTTCATTTCACCAAAAAAGAAATAATCTCCACTTTTGGAGTCATTATAAAAGAATACTCTTCTAGGCGAATGCTATGAAGGGTGTAATAAGCGAAATAAGTAAAACAATAGGAAAAATGCCTAAACAGAAAACAAAATCCAGTGCTAAAAAGCGTTTTAAGCTTACAGGTACCGGTAAGATTAAAAGAAAGCATGCGTTTAAAAGTCACATCTTAACAAAGAAGTCTAAAAAACGTAAGCTTGCATTGACTCATGATACATTAGTACATAAGGCCGATGAAAGTAATGTTAAACAAATGCTTCGAATGAAGTAATCGTTTAACCGGTTAAAACAAATTATTTAAACCCTGGAGTTGGGCTGCTCCTTCGCTAAAGCTGCGGAGCACGAAGTACAAGTAAAAAGGTCGCCTGCTACAAAAAACAATTAAATTATGCCAAGATCAGTAAATTCAGTTGCTAAAAGAGCTAGAAGAAAAAAAGTTCTTAAGCAAGCCAAAGGATACTTTGGAAGACGTAAAAATGTATGGACTGTTGCTAAAAACGCCGTTGATAAGGCGATGCAATATTCGTATAGAGACCGTCGTGCAAAAAAGAGAACGTTTCGTGCCTTATGGATTACCCGTATTAATGCAGGTGCCCGTCAACACGGAATGTCTTACTCACAGTTTATGGGAAAATTAAAAGCTAATGAAATCGAATTGAACCGTAAGGTACTTGCAGATTTAGCTATGAATCACCCAGAGGCTTTTGAGGCCATCGTAAACAAAGTTAAATAAGGCGAAAGCCTATAAATAATAACATTATTTCGCTAAAAAACCCGTCGGCATATTGCTGACGGGTTTTTTGTTATGATCTATTTTTCTTCGCTAAGCCTTTGAAAGGGTATAAATATTGACTTCTTTATTTTTCCCCTTAAGCAAAACGGACCCCAGAGACTTTTTATTAAACTCTGCATCAATTGAAAGATCATTGAGTAAACTTTCGGACAATAGAATAGACACGTTGTAATTATTACATTCAGATTGTATTCTAGCAGAGGTATTAATAACATCGCCGTGAAAGGCTAGCTCTTTTTTCACAACCCCCACTTCTGCAACCATCAACTTACCTCCGTGCATGCCCGCCTTGAATTCTGGGATAACACCATATTTATCTTGATAGTAGCTGCTTCTATTCAGAAGCATTTCTTGAAAGCTAAAGAATAGCCGCATGCATTGATTGTTGACCAGGCCCTTGTCATAAGGCCAGCTTAGCACTACCTCATCTCCCACGTATTGATATATTTCTGCCCCATATTTAGGAACGATCTCATTGAGGTCGTAAAAACAATCCTGGATTAACTGGCTGTACTTAAAATGTCCGATGGCTTCGGCTATGGTAGTAGAAGATTTCAAATCTAAAAACATAAAAATGCGAAACTCTTCAATAGGCTTTCGATATTTCCCCATTAGCATTTTTACCAATACTCCTTTACCAAATTTTTCATTGGAAATACGAAAAAAGGAAAATAGTATTGCCGATACAAGAATGTACAAAAGAATAACCCTGAATGTCTTATCGGCTCGCCACCAGCCGCTTTCATTGTTAATATTCACATTATATATTGTGGAAACCAGCTCCATTAACAAGGTCAAAACTATAATTATGAATACAAAATATATGAGGAGTTTTAGGAGCGTCCGCACCCCAACTGAGAGTCGTTTAGATACAACTCGTTCGGATAAAAATTCGATGGAAGCATGAATAACGCCTAAAATACCACCTGTGAGTAGAAACAATGGTAGAATTTTTCCAATAGATGTGAGCCCTTCAAAACCTTTTTCGACTATCACTCCTTCTTCTTCTTCGAGTCCATAGTACCTTAGAACACCAAATAAACCCATTGCGACCGACCAGAAGATAACCGACTGCAAAAGGTAATTAAGATATTTGAGCGAATTTCTATTCATCCATTGCCATTATGTAGATCTAGAATTAGGTCTTCTGCTTTTTCTTTTTAGCCGCTGGAAATAAAACATTGTTAAGTATAAGACGGTAACCAGGCGAATTAGGA
This sequence comes from uncultured Flavobacteriaceae bacterium, assembly GCA_947495135.1. GTDB lineage: Bacteria > Bacteroidota > Bacteroidia > Flavobacteriales > Flavobacteriaceae > Aureisphaera. The sequence continues at coordinate 5,262 of CANLXN010000009.1, forward strand.
TGCAAAGCTAGTTCTGTTTTAGCGTCTCCTACCCTATGCTGATAATCTTCAGGATCATGACCTCCATAGAATGTAAAAAATCCTTTCCCACGAATCCCATGAATATAACGAGCTTCTCCGTTGGTCTTCATCTCGCCCATGACCAATACATTGGCCTTTACCATATCTCGGCTAAAGGAGGTGGTCTGCCCCATAAAACCTTTAACCAAAGAAGTGTGGTTTTGCACCAACATACAAGGTATAGGATCCCATTTTGCAGAATAATCCATTAAACTGAAATAATCTACCTCCTTCTTGATTCTTCGCTTGGTAGTCATATCTATACTCGAAAACTCATAAACCATGGGACTGCGTTCTAATAAGAACTCTTTAAAAGCGAATGTCTTGTTAAAATCCACTTTGTTTTGATAGTTTGGTTCACTTGGATCTCCATCGAACATGGGTTCGCATATATCCACTCCTTCTACAGACAAAGCAATATCAAAACTATCTGTGGCACTACACATGGCAAACATGAATCCGCCACCTACTACATAATCTCGAATCTTTAGTGCCACATCTCTTTTGGATTCTGAAACTTTCGAATATCCTAATTTGCTCGCTAGTGCTTCGGCTTGTCTTTTGTTTTCAATGTACCAAGGTGCAGCCCTGTAAGCACGGTAAAATTTACCATACTGACCCGTAAAATCTTCATGATGAAGATGCAACCAATCGTATAAAATTAGTTGATCACTTAAAACTTCTTCATCGTACACCACTTCATAAGGGATTTCGGCATAGGTCAACACCATGGTAACAGCGTCATCCCATGGCTGATTTCCTTTAGGTGAATAAACAGCAATCTTGGGTGCTTTTTCAAGTACAACCGCTTCCATATTCTGAGATGGGCTGCTAATATCTTCTAAAATTTGATTGGCCTGTGCATCGCTAATTACTTCAAAACTCACTCCCCGAATTTGACATTCCTTTCGGATATCTTCAGCATCGGGTAGCAGAAAAGAACCTCCCCTGTAATTGAGTAACCATTTCGCCTTCATTTGGCGTTCTAATGTCCAATATGTGATTCCATAGGCCTTTAAATGTTCTGCCTGGCCTTCCGCATCCATCGGAATTAATATATAGGAAGCAAAACTCTGTAAAGTAAATAAACAGAAGAATAATAGCGTAATAAGTCTCGTCATAGTGCTAATATAACGACAAAAGTTGAGCCAAAGTTTCTGAAATACTATTTTAAAGGTGCTTTAACACTACAAAACTTGCATACCTAAAATCTATGAGCGAAAAAGACGGTGAGATTGTGCCCAAATTTGCATCCTACATAAGATCAATTACATACCTAACAGCGGTAGATGTTTTATGCGGTGATAGTTAAGGCCTGCTGAAATGCACTTTTTTAATTCCATTTCTGGCACTTTATCATTGAGCTCAAATACAATTGCTCTATTCCCTTCAAAATTGAAAACATCTTTGTAAACTAGTTTAAAAGTGGAAACAAGCTTACTCGTGCATTTAAAATACATCGCGTATTGATGGGGTGTTTTTTGCTTCCAATCTATTCTAATAGTACTTCCTTTCTTTACCAAATAGCTGGGTTCTCCCCATTTAAGGGTTTCTTCCAAACTAGTAATTTCTTCCGAATCTTGAGCCACTTCCAGAATTAGGCTCCTTAAGTGTCTAATCTTTTTTTGAACTAAGTCTGGGTAACTTTGAAATACCTGGTCCACCGTTGGATTTTTCTGTATTTGTAGATTGCTCATAAGTGCTAATTGTTAAACCCAAAAACATACATAATTGAATTAATAAAACTCTTATAAATGTACAGAATCTAAATTGAATGGTGCTTTTCCAGCAAGAAAACTCCTCGCTTAGAGCTGTCTACATGCTGAGCATAACAGTTGAAATTTGGATTAAAAAGGAATGCCGTCATCTCCATCGTCTGGAGAGAGGTCGTCATTCATCGAACTACCAAAAGCTTCGTTAGCAGACGGTAAGTGGTCGGTTTTAAATGTATCGTCATTGGCAGCAGCATTCATACTGGAATGGAACTCACCCGTAAAATCAAAAGTTTCTAAGTTCTCAAAACGTCCTAAATGACCAACAAATTTCAGTCTAATTTCGTCCAAACCACCGTTACGGTGTTTCGCTACAATAAACTCTCCTTGCCCTGCCGTTGGTGTACGTTCTTCATCATCCCACTCATCAATTTTATAGTATTCTGGACGATAAATGAACGATACAATATCTGCATCCTGTTCAATCGCACCTGATTCACGCAGGTCACTCAAAAGAGGTCGTTTGCTTCCTCCACGTGTCTCCACCGCACGCGAGAGTTGCGATAGCGCAATCACAGGAACATTTAATTCCTTTGCCAATGCCTTTAAATTTCGCGAAATAGTCGAAATTTCTTGCTCACGATTACCTCCACCTTTCTGGCTTCCACCTGCTGTCATTAATTGAAGGTAGTCGATCATGATCATTTTAATACCATGCTGCGAAGCTAAACGTCTTGCTTTGGCGCGGAGATCGAAAATAGAAAGCGAAGGCGTATCATCAATAAATAATGGTGCATTTTCTAATCCTTTCACTTTTACGTTCAACTGCTCCCATTCATGCTTCTCCAAATTTCCTGTTCGCAGTTTTTCGGAAGACAGGCCTGTTTCAGAAGAAATTAAACGAGTAATCAATTGTACTGAAGACATCTCACAAGAAAAGAACGCCACTGGAACATTATGTTCAACAGCCATATTACGGGCCATCGATAACGTAAGCGCCGTTTTACCCATACCCGGTCGAGCAGCAATAATAATTAAATCACTGGGCTGCCATCCTGAGGTTAATTTATCAACTTCGGTAAAGCCAGAAGGAACTCCAGAAAGACCTTCCTTATTCGCAATCTCTTCAATCTTTTTCTTGGCTTGAATTACCAAACTTTGAGCGGTCTCTGAAGATCGCTTTATATTTCCTTGTGTAATTTCATACAATTTAGACTCCGCATTGTCCAGCAAATCGAATACATCTGTTCCTTCGTCGTAAGATTCTTCAATAATCTCACTTGAAACTTTTATAAGACTGCGCTGAATGTATTTTTGAAGAATAATCCTTGCATGAAACTCTATATGGGCAGAAGAAGACACTTTTTGAGTCAATTGAATGAGGTAAAACTCCCCTCCTGCTGCGTCTAACTTTTTATCTTTTTTTAATTGAGATGAAACGGTTAATAAGTCGACAGGCTCACTTTTTTCAAACAGCATGTAAATCGCTTCAAAAATGAATTTGTGCGACTCTTTGTAGAATACATCGGCATGGAGAATATCAATAACCTCATCAACACCCTTTTTATCAATCATCATCGCCCCCAGTACAACTTCCTCTAAATCAGTTGCTTGTGGCGGAATTTTCCCTTTCTCCAGCGAAATTACCGTAGCCGGACGTTGAGGATATGATTGCTGAGGCTTAATTTTTTCCATTGAGCGAATGTAAACAAATTGTTAAGAGGGACTTCAAAATTTGAGCTTTGGATGTCCACCAGTCATTAACAATTGAACTGTTAACAACTACGAAATATTGTTAATAAAGGTAAAAAAAATCCGAAGAGTGTACTTCGGATTTTCATAAAGAGTTGTTATTGCTGAAACTAGCCTTTAAAGACTCCCATTTCAGAATATTTTTCCATCCGATTTTCTACCAAATCTTTTGGGGATAAGTTCTTAAGTTCGCCATAAGTCTTCGAGATAATTTTGGCGACATCAATAAACGTTTTTTCCCGATTAGTGTGTGCTCCTCCAAGTGGTTCTTTCACGATGAGATCTATGAGCTTTTGTTTCTTCATATCGGTAGCAGTAAGTTTCAACGCTTCTGCCGCCTGTTCTTTAAATTCCCAACTTCTCCATAGAATAGATGAACAGCTTTCAGGGCTAATTACTGAATACCATGTGTTTTCTAACATCAACACTCGATCTCCTACGCCTATCCCTAAGGCTCCACCACTAGCTCCTTCTCCAATAATCACCACAATAATAGGCACTTTTAAGCGTGTCATTTCAAGAATATTGCGAGCAATTGCTTCTCCTTGTCCTCGCTCCTCTGCTTCCAATCCAGGATAGGCTCCAGGGGTGTCAATTAAGCAAACTACGGGAATTCCAAATTTTTCAGCAGACTTCATTAATCGAAGTGCTTTTCGGTATCCTTCAGGATTTGCCATTCCAAAGTTTCTATACTGGCGGGTTTTGGTATTATAACCTTTTTGTTGACCAATAAACATATAAGACTGATCACCAATTTTTCCTAAACCGCCAATCATGGCTTTATCATCCTTAAAATTACGATCTCCGTGTAATTCTAAAAAAGAATCCCCACAGATGGCGTTTATATAATCCAAAGTGTAGGGACGGTTGGGATGTCTTGAAAGTTGTACTCGTTGCCAAGGAGTAAGATTCTTATAAATCTCCTTTTTGGTTTCGTTGAGTTTCTTTTCGATCTGCGCACAGGTATTGGTTACGTCTACGTCGCTATCTTCTCCTATCTTACAGGCCTTTTCGTATTGGTCCTGCAGTTCCTTTATTGGTAATTCAAATTCAAGATATTCCATATGGTTGAATATGATTTAGTTTTTTATCTAGACGACAAAGATAAAACTTTGTTCTTAGCTAGGGGATATTCGATTATTTTTTCTTCGCTTTTTGGTTTTTATAATTCCGTTCGCTACTACCGTTGCCAAGATGATCAGGGCTCCGTAGTAGAACTCTGGCTTCATATATTCGCTATCTTTCAGAATAAACAATGCTAGAATAATTCCGTATACGGGTTCTAAATTTATGGTAAGCATTACTGTATAAGGACTTAACCACTTCATAACATGAATAGAAGCAATAAATGCGTAAGCAGTACAGGCAGAGGCTAAAATGAATAAATAGAGCCAATCGGTTCCAGAAATAGTAAAAAATGACTCAGTAAAGGCTCCCGTTAGTAATAAATACAGGCTAATACAAACCACTCCAAAAAATAATTCGTAGAGTGAAATAACCGATGCTTCGTATTTTTCGGCCAAACGACCATTACCCACAGAGAATACTGCACCCAAAAAAGCAGCTAATAAAGCCAACAGCATTCCCGAGTAATAAGCCTCTCCTTCTGCTTGAAAAATAATATAAAGTCCAACCATCACAATGAGCCCAAAAAACACTTCGTACCAGATAATTTTGCGCTTATAAAACAACGGTTCTAAAAAGGCCGTGAAGAATGCACCAGTAGACATGATGGATAAGGTAATAGACACATTAGATTCTTTTATTGCCCCAAAAAAACTGAGCCAATGTAAGGCGATACACAGTCCTAATAAAAAAAAGTATGCTATGGTTTTCTTCGGAAATTTTAACCTCTTTTTGGTAACGACTACAAACAGAAATATAAGGATGGTAGCAATTCCCATGCGATACCAAACCAACGGAATTGCCTCCAGTGAGATGAGCGCTCCTAAGACTGCCGTAAATCCCCAAATAAAAACAATGAAGTGTAAGTGTAAATAATTAAGAAGCTTAGCGTTTTGCATTTCTCAACAAATAGATGGCCAAAATAGCAAAAACAAAGTTTGGAAACCAAGTTGCGATAAATGGAGAAAAACTGCTCTGCTCGGCCATGGTCCCGAAAATCTTATCGAAAAAGATAAAAACCATCCCAATAGAAATACCGATGGCCAGATTCACTCCCATTCCACCTCTTCTTTTAATGGAGGATACTGCGACTGCAATAACCGTAAGAATATAGGCAGACACTGGTAAACTCCAACGTTTGTAACGCACTACCTCATATCTATTGATAAAGTTAGATCCTTTCGACTTTTCACGAGCGATAAATTTATTGAGCTCATTGAAATTAAGCGTTTCCGCAATGTACTCGACTGGAACCAAATCTTCTATCTCAAAAGGAAAGATCGTGTCTTTCTTTTTTAAGTTGATCAACGAATCATTCTCCGCGCCAATAATTCGTTTGGAATAATTCAACAAGGTATACGTAGTATCTTCAGGATTATATTTTATCTTATTTGCAGACAATTTATAGGTCATTTTATTGCCTTCAAAATGTTCTAGGGTAAAATTGTTTCCAGAATTATTCTTGATATCGAAACGGCTTACATAGATATATTCCTTGTCATTAATTTGTCGATACACATTCCCTAGCTGCCGGTCCTTCTTTCCTCTTTTAAGATGCTCGTAAATAAATTCGTTATATCCTTTACTCGCTCTTGGCGCCAAATAATTACCCAGAATGAATGCACCAACACACACAATAGTTGCTCCTATCATATACGGCCTAAGAAATCGATAGTAAGAAACTCCACTACTCAAGAAAGCAATTACCTCTGTATTATTAGCCAGCTTTGAGGTAAACCAGATCACCGACAAAAATAAAAACAGTGGAAACAATAAATTGGCAAAGTAAACAGTGAAATCTAAATAGTACAGAAGGATATCCGCTAGCGGAACTTCATTAGCTAACATCTTATCGATTTTCTCCGCTAAATTTACCGTAATACCGATGGGAATAAACAGTAGCAACAGCAGGATAAAAGTCCCGAGGTATTTTTTTAGTATATATCGATCAAGAATGCTAAGCATCTATAAGCGTTTATCCATTTGCTTGACCATTTGGTTTTTCCAAGTGGTGAAATCTCCGGCTAATATATGTTTTCTCGCCTCACGAACCAACCATAGATAAAACCCGAGGTTGTGAATGGTAGCAATCTGTCTTCCCAGCATCTCATTAACAGTAAACAGGTGACGCACGTACGCTTTGGAGTATTCTGTATCGACCCAAGTAATCGCCATTTCGTCTATTGGAGAGAAATCCTGCTCCCATTTTTTGTTTTTAATATTAATAGTCCCATGCGCTGTAAATAGCATTCCGTTTCGTCCGTTTCGTGTGGGCATCACACAGTCGAACATGTCAATTCCCAATGCTATATTTTCTAACAAATTAATAGGTGTCCCTACACCCATTAGGTACCGAGGCTTATCTTCTGGAAGAATCTCAGTTACTACTTCGGTCATTGCATACATCTCCTCAGCTGGTTCTCCAACCGAGAGTCCACCAATCGCGTTTCCTTGAGCTCCTACAGACGCAATATATTCTGCAGATTGTCTTCTGAGGTCTTTATAGGTACTTCCTTGAACAATCGGGAAAAAAGTTTGTTCATATCCGTATTTGAATGGTAGTGTTTCTAAATGATTCATGCATCGATCCAACCAGCGATGCGTCATGTGCATGGATCGTTTGGCATAATTATAATCGCAAGGATACGGCGTGCACTCGTCAAAAGCCATGATAATATCTGCCCCTATAGTACGCTGTATTTCCATCACATTCTCCGGAGTAAAGAAATGGTAACTACCGTCTATATGCGACTTAAATTTAACGCCCTCTTCTTTAATTTTTCGGTTTGCTGAAAGGGAATAAACCTGATAGCCACCGCTGTCGGTAAGAATATTTCGGTCCCAATTCATAAACTTGTGCAATCCACCTGCCTTTTCTAAAATATCGGTTTGCGGGCGTAGATAAAGATGATAGGTATTTCCCAAAATAATATCAGGATTGATCTCCTCTTTGAGCTCTTTTTGATGAACTCCCTTAACAGTCCCTACGGTACCAACCGGCATAAAAATAGGCGTTTCAACTGGCCCGTGATCCAATGTAATAGTACCTGCGCGAGCTTTACTAGCTGCGTCTTTTCCTTCTAACTTAAATTGCATGTACACCTTGCTTTGTGAAGCTGCAAAGATAGAATGATATTTCAGTTAGAGTGGTAAAGAAATGTTAGTTTTTCTTTGCCCTATTTCTAAAGAAGATGTGCGTCTCATTTCCCATAGCTACCTCTTATTAGTCCTGAAGTTTAAACTCAATTCCTCTTTTTAAAGGGTAAAACGATCATTGCATCTCTTGCTTGTCATTTTCAAAAAGCGTTCTATATTTGAAAATGTAACAAAATGAGGGCTGCCTCGTCTTACTAACATCCAATCAAAAAACGAAACTCGTGCAATCGATCTTAGAAATTAACAATCTTACCAAGAAATTTGGGTCCATTACGGCAGTGAAAGATCTGTCGTTTACTATTGAAAAAGGAAACGTCTACGGGATTCTAGGCCCCAACGGAAGTGGGAAATCTACTACCCTTGGAATTGTCCTCAATGTGGTTAATAAAACCTCGGGTGATTTTAACTGGTTTAACGGTACCGAAACAACACACGATGCCTTGAAGAGAGTGGGAGCAATCATTGAACACCCTAACTTTTATCCGTATATGACTGCTGTTCAAAATCTCGAACTGGTATGTAAGATCAAAGGAGTTTCTACAGACAATGTTTTTCAAAAACTAGAAACTGTTGGGCTATTGGATAGAAAAGACAGTAAGTTTCGTACTTTTTCGTTGGGAATGAAGCAACGTTTGGCAATTGCCTCTGCCCTACTCAACGATCCAGAAATTTTGATTCTCGATGAACCAACCAATGGGTTAGACCCTCAAGGAATTCATCAAATTAGAGAAATTATTAAAAAGATTGCCAGTCAAGGAACAACCATCTTACTCGCTTCTCACCTTTTAGATGAAGTGGAGAAAGTTTGTTCGCATGTGGTGATACTTCGGAAAGGAGAAAGCCTTTATACCGGAAGCGTTGATGGCATGAAAGCCAGTCATGGTTTTATTACCGTAAAAAGCAATGACAACGACCATCTAAAGAAAGCACTTGAAGATATGAATTCGTTTACTAAAATTGAAACGGAAGGAGATTCTTTGGTCGCATATCTCAGTGAACCTATGGACGGATCGGATATTAATAAACGATTGTTTGAAAAGGGAATTGCCGTTTCACATCTGGTAAAACGTAAAGAAAGTCTTGAAGAATTATTCCTTGAAATCACCAAAAACAACTAACGACCATGCTACGATTACTCAGTATAGAACTTCAGAAATTAAGATATAACAGGAGCGCAAAGGTTATTTCCATTGTGTATTTCGCCCTTATTTGCCTCATCGCACTCATTGTTTCCATCGAATTTAATTTTGGTGGTGTGGAATTTAGAGTAGCCGATATGGGATTCTTTAACTTTCCGTTCATTTGGCACTTCAACACATACATTGCGGCGATACTTAAAATCTTTTTAGCGATCGTCATTGTATCCATGATGGCCAACGAATACAGCTATCGAACGCTGAAACAGAACTTAATTGACGGACTCAGTAAAAAAGAGTTTATACTCTCCAAATTTATCACTGTTGTTGGTTATGCTTTAATTTCTACCCTCTTTGTTTTTACAGTATCTCTTATTTTAGGTTCTATATTTTCAGATTACACAGAGGCAGGAATTATCTTTAGTGATCTCGACTATTTAATAGCCTATTTCGTAAAACTATTAGGTTTTTTCTCTTTCTGCCTTTTTCTTGGGATTTGGGTGAAACGATCTGCTTTTGCAATTGGATTCCTAGTGATTTGGGCAATGATTGAAGGTGTTCTCTATTTAGTAATGAAGTTCCTTCTATTCAAAAAGACAGAAGTGGCTGAAATGGTCTCTCAATTCTTTCCGCTTAATTCCATGGCAAATCTAATTAAAAAACCATGGACTCGCTTAGGCGTAGTGCAATCTGCCGCTAACCAGCTGGGAGAAGAGTTTTCAAAAGATTATGGTGTTCAAATTTTAGATATTGGGGTCGTCTTGGTTTGGACTGGACTGTTTATCTACTGGTCTTACGTAATCTTAAAAAGACGCGATTTATAAAGCAAATGCACATAATTTCTAAGTTCCTTTTGCCGCTGCTAATTATTTGTATCTTTAGTTGTGAAAAAAGAATGCTATGCAGCTTAGAAAAATACACCTTTTAATCCTCTTATTTTGTTTGCCAAATTTTCTGTTTTCACAGGAAATAGATCTCTTTCAGCAGTTTAGTGGAAGATACGATTATGTGGCTTTCGGGAATACACTCAACCGTGCTGAAAATGGGGCTGGAGGAGATTGCACTATTAATACCCAAAGCAGTGCCGAATTTGTATTAGAGCCCAATCAAACCATTGTTGCAGCCTACCTCTATTGGGCAGGTTCTGGTGAAGAGGGAGATTTAGAAGTGACGTTCAACGGAATAGACATTACCGCCGAACGCGACTTTACCTATGCACTTCCAGGAACCGAATTGGTCTACTTTAGCGCCTTTGCAGATGTCACCGATATTTTATTGGCTTCCGGTCCAGACACCTATATATTATCCGATTTAGACTTAACAGATATCATAGAGCAGTTTTGTGGAAATGCCACCAATTTTGGAGGTTGGGCAGTAACTGTTATTTATGAAGATGAAGTACTTCCGCTTAACCAAGTGAATATATTCGATGGGTTGGAATCGGTTTCTCTTCAAAATCCTACACTTGCCATTGAGCTAAACTCACTACAATTAGTGGATAATTCGGAAGCAAAAATTGGGTTTCTTTCTTGGGAAGGAGATCGCGGAATTGCAAACAACGAGACACTCCGCTTAAACGGAACAATTTTAAGCAACCCTCCTCTCAATCCTTCAGACAACGCTTTCAACGGGACCAACACCTTTACCAATGATGACCAATTATTTAATATGGACATCGATGTATATGCCATTCAAAACCTGATCCAACCCGGAGACGAAACTGCGTTGATCGAACTTACCTCAAACCAAGATTTAGTGCTTATCAATAATATTGTAACCGTTCTCAACACAGCATTACCAGATGGAACCATTGTAATTAACGATACTACTGGCGGTGATGAATGTGGAAATAGAGAAATTACCGTAGACTATACCGTTTCCAATGTGAATGGTACCGATAGACTTCCAATTGGTACTTCCATCGGTTTTTATGCAGACAACACCCTTATTGATCAAACACAGACTACCGATATTATTCTAGTTGGCGAAACTGAAAGCGGCACCATTACACTAACTGTTCCTGAAACCGTTCCTGCCGAATTTTTACTTCGGGCCATTGTGGACGACACCTTAGAAGTAAACGAATTAGACGACTCCAATAATGAAGACAATCTAGACTTTAGATTACTGCTGTTTCCTGATATTAGCGGACTGTCAGACATCACTATTTGTGATGTAGCTGGTGTAGAAACATTTAATTTAACCGAGGCAACGACCACTATTGACGACGAAAACACCATTAGTTTTCACTTGAACGAAACTGATGCCGAGAACAACGATAACGAGATAACAGACATTGAAACCTATGAGAATACTAGCAATCCACAAGACATATGGGTGAGAGTTGCCAATCCAGACTGTTTCATCACCGCAAGTTTTGCTATTGAGATTATTGAATGTCCCTTACCAGATGCAACAGTTGAAATAGACAATGAAATTTTTGCCTGTAGAGAGCGAGATCTTACTATCGAATATACCGTTTATAACACCACTGGAACCGACATTCTTCCTGCCAACACTCCTATTTCCTTTTATATTGAAACCGTTTTGGTAGCACAGTCACAAACCGTAAATGACATCCCTATTGGCGGAAGTGAATCTGGAAGTGTTACTCTAACCTTGGCAGATAACGTTCCAGATAATTTTTTACTGGTTGCGTCGGTTGATGACACTGGTACTGGAATAGGAATAGTAGAAGAGCTGGATGAAGGAAACAATACCTTTGATGTATTAGAAGAATTTGGCACCATCCCTCCCATTGCTGCGCTACCAAATCTTTTAGAATGTGATGAAGGTTTTAACACCACTTTCTTCGATTTAACCGAACAAAATGAAATCGTATTCGAAAGTGCACAGGGCATTATTACATATCATACTTCCATGGACGATGCACTAGAAAGCGTAAATGCTATTTCAGATCCTGAACAATATCAGAACACTAGTGATCCACAAACAATCTATGTAAGGTTAGAAAACGAAATCTGTTTTGCCACGGCTTCCTTCTTGTTGACTACTGAAAATTGCCCACCTTTTATTCCGGACGGAATATCACCCAACGGCGATACCGTAAACGATGTGTTTGAAATCACAGGCCTCTTAAATGTCTTTGAAAATTTCAGTTTAAAAATGTACAGTCGCAATGGAAATCTTATTTATGAAGGTGGTAATGAAGAGGGCTTTTGGGATGGAATTCCGAATACTGGCTTACTCAATCCTGGCAGCATTGTTCCTACTGGCACGTATTATTATGTGCTTCAGCTAAACGATCCTGAATATCCAGAGCCTTTGTTGGGCTGGATTTATGTGAATTATTGATTGGGTTGTCTAGATATACTCTAGTTAGCCAAGTGTAAGATGATAAAGATGAATAAGAATACTTACGATTTTTATAAGGGAGTTTTCGAAATCATTTGGGAATTTGAAGCTAAATTTGCTGAAATGGGCCCGAATGCCTATTTCTCACCTTTAAATATTTTACGCACTATTACTTACCAAGGACTGGTTTATTGCAGTTTTTGTCTTGATCATCAGTGCTAGAATAGCCTGTTGGGATCATCGGCATTTAAGACAATCTAAAAAAAATGAATCTTTTCATTATCCCGTATTAATAGATATAAAATCACAGCAAACTGTAAGGTGCATCTTGCCATAAATTAAACATTGTAAAGCGCAGAACACGAAAATTTATATAATGCATAAACTAACGAAAAATGTAATCCTAATCTTAGTAATCTATGTAACAGGTGTCTTCATTAGAAGTATTACATTTAATTTGTGGGAGAGTGAGCTCAATTATGTTTATGAAATCGGTACATATGCCGGAAATATATTAATGCTCATCTCAATAGCTTGGTGTATCCTTAATGGAATTAAATTAGTTAGAACCCTAGACTTAAAAAGAGAAATTAAATTATTATGGCTTACTCTAAATTTTACACCAATTATATTACTTCTATTTGGTTTGATTAATAATTAAACTTAGCGCATATTTAATCCGAAATACTAACATTCCTAACCGGATACTTTTCCCCCACCAAACCCTACCGATAACTTTAAATGAAAATTTCAGAACTCAAAGAATTTCAGAAAGTCAAACGCCCGTCGCGAGACCAGTATGGAAATAGAATCTATGAGGAGGTCGAATTTGAAAAATTATACGATCCTTCGGAGACGAGTCTTAATAGGCGGTTTTTCTCTAAACTTATGGATATCGCGTTCGCAATAGCTGTTCAGATTTCACTTTCAAAAATTGGACTGATAGAAACGAGCAGCTTGTGGTTTGATTTAGGAATACTGCTTGTCTTAATCATTCTAACAAGTTCCCTAATGGAATGGACTATTGGATCTTCATTTGGAAAGCTATTATTTAATTTAGAAGTCGTCAATGATTACTGTAAAAGTCTTAGCCTGAAAAGATCAATGTATAAAAACATCTTTTCGTTCGGAATTATTTTTGTTCTCTTTTTTTCTCATGTAACCGTCGGATTTAGTGGCTTTTATACCAAATGGTTGAAGAAAAGGTCCATTTATGTTATTAGAAGAACAGAACGGACGGTGATAAAGAAAATGATGCAACACAAGTATAACATCAGTGAAGAGTAATTTCGATAAAATAATAATCAAGGAAAAAAGACGCTACAGAGCGCTTTTTATTCTTTTACCTGGGTATATAATATTCTGTATGCTTGCTTATTATTCTTTTAGGAGGAAAGATGCAGTAGAAATTCAATATGAAATGGGATATGAATTCACGGTTGAATCTGCATATAGTAATAGGGGTTCTTATATACTGAATCACAGTTATTTCCTAGACACTTCGGCTCCAATAATAACAGATAATAAAAATACCATTTCAGGCACTACAAATTTCAACTTATTTAAATGGGAATATGTTACTTCAGACCCAGTTATTTCTGATGTAAAAGCTCCTTTCCTATTTAAAAAACAAGCTTTTAATGACACCATTCGCATCCTAATAGAGAATCAGGAGATTGTTCTTTTGCTTAAAAATCGGGAGTAATTATTCGTTCACACATCAATTTTAAGAAATACATTAGCTTCGCTAAATTGAAATCATGAATAACTTAAAACAAATTCTAACCTATGTTTTCTGGACAATATTTTCATTATTAGCTGGTGTAGTTTACATGCGCATTGTATTAGGTCCTAAGCCAGAACCTTCCACCGGGTTTTTGAAAATGTTCGACTGGGCATATGATGTCGCATTAATTCAGGTAGGATTTATTATTGGAGGTATCATAGCCTTACTTTATATCCTGCTAGATGTACTTTACCTTAAACAAAAGCTTAAAAACCATTCAAAAAAAACAATTATCCGTTTTCTTATGATAATCGTCATAACCGCGATAGTAGGAACAATCCATTATATATTTGAGAAAGTCATTGATATTATTTAAAAACAAAAAAATGGCTTCAAAACAATTGAAGCCATTTTCTTTTATTGATAGTTAAAAATACTACTTGCAATTTGCAGTCATTTCTAATTTTTCAAAACCAAGTATAAACGCTTTGTAAGAAACGGTAGTGGTTATATTTGTGATTCCATTAGAACACTGGCTGTCCAACTCGTTTAAAGCCTTAGCAGTTTCTGCTTGTGTATCCATTGCTGTTAAACCAAAAACATTCGTGTTCTTTTTAACAATGCTCACTTCTTTCCCAGCTTTAGCATAACTAGACGGTGTAGACACAATTCCTGCAACTCCACAGCTAGACAATAACATTCCTGAAACCATCGATAATACAATTAATTTTTTCATAAAAATATGTTTTAAATTTTCGTGCAAATCTAGCGGAATATGCAGGAATAACACCTTATAATCGTATAAATAAAAACTTATAATAACAGTGGCAATAGCACCAAATAAACCCGTCTGACACACAGATAGTTGGCATTAAAAACAAAGAAAATCCAATCAAAAAAAAAACGAAACCAAAACACCAGATCCTGCTACGACTGGTCTCCTAATTTTATTAAAAGTTTGGTATATTTGGTAAGACCTTCAATTTTACAGACTTAGATTTATTTAAGCAACTGTTTGCAATCGATACACTAACCACTCTTAAATTAACTACAACTGATCTCATTATGAATAAAAACGCGAAAACAAACAGACGAAATTTCCTCAAAGGGGCTACTTTTTTAGGTGCAGGAATAGCCGCTGCTTCATTCATGAATTTTGCCGAAGCTTCTCCTAGTAGCACATCAGACAATCTGTACTTAATTGGTCCGCAAGAAGGCTATACACCTCAAATTGGAACACTGCTATCCACTATGACTATGATGAGAAAATGGGTAATCGACACCGTTAAAGATTTGTCGATCGAAGAATTGGATTATCAAATAGACGATCAATCAAATTCTATTGGCGCCATGCTTTTACATTTAGCGGCTACCGAGCGATACTATCAGTTACATACTTTTGATGAAATGGAGTGGGGAACTTGGGGCGAGGATATAAAGGAAGAATGGGACGTTCCAAGTGGTTTGGGCGAAAAAGGACGAGCGCAGATTAAAGGCAATGACATTAACTACTACTTATCCAAACTAGAGGAAGTAAGAGAGGTAACCAAAAAAGAGTTTGCTAAAAGAGATGATGATTGGATTATGGAGGCAACATCTTTTTTCGAAAACAAACCAACCAATAACTACTGTAAATGGTTCCATGTCTGCGAACATGAATCCAATCATAGAGGTCAGATCAAATTTATTCTAAAAAGAATTGGACAATAGGTTGATGAAGAAACAATTTCACATACTCAACGGGGATGCCTTAAAAGAACAATTTCCGAAGCAGCTTCAAGGAGATTTTATGGTTGCCCGTGAATGTTTGGTAGATGGCAGTGTGGAAGGAGAGGATTTAACCCAACTTTACCGTACCCGCGCACAATTTCTGAGCGAGCATTATGAGGGTTGCACCACAAAGGGTTATTATGAAAACACTGTTTCCGAATTTCAGAAAATAGAAGACCTTACATCAGATTACGACCTAAACCTCTGGTTTGAGGACGATCTTTTTTGTCAAGTAAACTTATGGTTTGTACTTAATTTGATCGCTAACAACTATAAGAATCAATCCATTTTCTTAGTTCGTCCTAAAATCACTTGCCCTTATAATTTCGGGGCAATGACGAAGGAAGAATTAGAAAGCGCTTTTCAGAATAAAACAAGCATAGAATTTTCAGAATTGACCGAACTAAGCAACTTATGGCCCCTTTATCAAAAAAACGACGGCTACAAAATGCTTCAAATTTCAGAAAAACTAAACCCCAAATTCCCATTCCTCCTACCTGCAATTAATGCGCATAGAGATCGACTTCCAAAAAATGGAGAATTAGGGAGACCCACTCAAGCACTTATTCAAATAATGGAGGAACTGCAGACAACAGAATTTGTTCCCATATTTAGAGCGTTTTGGGAGAGAGAAGGCATCTATGGATTTGGAGATTCGCAGGTAAAAAGAATCTATGATGAGCTACTCCAAGGGCGATAATCTTTTAGTTTAGTTATATTTAGACGTACAACCTTAAAACCGTTTGCTCGTATTTAAGAGCTACCTAAAAATCTACTCACTATGAAAACAAAACTTGGCATATTAATTCTTGTTCTAGGAGTCTTAAGTAGCTGCCAACAGAAGGTAGTATTGAAAAACACCAAAATAAAAGAAGGAATGATCAAGGTGGCTATCTTTTATCCCAATGGAGAGGGCAAGACGTTCGATATGGATTATTATTCTCAAAAACATATGCCCATGGCGGCAAGTTTATTCGGTGATTCTTTAAAAGCAATGTCAATTGATGAAGGCCTCTCGAACGGAAATCCTGACCTGCCAGTTCAATATATGGCCATAGGATATTTTTTCTTCGAAGATATGTCTTCATTTAAAACCGCTATGGGTGCCAACCAAGCAACCCTAAAAGCAGATGTTCCAAATTACACCAATATCCAACCCATCATTCAAATAAGTAAAGTACAGACAGTAGAATAGGAAGTTCATAAATCTATCCAAAACAATAACCTATAGAATTGACCATGAAAACAACACCTGAACACAATGAGAGAGTAGCAAAAATGAAGTTCTATTCCGTATTCCCACATTATGTTACAAAAGTGGAGAAAAAAGGAAGAACGAAAGAAGAACTATATCAAGTGATAGAATGGCTCACAGGCTTCGATGAACTTAAATTACAAGAACTTATGGACGAGCAGGTCACATTTAAAACCTTCTTTGAAAGAGCCAAACTAAATCCCAACGCCCACCTCATCAAGGGAGTTATTTGTGGTTATCGAATAGAGGAAATTGATAATGAACTCACCAGACAAACGAGATATCTCGACAAACTCATAGACGAATTGGCAAGAGGAAGGAAGATGGATAAAATCTTGCGAAAACAATAAACAATCTACTGGCATACAAAAATCACAAAACACAGAATGGAATTATATGAGAGGTTCATTGAATTGGTCGACGCAAATATTACCTACTGCCTAATTCCAATGGTGTTGACATTATTAACGGCCGAACTGCTCTTTAAAAAGAGGTTTGAAACAAAAAAAGCACTTAACCTTATTCGATGGTTTATCATTCTTTACACCATTCTATCGCTGCTGTACTTTTTTATTGGAATTATAACAATGCCAGAAGAGTTTGCGTTCACACAGAGAGCAGCAGGACCATACAAAATAACATATTGGTTCCTGTTTGTTTTAGCAACCGCCCTGCCCTTCACATTACTAAATAAAAAATTATCGAACAGTTACCCTTATACTATTTTTGTCGCGTTTTGCATGAAAATAGGGATGTTTTTTGAACGTTTCGTGATCATCGTTGCTAGCTTACATAGAGGTTATGATCCCTTACATGATAGCCATTCTTTTTGGAACAATTCGTTTGTCTTTGGCCTCACCGCTCTGTTTTTACAAGGATTGATCATTGCGATTCTGTTATTAGGTGTTTTTGAAATATTAAAACAACGAAAACAACGTTTACCCTTTTAGACTGCATCTAAATGAAAAACACTATCCTTCTATTCCTAATTACAACTATTTTAATTCCGTTCACATTATGCGCTCAACAAGAGACAAAAATGAACCCTAAAGGCACCCTGCTCATCATGGGAGGGGAATGTACTAACGACTTCTTTATATCAAAATTTGCGGCGCTCACAGGAAATATTGAAAGCAACATAGTAATTATTCCGACCGCGATGGAAGACAAATTTCTCGATACCGATAGAGATCTGGAACTACTTAAAAAGCCATTCGTGGATATCGGATTTAAAAACATCCAAATTGTGCACACCAGAGAGAAGAACGTTGCCAATAGCGATTCACTTAATGATGTACTATTATCTGCAGACGGAGTTTGGATCACGGGAGGAAGACAGTGGCGCCTAGCAAAATCTTATCACGGCACCGAAATAGTTCGCTCTTTAACTACATTATTAAATGAGGGAAAGGTGATTGCAGGCACCTCTGCTGGAGCATCCATCATGGGCAGTGTTCTTGTGAGAGGGGATTCTAAAGATCACACCATTATGCTTGGAGATTTTCAGCACGGATTTGCGTTTATTTCAAATTTCGCAATAGATCAACACCATATTGCTCGTAACAGGCAGTTTGATATGTTCGAATTAAAAAAGGAGAAACCAACGATACTAGGTATTGGAATCGATGAAAACACCGGAATTGTCCTAAACCAAAATAAATTTAGGGTAATTGGTAAAAGCTACGTCACTATATACGATGGGACCCGCTGGTCTCAAGAACGAGATACCATCTATGCCCTAGCAAAAAATGAACAGCAATTCTACACCCTCTCCAGTGGTCACGAATATGACCTCACCAAACGAAAAGTTATTTCAAAAGAAGACAGAAAAGCTTCCACTTACACTGAGGAAATGATCAAAAAACTTGTTGGAACCTATCAGCAACAGGAAGGACTGAAGTACGGATTGGACTTAAAAATAGCGGTTACCTATGAAAACCAAGAATTGTATTTTGAACAGTCTTGGAATAAAGCCAAATACACCGTAGCATATCACTATTTAAACACTTTTTTTAGGCCGAATACACGCTCTGCTTTTCATTTCAATAAAGATAAATTAGGTGTTTTCAATTCCTTCGATTTCTTTCAATACGAGGCAACCAATTGGGTGAAATTATAGAACTCATCTGAGCTCACTTTATTCTGAAATGTTCTACAAAGCAACCAATGTATTGTTTTTAGTAGCTTAGGCTAGACTTTATCCGTTGAAGACCTCCATTAACGGCTCTAATTAGGCCACAAATTCATTTCAGTAAATTGAAGAAATAAGCATTGGCTAACATAAACTTCTCTTTCGCAAACAAAATAATAAAAGGTCCTTTCGGCATATAAAATTTGCACAAGTTTTAAGTACCTTTAACTCCATATGAAACGAATTTTATCCGAAATTTTTCAAATATCCATAGGTATTCTTCTCGCGAGTGTTGGACTGAAAATGTTTTTACTGCCCAACGGATTTTTAGACGGCGGTGTAACCGGAATAGCTATATTATTGAGTGAACTTTTTAACTTCGATATTTCATACCTTCTAATTATTGTAAGCGTCCCGTTTCTAGCATTGGCATGGTTTACACTCACCAAGCGGATTTTTATCAAATCGGTTTTATCGATCATCGCATTGGCCATCATTATTCATTTTGAAAATTTTGTGGCAATTACCGACGACAAACTGCTCATAGCCATATTTGGAGGGCTTCTACTAGGCTCAGGCATTGGCCTAACCATTAAAAATGGTGCAGTTCTAGACGGTTCGGAAATATTAGGAATCTTTATAAATGAGCGTTTAGGAATTAGCATAGGGAAAGTCGTACTCCTTTTCAACGCTATCCTATTTGGAGCAACGGCACTTTTACTATCCATTGAAGTAGCCATGTACTCCATATTAACTTTTATAGTCACTGCTAAAATTATCGACCTCATGATTGAAGGCTTTGAAGACTACGTAGGATTAATGATTGTGTCTGAAAAAACAAAAGAAATTGACCAAGAACTCATCCGTGTGATTGCCACAGGAACCACACTATACAAAGGATCCGGAGGTTATGGAAAAAGAGGCGTACAAACCGAAAAGGATATCCTCCACACCGTAATCAATAGAATTGACATTAGACGAACCTATACCTTAATCGACTCCATCGACCCACATGCCTTTATCATAGAATTTGACGTCAATAACATAAAAGGCGGTATTTATACAAAGTTCCTTTCCAAAGAAGGACTCAAAAAACTATCTCCATCTATTCCCGAAAAAACAAAGGAATAAGCGCCATCGTTTATGGGTAATTACCAACAAAAATTCATCAAAAACTTACAACTAGGCATATCGGCGACCGTAGTCATTATCGCCGGACTCATCTATGGATTTCATCCCAGTGAGATATTACCAGCGATATTCGGATTTGAAGTACAAGATTTGGAACTCAAAAATATTTTTAGAGCCATCATGGGGCTCTACCTCGCTCTTGGTGCTTTTTGGATTGTAGCAATTAGAAATCCGACACACTGGCGCAGTGCAACCCTTATCAATGTAATATTCATGGGAGGACTGGCATTTGGTAGAGCTATAAGCACCATTTTCGATGGAATCTCATTTCAGTTTACCATTGGACTCATACTCGAATCGTTCATGATGTTTTGGGGGATTTACAATCTTAAAAAGTATAAAGACTAAAAAACCCAATCATTTTTATCTTTCAAGACTTGTTTTTTTTACTTCAAGCATAACAAAATAATAACAGCAACGTTTATTTCTACTAACTCAGCCCTGAACAAATTTCAATGTAAATGAAAAATACCCTACTAGTATTATTATGCCTTATTACTACATCTACACTTAAAGCACAACAGGAAACGGATCAAAAAATGGCTTCCCCTATCAACGAGCCATTGATCACGTTGAACGTCATCACCCCCTTTCAATTTAACACTCCACGCTATCAACTGGGGTACATTCACACCCTTAACGACCGCTGGAAAATTGGAGCTGATATTGGTTATGGTAGCGAAGCAATTAGTATTGACATCTCCAATTCTGTCATCGATAGTGAGGATTATCAACTGATGGAAGCACGCACAGAGATTTATTATATGCTTAATAGCAAAAGAAAATGGAATCACTACCTCTCTGCCGAACTGTTTTTAATTAAACATGAAGAGACCTTTCTAAACGAGAGCTACCGCTCCAACGACGAAACGGCTACTGTATTTTTCGACAGCGCAGATTACACTAGAATTAAGCAAGGAATTAATATCAAATACGGTGCTTTCTTTGACATTTCTGAAAAGCTAGGGGTTAACTTTTACTACGGATTTGGAGTTCGTGTGCGGGATAACAAGTTCGAAAATCTCGTTAATTTTGAAATCAACGAAGGCTTCGAAGAGGGATTTACGTTTGGCGATGACTATCGTACGCAGCAGGGAAGACGTGTGGGATTTAATGTGGCACTCGGTCTCAAATTATACTATAAACTATAGGTTTCCACTTGGTTTAAGTAGTTGAAGATGCATTTATTCTGAAATTTTCACATCGCGATGACTTCCATTTAATTGAACAAAAGATACCGTGATTTCTCAATGGGGCTTATACCGAAAATGAGGCTTCATTTGGTTAGGATTGCTTATTTTTATAAGAACCGAAACCAATCGTTATGAAAGAAGAAAATGCCTACATCCTTGGAACAGACACACAAGAACTACATCGCTTAGGAGTTCAACACCAGATTTGGGCAGAAGAAGCGCAACGGGGCTGGCGTCTGGCCGAATTTAAAGCTGGGCAAACCTTATTAGACCTCGGAAGTGGCCCTGGTTTCTGCACCAAAGAACTGGCCTATATTGCTGGACAAGAGGGAAAAGTAATTGGAGTTGACTTATCAGCCTCTTTTATTGAACACCTTAAGCAAATCAAATCAATTTACCACCTCAATATAGAAGCAGTGCTAGCCAATTTCAACCAAATGACACTGGCAAGCGAAAGCATAGACGGTATGTTTTGCAGATGGGCTATGGCTTGGCTTCCTAACCCTGAAGAGGTTTTAGAAAAAGTATTCAGAGCACTTAAACCCGGAGCTCGAATGGTGATTCATGAATACTACGATTGGTCTACGCACCAAACCGAACCTCAAAAGCCAGCATTGAATAAAGCAATTGGAGCTGCATTGCAAAGTTTTAAAGATTCACCAGGGCAAATCGATATTGGAAGAAGACTCCCCAGTATTTTAAGCAACCTAGGAATGGAAATTAAAAGCATAAGACCTATGCCAAAATTAGCAATGCCCAGCAATGTTACTTGGCAATGGCCTAAAACTTTTTATCACAGTTACTTCCCGCGTTTGGTTGAGATGAACTACCTCACCCCCGAGGAAATTTCCGAAGCATTTAAAGACCTAGAAGAATTGGAACACACAAATGGAGCGACTTTATTTTGCCCTATGATGGTAGAAGTGATCGCAGAAAAATTATAAACAACCAAAGCTCCCGAACCTCGTTCTCTGATCAATAATCATTAACTTTGTGAATTAGCCAAAAAACAAAAATGAAGTTCGAAATAGTATCCGATTTTAAACCCACTGGAGACCAACCAACCGCTATTAAATCCCTGGTGGAGGGTCTGAAGGCAGAAGAACGATACCAAACACTTTTGGGAGTTACCGGAAGTGGAAAAACATTTACAGTTGCCAATGTTATCGAAGAAGTCCAAAAACCAACTTTGATTCTTGCGCACAACAAAACACTCGCAGCGCAATTGTACTCGGAGTTCAAGCAATTCTTTCCAAACAATGCGGTGGAATATTTTGTTTCTTACTACGATTATTACCAGCCAGAAGCTTACATCCCAACAAGTGGAACATATATAGAAAAAGACCTTTCCATTAATGAGGATATTGAACGTATGCGACTAAGCACTACCTCTTCTCTACTTTCAGGAAGAAGAGATGTAATAGTGGTAGCTTCTGTTTCTTGCTTGTACGGTATTGGAAACCCCGTAGAATTTCAGAAAAATGTGATCACGTTGGAGAAAGATCAACTTATTTCTCGTACAAAACTATTACATCAATTAGTTCAAAACCTCTACTCCAGAACAGAAGCGGATTTCAATAATGGTAACTTTAGAATAAAAGGAGATACGGTCGATGTCTACCCTGGCTATGCAGAATTTGCATTTAGAATTCACTTTTTTGGTGATGAGATTGAGGAAATTGAAGCTTTTGATCCAGTGACCAATGAGGTGATTGAAAAGTATGAACGGCTCACCATTTATGCGGCGAATATGTTCGTTACCTCGCAAGATGTATTGCAAGGTGCTATACACGAAATTCAAGATGACCTCGTAAAACAAGTAGATTACTTCAAGGAAATAGGAAAGCATCTGGAGGCAAAACGACTGGAAGAACGCACTAATTTTGATCTAGAAATGATTCGAGAATTAGGCTATTGTAGCGGAATTGAAAACTATTCTCGTTATTTAGATCGCAGGTTACCAGGGACACGTCCGTTCTGCTTGCTAGATTATTTCCCAGATGACTATTTGATGGTAGTAGACGAAAGTCACGTTTCCATTTCACAAGTAGGTGCCATGTATGGTGGAGATAGAAGTAGAAAAGAGAATTTGGTGGAATACGGCTTCCGACTACCAGCAGCTATGGACAACCGACCGCTGAAGTTCGAAGAATTTGAATCCCTCCAAAATCAGGTAATCTATGTGAGTGCTACTCCAGCCGATTATGAGTTGGAGAAAACGGATGGTGTATATGTCGAGCAGATTATTCGACCAACAGGATTATTAGATCCACCCATTGAAATTCGCCCTAGTTTAAATCAGATCGATGATCTGTTAGAAGAAATTCAGTTACGAGTGGAAAAAGATGAGCGCGTATTGGTAACTACGCTCACTAAAAGAATGGCAGAAGAGCTGACTAAATATATGTCGCGTATTCAAATTAGATGTCGTTATATTCATAGTGATGTAGATACGCTTGAACGTGTAGAAATTATGCAAGACCTTCGTTTAGGTATTTTTGATGTACTTGTTGGAGTTAATTTATTGAGAGAAGGACTGGATTTGCCAGAAGTATCGTTGGTAGCGATTCTGGACGCAGATAAAGAAGGTTTTTTGAGAAGTGCCAGATCACTTACCCAAACAGTGGGGAGAGCCGCACGTCACATTAATGGTAAAGCCATTCTGTATGCGGATAAAATCACCAAAAGTATGCAGGCCACAATGGACGCCACGGAATACAGAAGAAATAAGCAGATTGCATACAATAAAGAGCACGGTATTACACCAACGGCCATCAAAAAGTCCTTAAACAATGCCTTGACCAAACCGAAAACCGATGCCTATACATTCGAAACGGCTGAAAGTTTAGCAGCGGAACAGGAAGGAGAATACCTAACGAAAGCACAGTTAGAAAAGAAAATAAGAGACACCAGAAAGGCAATGGAAAAAGCCGCAAAGGATTTGGACTTCATGTCGGCCGCAAAATTAAGGGATACTATTAAAAGATACCAAGATAAGTTGGCCGAAGTCAATAAATAGTATTCAGTAAAATTAAAAAATTATACATCGTCTATCGAATATCATAACTAGCAAAAATGCACCATCCAGATTCTACACGATTAAATAAAGCAATAAGCGACAGTGGCTTTTGTTCACGCCGACAAGCAGACACCTTAATTGAAAAAGGCAAGGTTACTGTAAATGGGGAAATTGCAGGCCTAGGTGATAGAGTGATGCCTGGTGATGACATTAAAGTAGACGGAAAAGCCCTTTCAGAAAAAGAAAATTTAGTCTATATCGCATTGAATAAACCCGTTGGAATCACTTGCACCACAGATCGCAGAATCGAAGGAAACGTGGTCGACTTTATCAATCATAAGGAAAGAATATTTCACATTGGAAGACTCGATAAACCGAGTGAAGGATTACTCTTAATGACCAATGACGGTGATATTGTAAATAAAATTTTGCGTGCAGGTAATAGCCACGAAAAGGAATATATCGTAAAAGTGGATAGACCGATCACGCCCGATTTTATTAAACGTATGAGTAGTGGAGTTCCTATTCTCGACACTGTTACCAAAAACTGCGTAGTGGAAAGAATAAGCAGGAACACATTTAAAATTATTTTAGTACAAGGATTGAACAGGCAAATTAGACGGATGTGCGAGTATTTAGGCTATGAAGTGCTCGAATTAAAGCGGGAACGCATTATGAATATTTCGCTGGGAAAACTTCCTATTGGTAAATGGCGTGATCTAACGCAAGCCGAGTTGGATGGGTTAAAAAAATCACTACAGGATTCTGACAACAGCTCTTATGTAGATCGGCAAGCAAAGGGAACTGTTGGAAAACGAAGGCGTGGTAGGAATTAAAAGATCAATTTACCAAAACTAAACTTCTTCAAAAAAAGTGATCACGCACCGATTGAGTAATGCGTGATCTTTTCAACTAACTAACCAAATTAAATTTCAATTATGAAATCTCAACCATTTTCTTCATATCCTTCTTCACCTCCAATTTTGGAAGTGTTATGGATAAAATGCCATCTACGTATGTAGCTTTAATATCTTCTACATTTATCGCTTCTGACAAAGTAAAAGAGCGTTTAAAACTACCGTAATTAAATTCTTTTCTAGTAAACTGCGTATTCTTTTCGGTTTCTGAAGAAGCTCGGTTTGGGACCAATTTCGAGGATACCGTTAATACATCTTTTTCAACTTCCACTGCAAAGTCATTCTTATTTAAACCTGGTGCAGCAAGCTCGAGTACAAAAGTCGTCAAAGTTTCGGAAATATTGACTTTGGGATTGCTAAAGTTTTCATAATTAACCGAATCCAGTCTATTATCGGTTAAAAAATCATCTAAAATAGAAGATAACAATGGATGTTTTCTGTTTATAATTTTCATATCAAAGGTGTTTTTAAATTTATAAAACCACTATTGCAATATGAGTTCCAAAACAAATAAACTGCTATTTTGTCCTATATCAATCCACTTTAACTGCCTAAATGGCGGTTTTTATGCAGAATTACACCTATTTTGTCTAGTGTTGAAAGTTTGCTAATTGTAGTACGTTTGAAAAATCTCAATCAATTTATTCGCAGGTATTACCTTATCCTCGTACTCGTTCATTTTGATCAGAATCTGATCGATCGCGCCTGGACGTATTCCCATTCTCAAACCGAAATTTCTCAAAACAACTATTTCATTTTCGTGCGTTTCGCGATCTACATTCATCACAAGTACCAATTTATGGAAATGGGTAATTCGTTCCACTTCAGAAGTGATTACTTTGGAAGCTATTGGCGTTTTAAAGAGTTCATCTACTTCCTCAGAAGAAAGATTCATTCTACTGCCAATGCGATGAATAAAATCATATTCAGCAGAAGTTACTTTGCTGTCTGCATTAGCCAAAACAATAAGGTCGCTTAAAAGTGCTTTTTGGTCTGAGTTCATGCCGTAAAAATAAAAAAAATCCCGATGCAGCCACTTTTATCTCAATTAATATTGAGTATTTGGACTACACCGGGATTTAAAAATTCTGCTTTTTTAGTTCTCAGAAACCAAAACAAAATTGAAAGAATATACTTTCCCCTCTTCTAAGTTTGCATTGATTTTATGATAGTTGAGACGGTTCTTTACATAGCTATCCACATGTGCATCATCTGTCTTTACGGAAACCACTACAATTTCATGCTCTTCGTTCAACATAAATTTTACATGGGCAATTTGCTTTTTCTCTACTATGAAGTCTGGCGATTTCAATAATTCCGACAGTTCTTCAGAAGTGGTAGGGTCTTTTTCGTCTTTTGGCAAATTAACTGCCGATACGGTTGTTCCTACTAATAGCAATAACGCCATTAGTGTAGCTTTCAGTTTTTTCATAATTGTTCGTTTTTGTTCTTCCAAGGAATTGACCAAGAAAGAGATTGATGAATAAATGATTGATATTCTATAGACGCTCATTTAGCCCTCATCGTTACTCAACAACCTGACATTTAACTCATTATTAACCTTATGCTCTATTAAATTAACATAAAAAAGCCTTCACTCAAAAAGAATGAAGGCTTCAAACACCTTATAAAAAGGTACTTAAGTAAATTATTTAAGCCAAAACAGCCTGGACTTTATCCGCAGCTTCTTGAAACTCTACCGCAGACTGTACATCCAATCCACTATTATCGATTAATTCTTTTGCGATATCCGCATTGGTTCCTTGTAGGCGAACAATAATAGGTACTTCTATGTTACCCATATTTTTGTATGCATCAACAATTCCTTGAGCTACTCTATCGCATCGAACAATTCCACCAAAGATATTTACCAGAATTGCCTTTACATTAGGATCTTTTAAAATCAATTTAAAAGCTGCTTCCACGCGTTCAGCATCTGCAGTTCCACCAACATCAAGAAAGTTCGCTGGCTCACCACCGGCTTGTTTAATCAAGTCCATAGTTGCCATTGCCAATCCAGCTCCATTTACCATACAACCAACATTACCATCAAGATCAACATAGTTAAGACCAACTTCGCCAGCTTCTACTTCAATGGGATTCTCCTCGCGCACATCTCGCATAGCCAAGTAGTCTTTATGACGGTACAAGGCATTCGCATCCAAAGATACTTTTGCATCCACAGCAATTACTCGATCATCACTTGTTTTTAGCACCGGATTAATTTCAAATAGAGAAGAATCGGATTTAGTGTAGGCCGTATAAAGGGCATACACGAATTTGGTCATTTCTTTAAAAGCCTTTCCACTTAGTCCAAGATTGAAAGCAACACGACGCGCTTGAAATCCTAACAACCCAGCAGCAGGATCAATTTCTTCTGTAAAAATTAAGTGTGGAGTCTCTTCGGCAACTGTTTCAATATCCATTCCTCCCTCAGTAGAATACATAATCATGTTTCTACCAGTAGCTCTATTGAGCAAGACACTCATATAATATTCTTCTGGTTCACTATCGCCTGGATAGTAAACATCTTCGGTCACTAACACTTGATGCACTTTTTTACCCTCAGCACTTGTTTGAGGAGTAATAAGATTCATCCCGATAATTTGACCTGCTATTTCTTTTACTTCGTCTAAATTTTTAGCAAGCTTTACACCGCCACCTTTACCACGTCCACCTGCATGTATCTGTGCTTTAATTACGTGCCATCCAGTTCCGGTTTCTTCGGTTAGTTTTTTAGCCGCAGCAACCGCTTCATCTGGTGTATGAGCGACGATACCACGTTGGATATTTACTCCAAAACTATTTAATATTTCTTTTCCTTGATATTCGTGTAAATTCATTTTGAATTGTTTTTTTCAGATCACAAAAGTATGAAATGTTGAACGATTGGACTAATCTTTTTTGGATGGTTTTGCATTCGGAGACACATAGAAGATGGACCAACTAAATAAAGAAGCTCATGAAAGCTCGAAAGAATTAATTTGCGACCTCACTAATGAATTTAATTCGGTACAACCGAAGTTCTTCATCATCATAATCACCGTCAAACTCTTCCATAGCATCACTAATCTTATCTGTTTCCGCTTCGATAAAATAATCATGAATCTCTTCTTGTTGATCCTCATCAAGCACTTCTTCAATCCAGTAATCAATATTCAATTTGGTTCCGCTGTATACGATGGCTTCCATTTCACTGATAAAATCGGGCATATCCAACCCTTTGGCAGCCGCAATATCGTTTAGCGAAAGTTTTCGATCCACATTTTGAATAATGTATAATTTTAAAGCACTATTAGTACCCGTAGACTTTACAACAAAATCGTCTGGACGAGAAATATCATTTTCCTCAACGTATTCCTTTATAATAGATACAAAAGAGGCACCATATTTTTTGGCCTTTCCCTCTCCTACTCCATGAACATTTGAAAGTTCTTCTATAGTAATAGGATATTTCAGAGCCATATCTTCCAAAGAAGGGTCTTGAAATATTACAAATGGTGGCAGACTTAACTTATTTGCCACTTTCTTTCGCTCTGCTTTCAGAAGTGAAAACAAATTCTCATCGGCAACTAATCCTGTACCCTTTTGGTCTGTAATGATCGTATCATCATTGGCTTCTTTAAAACTATGGTCTTCCGTCATCATAAAAGAAACGGGGTTCTTGATAAACTCTTCTCCCGAAGGATTTAATTTCACCACTCCATAAGTCTCAATATCTTTTTTAAGCATTCCCGTAACCAAAACCTGTCGCAATAACGCCATCCAATATTCTGATTCATGCTCATTACCGCAACCAAAGAAATCTTGGCTATCGGTTCTGTGCGACTTGATCAATGCATTTACATTTCCTACCAATACATTTACTACTTCTTTGGATTTGTATTGTTGGTTTGTTTTCTGAATGACTTCGAGAAGCATCTTTACATCATCTTTCGCCTCATGTTGCTTCTTCGGGTTTCGCATGTTGTCATCCATGTCACCACCCTCTCCGGTTGCATTATCAAATTCTTCACCAAAATAATGGAGAATAAACTTTCTACGAGACATGGAGGTTTCACAAAATGCCACCACTTCCTGAAGAAGTGCATGTCCAATTTCCTGCTCAGCAACAGGCTTGCCACTCATGAATTTCTCGAGCTTCTCTATGTCTTTGTAACTGTAATAAGCCAAGCAATGTCCTTCTCCGCCATCTCTTCCTGCCCTACCAGTTTCTTGATAATAAGACTCTATACTTTTTGGAATATCATTATGAATTACAAACCGCACATCTGGTTTATCTATC
Source organism: uncultured Flavobacteriaceae bacterium (assembly GCA_947495135.1). GTDB lineage: Bacteria > Bacteroidota > Bacteroidia > Flavobacteriales > Flavobacteriaceae > Aureisphaera. The sequence goes on from CANLXN010000009.1 coordinate 35,005, forward strand.
CCCATTCCAAAAGCGATGGTCGCCACTACCACATCTGCATCTTCCATAAGGAACATATCTTGATGTTTTACTCTGGTTTTTGCATCCAAGCCTGCGTGATATGGTACTGCTTTCACCCCATTTACCTGAAGGGTTTGTGCGAGTTCTTCTACACGCTTCCTACTCAAACAATAGATAATACCACTCTTATTTTCATTTTGCTTCACAAATCGAGTAATGTCGGAATCTACATTTTTTGTTTTCGGACGAATCTCATAATATAAGTTTGGTCTATTGAAAGAGGCCTTAAAGGTGTTTGCACTTTGAATAGCTAAATTTTTCAATATATCCTCCTGTACTTTCGGGGTTGCTGTTGCGGTAAGACCAATAATAGGAATGTTGTCTCCAATACGTTCAATAATTCTTCGAAGATTTCTGTATTCTGGCCTAAAATCATGCCCCCACTCACTAATACAGTGGGCTTCATCAATAGCCACAAATGAAATGGTTTCAGAATTTAAAAAATCGATGTTCTCCTCCTTAGTTAGCGACTCTGGAGCCACATAAAGCAATTTGGTGATGCCTTCAGAAATATCACTCTTTACCTTTTTGACCTCCGTTTTATTCAAGGATGAATTCAATACGTGGGCAACACCTTCTTCTGAAGAAAGCGCTCTTAAAGCATCTACTTGATTTTTCATCAAAGCAATAAGAGGTGAGACCACAATTGCGGTTCCTTCATTCATAAGTGCTGGAAGCTGATAACAAAGAGACTTTCCTCCACCGGTAGGCATGATTACGAAGGTATTCTGTTTATCGAGTATGCTTTTAACTACCTCCTCTTGGAGTCCTTTAAATTGCGAAAACCCAAAATATTTTTTGAGTGATGCGTACAAATCTTTTTCGCTCACGCTAGTCGTATTAATTTCTATAGCTGGATGTAAATTAAAATTGTATGAACTAGAGAACAATTGTAATTTAGCAACCTATTTGGTTATGTTGTATCTATTAGTTGTATTTGGGGAGCAAGACAAATTTTAAAATGCTTTGCGTAACTAAATATAGTGAAAAAGTTAAACAGCGACAAACTTAACAAAGTCTAAAATTTTGAACACACACCATAAAATCATTGCGGTAGCAAAAAAAACCATCGAAACCGAAGGAAATGCCATTTTACATCTGTCTAATTTGATCTCGGAAGAATTTGCCGAGGCAGTGGATTATATTTATCAATCTAAAGGTCGCGTTATTGTAACTGGAATTGGTAAAAGCGCTAATATTGCTACGAAAATCGTAGCCACTCTCAACTCTACAGGTACTCCAGCTATTTTTATGCATGCTGCAGATGCCATTCACGGAGACTTAGGAATTATTCAGGAAAATGATACCGTAATCTGTATTTCTAAAAGTGGAAATACTCCTGAAATAAAAGTACTGGTTCCGCTTATCAAAAATAGCGGAAACAAATTAATGGGGCTTACCTCTAACAAAGACTCCTTTCTTGGACAACAAAGTGATTATGTATTGCACGCTTTTGTAGAAAAGGAAGCTTGTCCAAACAACCTCGCGCCTACCACCAGCACTACAGCACAACTAGTGATGGGAGACGCACTCGCAATGTCGTTACTGGAACTAAGAGGCTTTTCAAGTACCGATTTCGCAAAGTTTCACCCAGGAGGATCTTTAGGAAAACAATTATACTTAAGAGTAAGTGATCTTACCTCTCTAAATGAACGACCTTCCGTAACACCCGAAACTGGTATTAAAAAAGTAATTGTAGAAATTTCGGAAAAATTGCTAGGAGTTACAGCCGTAGTGGAAGACGATAAAATAATAGGCATCATAACAGATGGTGACTTGCGTAGAATGTTGACTAAAGTAGATAACATAGCTGGTCTCACTGCACGCGATATTATGTCCCAAAACCCAAAACGAATCGACAACGACGCAATGGCCGTTGAAGCCATGGAAATAATGGACAAACACGGAATCACACAAATCCTTGCGGAAAAGGACGGAAAATACTCTGGCGTTGTACACATTCACAACCTAAGCAAAGAAGGTATTATCTAATGGCAAAAACAAAACAAATTAGCCCAGAAAAAGAAATGTCTTTTCTAGATCATCTAGAGGAGCTACGCTGGCACCTTATAAGATCAACAATAGCTGTTGTGATCCTAGCCACGGTTGCCTTTATTTTTAAGGGATTTGTTTTTGATGTTTTGTTGCTCGGCCCCAAAAGCGCCGACTTCCCCACCTACCGCTTGCTGTGTAAATCGGCCCAGCTCATCAATTTAGACAGCTTCTGCTTTACGGAGTTACCTTTCAAACTTCAAAGTAGAAAGATGGCCGATCAATTCTCGGCACATATCTGGACCTCGATCACACTGGGTTTTATTGTTGCTTTTCCGTACATACTAAAAGAATTCTGGAATTTTGTGAGTCCGGGACTACGTAAGAATGAGCGCAGCAATGCGAGAGGCTTTATATTTGTGGCATCCTTCTTATTTTTTCTTGGTGTTTTATTTGGTTATTATGTAGTAACTCCATTATCCATTAATTTCTTAGGAACCTACCAAGTAAGCGATCAGGTATTGAACGAATTCGATCTAGGAAGCTATATTGGCGTTGTACGAGCATGTGCCCTCTCGAGCGGAGTTATTTTCGAACTGCCCATCATTATATTTTTCCTTACTAAAATTGGCATTGTAACGCCTGAATTGATGAGAAAATACAGAAAATTTGCTTTGGTATTTGTTCTTATACTTTCAGCGATCATTACTCCTCCAGATATTGCAAGCCAGATTATTGTTTCTATACCAGTTATTATCTTATATGAAATAAGCATCTATATTTCGAAAGCAGTTATTAAAAGACAAAATAAAAAATTAAAGTCCAATGGCTAATATTGTAGAAGAATTCAATGCGTATCGTTCAAGAATGAATGATAAAGTACTTGCGGATAACAATAAAATCGTAAAACGAATATTCAACCTAGACACCAATGCTTTTGCTGAAGGAGCCCTTCCGAAAAAAACAAAAGAATTATTAGGGTTAGGAAATTCGTTGGTCCTAAGATGTGACGATTGCGTGCGCTACCATTTGGAAGCATGTTACCAACTTCATATACCTAAAGAAGAAGTAGTAGAAGCTATGAGTGTATCTTTGCTCATTGGCGGTACTATTGTAATCCCACATTTGCGGAAAGCATATGAATACTGGGAAGCGCTGGAAAACAACTAGAAACGAGTTAAACTTATCCTAATTATAGGTAAAGCAACTGAAGGCGCTAAAAATTTTAGAAAGAAAAATGTAGATTTGACCTTCATTACCAGCATATGAAACTTAAAGCCGAAAATTTAATCAAGTCTTACAAAGGACGAAAAGTAGTGAAAGGAATCACCGTAGAAGTAAATCGCGGTGAGATTGTTGGACTTCTTGGTCCCAACGGAGCTGGTAAAACAACTTCTTTCTACATGATTGTTGGCCTAATAAAACCCAATGGCGGTAACATTTTTCTCGATAATACCGAGATTACTTCTTATCCAATGTATAAACGGGCTCAAAACGGAATTGGTTATTTGGCACAGGAAGCTTCTGTATTTCGCAAATTAAGTATTGAAGACAACATTTTGAGTGTGCTTCAACTCACTAAACTTTCCAAAAAAGAGCAAAACATGAAAATGGAATCGCTCATAGAAGAATTTGGCCTTGGACATATCCGAAAGAGCCGTGGAGATTTGTTGAGTGGTGGAGAGCGTCGAAGAACTGAAATTGCGCGCGCACTAGCTACAGACCCTAACTTTATTCTTTTGGATGAACCGTTCGCTGGGGTAGATCCAGTGGCGGTGGAAGATATCCAGCGTATTATTGCGCAATTAAAAAACAAAAACATCGGTATTCTTATTACCGACCACAACGTACAAGAAACGCTAGCAATTACAGATAGAACATACCTAATGTTTGAAGGAAGTATTCTCAAACACGGAGAGCCTGAAGAATTAGCAAGCGACGAAATGGTACGTAAAGTATATTTAGGACAAAACTTCGAGTTACGTAAGAAGAAAATCGATTTTAACGCTTAGGCGGACTTCCCTTTCGAAACTCAAGGAAACCGGGCTATCACTACTCGCTTCCTGACGCAAATAACGTCCCAACCTGAAAAGAGTCTTCGCTTTTCGAAACTTCAGCGCAGGAGAGCTCAAACACGCCGTTCTATCCCTGTCCCATTAATTATTTATAAATTCCTAGCTTAGTTGATCACTTCATCCTTCCAAACTAAGGACATCAATATATAAATACCAATAATAATTGGAATCGCTGAAAATTTCAAGAATATGATTGAAACCAACGCAATTGCTAAGAATATGTAGCGTTTCAGATTTGTTTTCACATCCCAAGTCTTAAATTTTAAAGCGAACAAAGGTAATTCGATATTGAGAAGAATACTGCCAAGAATTGTGATTCCAATGAGCACCCATCTATTTAAAACAACCGCATCTATCAAATCGCTGCTCTGAAATGCTAAAATAAGCGGCAGACTCATTACTACCAAAGTGTTTGCAGGAGTTGGAAGCCCAATAAAACTATTGGTCTGTCTAGTATCTACATTAAATTTAGCCAAGCGATATCCAGATGCTACTGCTATCAAAAGTCCGAAAAGCGGTAAAGGAGACACCGAAGAAACACTCCAATCTGAGCCACTAAAAATTTCAGAAATAACCAAATACTCGCCAGTTATCGATCTACTCAGTAATTGCACCATCACTATTGCTGGGGCAAGACCACTGGTTATCATATCGGCCAAAGAATCGAATTCGAGTCCTACGTCACTATGCGCCTTGAGCAAACGAGCTGCGAGCCCGTCAAAAAAATCAAAAAATATTCCCAGAAATGCAAATACTGCCGCGGCCACCAAATCTCCAGAAGCCGCAAAGAGCACGGCCACCGATCCAGACAACAAATTGAGGGACGTGATAATGTTGGGAACCTGTTTGATCATATTTTTTAATAGTTTTTGTAAAAATAACAAAGTATTTACGTCTACATCATAGAATATACAATATGTGATGAAAAATAAAGTTTACTATTGTATAAAAAGTAAGATATTTGCTGAAAATTAAACGCTTGAAAAAGACCCTATTTACTGCCTTTTTACTGATCTCGTGCACGTTAATTGCTCAAACAACTCGAAAGTATTCAAATGAGTTTTTGAATATTGGAGTCGACGCGGGTTCGTTCGGTATGGCGAACGCCGTTACTGCTTCCACTGGTGACGTAAATTCTGGTTATTGGAATCCCGCTGGTTTGCTTAGGCTTGAAGACAAACAATTATCCCTAATGCATGCCTCTTATTTTGCTAATATTGCGAACTACGATTATGCTGCCTTTGCAATGCCTTTAGACGATAGAAGTGCTGTTGGTCTTTCCATTATTAGATTTGGGGTGGACGACATATTAAATACCACTCAATTAATAGACGACCAAGGAAATATTGATTACAATCGCATTAGCCTATTCTCCACTGCAGATTATGGCGTTACTTTTTCGTACGCGAGAGAATTACCGCTTGACGGTCTAAATATTGGTGTAAACGCGAAGGTGGTACGGCGTATTATTGGAGATTTCGCCTCTTCTTGGGGATTTGGTTTAGATGCAGGAATACAATTTGAATCCAAAAATAATTGGAGATTCGGGTTAATGGCGAGAGACATTACTACCACCTTTAATGCATGGAGCATAGATGAAGAAAAGTTTGCTGAAATTCAAGGTGCAGTAGAAAATCAGAATCAAGAATTACCAGAAACAACCGAAATTACGATCCCAAAATTACAATTCGGGATGTCGAAAAGATTCTTATTCCATTACGACTACTCCTTGTTAACCGAAGTAGATCTTAATTTCAGATTCGCGGAAACCAACGATATCATTTCTAACTCATTTGCGAGCATCACCCCAGCAGTTGGTTTTGAATTTGGATATATCGACATGATCTTTGTACGTGCAGGAGCTGGAAATTTTCAAAACATCACCCAATTAGACGGAACCGAATCTGTTGGCTTCCAGCCTAATATTGGAGTTGGTTTTAAATATAAAGGCATAAAAGTAGATTACGCCCTAACCGATATCGGCGATCAGAGTGCAGCCTTGTATTCTAATGTGTTTTCACTTACGCTCGATTGGGAATTATTTAGATAACTTTCTATCCCAAACTCTTTTAGCTTTCAGAGACAATTCAGTTAATTCTTGCTGATATTAGTTATTTTTGTCAAAATTGAAAACTTTGAAACACACTTTTCTTTTATCCTTCCTATTTCTATTTCTTCTGAAATTTTCCGCAACAGCACAATCGGTTAGTGTACCAGAGGACACTCAAATTAGTATTCTTACCATTGGCCCGGGAAAATACCTATACGATAAATTTGGACATAGCGCTTTCCGAATAAAAAGTGAAAACATCGGTAGCGATATTATATATAATTTTGGTACATACGACTTTGACACTCCTAACTTTTACACCAAATTCGCACAGGGAAAATTACTCTACGCTCTTTCTACAGGTAATTTTGAGAATTTTAAAAGAAGCTATGTCGCTCAAAATAGATCGATAAAAGAGCAGACACTCGACCTAAACTACTCAGAAATAATAGCCTTAGCGAACTACCTCAACAATAACGCAAAACCAGAAAACCGACTTTACAAGTACGATTTTTTCTTCGACAATTGCGCTACTCGCATACGAGATGTAATGGTTAACGCCCTTGAAGGAATCCATTATCCAGAAAACTATCTCGAAGAAACCAAAACATTTCGAGAACTTATTCGCCAAAACGTCCAAGCTAATTCCTGGGGAAGTTTAGGAATGGATGTAGCAATTGGTGCCGTAACCGATATAGAAGCTACTCCATGGCAACATCAGTACTTACCAGAATATGTATATGAAGCACACGCGAAAGCAACGATTGACAGAGGCAATGGGAAACAACCCCTCGTAAGGGACACTCAAACACTATTTGAAGCGACCCAAAAAGCAACCCCTACCAACTTTTTTACAAGTCCGTTGTTTGTATTCGGACTTCTAGGCTTCCTCATTGTATTGGTAACCTTCAGAGACTATAAAAAAAATAAAAGAAGTAGATTCTTAGACGCCACCATCTTTTTGATAACTGGTGTTATTGGAGTATTCATTTTGCTACTTTGGTTTGCAACAGATCACAGTGCAACTGCGAACAACTACAACGTTCTTTGGGCAGTTCCTATTTCGCTTTTGGTGATCTATGCCATTTCAAAAAAACAGCCTAAGAAATGGGTAATGCGTTATGTAATGTTTCTCCTTGTTTTAATGGCCTTAATGACCTTACATTGGATTACTGGAGTACAAAGTTTCGCTATTGGATTCGTTCCGCTATTTATAGCCCTCGCCATTCGATATTTATACGTGGTGTGGTTCTTGAAAAATAGGAAGTGAGATTTGAGATTTTTGTGATCATTGGATAATAAACAGTGCCAGTTGGAGCTGTTTCATTATTTTTTCAATTAACAAATCCTAATAGAAACCAAATTTTTATCTCACCCTTCACATCTCTGTATTCAATAATGGCTGTATCGTCCATGGCATATCAGACTTCTCAAGTTTAGACAGAATCGGTATTTCCTTGGCAATGAGAATTAAGAAAAACAAATGACTTAGTAAGAAGAAAAGTACTGTGAACTAACCACCAATCTATAGCAACTTCAACTAAATGCCACAACTGCCAACTAAAACTATTGTCCTCTAAAGAAAATAATGGTACTAAGTGTTTTTATAACGATGCTAATATCTAAAAAGAAACTTCTCTTTTTGATGTAATAAAGATCGTATTGAAGCTTTTCTAGTGCGTCTTCTGCAGACACACCGTATTTTGCATTTACCTGTGCCCAGCCCGTTACTCCAGGTTTTACGAGGTGCCGAACCTCATAGAATGGTATTTTCTCTGAAAGTTCCTTTACAAAAACAGGACGCTCCGGACGAGGACCAATGACACTCATCTCTCCCTTAATCACATTTATAAATTGAGGAATCTCATCGAATCTAGATTTTCGTAAAAACTTACCAAACTTGGTTACCCGTGCATCGCCTTTAGAGGCAAATTGCGCTCCATCTTTCTCCGCATTTACAACCATGCTACGCAATTTATAAATCTTAAAATGCTTTCCATTTCGACCCACCCTTGTTTGGGTATAGAAGAATGGCCCCTTATTTGCGAAAAGATTGATCACAATAAGGAATGGAGATATAATCAAACCAAAGGTCAAACCCAGTACAGAGAAAAAGAGGTCGAGAATTCGATGAAAAAAAAGGTAAAGCTTGTTTTGATTACTCCTGCTAAATGGAAAATAGCGGTAGAAGTCCTTTTCCACATGCTGTACAGGAACCCGATGCGTAATTTCTTCATATACCTGTGTATATTCTCGAATAGCCACACCGTTTTCTAACATTGTTATTAGCTGGTTGTACAAATACACGGTTACCCCTTGGTCCTGAGAAGCAGCCACCACAATTTCTGAAATGGTCTTTTCCTGAACTGTTTTCTGAACGTTGGTTAGCGAATACTCTTCTAACTCACTAAAAGGCTTCTTTTTATATTTAACAGTATCGGTATTTATAAAGCCCACCACCTTATAATTAGGATCCGACTTTTGAAGAGACTCTATAATTTCGTCTATCTGTGGTGCATTTGCAATGAGTAATACTCTCTTGAAAAATCTAGGAGCGGAGATCAGCACGATATACGCATAACGCCAAATGAACAATGCCAGGTTAACCGCAATGTAGAAATAGACGATCTGCAATCTGTTTTCCGGTAACTCTGGGGTGAAAAATGGAGTTAGTAAATAGATCAACACAGTTACTGAGGAAGTGAGGATCACGTTTTGCACCACCACCTCAAAACGACTTGCTTTTTGAAGGTTATATAATTCAAAAATGGTTGCAAAAACTGTGAGGTAAAGAGCAAGAACAATAGACCAAACCCAATGCTGGGAGTTTATTATAAAATAGTCGAAATCGAAAAGTGTGCCCACTAAATATAACAATCCCAAGACAGAAACCACGTCAAAAATTCTTAATAGAACTTTGCGCTCGGAAATATCAAAGTGTATGTTTGAATTCTGGGACATATACGTTGGTTAGAATCCTCAAAAGTAGCTATTTATTTATTGTCCCAAAAGGGCTTCCCAATCTAGTTTTACTTTTTGCCAATCGAAGTGCTCTACCCTCAGTCTCGCATTCTGAGTGATTGAAACCGAATACAAAGGGTCTCCACATAACTTTTCAATAGCTGCAACAAATGGTTTTTCTTCGTTTGGAGCAACTAACATACCTGTTTTCCCATCCTCTATAAGGTAAGGCACACCCCCAACATTCGTGGATACCACTGGAAGACCTAAAGCCATAGCCTCAATTACGCTCACGGGTGTATTGTCGAAGTTGGTGGTGCTTATAAAAATATCATAGTCTTCGGATACCTTCCTCCATTCTTCTTTTGAAAGTTTTCCGGTAAAGGTTACATCCAACCTATTTTCCTTCGCATAAATTCTACATTTTGCTAGTGATCCATCTTTATCTGGACCAATCATACACAAACTAGCAGCTGGCATTTTTTGTTGTAGCTCTTTAAATACCTTGAGGGCGAGTGTAGGGTTATATATTTCGGCGAATGATCTTACCCAAAGCAATTTGGGGTGTATGCTTTTCCGAAGAAGAAAAGAATAATCCTCTATTTCTACGGTGTTAGGAATATAAGTAAGCTTTGTATATCCTTCTGCCTTAAATGCATTCAATAAATAGTGAGATGGGGCTACATTGGTTTTAGCGCCGTTAAATAATTTATACGATTGGCTCCTACTCTTCTTCAAACGCTCCGGCAAATTACCTCCATGGAGAATTGGAATATAGGGAACCTTCAGTAAGCGACAGATATTTCCAACAGCCACAGCGTAATAGAAATTTTGAGTGCTATACGTATCTATTAATACTGTAGTTACCTTTCGACTATACTTTATAACATACCAAAGCATCTCAAGAAGTCGAAGTACTTTGTTATTCTTATCGGATGCTGCATACACCTTCCACCCTTCTCCTTCCAATTGTTTCGAGAGTGTATCTAAAGTTGTGACCGTTCGGGTTTCATTCCCGGCCATCTTATTGCCTATATATAAGATCGATTTACTCATTCGGTAATCTGTGGTTTGACCTTCTTTTTAGGTTTCTTTTTTAATTCAACGATCCAAATCACACTCAAACCAATAAGTACCGGAGAAACAAAGGTCCTTGTGGCAGCATGAAACATACTGTACAATCCGATCACATAAAAGCCAATTAAAATACCTTTATGGACGGGATTTTTATTGATGTAAAACAAAGTAAAGCCAACGATAATAGTAAGCAGAAAATTAAAGATACCAAATAAACCATGCTCTGAAAGAAGTCTTCCCAACTCAACATGGGTAAGGATTCCTTTACTGGCCGAACGCATATATTTGGAACCTCCAGCTCCAACTCCAGCCACCGTGTACCGCTCGAACAGTTCAAAATCTTCCATAAATATTTCCAATCGTCCAGTTGTTAGCGCGTTTAAATTCTTTTCTTTAATCCCGCTCAAAGTACCCGCAGTCTCTCCCTGATATCTTAACAACAACATTCCTCCTGTGACCAAATTAGCCACCATAAAACTGACAATTAATGCAATTACACCAAAGATTAAATAGCGCCCTACCTGCGGTAACTTATATCGTGTACCCGTCATACCAGCGAAACGAATGACCAAAATAAAGATGAGAATACCAAGCGCTCCTCCTATTACTCCTCCCCTAGAAAAACTCAAAAGCCCTTGAAAGGCGAATACACAAATAATAGCCAAGTCCACCATACGGTAACCACTAAACTTCCAACGATTGATCCAAAACAGAAATATGAGGTACATCGCCAATCCCAATACCGTCGAAACCTGATTAGACCCAAAACCACCCGTCGTAGAGAAGTTTGCCCCTAGCGTAAAATCAATTTCTGAAAGATCAGGAGTTTTTATAAAAATGAAACCTAACACACTCAAAATTGGATAGATCATAAAGCGCATAAGCACCTTGAGACCTTCCAAAGTGAACTTATTTCTATAAAAATATATTACGGCAAGACACAGATTTATGGGGCCAATTAAATTAAAAATCAAATCCTTAAATATCACTTCTCCCGAGAGGTCAAAGAAAAAAGCTGGTAGTAGCGCAAGCAGCATAAAATAACCCAGAACACCTCTCCTACTCTCTGCTAAAATACCATATAACAAGCCAAAGAACATCATGTATTTTCCAGTCTCATAGGGTAAATAGGGCGAGGTCTTCGCCATCCTAGCAAGAATCTCGAAGGCAATGAGGTAAATAAGAAATACCGAGATATACGAATTTACATTCTTGAATCTCAATACATAGGTCACTGAAGTAGCAACAAAAAAATAGAAATAGCCAATAATAAAAATAGGAGAAAGCGTGGATGCCATTCCAAGTAGAATATGAAAAATAACCCAAAACAATGGATTCTTATTTTCTATTAAATATTTAAGCATTCTCTATTCCTATGCAACTCACCTTCTGGTGGTATGATTAGATATTGGGGTAAATAGCTCATTTTGGATTCGGTCCAAATAGAACTGATATGTAAATTTTTTTGCTAATTTATGATTTACGCGGTTATAGTCAAGGTATTCTTCATTAGAAAGTTCTAGACTCCTTTGAACCGATTGCTCAATAGCATCGGCCGAAATCTCCTCGAGAAGATAACCATTCGTATTTGGAATGATATATTGATCCATACAGGAAACGTTGGATACAATAGGTATACACCCATAATTCATCGCTTCTCCAATTACTTTTGGAAAGCCTTCACTGGCCGAGGGTAAAATAATAAAGCTCGCCTTTTCATAAATTTGATGAACATCTTCTTTACTCTTATTCCCATGAAAAATAACGTTGATCTTTTCTTTTTCTGCCTTCTCCATTAGCTCCAATTTTAGGGGCCCATCGCCTACTATATGCAATACACCAAGGCTTGGATGGGAAAGTCCTGCCCATGCATCAATAATTTTTGCAACTCCTTTATTATTGTTAACTCCTCCAACAAAACAATAGTCTCTCTTTTCGCCTAACTGCTTCTGTTCACTTATTCTTTTACCTCTACTCCATTCAGTTATCGTAATACAGGGGTTTTCAAAAGCTAGAATATTTTTTGGCTGGCCGGTCCAAGTACCATTTACAGTTACTACACTATTACTATTGAGTGTTTTAAGCGTTTTTCGCTGGAAATCATAAAACCGAGATGCGGGCTCTACCCAGCTGCCTGCGTATTTAAACCAAAACTGTTTCTCTGGATAGCGCTTTGAAAGTCGCATGGCGATATAAGCTGGATTAGAAGGTGCTCTGCTATGAATAAAATCATGCTTCGAAATCTCTTCATTAATTTTACGCCACATTTTTGGATAAGATCCCAGAATACTCAATTTTTTTGTAATACTCTTGCCTCCTACGTTGGGCAATAACACAGGGATCACCTTATCTAATGGAACTTCTAAATAGGAAGCATTGTCTTTTTGGTCGATCCTATTAAAACCGATCCAAGTTATGCGATCAAAAATTCGTAACATCGCCTCGAGTTCTTTAACTACTGGGCCAAATGCAAAGACCTTCTCGCCTTCACTATACATTCCTGTATCGCTTATAATTAAGAGCGCAGGATAGTTTGGTAGATCGCTAGACATTGGTCATAATAATTTTTGGAACTATAATGTTCAAGATACAATTTTTCAATGGTAGAAGATGGGAATTGCTGCATTTCTGAAATGTTCCTAACCCAAATTTCCTCGTCGAAACCAGTTACAAAGGCCAACGGAAGAACTTCTCTCAACTTTTCAAATACCGCTCCCGTTGCATGTGAAACAAATGGAAGTCCCTGAGCCATAAATTCAATGAGTACCAAAGGCCCCGTTTCCTTATGCGAGGTGTGTATTCCAATTTTATAATTGTACAACTCCCGTTGGACATTATTACAATCGTGAATAAATAACACTTTTTTGGTCATATTCAATTTCGCGATCTCATCTTGAAGCTCCTCAAAATATACAGGGTCATTTACACGTCCGTAAACCGTAAGGGTATCGTTCAAACGCTTGGCAAGCTGAACTGCAAAGGCTATATTTTTAACTGGCGTAATATTTGAAACCACCACCATCCCTTGTCTATTTCTATTTTTTTCTGAAATCTGCTCGCGTTCTACTACGTTTTCCAACAAAAAACAACGCTCTTCATTAACTCCCAGGTCGTTTTGGGCCCATGCACAGTTCTCTGGGCTAACACCAATGTAATATTTCGGCTTCAACATGTTTTTAAACAACCAGTCCTTTGCGTATTTAGCACTTAGTTTTGAAACACCTAGATTATGACTGTGATCATGAAATACGATCTTCAGTCCTTTTATTCCAAACCGTTTTTTCACCAAGGCCACATATCGAAAATTATGCTTCAAATGTGCATGGACTATCTGGAATTTGGTCATAATTTCCCCAAGCTCCTTCATCTTGACCTTATCGAACCGTTTGGTTCTATTCAATTCAAGAATTTTGATATCTGGATGAAGTTGCGCTGCTAACTCCCCTTTTCTTGTTAGTACGAGCACCGTAACATCTTGCCCATTTTTGTATAAGAGATTAGAAAGCATCACCAGGATCCTTTCTGCTCCGCCCACATCGAGTGCATCTATTACTTGAAGTACTTTCATTGAGATAAGTATTCGATCTTATGACCTTCTTTCAATTTGACAGAGGCCAAGCGCCATGATTTAAATACTTGAAATAAAACCACAGGAAACAGAAGCAGGGATACAAAAGCCCCTAACAACATCATTTTGTTGCTCCCTTTAAATCGATATGGAATGACAGATGGAGGTACTGTTCTCAGCAGCGAAAGTCTGGTGCGCTGCTTTCCGTAGTAATTTCTGAAATAATAAACTACACTAGGAATTGGTCGAGGTCCAAACCATTTTTTTGGTCGAAATCCATCCCAACTTCCCATTTGACGAAGTCCGCCAGACCCTACCTTCAGATGTAATCGTTCTGCATACGGATTTGAGATATTCAAAAATCCAGCAAGATGAGAACGCAAACCAAACTCTCCATCGCCCATGCGCTGCTTTTCAAACTGCCTGTCGAACAAACCAACTTTTTCAAAAACAACTCGCTTGATAAGTACATTTCCCGTATCTATTTGATCCGACAAACGCAAAAAACTATAATTCTCGGGCACTTTGGCTCCCACTTGCGAAATAGAAACTCCAGAAGATACCTCGGCATTAAAATAATCCAGGCACTTTACATGATTGGAAATCCAGTCTTTTTCTATCCTACTATCGTCGTCAAATAATAAAAACAAATCGCCTTTAGACTCTTTCACGGCAAAATTTCGAGCAAGCCACAATGCCTTTTCTTCTTGGTAATAAACCCGCAATGGTTTTTTAAACTGTTTGTAAAACTCTTCTTGAAATGGTTCGGTTTGGTCCACTATAATTACCTCATAATTTGGATAATCCTGTTTTTCAAGATCTTCAATGACATCCTTTAAATAAGGATAGCGATTTAGTGTAGGGATGATCACACTTACCAAAGGAGCCGTTTTGAGCATGGAAGATGAAAAGCTATTCCATCCATCATGTTTAATTGGAGTCTTCAAATAGCTACTACGCTTGGTGTCCTTGCTCTTTACCCAACCACCAATTTCTTTGAACGGATTCTTAAACCCGATTACCCTCAACATCAAAATATACAAGGCCCACATAGGATTGAAATACTTCCGAATAAAACGATACTCGTCTACTACGGCTAATCTGTTAAAAGTTTGATAGGTATTGGCTTCTCCCACATATCCTTTTTGAATAGCCTGCCAGGAAAGATCGTAGTTAGCAGCTAGCTCACTTTTGAACTTGGTATCTTTTTCCAACTGGGCTAAAATTTCCGAAGGAAGTTCAGACACTATCGGAAACACAGAGCTACCATCCTTTTTTAAGATGGAAAAATACTGGGTTGGTTGTACGTATTTTAAAAAAGAAAACAGCATATAATCTGTAGCTACTTTAAAATTTCTGATAATTGTTCGGCAAAAATACGACTTGTAATTTCCCTTCCATTACTATTCACATGAATGTTGTCGTAAAAATATTCATCCTTATCAATAATAGCGGAATGATCTATCACCCTATTCTCGGTAAGATCAAGCACCATGTTTTCAGCTCTTAAAGGAGCTATGTAATAAATTAATTCGATGTTATTAGTTTTACAAAGCTTGTTGAGCTTAACCAAGGTAGGATTTGAAAATGTCAAGTTACTCTGTTTTTTCTTAATGAACTTGAGCTGCTTTCTCTTTACTGGATAGGTATAATTTCCAGCCTCATCAAAACGGTTTCGTTTCTTTGGTTGGATCAATGATAAGATCGACGGATAGAAAATTTCAGCATTAAAGTAAGAAACTCCTATAAATGGAAACCATTTCGAACTGCTCAAGACATTAGATTGCATGTCCTTTTCTTCTACTTCAGAAAAATAACGAGAAATATAAGGACGGTTCACGAACATTAAAAATCGATAATCGTTGTCGTTTAAACCCTTTACAGTGGCATCATAAGCATTCACTCCTGGGGCAATTATGCAGTACTTGGTGGTCTTGCCTTCGGCCAAAAAATGCTCTAACATTAGGTAATGACTGGATAAACCTGTGTCGTCCATGGAAAGGTTGATTCCTTTGCTTCCTGCTTGTTCATCAATTGCTTTGGTGTCTAAAGTGGTGAGCCCCGTGCTCGCTCCTAAAACAATATAATCGAAAGTATCTTCTTCCACGGCATTCACTAAAAAAGAAGGCTTATAAAACGAAGACTTCCGAAGCGACCATAAACTGCCTG
Organism: uncultured Flavobacteriaceae bacterium; assembly: GCA_947495135.1. GTDB lineage: Bacteria > Bacteroidota > Bacteroidia > Flavobacteriales > Flavobacteriaceae > Aureisphaera. Next base: position 50,957 of record CANLXN010000009.1, read on the forward strand.
CAGACAATAGGTAAGCTAGGACTAAAAATAATCCAATGACCACTGCTATTTGTTTTAAAAATTGCTTCATCCTTAAAATTGAAAATAAATGAAATCGGCCGGATTCTTGAACACTCCCATAAATAATATGAGGAGCGCTATAAATACAGCAGACAGCCTATTTAGTTTCACTTCATTTCGGTTTTTCCTTATGCTGAAATATTCAAAACACAACAAAACTGCAATACTCATTACAATAATGCAGGAGAACAACAACGCTTTGGAGGTTTTCAAAAATACATCAAATGAAGCAGTGTAGTTGGTAAACATTTGGACGATATAGTCGAACGCAATGCCAACGGAGTCTGCCCTAAAAAATATCCAGGCAACAGTAACTACGAAAAATGTTCCTAAAATTGAAGGTAATTTACGGATGGAAAGAGGATCTCCTTCCATGTTGTTTCGGTTCCGTTCTAATAAGAGCAGCGGTAAAAATAACAAGGCGTGGATTCCGCCCCAAACTATAAAAGTCCAATTAGCTCCGTGCCAAAAACCGCTTACTAGAAAGACAATACTCACATTGCGTATCTGAACCCATTTATTCCCTCTGGAACCTCCTAATGGTATGTACAAATAATCTCTAAACCAAGTAGAAAGTGAAATGTGCCACCTTCTCCAGAATTCGGCTATGTCTCTTGAGAAATAGGGAAACTTAAAATTAGTCATCAATGAAAAACCAAACAATCGCGCTACTCCAATAGCAATATCGCTATAACCAGAAAAGTCGCCATAAATTTGAAAACCGAATAAAACACCGCCTAGCAGTAATTCTAGCGAGGAGTGCCCGCCTGGAGCATCAAAGATTTGTGTTACGAAAAAGGCGCAATTATCTGCAATTACCACCTTTTTAAAGAGCCCCCAAATTATTAAATAGAATCCACTTACTGCAAACTCACTTTTAAAAACACGTGGTATTTTAAACTGTGGTAACAAATGTGTTGCCCGTTCAATAGGTCCTGCCACCAGTTGCGGAAAGAAAGAAACGTAGGTCGCAAAGCGCAAAAGACTAGTGGTGGGCTCCAACTTTCTTTTGTAAACATCAATAGTATAACTCAATGTTTGAAACGTATAGAATGAAATTCCAACTGGTAAAATAATATTAAGTGTAGACGTTTCTAACGTCACTCCTGCCGAAGCCCAGGCATTCACCCAGCTATCGACAAAGAAATTGTAATATTTAAAAAAGCCCAGCAAGCCAAGGTTAAAAACCAAACTAGCTGTCAATAATAATTTTCTGTTTTTATTTTTCTTCTCTTTGGACAAGGCTAGACCTATTCCATAATCTACTAAGGTACTCGCAGCAATAAGTGCTAAAAAGCGATAGTCCCACCAACCATAAAAAATATAACTCGCCAACAGCAACAGCACATTTTGCGCTAGATGTTGTCCTTTCAACACAAACCAATACAGTATGAAAACTGTAGGCAGAAAGATGAGAAATGGAAGTGAGTTAAAAAGCACTTTTTACGTTGTTTGGTTGATTTGTTGATTCGCTATATTTAATTATTCAATGTAGAACTCTAAGAACTCTTCCTTTTGCTTCTCCATAGAAAAATCTGTTTTCACCCTCTGTCTAGCATTTTGAGACATCACTTTTCGTTCTCCTTCTGAAAGTTTCAAAACGTCTAAAATTTTATCGGCAAGCGCATTTTTATTACCTTTTTCAACCAACCAACCTGTTTCTCCATCGACTACATTTTCTGGTAAGCCTCCAGTATTGCTCACCACAGAAATGATACCCATGGCTTGTGATTCTAATACCGCATTGCAGAAACCTTCATTTAAACTAGGCTGCAAATATATATCGGTTGTTTTTAAAAACTCTAAGGTATCTGAATGAGCCATTTTTCCATGAAAAACAATTTGTTCACTTAAACCCAATTGATAAGCCTGATAAAGATAGCGTTCTATGTCTTTAGTACCACCTCCACCCAAAATATGATACGTGAAATTAACACCTTTTGCTTTCAAAACTTGCATTGCCGAAATGGAGGTATCCAATCCTTTAATCCAATGCAAACGAGCTACCGTAACTAGTTTAAGTGGATCCTTCATGGTCGAAAATCTAGACTCGGGAAGCGAATCAATCGACACCGCGGGGGTGATAAGCTGAAAAGCAACCGACTTAGAAAGTCCCATTTGGTAGGCTCGCTCCAATAAATACTTAGAAATACTATGAACTTTATCTACTCGTTTCCAAAGTAAATCGTAACAGTCTGGATGCTTTAATGGGTACACATTAATATCAAAACCCCTAAAACTAACTGCCATTTTCGCTCCTATGGCTTCAGCGGTATATTCTTTCCCCAATGCTTGCGTCGCAAATCCGAAGTGCAACCAATCTACCTTCTGTGATAAAATGTGAGCATTGAGATAAACCCTTTTCAAAATTGCTGCTTTGGAGGTGTCTTGATTCTTTTCTAAACGCACAAACCGTCTCACCTTTCTCATACTTGCAAGAAGCATTAAAAAAGTCCAAAACATCGCAATTAGCTGCATCCACTTCCACCGAAATACACGCGGCGCAACAGCCACCTCACATAATTTGAACGCCGGATCTCTATGCTGTACGAATACAATCACCGTATGCCCATTTGCTTTTAACCCTTTAATTTTGGACGTAAAAAAAGTTTCGGAATAAGCGGGAGTTGAAGAAAGAACTAGACCAATGCGCATTGCTTAAGATTTTTTGTGTTGTGCGCACATGGCGTTAAAAAAAAGGTATTCATCTGTTAGCATCTCTCGCGCTTTCTGTTCCTGATCTGCTGTAATCTCCACTTCTACTTTTTTACCAAAACTGCGTTCCTTTTTAACTTCCAAGCTAATTCCTACCACCTTACTCAGGTCTTCAATTGCTTCGTTGAAAGCTTCTTGAAAATATACTCTATTTAGTCCATTGCAAGTAGAAATTGCTTCATGTACGTCGAACGTTTCAGAAAACATAAATAACTGATTGCTGAAATGTTTCCGTGGAAGTAATTCTAAAAACTCGTCAAAATTTTGCCCCAACCACTTTGTCTGTTTAATAAGGGTATCGTAATAAGGCTCTTGAGAGTAGGCGGTCTTTGGATCTAGTGCAACAATGTGTAAATAATATTTGTACAAAGACAAAAGTCGCTTGTAGGGATCTCGAAGCATACAGAATGTAAAAGTATCTGCAGGTAACTTTAAATCCCAAATAGGCATATGCGAATTTCCGTAGAAATACCGTCCGTCTTCAATGAAAGGCTTATTATTTCTTACAAAAACATACTTGTCTTTTACTAAAATTGGCTCTCGCTTTACTTGTTTTAAACTATAACCTGCCAATCCCCAAAATGCCGAATTAACACTAGTTCCAGCGCTTTTCCTTATATGCACATGATACATCCGAGCAAAGCCATCTAAATAAGGAGCTTGTTGCTCGTACACCTTGTTAGCGCGAGTTCGTTTCCAATTTCTATGGTATCGTTTTAGGAGTGTTCTCATGCCTCTCTTAGAAATTGTTTTGGATATAATGACATCCCAAAAATGTCAAAAATAGCGTTGATCTGCAAATACTCCTCTCCGGTAAATCCCAGCGCTTCGTTTGCCCCGCGAACAGTGCTTTTTGGATGTGTTTTGGTGGATGGCTTACTGTATTCTTTTTTAATAGCTGAAATAGGCTCCAAATTAAAGTCTTTACACAGTTGTAGATAGACCTTAATGTCTGCGCGTAAATCTTCATGCTTCACCACTCGAAACGTATCCGATTTCTTATACAAATGCTCTAAAGGAACTACATTTTCCAAACACCAACGAAGGGCCAATTTTTCAAGATCTGTATACGTATCGATCGTATTTAGGTCGAAATTATAAGTATGTTTAACTAAATCTACCAATTCAGTCTGACTTTTAAACCTGTCCATATCGTACAACCAAGGAAACTTTACACGTTGCTGCGATAAAAGTACGTCGTATGGATTGCGGATAATTTGGACCACTGGAATTTCGAAATAATCGTGCATGAATTGAGCCGATAGGTTACAGCGAACAAACTTGATGACAAATTTCTTAGGCACAAAAGGCCAGAGATGTCGCTTGTATTTCCTGTTGCTATTCTGGGCAATCCAATCGCTGTCTACCCTATTGGCAAATACTCTTTTTAGATAGTTCGTTGCTTTTTTAAATCCGTTAGGAGCGGTTATTAATCGATCACAGATCAGCGGTCCGTGTTTTGTTCGAGTGCTGTGTTCGGGCTCAAAGAGCATTCGGTAGCGGTGTTGCTTAGCAATGGTTTCACTCAACCAACTTGTTCCACTTCTTGCCGAGCCTACCACAATGATATGTTTATTGAACCTACCCACTAATTCATCTTTGCTTTCACCAAATTGACATAAACGTCTTCACTTTTTTCAATGAATTGGCGCATCGTGAAGTTTTCCACACAATACGTTCTCAACTCATTCCCTAATGCGATTCGTTCGGGCCCTATATTCTTAAGGTTGGTTAGTTTTTCAGCCAATTCGCTTGTATTGGATGCTTTAAATAAGAGTTGTGGAAAACCGTTCAGCACAAAATTGATTCCTGAAATATCTGAGCCGAGTACAGGAACTGCCATACACATTGCCTCTACCAGCGCCATAGGCATTCCTTCTTTTCTACCCTCATTGAGGGTTGGAATTACATAGACATCACTTTCGGCAATAAAAGGTCGTACGTCGGCTTTTTTTCCGAGAAATTGTATTTGTTTTTCCACACCTAATTCAACACATAGCTCTTTCAGCTTGGTTAAATAAGTAGCTTCACTTCCACCTACCACATTCAAGCTAACGGCAGGATCGTTCATTTGAGCCACTGCATTTATTAAAACTTCAATTCCTTTAACTGGAACCAGATTTGCAACGGTCACAATTTTAAACTGTTTTTGATCTATAATTTTTTGTGGAAAATGACTCGGATTGTAATACTCGGTATCGATACCAAGTGGCACCAGTTTCTGATTCTTTTTGTAGCTGAAATATTCGCTCATTTCAGCATTGATTGTAAAAATAAAATGTGCTAGATAACTTCTAATCTTCCAGTGTTTATTCCCCCAGCTCATGGCTTTCTTAGTGTACACCCATTTAACTCCCGCTTTTCTTGCAGCAAGCACTTCGGTCCAATCGCTGCTCCAATGCCACGAATGTACAATATCAAACTGATGTTCTTTAAAAAACCGAGCTATGGGTTTTAGTCTTGAGTTAAGGGAAGAATATGGCCTATAATTGGTCGTAGTTTTCACTAAGTAAATTGGAAACCCAAGTTTTTCTACTTCCGCGAAAAAAGCTCCTCTGTCGTGATCGCATGCAATGGAAACTTCAAACTTAGCAGCGTCTAAGCCTGATGCAAGATCGTATAAAACCTTGGTACTTCCTGCAGTTTCAAAATTTGGAATCGTAAAAAGTATTTTGATCTTTCTAGGCATCTTCAAATAATTTCATTCGCAAAGCTAAGGTTAAAAGCATACTTACAGGATGTGAGTAATACACTGGATCTTCTTTTAAAAATTTAGTGTAAAACTGTTCTATAATTTCTTCTGAAATATGCTCCGATAAATTTCCGTCGAACAACTGCCTCTTTAATTGAGCGTTATTTTCTTTTCCAACAAACTGAAGCTCCCAATTTCGCTCTATAAACGGACTGCCCAAGACAGCTTTCGTCTCACGTTTCAACTTATCCACTATCCGAAACGGTAGGTTTTTAGAAGTTTTGCTTTTGTGGTAATCGTATAAATTATATGGTTTATGATCCTGCCAAGTTACCTTTGCCAATCCTTCACTCCTTTTTTTGATATAGGCAATTTGCAATTTACGATCTGCCAAATATTCTTCTGGAATGGTGCAAATAAACGCACACATTCGATTGTCGTAATACGGTAAACTTATGGGGTGTTTTTGAGCAAATATGGCTAGGTTTGTGCTCGTCCATCGCGGCGCCCAGTACAACGATTTGAAGGCTCTCATCTTGGCACTCACGTTGTCGATTTCAATCTTTTGAAGTAAGTCGGAAATGCGTCTATTTAAATAGTCTTCAAACACACCTTCTAACTTCCAAGAGGCCCAAAGCGCATTTGCCAGTTCCATCCCTCCTTTTTTAACCACTTTTTTCACTACTAGCTCAGGTAAATCAACCTCTTGGGTTCCCTCTGGTGCGCCTCTATCAAAAAGAACGTCTCCCCAATGTCCTAGCGAGAAAACTTCTCCCATGGAATCGAATTCATCAAAAATTGCCATTTGCCGTGGATGCGTAAATTCACTATAGCAGTTATTAATTTTAGCGAGTTCATCGATTGTTTCCCATAAATATCCTTTAGGAATCTCGTATTTTTTAAATTCAAAATTACATACCTCTGCCAAAGATTTCGAAATTGCGGTCTCTGCATAACCACCTTTAAACTGGTAACTATACGAAAACACATCTTTCTGTAAATGGTATAGCGCCGCAGCCTGAGAACGGCTGTCCAAGCCACCCGATAGCGGCAAAATAACTTTCCTGTTTCCAACTTGCTCGGCTGTAATCCTTTCAAAGAGCGTTGTAAACTCTTGTAATGCGTCCTCAAAAGAGATGGCTCTAGGCGAATAATGCCACTTAAAATTAGGCGTACTATTTAACAAAAAACCAGCTGCATCAATCTCGTTGGTGGAAGCAGGCGCCAATGCCACCTCATCTCTGAAATAAGTATCGGTATCCCAAAAAAATCCAGTAGCAGCAAACAAACAAATCGCTTCTTTATGCAGCTCATGCTTACCTTCCACTTTAGCGAAAGTGGTCGTTACTGGAATAATAGGAGTTGTTGTTGTTTTCAAAGGTTTACGCCCGTTTGCGGACAAAATTAATCAATCCCGATTAGACTGTAGGCATTTTAGATACAAAGCTTCCATGTTTGCCACCATCGAGTTAACTGGATGCTGCTCTTCCACCTTTTGCCTCGCTTTTTTTCGTTGAGCGATGATTGCGGTTTCGGGCATTTCAGAAAAACTAATTAAGGCTTCGCACATCGCGGTAGCATCCCTAACAGGAACAATCGCCCCACAATTATCAGACAGCAGTTCTTCCACGCCTCCGCAATTAGTGGAAATCACTGGAAGTCCAATAGCCATTGCCTCAACCACTACATTAGGCAATCCTTCTTTTATGGAAGAGAACAATAATACATCTGCCCTATTCATGAGTTCATAAACTTCTTGCTGACTCACTTTTGGAAGTAACTCCACCTCTTTCTGTAACCCCAAATCGTGCGCCAAGTATTCCAACTCTTCATTACCTTTAGCTCCAACAATGCAATAATTAAAAGCCATTCCGGCCTCTTTCATCATTTTACAGGCTCTCAGCGCATCACTATATCCCTTAATCCAATGAGGACGTCCAACAGATATTAAATTGAGCTCCGCATTCTTTTGGTAATTTTCGCTAAATGGCAAAGCGTTCAATTCGAATCCAGAATACACCACTGCATCTATTTTACTTGCGCTCGTATAAATCTCATCGCCCACCCTAGACATTCCTTTGGAAACTGAATGAAAACCATCGAGTTGAGGGTATTTTTTCTGAAGATATTTAAAATTGGTCGGTTCTACGAAAGGCCGTACGTTATTTTGATATCCACGCTGACTAAGAATGATCTTTGTTTTTTTCTGTTCTAAAAGTTTCTCCACCCACGGTAAAAGTGAGGGCCATTGCACATGTAGAATATCTGGCGAGATCGCAGAGACGGTATTACTGAAATTAATTTGTTTAAGCTCCTTTTTCCGAAGAAAAAAAAGGGCCGCTAGTACCTTGAAGAATTGCCCTAAATTACCCTGAAAAAGTGTTTTGAAAGAAATTAAAAAGCTAGTCGATAGCAAATGCAGCAAACTTTCTGAACTACCAAGACTTTTATAAATCACTCCTGGGACTTTATCCACAATACTTTTTTCAAAACCAACAATATAAACACGGTGATTAACAGCCAACCCTTTCGCCAACCTATTGATAAAGGTTGTAGCCCGTAAACTCCCGTCGAAAATAATTATTTTGAGAGGCGCAGCCATTTATGAATTTAAAAGTTGATGGTATAACTTCACTAAAAGGGCCGTTTCATTAGCGACTGCGTAATTACTGTGCACGTGTTTGATGGCAGTTTCAGAAAACGATTGATACTTCTCCTTGTCTGCGAACAGCCCCATCATCGACTTGGCTGCTTGTTCGTTCTCATGAGGAGCAACGCTAAAACCAGAGGCTCCATCCACAATGGTTTCTGGAAGTCCTCCTCTATTAGATACAATTGCAGGAACTCCATGTGCCTGCGCTTCTAGCACCGATACCCCCAAGGATTCGCTCATACTCAATTGCAAAAAGAAATCGTAGTTCCCCAATCTCTTTTTAAGTTCATTATTATCTACTTTCTCTAGGCAATTAACAGTATCTCCAAGATTGTATGCATCAATTAAATAGTATAATTGTCCAAGATCTGGACCATCGCCATAGACATCGTATTGCACTGGGATGCCCGCTTCCTTTATAGCTTTAATGGTCCTCAAATTTCCATCGATGTTCTTTTCCCAGGTCATACGGTGCGCCGACATTACCTTCATAACACCATCGCTAGGGGATTTAGGAGAACTATGAGTAGCTTCTCCGAAGGAAACAGGTACCACATGGATCTTATCTGCTGCAACACCCCATTTTTGTAAATATTCTTTTTGGTGTTTGCTCACCACTGCGAAGGCATCCACAAGATGTGCTTGTTCTTTGTAAAACTGTTGCCATTTTTTATAGACCCAAGGCTTCACATAGGTATCGGCTCCGCGAAGGGTAATAATTATTTTAGGTCTTTGATGGCTTGGTATTGTGAGTAATTCTGAAATTTTCGAGAACAGGTACGAGTGCTGCAAATGAACAATATCGAAGTTATTCATCACCTCCAAGTCTGATCGTTGCGATTTTGAGAGTCCGAATTTCGTGAGCTTATTGCTTACCTTTTTTGCAAGATTGGTTTCATTTCCGAAGAAATCTGCACCATCCTCTTTATACGACAACGTTTTTAGGGAGATCTCATCAATCAATGCACGAAGTGTTAACCAAAGATAATTCTGGTAGGTTTTGGGCATTTCATCATACACGTACAATACTTTCATGTCCTTTTACTTTTTGAGCAAATTGTATCCCTTTTTGAATAAACGGTAAGATATAAAACCCACTATAATTCTGAGGGCAGTTTTGTAATCTTTTATTCGAAGGTGAGATCCAACTGCCTTTTTGAATAAGTACCAACTGTTACCCGCCTTAGTGTAAAGTGCTCGTCGAAGAAATTTGAAGTAACGCATAGCGATAAATTTTTGCACTACTTTATAATCTGCCATTCCGTTTTTTCTAAGCAATTGCACATGCTTCTCTCGGGCTTTAATATCAGATTCTATTTCGGCGATATTGATCTTATCCAATTCCTGAAATAACGAGTTCTCATGAATTCTATATTCGATAAGTGGATTGTTTATGTAGGCAATATTGGGCTCCTTGTACAACATTCTAAGATTGAAATCCCAATCGTCCATATTACGAATGTCCTCATCAAACAATGCATGGTGTTGTTCAAGAAATGTTCGTTTCCAAACAGGTCCTGAAACGTAAAATGTAATTCGTCCTTCTAAGTAATCTAGAATTTCATTTTCGGAAATTATATTGTTTTCATCGATCTTAATTCCTGTATCTAGATTGATTCGTTCCAATTTAGCGACCACGGCATCTGTCCCCTCCGTTATTTGTTCCACATAGGTCGCCAACGCATGTGGCTTATACAAATCGTCACTATCGAACCACTGGACATAATTCCCTTTGCTCTTGGAAAAGCCGTGATTTCGACAGCTATTAGGACCTTTGTTCATCTGAGACGGACGGTGCATATATTGAAATCGGTTGTCCTTGGCTAGCCAATTTTCCATTAAGGAGGCCGTTTCATCTGTACTACCATCGTCTACCACAATACATTCCCATTGGGTGTAGGTTTGGCTATGGATACTTTCTAGCGTATCTCCAATAATATGAGCTCTATTATAGGTAGGAATTATGATCGAAATAAACGGACTTTCCATATTATTGAAGCTTCATATTTTTAAGGGTTTGTTCCGCCTTAAAGGTAGGTCTTAGTAGCAAGCAACTGCTTCCAAGAATGTATACTTTTCTGCTTTTGGAAGGGTTTAATGTCTTTAACTCTTTTACCAAGCCATCCAGTACTATTTTGGAATGATCTTTATGATCGTTGCGCAAACCTGAAAAGAAGAGGCGAATTAATCGGGAATACAATAGGTCTATGAGTTCTTGATCTTTAAGGGTGATGCTTTTTCTGAAATTTTCGAGGGTGATCATACGCTGCGACTCTTTGAAGTGTTTGGTGTATTCTTTGTTTTGCTGCGTTTTGTTTTGCGCATGCTGCCGATACACGAACAGTCCTTTATTTAGGATATGAAATTGATCTTCCTTTAAATTGTAGAAAAGTCGGGAAAACAACTCGGTTTCCTGTCCTCTAGTGATTTGGTTGGAAAACAACTGTTTCCCTTTTAAAAACGATTTTCTAATGAGCACCGAAGGCGTAAATACTTTGGCTGTCCACATCACGTATTGTTTGAATAAGGAACTTTCAGAGGTGTAGTTTAGGTCTATTTTCTGTCTATTCTGAAGTGTCTCGTTCGCTTCATAACCAGCACAAATTACCATCGAATGAGATTGGGTGAATGCTGAGATCTTTTCAGCTAAAAAAGAAGGCAACATAATATCGTCGCTGTCAAACCATTGAACAAATTCGCCTTCACTTTTCTCAAAGCCGTAATTCCGGCAAGAATTGGCTCCTTTTTTTAAATTATCCGGTCGCTTAAAATATCTAAAACGAGCATCCTTTTGACCATAATCTTTAAGCACCTCGATGGTATGATCTGTACTACCATCGTCCACTACAATACACTCCCAATGCTCATAGGTTTGTTGCAACACAGAATCCAAGGTCTCTTCAATAAGATGTGCTCTATTGAACGTAGGGATAATGATGGAGATTAATTCGGACATAGATTACTTTGCGATTGATTTCAGTGTTTCGAGCATAAAGTAGTCCCATTTAGAAGCCACATTTTGAGGTTTAAACGGCACTAATTTAGATTCGTTGTATTCTGTATTTGCCAAAGATAACTGAACGGCCTTATTTAGAGCATTACGGATTGATTTAGGACGATTACCATCAAACGTAGGGAATCCAAAGTTCTCTAAAGCTTCAGCCACATTTCCACTATCTGGCCCTACGATTACTTTTTTATAGGACAGTCCTAGAAACAAATTACCAGAATTTAACACCGATTTTCTAGGGATAAAAATCACATCAGATGCGGCGAGCAATAGAGAGAGTTCTTCAAAAGGACAGAAGGAGTAGCTAAACATATAATCTTGTTTGTAATCCCTATTCATAAATCTCTCGACAAGTTTCTTTACATCCACTACTTTCTTTAGCCTAACTCTGCCTGGAAAAGAAATCTTTGCCTCCTTCTTTTTCATAAAAGGAACCACCAACAGTTTTTCATTTATATCTAGGGCGTCAAACGCATCTTTGATCATAGTTGCTTCCTCGTCACTTCTAATTCTTCCTGGAGCAATGACAACTACCTTTTCATCATTTATTCGTAAAATCTTTCTGGCTTCCGCTTTTTCATGAAATGTAAAGCTATTCTCGTAGAGAGGATGTGGAATTATAGTGTGTTGTTTATTTGGATATTTCTCTCCCAATAATTGGGCACTATATCCTCCCAGATGTATCATTGCATCTGCGTTGGTAAGCACCAGCTCGTAGAGTTTCTCCCAATTGGCGTTCATTCCATAATGCCGCTCTAGGTTATGAACCACATAAACGATCCTTGCGTGTTTTTTCCAAGAAATTATATTTTTCCCGAGATGTTCAAGTTCATCCTGACTTGGTTCCCGCCAATTAAACAATTGCTCGGGCCAATGAATGAGTACAATTTGATAATCTGGAGTAAAGGAGTTTATGTTTCCAAATTCAAAATTCAGCTTAGAAAATTGTATAATCTCATCAAAAAATGGATTTTCATCTTTAGCTGCTGGAATATAAACTTTCAAAGTTGGTGCTATTTAGTTGGAGATTCTCCTTGGTTGTTATGTGAGCAAAATGGTTTATAAGTTAGAAAAAATAAGATCATTCAATAACTGCTAGTTAACTACTTCACTATAATATTTTTCTGTTGTAGCGATTCTTTTGTTGGAAAAAAGAAATCGTCTAACCCTACTTTTCGATCTAAGAGAGTGCCTTTATCCGTCCTATAATTTGTTGAATGGATATCCTTAACTGGTTCGGGCATTTCTTGGCCTATGGAGAGATAATAGTCTCTATATTTAAAAATAGGTTCTTCAGATTGTGGCGCCACAAATACACATTCTTTCCCCATAGCATGTGCGAAAATAATACCATGCAGTGAAGAAGCGTATACTATTTTTGCTTTCATAATCTCCTTTGCAACCTTTTGTGGGGTGTTATCGATATTAACCATCTTCACTCCTTCAGGATAATTTCCTCTGTAGGCCCATACATCTCTGTAATGCGGTATAAAGATTACATTCTTTTCGCTGCTTCTCTTCATATTAAGGTTATAAACCTCTTTGATCAAGAGTCCTGGATCGTATTCAAATTTAAGATTAGACAGGTCAGCTCCATATTTTTCAAACAAGCTTTTCGTCAAAGGTCCACGCACTCCATTTACAACAGCACTTTCTATAATTTCTTCCTTTTCTGAAAGGTCATTCCCTTTCCATCCTATTCCATTTACAATATCACCTTTTTCAAGTACTGACATCACCGAACCAACTAAAAGTAATCTATCTCCTTGCTTTTTCATGTTCTGCGGTTCTTCATTATATAAGAACTTCAGCAAGTCGTAATTAAAGATATCTCCGGCATTACCATATCGAAATACCATTCTCTTTTTATTTTTGAAACGGATCTTATAATAATCCAGCAAGGGAACTTTACGGTCGTTCCAATAGTATGTTCTTATTGCCATAGTCTTTTTATTTTTATTACTGCGGTATTCCAGTTAATGTCGTTTATACCATAGGTTAGATAAGCCTTATTATCCACAATTTGAATACCCGAAAAGTAAGTACACGAAATAAGGTTTTTATTGAATTTAAATTTATTTCCAAACAGAGATCGGATATTATGGAACAAAAATACCCTTTTTGAACTAACATTTGGTCGATCTCCTAACTCCAGCTTGAATGGTCTCCCTAAATAGAGTCGTTTGCCTTTTCTATAAAACTTCTTATGTCCAATAAAGTAATAAGCATCGTTAAAAAAAGACAGCGGAGTCCCGATGGTGTAACTATCGAAGTCAATTTCCTTATCCTGGTGATGCATTTCGAATTCAATCCCATGATTGGCCTTTTCTTTCACTTTCAATATCCTTAATGGACTAATGCCGTATAAGCAATATATTTCATCGTTTTTAGAATAGAATGCCCAATTTTTTTCAATTCTAGTCCTTTGGTCATAGGAGCAGAAATAATAATTTGAAATTTGCTCTTCACTCAACTCAAACAAACCAACTTCATTATTGATTTTATCCACATAGCCAGTGTTGAAAGTACCCCAGACTTTATTATTCATTATAAATAATTTGGGGTCTGCTACTTTAGATGTGCCCACCCTTTCTAGAAAAAAATCACTCAAATCAACCGACTTTATCGGTCCTCCATCCTTCCACACATAAAGCTTGGCGATGATTCCCTTCCTTTCTTCATCGTATAATCTAATAGCCAAATAATTGACTTCTTGAAACCGGATAAAACTAGGGTTCAGAGAATACTTGTAAGCAGCTATTAGACTCTTAACTTCTTGTGGAAATAGGTCGAAAGAAAAGGATTTTAGCCTACAAACCATCGATACACTCTTTTAATAAAACCAGGTTTCGACTGATTTTTAGTTTTTTTATTCTTCGGAATCTTATAATTGGCAGTAAATTCTTTCTCCACTAAGGAAGGAGGTAAATTTAGTTCTTTTTGCACTTTCAAGTAATCCGCTTCTTTGATCTCTTCTTTGCCAGTGAAATGTAAAACTAACGGTCTATGAGCGTCGACTCCAAATAAGTTATCTGCTCTACTATTAAAGTCTTTATAGTCATACAGTGTGTATTGATCCTTTAGCTCATAATCGGTTTTGAGTAAATAAATCATCGAATCCTGATCTCCATTGGTAAAATAGCCTAACTCGTCAGACCACCACTCTTTAACTTTATGAAGGTCTTGGGCTAATACATCGTTTAAAAATCTTTTAGCAAGTGCTCCAGATTTCAAAATAAATTGCCCAGAGCTCAAGTAGGTGCTAATATCCTTATAATTAGGACTCTTACAGGCCGAGAATATCTTTCCGTCTTTAGGTGCAAACTCCATGATGTCTTTATTGAAGTCGAAGAAAAACGCATCATCATCGATCCATATTATATAATCGAACAGGTCGATATAGTTTAAGATATAATGGACCTTATTTAAATAAAGATTGGTGGTTTTCGTTGGCCAATTACAATGGATATAATGATAACCATACTTATCTGCATACAACTTATGATTTGTTGGCGAGTCGAAACTAGTAGTTGGATACCGTCCAGATATGATACAGACTTTCATGTGATTCATTAGTTCGCTAAAATACAATTTAACCTGCTATATACGTTCCCCATTTGGTGGTCTTTAAAAGAGCTATGATTCCGGCTGAAATTAATAAACAGATTATTGTCACCAAAGGGACACTTACCAGCGGATTGAATATAGTCCAATCCACACCCACCATTCTTAAAAAATACAATACCAACACATGAACTAAATAAATTCCAAAACTGTTAGAGCTTATAAACGACAATACTTTATTGAGACGAACATTTGAAATAGAAACTGTCCTCATGATTAAAAATACCCCTATAGAAACCATAAGAACATTTGGCGACAGGTATTTATAAAAAACACTGGAAAAGCTACCGTCACTTTCAGTCACCCAATAAGTTCCAAATATTGTCACGATTAGGCCTAAAAAGATCAGCATTGCGGGCATGAACTTTCGTTTAGGGGGCACTTGAAGCAAGTAATACCCTAAAACAAAATACCCTAAATAACCTGTAAAATTCACAAGATCAATCTTCGGAAAAAAAGGCTTGACAAACGGTATTTTAGCCAGCAAGGTTAGGAACCAAATAATAAGAAAAAACAAGATTTCCTTTCTAGGAGCTGCCTTAACCCATCTTCTTAAAATTGGGACAAATAGATAAAGTCCTAGAATAGCGTATACAAACCAGAGATGAAACTGACTTCCCTTAAGCAAGGATTGAGTTATGGTTTTTGAAACTCCTAAAAAAGTTAACTGACCATCAGAATGAAAATATAAATCGTATGCAATATAAATGAAGCTCCAAAAAAGAAACGGAGGAATAATCCTAAGGAAACGTTTTTTTATAAAGAATTCCAATTCGTAGTCTTTACTAAGAAGCAATGCTCCTGATATCATAAAGAAAAGCGGAACACTGCACCTAACTATACTGTCGTAAATATTACCAATCCACCAGTGTTCGATGGGGATTTCTTCATACTTATTTAGTATGGAAGCAACCACATGGATCAATATAACAGCAATAGTTGCGAACACTCGCAGGTACGTTATCCAATCCTGTTTTTGGACAATTTTCATTAATAGAGTTTAATATTGCTATTGAATACTAATATTTTTGACTGATTCTATGCTATTGAAATTAATCTCAAAAAAAACTTCGTTCTTCTTTATTTTTGAATCAGACCAATTCCACCATTGGACTTCCAACATAAAATTCACAACTTCTTCTGTGAATCTCATTTTCAAAAGTTTTGCCGGGACTCCTCCAACAACAGCATAATCTGCGACATCTGAAGTTACAATACTACCGGCGGCAATGCACGCTCCATTACCAATAGTAATACCAGACATGATTTTTACATCATCTCCAATCCAAACGTCATTTTTAATAATTACTGGGCCTTTTGATCGAGCTAAAGAAGGAGTATCTCCGCGCTCACCTGGATGATTACTTTCAAAAAACTTTCTATAAATAAACCCTTGAGTGCAGGCGTAGTTGGTATCGTGGTTAGAAGTATAAACTACAATATTCTTTCCGAACGAACAAAAGGAACCCACTTCAACAAATTCGTGGCCAGTAGCATAAAACCTGCCATTATGAAAAGAAAATCTCCCCGCCTTTAATTTTGCTGTTGATAAAATAAGGTTAGTTTTTCTGGTATTGTCCTCGACCAAAGAATTCATTCCAGATCTAATTTGATTCCCAAAATATAAATCATCCCAGATAGGCGATTTCTTAAGCTCACTTAAATGCTGGTAATTTTCTGGAATTACAAATTTAGAACCAACCATTCGAGCATGTAAAATTTCTTCTTCGTTTGAAATCAAAACTTCTTGGGCGTCGTTTACCGAAATATCCAAACTCAAATCCGTGCTAGCATTACTAATTCCTAGGGCGTGAAATTTATTCGGGTGTGTCGCAAAATTCTCTCCATACTTAAATGTTTTGAACCAAAGCACATCATAATCATGACTGGCTTCAATCCTTTTTGGTACGACCGTGCTCGTTGCCAGTATAATTCCCTTTGGTAGGTTTAGTTTTAAAGATCTAATATACGTATCGACTATTCCACCCCATGCATCGATCACAATTAGAAAGTCAAAATTATTTAAGTCATGAGAATTTGGTTTTGACGAAGCATCCAACCACGTGAAATTAAAATCCTCAGAAATGATAAGGAATACATCATCAAGCGTTCGTTTGAATCCCTTTTTTATCGAAGTAGAAGAAACTACTACGGCTACATTGTTGATTGAAGAGACCTTCCTAATAGAAGGAGTACACTTTTGAGTGCTTAGTTTTTTTTTCACTCTTCTATAGATCGCCTTTAACATCGACATTCCATTTAGCAAGTGAATAAATTAAACTCTTAGATGACTTTTCTTTAGTGATCGAATGAAAATCACTATTTGGTTTCGAAGGTGAAATCTCAATTTGATAGAACTTGATCTTCATCTCAACAATCTCTTTTCCATCTGCCAAACCAATTGAAATATTATAGATACCATCTAATAAATATAGATCTAAAGAATTAATGGAAATTTCAAAATTGGTTTTCTGAAACTTAGGAATAGGTTCATTTACAAAATCGTTACTCCTCCAAGTTACAACATTAACGTTGTTTAAATCACTAATTCTCAAACTGAAAACTGGATTTCTGATTTCAGCATTTACCCTCACAGATGTTTTGAAGATCATTTGCTCTCCAGACTTGAAAGAAGATGAAATAGCTCTATTGGCATTAAGAACTTCAAAACGTGAGACCTGCGCTTTTGCACTTTCATCCTTCTTTTCAAACTCTAAAAATCCGGTGGAAATTTTATTTGAATTTAAATATCGATTTACACCTTCAGATGTAGTTCCGTTAAAAACGAGTCCGCCATGTTCTAAAATGATCACTCGTGTACATAAATCTTGCACCGCTGCCATATTATGACTAACAAACAACACTGTTCTTCCTTCGCCTTGGCTTATGTCTTGCATTTTACCGATGGCCTTTTTTTGAAACTCGGCGTCACCTACCGCTAACACTTCATCGATTACAAGAATATCTGGCTCTAAATGAGCGGCAACTGCAAAAGCTAAACGCACTCGCATTCCGCTACTATATCTCTTTACTGGGGTATCCACATATTTTTCACATCCAGAAAAAGAGACAATCTCATCGAGTTTTGCGGCAATTTCACTCTTACGCATACCTAGAATAGCACCATTTAAAAAAATGTTTTCTCTACCTGTAAGTTCGGGGTGGAATCCAGTACCTACTTCTAATAATGAAGCGATACGCCCTTTGGTTTTAATAACACCTGTAGTAGGACTAGTTACTCTTGAAAGTAATTTTAGCAAAGTAGATTTTCCAGCTCCATTCTTTCCAATAATACCAAGAACTTCTCCTTCATTTACCTCAAAATTAATATCCTGTAGCGCCCATACATATTCTTCAGTGGCCTTGGACGTACGATCATTCTCAGCCCCTATCTTTAAGTAAGGATCCTCTTTTCCCCGGATGCGATGCCAAAACCTATTTAGGTCATGCGTAATAGTTCCAGTACCAACTAAACCAAGGCGGTATTGCTTACTTATATTTTCCGCTTTTAATATCACTCCCATTATACCGTGTCTATAAAACTTTTTTCAGTTCTATTAAAAGTAAGTAATCCTACAAAAAACAGAACAAAACTAATTAATAACGTGTATAAAAAACCATTCCAAGTGAATGTTCCAACTCCTAAAATCATATAACGAAATCCTTCGATTATCTGAGTCAACGGATTGTAAACCACAAAATCCGCAACAAAGGGAGGAAATTTACGCTGAGCCTCCGCAATAGGATAAGGAACTGCAGATAAATACATCAAGAGCTGCACGGCAAAACCTAATAACACTTTTAAATCGCGATATTTGGTAGTAAAGGAAGATATAATCATACCTGTCCCCAATCCAATCATTGCCATCATTAATATGTAAACAGGAAATAGAGTCATGTTGCCATTTGGCATAAGGTCAAAGCCTTTATTCGCATAATAAATGTAGAAACCAATCAAGATTAATAACTGAATCCCAAACTTTAAAAGGTTCGAGATGATGATCGAAATTGGCATAATAACCCTCGGAAAATAAACCTTTCCGAAGATATTCTGATTAGCCCTAAAAGTATTTGAAGTTCCTGTAAGACAGGTCTTAAAATAGTTCCATGCGGTTATACCCGCTAAGTTAAACAGAAATGGTGGTACTCCTCCCGTACTGATGTTTCCCATATTATTAAAAACCAACGTAAAAATTACGGAGGTAAATAGTGGCTGAATAAAATACCAAAGGGGACCTAAAATGGTTTGTTTGTAGACGGTAACTATATCACGCTTCACAAAAAGCATTAATAAGTCACGATATTGCCAAACTTCTTTAAAGTTAAAATCAATCAGCTTGTGCTTTGCCGAAATCTCGTATAACCACTTATCGTCGTCTTTCATTACGATTACGAATTAAAATATTCCCAAGTAACCTTCATCCCATCGGCCACAGAAAACAAAGGGTTGTACCCTAAGAGTTTTCGCGCTTTGCTAATATCGGCCAAAGAGTCTTTTACATCTCCTTTTCTTGGCGGTCCGTAGGTTGCTTCTATATTAACTTCTGAAATTTTCTTTAAGTCGTCCCAGAGGGTATTCAAACTAATTCGTTCCCCAAAAGCCACATTGAACACTTCATTTACAGCTTCATCTGGAGCGAAGAAAGCTCTCACATTTGCTTGAACGGCATTTTCAACATAAGTAAAATCGCGAGTTTGCTCACCGTCTCCATTAATGGTAGGCACCTCCTGATCCTTCAAAGCCTGCATAAACAGCGGAATCACGGCTGCGTAGGCTCCTTTCGGACTTTGTTTAGGACCAAATACGTTGAAATATCTAAGGCCAATGGTCTGCGTATGATACGTCTTATGAAAAACATCCGCATACAATTCGTTTACTAATTTGGTTACTGCATATGGAGAAAGCGGTTTTCCAATATTGTCTTCTACTTTGGGAAGCGAAGGGCTATCACCATAGGTAGAGCTAGATGCAGCATATACCAATCTTTTTACTGTCGGGCTATCATTTTGGGCCACCAACATATTTAAAAACCCAGCTACATTTACCTCATTAGAGGTAGCAGGGTCGTTAATAGAACGAGGAACAGAACCTAATGCGGCTTGGTGAGAAACATAGTCGATTCCTTCCATGGCTGCCTTACAAGTTTCAGGATTTCTGATATCTCCTTCCATGAGTTCGAAATGAGGGTTTCCTTCAAATTCACTTAAGTTATAGGTAAACCCAGTGGCTAGGTTATCAAGAACACGTACTTTTTTTGCACCGTATTTTAAGAGGTAGCCTACTAGATTGGAGCCTATAAAGCCCGCTCCACCGGTTACTAGAAAACTAAATTTTGATAGGTCTTGGGTATGGTATGGGGTATTGAACATTATAATCTTCCGTCTATTAGGTTAGTATCTAAAAATGCTTTTACATCAAATACAACTGAAACATCGTTGGTGTATTCTTTTACTTTGAAGTCTTTAAATTCATTATGAGAAACCGTTAAAATAACTGCATCATAATTAGATTTCAAATTCTTTCTATCGGCAATTAATTTTTTACCAAAAACCTGCTCCACCTCAGCACCGTTGGCCCAAGGATCATGTACATCTACGTTTAAATTGAAATTTTCTAATTCCTCAATAACGTCTATTACTTTACTGTTTCGGATATCTGGACAGTTCTCTTTAAATGTAATCCCTAAAACAAGTACGTTTCCATTTTTAACTCTGGCTTCTTTCTGAATCATCATCTTAATCACCTCCTGAGCAACATAACTTCCCATTCCATCATTCATTCGTCTTCCTGCAAGAATAATTTCTGGATTGTATCCTTCCTCAATCGCCTTTTGAGCTAAGTAGTATGGATCCACTCCAATACAATGTCCTCCTACCAATCCTGGTGTAAACTTGAGAAAATTCCATTTGGTCCCTGCGGCTTCCAATACTGCTTGGGTATCGATCTCTAAAAGTCTAAATATTTTAGAGAGTTCATTTACAAAAGCGATATTAATGTCTCGTTGAGAATTCTCAATTACCTTAGCTGCTTCCGCTACTTTAATAGATGGAGCCAAATGTGTCCCAGCGGTAATAATAGACCCGTATAAGTTGTCTATATAGGTAGCAGATTCTGGAGTAGAACCAGAGGTTACTTTTAAAATTTTTGTGACAGTATGCTCCTTATCTCCTGGATTAATACGTTCTGGAGAGTAACCTACATAGAAATTCTTATTAAAAATCATTCCCGACTTCTCTTCCAAGATAGGCACACACACATCTTCTGTAACTCCAGGATATACAGTAGACTCATAAATAACTACATCTCCTTCACTCATAACACTTCCAACAGTCTCACTAGCTTTCTCAAGAGGAATAAGCACTGGCTGATTGTATTTATTAGTAGGTGTAGGAACCGTTACTATATACACACTAGCTTCAGCAAGATCATCTATTTGATCTGTGATCACCAAACCAGTATCTCCAACAGTTAAAACACTCTCCAAATGGTCTTTCGCAATTTCCAAGGTATGGTCATCTCCATTTCTCAACTCTCCAACGCGCTTGGCGTTGATATCAAAGCCTATTACTTTGTATTTTTCAGCGAAGGCCACGGCCAGAGGAAGCCCAACGTAACCTAATCCTATAATTGCAATTGTAGCGTTATCTTTCATATCGAAATCCATTAAAAAGTAGTCTATTTATTAAATAAGGAAGCCCATAAATAGTTTATGTCTTTAAGTAGGCTCCAGTTCATTACATATTCTTTGTTTAAAACGACTTTGTCCGGCCAGATTACCTCATCATTATATTTTAATGGGTTCTCCTGTTTTAACAGCAGGTCATCTTCGTTTTTATATTTTAAAGTAGCTGGTCCAGTAAGGCCTGGTTTTACTTCCAAAATAATCCGATCTTCGCCTTTAAGCTTATCGGCATATCCTGAAATATCCGGTCTTGGACCAACCCAGCTCATGGTTCCTAACAAAATATTGAATGCTTGGGGCAGTTCGTCTAATTTTGTTTTTCGGATCCATTTTCCGAAACTGGTTTCACTTTCTTTAATTGCAACGGCATCTATATGATGATCTCCTTTAAGTGATCGAATCTTATACAAATTAAATTTCTTGCCTTGATAACCTATACGCTTTTGAACAAACAAACCATTTTTACCAGTACTTAAGGTTGCAATTACGAGCAGCAAAATTAAAGGAAATATCACAAACGGGAGTACTATTAATGAAATAGATACGTCAAAAATTCGCTTGGTGATCTTTTGTTTCCCTGATAGCATACATCGGTAAAAGTAAGATTACAAAAATTACATTATTTGTCCTTCTTAAACTTGCTCTTCACGCGTTGCATGAAAGAAGGCTTTCTTATCTCCTCATGATATCCTTGTCCGTAGCCATAGCCATAGCCGTAACCATAGCCGTAACCATATCCATAGCCGTATTTAGCCTTACTTTCAAAGAAGTTAAGCACAAAACTCACATTGGCTACTTCTCCGTTTTTATATTTTTCGTTAATAAGACTAAACATCCCTTTCTTTGTATAGTTCTGTCGCACCATATAAATAGTTGCATCGGCGAACTTAATCAACTCCAAAGAATCTGCCACCAACCCTAAAGGAGGGGAATCTAAGATAATATAATCGTATTTTTCTTTTAATTCTGAAATGAGCAACTCCATTCTATCGCTCATTAAAAGTTCGGAAGGATTAGGCGGAATTGGCCCCGCAGTAATCACATCCAAAGAATCGACCATGGTTTTCTGGATGATCTCATCTGAAGTAGCGTCGTTAATTAAGTAATTAACTACCCCTATATCATTGGTAATATCAAAATCTCCAAAAATTTTCGGCTTTCTTAAATCAAGACCAACCAAAACAGTTTTCTTTTCACTCAGCGCAAAAACAGACGCTATGTTGATCGAACAAAATGTTTTTCCCTCTCCACTTATAGACGAGGTAACCAGTACAGTTTTAGCTCCATCAATCCCCTGCTTTTTGTAAATAAACTGAAGACTCGATCGAATGGCTCTAAACGCTTCTGCTATGGACGATTTCGGCTTCGAAATAACAGCCAAACTATCCTCCATCCAACTCTTTCCAATCACTCCTAAAATAGGAATCGTTGACAATCGCTCTATTTCTTTAATATTCTGAATTCGATTATCAAGCAGTACTCTCACCAAAACAAATAACAATGGAACCACTAGACCTAACAGAAAAGCAATTACATAATTAAGTTTGGTATTTGGGCCAATCTTTCCACCTCCTGTATCTTTTGCCGAGTCTATTACTAAAACATCGCTAACGTTAGCCGCTTTAACTAGACCGGCTTCACTTCTCTTAGCTAGAAATAAGTTGTAAGTTGACTGACTCAAATTATAACGTCGCTCAATTTTTATAAGCTCTTGTTGTTCTTTTGGTAGCTTTCTTATTTGAGATTCATACTTGGCAATATCTCCATTAACTCTTTCTAATTGTTGATTTTTGACTCCCTTGGAAGAATTTATATTCTCTAGTAACACTTTTTTAATCGCGTCAATTTGTCTATCGATATCCTTAAAAACAGGCGCTCCTTCCTTAAATGAATATTGAAGCTTGTTCCGCTCTTGCGCTTTCGCCACTATTTGCCCTACGCCACTTACAATACTCCCTTCACTAATTCCCGCTACAGATGGTGCGGGAATTTCTCGGTAATCTGACCTGTTAATAAGGTAGTCCTCCAGTGTATTATAATAATTCAATTCTTGCTGAATCTCATCCTCTAATAAATCCAATGTATTAATTCGAGCATTAATTTCTCTTCCTTCTACATCGAGATTATATATTTCATTTTTATTTCTGAAATCGTTCAACTCATCTTCAACTTCTAGTAGTTCACCAGACTTCACTTGCAGGCTACTATCAATAAAACGTATGGTCTTGGTAGCAAACAAGTTTTTTCGATCCAACATATCCTCACTTAGAACATTGACTGAAGTATTTAAGTAATCTACCAATTTGGCTTTGTTGTATCCCGACATTCGAAGTCGTAAAGCAGATGCACCCTTAGATTCAGGACTTACTGCCACTCCCATATGTTGCTTCACCGCATTGTCAAAGGCCGTGAAAGTAATATAATAGCTTTTTTTAGGGATAACATCTACCTCAGGATTGGGTATAATTGTCCCACTGAAGAATGGCAACGATATCTTTTGACCAATTCTAAACTCTTTCGAAAACTCTTGAACTTCTAAATATTTTCGCGCAGTCTCTTTCGATTGATTATATTTTTGATGCAACCTATTCCCACTAGTGGGTATCGACAAGGCTAAGTTAAAAGAAGTAGTATCGATAAAAGTAATCTTTAAGTTTTGGCCAATAACTTGGTAATTGTTTGTATCAACTTCTACAAAAAACGGGGTTTGCATATATGCATCCTCCAGCTGATATTCTCCTTCTTTTTTATAAGTAAGGTAATAATTGAGTCGTTCAACTACTTTCTCGTTATGAGATCGAGAACGCAACGTAATAATTGCTGTATTCACTTTATCGGTTGTACCTCCCCAATTAAAGGTTAAACTGGTATTAGTGGTGAAAAAAGGATTTTGATCATCCTTAATGGCGATCATATTATCCACTTGAAATATATCTAACTTACGAACATTGTTATAATAAGCAATCCCGAAGGCAATAATCATAGTCACTAAAATAAGCGGCCAATATCCCAGCAGTTTAAAAAGAAAACCTTTAAAGTCGAATAACGACTGTACTTCACCTGAATCAAATTCGTCACTCATAAGTTTATAATCTGGTAAACAATAATAAAGTCGTTGCTAAAACTGAAATAATACTAAAAACGGTCGTAAACGACTGCAATCCGGTTGTACCCGTTCCGATTGATTTCTGAGGTAATGGGTTAATGAGGATTTGATCGTTAGGCTGCACATAAAAATAGGGTGAGTTCATTGCGTCTATACTCGTAAGATCAATATGATGCACCTTCTGTCCTAATGGATACTGACGTATAACAATTACATCACTCTTGTCGCCAGTAACGGGTATATCACCACTCTCACCGATCGCTTCCATAATAGTCGCCTGCTCTCTGTATATGATATTAGAGCCTGGCCTTCCTATTTCACCGTTTATGGTATATCTAATTCCAGAAAGTTTGACCGTTACAAAAATATTTGCCTCTTCATTAAAAAAATCGTCCAACAATCTTTTTTCAATTTCATCTCTTACCTCAACAACCGTTTTTCCTAAAACAGGCACCTCTCCCAAACTAGGAATGCGAACATTTCCATGAACATCTACCGTGAAACCATCATAATACAGACGTTCCTCTCGTGTAGCACTTATATTTTCATCTCCCACCGGATTAAAAATACCTACGTTGTCCTGATCCAAAGCTTTAATTCTAATACTCAACAAATCATTGATTTGCAGTCTGTACGGCTCCTGCTTCTTACGAACAGGAATAATACTGTCTACTTTACTATCATTTTCTTGTAAATATGTAAGCTGCTTTTGAGAAATGCAGGAGACCAGTATTACTGCGGTCAACAAACATAATAACAGTGACTTAGAATGCATAGAAGATTGGGTTTAATCCGCAAATATAAACGAACCTGCGTAATAATGAAATATATTTTCCCGTAACTCCTTAAAAACCCTTTATTTTGCAGCAAATTACAAGGATGAATTACCTCTCGGTAGAGCAAATATCAAAATCGTATGGAGAACGCGTTTTATTTCGCGATATCTCCTTTGGAATCAATCAAGGTCAGAAAATAGGATTTGTCGCTAAAAATGGTACTGGAAAGACGTCCCTGCTCAATATTCTCTCCGGGGCAGATGTACCAGATGAAGGACGCGTAGTCTACAGAAAAAACCTCAACGTAGCTTTTCTTTCTCAAGAACCAGATTTAAATCCTCAACTGAGTATAGAGGAAACAATTTTCTCATCAGAAAAGCCTATCTTAAAAGTAATTGATGCTTACGAAAAGGCCCTTCTCAATCCAGATGATGCTGAAGCATACCAAAAAGCTTTCGACGCAATGGACTCTCATCAAGCGTGGGACTTTGAAACCATGTACAAACAAATTCTTTCTAAACTAAAGCTAGAGAATTTATCCCAAAAAGTAGGCAGTCTTAGTGGAGGACAGAAGAAAAGGTTGGCGATGGCCAACGCTCTTTTGTCACAACCAGAATTACTGATTATGGATGAGCCCACCAACCACCTCGACCTAGAAATGATCGAATGGCTGGAAAGCTTTTTTGCCAAAGAAAATATCACCCTATTTATGGTTACACACGACCGTTATTTCTTGGAGCGCGTGTGCAATGAGATGGTCGAATTGGATGAAGGAAGCCTTTACAGCTATAAAGGAAACTATAGTTATTACCTGGAAAAAAGAGATGCCCGCATAGAGAACTTTGAGACCGAAACTGCTAAATCTAAACAACTCTACAAAAAAGAATTAGAGTGGATGCGTCGCCAACCCAAAGCGCGAACCACTAAAAGTAAATCGCGAATAGACGATTTTCAAGACATCAAATCCAGAGCTCATCAGCGCAGAAACGATCATGAAATGGAATTGGAACTCAATATGGAACGATTGGGAACCAAAGTGGTCGAATTACATAAAATTTCGAAATCTTTTGACAATAAAGACCTCTTCAACAAATTTGAATATAGCTTCTTAAAGGGAGAACGAATTGGTATTATTGGTAAAAATGGAACTGGAAAATCAACCTTCCTAAATATCATGACGGGAAGTCTTCAACCAGATTCGGGGAAAGTCGTGATTGGTGATACCGTAAAATTTGGCTATTACACCCAAAAGGGAATTACCATAAAGGAAGGGCAAAAAGTAATTGACGTAGTAAGAGACTTTGGCGATTATATTCCGCTTAAAAAAGGAAGACAGATTTCAGCACAACAACTGCTGGAACGGTTCATGTTTGACCGCAAAAAACAATACGATTTTGTAGATAAATTAAGTGGAGGAGAACGAAAACGACTGTATTTATGCACCGTTCTTATTCGAAATCCTAATTTCTTGATTTTAGATGAGCCTACAAACGATCTAGATATTGTAACGCTCAACGTCCTTGAAAGCTTCCTAATGGACTTCCCTGGATGTCTTATTGTTGTTTCCCACGACCGCTATTTCATGGATAAGATTGTTGATCATTTATTCGTTTTTAGAGGAGATGGAGTAATTCAGGATTTCCCTGGGAACTATTCAGATTTCAGAATCTATGAAGATAGTGCGGCGAAAGAACCAGCCTTGGAAAGCAAAGAGCCTGCTAAAGCAAAAAACGATTGGAAAAAGGATACCTCAAAGGCAGCGCTAAGCTACAATGAGCAAAAAGAACATGCACGCTTGGAAAGAGACATTGCCCAACTGGAAAGAGATAGGGAAGCACTTCAGAATAAGTTTGCTACAGAAAACTGGGACGCTGATGAGATCAACAAACAATCTGCAAAACTGCAAGAAATGATTCATCTAATTGAACAAAAAGAAGAACGTTGGTTTGAATTGTCTGCCAAATTAGAATCCTAAACTTCTAGTATATTTACAGCTCATTTACACACCCTTGAAGAAATAATACCAGGACAATAAGTGCAGTTTGACTGGGTTACCATTGACATGTTTTACCAAATAAAATCATATCTAAAATTTCTTTCCCGTTCTAGCAACCAGCACGGAGTACATTCTCCCTTTGTATATAACTTGATCACTAAATGTTTCTACGATCGGACCAATTTCGAAGCATATAAAACGCTCCAGCAACACAGAAGTAACCTACTTAAAGACCCATCCAGTATTGAAGTAACCGATTTTGGAGCAGGGTCTAGAGTATTTAAATCCAATACCCGAGCAGTAGCCGCGATTGCAAAAAATGCAGGTATCAGCAAAAAAAGACAACGATTATTAGTTAGGATCGTCCGTTATTTAGGCTCTTCGGAAATTTTAGAATTTGGGACTTCGTTAGGAATGGCAACGGCCGCGTTATCCTTAGGAAACCCTTCGGCTCAAATCCAAACCGTTGAGGGCTGTTCCAATACTGCTTTAAAAGCAAAGGATGCGTGGAGAAAATTTCAGTTAAAAAACATACAGCTTCACCAGAAGAAATTTGAAGAATTTTTAGACACAGCTAACACTAAGAACTACGATTTGGTCTTCATCGATGGCAATCACAATAAGGATAGAACGCTTTTTTATTTCGAATCACTTTTAGAAAAAGTAAACAACGATAGTGTTTTTATATTCGATGATATTTATTGGAGCTCGGAAATGACCGCTGCATGGCAGGAAATTATTGCCCACCCGCAGGTTACCGTAAGTATTGACACTTTTCAGTGGGGATTAGTGTTTTTTAGAAAAGAACAACCTAAACAACATTTTTCCATTCGATTGTAACAAGTGTGTTATCTTTACGTCATATGCGTAGCTCAAGCGTTTAACATTAAAATTCCCCTCATGGGAAAAATATAATTTATGGATCTAGTCATAAAAATTCGTGATATCAAGCGTGATTTCCAACTCGGACAAGAAGTTGTAAAGGTTTTAAAGGGAATCGATCTCGACATCGTTAAGGGAGATTATGTTGCACTTATGGGGCCTTCTGGTTCTGGAAAATCGACGCTTATGAATTTATTGGGATGTTTGGATACTCCAACCTCCGGAAGTTATTTATTGAATGATCAAGATGTGAGTAGCATGAGTGATGACGAATTAGCCGAAATTCGAAACAAAGAAATTGGCTTCGTTTTCCAAACGTTTAACCTCCTGCCTAGAACCACTGCCTTGGAAAATGTTGCGCTTCCAATGATTTATGCTGGCGCTTCGAAAAGCGTTCGAACCAAACGAGCTGAAGAAGTGCTTACAGACGTTGGTTTGGAAGACAGAATGGATCACAAACCCAATCAGCTTTCAGGAGGACAAAGACAGCGTGTAGCCGTTGGAAGAGCTTTGGTAAATCACCCTTCAATTATTCTAGCAGATGAGCCAACAGGTAACTTAGATTCTAAAACCGGAGTTGAGATTATGAAACTCTTTGACGACATCCATGCCGCTGGAAAC
The DNA here is from genome assembly GCA_947495135.1 of uncultured Flavobacteriaceae bacterium. GTDB lineage: Bacteria > Bacteroidota > Bacteroidia > Flavobacteriales > Flavobacteriaceae > Aureisphaera. The sequence continues at coordinate 79,775 of CANLXN010000009.1, forward strand.
ACTGTAATTATAGTAACTCACGAAGAAGAAATCGCTGAACACGCACACCGTGTTATCCGTCTAAGAGATGGAATGATCGAATCTGATGTTAGGAATAAGTAGTGGTGAGTGAAAAATAGAAAAACACTTACTAGACAAAGGTGAGTATTTTAAAAAGACACCCTTTATTGTACACATCGTAAGATCAACAAATGCACGAAAGTTGATTGTTCCTTCTTAGTTCGGAGATAAAACTAATACACTCCTGTCGCATTTCAAATTGGAAGTTTTACTTTTTTCAAATTCAATTTAAACTTCCTCATTTGCGATTTGCCATCCCGAGTATTATCTTCGTAAGATGGAAATCGATCTTCTCTCAAATCCTATCGCCATAATTGTTGGTGGTGCTATTTTGCTAATGCTCATATTCTTCTGGAATAAATCGAATAGCAACCGAAATCGCAGTAGAAGACAGCGAAATTTCAAAAAAAATTATTACGATCGAAAGAAAGATCCTGGAAAGAAGAATTGACACTACTCCTTCAAAAACTTCTTCACACTCTTATATCCACTTACACTCTCTAAAGTGACCAAATACACACCACTATTATAATGACTTACATCTATCTGGTCCACCTCCTCTATTATAGTGCTTAAAAGCTTTCCGCTAGAATCTGAAATGGTAATACTCGACAAAGAAGCTCTCTTTGCATTGATATGAAGTATAGAATTAGCTGGATTGGGATAAATACTAATTTTGTTTACCAGCGACTGTTCATCGATCCCTAAAATGGTTAAATTCTCAAACCAAGCTACCTTATCGTTGTTTTGAGCTACTGCAAAGATGTCCATATCGGTATCGCCATCAACATCCGCGGCATACACCTGTTTGGTAAATTGAAAAGCAGTAGTAAGCACCTGTTTTGGACCAAAATTACCCAATCCATCTACATTTTCACTCCAGGCTACTTCGGAAGTTTCTTCTGTTGATGTGGGCGTGTTACCAAATATTACATCCATATCTCCATCGTTATCCAAATCTGCCAAGTGAATAGAAGTACAACTCATCGCTAAATTGGTCACCACGCGTTGAGGTCCAAAATTACCTTGTCCATCCAAATTTTCATGCCATGCCACTTTACCCTCCGCATTGGTGACTCCCATAATGTCCAAATCGGCATCACCATCAATATCTGCACAAACCACATCCGCCACATACAGCGCCTCACCGGCCACTACTCTCTTGGGGCCAAAAGTGCCCAATCCATCTAAATTTTCGAACCAAGAAACGGTTACAGAACCTCCAGAATTAGCCACTACATCTAGATCACCATCATTATCCAAATCTGCCGCGTAAATGGATCTACAAGAAAGTACCGTAAACGAGATCTCCTGCCTAGCCCCAAATACCCCACCGCCAAGGTTTTTATACCATACTGCGCTTTGCTGAAAATCGATGGCTGCCAGCACATCTAATAGACCATCACCATCCAAATCGGCACCAATCGCATCATTAACATTATCTGCATCAGTATCTATATTCTGTTGCGGCCCAAAGTTTCCTTGACCGTCTAAGTTTTCCTGCCAAAAAATTTGATCGGCTGCAGTTCCAGCTGCCAGAACGTCTAAATCACCATCCATATCCAAATCCGCAACATGTACACTTCTAGTTTCATCTGAAGATGAAATATGTTGAACTTCACTAAAATTCCCTAAACCATCTAAATTTTTAAACCAAGCCACCTCATTGGTAAAACGAGCTCCAGTAACCACATCGGGATAAGTATCTCCATCCATATCTGCAACCACAATGGACACAGGGCCATTCACTTCCGTACTGATCAACTGTTCCGGACCAAATTGAGCGAAAACACTATGACTTATTAAAAAACATAAAAGCTGAAATCTCATAACATACTATATTTTATTTATGTTCTTTTTAAATTGCTGTGGCTATTCGTTATTCTGCTTTAGTAATACCGTTTGCTGTGTTGCCCCATCGTCATACTCCTTATCAATAGTATACAAGCCACTTGGCAAATCATTAATTAGGCTTTGGTTATTAATTCCTAAAGAATCTTTGGGTGTAACCGTCACGTTAGTATTAAAAGTACCATCATTAAATCTGGTTACCATACCTCCACTGGGGCTCCTATTCCAATTATCGTAACACTTGCGGGCAAAAGAATTCCCTAAGGCATCTTCTACCTCTGTTATTAATATAGCGGAATGATTAGGATGAGAAATTGCACCATAGTCTGTCTCATCGGCAGCGGCATAGTTTAGGATATTCATGGAGTTAAATGTATAACTAGTATCGTAATAATCTGCTGGTTGCGGATAATTACAACAACATTCTACAAACTTATATTCAAACCCAGGTTGAAATAAGGGAGGTTTAATTTGGTTTGATGCGGGACCTACCAAATAGTATTCTCCTTTATAAGGCTCATATAATGAAGCAACTGTAGTAGCGGCCACAATAAGGTCATTATCATTTTGTATGGTTTCTCGCATTCGATGTCCCTGTCCTGGTGTAAGGTAGGCACTTTGACAATCGAAGGCATAGGCATCACTCATATTGTTAATGACATCCTCTTGTATAATCACATATGGCACTCCCAATTCGTCTTGTTCATCGCCACTATAAGTACAATCTGACTCAACAAAGGGAAAAAATCCAGGCCCTTGTCTAAAGGCAGTATTGGCTGCAGTGTCTACCACTTCATCGTCAGCGGTTTTGGCATTGAAATCTAAATTTATACTGCCGTCTGATAGCGTCTCTTCTCTAGTAGTATGCTCTTTGTTGGAAGAGCCATTCGTCTTGGCACGGGTATGGTAAAGCCCCAAATTATGACCAAGTTCATGCGTGGCAGTAGGATCACTTAATTTACTTAGTTTCAAAATAGTCATATTACTACCTATTCCCCCTGCAGCAGCACCAAATTCTGAGCTATAAGGCACATAAAGAAAGGGAAAACATTATAAATACTCTCCCCCAAGAGTTTAGATTTTTCATAGTTAAAGTTTAAAGGTAATTAGGTACTTAAGATAGTGATTAATTGGATGTGAATTCTATCTATATCGCAAAAATCAGCTTTAAGTAAAAGAAGACATTTCTAAATCCGATAAACATCAGTCAGCTTTTCTACCTTTGTAAAAACTTCAAGCTATGAAAATATACACCAAAACGGGTGACAAAGGAACCACGGCACTCTTTGGAGGCACGAGAGTTCCAAAACATCATATTAGAATAGAAAGCTACGGCACGGTAGACGAATTAAATTCGCACATTGGTCTTATTAGAGATCAAGAAATTGATCCGCGGTCGCAGGAAATTCTAATTCACATACAAGACAAACTATTTACGGTGGGCGCTATTCTGGCAACCGATCCAGAGAAGGCCGTTCTCAAAAGCGGAAAGGAGCGTTTAAACATTCCTAAAATAGATCAAGAAGACATTGAGCTACTAGAAACAGAAATGGACAAAATGAACGACCACCTCCCTCCTATGACGCATTTCGTCTTACCAGGCGGTCATACTACGGTGTCATATTGTCACATAGCTCGCTGTGTGTGCCGTCGTGCGGAGCGATTAGCTACACTTTTGCACTCCGAAGAACCCACAGACGAACGTGTTTTAATGTACCTCAACCGCCTTTCTGACTACCTGTTTGTGCTGGCACGGAAATTGTCCCATGATTTACAAGCGAATGAAATAAAATGGGTTCCTAAAAAATTATAAGCTCAAAATTCACGCTTTTTTAAACAACTGTTAATCAAGTGTTTAAAAACGTTCTTTAAAATAAAGCAGAAATAGTTGTTTTTTTTCTTGGCTTTTTCAGTTAAAAAATTATTTTTGCAAAAAATTAAAATTTAATTCTCGCATGTATTGGACATTAGAATTAGCATCCTATTTAAGTGATGCACCCTGGCCGGCAACAAAAGATGAACTAATTGATTACGCAATTAGAACAGGTGCCCCTTTAGAAGTAGTAGAAAACCTTCAAGCTATTGAAGATGAGGGCGACTCCTACGATTCTATTGAAGAAATTTGGCCAGATTACCCCACAGATGATGATTATTTGTGGAACGAAGATGAATATTAACAAGCAAAGTTGCCTTAGTGCGACTTACACTATAAAAACGAACGAAAAAGTCTCAAGCTAATTGAGACTTTTTTTTGCTCAAAACTCAACCATTAAAAACCGTTAAAGCACTTGCCTATCTTGCTTTTTTTCAGTTTTTTTGTGGTAGTAAACAAAAGGGAAACTACCCGAGCCTTGAGCCTTAAACCGAAAGATAAATTATGGGACTTTTAGACAGCGTATTAAAAGTATTTGTAGGAGATAAATCCAAAAAAGATATTGGTGACATTCAGCCTATCGTGGATCAAATTAAAAAGCACGAACAAGCGATGATTGCTCTATCGTTGGATGAGCTTCGAGATAAATCAAATTTCTTTAGAAAGAGGATTCAAGATGATCAAAAAGAACTTCAACAACAAATAGACGAACTTGCTGCCAAGGCAGATAAGGAAGAAGACATCGATAAGAAAGAGGACATCTATAACGAAATAGATACGCTTAAAAATGCGGTTTATGAAGTAGAGAAAAAGACCTTGGACGACATTCTTCCAGAAGCATTTGCAGTTATAAAAGAGACTGCGAAGCGATTCAAAGAAAATAAAACCCTTACTGTTACAGCTACTGCATACGATCGAGAGCTTTCGGGAGAAAAAGACTATGTTACACTAGAGGGAGACCAAGCCATCTGGAAAAACTCCTGGGATGCCGCTGGAAAAGAAATTACTTGGGACATGGTGCACTACGATGTTCAATTGGTGGGTGGTATTGCACTTCATCAAGGAAAGGTAGCAGAGATGCACACAGGGGAAGGAAAAACATTGGTAGCTACACTTCCTGTTTATTTGAATGCTTTGGCTGGAAATGGTGTTCACCTCGTAACCGTGAATGACTATCTAGCGAAACGTGATAGCGCTTGGATGTCTCCAATTTTCCAATTTCATGGATTAACCATTGATTGTATCGACAATCACCGACCTAACAGTGAGTCAAGAAGAAATGCATATAATGCAGATATCACCTACGGAACCAATAACGAATTTGGTTTCGATTACCTGCGTGATAATATGTCTCATGCCCCGAAAGACTTAGTACAAAGACCACATCACTACGCAATTGTAGATGAGGTAGATAGTGTATTAATTGACGACGCACGTACACCGCTTATCATTTCTGGACCAGTTCCACAAGGAGATCGACATGAGTTTACAGAACTTAAGCCGAAAATTGCCGATATCGTTGCTGTACAGAGAAAATATCTTACGGGAGTGCTTTCGGAGGCTAAGCGTCTCATCAAAGAAGGTGATGTAAAAGAAGGTGGTTTCCAACTACTTCGTGTGTATAGAGGACTACCTAAAAACAAAGCACTTATTAAATTTTTATCTGAAGAAGGGGTACGACAAATACTTCAGAAAACAGAAAACTTTTACATGCAGGATAACAACCGTGAAATGCCAAAGGTAGATGCGGAATTGTATTTTGTAATTGAAGAAAAAAACAATCAAATTGATCTAACCGATAAAGGTGTCAACTACCTGTCGGGAGATGATAATCCAGATTTCTTTGTAATGCCTGAAATTGGCACAGAGATCTCCAAAATTGAAAGTCAGGGACTCACCCCTGAAGAAGAAGCACAACTAAAGGAAGAATTGTTCCGTGATTTTGGTGTAAAAAGCGAACGTATACATACCATGAGCCAATTGTTAAAGGCTTACGCATTGTTCGAAAAAGACACCCAATACGTGGTGATGGATAACAAAGTGATGATTGTCGATGAGCAAACGGGTCGTATTATGGACGGACGTCGATATAGCGATGGATTGCACCAGGCAATTGAGGCAAAGGAAAACGTAAAAATTGAAGCCCTTACCCAAACATTTGCAACGGTAACACTTCAGAATTACTTCAGAATGTACCGCAAGCTTTCAGGGATGACGGGAACTGCGGTAACTGAAGCAGGCGAACTTTGGGAGATCTACAAACTGGATGTTGTTGAAATACCAACCAACCGCCCAATAGCGCGAGACGATAGAGAAGACAAAATTTATAAAACCAAGCGCGAAAAGTACAATGCAGTGATCGATGAGGTAACCGAACTTTCAAAGCAAGGTCGTCCGGTATTGATTGGTACTACCTCGGTAGAGATTTCAGAATTACTCAGTAAAATGCTGGGTATTAGAAATGTTCCTCACAATGTACTGAATGCAAAACTTCACAAAAAGGAAGCCGACATTGTACAGGAAGCAGGTAATGCAGGAGTAGTAACTATTGCTACCAACATGGCTGGTCGTGGAACCGATATCAAATTAAGCGACGAAGTAAAAGCAGCGGGTGGTCTGGCGATAGTAGGTACCGAACGTCACGATTCTCGTCGTGTGGACAGACAGTTACGTGGTCGTAGTGGTCGACAGGGAGATCCAGGAAGCTCGCAGTTTTATGTTTCCTTGGAAGATAATCTAATGCGTCTCTTTGGAAGTGAACGTATTGCGAAGATGATGGATAAGATGGGATTAAAAGAGGGAGAAGTAATCCAGCACTCTATGATCTCAAAATCTATTGAACGTGCACAGAAAAAAGTAGAGGAAAATAACTTCGGAATTAGAAAACGTCTTTTAGAGTATGATGATGTAATGAATGCGCAACGTGAGGTTGTTTACAAACGCCGCTACAACGCGTTGTTTGGAGAACGTCTACGTGTGGATGTTGCCAACATGATTTACGACACAGCGGAACTAATTACCGAAGAAAATAAAGGAGCAGATGATTATAAGAACTTCGAGTTCGAATTAATTCGCTACTTCTCGATGAGCTCTCCGGTTAATGCAAACGAATTTAAAGACAGAACCGTTCAAGAGATTGCAGGGAAAGTTTACAAGGCAGCTTTCGAGCACTACCAAGATAAAATGACTCGCAACGCAGAAATGGCGTTTCCAGTAATTAAGAATGTGTACGAAAACCAAAAAGACCAATACAAGAGAATTTTGGTTCCTTTTACCGATGGCGTTAAAACCATCAATGTTGCAACAGATTTAGAAGGTGCATACAACTCTGGAGGTAAACAATTAGTGCAGGATTTTGAGAAGAACATCTCTCTTGCAATTATTGATGATGCTTGGAAAACACATTTGCGTAAAATGGACGAATTAAAACAATCTGTACAGCTTGCAGTACACGAGCAGAAAGATCCATTACTTATCTATAAGTTTGAAGCGCTGGAATTATTCAAGGCGATGATTGAAAAGGTGAATAAGGATGTAATTTCGTTCTTGTTCAAAGGAGAATTACCCCAGGAAAATCAGCAACAAATTAGAGAAGCACAACAGAGCCGTCCTAAGGAGAAGTACAACGAACAGAAAGAGGAAATTCAAAACCTAGATGAGCGTTCAGCTCAAAATAGAGCAGCTGGAAATACACAACCTCAGCAACAGCAAATCACAGAAACCATTGTTAGAGAGCAACCAAAAATTGGTCGAAACGACAAGGTGACCATTAAACACGTGATGAGCGGCGAGAGCAAAGAAGTGAAATATAAACAAGCTATTCCGCTTATTCAAAAAGGAGAATGGGTGTTGACGAAGCACTAAAAATCATTTGAGTTAAAATAAGAAGCCTTTGAACATTGATGTTCAAAGGCTTCTATTATTTTTGATATCTTAGAACCCGATATATTATTTCTCAACAAATGAAAAAAATTAAACTTGAGCTGAAATGGGGCTTTATTATTACGATCATGTTCTTGGTATGGATGCTTGTAGAAAAGGTCCTAGGTTGGCATGATGAAAAAATAGCCGATCATTATTGGTTAACATTTCTGTTTACTCCATTTATAATTATTATGTACACCTTGGCAATTAGAGAAAAGCGTCGTAGGTTTTTAGGTGGAGTTTTAACTTGGATCCAAGGGTTTACAACAGGCGTTAAAGTCTCTATCTTCGCAGCTCTTTTATCTCCTCTAGCACAATACATTATTCATAATTACATTACCCCCAAGTATTTTGACAATGTCATTGCTTACTCTGTGACCAATCAATTAATGACCATTGAAGCAGCGAATGATTATTTCAACATTAACAGTTACATGCTGCAATCTGCCGTAGGCACCTTGGTAACCGGAATAATAGTTTCTGCTGTGGTAGCCTTCTTTTTAAAGAGAGATACACCTAAGGTTAAGAAGCAGTCGGTTTCTCAATAAGCTTTTTCAAAAAAGGAATTTGCACTAGGAATAAAGTTAGTGTTCCTATTCCCATAACCAAAGTTTTAGACAATTTCAAGTTGGCAAAAGGATTTGTAATTTGAGGTAATTCTGAAATTTTCATATCCGAAAAATAACTCGCCCCACCCATAGGATATAAATATAATAATCCAATAGATATGGCAAAAATACCCACAATAAACACCCAACCAGATTTTGAAATAAGAGGCGTGTAGACAAACTTACTAGCAGAGCGTACAACAATTTTTTCCATTACTTTGGAAGTAAAGTCAATCGAAGGATTTACAAATCCTGCTTCTTCGATTATCTTGTCGGCAATTGCGTCAAATTCTTTAGTTGGCTTATCCATTGGTACTCGATTTTTCCGGAACAAAATAGGGTTGTAACAAATTAAACAACTTTTTCCGACTTCTATATAATTTTACCTTAATATTCTCTTCCGAAAGTTTCGTGACCACAGCTAGTTCTTTAATCGATTGTTCCTCGAAATAATATAGGGTAATTAAAGCTGCCTCAACTTCTGGTAATTGCATAATACATTCTTGTATTTTTTCTTTTCGCTCTGCCGTCTCCATTTGTTGCAATCCATTTTCTACAACTCCAACATCACTTTCTGTAATTTCTTCCAACAGTTGAAAACTCTTATGTTTCTTATTCTTTCTCAAGTTATCTAATGCCTTGCGATACGCGATACTATAGAGCCAACTGGAAAACTTAGACTCTCCCCTGAAACTCCCTAAGGACTCGTAGGCCTTTATAAAGGTGTCTTGAGAAACTTCTTCAGCTTCCTCTCTAACTTTTACCATTCTAACTACAATGGTGAACACATAACTCTGGTATTTATCCACCAGTTTTGCAAAGGCCGATGTATCGCCCTGCAAGGTTTGTTGGATTAAATATTGGTCGGTGTCAGTTTGCATTTTAAAGTAAGACGGTGATTAGTTAAAAATGGTTACAAGAGTTGGAGAAAATTTTTAGTAATTCATCTTTGCAAGATTCGAATGATGAATTCAAGCTAAACTGTGATTTCAACTTCAATTTATTTTTTTTCAACTTAATTGTAACCAAATAAGAAAAACCTCCGTCCTAATACCAAACGAACAAAATCAATCAAATAATCAATCAATTGCTTTTACGCACAAAATCTAAAAAATCACCTTATGGAAAATCCTGAAATTATTATTATACCTGTAATATTTGGACTAGTATTTGGAATATTTTACTTGTTCATCTCTGCTAGAAACAAAGAACGACTTGCATTAATCGAAAAAGGCGCAGATGCTTCCATCTTTTACGGGAAGGATCGAAAAGTAACACCCATTTGGAAAGTAATCGTTATCAACTTAGCCACACTTATGATGGGAATTGGACTAGGAATATTTATTGCTGGAATTTTAACGCAGCTTGGAATAGACGAAGACATTGCGAGTCCAGGTGCTGGGTTTTTCATGGCCGGACTTGGACTATTTACTGGATTTTACCTCACTAAAAAATTAAACGACGACGCATAACACAAAGTTTAAATTAATTAACCAGCCATTTCAAATTCTTTTTTTGAGGTGGCTTTTTTATTACTTATCATGAAAAAATCGACACTCATAAACATCCTGGAATGGGCGCTGCGTATAAATGTATTTATCAAATTATTTATCTATGGCAGTGGAAAGATTATTGGACAACAATTTTATAGGAAAGGAAACATTCCAGAAGAAATTGGGTCCATCTCATTAGCCGAAACTGGCAGCTACAACCTCGCTTGGACTTTCTTTGGCCATTCGCAAGGATACATCTTATTTATAGGAATATCACAGATTATAGGAGCCATACTTTTCCTTATTCCCAGAACCAAACTACTTGGAGGAGCAATCCTTATCCCTATTTTACTCAATATAATTGTGGTAGATTACTTCTATGGTGTGGCTTACGGAGCCATGTTTAGCGCTTGCTTTTATTTGGCGAGTATACTTTGGCTATTTTATAGGTATAAAACTGAACTAATAAAGGCAGTGAAGAGATTACTATTGCCTCATGAAAGTGGTTTAAATAAAAAACAACTGCTCTTGCAATTGGGCCTAATGGTGGTGGCCTTTGCGGCAGTATTTTGTGTAGAATTATTCTTTATCGATTTTTTTGGATATCAAGATCGATAATTATTTTATGATAACGTTACTATAAGAAGCATTGATCACTATTGAACTGTTTGAATTTAAGCTTTTGTGGTACCCTTTTAAAAGTGATCTACTATCGTTCTTATTCTTAGTGGTGATTTCTATAGAAGACGGACTCTCGAAACGAGATTTTTTCCCATTGTAGTAAAATGTAAATGCCGTATCAGGAATATTTAAAGTAGCATCTGTGTTTTCTAATGAAATATCCAATGATTTAAAATTGTCGTCTATGGTATTCACGAATAAATTACCAAAAGACCCCGAAAGTACGGCAGAACCATTTAGCTTATTAATGTTCACATTGCTAGAATTGGCTTCACACATAATTTTCTGAACATTATTCAATCTACAATCGTCTACATAATCCAAAATGAGTTCTCCTCTCTTCCAATTATTTACCAATACCGGGGCATAGGAAGCATTGATGAGGGTCTTCCCCCCATCAATGCTATTTGCTGTTAGTGCAGAATAGTTAAGTGTTGCGTTTACATTCACTGCATCCGCTAGTTTCACCTTTCCATATCGTACATTAATATCCGTTTCAGTTCCTTTAGGCATACGAATTATAATGGTTTTCTTAGCCTTAACATTGTCATCAAATAGATCTCCTTTTCTACCAGATTTAATTTTGATCACTTTATTTCCGTTCTTATCGGTAGTAACGGTTTTGGTGTAATCTCCATCTTCATCCTCAAACTGCTCTGCCCATTTTTCAACGTCTTTACCAAATTCTTCTCCCCATTTTTCCATGTCTTCACCAAAAGATTCTCCCCATTTCTCCATTTCTTTGCCAAATTGCTCTCCAAATTCCTCTCCCCATTTTTCCATGTCTTTTCCAAACTCTTCTCCCCATTTTTCCATCTTCCGCTCAAATTCGGGGCCAAATTTCTCTTCAAATTGCTTTCCAAAATCTTCTCCCCAATCTTCCATCACTCCTTCAAACTCTTGAGCCCAATCATCTACATCATCCAGCCAAGCATCTGTTTGACGCACCGTAACGTTTGAATCGTACTTTTTATTCAACTTATTTACATAAGCTTGCTTGTTCTCTCGATACTTATCGCGGTCGAAAGAGTTGTTTACGCCATCATTATCGAAATTATAGCTAATTCCGCCATTGCCAGACATGATAGAAGGACGTCCGTTGGTAAATGGCCATTTAGGAACCTTTTCAAAGTCGGGAATATTTGGAACCAATCCACTCCAATCCATATCGCCAAGTTCACTTAAACCAGATAGACTTTCCAAAGATTTAAGCGACTTTAGACTTTCAAGGGCATCCAAGTTATTCAAAGACTCTAAGCCTTTAAGACGATCCAGGGCCTTTAAACTTCCCATAGATTCTACTCCACCCCACAGACTACCGTCGTTAGATGTTACAATTACCTCTTTGCTGTTTCCTATTACTCTAAACTTCCAATTATTAAAAATTTCTTCTTTCTCTTTTGCCGAAAGGTCATCCCCATCTACATAAGCTTCCACTTCGATTTTATTCTTATTCCATGTCTCAAACACTACGTTAGTGTGAGATGCATTCACAGAAATAGTTGCTCCATCACTCACGTTAAAGCTCTCCTTAGAGCTACTCTGCGCAATAAGCAGAGAGCTAAATAACAGACACACAATGCCCGCTAGGTTTCTATTAAATATTAATCTGTTCATTTTCTAGTTCTTTAAGTTCTTTTAATTTGTTTTTTAGTTTGAACAGCAAGTCCATACGTAATTTCAAATTATCGATTAAAGCATTGATGGTAGCCTCTGTTGGGCCTACCTCATTCAATTCTAATGTAAGACGCTTATACTCTTTGTCTAATTCTGCCAAACGTCTCATATACCCTTCAATAAGCTCCTTATTTCCATCATTGATTTGCAACGAGGCTAATTGAACATTGATCCCAGTGGTATAAAACTCTTCAATTTTTTTAAGGTCGGGTGAAATATCTCCTATGGTTAGTTGGGGTGTAGTTGGCTCAATCGCATTTTCTATATCAACTATTTCGGTATCAACGGTTCCTTCTTCATTCAATTCCTTTAAGCCTACATATCCAATTCCCAAACATAAGATCACCGAAGCTGCTATTTTCAACCAGAAGAAAGATGTATTTTTCTTTTTCTTAGACTGAAATGCCTTTTCTAGCTTAGCTTCGAATCTAGCTTCATGACCTTTAGACAATTTTGGTTGCTCTAAAGTCTCTTTCTTCATCATCTCTCTAATATCCTGTCCCATATTGCAAATGTTTTAGTTCTTCTTTTAATTGTTTTTTACCGCGGTATAAATTGGTTCTCGAAGCATTTTCAGAAATATCCAATATTCCGGCTATCTCTTGATGGTCATACCCCTCTAATAGAAACAACTGTACCACAATCTTATAAGGGTTCTTGAGTTTTTCAATGGCTTTGTGGACTTCGGCAATGGTTACTTCATCGGCCACATTCCAATCGTCCTCTTCTACCATACTCATTACTTCCTCATTCACCGGATACAACTCCATCTTTCTTGCCTTAATGGCATCCAAACAGGTATTGATCACGATTCTTTTTAACCAGGCTCCAAAGGTGACGTCCCCTTTGAATTGATGCAATTTCGAAAACGCCTTGATAAAAGCATCTTGCATTGCATCTTCTGCCGCGGCCATGTCTTTTATATATCGCTGAGCGATTACAAACATACCGTCGCAATACTGCTTATAAAGCTGCATTTGCGCTTTAGGATTATGCTCTTTGCATTGTTCAACAAGTAATAAATTAGACAAACTTGATGGTTTTTTTGGTTGCTGTTCAGATTAAAGACGAACGATTTATTGATGTGTCACAAAAAAAGTGATTTTTTTATGTTTTATCTAATTTATAAAAGAAAACACTTAGGATAGTACGGAGTAAAAATCTAAATTCCCACTTTCAATTTGACCGTTTTGGTCTTAAGTTTTACAATTCTTAATATCGCTTAGATTACAGAAACACCACTCCACCCTTTAAACACAGAGTTGTGTATCGATGGGTTATAAGTATTGCTATCTTTCACTTTGAGTGATTTTAACGAAGCGGGAGTTAAAACTGTATTGAGAAGTTAATTCAAGTTGTGTTTCTACGTTCGCTTTAATTTTAACTTCATTGTACTTCCAAAATAAGGTTGACCATGTCGCCAATCAAACTAACGTATCAAGTCTTAAATAAAAAAGCCTTTCATATTAACTACGAAAGGCTCTTTTCATTTTATAAATTATTTATGATTATTCGTCCAATAATAAATTTAAAGTCACTGTAATATTATCGCGAGTGGCCTTCGAAAACGGACACATGTCGTGCGCCGCATTTACCAAGTCTTCTCCTGTTTCCAAATCAACACCTGGAATAAAGCAATCTAAGGTCGCTTCTAAGAAAAACCCTTCATCATCTTTACAAAATCCAATTGTAGCACTAACACTCACTTCATCAGTATTTATATCCATTTTTCGTTGTCCGATCACCGCTTGCAGCGCTCCTCCAAAACAGGCTGAGTAGGCCGCTCCAAAAAATTGTTCTGGATTAGCACCATCTCCTCCGTCACCTCCCATAGACTTCGGAACAGAAAGTTTAAAGTCGATTGGTCCGTCTTCAGAGGTTACATGTCCGGCTCTTCCACCAACAGCTGTTGTGGTTGCTTCGTATAAGGTTTTCATTGCTATGCTTTTTTAGATTAATACTACTCGAAGGTAAGAATCAAAACAAGTCTGCTAAAATTGAGATTCATAAATTTGTCATAAATTCACCTTGTGGCTAAAACAAATAAACATACGAGTGCTTTGAACGAGAAAACAGGTGTAAACCAGCCAGCATCGCTTAGCAAAAAATCTGCCAATCGCTTAAAAGTGAATCGGAAAAAAGTCCCGTCTGTACTAGAACTATCCAAAGGAATTTTGGTGGGAGACAAGGCTGCATTAAGTAGAGGTATTACTTTAATTGAAAGTACAGCCTCCAAACATCAGGAGCTAGCAAAAGAACTTATCGAACTTTCCTTACCGCATGCAAATCGATCTATCCGAATAGGTATCACAGGTGTCCCTGGAGTTGGAAAGAGCACATTTATCGAGAGTTTTGGAAAGCTTCTCACCACTAATGGTCATAAAGTTGCAGTATTAGCTGTTGATCCAAGTAGTAGTTTGAGCAAAGGAAGTATCCTAGGCGATAAAACGCGCATGGAAGATTTAGTCAAAGAACCCAATGCGTTTATTCGTCCATCGGCTAGCGGCGATTCCCTGGGTGGTGTAGCCCGTAAAACTAGAGAAGCTATTATACTTTGTGAGGCCGCAGGCTATGATATTATCTTAATTGAAACCGTAGGAGTTGGACAAAGTGAAACAGCGGTTCATTCGATGACCGATTTCTTCTTATTGCTCAAACTAGCCGGTGCCGGAGATGAGTTACAAGGAATTAAACGCGGAATCATGGAAATGGCAGATGCCATTGTAATTAACAAAGCAGACGGAGAAAATAGAAAGGCCGCCAAACTAGCTAAACTCGAATTTAATAGAGCGCTACATTTATATCCACCAAAAGATAGCGGCTGGACACCTAAGACCCTTACTTGCTCTGCTCTTAATAATGAAGGCGTGGATACCGTATGGTCGAAAATTTCAGAATACATTGAAAGCACTAAAGACAATGGATATTTTCAGCAAAAGAGAAACGAACAAAATAAATTCTGGCTGGTGCAAACCATCGAATCTCATTTGAAAAGTGATTTCTACGGAAACCCAAAAGTTCAAAAAGAATTGGAAAAACAATTACAACTTTTAAGTGAAAACAAAACCACGCCCTTTGAAGCCGCGACATTACTACTTCTATTAAAATAACTACATAAAGTTCTCACGAAACCATGCTACTTGGGCTTCCAGACCTTCTTTCAGCCCCGTTTGCGGATTGTAATTGAGTAATTTCCTTGCCTTGTCAATATTTGCCTTTGTCCTAGATTGATCTCCAGGCCTTGCTGGCTGTTGATCAATGTCAATTTTTTTATCTAAAATTTCCTCTGTCACAGCTATACCAGTAGCTGTGGTATTTTCCTCTTCCGTTCCTAGGTTAAAAATTTGTCCGTTAGAAACCTCTTGATGTGCTAACACGCTTACAATTCCATCAACGATATCTTGCACATAGGTAAAACTGCGGAGATGCTTCTCACTGCCATCATACAGTGGAAACGGCTTGTTATTCAAACCACAGTCGATAAGACGCGTATATAATTTATCTGGACGTTCTCTAGGTCCATAGACAGAGTACAATCGCAAAGAAGTAGACTTTAAAAACCCACGGCGCGAATAAGCCAAAACCAGTTGTTCTGCGGCTAGCTTTGTCACTCCATACCAAGACGCTGGAAGTGGGGCTTCATCTTCACTTAAAGTAGCTTTTAGTCCATAAATGGAAGAAGTCGCAATATTCACAAAGAACGGTTTCTCATCAAAAGTTTCCAAGACATCCAACATGCGCTGCGTTCCTAAAATATTGTTCGAAAAATAATCCTCAAAAGTGCTACTGGCTGAAATTCCGGGCTGAGCAGCAAAATGAAAGATAGCCTCTAAATCGTTGGTAATAATTTCTGAAAGATCGCCAGTTCGAAGATCCATTTTTTGGACTTCTATTCCTTTTTCTAAAAGCACCTTAGCGTTTAATTTTTTTAAGGATACATCGTAATAGCTGGAAAAGTTATCCATTGCTACCACCTCGTGGCCTAAAGTGTGCAGTCGCTCCGCTGTATGGGAACCAATAAATCCGGCGGCACCGGTGACTAGTACTTTCATTTAAAAAAAAGAATTAAGTACTCAAAAGTATGAAAATTGAAGGGCATATTTTAAATTCTGAACAAAATAAACAAGAAGAACCTTCCATATATAGGTATACAATCCTAATAATACACCCTAAATGAACACTTCGCACCTTTTTGACTTATAAAGACATCTGCCCTTCCATAAAAAAAATTACTTTTGCACCATACTACCATAAGCCTATATGTACGAGTTTACCATCATTGTGCCCGTTTATAACGAGGAAGATAATTTAGAACGAGTTGAAAAAGAACTACTCGCTTTTACAAAGATTGCATCTAAGAAAACAAGCATTCTATTTGTAAACGATGGATCGAAAGACAGCAGCCAGCAACTTATTGAAAACATTTGCCAGCGAAATGAGGCTTTTCACTTCGTTAATTTTAAGGAGAATCGCGGATTAAGTGCTGCGATTAAAGCAGGATTTGACCATGTAGAAGCTCCCTTGGTAGGATATATCGATAGCGATTTACAAACCGCTCCAGAAGATTTTAATCTCTTATTACAACACATTGGGACATACGATTTGGTTACAGGTGTTCGAGCCAATAGAAAAGATTCGTTCGTAAAAAATATGTCTTCGAAAATCGCCAACGGTATTCGGAGAGCATTTACCCATGATGGTATGGATGACACGGGTTGTCCGCTTAAAGTAATTAAGACCGAATATGCCAAACGAATCCCTATGTTTAAGGGGTTGCATAGATTTCTTCCTGCTATGATCCTATTACAAAATGGAAAGGTCTTGCAAGTCCCTGTACAGCACTTCCCAAGAATAGCGGGCACTGCAAAATTTGGTTTATGGAATCGCTTGTTAGGTCCACTAATGGACTGCTTCGCTTATCTTTGGATGAAGAAAAAGTACATTAACTACGAAGTAAAAAACAAAGGATGAGCGATTGGCTTATTTATGGCATTGGTTTTTTAGCACAGGCTTTATTTTCGGGAAGATTGATCTTGCAATGGATTCTTTCAGAAAAAAACAAACGCATCATCACTCCTTCTCTATTTTGGAAACTGAGTTTACTTGCTTCCTTTCTCTTATTTGTTTACGGTTACTTAAGAGATGATTTTGCCATCATGCTTGGACAATCTCTTACTTATTTCATTTACATTCGAAACCTACAATTACAGGGAGAATGGCAAAAGTCTCCTATTATATTCCGGTTGTTCTTATTGATATTTCCCGTAATCATTGTTATTTACGGTTACAATAACGGTGCTTACGACGTTTATGAGCTTTTTAATAATGTAGATATTCCAAGCTGGCTGTTATGGCTGGGTGTAGTTGCGCAGGTTGTTTTTACTTTTCGTTTTATCTACCAATGGATTTATTCTGAAAAGACGAAAACTTCTCAGTTACCAATTGGTTTTTGGCGATTAAGCGTTCTGGGAGCCTCACTCATTTTAACTTACGCCATTTTTAGGAGAGACCCAGTACTATTTGTTGGACACGCTGCTGGAATGGTTATTTACATTCGGAATATTTTTATTGGTAAAAAAGAAGACAATGAAGGAGCTTAAAAACAACTATCTCTTATTATTAACGGCTACCTGTTTAGCGATCTTCTTTGTGAATTTGGATGCACTCTATGTAAATATTATGGAGGCTCGCAATTTCATTACAGCCCGCGAAATGATTCAAGATGGCAATTGGATCTTAACCACCCTTAATGGCGAACCCAGATATCAAAAGCCCCCTTTGCCAACTTGGATCACTGCTGGTTTTGCTTTAGTTTTCGGTCTAAAGAATTTGGTAGCTCTTAGACTTCCAGCCGCGATCATGGGACTCATGCTCGTTCTATTTTCATATAAATTTTCAGAAAAAATATTTAAAAGCAGAAGCTTTGCTTTTATTGGAGCGCTTATCATGACTACTTCCTTTTACATCGTTTCGGCGGGACGAGACGCCAACTGGGACATTTTCACCCATGCTTTTATGATGGGTTCTATCTATTTTTTGTTTCTTTTTTTCTCTTCGGAAAAGCGACTTTATCAAAATGTGTTGATCGCAGCACTTTTCTTTGGGTGCTCATTCATGAGTAAGGGCCCCGTTTCTTTGTATGCCCTTCTCTTACCATTCTTAATTGCTTTCGGAATTGTTTACAAATACAAAAATTTTAGACTTCGAATTGTTCCTCTAATATTATTCTTAATAGTTTCACTCTCTCTTTCAGGCTGGTGGCATTGGTATACCTATACGTTCGATCCCGAAACGGTGGCTGCCATTACCAAGAAGGAAACTTCCAATTGGACGGGCTACAACGTACGCCCCTTTTATTATTACTGGAGCTTTTTTACACAAAGCGGCGTATGGACTATTCCTGCATTTATTGGACTTCTCTATCCTTATTTAAAAAACAGGGTGTTTGATAAAAGAGCATATTTATTTACCGTTTTATGGACTCTTATTTCGGTGGTGTTACTATCTATCATTCCAGAAAAGAAATCGAGGTATTTACTTCCTGTTCTCATTCCGCTGGCGCTAAACACTGCATTTTACGTAGAATATCTTATTCGTCGTTTTTCAGAAATAAAGGATAAAAGAGAAACGATCCCTGTTTATTTTAATTTCGGATTAATAGCCGCAATTGGTCTCATTTTCCCTATTGGCGGTTACTTTTTTCTCAAAGATAACTTGGCTGGCAAATGGATTTGGTTCGTTTTATTATCGGTTGTGCTTTTTGGAATTGGTTTTTTAATGCTTCGGAAATTAATACAGAAAAAAATAAAACCCGTCTTTTTCCTTACTATTGCCTTTATTGCTTCCATTCTTTGTTTTGGGATGCCAATGGCCAAAGCACTTACGGTTAACCCAGAATTTAAGGGCTTATCGAAGCTAAACGACTGGCAAGCAGAAACAAATCTTCCTGTTTATGACTACAGTGGATTCACACCCGAACTCATCTGGGATTATGGAAAACCGATCGAGATACTAACCAAAGATGATGTTACTATTTTACCAGAGGAAGAGGCATTCGGACTGCTCGTTTCAGAAGAACAACTAGAGCGTTTTGCCGCTCAATTTAACGGTTATTCGATTGAGAAAATTATGCGTTATGATATGAACCCGAAAGGCCCAGGAGATCGTTCACATCGTTCTCGCTTATGGAGAGATTTGTTTTTGGTAAGTAAAAAGTAAAGCTGTTGCGCAGAAGCTTAGGTATTATCTTGCCGTCTGAAACCGACTTTGAGCCCACACCTGAAACTTATAAAAGGTCCATCCAATAATTCCTCCGAAGAACATTCCGGTAATCACGTCGAGTGGATAATGAACACCTAAATATATTCTACTAAAACCTAAGAGTACAGCCCAAAAAAGTAATAAGAACGGAAGGTATTTATAGCTACTTTTCAGAATTAATCCTACAAAAACTGCAGCAGCCATTGAACTAGCCGCATGTGCAGAAAAGTAACCATACCTACCACAACCATCGGCAACCATGCGCATAGCATCACTTAAAGCTTCCACCCTACAGGGTCTGGGACGCTTAAACAACACATATTTAAATAGGTTAGCCAATTGATCGGTAGCTGTTATCATCAGCGCTGCTACAACAAGCACTACGATCATTCCTTTGACTCCTAATTTTTTATAAACTAGAAATAATAAAAGTAAGTACAGGGGAATCGAAGAAAGCTTTTCAGTAACAACAAGCCAAAATCCGTCCCAAGTTTCGCTTCCAAGGTTATTCAGAAAGAGAAAGAGTTGGGTGTCATATTTTAATAATTCTTCAATCATTGTCGTATAAAGCTACTTCACGATCGTAGAATTCGCTTGCCTCGCGGATGTAGTTCTCCATATCTGCCTCAAGTTCTTTTTGGTCGTGCTGATCGAATTCTTCAAACCATTCTACTTCGTCATCTTCTAAATTGATGATAAAGCGTGGAAATTCGGTATGGATTACAAAAATAGCATTGGGGTGATCAGTATTATCGCCTAGTATAAACTTTGGAAGAATCATGAGCCATGGATTAAAGTTGCAAGTTACAAGTTTTGGAAATGATAGCCATAATTTTTTAACGAGACCGCTTCATATAAAAAGAAACCTCCAGCCTAAAGCCAAAGGTCTCTCAATTGACCAGACAAACAAACTAACTTATTCTATAAGCACTTTTTTAAATCCGGTTAAACCATCGGCATCGGTTACCTTTACCCAATAAGTACCTTGCGCGATGGAAGAGATATCGATTTGATTGATGTTGTTATTTGATATTGATCTTACTACAGTGCCCAGCATAGAATAGATCTCAACCAGTTCAATTGGAGTGTCAGATTGGATATTCAGCAGCTGTTGAGCCGGATTAGGAAAAACCACAAAACTGTTTTTCAAGTTGTCAAAAACACCAAGAAAAGGATTGTATTTACTAAGTCCAGCAAAGGTTCCGAACCAAAGGTTTTGGTCCGCATCTTCAATAATGGCTCGTACGGCATTGTCTCCCAGGCCGTCTGCCATAGTTAAAGAACTCCAATTGGCACCATCGAATATAGCTACTCCATTATTTGTCGCAAAATACATTTTACCGTCGCTGGCCTGA
Source organism: uncultured Flavobacteriaceae bacterium (assembly GCA_947495135.1). Lineage (GTDB taxonomy): Bacteria > Bacteroidota > Bacteroidia > Flavobacteriales > Flavobacteriaceae > Aureisphaera. The sequence continues at coordinate 100,557 of CANLXN010000009.1, forward strand.
TTGATAGCTCGCACTCTATTACCCACCATTCCATCTGCTGTGGTATACGTAGTCCATGTAGTTCCATCGAATTTACTAAGACCAGCATCACTAAAAGTTCCAAACCATGCATTATCGTCACTGTCTACAAAAGTTACATAGACATCGTTAGCGACTAAGCCGTCCGCAGTTGTATAGGTAGTGAAAGTAGTGCCATCAAATCGGCTTACTCCATTATTGAAATCACCTATCCAAAGATCTCCATTTGCCGCTTCTGAAATAGTGGAAGTCCCGTTACTTGGCAAACCATTTGCCGTAGAATAACTAGTAAAGGTTGTTCCGTCGTATTTTGTAAGTCCGCCATTAACCGAGGTCGCAGTGATCCAAATATTACCTGCACTGTCTTCCATAATCCAGGAAACTGAATTTCCCGAGAGGCCATCTGCTTCTGTAAAGTTTTCCCATGTGGTTCCGTCAAATCTATCCAAACCTGCCTCTTGTGAGAAACTTCCGAACCAATAAATTTGGTTACTATCTTGAAAAATTGCTCTATAAGTTTTCCCAGTTGGGCCATCCCCCTGATCATATTGTTCCCAATTGGTGCCATCAAAAGATCCAATTCCAGGAGCATCCGGGTTGGTCCAATCTGCAAACCAAAAAGTACCACTATCATCTTGAATAAGGCTAGAGATAATTCCATCAATTAAACCATCGGTCGTGGTGTAATTGGTCCATGTTTGTGCGTTGATAGTCATTGAAATAGACAACAACACGTAGAGTATTATTTTTTTCATAGCAATTTTTTTAGAGAGATTAGTAGTTCAAATGTAAAAGGAAACCTCTTTCATAAAAAGAAACACAACTCTTCGTTTATGAAGTACGAGTATGTTGAAGTTATTCAGAAATGTTCTTAGCAATCAACTTTTTAGAAAGGTAATTAAAACGAAGATATAACATTATGGCTGAAACAGTTAGCCCTGCTAAAAGTCCTATCCAAATTCCTGAACTCTTGTATTCGGTATGCATACTTAGATAATACGAAATAGGGAAACCAATCACCCAATAGGCAATAAAAGTAATGACCGTTGGAATAAGCACATCTTGCATTCCTCGCAGTGCTCCTAGGACTACTACTTGCACGGCATCACTAATTTGAAAAACCGCCGCGATAAGCATCAGTTTTGATGCAATGGATAACACTTCAAAATTATCTGTGATATTTTGAACGTCGTCAAAATCCAGATACAATTTTGGGAGCTGTCCATTCAATAAAAAGAACATGGTGGCAAATGCTACTCCGCATAAGCTGGTGAGTAAAAATATGGAAAATGCAATTCGCCTTAACTCTCTGTATCGTTTTAAACCTTTTTGATTCCCCACTCTAATCATTGCAGCTACTCCAAAGCCCATGGCCACCATAAAAGTCATAGAAGACAAGTTGAGTGCTATTTGATTTGCTGCTTGCGGATTCTTACCCAGAATTCCAGACAACCAAATGGCAGCGGTAAATATGGCTACTTCAAAAAACATTTGCAAGGCTGATGGAAACCCAAGACCCAACAATTTATTCAGCATCTTTTTAGTTAATTGAAAGAATTTTATTTGTAGAACGTACGCTCTAGATTTCGGGTTTTTCGCCATCAAATACCATAGATAGAACACCATAATAACTCTAGAAGCGAGGGTTCCTATTGCAGCACCTACTACTCCAAGTTCTGGAAAGCCAAACTTTCCAAAAATAAATAGATAGTTGAGCGCTACATTTACCACGTTCGCTACAACTGTTGCATACATTGGATATTTGGTCATTGACAAGCCGTCGCTACATTGTTTAAATGCTTGAAAAATAATCAAGGGAATTAAAGACATTGCAACTAGCGTTAAATAAGGCATAGCAAGCGCCACTACTTCCGCAGGCTGCTTCATAGAATGCATAATTGGTCGCCCAAAAAACACTGCGGCGAAGAGGGCGATTCCGAGAACGGTGCATAAAAAGAGTCCATGTTTAAATGAAGACTTCCCAGCTGCAAGGTTCCCTTCACCATCTGCCTCTGCCACCAGAGGAGTTATGGCTGTTGAAAAGCCAATACCCAAAGACATCGCTATAAACATAAAACTATTCCCCAAAGAAACTGCAGCCAACTCGGCAGTACCCAATTGCCCCACCATTATATTATCTATAAACGCCACCATTGTATGCCCAAGCATACCAAGGATTACCGGCGTGGCTAGCTTGGTGTTATATCGAAATTCTTTAAGGTATTGTGTTAGCAAGTCAAATTGTTTGAAGCAAAGTTAGAAAAGACCAAGCGGTCCTGCACTAAACTTTACTATATTTATCGAACATGAAAGAAACAACTCGTAAACATATAAGGACTTATTTAATTATATCCTCTTGTGTTCTAGGCATTCTGTGTTTTCCAGCCATCATATTAGCCATGTTTGCTCCTATGGTGTTCGATTCACCACAATCCATGGATAACACTTTAACCGTAGTATTAGCCTCTACTGTGATGCTCTGCCCTGTTGTAATAATTCTTAGTATTTTAATTGCATGGCTTCTGTTTTCAAAGAAAAAGAACAAGGTATCTGCGGTTATTATGTCTATACCCTATTTACACGGATTATTAATTATAGTTCTTTTCGTACTCTTGGAGATCTATTGTGATGGAAATTTCGCCTGCTAATAGGTGAGCAACTTTTGATCATAAAAAAACCACCTCAAAAAATCTTTTAAGGTGGGAAGATTTGTATGGTTACATCGAAAACCAACCAAACGATTAAGAAGTTGCCAGATAAATCTTATTGTTAACCAAAAAGGTTACTGAAAATAATCAAGCAGCTAGATTAACCAACTTCGCGCAATTATATTATAAAAGAACAAATTTATCTATAGTAACAAGTAAACACCTATCATTCTTATCCTTGCCGACAAAGATTTACAGCCGGTAATTACTAGCGAATAGAGCTCAGGTATTGCGTAGGTGTAAGGTCCAATTGCTTTCTAAAAGACTTATTGAATGTTACTTTATTATTAAAACCGACCTCATAGGCAACGTCAATAATATTTTTAGTCTTTTCGGTATCACTTTTTAAAATTTCTAATGCCTCTTCAATTCTGTACTTGTTGATTAATTCGAAAAAATTGAGTCCAAAATGTTCGTTGATTACTTGAGATGTATTATGCCTGGTGGTCCCCAATCGATCAGAAACAATTGCCAAACTAATATCGTTCTCGCGATATATTTTATCAACCTCTAGCATTTTAATTAGTTGCTCTCGAAGCTCCAACGAAAAACTGGTGGTAAGGCCAGACTTTTTATATTTCTTTTTAACTCTTAAGAAATCATTACTGAACAAATTAGGCCGGACATATGAAGTATATCCTATATATATAACCATAGTGGCCATAGCGACTATTTGCAAGTTAAACAACCAGCTTGATCTAGGAACAACCTGAATTACTTCAAAAGCATATATAAGATAAAGTAGCACATAAATTTCGGTTAAAACGACCAAATTGCGAATCCACTTTTGTGCCTCATCAGAGATAGACCAATTACCTTTGTTCTTTAAATAATCTCTTAGGATAAAAAATCCATAAAGAAATAGGGAAGAAAATTTTGTTAGTGTAATAATGTTTCGGTATGGTTCTCTATCTACAATGCCTACTTCAAACATCACTCTTAATTTTTCTGAAGCTGGTAACATAAATATGGGGAGCATTACTGCAAAAACTAAAAGCGTAGGAACCAAATGAATTAAATCCTTTTTAGAAAACTTATACTGTACAGTAACGCGTTTGTAGTAAAAATAAATGAGTGGTCCGTACAAATAAGAGAAGATGGAGGACATATAAAGTACATGCGGAACCGAATATAGAAGCTTACTTTGATAAAGAAAAATATGAAAAATGAATAAGGAGTGAATTAAAACAAAGGTACTTATCAAAAGCTTCGAAGGTCTATTTTGCTTACCCTTAAGCAACAACATAAATCCAATAAAAAATCCAATAAGTGCTGTAAATAAATAGAAAAAGTTAAGTGCATCTATATTAAGTGTATACTTGTCGTGCAACGCCTTGAACTCCTCTGTATTCTTTAAATGCTTAAAATAGCCATATTCAATAAAATGAGTCTCACCCGTATATTTTACGAATAAACCTGCAAATTTCGCGGCATTCGCTGCATCGTTGTCCTTGGCCGCAAGAATTGCCTGTTCTTTGAAATACTCACGTGATTCTTCACTGAAATTTTCAGGATCCACATAGTTTTGAAAAAATAAGGGTTTTGCTTCTTGAACTTCAATCCCCGAAACTGCAACTGGCTCATCCACATGGGCATAATTGTCACTCGTAAAAGAAAACATAAAAATGACCGTGAAAAGCAACGCTCTCGGTAAATTTGTCGTTAATAGTGTCATAAGCTAGTGTATTTTAGTCTCCTAAATATACAATTCATTTCAACACAAAATGAGCTTTCAAGTAATTCCCGATAATAGTTTACTCTAGATCCCCGACAAAAATTTACTTAAAAACCTAGCTATAATAGGACATTCGGAGCTTTTTTACCTATTCTAAGGTTTTAACCTTAATTGGCTTAACCCGCTATTTCTTAACCCTATTTAACTCACTTTTAGTTCCGTATTTATCGAATAAATACATTAAGCTAGCCATTGCCGCACCTCCTAATTCTAATTCTCGCTTATTAACAGCTTCAAAAGTATCGCTCGCTGCATGGTGATAATCGAAGTATCTTTGAGAGTCGGGACGAAGCCCAGAGAGTACTATTTTATCATTTTTCAAGGGACCAATATCTGCTCCACTTCCACCTTTCTCGAAGTAATGAATGAGATAAGGTTTAAAAAGCGGTTCCCAGCTTTTAATTTGCGCGAAATTGGCTTCATCTGTATCGAAAGAAAATCCTCTTGGTGTAAACCCACCTGCGTCACTCTCCAAGGCAAAAAGATGCTCTTCTCTTTTTAATTGTGCTTCCTCCGCGTATTTTCTTCCTCCCCTAAGTCCGTTCTCCTCATTCATAAACAAAACAACCCTAATACTATGTCTAGGTTTATAGTTAGTTTCTTTAAACAATCGAAGAACTTCCATAGATTGTACACAACCAGCCCCGTCATCATGTGAGCCATCACCAAGGTCCCAAGAATCTAAATGACCACCTACAATCATATATTTATTAGGAAACTCGCTCCCTGTGATTTCCCCTATTACGTTATACGACTTCACATCTGGAAATACACGACACGTTTGCTTAAAAAAGAAATTGATATCGGGTTTAATTTTGAGTGCGCTGCTTAGATATTCTGCGCCATTAGTACTTATAGCACAAGCAGGAATTCTTTTCTTCTCGGGAAGATCTCCATAGCTCATAGAACCAGTGTGAGGAAAATCATCTCTCTTTAAATTCATAGACCTCACTACTATTCCAACCGCTCCATATTTAGCAGCCTCCATGGCTCCGGCATATCGTTGATCCACACAACCCCCATAAGCGGCAAAGGTGTTTATCAAGTTCGCCTTCATAGGCCTGTTAAAAAAAACTATTTTTCCTTCAATTTTTTCTTTTCCTAAAACACTTAACTCATCTAAGCTCTGCACTTCCACTACCTGAGCTTTCAAACCGCCGGGAGGTGTAGGAACAGAGCCACCTAAAGCACATACATCCATTAAACTGGTAATTCCCGGAGCCGTTTCAATAAACGCATATTCAGGAACTCCTCTTGTCCATTTGGGTACCATAACTGGTTGAAGCCAAACTTTATCCAAACCAAGCTTATCTAATTCCTCTTTAGTGTACTCCACTGCCTTTTCTGCTTCAATAGATCCAGAAAGCCGACCACCTATTTCATTGGAAAGATAATCCAGCCATTTATAACTCTTTCCCTTAAGCAAGGCCTCATCGTAGATACTCCTAATAGCGATAGAATCTTCTTTATTCACCTTTTGGGCAATTCCTTGCACAGTGCATAAGACACCTACTACTCCAACTCCAATTATTCTTTTTAAATTCATATATAACTATCTAATAGTGTAATTATTCATTTTCTAATTGCGCCTTGTAAACATCAATCATTTTTTTCACATCCTCATCCAGGTCCGGTTCTTTTATATCATCGTATTTCGACAATTCCTCTAACAGAATGGAACCTACCAATAAACGTGCCGCAGGTTTATTGTCTGCAGGTATATTGTACCAAGGTGCATGGGGTTTGGAAGTCCGATTAAGTACATCTTCGTAACATTCCATATAACTATCCCACAATTTGCGTTCCTTTAAATCTCCAGGAGAAAATTTCCAATGTTTATTCGGTTTATTCAACCGTCGAAGTAAACGATGTTTTTGTTCATCTTTAGAGACATTAAGGAAGAATTTGAAGATAATTGTCCCACTTTCAGCAATGGTTTTTTCGAAATTGTTTATTTGTTCAAATCGCTTATCCCAAAAAGCCTCATTAACATCGTCCATACTATTTACAAATGGTAGATTCTCACCCATAATATATTCTGGGTGAACTCTAGTAACCAGTACATTTTCATAATGAGTTCTATTAAAAACTCCAAATTTACCTCGAGCAGGAAGCGCGATATAGTGGCGCCATAAATAATTATGATTAAGTTCTAACTCGGTTGGAACTTTAAAACTATGAACTATCACTCCACGAGCATTGATATCCTTGAAAACCTCGCGAATTAAACTATCTTTTCCAGCGGTATCCATTCCTTGTAAACAAATGAGCACGCCATATTTACCATGCGCGTAAAGTGTATCCTGGAGCTTAGCTAACTTCTTCCTCACTGCAGCCAACTCACTTTCTAATTGGTCTTCTGTAGCTCCGAAATCTGTTCGCGTCGGGATTTCAGCTATATTTATTATTTCTGAAATTTTAAAATCTGAACTATGGATCTTCTTCATATAGGATTGTTTAAGAAGCTTAAAGATAGAAAAGATTATTCGATTTACTTGAAACAACGAATGGAGCAATCCGAATTAAATTTCAGAAATTTGAATCAAAAATAAATGGATCGATCTATGGTAATTTTAGCACGTGAAAAAATAACGTGAGTATAGCAGTTTGATAAAAACTATTCAGATATATACTTACGGTTTTGGAATGTGTAATTGGCTACCCTTAATAAAGAAGGTATTCAATCCAAATTGGAGTTCCATTCTTATTTTGTGGCAAACAATTTTACATCGGCTTCACTCACCTCCTTATTTCCTAGAATAATCAACCTTTCAATAACATTTCGAAGCTCTCGAATGTTTCCTGTCCAATCGTATTCCTGTAAAAGTTTTATCGCCTTGTCCGAAAAATCTTTTTGTGCCGTTCCATGTTCACTTGCTATTTTTTTCGTGAAATAGTCGATCAATAGAGGTATATCCTCCCGGCGATCGTTTAATGCAGGTACTTTTATTAGGATAACAGCCAATCTATGATAAAGGTCTTCTCTAAAATTACCTTCCTCAATCTCTTTTTTCAGATCTTTATTAGTAGCAGCTACGATACGTACATCTACCTTAATATCTTTATCACTTCCAACCCTCTGCACTCTATTTTCCTGTAAAGCCCTTAAAACTTTTGCCTGAGCAGATAGGCTCATATCACCCACCTCGTCCAGAAAAATTGTACCACCATTGGCTGCTTCAAATTTACCCGCTCTGTCTTTATTTGCAGACGTAAAGGCACCTTTTACGTGGCCAAACAACTCACTTTCTATCAATTCGCTAGGAATAGCGGCGCAATTTACTTCAATCATCGGACCTTTAGATCGCTCACTCTTTTGATGCAACCAATGTGCGACCAACTCTTTACCTGTTCCGTTAGGACCTGTAACAAGTACTCTTGCTTCAGTTGGAGCCACTTTTTCAATCATCTCTTTGATATGAGAAATGGCAGGAGATTCTCCAATCATCTCATACTTTTTACCCACTTTCTTTTTAAGACGTGTATTTTCAACTACGAGCTCCTTTCGATCTAGTGCTATTCGGACGGTATTCAACAAGCGATTCAAATCTGGTGGCTTAGAAATATAATCGAACGCTCCTAGTCTCATGGTATTAACAGCAGTGTCCAGATCTCCATGTCCAGAAATCATAACAATGGGAGTTTCTGGTTTAATTTTCTTTACTGCTTCCAGCACTTCAACCCCATCCATTTTCGGCATTTTTATATCACAAAGGACTAGATCGAAGTCTTCTTTCCGTATAAGTTCAATTCCCGCTAATCCGTCCTCCGCTTCCGAAACGATGTAGGTGTCACTTTCTTCAGACAAAATTTTAACCAGTACTCTGCGAATTGCAGCTTCATCTTCGATGATCAATATATTCGACATAATTATATTTTAAATTTAATACCCGTCCTCAGGTAAAATGTGTTGTTCTCGTTAATTCGGTACAGGTTGTTTAGATCTGCGTCCCGAAGTCTAATTTCATTAAAAATAGTATGACCTCCATAAACATAATACAAAAAATGTTTTGAGAAGTAATATTCGTACCCAAAACCTCCCAAAACTAGGGTCATTGAGATGTTCCTTGCTAGCGCGGATCTACCATCGTTTAAGGGAACATCCAAGTTATTTTGAATATTCGAAAAGAATCCGTCTAACGTAAGAAAACCTTGAAACATATGTTTATCGCTTAGCTTATACTTCAAATTAGTCTTGGGTGTTCCAACCGAGTAAGACCACTGAGGATGAAACTGGCGATAGTAATTTATCACTGGCAAAGGAAATGGTCTTCCTGCAGCAGTACTGTAATTTAAACCCAAAATAAGCCGACTAGGAGTTTCTACTTCATCTCCAGAGCGGTCTCGAATAAAAAAAGCCGCGCCTGTAAAATTAATATCATCACTTAAGATGGTGTTTTTTTCAAAATTAGAATTGATCTCCGCACCCGCCTTCGCGGCAAAACGCCAGTCGTTTTTCATTTTAAAGGTGTAAGCGACATTACCCCTGTATAACTGAAATCTACCTAATTCAGACACTTCAAAAGGTACAGGATCTTCAAAGTCCAGATCCAAATATCGATATTCCAGACCTACAATAAGATAACTCCCTTCCCAACCTAACGTTATAGGGTAATTTACAAATGCCCTAAATCGAGACACCGAATTTTCAGAACTACTTTGAGGTATATAAGTATACTCTAACCTCGCCAAATCTGTTGTTTGACTGGTTCCTGTATACATAAAAAGGGTAAATAAGATACTAGTCAGAAGACCGGATCCAATAGGTATATCTTTCATATAAGAGGGGCATCATCTTTTGGTGCCGGTTGGGCGAACTCGCTTTTAGTAATAACATGCACATCTCGTTGCGGAAATGGTATGCTTATATTATTTTCTCTAAACAAAGCATCTATTCTAAAGCGAATGTCACTTTTAATGGCAGGATCGATGAAACTATCGGAAATATAGAAATAAACTCTAAAAACAAGAGCCGAATCACCAAAATCTTCAAAAGCAACAAAGGGTTTAGGTCTTTTTAAAATTCTACTATCTTCACTAACACTGTTTAGCAAAAGACTTTTAACTTTTTGCGTATCGCTACCGTACGCAACACCAACATTCACAAATTCTCTAGTGGTTTTATGGTTTTGCGTATAATTTAATAACGTATCAGTAATAAACTTATGATTGGGAATGATAATTATTTTATCGTCCCTAGTAATAGCCCTTGTGGTTCGCAGTCGAATATCAAAGACTCTTCCTACTCGTCCATTTAGTTCTATAATATCACCTACTTGAAGCGACTTGTCTATCATAATCAGGATACCCCCAATAATATCCTGAAACATTTCTTGAAGTGCCAAACCAACACCTACAAGCAATGCTGCAGAGGCAGCTAAAAACGGGGTAACATTAACCCCTGCAAAACTGAGCGTAGCAAAAACCACTATTATGTAGGCAAGGTATTTTATGAATTTGAAGAAACTAATAAACTTTTGCGTATCCGCCTCGTCCATTTTTCTGGTAAACAATTTTCTCGCCCATTTCAATATAAAACTGGTAAGAAAAAAGGATAACGCCACCAAGAGCAACAAGCCCACAGTGATGCGAACCTTATGGTCACCCTCTCCCATTTGAAAACCCAAATCCAAAAAAGATTTGATGGTTCCCCAGATGTTTTCCTCTACAACATCTTTTATTTTATCAGTAACTTCTTCTTGCACCATTAATATTTAAGCCATTTAATAATTTCCTTATAGCTAGGTTTCTTACCGTACATCAAAATTCCTACTCTATATATTTTTGCAGCAAACCACACCGTACCTATAAAGGTAGCAAATAATATGAGTACTGAAACTATTTGCTGCCAAATGGGTACTCCAAACGGAATCCGCATTAACATGACAACAGGAGAGGTAAATGGGATAAAAGAAAACACCTGAGAAACGGTTCCGTGCGGGTCTTCTATGACTGTAAAAAAGCCTACATACACTGCCAAAATCAATGGCAATAAAATAGGAAGCATAAACTGCTGCGTATCTGTTTCACTATCTACGGCAGCCCCAATTGCGGCATAGAGAGAAGCATATAATAAGTAGCCACCAATAAAAAAGAGTAAGAACATAATAACCAAATTAAGAATAGGTAAGTTCTGAAATTCCAAGATGGCTTCCATCATTAAACCCTCCATTTCATTACCTGAAGCTTCTACTGCAGTCTGCATTTGTTCTGCTTGCATGGCAGATGGATCAATCCCAAAAATAGCGGTTATAGCAAAGCTGAATATACTTAACAACAGCACCCAAGCCGTAAACTGCGTAACCCCAGCCAAAGAAGTACCCAAAATTTTTCCTAAAAGCAATTTCATCGGTTTTACAGACGAAACGATCACTTCTATAATCCTACTCGTCTTCTCTTCAATTACCGAGCGCATTATCATATTACCATATATAATAATGAACATAAACAATAAATAACCTGCAATACCTCCAAAAATCAGTTTTAATCCAGACCCCAGCTTAGAGGTTTTTTCTCCCGCGAACGTCTCTAATTTAGTTTCAATATCTACCCTTAAATCTGAAATTTGCTGAGCATTAAACCCTGCTTCTTCCAATTTCAATGTATTAGACTTAGAACGAATAGTTCGCTCAATATCTCCCATCACAACCAAGGAAGGAGAGTCCTCTGAATAAAAAGTAATAGATTTGGCAAGCTCATCGATACTGGTCTTCTTCGGTATAAAAAGTAAACCGTACTCTCCATTGAGCTCGGTCGCCTTCTTCGCTTCCTCCAGAGAGATATCTGTTAGCGTATTAAATTTTAGATTATTATCATCTTCAAACTGATGTACAAATAGTCCACTTTCGTCTAAAACGGAAATGGTCCTCACTTTATCATTGTTAAGCTGCGATAAATAAGCAACCAGGCTAAAAATTCCAACCATTATTAACGGACTCAAAAACGTCATGATAATAAATGATTTATTACGCACCTTCGTAAGATATTCTCGCTTTATAATAAGAGATAAATGATTCATTTTTTTTCTGAAATATTAATTATTCCTAACCGTTTCGATAAAGATATCACTCGCTGAAGGAACTACCTCTGCAAAATGAGTCACCTGTCCTTGGGTTGTTAAAAAAGTAACTAGGTCATTGGCCATTGCATTTACAGGAATTTTAATCTTGTACTGCAATTCATCATTGATGGTTTTAAAGTCTGTAGGAAAGACTTCAAATTTATCCTCAATAATTGCGGCAACTTCAGATTTGTTAGAAGTTACGAGCCCTACCTCGAACGTATTGGACTTATATTGACGTTTAATATCAATTAACTTTCCGTCCAAAATTTTATTCGATTTATTGATAAGCGCAATATGATCACACATTTCCTCTACAGATTCCATCCTGTGCGTGGAAAAAATGACGGTCGCTCCATCGTCGCGAAGCTTTAAAATTTCATCTTTAATTAAATTGGCATTAATAGGATCGAAGCCACTAAATGGTTCGTCAAAAATGAGCAGTTTTGGTTCGTGAAGGACGGTTACGATAAATTGTATTTTCTGCGCCATTCCCTTAGACAATTCCTGAATTTTTTTATTCCACCAATCTCCAATCTCCAAACGTTCAAACCAATACTTCAACCGCTTTTTAGCCTCCGCTTTCGAAAGTCCTTTTAATTGAGCCAAATACAATGCCTGTTCACCAACCTTCATTGATTTATATAAACCACGTTCCTCTGGAAGATATCCAATATTCTCAATGTGATGTGGCTTCAAAGGTTCTCCATCTAACAGCACATGCCCTGTATCTGGCATGGTAATTTGATTAATGATTCGGATAAGCGTGGTCTTTCCTGCGCCATTTGGCCCTAAAAGGCCGAAAATGCTACCTTTCGGCACCTCTATCGAGACGTCATTTAGCGCCGTAAACTCACCAAAAGATTTAGATACGTTGTTTGCAACAAGCAGTTTGTCCATAGAAATTTTATAAAGAGTAAAGATATTTAAACCTTCTATGTCAACGAAGGTTTATACGTAAATAATTGTAGGTATTCTTTTCTTCTGAAATGTTACAGCTCAAATCTTACATTACAAGACTGCCGATGTATAATCACCACCTACCGATAAAGTCTTACGCAACTGAAGCATTAGCCCAATTGACTTTAGTTCCAATTTAACGAGGATCCCTACAAACGCAAAACCCACCCTCAGATTACTCAAAGGGTGGGAAAAAAATTGCTATGAAAAAGAAAAATTATCGCTTAAAATAATAAGCGATTTTCAAATATAGTTAAAATTAAATTAAAATCTTGGCTTTTTAGGAAAACATATCTTTCACCTTTTCAAAGAAGGATTTATCCTCTTTTTCTGGCCTTGGTGTAAAATGATCGTCGTTCTTCATTTTTTCAAAAAAGTCCTTTTGCTCTTTTGTTAAGGACCTTGGTGTCCAAACATTGATATGTACTAATAAATCACCCGTTCCGTATCCATTAATACTTGGAATACCCTTGTTTCTTAAACGAAGAATTTTCCCACTTTGCGCGCCAGGTTCAATTTTGATTCGCACCTTTCCAGAAACGGTCTCAATTTCCTTTGAAGTACCTAATGCGGCTTCAGAAAAGCTCACATATAAATCATGATGTAAATTATCACCTTCTCGAGAAAGTTGATCGTGCGGTAACTCCTCAATAGCAACTAATAAATCTCCAGCAATTCCATTTCCAGGGGCATCGTTTCCTCTCCCTGAAACTTTCAACTGCATCCCATCAACTACTCCAGCAGGAATCTTGATAGAAACAGTTTCTTCATCTGCGATCATTCCAAACGCATCAGCCCCAGAAGGTGCCTTATCGATCATTTGTCCTGCTCCTTTACAGGTACCGCAAGTTGCTGCGGTTTGCATTCTACCTAAAATGGTATTTTGAATTTTCGTTACTTGACCGTGCCCGTTACAGGTAGAACATGTTTTATAAGTTGTACCCGGCGCAACCTTCTTTCGTTTTACTTTTATCTTCTTCTCAACACCATTTGCAATCTCCTCTAAAGTCAGTTTAACGCGTATTCGAAGGTTACTCCCTTTAACTCTGCGTTGCCCGCCGCCGCCAAAGCCTCCAAAACCTCCAAAGCCACCTCCGCCGCCGCCAAAAGCACCGCCAAAGATGTCTCCAAACTGACTAAAGATGTCGTCCATATTCATTCCGCCGCCGCCACCAAAGCCACCGCCTTCAAATGCCTGATGACCGTATTGATCATAACGTGCTTTTTTATCAGGGTCGCTTAAAACTTCGTAAGCTTCTGCGGCTTTTTTGAATTTTTCCTCAGCTGCGGTATCTCCCGGGTTTTTATCTGGGTGATACTCTATAGCCTTCTTTCGATAAGCTTTCTTAATTTCTGCCGCCGACGCACCTTTTGAAATTCCGAGAATATCGTAAAAATCTTCCTTCATATTATTGTCCTATCACTACTTTTGGGTAGCGGATTATTTTTTCACCAAGGGCATACCCCTTTTCAATTACATCAATGATCTTTCCTTTCATATCATCTGTAGGAGACGGTATTTGAGTAATAGCCTCATGAATATCTGCATTAAAAACGTCTCCAGCATTGGTCTCAATTGCCTCGAGTCCTTTTTGCTTCAGTGTTTCTTTCAACTTATTACTAATTAACTCAATCCCTTTTAGATTTTCATCATCCGTCTTCTCAATTTCCTTTAAAGCACGTTCAAAATCATCTATAACTGGAAGCAACGAAACCATCACATCCTGACTTGCTGTCTTGAAAAGCTCTATTCGTTCTTTACCAGTGCGTCTTTTGTAATTTTCGAACTCGGCAAAAAGACGTAAATAACGATCTTTCTCCGTGTCTAATTCGTTCTGAAGCTCCTTTAAAGGATCCTTCTTTTCCTTTTTAGACTTCTTCTTAGAAGCCTTTTCTTCTTGAGTGATCACCTCTTCTTCACTCATAACCTCTTGTTCTTTATCTTTTTTGCTCATAGATGAGTCTGTTTTTTTATTTCTTTGAAGGGAGCAAAAGTACTGCCATTTCTTTTAAAATGTCAAAATGTCACCTACTTATTTTAGTATAAATTTAAGATTAGAATTAAAGAAAGAGAATACTTTTGCAGCAACACTAAACCCAACAATTATATTATGAAAAAACACATTCTCAATTTAGCATTGATCGCCATTGTTACCCTCGGCGCCACATCATGTAAAGAAAAAACCGCCAATAGTGAAGAAGCGAAAGAAGTGGCCGAAACAACAGCAGCCGCAACTACCTTCAATATTAATAAAGAAACTTCAGTAATTAATTGGAAAGGATTTAAGCCTGCCGAATCACATACAGGTACGCTACACTTGCAATCTGGAAGTATTTCTACCATAGAGCGTGACATTCAGGCTGGTAATTTTGTTGTTGACATGAATACCTTAACCAACACCGATCTTGAAGGAGAGTCCAAGGAAAGTTTAGAAGGCCATTTAAAAGGAACCGTTGAAGAAAAACAAGACCATTTCTTTAATGTAACCAAATATCCTACAGCTCAATTTGAGCTTACAGGCGTGGAAGGAACCGGAGGAAACGTAACTGTTAGTGGAAATCTAACCATTAAAGAAGTAACTCAAAACATATCGTTCCCAGCTGTAGTTTCTTTCCCAGGTGATGGAATGTTCTTAAAAAGTAAGACCTTTACTATCGATAGAACAAAATGGGGTGTAAACTTTATGTCTAAAAGTGTATTCGACGATTTAAAAGACAAGTTTATCAACGATGAGATCGAATTAACAATTGAACTTCATGCAACTAAAGCGTAAAGCTCAATTCCAATTGTATAAAAGGCGGTCAATGACCGTCTTTTTTTATGGAAGCAAGTCTTCTAAAGCCTTCTCTAAATTAACGTAGTGGAATCTATAACCTGCATCCTCAATCTTTTTCGCGCATACTAACTGACTCTCTAAAACTAAATCACTCATTTCTCCCAAAAGTAATTTCAAGGCAAAGGCCGGTACTTTTGGAATCCACAAAGGCTTATCCAATTCCTGTGCAATTAGTTTCGTCATTTTTTTATTTGATGCTGGACTTGGTGCCACTCCATTAAAAACACCAGCTATTTTGTGTTCTAACAAAAACAAGTAGATTCCTGCAATATCCTTAATATGAATCCATGATTGCCATTGTTCTCCCGATGCCAATGGAGCTCCAATACCCATTTTAATGGGTTTAACAATCTGAGGCAAGGCCCCCTCTTCTCTGTCCAATACAATACCGGTACGAATTTTAGTCACCTTTATACCTAGCTCAGAAAACCTGTCGGCTACCGCTTCCCATTTCTCTGTGACCTTTGCTAAAAAAGAATTCCCAACTACGGTTTCATCCTCTGTGTATAAATGATCCTTGGAACTTGGGAAAATACTAATACCGCTTGCCGAAAGATAATGCTCTACTTGATGATCCATTTTTTCTAGCGCATTTTTGATCACCATTGCACTATCTACCCTACTATCAACAATCAACTTCTTATATTTAGTAGTCCATCTTTTAGAGACTGACGCTCCGGCCAAATTAATAATGGCATCTACATCCTTGAACGCGTCAGTGTCGATTTCTTCGTTATCTGGATTCCAGTAAAAACCTTTGTAATTTGATTCTTGAACAATTTTCCCCCTTCGCGTTGTTAAAAAATGTACTTCAATTTTCTTTTCATGACATTGACGCACAATTTCTTGCCCTATTAACCCTGTAGCACCTGCAATTAATACCTTCATCTAAACTACCTTTATTTGTTATAAAATTACCATTTAGAATAGGTAATTCCATACTCCTTAACTCAATATTAGTAATCGGTTCATCATCAAAAGAATAATTATTAAAAGACTTGCTCTCCATTAACGAAGGTGGCTATTACCTTTGTCTTAGGAATGTCGTTCTCTGGACAGGTCATGATATCTTTTTCTAGCACAGTAAAATCGGCAAATTTATTCGCCTCGATAGAGCCTTTTTCGTCTTCCTCAAAATTAGAATAGGCCGCCCAGATAGTCATTCCACGTAAGGTCTCTTCTCGGCTCAGCCCTTCTTCTTTTCTATAACCGTTTTCAGGATAGTTCTTTAAATCCTTTCGAGCAACGGCAGCGTAAAATGTGTGCATCGGATTTACCTTTTCAACTGGAAAATCGGTTCCTAATGCTATAATCCCAGCTTTATCTAATAGGGTTTTATAGGCATATGCACCTTTTATTCGTTCTTCTCCAACTCTATCCTCGGCCCAATACATATCGCTAGTTGCATGGGTTGGTTGAACAGAAGGGATAATATTCATCGAAAAATCATCGAAGTTGGAAAGACTCACTACTTGAGCATGTTCTACTTTCCATCGCGCATCGTTTTTATCTTTTAGAGCGTTTTTATAAGCACGTAACACCGCTACATTGGCAGAATCCCCAATGGCATGTGTATTCATCTGATAGCCTGCTTCCGCAATACGCGAGGCAACGGCATCCAGCTCAGCAGGTGGAGTAATCATCGCTCCGAAATGATTTTCTTTATCGCTGTATTCAGACCTAAGCGCGGCACCCCTCGAGCCTAAGGCTCCATCTGCATATACTTTTACCGAACGAACATTTAATCGATCGGTTTTAATGATTCCTTTTGATAAAAAATAATCCAAATTGGACGGAGTATTACTTACCATGGCGTATACCTTTATCTTTAGCTCCCCAGTACTTTGCATTTCCTTAATGAGTTCTATCACCTCTGCGCTAAGGCCAGCATCGTTAATGGTTGTTAAGCCTAATTCAAAGCATTTTTTTTCGGCATCTTTCAAGGCACTTGAGTTGTAGGCTTTTGTCGCCTTCGGAATAGTTGCCCTAATAAGTTTCATCGGACTATCAATTACAATTCCGCTAGGTGCTCCATTTTCTAGAACCACTTCTCCACCTGGCACCTTCGTATCTGCAGTTATACCTGCCATTTCGAGCGCCTTACTATTTGCCCAGTATGCATGACCATCTATTCGTGTTAATGCTACTGGAACATCTGGAAATAGTGAATCTAAAGACGCTTTATTGGGAAAGTCTTTTTTATTCCAATCGTTTTGATCCCAACCCCTCCCTAATATAAAGGTGCTGTTTTTTTCTTTCTGAAAGTTGGCCACTCGATCCACCACCTCTGCCTCACTGGTAGTACCCACCAAGTCTACCTGTTGCATGGTAACTCCTAAATTATATAAGTGAGCGTGCCCATCTATCAATCCCGGCACAATGGTATTGCCTTCTGCGTCAAAGGAGGTTGTTGGCTCGTATTTCTTTTTAAGTACTTCGGAAGTACCTACTTCTACGATCTTTCCGTTGCGTACAACAAAACTTTCGGCTGTATCGAAGCTTTCATTAACAGTATAAATCTGTGCATTATACACCAGAAGGTCGACTGGCGCCTTTTCCGAAGAACAAGAAAACAGAATAACTAGGAGGAAAATTGAAATAGAATACTTCATGATAAGTTGGTTTTCAGTAAAAATAAAAAAAGCATTCCACTTACGAAGAATGCTTTTTCCAATATTAAACTTTAAGTATACTTTTCAATTCATAGCTAAACTAAAAATAAAACACGCACTACCATGTTATATCATTAGGATACATTCTAAATTAAATCGTTGCGTTAAAGAGGGATGTTTTTTTTTGAGGATTTTAAATTCAGGATTTATGCTGTCCAATTCATAGATCATTTACAGAAAACGGTGTCTAAAGCTAGCACTCTCTACCAATCGAATTTATAGGTTGCCCCAGCCAATCCTTGAATTCCTTGAACGGGCGTATTCAACCATTTTTCGTAATTATCACTCAACAAATTACTTCCTTTCAGAAATATAGAAAGACGTTCGTTAACCCTGTAACCCAAATGCAGATTGGCATCTACATAACCATCTAAAGTAACTACCTCATCAAAAGTGGTAGAAGGGATTCCGTTTTGTGCCACTGTAAAGAAATCTTTTCGTTCGCCTACGTAAAACAAGGACGCTCCACCATAGATCTTCTCGGTAATTTTAAAATTGGAAAATACAGAAGCAGTTAGTTCAGGGAGGTTCCAAGCTTCTTGTTGGTCTTCTAAGCCATAGCTAAAGAAATTTACAGTAGCCCCTAAACTAAAAGTGTTCGAAATCTCCACTTTTAGTTCTCCAAAAGCGTTGAAGGTAGTCACATCGTCGTAAATAACCCCAAAAGAGTTACCGTATTCATAGCCTTCTAAATCTGGCACCCTTCCTTTATAGGTATTGATTTGGTATAGAGCTCGATCGTTTTCGTTCCCAAACGATGCGCGCATATTATAGCCTACCGAGTTGGACAATTTTCCTTTCAAACCAGCAAAGGCTCTATACAACTCGCTCGTAGGGGTTATAGAAAGAGTTGGCGAAACGAATGGGTTTTCGTTTTTGAAATTATAATAGGTGTTTTGATTTAGTCCTCCTTCGGCACCTCCATAAGCAATTAGAAGTTCGTCTACCAAACGGTAAGATGCTAGAATATCCGGATAAATAAACAAATCCAATTCGCTTTCTTGTGTGTTTACCCCCATTACAATAGACGCCCCTAGCGACAATGTAAGGTCGTCGTTAACGTATACAAGTGATGGTGTGAGACCGGCATTTAGGAACCCATAGTCAATTCCTTCTGTATTGAAATAATTTCTGTCAAATTTCCCAGTGAGATAATCAAGTTCACCTTTCAGTTTAAAGTTCATTTCGGATATTTCAAAAAGAAACTCGGGACTTGCCGTAAAGTTAATTTCAGAGGAAGAAAAACCATCCGTTAAAAATCTCAAATCCGCTTGAGCTCCTGTAAAAAATGATTCGTCCAATTCTATATTTCCACCAATATTTACACTAAAATAGGTTTGCTTAGGGTCTATTGCTTCCAATTCTTCCGATGTAAACGTTCGAGCTAGGTCGTTTAATCCGTACCAATTAAAAACTTGATGTTCGATACCTGCATTCAGTCCAAACGACATATCCCTGTTTCTACTATAGTAATTACCCTCTAATTGGGTGTCGTAAAATTTGTTATCCAATAAGACATCTTTGATATCTCCTTGAGACGAATTATGCTTGAAAAATATACCCGCATTATCGGTTCTACTTATCTCAAAGTTGCTGTAAAGCTCCCCCAAAATAGTGGTGTAATTTCCAAAGCCAAGCGTAGCGTAACTATCGTATAATTTAATTGGTTTTGCTTTCTCAACAGTAGCTGCTTTTCCTTTGGCTGGGGTAAACGTAGAAGCCACTGGAACGGAAAAAATGCTGTAATCTACTTTTTTCTTTGTGGTACTTACGGAATCATTCAACACAGGTGTTTCCTTTACTTTGAAAGCATCGCTAATTGTAGGCGTATAGGGTTTGACAATATTTACAACCTCGGTGCCCAGATCGTCATCTTCTTGGGCGTAACTAAAGGTAGTTATGAAAAACAGTAACGGCAAGAGCTTAAGTACTCTCCCGGCAAGCATAAAATTAGTCATGCCTAGTTTTGATATAATCGACTTCATGTTATGAGACATACACGTAGGTTTTATTTCGAAATTGATGTTGTTAGTTCCCATCTGTTTCCACAGAAGAGTTTGTTTTAGATTCGGCTGCTTTTATTTTAGCGAGTTCCGCTTTTGCTTCTTCAACCACATCTGGATAGTCTACAAAATTAGAGATCACACTTTCAAGTATGTAGGTAGCCTGATAGGCATCTTCCAAGGCGTAAAAGTTCTTGGCCATGAGCACAAGTCCTTTGGCGCCATAATATTTATATCCGCTATAATCCTTCGCCAGTTTTTGAACTGAAGCATTAGAACCTGCAAAGTCTGCCTCCTTATTCTTAAAGTAAGCCTCGTAGTAAAGTGCTTCGGCTGCCAGTTTCCCAGTTGCAATTTTTGATACTTCCGCATAGGCAACTTTTGCTTTTGTTTCATCATCAGTTTCTATGGCAGAGCGTGCAATGATAATTTGAGCATCACTTTTAATCGTATTGTCTATTTTGGAATTTTGTAGCACCTTTTCGGCATAAATAACAGCATCTGCATACTGTTTTAATTCGTAGCTCGCCTTCATACTATTGGTCTGAGCAAAAATGACGTTTTGGGGAAAATCGGCTTCACTTTCGAGACGCTTTAAATAGGTAAGTGCATTTTGATATTCCTTTTGAGCAAGGTATAATTCAGATATTCTCGCCAAGGCTTGTTCTGTGAATTCACTTCTATCCTTGTCTACTACAAATTTGTAATGCGGAATGGCCCTTTCTGAACTCTCTTCACCAAAGTAAAGTTGCGCCAAATAAAAGTGTGCTTTTAGCGCGTGAATTCCGTTAGGAAAATCGTTGAGGTAGGATTCAAATCTTGTGATCGCTTGTGCCGTTTTATTTTCCAAATAAGGTTGTTCCGCAGCTTGATAGCTGGCATCGTCCAATTCAGAATTCTCCACTTCTACAAAATCGAGCGTGGCCACCCAATCTGCGTATTCGCCTACTCTTCCTTCATCTATATAAATAAGCTTTGCAGAAGACACGGCCTGCAATGCCTCTGGAGTAGAAGGATATTTGTTTGCTACTTTCTTAAAAATTGATAAGGCTTCATTGCTTTTGCCTGAATTATCCAAAATAAGTGCCTTCTTGAGCAAGGCCTTTGAGACATAACTACTTCCTGGGAGCTCCTGTTCTAGTTGATCGTAGGAAGCAATGGCGCTAGCCGTTTTATTCATGGACAAATAGGTATTTCCCAATTCGTAAAGGGCGTCGTCCCTGTAAATTGATTTTGGAAACTTGCTACTAAAGTCTTTCAGCTCCTCGAGTTTTGTATTGGCTCGATCTACAAATCCGTAACTAATTGCCTTCTGAAAGGATGCATAATCGCGGTCTGGTGAATTTCCTTCAATTGCATTATTGTAATTCTCCATAGCTGGCCAGTACTTGCTAGTCACAAAATAACTATCTCCTAAACGCAGATAGGTATCGTTTTTACGGGTGGGGTCTAAAGAAACATCGGACAAAAATTGATTAAAATTAGAAATGGCTTCTTCGTAATTTTTAAGTTTGAAGTAATTGTAAGCCAAGTTATAACGCACGTTTTCATTTTCTGGAGTTTGATTCGACTTAGGGAGCTGTAAAAACTGTTTGTACCCTACTAATGAGGATTCAAAATTAGAATCTTGATAATCGCTTTCAGCTTTCCAATAGGTGGCCCGTGCAGTAAACACAGGATCAAAAGGTTCTTTTAATGATTTATTGAACATTACTACTGCCGCTGCATAATTACCTTCAGCATACTCTTCAACTCCTCTATAGAAGGTTACTTTTTGATATGCTTTTTTATTTTCGAAGGATTTGTTGTTCTCTAACAAATCGATGGCGTCCTTATAATTTTTTGAAGTGATGTACGAATCGATCAACAAATCTTTAAGCGCTTCGTTGTTTCCATTATTTGGGTACATTTCTAAAAAGGATAAAATTACCTTGGGAACACTCTCATAACTATTACCAATCTCATAACTTAACTTTGCGTAATTGAGCCAAGCATCTTCTCTAATTTCTGCCGAGAAGTCCATTTCAGAAGCATTTTTAAAGGCATTGAGCGCCTGCTGCTTTTGATCCAACTTTAGGTAGCTCTCGGCCAAATGATAATAGGCATTTTGAGCTACGGCATTTCGACCATCTACAATCTTATTGAATTCGTTGATGGCTTCTTGATATTGACCTTGCTTATAATAAGCGTAGCCTAATTGATAGTAATCTGTGTTATTCCATTTACCGCGTTTTCCTTTGTACTCCTTTAAATAAGGGATGGCCTCCGCATATTTCTTCATATTGAAATAACTCTCTCCAATAATCTTAGAAAGTTCACTTTTTTCTTGAGGTTTACTGTTTTCATATTGCTCTTTACCAAGTTCAATTGCTTTTTCAAATTTCCCTAGTTTGAAATTCATATCGGCTTGGTAATAGCTCAATCCTTCGGCATAGCGATCTTCTCCTTTAACCTCTTCGAAAAGTTCATTTGCTTCTTCATAATTATCGCCTTCGTATTCGATGAATCCCAAATAATATTTCGCTTGCGAACCATATTTTTCAGAATCACTTACCCTGTTTAAGTATTTTTTGGCCTCATTAAAACGCTTGCTCTTAAAATAAGCATATCCATTATTGAAATTATATTCCTCCATCTGTCCACGACTCAAGCTTCCTTCGTCTACTTTATCGTACCATTTGCGAGCGTAACTATACTTTCCGTTCTCAAAATAATAGCTCGCCACATTAATAAAAGCGTCGTTTCTTTTAATACTTGTTGGATATTCCTCTACAAAAGATTCCATTAACCCGTCGGCGTTTTGCTGATTTAAGCGAACCGCACAGTTAGCGATATAGTAGGCACAATCTCCTTGAATGGTATTATCATTAGAGCTACCTTTCACTTTGGCAAACATAGATTGTGCTGCGAGGAATTGATCGTTATTATACAATTCAATAGCCTTATTGTAATCCAATAGTTCATTGGTATAGGCTGCTGTTTGTTGGGCGGATACTTTTCCGAAGAAAAAAAAGAAAACGGATAAAAAGACGAGATTTTTATACATCATAGAACTGTTTAGGGCATTCAATAATTGGAACCACTATTTGCTTTATAACGGGATAATT
This sequence comes from uncultured Flavobacteriaceae bacterium, assembly GCA_947495135.1. Taxonomy (GTDB): domain Bacteria; phylum Bacteroidota; class Bacteroidia; order Flavobacteriales; family Flavobacteriaceae; genus Aureisphaera. Next base: position 123,657 of record CANLXN010000009.1, read on the forward strand.
ATACAATCCGTATGTTTTTAATGGCTTTAAAATAGTTGGTAGGGAAAATTACTGTAATTTTAAAGCACTATTCATTTGTAGTTTTAATTATTATGAAGAAATTATTGTTAATAGCGATCGCCCTAGTTTCAGCGAGTTGTGTATCTCAAGGAGGAATTAACTCTGGTCTTGTTTCAGAAAAGAACGGAAAAATAGGAATTGGAACGTCGAATCCGGACGAATTACTCACCGTAAAGGGAAAAATTCACACCCAAGAAGTGTTGGTAGATTTAAATGGTGCTGTAGCCCCAGATTATGTTTTCAATACTTATTACGACGGAAATTCTTTAGAAAAACCCGAATATACATTCAAATCGTTGAGCGAAATAGCTTCGTTTGTCGAAGAAAATAGGCATCTTCCTGCGGTTCCCTCCGCAAAGGAAATAGAAGAGAAAGGTCTTAGTCTTAAAGAAATGAACCTTCTGCTCTTGGAAAAGATAGAAGAATTAACCCTTCATACCTTGGAGCAGCAGAAACACATTGAAGTGCTTCAGAAAAAGGTAGAGGCTTTAGAAAATAAATAAAGAAGTTAAGAGTTTTCAGTTGGAGTTGGTCGTATTTCAATTTACTTTTGAAATCTCTTAATCATAAAATTATCCACCATGTCTGAAAGTATTCTGGAATTAAAGAACGCTTCCATTTTTCAACGCGAAAACCTTATTCTGAACGATGTTTCAGTAAAAATTAATAAGGGTGAATTTGTGTATCTTATTGGTAAGACTGGAAGTGGGAAGAGTAGTTTTATGAAAACACTTTATGGAGATCTTCCTTTGCAAAAGGGAGAAGGACATATTGTAGGCTTCGATTTACCCACTTTGCAAGAAAAAGACATCCCATTTTTAAGAAGAAAACTGGGTGTGGTCTTCCAAGATTTTAAATTATTAAACGACCGTACCGTAAAAGCCAATCTTTATTTTGTTCTTACCGCAACTGGGTGGAAAGACAAAGTAGCCATGGACGAAAAAATTGATGAAGTTTTGGACAAGGTAGATATGAAAACCAAGAGCTTTAAATATCCTTATCAATTATCGGGTGGAGAACAGCAGCGTGTTGCTATTGCCAGGGCTTTGTTAAACGACCCAGAATTGATCATTGCAGACGAGCCTACCGGAAATTTAGATCCTCAAACCAGTGTAGAAGTAATGCAAGTATTGCAGGAAATTAATAAAAATGGCAACACTATTTTAATGGCTACTCACGACTACGCCCTACTTCTTAAATATCCTTCCAAGACGTTAAAATGTGATGACAATCAGGTTTTCGAAGTAGTTCAGAAAACAGTTTGATAGTTGAAATTATTTTTTTTAAGAACCAGGAGACCTCGGCTTTGTTTAAGTCGCTCTCCAATTATCCTCCATCTCAAAACTCAATCTCAAATCTCCTTAACCGCTCTTAGCATCTCTCTTTTCCCAGGAGGTCCTGGTAAACGCTCCACCAAAAAGCCCACAGCCTGCATTGCTCTTCTCACACTTCCTTTGGCAGCATAGGTTACCAACACACCTTCTTCTTTTAAAGATTTGTACATGATCTCAAAAATATCTTCAGTCCATAGGTCGGGTTGAACTCGAGCTCCAAATGCATCGAAGTAGATAAGGTCGTAGCAATTAACTTCCTCAATATCTGCAAAGAATTGTTTTCGTTTTGTTAAACTGAAATATTCGTTGATTGTAGTAGTTTCTTCCCAAGGCACCTCGTGAAGCTGGTCGAACAAGGCTTGCGGAGCCTTCACCAGCGTTGGATAATTGAGTTCCTTTACTTCGGAAATATCTACTGGATATGCTTCTACGCCAGTATAGGAAACACTGCGTTTGGTTTTTTCAGCCTGAACTGCGGTTAAAAAAGCATTAAGACCGGTCCCGAATCCTATTTCTAAGATAGAAACTTCCTTTCTTTGAAAATTTCCGAAGAAATACTCGAAACCGGTCTCAATAAAAACATGCAACGCTTCATTGATCGCTCCATGCTTTGAGTGGTACTGCTCGTTCCAATCGGGTAAATGAATGGTAATAGAACCATCGCCTGTTCGAAGGAACTCGCGTTTCATATTAATTTGTTTCTGGAGCAGGAATTAGAACACCCGATGAAGTAAACGAATACGAAACCTCTGGCTCCGTGATTGCGTCAATCTCTTCCTTTGTTTTACCTCCATCTTCAGCAAAGTGCTTCAACTCTTCTACACTGGTAGTTGCGATAAAAGCCTTTCCTTCTACAATTACTTCCTGCCCTGCAATGTCCATTGGCATAAAGAAACCGTAGTCCTTAAATTTTACGAAAGACTCCATCTCTCCCATGTCCAAACGCATCCAGCAGCCTTTATTTTGGCATACTTTCTTAACAGTCGCCTTAAATTTGGTAGTAACTGTATCGCCTTCCTTCATGCTTTTATAAGCCTCTAGCATTTCATCTTTGGACAAAACGCCCTTGTCGTCGATCTGTTCTCCAAACGATTGGTATGCGAGTTTAGAATTAGTAGTTTCTTCCACTGTTTCTACAACAGCCTCTGCTGTAGAATTTGTCTTATCTTTCGTTTCATTGCAGCTCCATAGAACGGCACCGATTGCTAATATTGCTATTGTTTTTTTCATCTTTTTCTGAAATTGATATGAATTTAGAATATACTGCAATTTTATGAAATTTTTGCGTTTTTTATGGGGGAAATTTTGCCTAATTTTGGCGTATCTAAAAAAGAACCAATCCCATGAGTCAACCAACAATTACCGTACAGAAAGCTTCCAACTCCCGAATTGATCAGGTTGACTTTGACAATCTCGTCTTCGGAAACGTTTTTAGCGATCATATGTTCGAGTGTGATTACAAAGACGGTAAATGGCAAAACCCTACAATTAAGCCTTACGGACCACTCACCATGTATCCATCCGCAAAGGTGTTTCATTACGGTCAAGCCGTTTTTGAAGGAATGAAGGCCTTCAAGGATGACAATGGAAAGGTATTCTTATTTCGACCTGCAGATAATTTAAACAGGATTAATAAGTCGTCACACCGTATGGCTATTCCTGAATTCCCAGAAGATTTGTTCTTCGACGGATTAACAGAATTGCTCAAACTCGATCGGGAATGGGTGAAACCAGGTCTTGGAAACTCTCTTTATATTCGTCCTTTTGTTATTGCAACCCAAAACGGAGTATCTGCCTCTCCATCTACAGAATATAAATTCATGATCATACTTTCTCCTGCACAAGCCTATTATACGGGTGATGTAAAAGTAATGATTGCAGAGAAGTTTAGTAGAGCAGCAGATGGAGGTGTTGGTTATGCAAAAGCAGCTGGAAATTATGGTGCACAATTCTATCCAACCAACTTGGCAAGAGAAAAAGGATTCCAACAAATTATCTGGACCGATGCCAATGAGCACAAATATTTAGAAGAGGCTGGAACCATGAATATCTTCTTCCGAATTAACGATCAACTGGTTACGGCACCCAATAACGACCGTATCCTTGACGGAATTACCCGAAAAAGCTTAATAAAACTAGCAGAACGCGAAGGTGTGGGCGTAGAAGTTCGTCAAGTATCCATTGCGGAAATTGTGGAAGCAGCCAAAGACGGTTCCTTGAAAGAGATTTTTGGAGCAGGGACTGCCGCTGTTATTAGTCCGGTAAGCGCCTTTAGCTACAACGATACTGTTTACACCTTGCCAGTAATGGAGCATTCGTTTGCCAAGAAATTTAAAAGTCTTCTTATGAACATTCAATACAATTTGGCCGAAGACATGTACGGTTGGAGGTACGCTATTGATTAGAGCTTAGGCTTGAAATGTGAGAGAAAAAACCTATTTCTAAGCGCTCATTGAATATTAATCCCGCTACTTATCGAGTATCTCTTGGATATTGGGCTTAAAATAATTAGGCCCCTTTAGTACTTTTCCGTCTTCGCGATAGATAGGCTTACCGTTGGCACCTAATTTACTCATGTTACTACGCTGAATTTCATTGAAAACTTCTTCTATTTTATCTTGCATCCCATGTTCGATGATTGTTCCGCATAAGATATAGAGCATATCCCCTAGCGCATCTGCGACTTCTACTAGGTCATTATTTTGAGCGGCCTCAAGGTATTCTTCATTCTCTTCCTTCATTAAATTAAAACGGAGCATGTTTCGATCTTCGCCAATATTGGCGATCGGACTGTAATTTCGGTTTAGTTCAAAGGCGGTGTGAAATTCGTGTACGGCGGCTATTTTATTTTTCATAAGAATTGCCCTTCGAAGACGGGCGTATTTTTGAATTAGTATCGTATTTTTGCATTGTAAAACTACAAATTTATGTTTTCTACCGGACAATTAATTTTTGCTATTCTTTTTGCCGTTGCATTTGTGATTCTCATCGTGATTAGCTATCGAAAAGACGTTAAAAGAGACCGCAAATACGCCAAAGGAAGCATCTGGATTTTGGTAGGCTTCTTAGTCTTTGTTGGTTTATTGATGGCCGCGAAAGTGTATTTGAAAGGGCAATAATTAGTCCGTTGCCTCAAATAAATTTCAGCTTCTCACCTCCTATCTCCAAAATTCTTATTAATTTAATAGTCTAGTACCCCTAGAATCTACCCTCCCCGAACCAGTTTTCTATTCTCCCCTTTGTTGTGTTTTTTAATTATACCCGGTATTGGGTATGGTTTGATATATCCTAATTGTTGAGTTTTGGAGTATTAAAAAGTAATTAAAATGACCGAGCCGAAAAAATTTAGTCCGACAATTAGGCTATTCCTTGCATCTTTTTGTCCTTTACATATATAACTTTTCATTTTAAAAATTTATTATGAGAATAAAACTACCCTCATTAAGCCGTCTTTTAAATTTCTACATAAATAGAGATAACGCAGATATAGCTTTAGCCCAATATGACGACAAGTACATAAGAGAAAATGGTATAGAATATATTGCAATTATTAGGACCAATAATCCAATATTAAAATATAAGCTAGAATTTGGTGTTTCAGATGACAACATAACGATCCAAAAATGGAACACCAAGGCCAAAGCCAATATATTAACGATTCCAAGTAATTTGCCTGTTCATACTGAAGCAATTCCATTTAAAGCCCAAACCAAATTCATAAAGTCCAAAATTAAACGTGTCGGCAAAATAGCCTTCATTGAACACCTGAAAGATGAAAAATTTGAACAAAGAAGTATCTCAAATGAGAACTCACATTTAGGAGGAACGTTGGGAGGAACTTTTCACCTTAGCAAATTTAGTGGCACATACGGCATTACCAATTGGCATGTCTTATATAAATCTCGCGCAGAATATGGTGATGACTTCACGTTCGATTTAAATCTTCCTATATATTACCCTCGCTTACAAAATTATGATTCAAAAACCGAGAAGAAACACGCGGAAATGGGAAAAACAATATGGGCATCAGACAAGAACCTTGATGCATGTATTTTTAAAATTACTAAAGAAAATCACAGAAAAGTCATTCAAAAAAGTGTTCAGCACATCACTTCGATTATACCTCCAAAATTTAATTTAATAGTTAGTTTTTCCGGATTATCGACTCGATATAAATGTGGAGAGGTGAGAAGCGATAATACCACCGTTAAAGTTGATAGTAATAAGGGTATATATCGTAATCAAATTCAATTAAAAAGAATTTCGCAAAAAGGGGATAGTGGGTCTATTTTATTCCATGGAAAACACGCCGTTGGACTACTTTTTTCTAGTAGTAAGGAAGGAAAAAATCAATTTTCATATGCAAATAGGCTCGATAAAATATTTGATAATCCAAGAATAGTCACTTTGGATATTCTAAATAATAACAGAGTAAATACTCTTCACAAACTAATTTTAAAACCAGACAGGTATGTGTAAATTTAATGAAGTACATTATTTAAACGTCGAAGATAGTGACGACTATCAATTACTGCATGAAGATGCAGAATATGGGGACACCAAAATTTATGGCAAATTCGAATGGCAAGGTTCTGCAATAATCAAAATTAACTTTATACTCATAAATAAGGCCAATTCGATTAGACATTTATATAAAATGCATAGGGCAAATTTTTGTCAGTCTAAAAATAGAATTGAATTACATTTATCCAGTGATAAGAGCTTTACAAGCTCAATCGATCAATTAGACACTATCATTTCTAATAATTTAACTCTCGCTAAACAAGATAGAATAGATTTCTGTCTAAGAATTACATCCGACAGCCAGACCAGTAATACTAGGCTTTGCGAAAATGACACTTCCGGAGACCCAGATGACAAGGATGGTTCAATTCTAATCGGAACCTAAAATATGTCATTAAAAAGGAATTATCAGAGATTCATAATACCAGTAGTTTTTTTAGCTACTGGTTTTTGCTATTCTCAAAAAGATCTTAAACAATACGCATATGTCTTATCTCAAACGGAACAACTATTAAAACACAAAGAAATAGACAGTGCTCTACTACAACTAGAATCATTAGACACTCTTAAACTAAACGCCAGTTATTTAGCTCGATTCCATGAATTATATGGCTCTATTCTTCTTTCTGTTAACCTGCATGGAGAATCGCATTCATCATTCCATCGAGCTAAATTCCTGTATGATTCATTAGGTTTCGCTTATAAAGAACAAAATATAAACTTGAAAATAATTCAGGTTGATAATCGAACATCTCCTTATAAGGAAGGGATGGAGGAAACTAAAAGAGAAATTTCAGAATTAATTTTAGAATATTGTATTTATGCTAAGACGTGTATGGGAAACAATGAAATTTCAGAATGTTATAGCTTGAACGCTGCACGGTATTTACATTTAGAAAAAAGCTTCGAATCCAATTTAAATTTTGATAAGGCAATTTCTTATGCTGAAAAAGCAAATGACTCTTCACTCATAATTAAAAATTCATTCAACAAGGCCATTGTTTACAAAGTGCTCCTTAAAGATTTGGATAGCGCGATGTATTATTATAAAAAGATTGAACCGATTATATTAAAATCGGGTAATAAAAATAACATTGCTGCCCTCTATAATAATCAAGCAGAGATTTATCAAGAGTACCGTCAGTATCAACTAGCCAAACATCTTTATTTAAAGGCATTGAATCTAAACTTAAAAGAAGATGGATTACACACCCAATGGAAGATTATAAGAAATCTAACTAAAAACTATGAACTGGCAGGGAATTATGAGAAAGCATTTAAAACTGAAAAAAGGAAAGATATTATTGGAGATTCTTTGGATAAACAAACTCAATACCTATCTATATTGAAGAACAGAATTAAATACCAAAGTGTTGAAAAAGAAAAACGTCTTCTAATTTCAAAGCAAAAAGAAAAAGAAACGCAAGATATTGCCGTTGGCCTTGGCGGAAGCCTCGTTGCTGTTTTTTTGATTGGTTTTTTACTATTCAAAAACACCAAGAAAAAACAGCGCATTGCGGAACAACAACGCGAACTGGAAATTCAAAAGACCGAGAAAATATTAAAAGAACAAGAGCTTACTACCATTGATGCTATGATTGCCGGACAGGAAAAAGAGCGACAACGATTGGCAAGTGATTTGCACGACAGTGTAGGAGCTACGCTAGCGGCCGCAAAACTGCAGTTTGATCATCTTTCTAAGAACAAATCCAAACTCGGGGAACTAGATGAACTTTTTAATAAGACGGAAAAATTATTAGATGACGCTTACACAGAAGTACGGTCTATGGCGCATGCCAAGAACAGTGGCGTTTTGGCAAAGGATGGTTTGCTGCCTGCGGTTCTAAAACTGGCGAAGAACGCTTCGGGGACTAATCAATTACAGATCGATATACAGGATTTTGGACTGGAGGAACGATTGGAAAATTCTCTGGAGATTACTGTTTTTAGGATTATCCAAGAATTAGTAACCAACATCATTAAACATGCAAAAGCGAGTGAAGCCAATATCTCCATCACTCAGCATGAGGATTCTCTCAATATTATGGTGGAGGATAATGGGATCGGATTTAAACCGTTGGAAACCCCTAAAACAAAAGACGGTATGGGACTGGACAGCATCGAAAGACGCGTGGAGCATTTGGAAGGTAGTATGGACGTAGATTCTTCCGAAGAAAAAGGAACCACCATTGTAATAGACATTCCCTTATGATCACAGTAGCAATTGCAGAAGACCACCAAAGCCTAGTAGACGGTATTAACTTACTGCTCGAATACGAGGAAGACATTTCTATTGTAGGCAGTGCTAACGACGGGGAAGCGCTCTTGGCTATTGTACGTTTAAAGCAGCCCAAAGTGGTGCTAACCGACATAAAAATGCCCAAAATCGACGGTATTTCGGCCACAAGGCTTATTAAAAAGGAGTTTCCGCATATCAAAGTGATTGCTTTTAGCATGTTCGACCAAGAAGAGGCAGTGCGTCAAATTACGGAAGCTGGTGCTTCTGGATATTTATTGAAAAATTCTCCCTTGGATCAGGTGCTCATTGCCATTAGGGAAGTTGCGGCCGGACATTCATTTTACGACAAAGCCATTGACACATCGTTCCTTTCCGAAGAAACAAAAACAGCACCTCGTAAATTGATCCTCTCTAAAAGCGAGCGTGAAATCCTAAAACTCATCGGACAAGGAAAAACCACCAGCGAAATTGCCAATCTCCGATTTACCGCAGTTTCTACCGTAGAAAAGCACCGCAAGAATATGATTCGGAAATTGGGCTTATCTGGTAAGGGAGAACTGCTGCGATATGCCTTGGAGAAGAAGTATAATTTTTAGATTAAACCATTCATAATAAAACACTTAAATACCCTTGACTGGGTATTTTTTTGTGGCTTACCTACTGGTATTTTTGAGATATAATTTTAAATAAAATCTCATGAAAAAATTACTACTATTATTAATAGTTCCGATTAACTTACTTGCACAAAATGACAATTATATCACCATTGGAAACTATTTAGAATTTACCCAAAATGTTGAAATAATTGAGCTAGAGCCATCTGCTAGCTACGAAACGTTAAAATCTGTAAGTGAACCTACGACTATGGAAGCAGTAACGTTTACTATAGGAAAAAACGAAATTATTCAAGCCGAGGTTGGATGGATATTTAAAATTCTAAAAAACGACAAAAACATCTATGTTATCAAATTAATTGGCCAACCAGACTATGCTAACAAATTTTATGGCATCTCGAAATTTCAACTCATTAATAGTGCAAAACTATACGACGGCAAAAATGCCAAAGACGGATTTGTTGCTAGTGCGATAACCATTCCTGTAAAAGTAAGGTTTGGTAATGAAAAATCTGAACCATTAGCTGAAGGAGAAAGAGAAAGGTTTTTTGATTTTGAAGGGAACTATAACATAGGAATTACTGGAGGATACAGAATTCGAATCAACCAAAACGGAAGCAACTATCTTACTGGATTAGTAGGATTTAATATTGGCAGCACCAAAGTAACCCCTGAAACAGCGGATGTTGAAACTGATTCCAATAGAAGTATTCTAACTCCTTTCACTGGCCTAATGGTAGAGTTTAGTGAGTTTCAAATAGGTGCATTCGTAGGATGGGATCATGTTTCTGGTCAATTAAGTAAAAGCTGGGTATATCAAGGAAAACCATGGTTGGGTCTAGGAATTGGATACAATATCTTTGCTACAGAAGATTCTACTCCATCAAATTAGAGGATACAGGCAATTAACGATCATAAAGAACAATTTACACCTAACTAAAAAACCTCCCAAGAGAAAATATCTCAAGGGAGGTTTTGATTTTATAAGTACTGCTATTACTAGTTCTCTAAAGGCAAGAAGTTGTATTTAGCACTGTAATCTAACATCTGAGCTTCGAAGCTTTCTGGTTGCTCTACGCTGAAACTTTCGATCTCACCGGCGTCGTTCATTTTTGGAACAATTACTGGGTTTACGAATCCGCTATAAGGTGGAGATTTAAACTTACTGTTTCTCTCCAATACCTCAGCGTGTAAGGTTTGGTCTACTTTTACACCGTAGTCTTCAACCAACGCTTTAGCCGCTTCATAATCTCCTTCCGAAGTAATTCGCTGTGTTTCTTTCAATAACATTCCGAAGATCTCACGAAGTTTTGTGTAATCCTTGATATCGTAATAGGTTTTTCCATCACGAGTTACCTTTTCAATTACGTTATCTGCAGCTCCTTTTTCAAAGGCCCATGCACTAACCCATTGTCTATTCACCATATGTGCTTCTTCTACATCGTCTCCTAATTCCAAACGTACTAATTGTCCAATTAGACCATTTCGGATGTATCCATCGTAAGCAGCTTTTCCAGTTTCTTCCCAGTTTTCAACTAAGTTAAGCTCTTGAAGTTTTGGATCCATTAGGTAGTACAGTCCGAATAAATCTGCCCGACCTTCTTCAATCGTCGACTTATAGCGTTTTAGCGTTTCCTTTGGCGTTCCCACACCTTGATTGATCTGTCCAGAGGCATGTCCAACAACTTCGTGTAAAGCGGTGTGTAATTTATCTCCTAACTGACCGTATTTTTCTTCCAATCTAATCTCTTCTTCATCATGTGCGAATTCTTGTAACCTTCCACTTCCACCGGCATTGTTGTAGGCGTTAATAATATTCCCAAGAGAAACCGACTTACTCCCATGTGCCTGGCGAATCCAGTTGTTATTTGGCAGATTCACTCCAATTGGTGTACTTGGTGAAGCATCTCCCGCTTCTCCAGCAACAATTACTGTTTTGTAAGAAACTCCTTTTACTTCTTTCTTTTTGTGTTCTGGCATCAAAGGTGAATTGTCTTCAAACCATTGTGCTTCCTTAGATAACACAGCCATTTTCTTAGACATGTCAAAATCCTTGATTTGCACTATAGTCTCATAAGAACCTTTATATCCTTTGGGATCGTTGTATACTTCTATAAATCCATTGATCCAGTCAATGTTTCCTTCGGTAGAATTAACCCATGCAACTGCATAATCGTCCCAAGTATCTAAGCTTCCCGTTTTATAGTACTCGATTAATAATCCAATGGCTTTTGCTTGGTTTTCACTTTCGGCAACTCCCTTGGCTTTTTCTAGCCATCCAATGATTTCGTCAATTGCTGGTCCAAATAAACCACCACTTTTATAGACCTTCTCAACTAATTTTCCATTTTCCTTTACCAAACGAGTGTTTAAACCCACTTCAATTGGCTCATCTGCATTTACCTTAATAGCACCATAATACTTCTCCACATCTGCAGTAGTAACATCTGGCCCATAAAAATTAATGGCACTTTCCAAAACAATATCCGCGTCTTTACTTAAATTAACTTTTTTGGCGTCTTTGTCGTTAAACATAACATCAACTGCGGCAGCGGCAAGAGTGGTATTGGTTTCAGCTAAAAGTGTACTAAAATACTCTTTACTGAAATCGGGCTTCATTTTCGCATTGCTATAATGGTGGTGAATCCCGTTTGCGAACCAAACTCGTTTTAAATAAGTTTCGAAATGATTCCAGTCGGCGCTAGCTTTATCACCGCTATAGTTCTTGTAGATATTCTCCAAGGCGGCTCTAATTTTTAAATTATGTCGGTAATTTTGATCCCACATAATATCTCTTCCCGATAGACCAGCCTGGGTAAGATAATACACCAGTTTTTGCTCTTTCAATGTCAAATCTTCAAACCCTGGAATTTGATAGCGCAAAACCTTGATGTCTGCGAACTCACCTACTTTGTAATCGAATTTAGTTTCCTGCTCTACTTTAGACGAATCTACCGCGACATCGGTATTTTTTTTATCCTCTCCACAAGAAAAAAACAACATGCTCCCAAGAGCCATTGTCAACAATATATTATTCTTCATTATTGTATATAATTGGTTTTCTACAAATGTAACAAATTATCGGATGTACTATAATACTCATAAACAGAACGGCTACATAAAATTAATTATCTTAGCATCACTAATAAAAACAACACAACCATGAAACTTTTAAAATATTTATTCTTCCTGATCCTCATTGTGATTATTGGTGGAGCAGTATACTTTGGCACAAAAGAGAGCTCATACGATCTCAGCGAATCAAAAGTAATAAATGCACCCGTTGATATGATTTTCAAGAAGGTAAACGACTATAAAACTTGGGAAAACTGGGGGCCTTGGAAAAAAGAAGATCCTACAATGGCATTCACGTATCCTGAAAACACCAGCGGTGAAGGCGGCTCCTATTCTTGGACAGGCGAAATGGACGGATCCATGACCACCACTAAAGTTACCCAAAACAAAGAGATTCTTCAAGATTTAACGCTACAAACACCTGGAGGCGAAAGAAACCCTAAAGTGTATTGGAATTTTGAAGAAACGCAGGAAGGAACCGAAGTAACTTGGGGCATGAAGGGAGAACACACCTTCATGGATAAAGTCTATTACGGCCTAAGCGGTATGGATTTCGATAAAGACATGAAAGAAATGCACGAATCTGGACTGGAAGGAATTGCAGCCAGCGTTGCCGAAGACATGAAAAAATACACCATCACCGTTGAAGGGGTTAAGCAATACGGAGGAGGATATTATATGTATACTACTACCGCAAGTAAGCAAAGTGAAGTGGGCGCCAAGATGGGACCCATGATGGGGAAAGTTGCTGCTTTTATGCAAAAGAACCAAATTCAATCTTCAGGAATGCCCTTCACCATTTACAACGAATGGGATACCACGAACAACTCTACCATATTTTCAGCAGCCATCCCCGTAAATGAGCGCATCATTGTTACAGAAGGTGATGTTCTTTGTGGTTATATGCCACCGGTATCTGCAATTAAAACTACGCTCAAAGGAAATTATGAGAACCTTCCAAAAGCCTATGCAAAAGCACAGCAATACATACAAGACAACGTTATAATGGTAGACACTGCTCATAAGATGTTTGAAGTGTACACCAACGATCCTGGGGAAGTGACTAATCCGGCAGATTGGCAAACAGATATTTACATCCCAGTACTTGTGAACATAGTTCCTAACTAATCATGAAATATAATAAAGCAACTCCTTGAAACAACTCCTTCTAGTTTTTTTAGGTGGCGGATTGGGAAGTTCGCTGCGTTATATACTTGGAAAATATCTCAATAGCGCAGCTAATGGAATTCCCTATGGAACCTTTGCCGCAAATATTTTAGGGAGCTTAATCATTGGAATTATTCTTGGAATGGCAGCAAAAAATGAAATGTTGTCTCAAAACACTACCCTCCTATTAGCCACAGGTTTTTGCGGAGGGTTTACTACATTCTCCACTTTTGCCTACGAAAACCATATTTTTCTCAAAAATGGTGACTTCGGTCTCTTCGCTATTTATACCATCGCAAGTTTTATTCTTGCTTTTGCTGCTGTTTTTCTCGGAATGTGGCTGGTAAGGTTGGTCTAGTGCTCTCCAAAATCTTTTACGCCTGCCTCGACTCGAACCAATAAATCGTTTTCTTTTGGCGGAATAGGGCAAGAATATCTTTTATTATATGCACAATAAGGATTGTAAGCCTTGTTGAAATCTAGCACAATTACATCACCTTTTGGAATACGTGCATCTAAAAAGCGACCTCCACCATAAGAACCATCTCCACTGCTGAGATCGGTAAAAGGCAAAAACAGATAATCTACATATTCTGGATCATCACTAGGCGGTACACTTTGAAACAAATTTAGTTTTAAAGCGGTATTGTTTATTTCAAAGTGAGCTTCTCCGTATTTTACGTATTCGGGAAGACGATCTGTCGTTGTTGGCATTAAAAATGGTTTCTCATTAGGAGTGCGAACAAACTTTGCCTCTATTCTATAATCTAAGTTAATTGGATAAAATTCTAACGCTTCAAAATTTTCAAAATCTTTTGGCTCTAAAATAGTAGTCTCCGCATTGGCAAAATTTTCATTTTCCTCTAAACGATAGGCTTTTATATCTTCTATCATTTCAGCATTGGTTTGAGCTGTAGATATTTCAGAAACAATAAACAATAACAGAAAAGGGAGGTATTTCATCTTAAAAAGTTTATGTAAATATAATTGAATTATAAAAATCATTACATTTGGAATAACAAAGAAGAAAAAATGAACAATCGCACCTATTTAATCCAATCGAAAACTGTAGTGTACTGCTGCGGCCGGATATGTATGTGTTGATGATAGAACTATCAAGTAATTCAATATAAAAACGTCCGGTATCTCTACCGGACGTTTTATTTTTATACTACCTCACAACCCACCAACATGAAACAATTTTTTACTAACTACATAGAAAACTTTCGGGGCCTCTCCAGAGAAATCTGGCTCTTATCGCTGGTTACATTTATTAACAGAGCAGGTGCTATGGTCCTTCCGTTTCTATCCCTCTACTTGGTCAATGCAAAATGCTTTACTTTACCGCAAGTTGGATGGATTATGACGAGCTACGGAATTGGATCCTTACTTGGCACATGGATTGGTGGAAGATTAACCGATAAAATTGGGTTTTACAAAGTGATTATTGCCAGTCTTTTTTTAGGTGGACTGGGATTTATCGCTCTCCAATTTCTGGATACTTTCTACACCATATGTATAGGAATGATGATCTTAAGTGCTCTAGCAGATGCCTACCGTCCGGCAATTTTCGTTGCCTGCGACGCCTATAGTAAACCAGAAAACGTAACGCGGGCAATTGCACTTATTAGATTAGCCATTAATCTTGGCTTTTCTATTGGTCCTGTAATTGGAGGACTCATTATTGCTCGAATAAATTACTCTTCCCTATTCTGGATTGATGGGATTACCTGTGTTTTGGCTGCCCTCCTGCTATTCTTGGTCCTTAAGCCAAAAGCAATGAATGAGGGGCATACAAAACAGACAGAAGCGGTAAAAGAAGGCATCTCGCCTTATAAAAATGCACTCTACCTATTGCTCGTTCTTATAATGATATTGAGCACCATCACCTTTGTTCAATATTTCTCGGTACTCCCATTGTATTACGAACAAAGGCATTTATTATCAGAAGAGCTCATCGGCCTGCTTCTCTTTCTCAATGGTGTACTCATTGTTCTTTTCGAAATGCCCATTGTGGGGTGGCTCGAACGAATCAACATCTCCAAATCCATGGCTACTTTTTGGGGAATGATCTTAATTGCACTCAGTTTTCTGGTCATGAATCTAACCAGTTGGAGCGGCGTTTTGATTATTGGCATGGTTCTCATGACTTTGGGAGAAATGGTAGGCTCGCCATTTGCAAATGCCCTAGCATTGTCAATGGCCCCCAAAGGCAGGAAAGGAACCTATATGGGTCTTTATAGTATGAGCTTTTCTATGGCGCACATTGTGGGGCATAATAGCGGGATGAATCTTGTAGATCAATTTGGATACGACTTTACATGGTATGTAATGGCGTTTGTTTTATTAGTGGTGGCCGCTATGTGTATTTGGCTGTACCGTTTGTTGAAAAAATCGAAAGACTATGTAATCTATTAGTCTTTCTTACTGAAATATGAGTACATTTAATTAGTAAATAAACTTTAATAAGAGAGGCGGTCTGTTTCTCTTATTCTGAAATTTTCTATCATGAAAAATGTTTGGTTAATTATTATTTTATTCGGACTGGTGGCTTGTGGAAATTCTCCTGAAAAGGAACTTCAAATCCATGACGAACACACCCAAGAATTAGCAGCAGAGAATCTGCCAAACAAAACATTCCCGAAGCTGGATTCCACAAGATACAATGTAGGATTCCTAATAATGGATGGCGTATACAATACCGAATTAACAGCTCCTTACGATATTTTTCAGCATACCGTTTTCAGGGAGAACATAAAGGCCATGAATGTATTCACCGTCGCTAATACCGACGAGCCCATCCGCACCTTTGAAGGCATGAGGATTTTACCCGATTTTAATTATCTAAAAGACAAAATCCCAACAATTGATATTTTAGTAATCCCCAGTGCCGAACATCATTTAGACACCGATCTGGAAGATGAAGAAATGTTAGACTTTGTAAAACGAACAAATAAAAGCGCCCAATTTATCACTTCTCACTGTGACGGAGCATTTGTCTTAGCGAAAGCAGGCTTGCTTGAAGGAATCGTTTCTACCACCTTCCCCAGCGACATAGATGCCATGCGGGACATGTTTCCCACACTGGATGTTAGAAAAGACGTGCTTTTTGTGCACGATGGCAAGTATATAACCTCTGCAGGAGGCGCAAAAAGTTTTGAAGCGGCTCTTTATTTGTGTGAGTATCTCTACGGAAAAGAAATTACCCAATCCTTGGCTGGCGGATTAGTTATTGATTGGAACCTAAAGCAAGTTCCTCACCTTATCGTGCAAGATTAAAGTGGTTTAATAGCATTGCTCTCTACTACCTGTGACAATACAATCTGGGTTTTGGTTTCGCCATAACTGATGAGCTGATCTATAAAGGTCTCCAAATGTTTCTGATTTTTCAAAACGACCTCCATTACAATATTCTCGTTCCCAGTAATACGATAACAGTTCACCACCTCATCATAAGTTTTCACTTGGGATAAGAATGGCTTCAATTTTCCCATAAATGCCCTCAAAGTAATAATTGCCTTTAGCTGGTAACCACACTCAAACGGAGAGACACTAGTACGGTATCCATAAATGACTCCCGCATCCTCCAATTTTTTAATTCGTTCGGTTACTGCTGGCGAACTAATTCCTATTCTACGACCAATTTCTGCACTGGAAAGACGAGCGTTGGTTTGAAGGGCCTCCAATATTTTTCTATTAAGCGCGTCAATTTTCATTTTTGAAACAATTTTAACGCAAAATAGCATATTATTAAACTAAAACCATCTTTTTGCTTTAAAATCCAAATGTTATTCTCGACGATTGTTGCTAAATTTGATGTAATTGCTAGAAAAATTATAATTATCACATGTTACCCAATATCCCAAGCGGCCTACCGCAATCTCCTTTATATCAAAAGGCTATAGATATCTTCGCGTTATCGCGTAGTATCTCTCATTATTTTGTTGAAGACTTGAATTACCTCGAAAATGATGGTAAAGAAGACCCACATATTTACTTTACTGGAGATATAGTGCAGCAGTCTATTTCATTGGCTCCAGAGATTTTGAAAGCAGAAAGCCAACCCTTCGCTGAAGACAAACAAAGGCATGCCGCCTCCGTTACGCGACTTACCAATTTACTGTACTCTAATTGTGAGCGTTTGGAACGAACACATAGCAATGGACGAGACTTTCTTCCCGTACTGCGCAAAGAATTGAAGAAATTTAGAAAATTACAGCGTAATTGGATGTTAACTTTATAAATCTCGTATCTAAAATCCGCCGAATTTGTATTAAAATGGTTGAGCAGCCCTTATGAGTTTAAGATATCGTTCGAGTTCTTGCTTCACCTTTTTACGCAATAGAAAGAGACCAATCATATTTGGCACCATCATAGCGAACACCATTGCATCACTAAATAGCACAACAGAACCCAAAGTAATGGCTCCACCCAATACGGTAAATAGACAAAAAATCACCTTATAGATGTACTCTTCCCGTTTTTCGCGCCCAAATAAATAGCTCCATGCCTGATATCCGTAATAAGACCAAGAGATCATAGAAGAAAAGGCAAATAAGACC
This sequence comes from uncultured Flavobacteriaceae bacterium, assembly GCA_947495135.1. Taxonomy (GTDB): domain Bacteria; phylum Bacteroidota; class Bacteroidia; order Flavobacteriales; family Flavobacteriaceae; genus Aureisphaera. Next base: position 141,232 of record CANLXN010000009.1, read on the forward strand.
ACCGCCACCGAGAGTACATATGGAAACCAAGAGACTCCGCTCTCTAGAGCCTTTGCAGTTAACAAAACACCTTGCTCATCACTAAGAATAGTTCCAGGAACAATTTGCCCTGTAATAATCAGTGCCAAAGCGGTCATCGTACAAACTACTACCGTATCAATAAATGGTTCTAACAGTGCGACTAAACCCTCGCTTGCAGGGTACTTGGTTTTCACAGCACTATGAGCAATAGACGAGCTTCCTATTCCCGCTTCATTGCTAAAGGCCGCTCTTCTAAAACCCTGCACCAACACCCCGACAAAACCACCTGTAACTCCTTCAGGACTAAAAGCTCCATCCCAAATCATTAAAAATGCCGTGGGGATGTCTTTCCAATTAATCCCTAAGATAATAATGATGGCCAACACATAAATTACGACCATCACTGGCACTACCTTATCGGTTACATTTGCTATTTTCTTAATGCCGCCAATAATAACAACACCAACCAAAACCGCCATCACAAACCCAAAAACCCAACCATATCCATGAATAAAACTCTCCTCCGCCCCAGTCACATGCTCGAACAACTTAAAAGCTTGGTTTACCTGAAACATATTTCCTCCGCCAAAAGATCCACCAATACACATTATTGCAAACAAAACAGCCAATAGTTTTCCAAATCTGGGTAATCCTGTTTCCCCTAAGCCTCTCTTTAAATAGTACATTGGCCCGCCGTAAATAGTGCCCTCTTCATTTACTTCCCGATACTTTACTCCCAACGTACATTCCACAAATTTTGAAGCCATCCCTAGGAAACCTATCAAAATCATCCAAAAGGTAGCACCAGCACCTCCAATAGAAAGTGCTATGGCTACTCCCGCAATATTCCCCAATCCAACCGTCGCAGAAACAGCCGCAGTTAAAGCCTGAAAATGACTCACCTCTCCCTCTCCTTCTACCCGAATGGTATCTGGATTATCTCCATCGACCAGGGAAACTGAAGAAGACGATAAAACGGTACTATTCTCTTCTAAGTAATCATACTTTCCTCTTACTACATCAATTGCCTTTTTAAAACCTCTTAAGTTGATTAGCTTAAAATAAAATGTAAAATAGGCCGCTCCAAAAATAAGTACTATCAATACCCAAGGTATTCCAACCGATGGGGTGACTGGAATTTCAGCAAAAACGGCGTCGGTGAACCAACTAGTTGCAGCACTAAATCGTTCGTTTAATTGTTGGTCAAATGAAGTAGAGGGTGTTAGAAAATACATATGATAAATTTTCTAGCAAATTGTGCCAAAAAAGAATATCACAAAAGGTTAAGCACTGTTGAAAATGGAAAACAAAATGGTTAAGCATATGCTTAGTCTCCCTGTTTGAAGGAAGTGTACTGCAAAAAATCGTTAGCCAAAGCGAATTTAATTAATTCGGCTTTACCACCTGCTCCGCTTATGTTTAAGATTTTTTTTATTTGATGAATATGGGTCTGTAAGCCGTCTAAACTTATATGCATTTCTTGAGCTAGCTCGGGATACGATTTCTCACTTCCAAAATAGGCCAAATTACCCAACACTTCTTTCTGACGATCGGAAAGTTCTATTTTATGTGCTTTTTTAAACTCTTGCAACTCCTGTTTTACTGATCGCAAGGTGTCTAAATGACTTTCATTTGCAATTTGTAAGTGTTCCAATTCAATAGTGAGTTTTGCATTTTCCTGAGAAAGACTCTGCACCAAGGTTTGTTGCTCTTCCTTTTCAGAAAGAAACTTCCAACTATACAGCAGAATAGAAAAAAGTAAAATAAATAAAAACTTAAACGAAATAGCAGTAATGCCTCCCACCAACGACCAAAATTCTTGATCCACAATTTGAACCAATTGATCCCGAGGAATAATACGGTGAGATACCGCGATAATTATAAGCACAAACAAAGCGAAGGTTGGTAAGTACATAAATCGCATTTGTCGAGCCGAAAAAGCATTGTTAAGTTCATAAAACAAGGAAGCTGCCACAAAAACTGAGATAGGAATATCGATTAACCAAGTGAAACTCGAACTTAGGTGGTCGTTACTGTAAGAGGCGGCCAAAAACACAAAGGCAATCATTCCTAAAACACCTGCGTATAGAAAAATGAACTGTTTTGTAGAAAAACGTTCCACCAACTGTACTGCCATTCCTCTCTTTTTACGGTGTTCTATCGACGGCAGTGATAGTAAAATAAATAGCGAATTGGCTAAAGAGATAAGCAGCCCCCAATAAATCACCACTTTTGAAGGAATTGTGAAAACTTCGGTCAAGAAAAGGTTACCCAGTGCCCCGAGTCCCCATACAAAGATGGCGAGGCCAAACCATTTAATTCCGTTTACAGATTGTGGGTGATCTGCCTTTTCTTTTTCTTTTACAAAAATACGCTGAATAACAACTGCACTAATCAAACAGACAATAGCCGTAACCGTATATTCAATAATAACTAACACTAACTGGTTTTACTGTTAAAGATATTGAATTATCCTATAAGAACATTCGCTGTAGAAATTTCATTTTAATTCTGCCAAAAGAGCCAAAAACTGAACATCTTCTCTGTATTTCTCAAAAGCTTCAGTTTCCAAAATTGCTTTCTTATTAGTCCATCCTTTGGAAATAGAAAGCTTCAAATTAGCGATGACTTTTTCACGATTATTGATCATCGCAAAATCAATTGCCAGCAAATAATAAGGCCAAGCCGCCTCTGGTAAAACCACTGTAACTAATTGATGCGCATAAATAGCTTTCTCGAATTCACCATCTCTCCGCTTGCTGTTTCCCGTTTCAACCGCCATAGCATAAACTGCAAACCCAATTCTCTTTCCCATCTTCCGGTAAGCCGAATCTTTAGAACTGATATATTTTTCGTCTAATTTTTTAAGCTCCTTGTTCCACCACTTATAGTTATGAGCAGGTTTTTTTGAATCAATTTCCTTCATGAAACGATCCACGAACTTACTTCGAACCTCCAACTCCAATTTCTCAATTTCTTTTTCATTTTCAATCTCCGCGCGGTATTTCTTGCTACTTTTTAGTTTTTTTATTTTGCCCCGAATACTATCTAGATTGTAATACTTGGCAAAATTTGTAATGAGTCGCTCATATTCCTCCACCGCTAATTTAGTCCGTTCGTTATTTTCGAATGCACGAGCGTCTTTGTAAAGATCTTCATAATAGTTTTGGATAAATAGAACATCCTTATCCCGAATGTTTCTATTATAGGCTTGCAATTCTAACCATCCCAAAGCTTTTTGGATCTGACTTGAAGGAGGCCATTTGTGAGTATCATTATTAATGAAAAGTTCGTTCTCAATGCCAAAGGTCTCTAACCAAGCTTTTGAACCATACATTTCTTGGTAATTCATATCCTCATTACCTACTAATCCCACATACGAAAACGAGGCTCCAGGACCAGGTGTATGCGTTGTATTTGGTGAGAAACTCGCCCCACAAGCGATCACTCCTTGAATCTGACCTGTAAGAGAAGCTACAGCCGTTGCAAGCCTAGCACCGCCAGAAAAGCCTGAGGTATAAATTTGCTTTTCGTCAATATTGAAAGTCTTAAAAACTTCAGAAAAAAGGCGGTTAATAATTTCAAAATTGGCTTCGAATAAACCATTCCTACTATTATTGGAGCAAATCAACACATAGTTGAAACGTTCGGAAGCATCTAAAAATGGTTGTATTCCATTCTTTCCGTTTCCCGAAGGATCAAAAATAAAAACGACCGCCGACAATTGATTTGGATTGTACCGTTGAGGCAGATAGAGCGCATATGTTTCAGAAGAGCCGCCAACCGAAATAGAATCGACTACAGTTCCTTTTTCGAACAAAGTTTCCTGTGCAAAAATTTCCGAAGAGCATAAAAACGCACAAAACAAAAAAGAGAATGGTGCTATATTAAAAAGCACTATTCTCTTTAGTTTACTATTTATATTACTTAAGAAGTACATTACATATTTCTACGATACTGTCCTCCCACTTCAAATAATGAATGCGTAATCTGTCCTAAAGAACAGTATTTACAAACTTCCATCAACGCTTCAAAAATGTTCTCATTATTGATGGACCTGTGCTGTAAATCTTTAAGCAGCGCCGCGGCCTTTTCATCATTTACGGTATGAAGACTATTAACCACCTCTATTTGATATTGCTTCTCTTCTTCGGTAGCACGGATTACCTCCGCTGGCAGCACCGTTGGAGAACCGGTACTACTAAGAAATGTATTTACACCAATAATTGGGAACTCTCCCGTATGTTTCAAAGTCTCATAATAAAGACTCTCCTCCTGAATCTTACTGCGCTGATACATCGTTTCCATAGCTCCCAAAACACCTCCACGTTCGGTTATTCTGTCGAACTCCTCTAAAACAGCATTCTCTACAAGATCTGTTAGTTCTTCTATAATAAATGAACCTTGTATAGGGTTTTCATTCTTAGCGAGACCTAACTCTTTATTGATGATGAGCTGAATTGCCATTGCTCTTCGCACACTTTCTTCGGTTGGAGTAGTAATGGCCTCATCGTAGGCGTTGGTGTGAAGTGAATTACAGTTATCATAAATTGCATAAAGCGCCTGCAAGGTTGTTCTGATGTCGTTAAAATCGATTTCCTGAGCATGCAGCGATCTTCCTGAGGTTTGAATATGATACTTCAACATTTGTGCTCTCGGGTTCGCTCCGTATTTATGTTTGAGCGCCTTCGCCCAAATCTTACGAGCAACACGGCCTATCACCGAATACTCGGGATCTACTCCATTGCTAAAGAAAAAGGAAAGGTTAGGTCCAAACTTATTGATGTCCATCCCACGAGACAAATAGTATTCTACGTAAGTGAAACCATTGGATAATGTAAATGCTAATTGCGTAATTGGATTCGCTCCAGCTTCTGCAATGTGATATCCACTAATAGAGACTGAGTAGAAATTACGCACCTGCTTTTCAATAAAATACTCTTGTACGTCTCCCATCAATCGCAATGCGAATTCGGTAGAAAAAATACAGGTATTCTGCGCTTGGTCTTCCTTTAAAATATCTGCCTGTACTGTACCACGTACCTGCATCAAGGTATCCGCTTTTATTTTGTAATAAACCTCCTTAGGAAGAACCTGATCTCCGGTTACTCCTAACAACATTAATCCTAATCCGTCATTCCCCTCTGGTAAGTCGCCTTGATATTGCGGGCGGGTTTGCCCCCTATAAATTTCTGTAATTTTCTTTTCTACATCCTTCTCCAGCTTGTTTTCTTTGATGTACTTCTCGCAGTTCTGATCGATGGCAGCATTCATAAAAAATCCTAACAACATAGGAGCAGGACCATTGATGGTCATACTAACAGAAGTCATTGGATCACTTAAATCGAACCCAGAATACAATTTCTTAGCATCGTCTAAGCAACAGATCGAAACACCTGCATTACCAATCTTACCATAGATATCTGGACGAATACCGGGATCATTTCCATAGAGTGTAACACTGTCGAAAGCAGTAGACAAACGCTTCGCAGGTAACCCATGACTTACGTAGTGAAAACGACGATTGGTTCTTTCTGGACCTCCTTCACCTGCAAACATTCGGGCGGGGTCTTCTCCAGTTCTTTTAAACGGATATAATCCGGAGGTATATGGAAACTCGCCAGGAACATTTTCCTGTAGGCACCATTTTAAAACATCTCCCCATGCTTGGTATTTTGGCAATGCCACTTTCGGTATCTGTGAATGTGACAGTGATTCTGTATGTGTATCTATCTTTATTTCTTTATCCCGTACTTTAAAGGAATAGACTGGATCTTTATACTTCTTCACTTTCTCGTCCCAACCAGTAATTACTTCCCAGTTGTATGGATCAAGGTCCATTTTCACACGATCAAATTCGGCTATTAGAAGTTTAATTAGATCCTTATTTTCTTCCGAAATATTCATGGAATCACCATCTAGACCTGCCTTGTCTAAATTAGGTACACTACCCGAAATAGATTCTACGGTTTTGAAAATTCCATATAGTTTTTGAGCAACTTCCACCTGTTGGTCTGCAGTCTTATCGTAGGCTCTATTGTTTTCTGAAATTTCCGAAAGATAACGCGTGCGAGCTGGAGGGATCACAAAGATCTTCTCGCTCATCTCGTCTGTAATTTCAAATGTACTGTTTAGGTTGGCTCCAGCTTTAGACACTAATTCGTCCATGATAGCCTTGTAAAGCTTATTCATTCCTGGGTCGTTAAACTGAGAAGCAATGGTTCCATGAACAGGCAATTGATCCTGAGGCGTATCCCAAAGTTGGTGATTACGCATGTATTGTTTTTTCACATCTCGCAAGGCATCTAGAGATCCTCTTTTATCGAACTTATTGATCGCGACTAAATCGGCAAAATCGAGCATGTCAATTTTTTCCAGCTGGGTCGCAGCGCCAAATTCTGGGGTCATTACGTAAAGCGAAATATCACTGTGTTCTAAAATTTCGGTATCGCTTTGCCCTATTCCTGAAGTTTCTAAAATAATAAGGTCGTACTCTGCCGCCTTCAATACCTGAATTGCTTCCGCAACATATTTTGACAATGCTAAATTACTTTGCCTAGTTGCAAGGCTTCTCATGTAAACTCTAGGCGAATTAATAGCGTTCATACGGATGCGATCTCCAAGCAGTGCTCCACCTGTTTTCCTTTTGGAAGGATCTACAGAAATGAGTCCAATGGTTTTTTCGGGGAAATCAATTAAGAATCGGCGCACCAATTCGTCTACCAATGATGATTTTCCAGACCCACCCGTTCCAGTAATTCCGAGTACTGGTGTACTAATATTTTCGTTTTTCTTATGAATTTGAGTCAACGCATCTTTGGCAATTTCTGGAAAATTTTCAGCAGAAGAGATCACCCGAGCAATTGCTCCGTCTACCTTGTCGGCCAATTGGTTCACTTCTCCATTCAATTTATCTCCAATTGGATAATCTGCTTGTTGAACAAGATCATTGATCATTCCCTGCAACCCCATTTCTCTTCCATCATCTGGCGCATAAATACGGGTGATTCCATAATCCATCAATTCCTTGATTTCAGAGGGAAGAATTACTCCTCCTCCGCCACCAAAGATCTTGATGTGTCCTGCTCCTTTTTCCTTGAGCAGATCGTACATGTACTTGAAATATTCGTTGTGACCACCTTGATAGGAAGTCATTGCAATGGCATTTGCATCCTCTTGGATGGCGGTATTTACCACCTCTTCCACACTTCTATCGTGTCCTAAGTGAATCACTTCCACGCCAGTAGTTTGAATAATCCGACGCATAATATTAATAGCCGCATCATGACCATCGAATAACGAGGCCGCTGTAACAATTCTTACTTTATTTTTCGGGATATAAGGAGTCTGTTGCTGCATTGACAATTTAGGTTGAATTTTGTTTGACAAATTTACGAAATTCGCAATTAAAGAAGGGAGTTCACTATATAATTACTACAATGAATTGTTAAGTTGCTGGAGCTGTTACGACCAAGTGCTAAAACCGACCTATGTCTCTTCTAAAAATTATCAGCACTTTACTTTTAACGCTTTTATTTATTTCGTGTTCTTCAGACGACGATATCAATACCAATACGCCCAATATTTTTGAGGGTGATGCATATCTCACCACTCAACAGGAAGTAGAAGAGTTTGGCGCAAATAACTACGACCTCATTGATGGATATCTTCAAATAGGCGACTCTATTGTTACAAATACCTCCATTGTCGATCTCCAAACCTTAAGTTCCATTAGCGCTATCAATGGCAACCTAAGTTTTAGCGGAAACAATGCGCTCAACAGTCTCCAAGGCTTGGACAATGTAACTTCTGTAGGAGGAAGGTTATTTATTACTGGCAACGAGCTTTTACAAAACTTGGATGGTCTAAATAGTATTGGTTCTGTAGGCATAAATATTTTTATCATTTCAAATCCGCAACTTCAAAACATGGAAGGGCTGAGTAGTATTACCACATTAGGTGAACATATTAAAATCAATAGCAACGCAGCTTTGTCTTCAGTTGAAGGTTTTAGAAACATTACTGAAATACCAGGAGGAATGGAAATTAGAGGCAACTTTACCCTCACATCTCTAGAAGGTTTTAACAATCTAACCAGTGTAGCACATTCGCTTCGAATTAATCTCAACGGCGAACTCGCTAACTTTTGCGCGTTAGAAACACTGTTTAAAACAGAGGGTGTGGGAGAAGACTACATCGTATTTGGCAATGAAATTAATCCAAGTGAGCAGGAAATTATCGATGGTAATTGTAGCCAATAATGCATTATCTTTGGCGTATTAATTTAAGAAACGTACAAAATGATAATTAAAAGACTCTTATTAGTTGCCCTTGTCTTTATGGCAACTTCATGTGATGAACTTCAAAATGTTGTAAACACACTTCCTCAAGGAGATACTGGTGGAGGTATTAGTGCCGCAATGATGGGGAACGGTTTGCGTCAAGCACTAGATTTTGGTATTGACAAACAAGTAACTAAACTTACCCAGAAAGATGGGTTTTATAAAAATGAACTCGTAAAAATTCTACTTCCGGCAGAATTGCAAAAAGTAGATCAAACCCTCCGCGATATTGGATTGGGAAGCTTGGCAGATGATGGAATTAAAGTACTTAACAGAGCTGCTGAGGATGCTGTAAAAGAAGCTACACCTATTTTTGTCGATGCAGTAAAGGGAATTACCTTCAATGATGCAAAAAACATTTTGGTTGGAGCAGACGATTCTGCAACTAATTATCTGAAGGCACGCACCAACACGGCTCTCTACAATAAGTTTAATCCAGTGATTCAAAACTCTTTCTCCAAGGTTGGAGCGGATCAAATTTGGTCTAATATTATCAATAAGTATAACACCATTCCATTTGTAAATAAAGTGAATCCAGATCTTACAGATTATGTGACAAATCAAGCATTGGAAGGAGTTTATAAGATGATTTCAGTAGAAGAAAAACAGATTAGAACGAAAGTTTCTTCACGTACTACTACTCTCTTACAACAGGTTTTTGCGCTGCAAGATTAAGCGTGTAACTTTTTAAAATATTGGAAAGCCGCTTTTAACCGAGAGCCGTACCAACTAAAATATTCGCCGTCTACTAAACGTATGTCGGCGTTTATTTTTTCTGATAATTCTGAAATATGCTTTTCGCCAAACGGGAACGGTTCAGACGACAGCAGCACGGTGCTAGCGTTTTCGAGTTGTGCGATGGTTACTTCTGGATAGCGCGTTTCAGTTAAAATATTTTGAAATTTATTTAACTGAAGTAATGAGTTAATAAAAGTATCTGTACCAGCCGCCATATAGGGGTTCTTCCAAATTAGGTAAGCTACTTTCTTTGAGGGTTTATCTTTAATGAAGCTGCTGAAATTTTCGAACTCCCGATTAATGTCGTCAATAATTGCCCGAGCCTTCTCCTGCGCCTGAAACAGATTCCCCAATAGCTGGATCATTTCATTGTTATCCTCAATAGTTGAAATATCACTCACCCAAACCGGCGCTATTGGTTCCAAGGTTGCGACTATTTCTTTGGTATTTTCCTCTTTGTTACAGATAACGATATCGGGTTGCAGGTCGCTAATTTTATCAAAATGAACCTCCTTAGTTCCACCAACAACGGTCACTTCTTTTCGAAGTTCTTTGGGATGTACACAAAACTTAGTAACTCCTACCAATCGATCTTTCAATCCTAAATCTACCAACAACTCGGTCTGCGAAGGAACCAAAGACACTATACGCTTTGGCGGATGCGCGATGTTCAGTTGTCTCTGTAGCTGGTCGTAGATCACGAAAAAAAGAATTACTGCTTATCCAAGATCGCTGCCATTTGCAATTGCAATTTCTCGGCGGAGGCAGCAGCAGCGGTAGCAAAATTTGTGTCATTGGAGGCGTATATGATTCCTCTAGAAGAGTTAATTAGGAGTCCGACATCCTTAGTCATTCCGTATTTACACACTTCAGTTAGGCTACCTCCTTGAGCTCCTACTCCAGGAACCAAGAGAAAACTTTCCGGAATTATTTGTCTAATTTCGGCTAGGTATTCGGCTTTGGTAGCACCTACCACGTACATCAAATTTTCAGAATTGTTCCATTCCTTTGAAGTTTCAAGTACCGTTTTATAAAGCTCTTTTCCATTAACCAATTGTGTCTGAAAATCGAATGCTCCTTGATTAGAAGTTAGTGCCAATAAAATAGTGTGTTTTCCTTCAAATGAAAGAAAGGGCTCTATCGAATCTTTTCCCATATAGGGAGCAGCGGTAACGGAATCAAAATTTAAGTCCTCAAAAAATGCTTTGGCGTACATCGCCGACGTATTTCCAATATCGCCTCGCTTGGCATCTGCAATAGTGAAAATAGTAGGATGATGCTCGTTTAGGTAGTTAATGGTTTTGTCTAGCGCCTTCCAGCCTTTCAATCCGTATGCTTCGAAAAATGCAATATTGGGTTTATAAGCTACCGCCAGGTGATGTGTGGCATCTATGATGGCCTTGTTAAACTCAAAGATAGGGTCTTCGGTTTCAAGTAAATGTTTCGGTATTTTATTCAAATCTACATCCAGCCCAACACAAAGAAAAGATTTTTTACGACGAATTTCTGAAACGAGTTGTTTGGTGGTCATTGATTCAAAACAGTTTAGATAATTGATCTAGCTTAAAACGATTCTCCAGATTCCTTTAATTTTTCGGTATTGCTCACTAACTGCAACTCGTCGATAATTTTTTGAACATCCCCGTCGATGATATTACTCAAATCGTACAAGGTCAAGTTAATTCTGTGATCGGTCACACGGCCTTGCGGATAGTTGTAGGTTCTAATTTTTGCGCTTCTATCTCCGCTAGTTACCATAGAACCACGTTTTAGAGCATCTTCGGCCTGTTTTTTGGCCAACTCTAAATCGTATAAACGTGAGCGAAGTACTTTAAAGGCCTTTTCCTTATTCTTATGCTGAGATTTCTGATCTTGACACTGTGCTACTAAGCCAGTAGGTTCGTGAGTTAATCTTACGGCCGAATAGGTTGTATTAACCGATTGCCCACCTGGTCCTGACGAACAGAAATAATCGACCCGAACTTCTTTTGGGTTAATTTCAACATCAAATTCCTCTGCTTCTGCAAAAACCATCACCGTTGCTGCGCTTGTATGCACCCTCCCTTGAGTTTCGGTTTGTGGTACTCGTTGCACACGGTGCACTCCTGCTTCATATTTTAAAGTTCCATAAACATCCTCTCCTTCTACTTCAAACTGAATTTCTTTAAATCCACCACTGGTACCTTCACTAAAATCGACCACACTTACCTTCCAGCCCTTATTCTCGCAGTATTTGGTATACATTCTATGTAGATCTCCTGCAAAGATACTAGCCTCATCTCCACCTGTTCCTGCTCTAATTTCCATTACTGCATTTTTTGCGTCTTCTGGATCTTTTGGAATAAGGAGGAATTTGATTTCTTCTTCTAGTTCAGGAATGCGGGATTTCGCGTCATCCAGTTCCATTTTAGCCATTTCGACCATTTCGTCATCACTTCCATCAGAAATGATTTCTTCCGCTTCATTAATACTATTGGTAAGGGTTAAGTATTCTTCGCGCTTATCCATTAAAGTACGGAGATCTTTGTACTCTTTATTTAATTGGACATACCGTTTTTGATCTGTAATAATATCGGGCTGAATAATGAGATCACTCACCTCGTCAAATCGTTGTTTTATTATTTGAAGTCTATCTAGCATAAATTAGAAGCCATTAAGTTATATGGACATCGACAAATTTACAATTTTTTTACCCGAAAAGAAACAGCAAGCACAGGCTTCTGCAACCCATTAATCTTTAGAGGGATCCCTTTTGCTTAAAAGCTTTCCACTATCGTTTATATGGAAGCAAAAGAAATAAATAAAGCAGTACGATCCAAGTAATAAAAACCTTGCCGTATACTGCCCTAACGCACTATCGACAATTTTATAATAGCCAATACCACGAAACGTTTCAGAAAAGACTATTAAGATGAGAAACATGACAAACAAAACAGAGGAACCCGTATTGGTTTCATTTAAATAAATAAAGGCGTAGATATGCAAGATGTATACTATTGTCATCTGTATTGAAATAATCACTAGTAACGGAATAGAAACTATATAGTCGAAAAGAACTTCAACAAATGAGAAAGAAAGCCAACCAAATACGATGGCAGAAACGGAGATAGCGATAATTATAATAGGGTCCAAACGCTTGAGGGTGACCTTCGACCGAATAAGAATTAAAAGTAATAAAAACCCAATAGCATTGAGGAGCATCGTAATGCAGGCAATGTTATCATTTTCATACCAAATACTCAGCAAACTAGAGAACCCATGAAGAAATACAAATCCCAAGGCGAAGGAGTTGACTCGAGATTTCTCAAAAACTAATAGCGATGCTAAAAAAGAAAAAGCGGTGAGCGCTCTTAGTCCTCTAAAGTATATGTAATCTTGATCGGGATCAATAGACATACTTAGTATAAACAACAATACACTCAACAATATAGCAATTCGAATATGTTGTATGTTTGATAATTTAATCATAGTTAAATTTTAATAGCTATTTGAGAGTATTCCTTATACCTGTTCTGTTGTACTTATCACCCTAATTTTCATAAAAATAAAATGACACAACAAAGAATATGAAATAATCAATAGCGCACGGCCAATTTGCTGACTAATTATTGGATCTACAAATTCATAATATCCAGCACCTCTAAGCATATCCGAAAAAACTAAAAAAATGAGGTAAAATATAAAGACTAAAGAGTCTCTAGAGTTAGCCTCATTGTGGTAGATAAACGCTAGAACTAATAACACAAAAAAAGTGGCAGTAAGAGCGCATATCGTTAAAACCAGAAACAGAGTTTCCAAGTATGGAGACAAAATATTGATAAAGGCAACAAGTAATAATCCGCAAATAGCAGCTACCACACCAAGTGCGATAGACAAGAGAACACCAGGGTTTTTAAAAAGCACCATGCGATAGACCATTTTTACTAAATAAAAAAGCGCAATCGTTTCGAGTCCCATTGTTAGAATAGCAACCCATTGAACATGAAACCATATGGAGAATAAACTAGAAACAGCGAATATTATTAGGAAAACTTGAATGAGATCATTTTTATTTTTGCCAAAAAGAAACAGGATAAGGTAGGAAAAGCATATTACTGGCCGCAAAATTCTAAAGGCATAAAAATCCTCTCCAACTGGGCTGTAGAAGAAGTTTAATACAATTAATGCCAGTCCAACGGTAATTAAAACCGCTTTGTGATGTCTTTCTAGAAATGTTGGGGATTTTAACAATTTTTCAAACAATTAATAATTTATAGTTAGGACATTTAAAATATGACTTCTCATCTAGCACCGAGAACTTCCTCTGTCTTTTTAGGTATTAAATCGAAATATACAATTAATGACATTCCCAATAAAAGAAGGGCTCGCGCCACATATACTGAAATATCTCCGTAGGCAAAATTATAATATGCAATTGCTCTAAAGACCTCTGCAAAAACAAGTACAAAAACAAAACTGGTAAAAACGAGAGTGGCCTTAGAACTAAATTTATGATTATATAATAATGACATAAAGCCCGTAACTACCAAACTCATAGCTCCCAATAAAAGTAGAAAATAATGAAGTTGGCCCAAGGCGAAATCTCGCATCATTACCACAAATTCGTAAAGAAGGTATGCGTTAAGCAAAACCAGTAAAGTGAAAATGGCTATAAAAAATACGTTCATTTTCTTGAAGCTTACTTTAGGAAAAAGCGCGGCTATTAGAACCACAAACGAAACGAAATTAAGTGCCATAGATAGCGTTGCTAACCATGGCTGTTCGTACCAAATGGTTAAAAAACTCGAAACGCCATATAAGCAGAGAAAAAAGACAAGGATTCTATTCGCTTTAGACTTTTTGAGGTACAGCAAAAGAAACAAATAAGAAAAACAAATAAGCCCTCGAATGGCCCGATACCATTGAAAATCGCCAGTTTGATGAACAAAAATGCTGAGTAACAGCAGCAATGTCGCGAACACAACAAATGTAATGGTGTATTTTTTCAGAAGACCTCCTCGCATTATTAAATATAAACAATATCTAATCTTAATCTGTGAGGAAATTAAGAATAAGTCGGGCGAAAATATGAATTTTCGTAATTACTAGCTATACGTGTAGACACCTATTTTTGAAGATATCGTTAACTTCTTACCTTCTGAAGCTTCTACTCGGCCAACAACTTTAGCATCAACATTAAACGAATTCGAAATTGAAATAATGTCTGCTGCAATTTCTTCAGGTACGTATAATTCCATTCTATGTCCCATGTTGAAAACTTGATACATCTCCTTCCAATCTGTTCCACTTTCCTCTTGAATGAGTCTGAAAAGTGGTGGCACATCGAACAAGTTATCTTTTATGATATGCAAATCGTCAATAAAATGCAGAATTTTGGTTTGGGCACCTCCACTGCAATGGACCATTCCATGGATTTCATTATTGCTATATGCCGCAAGAATTGCTTTTATAATAGGAGCATAAGTTCGTGTTGGAGATAACACTAATTTCCCAGCATTTATCGGACTTCCATCTACTTCGTCTGTAAGTTTTTTTGAACCCGAATACACCAAATCCTCCGGTACAGCCCTGTCGTAACTTTCACTGAATTTTTCAGCTAAATACTTGTGAAACACATCATGGCGAGCACTGGTTAACCCGTTACTTCCCATACCTCCGTTGTATTCAGTTTCATAAGTAGCCTGTCCAAAAGAAGCCAATCCAACAATTACATCTCCAGGCTTAATATTAGCATTATCTACCACCTCATCCCTTTTCATTCTAGCGGTAACAGTTGAGTCTACAATGATAGTACGGACTAAATCGCCAACATCTGCTGTTTCTCCACCAGTAGAATAAATCTTTACACCAAATTTTTCCAGATCCTTTATCAGTTCTTCGGTACCATTAATTATAGCTGAAATGACTTCCCCTGGAATTAAATTTTTATTTCGACCGATAGTGGAAGAAAGCATAATATTGTCTACAGCCCCTACGCAAAGTAAGTCGTCAATATTCATGATGAGCGCATCTTGAGCAATACCTTTCCATACAGAAAGATCTCCTGTTTCCTTCCAATACATATAAGCCAAAGAAGACTTAGTTCCAGCGCCATCGGCATGCATAATCAAGCAGTGATCTTCGCTTGCGGTAAGGTAATCTGGCACAATTTTACAAAAGGCTTTTGGAAAAAGTCCCTTGTCCACATTCTTTATGGCGTTGTGGACATCTTCTTTACCCGCTGATACACCTCTTTGCGCGTAGCGTTTGGAAATTTCTTGACTCATAATAGAAAATTGAATTACAAAAGTACATAATGCAAAAACGTCCCAAAAATAAGGGACGTTTTTTTATTAAGTTATTTTAACAACACTATTGCCAATCTGGCATGCTTGCGTTCGTAAACACCAATTCTCTTGTAGAACTTCCGCCCAATGGTATCACATAAATATTTTCAATCGATAAGTTATCATTGGATGTGTTGGTTACGATAATTGACCCTTCGTCTGGGGAATATTTTACGTCGAGATCATTGGTACCGTTTATTTTGTCTATCGACAACTCGATTGTTTCGCTGGTATCAAAATCAAATTCGAATATTCGGGTATCTAATTGTCTATAATTAACATTTTCGAATCCAGTGATGTCTTGCGTATACAAAACACGTTGTCCGTCAATCGAGAAATCAATTCCACCAATGGCTCCTGGTTCACCTTCCACCACAGATTTAACTATCCCACCATCTGTTGGATCAATAATTATGATCTTCGCATTATACCCTATTGCATTATTCAGTTTTAAAACAACAAAGTCACTAAATTCATTGGTTGCAACTTCTGTTATAAAATCTTGAGGATCTGCTTCCCAAACCAATGTTGTTCCCGATCCATCTGCATTAATAGAATACAATCTATTGAAATTAGGGTAGTATAACTTTTCTCCGTTCGGAAACCAATCAAATTCTATCTCATCGTTTCGGAATCCCGCAACTGGAACAGTCGAAGTAAGTTGATCGACGCCAGACCCATCAGAATTCATTGAAAATAAATGTACTGCAGTTCCAACAGTCCTTAAAAATGCAATTTTCTCGTTGGTTCTATTCTTTCTTGGCTTAAAACTATTGGTCTCTGCATCTGTCAATGCAAATTCATCCTCATTAGGATCATTTTCTTCTCCGTCTTCATTGGTGTCGTTACCAGAATAAATTACGAAATTCCCGTTATCCTCCTCTCGAGTGTATAAAAAACGATTTAGATTTTCAGTAGAAGTGGTGAAACTACTAATTGAGCTTTGTACTACCGGTGCTATGTCGTCATCTGCTTTTACTTGCCAGAAATAGGTTGTTGCTAAGGTTAAATTGGCAACTGTATAGGTAGTGTCCTGTAAATTTTCGAACAACTGGATTTCGTTGGTTGACCCATTACGAACTTCCAAGGTATAGGTTAACTCATCATCGTTGTCGTCACTTCCTATCCATAAGAAATCAACACTTAGTGCTACATCGGTACTATTATCCAATGGAAAAATAAGAATTGGCTCATTTGGTGGCACATTGTCCCCCGTTCGTTCTTCCAATTCAAACACCAAATTAGTCGTTCCGCCGGTTATAATGGTTGCTGCTTCGAAAGAAACAATAAAATCATCTAATTCTGCCTGTACAGAATAATCGCCAGTTGAAATATCTTCAATTATAAAAGCTCCAAGATCGTCTGTAAAAACAGTATTAGAAGTTGGATTTGTTGTTATTTTCACATTAGCCAGAGGAAGGTTTCCGTCTGCGGCCACCACAAATCCAGTTAGTGTCCCAAAACCGTTTTGTTCAAAGGTATCTTCAGAACAGCCTCCAAACATAAGTAGAAGTGTGCAGCTTGTTAATATATATAGTATTCTTTTCATCGCTATTCAATTATTATTGGTTCAATAATACTTTTTCTTCTTACGGAGGTTTCACCGAAATGATATTTGATTCCTACTCCAAAGTTATAAAAGTAGTCATCTCTTTTCCCGTTTTCTACAAGATCTAATTCATCAGAAAACGAAATGTTTTGTTCGCCAAAGGCCTCCAGGCTAATTGCTGAAGAAAGATTGTAATTAACACCAAGTCCAAACCTAAGTCGCGGTGCAAGTCCAATATTTTTTACCATGTTATTTTGACCATCTAAGTCGATTAAATACCCAAAACCAGCGTATAAAACAGGTGTAATATCATCGAGCGGAAGCACACTATATTCTATGTCCAATCCTACAGAAGCGAAATCTTTCGAAAAATCGTCTCCCGTTTCAAAGCGGTAAACCCCTCCATTTGCTATAAGGCTAAAATTCTTACTTACTCTTCTTGAGTAATTAATTTCACCACTATAACCAAGTCTCTTCTTGGAGTAATCGCCATTAAGAATTGGAAATCCTAGGCTTAAACCTACTGCATCTTTGGAGGTTCTATCGATTTGTTTACGGTCGTAAAGTAACTTAGATTCTTCATAATCCTTTTCTTCTCGATATGCCTCAATTAGTTCATCATCTACACCATCTTTGGTAGACCAAAGATCATCTTCAATACCTTCGATAATCAAGGACTCCACGGCTTTCTCTATAGCGTCTTTGAGAGCTAGTTCTACTGGCTCATTTTTAGTAAATCCAGTTTCTGCTTCTAATAGTCGTTGGAAATTTACATATCGAAAAACTCCTACATCTACTGCTTGAGATAGAATAGTTTTTGAAACATATACTGTTTTCAATATCCTTCCATTGGAAGTTGATACAGCGCGCAAGTAGACGGTAATTCTGTCTTGTCTATATTGCGTAGAACCGCCTACACCAAAATAGCGAGCTCCAGCACCTCCTGTAAGTATATTAGTATCATAGGAGATGATCCCTCCTTCTAATAATATACCTGCATAAAGCAATGGCGGTAAGTTAGGTTCGTTCGGATTTTTATTCTTTCTGTATTCATCCCTGGTAGAACGAATAATGTTTCTTTCATTTAGGAGGTTAGACAAGTTTTCTCGCTCAATAGTATTAAACCAACGAGAATCTTCTAACGCTTTTATAAGAACTGTAGTCGCACCTTGTGGGACTGCAGTACTGAAGGTACTACCCGCTTCGGTACTTTTATATTGCCCTGTTTGATCCTTAAAGTTATAAACACCCACCACTATTGGTTCGGCTGGCATTGGCAACTCACGTAAAATCTTAGTTCGTGGAGATAACTCCCCAGTTCTAGCAGGCTGTTGCGATACGGGTTGATTAAAATAACTCCCACAACTAGTTGCCATTAAGCCACACCCAAGTATTGTCAAAAATTTCAGATAATGTTTCATGCAGCGTTTAATTTGGAACGATAATTTGCGTTTGTTCACCTGTGTTGGTGTCTAAGATATTTATGACTAATCCTTCGGCCGAATCAAAAATCTCTAGAGATAAGCTACCAAAGCTGAAAGATCCTTCTTCAAGCCCTTCGCCCAATTGCGAAGTAAATAAGCTTCTGGACAATTGCCCAAGGATTTGACGATTCAAATTAGCTGCAAACTCTTCGAGTTCTGTTCTATCCCTATCTTCAGCACTAGGGTCTGTGAAGGAGTTTTGAGCATTGGCAGAGGCCAGCAATTGCTGATACATAAAGGTATCTCCACCGCCAAAATTTGGATTCTTAGGTCTGTAGGATAGTTGTTGACCAACGCAAGCGCAAGTAAACAGAATACAAACCGTAGTGATAAGTATTTTCATGGGTTTATTGATTAGTAACGTTTAATTTTTTTTGAATCACGTTTTTGGCGTCGTAAATGCAAGCTTACTCTTGCCATGGTTGCGTCTTTCATTTTTTGAAGGTAGTCAATTCCTGGAATTGCGAAAAACCGAAAAACCAGTGTTTCCCCTACAAAAACTTCGATTCGAGTGTTTCGACCTACGCCTAACACTTCTTTAATTTTTATAATTTCTTCGGAATTGATATTGTTCTGTAGGTATTGACTATAGAACATCTGATAAAAATCTTTTCCTGGTTTCGTTTTTGTTTCTTCCAAAACAATGCCTGTAAGAACGATACCATCACCCCCAGCGCTTGCAACATCCTGACTGTCAATTTGTTTAGGCTGATTATCCGATTGATCATCTTGGACTACGCTAACAGCATCTGGATCGTTGTAAGATGGATTATCGTTAATAACTACTCGATCCTTTCCTACCACTTGTTCATCTTGATTGTATATCAGTAATAGGATAATTATTCGATCCTGTGTATCTAGATTGATAGTCGTTTTGGCGAGATTGGCTTTTTCACCCGTGGCAAGTACAACCCTGCCAGATTGCTCATTCTTCGATTTATTTTTTGTTTCGGAATTTGTTCTGAAAACGGTAAATACATATTTCAGACTTTGACTCAATTGAGACTTATTGAAAGCCGATGTGGTAATTTCAATGAATTCGTAATTGGAGTCTAAATTGATTTTTGCCTCCACCTCTGTATTATAGATCTGTGCATTCATGTTCTCAGTGGTTAAAGAGAGAAAAACGCAGGCTAATAAAAAGTAGGTAAAAGGGGTAGGCTTGCTAAAAAGCATGAGGTTTAGAAATTTCGAACAATAACACTTTGCCCTTCACCTTGCATGGTGACTTTTAATTTTTCTGAAATACCATTTCCGCCATACCAGGTAAGGTTTTGGTTATTTCCATTTTGGATAATTTCTCCTTGAAGCGATTCAACATTTAACCCTGAGAAGTTAAGAACGCTGTTGTTATCTCCATTTTGAAGTATTTTTTCTTGAATAGTATTACCTCGAAGGTTTACATAAACATCATTATCGTCCCCTATTTGAACGAATTGAACATCACTTCTCTGAGACTGAACCCTTGCAGTGATATCATTATTATTACCCACTTGTTGGATAAAAACAGAATTTCCATTAGAAGAAGTGGACATTTGTGAAGAATTCTGTGAAGACAAAAAGTTATTTTCAGAATTCTCTTGCTTGAAAGCATCAAGCGCTGTAGTAGTATCGTTATATGTTTGTCCAAAGCTAAGACTTGCTGTAAAAAGCATGGCTAGCATCAGGTATATTTGTTTAGTCTTCATAGCAGTTGTTTTAAGGGATTAAGATACGTAATTTCTGCGAAACTCAGCACTTAAAATATTCAATCTTGAAGTTCAAGAATAATTGATATTTGTACTTGAAATTTTATTTAAAAACAAGTATAAGAGCCAGGCAAAAACCCAACCCTTATACTGTTTTTCATAATCGTCAATTTAATTGATCTGATTATTAGTTGTTTTGTGTAACAGAAGAAACGTTTGAGTTTCCTACTTGGTTAACAGAACTCATGTGGTTGTTACCATTTTGGTCAACAGTACTTAAGTTGAAGTCTCCCATTTGGTTTACAACACTCATGTGCTGTAATCCATCTTGATCAACAGTACTAGAGTTAGCTAAACCATCTTGATCAACATCAGAGTTGTTCATGTCTCCTGTTTGAGTAACTGCAGATCCATTAAGAGTTCCAATTTGATCAACATCAGAAACATTCATATCTCCTGTTTGAGTAGTGCTTGATCCGTTGCTGTTTCCAGTTTGAGAAACATCACTATCATTAGAATCACCAACTTGCTGAGTTACTTGCGTATTTAAGTCTCCGGTTTGAGCAACATCACTATCGTTTAGGTCCCCAATTTGAAGAACGAACGATCCATTGTTGTTTCCAGATTGAGCAACGAAAGACTCGTTATCATCTCCAAACTGACCTGTAGTAGAAGAGTTTCCGTTTCCAATTTGGTAGGTCTCAGCATCATTAGAGTTTCCTCCTTGTTGCGTTAACTGTCCATTGTTGTTTCCTTGCTGCTCAACATAACTAGCATTAGTATCCCCAGCTTGGATTACATCACTGTTGTTTTGGTTTCCAATTTGGAAAGTCAACGCATAGTTAGCGTTACCATCTTGGTCGATAGTACTGTTGTTATCGTTACCGTACTGACCAGCACCGCCGTAGTTATCGTTACCGTCTTGGTCGATATCGGAAGTGTTGTTGTCACCAATTTGCTCGTTTTGACCCCAGTTGTTGTCTCCGTTTTGGTTTACATCACTATCGTTACCTACTCCAGTTTGCCAGATATCAGAGATGTTTCCATTTCCATTTTGATCTGCCAGTGCATCGTTCATGTTTCCGTTTTGCTCTACGTAAGAATCGTTGGCATCACCACCATATTGATTAACTAAAGAAACGTTATCATTCCCAGACTGATATACTTCACTTACATGGAAACCATTTCCAGATCCGTATCCTTGGAATACATCACTATCGTTGTTGTTACCGTCTTGAGAAACAATGCTTGAGCTACTGAAGCCCCACTGATCTGTATAAGCGTCGTTATCAACACCAACTTGGTCTACATCACTAATATTATCATCTCCATCCTGCCAGATGAAGTTATTG
This sequence comes from uncultured Flavobacteriaceae bacterium, assembly GCA_947495135.1. GTDB lineage: Bacteria > Bacteroidota > Bacteroidia > Flavobacteriales > Flavobacteriaceae > Aureisphaera. The sequence goes on from CANLXN010000009.1 coordinate 162,732, forward strand.
TTAGTTGCACCACTTTGGTTTACAGAAGAAATGTTTCTATCTGAAAGCCCATCTCCACCTGGTCCACCACCAGTTTGTCTTGTCTCATTAGTGTTAGAAACACCATTTTGATCTACGGTTGAATCATTGTCGTCTCCAACAGAATCAACATCCGAAGAATTTGTTAGCCCAGTTTGAACCACTGAAGATGAATTACCACTTCCAATTTGATCCACTGTACTGACATTAAATTGCCCGAACATTACAGAGCCACACATTAGGGCCGCTGCGGTTAAAAATACATTTTTCATAATCTTAAAAGTATTAAATTTGGTTATTAAAATTGTTTTCAGGTATCTATGTTTAGTTGAACATATTCATTTATAAAAACGCGTCTAACACAGGGCTTTCTAAAAAAAGCACTACGAGCTTGCCGAGTTTAATTTTGAGGAGAGGGATTGGTAAGCTTAATATTTAGTTATAGTTGCACTTCAAATATCTAACAAATATCAATACGTTCTATACGTATAAACACTTACAAGCTAACACCTTAACATTATTTGTAGGAAAAAACCTTGTTTTTAAAATATGGTATATCGACAGAGTGAAATCAAACATCGATGAACTACCAAAATGTATACAAATTACACATAAGTTAAAATTTTGTTAAAATACTTCATCCTTTACGTCTATTCAATTTATGCTAGATGAACGCTCAAATTTCACCGATGAATTACTATTCTAAGCCTTCTCTTTTTCCTACAAAAACAACTGTCATGGCATTTCACATTAAAAACGATTTAGAAAGAACATATGCCGGTAGGCTTAAATATTAATCCATCCATAAAATATACCTTCAAATGTGTTCTTCAATTAGACGATCCTGCTCTTTTTGCCAACCTACCCCTGTGGTTATAACGAGAAAAAGTTAGATGGAAAATTATATTCTATCATTTAGCACATTGGCCCAATTCCGAAAATTTCAGCAATGAGTAGCGTTCAAAACTATTGAAATTAATCTCCAGGCATATGCTTACTCCAACAATAATACTGAAGCATGCCAGCAAACAAGGCGTCAAAAAATGCAATAAAAAAGAGCGACCCAATTATGAGTCGCTCTTCATACTGATATTTAGAAAGTTTCAACTAAACTTTCCAAAGAATAATTAATTAGTTGTTCTGAGTTACAGAAGAAGTATTGCTGTTTCCAATCTGGTTAACCGTACTTGTGTGGTTGTTTCCATTTTGATCAACAGTACTTAAGTTGAAATCTCCAACTTGGTTAACAGTACTCATGTGCTGTAATCCGTCTTGGTCAACAGTGCTTGAGTTAGCCAAACCGTTTTGGTCTACATCACTCATGTTCATATCTCCTGTTTGAGTAACTGCAGATCCGTTAAGAGTTCCAGTTTGGTCAACATCAGAAATGTTCATGTCTCCTGTTTGAGTAGTACTAGATCCGTTGCTGTTTCCGTTTTGAGAAACATCGCTATCGTTAGAGTTACCTACTTGCTGAGTTACTTGCGTATTCAAATCTCCGTTTTGGTCAACATCGCTATCGTTTAAATCTCCAATTTGAAGAACGAAAGATCCGTTGTTGTTTCCAAACTGTCCAACGTTAGAGCTGTTATTGTCTCCAAACTGTCCAGTAGTAGATCCGTTTCCGTTTCCGTACTGCTGTACAAAGCTAAAGTTAGTATCTCCATCCTGCACAGTAAGGTTACCATTGCTGTTTCCGAACTGATCTACTAAACTAAAGTTAGAGTCACCATCTTGATCTACTTGAGAATTGTTAGTTAATCCAATTTGAGAAACTAAAGATTCGTTAAAGTCACCATCTTGATCAACATCACTGTTGTTAGCGGTACCGTCTTGTCCAACAAAAGAATCGTTGTTGTCTCCAGTCTGGTCTACATCACTTACGTGATCGTCTCCACCAGCTCCAAAGTATCCCTGTAATACTTCAGAGTTGTTGTTATCTCCAATAGAAGTAACTGAACTACTATTATTGTTTCCAATTTGCTCTACGTTAGAAGTGTTCATGTTTCCGAACTGTTGAACAACACTACCGTTGTCGTTTCCTAATTGGTTTACAGCAGAAACGTTGTTGTCTCCTGTGTATCCTTGTTGTACAAAAGAGTTGTTGTTATCTCCAGTAGAAGTTACGTCAGACTCGTTAGTTACACCAATTTGTCCTACAAAAGAGCTGTTACCGTTTCCAACCTGATCTACGTCAGAATCGTTAGCAGTACCGTCTTGTCCAACAAAAGAATCGTTGTTGTCTCCAGTCTGGTCTACATCACTTACGTGATCGTCTCCACTTACGAAGTATCCTTGAAGAACTTCAGAAGTATTGCTGTTTCCATTTTGGTCAACAGTACTCATGTTGTTATTTCCAATTTGCTCTACAATAGAACCGTTACTATCTCCAAACTGCCCAACATAACTATCGTTAGTCATTCCTGTTTGTAGAACAGTAGATCCATTGCTGTTTCCAAACTGATCTGTCCAGCTACTGTTAGAATCTCCGTTTTGGTCTGTACTAGCAGAGTTAGAATCTCCGAAAGACTGAACTACAGAAAAGTTGCTGTTTCCATCTTGGTCTGTGTCATTCGTATTTAAGTTTCCTACTTGAGCAACATACGAATAGTTACTGTCTCCAGTCTGGTCTACAGTACTAGTATTGCTGTCTCCAGTGAATCCCTGATAAGACTGAGAAGTGTTAGCATCACCATTTTGGTTGATAGTACTTGTGTTAGCATTACCATCTTGCCACATTTGAGAGGAATTACTATCTCCTGTTTGATCTGTAAAGCTAGAGTTAGAATTTCCTGTTTGATCCTCATCAGAAACGTTTAAATCTCCATTTTGAGTTACAAAAGAAACATTCCCATTCCCTAATTGGTCTTGCGTAGAATCATTCATGTCTCCTACTTGAGCGTTGTAACCAATGTTACCATCACCTGTTTGAGTGATTGCAGAATTATTGTCATCAGACCCATCAGTATCTCCGTACTGATCGATATGACCAACGTTTGCATTACCAGATTGAGTTACAGAACCAACGTTGTTATCATTAACAGAAGCCCCACCACCAAAACCTTGGTGTACGTCTGCTTCGTTATTATTTCCAGTTTGAAGAACATCAGCTTCGTTTCCGTTACCTAATTGGTCAACATCGTTATTGTTAGCGTCTCCTAACTGATCTACGTCAGAATCGTTGTTGTCTCCAACTTGGTCTACCGTAGAAACGTTTACCGCACCGGTCTGGTCAACATCGGATGCATTACCGTTACCAGTCTGATTGACTGCGCTGTTGTTAAATTGTGCGAACGCCACTGCTCCAATGAACATTGCCGCTACACTTAATACTACTTTTTTCATAATTTGTGAAGTTTTAAATAAAGGTTACTATACTAGTTGTATTGGTTTTAATTTATGTTTGATTTGTTCTTAAATTAACTTTTTCGCGCTTCTTTAACCCACATGTAAAACACCAGCGCTTATTTGTAGCTGATCGTTAAAACAGTGACTTTAAAAAAAATTGTTGAGGAGGAAGAGTCAGTTGTTTAAATTGGTAATTAGTTGCATGTCAAAGGTGCAACAAAAACTAATACCTGCTATACGTACAAACACTTAGTACCGTATTTATCGAATTGTTTTGAAGGAAAATTCCTCATTTGTTGTTTATGGTATTCCGACAGACTTCACAATTTGACCGACAAACTACGCGATTGTATACAAATTACACATTTGTTAAAATTTTGTTAAAAAACAAACGATAACGTTGTAGAAATAATCATCCTCGACAAACTGTAAAATATTATCGCTCAATAGAATGGCTAGCAAATTCTATTCCTACAAATATTCATGAACGAAGCTTTTTTGGAGGTAAGCATATTTCAGAAAAAAATACTTCTTTGGTATTTATAAACATCAATCCTATTTTATGGGTCGATTGTTCAAATTGTTTAAAAAAAAAGCGCAAATCATTAAAGACTTACGCTTTTACCAACAAACTAACTTTTAGTGGCTACTAAACTCCTAGTTGTTTTGAGAAACATAAGAAGTGTTGTTATTTCCAACTTGGTTCACCGTACTTGAATGGTTGTCACCGTTTTGATCAACAGTACTTAAGTTATAGTCGCCCATTTGATAAACGGTGCTCATATGCTCTAAACCATCTTGATCTACTGTGCTTGAGTTAGCCATCCCATTTTGGTAAACGTCGCTAACATTCATATCGCCTGTTTGGGTAACTGCAGATGCATTAAGAGTTCCTGTTTGATCTACGTAAGATATATTCATATCTCCTGTTTGAGCGGTGCTCGATCCGTTGCTATTTCCGGTTTGGTCTACATAACTGGTATTCATGTAACCAACTTGCTCAGTAACTTGCGTGTTTAGGTCTCCGTATTGATCTACATAACTTGCGTTCATATCCCCAATTTGCAGAACGAAAGATCCGTTGTTGTTTCCATACTGCGCTACATTGGAAGTGTTTTCATATCCATACTGTCCTACACTAGATGCATTTCCATTACCAGTTTGGTTTACTTCGCTATAGTTAGCTTCACCTTCCTGATACGTTAAACTACCATTGTAATTTCCGGTTTGGTTGACATCGCTCAAGTTATAATCACCTTCTTGATCCACCGTAGAGTAGTTGCCCTCTCCATTCTGCGCTACAGAAGACTCATTTGCTTCGCCATACTGATACACTTCAGATTCGTTGTAATCTCCATCTTGCGCTACTAAAGAAACATTTTCATCTCCTGTTTGATCGGTATAGCTATCGTTATAGTTTCCAATTTGAGTAACGGCTGATGCATTATAATCGCCATACTGACTCGTATAATTTGAGTTATAATCTCCTTCTTGCGCAACAATGCTGCTGTTATATGCTCCTTCCTGATAAACTTCAGAATCGTTAGCCTCTCCAACTTGCAGGACTAATGAAGCATTGTAATCACCATACTGATCTACTTCCGAGTAGTTATCCTCACCATCTTGACCAACTAAAGACAAGTTTTCATCCCCAGTTTGATACACATTACTATCGTTATAGTTTCCAATTTGTACCACTGCAGACACATTGTAGTTTCCATCTTGTTCTGTATAACTTGTATTGTAATCTCCAGTCTGCGTTTCACTAGATGTATTGAAATCGCCGTACTGCTCTACTTCCGTCTCATTAGCGTTACCCAATTGATCTTGTGTAGAACTGTTGTAGTCACCTTCTTGGCTATTAAATGCGTAATTATCATCTCCTGTTTGGTAAATGGCAGAATCGTTATAATCAGATCCATTGCTACCACCTTCTTGGTCAATGTGACCCTCATTGTCGTTTCCAGATTGAGTTACTGAAGCAACGTTATAGTCGTTGTCGCCAGCACCAGAACCAAAACCTTGATGTATGTCTGCTTCGTTGTAATCTCCATTCTGAAGAACATCTGCTTCGTTACCATCACCGAGCTGATCTACATCACTGTTGTTATAGGCTCCAACCTGCTCTACATTAGCGTAGTTGTAATCTCCATATTGGTCTACAGTAGAACCATTATATGCTCCCACCTGATATACGTCTGAAACATTTTCGTTTCCAGTTTGTTGAACTGCGTTGTCATTAAATTGGGCGAAAGCTACTGCGCCGATTAGCATTGCTGCTACACTTAAAATTCTCTTTTTCATAAATGAGGTTTTAAAATTAAATTGATTAAAAAATATACTTAGTGTACTAATTCAATAAGTTATGAGTGTATGTACCACTCTGGAGAATCCATCAGATTTGACTCTGAAAGACATTCCATTGCTTTTAGGATTTAAAATTTCGAGGAGAATTGGTATTCGTTGTAATCCTTTGCTGCGGTTCAAAGATGCTGCAAAAACTAATTCCCAGAATACGCGTATACACTTACCTACCGCGATTTTAACAATTTTTGTAGGAGAATACGGTGATTTTATTTTTCAACCCATCGACAGAAACGAATAAAAATCGGCCAAAAGCGCAAATTTGCAATTTTTGGCTAAATGTTAAAATTATGTAAATTACCTACAGTATCATTTTAAAAATGTAAAACCAACGTTTAAAAACTAAATTAATCGACAAAAAACACAGCCAACGCTTGCCTTTTTCTTAGAAAAATGACTAAAAAATCAATTATTACAAATGAAAGAAATAAAACGAATCGAAACCAGGTTCTTCTTGACGCTAAAAAAGCTCATTAATAATAGAAATGGAATGGAACATATTGGAACTATTATTACAACCGCTCCAAATCTGATTGTAAGACCAGGGTCCCTTTAGAGTTAGGATACGTTTCAACTTTTAGAATAGATTAGTTTCTTCAGTATAACAGCTACTGGCTCATGGTTGGATCGATAGAGAAAGACCCTAAAGAAGTAAGAATCGAAAAATACGCAATATGATTGCATAAAAAAAGAGCGACTCATTGCGAGTCGCTCTTGATACTGAAAACTAGAAAGCCTAAAACTTTCTCTAGAATAATTATTAGTTGTTCTGAGTTACAGAAGAACTGTTGTTGTTTCCAATTTGGTTAACCGTACTTGTGTGGTTGTTACCGTTTTGGTCAACTGTACTTAAGTTGAAGTCTCCAACTTGGCTTACCGTACTCATGTGTTGGAATCCATCCTGATCTACTGTACTTGAGTTAGCCAAACCATCTTGGTCAACATCACTCATGTTCATGTCTCCTGTTTGAGTCACTGCAGATCCGTTAAGAGTTCCAGTTTGATCAACATCAGATATGTTCATGTCTCCTACTTGAGTAGTGCTAGATCCGTTGCTGTTTCCGTTTTGAGAAACATCACTATCGTTAGAATCACCAATTTGCTGAGTTACTTGCGCATTTAAATCTCCAGTTTGAGCAACATCACTATCGTTTAAATCTCCAATTTGAAGAACGAAAGAGCTATTGTTGTTTCCAACCTGATCAACATTAGAACCGTTATTGTTTCCAAATTGTCCTGTAGAAGAACCGTTACCGTTTCCAGTTTGGTTGACTAAGCTAAAGTTAGTATCTCCTTGTTGCATAGTAAGGTTTCCGTTAGCGTTACCAATTTGAGCAACTGAACTATTGTTACCGTTTCCAGTTTGGTCTACATCACTGTTGTTAAAGTCTCCATCTTGCTCAACATAAGAAATGTTATCATCTCCAAGCTGATCTACAGTAGAAGTGTTGTCGTTAGAATCAAAAGTCTGATAAACCTCAGAACGGTTACGATCTCCCGTTTGTTGAACAGAACTGTTGTTGTTGTTTCCAATGTATCCTTGGATAGCATAAGAGTAGTTATTGTCTCCAGTTTGATCTACATCAGAAACATTGTTGTCTCCTCTCTGCCCTAAAATAGCAGTGTTAGCATTTCCTGTTTGATCGGTATCGCTAATGTTGCTATCTCCAAATTGCCAAGTAAGACCGTAGTTATTGTCTCCTGTTTGAGTGATATCAGATTCTCCATTCGTAGATTCAAATCCAGCACCTAATATTGCGTTTCCTTGATCTACATCCACAACGTTTCCATTACCAAACTGATCTACATCAGAATCGTTATCGTCTCCGTATGCTTCAACATCTGCAGTGTTATTGTCTCCTTGTTGGTTGATATCAGAATTGTTATCAAAACCACGTTGAGCCATTAAGCTTGTGTTATTGTCTCCCGTTTGATCTGTATCACTATCGTTGTCATCACCTTCTTGATACTCTGTAGAAACATTGCTGTTTCCTTCTTGATCTACATTAGAATCGTTATCGTCTCCAATTTGATCTGTATCTGCAGCATTGAAGTTACCGTGCTGATCGATGTCAGAATCGTTTCCGTTTCCTAATTGATCAATACTAGCAACGTTGTCGCTAGAAGTCCTTCCAGAACCGTCTGAGAAACGCTGATCGATATGACCATCGTTATCATCTCCTAATTGATATACAGTTGCATCGTTGTTGTTGTTTCCAGTTGGGCTAGAAAAACCACCTTGGTGTACATCTGAAGAGTTGTCATTTCCAAACTGCTCTACGAATGAGTTGTTCCCATCACCGTCTTGAATAACATCACTTACATTATCGTCTCCTTGCTGATCTACCCATGAACTATTTGCGTTCCCATCTTGATCTACATCAGATTCGTTTGTAACACCAATTTGACCTACGAAAGAGAAGTTTCCGTCTCCGTCTTGATCTACATCACTGTCGTTAGCTGTACCATCCTGTCCTACGAAAGAAAAGTTACCATCGCCTGTTTGATCTACATCACTTACGTGATCGTTTCCACCTGCGAAATATCCTTGAAGTACTTCCGAAGAGTTGTTATCTCCGGTAGAAGTAACATCAGATTGGTTGTTTTCTCCAAATTGCTCTACAGTAGAAGTGTTAGCGTCTCCAACCTGATCTACATCAGAATCGTTAGATACACCAACTTGGTCTACGTCAGAACCGTTGTTGTCTCCTGTTTGATCAACAGTAGAAACGTTCGTCATTCCTGTTTGATCTACATCAGATCCATTACCTGAACCAGTCTGATTGACTGTGCTCACGTTAAATTGTGCAAATGCTGTTGCTCCAATGAACAATGCCGCTGCACTTAATACTACTTTTTTCATAATGTGAAGTTTTTTAAAAAAGGTTACTATACTAGTTGTATGTAGCTGAAAAAGTTGTGAATTTTTCAGCATTTCAAATATTAGGATAAATATTTATTCCTACATACGTAGTAACACGTACTGTAGGAATACCCAATAAATTAAATAGGAAATTACTGATAAAAAAGTCAATTTAATCGGTATAATTATATTTTTAATGGCTCAAAAACACAATTTCCTACAAAACCCTATATGTTAAATTTATGTTAAATTAAAATTTGTTCATGTAGTCAACATTTTACCATCGACATAAGACATTCTTTTTCGCTCAAATGCATAATGTTTTCTTCTGAAATTTGCGAAAAACTCAAAAAAGAGCATCGAAAACATCAAATTCGAAATATTTCCTACAAAAAAATTAAATTTTACGAATGAAGACCTCCACTTTCGCATCCCTATAAATGCGGGATACGCCATTCAAAAATGACATAACAAGGAAAATCTGTCACTACTCGCCCTACAAATCCGTAAAGAGTTGATATACAGAAATTTAAAAAAAGTAAACCACCAGTTATTCGGTACTATGGACGAAGTATTGCCAACTCCTAGCTGTTATACATTACTAGAATGACTATTTGGAGTTTGAGATATCTCAGTGGTATTTAAATGACCGCTTTGAAGTACATCCGCCTCATTAGCGCCACCCAAATCATCGGTATCTGCAGAATTATCATCCCCTAATTGACTAAATGAGAGCTATTAAAATCTCCTTGCTGATCTAGGATAGTGTACTTGCTCGCTCCTGTCTAATCTCTATCTGAAACATTAGTATCTCCAGGTTAAGTGGTCACTCGAGCATTGAGTTGAGCAAACAATGTTCCTCCAAATAATAAGAACAAGGGTGTACATATGGAAATCTTATGCATAATGGCAGGTATTTTGGTTGAAGTATTTAACATCCAATTGTACTGCCATTTGATATATCCGCAAAGTTTCCAAGTGTTTTTACTGAAATGATCGACATTCAAAAAAAGGGATTCTCTCTTTTTTAACCGAAATTTTCGAAATCCAGTGATGGTTCTAAAAAAATACTTTCTGACCGACCCATGTGTAGAAAGAAATTCGTACCCAACCAATATAAACAGAGGAAAATTGAATTGTGAAAATTTCCGAAGAAATACGTTTTCAAATTCACCAACTTATATCCAAATTATCAATCGTCCATGGTATCCCCCCATCGTATATCACCAACTACTTTCATAAAAAAAGCGGAAACCATTTCTGATTTCCGCCTTCTCAAAGTAAATAATATATTGGTAATATATCTTAGTTGTTTTGAGTAACTGTAGAACCATTCATGTTTCCAATCTGGTTTACTGTACTAGTGTGGTTGTTACCATTTTGACTTACATCACTGTTGTTCATGTTACCATCTTGTAACACAGTACTCATGTGAGAAAGACCAGTTTGTCCAACAACACTTGTGTTATCGTCACCCATTTGATCTACATCTGAAGTATTCATATCTCCAGTCTGAACTACGTCTGAATCATTTCTGTCTCCAGTTTGGTCTACATCTGAAACATTCAGGTCTCCAGCTTGTTCAACATAACTTTCGTTATCGTCACCCATTTGATCTACCGTAGAAAGGTTGTCGTTAGATCCAAAAGTTTGGTATACATAAGACTCGTTTCCGTCCCCTGTTTGCTGAACTGAACTATTGTTGTTATTTCCAACATATCCTTGAATAGCATAAGAGAAGTTATCGTCCCCTGTTTGATCCACATCAGAAACGTTGTTGTCTCCTCTTTGACCCAAGATAGCACTGTTACCATCCCCTGTTTGGTCGGTATCGCTAATGTTGCTATCTCCAAATTGCCATGTAAGACCGTAGTTGTTATCTCCTGTTTGAGTGATATCAGACTCACCATTAGTCGATTCAAATCCAGCTCCTAATCCTGAATTTCCTTGATCAACGTCTACTTCATTGTTGTCACCAATTTGATCTACATCAGAATTGTTATCGTCTCCAAATGCTTCAACATTAGAAATGTTGCTATCTCCTGTTTGATCTACTCTAGAGAAGTTTGCATCTCCTTGTTGGATCATAGTACTGGCGTTCATATCTCCAGTTTGCCAAGTGTAACTGTTGTTCAGGTCACCTATTTGATCTTCATCTGAAGTGTTAGAATCACCAAATTGGTTGTTACGGCTAAAGTTGTTGTCTCCTGTTTGGTCAATTGTAGACATGTTCATGTCTCCAGACTGTTGGATCGTACCACTGTTAGAATCTCCTGTTTGAGTTACAGCTCCGTTGTTATCATCTGCACCGTCTGCAGAGAATAATTGGTAAACGTTACCACTGTTTCCATTACCTGTTTGAGTAATAGCAGAAACATTGTTGTCGTTGTCCTCAGTAGAAACACCTGTTAAACCTTGCCAAGATACAGCAACGTTGTTATCACCTGTTTGCATAACATCAGACTCATTTCCGTTACCTAATTGCTCAGTTAATGAAGTGTTAGAGTTTCCGTTTTGGTCAACATCAGAGTTGTTAGAGTCTCCTCTTACAATAAGATCTGCGCTATTAGAATCACCAAATTGATCTACCGTACTTACGTTAGAGTTTCCAGTTTGAGACATTGAATTAGCGTTGAAATCACCAGACTGGCTTGTAAAGCTAGAGTTAGAGTCACCTATTTGATCCTCATCTGAAGCGTTGTTATCTCCATTTTGAATAACGAAAGAGGTGTTTAAGTTTCCAACTTGGTCTTGAGTAGAACCATTCATGTCACCTACTTGAGAATTATACCCAAAGTTATCATCTCCTGTTTGGTTAATTGCAGAGTTGTTATCGTCAGACCCATCTGTATCACCGTACTGGTCGATGTGACCTGTGTTTCCATTCCCAGATTGAGTTACAGAACCTACGTTGTTGTCATTAATTGAAGCACCAGTACCAAAACCTTGGTGTACGTCTGCTTCGTTGTTATCTCCTGTTTGAAGAACATCGGCTTCGTTTCCGTTACCTAATTGATCTACGTCGTTGTTGTTAGAGACACCTACCTGATCAACATCAGAATCGTTGCTGTCTCCTACTTGATCAACTGTAGAAGCGTTCGTCGCTCCTGTTTGGTCAACATCAGATCCGTTTCCGTTTCCTGTTTGATTGACAGTACTCACGTTAAATTGTGCAAAAGCCACTGCTCCAATGAACATAGCTGCTACACTTAATACTACTTTTTTCATAATTGTGAAGTTGTTAATAAAGGTTATAATACTTGTTAGTTGAACAGATAAGTGAGGTTACAATTATCTGTTGGTCAAATATCATAAGAATTATCAATTTTTAGGTACGTACTAATACGTAGCCACCCATAAAAGAGGGTAAAACCGTAAGAAAAATGGTAGGAAAAATGCTTAATCAACGATTAATTATAAATTAGAATCGATGAACTACACAATTTTGATCGATGAAAGAAATGTTAATTTTATGTTAAAATCTATAAATGAAACAAATTAGGTTTTTTTAATTCGCTGAAAGACAATCTTTACCGACAACAGACCTGCTTTTTGTAAAAGAAATCTAAAGAAATACTAAACAGAAAGAAGTTTCTTACAAATAATACGCAATCGTAATAGCTTTACTATTACAAGTTGTAAGAAGTTACCTAGCATAAAACCGCAAAAAGCTATGTCTTTTTTTTCGCTATATATAGGTACAATTTAAACTTCAAAAATAGATGTCATTCAACTAGAACTTAACTTATCTAGTGAAAAGCAACTCTCTGTACTTGGTCATTGGCCAAAGTTCATCATCTACTAATAATTCCAACTTGTCGCAATGATATCGAATTTGTTCAAAATACGGCTTCACCTCATCACAATAGGTATGTGCCCGTTTTTCACCACTTTCAATTTGATTGGCCTTCTTTCTAGCATCGGTCATTTCGGTGATCCCTTTATTGATATGTTCTATATGATCGCTAATGCTTTCAATTAACTTCATCTGTTCTCCAGCTACCTTCTTAAAGCTGTTTCCATAGATATCCTTCAACCCCGTAACATTTTCAATAAGAATGTTTTGATATCTAATTGCCGTAGGAATCACATGGTTCCGCGCAATATCTCCAAGAACACGACCTTCTATCTGGATTCTCATCGCATACTCTTCCACCTGAATCTCGTAACGAGCTTCCAATTCAACTGGCGTAAGGATACCTAAATCTCCGAAAAGCTTTATCGCCTTATCCGAAACATTCGCCTTTAGTGCTGCTGGGGTTGTTTTATTATTACTTAGGCCTCTTTTAGCAGCTTCCTTCTCCCATGCATCCCCATATCCATCTCCTTCAAAACGGATTCTTTTCGACTCCTTAATATATTCTCTCAATACATTGAAGATCGCATCATCCTTTTTCATCTTCTTTTTCGCCACAAGGATATCTACTTGCTCTTTGAAATCGAACAGCTGTCTAGCAACAATTGTATTTAAAACCGTCATTGGATTTGCACAGTTCGCCGTAGATCCTACTGCTCGCAATTCAAACTTGTTTCCAGTAAATGCAAAAGGCGAAGTTCTATTTCGATCTGTATTATCCATTAAAATCTCTGGAATTTTCCCTACTACATTCAATTTAAGGTCGGTTTTCTCTTGTGGAGAGAGCTTGCCATTGGTTACTTTCTCCAACTCGTCCAGCACATCCGTGAGTTGAGATCCTATAAACACTGATATAATAGCGGGAGGCGCCTCATTAGCACCCAAGCGATGATCGTTGCTAGCACTCGCTATGGATGCTCTAATAAGTTCTTCGTAATCATGTACCGCTTTTATGGTATTTATGAAAAAAGTCAAAAACTGTAAATTCTTCATAGGCGTACTTCCAGGGCTTAATAAGTTAACTCCTGTATTAGTAGCCAAAGACCAGTTATTATGTTTTCCGCTCCCGTTTATTCCTTTAAATGGTTTCTCATGAAAGAGCACTTTAAAATGATGCCGTTCTGCCACCTTGTCCATCACATCCATCAATAAAGAGTTGTGATCTACTGCAAGATTTGCTTCTTCAAATATAGGAGCCAACTCAAACTGATTGGGCGCTACTTCGTTATGCCGAGTTTTAACAGGCACTCCTAGAAGCATGCATTCGGTTTCCATATCCCTCATAAAATTGAGAACTCTATTAGGTATGGATCCAAAATAATGATCGTCCAGTTGTTGACCTTTCGCTGGAGCATGACCTAAAAGGGTTCTTCCAGTAATCATAATATCTGGACGAGAAGAAGCCAGCGCCTTATCGATTAAGAAGTATTCCTGTTCCCATCCTAAGGTAGCGTTTACCTTAGTTACCGTCTTATCGAAATATTTTGCAACAGCCGTAGCCGCAGTATCTACACAGTGAAGAGATCTTAACAAAGGTGTTTTATTATCGAGAGCCTCTCCCGTGTAGGCAACAAACACAGTTGGAATACAAAGTGTCGTTCCATAGATAAAAGCAGGAGATGTTGGATCCCAAGCAGTGTAACCTCTCGCCTCAAAAGTGTTTCTTATTCCTCCATTAGGAAAACTAGAAGCATCGGGTTCTTGTTGAACTAGCTGTCCTCCGCCAAACTTTTCAATCGCTCGCCCATCCTCCATCGTTTCGAAAAAAGCATCATGTTTTTCGGCAGTCGATCCTGTAAGAGGCTGAAACCAATGCGTATAATGTGTTGCCCCTTTAGAAATAGCCCATTCTTTCATTCCCGTTGCAATATGATCTGCCGCGGAGCGATCTATTTTCGCACCACTAATAACCGCATCTTGTACACTCTTAAAAGAGTCTTTGGTGAGGTATTGGAGCATGGCCATATCGTTGAATACGTTCTTTCCAAAAATTTCGGATCGTCTAGCTGGTTCATTTACCGCGACCGGTACTCTATGTAATGTATCTCTAATTGCTTGAAATCTTAACACTGCCATGATTGAAAATTTAATTATTACAACAAAGTTACATTTTTATAACAATACCCCCCAAAAAATAGGGGTGTTAACACAAAAAATGCAATTGTTGATAATTAACCCCTATAATTTTGGAGTACGTGACCTAATTCTTTATATATTTGCCGCGTTTAACTATCAAAACACATACATAGCACTATGAGCAAGTCTAAATTAGAATACATATGGTTGGATGGGTACAAGCCCACACAAAACATGAGAAGTAAAACCAAAGTAGAAGATAACTTTAGCGGAAAGCTGGAAGATTGTCCAATTTGGTCTTTTGACGGTTCATCTACGCGACAAGCACTAGGTGATTCTTCAGACTGTTTGTTGAAACCAGTAGCAATCTATCCAGATCCGGCGCGTGAAAACGGTTTTTTAGTAATGACTGAAGTTCTAAATTCAGACGGAACGCCGCACTCATCAAATGCAAGAGCGACTATCGATGACGATGACTCCGATTTCTGGTTTGGATTTGAGCAGGAATATTTCATTATGGATACGCATACGCAACTTCCATTAGGGTTTCCTATTGGCGGATATCCTGGACCTCAAGGAATGTACTATTGTTCTGTTGGTGGTAGACATACGCATGGACGTGATTTCGTAGAGGCGCACGCAGACCTTTGCATCGCAGCTGGATTAAACTTCGAAGGAATTAATCAAGAAGTAGCAAGTGGACAGTGGGAATTTCAACTGTTTGCTAAGGGAGCAAAAAAGGCAGGAGACGAAATATGGATTGCTCGTTATTTATTAGATCGTTTAACCGAGCAATACGGTTACTATATAGAATATCACCCAAAACCTGTAAAAGGAGATTGGAATGGTAGTGGAATGCACGCGAATTTCTCTAATACTGTTTTAAGAACCTGCGGTTCTAGAGAAACCTATGAGAAAATATGTGAAGCGTTTAGACCTGTTACTTCCGAGCATATCGATGTCTATGGAGAATTTAACGATCAACGTTTAACTGGATTGCATGAAACAGCTTCCATTAAAGACTTCAGCTACGGTGTATCTGATAGAGGAGCGTCTATTCGTATTCCTATTATTACTGTGGAAAATGGTTGGAAAGGATGGTTAGAAGACAGAAGACCAGCTTCAAATGCGGATCCTTATAAAATTGCAGGAAGAATTATTAAGACCGTGAAGTCTGCCAAAATATAAATAAATACAAATTGTTGGTTTAAAAAAGCACTCAGAAATGGGTGCTTTTTTTATTTCATCAGCCAAATAATAAGACTAGGTAAACGCTAAACTCACAAACACCATATAGGCGAAAACCAGAATAAGTCCTTTATATCTTCCTATTAAAAATCGCTTAGGGATAAATGCCAACGGAATAAGGATGGCGGCAAATCCTAGAAGCCAAAAAATGTCACTATTTAATACTTGAATTTCGGTCACTGCAATGGGTTGAATAATTGCTGTGATTCCAAGCACGGAAGCAATGTTAAAAATGTTAGAACCAATAAGATTTCCCAACGAAAGCGCTTTCTCCTTTTTAAGCGCTGCAATAATGGACGCTGCCAACTCTGGCACACTAGTTCCAATTGCAATCATCGTAACAGCAATCACACGCTCACTTACTTCCATCACTCTTGCCAAATCCACTGCGCCTTCTACCAACCAAACACTTCCAAAGTAGAGTGCTGCACCTCCAATGAGTAACCAAATAACAATTTTAAAATTGGAAACGACAGCTAATTTATCATCTACCTCATCACTAACTTCCTGTTTTTCCGATAGTGCATCTGCTGCCGATTTCTTTCTTGCTCGTGCAATAAGCAACCACAAATAAATAATCAACATTACAAGAAGTGCAATTCCTTCGGTTCGATCTAAAACATTTCCACTTTTCAGTAAAAAATAAAGAGCTACGGAGAGCAGCATCATTACTGGCCAATTAAATTTGTAAAAATCTTTGTCAATCGCCAAAGGAGCAATAACCGCGGTCACCCCAAGGACAAGGCCAATATTCGCAATATTACTACCAATTACGTTCCCAAGAGAAATTGAAGAAAGTCCATCCAATGCTGCTTGCACACTCACCAACAATTCTGGTGCAGAAGTAGCAAAAGACACAACGGTAAGACCAATTACCATTTTAGAAAGTTTCAGCTTAAAAGAAAGTGCTACCGAAGACCTCACTAAGAATTCACCTCCAACAACAAGGAGAGTTAATCCAATAATAATTAAAAATATGCTCATAGAATTTTATTGCCATGCGAAGATAGTAATAGATTTATGAATTACGATGAACCAATTGTAAATGAAAGCTTCCTATCGCAGACCTCGAATCTCACTTTTAATTACCAATTAACTATATTTTCAGTTACATAACTATAAAAATAGTTGTATAACTGAAAATATAGTTATAGATTTGTACTTCATCATTCAAATTTCAGTGTTAAATATCATTATATGGAACGATTAACAAATAAGGAAGAAGAAATTATGCAGGCACTTTGGGAACTCGAGAAGGGTTTCGTGAAAGAGATTATTTCGCAATTACCTGGAGAAAATCACTACAACACCATTTCCACCATTGTTCGTAATTTGGAAGAAAAGGGCTTTGTTTCTTATCACGCATTTGGAAAAACACATCAATATTACCCCTTGGTATCTAAAGATAAATATGCCGACAAGTTTATGAACCTCGCTTCCAAGCGATACTTTAATAATAGCTACAAAAGCATGGTGTCTTTCTTTGCAAAGGAAGAAAAAATAAGTGCAGAGGAGCTTCGAGAAATATTAGAAATCATCGAAAAAAAGAAATAAATGGAAATTGGGATTCACCTTTTAAAATCGGTTACCGTACTCTCTATATTCTATATAGTGTACTTTCTTTTTCTTCGGAAAGACACCTTATTTAGAATTAAAAGGCATTATTTATTGGGAGGGATCATCACTTCCATTGTAGTCCCTTTTATTGAGTTCACTAAAACCACCTACCTCCCGGCACTTGTTAACCATGACCCTCAATTACTTGATAATTCCCAGATCTACGAGGAAGTAATACTCCCTTCTTCAGAAGTTGTTTTGATCGATTGGTGGTTCATAGCGCTTATTGTTTATGCTCTTGGAGCTATTTTTTTTATGACCAACCTGTTGATTCAGCTTTTTTCTCTTCTGAAATTAATCCGACTCTACCCTTCTGCTAAAAGAGGCAACTACCGTTTTGTGAAAGTTTCCGAAGCTATTTCGCCCTTTTCCTTTTTCCGATACATTGTTTATAATCCCTCCTTACATTCTGAAGAAGAACTGGAAATGATCATAAAGCATGAACAGGTTCATGCCTCTCAATGGCATTCTATCGATATCATTTTAGCGAACGTTATAAGGTGCTTACAATGGATTAATCCTTTTTCGTGGCTCTATAAAAAAAGTATAGAAGAAAACTTAGAGTTTATAGCCGATAATGAAACGGTGACTCAAGTGACCTCAAAAAAACAATACCAGTTAACATTGGTGAAGGCCTCATCACCTTCTATTGCGCCAATGATAACAACTCAATTTTATCAATCATTCATCAAAAAACGAATTATTATGTTAAACAAAAGCACGTCGAAAAGACGAAACATTTGGAAAGTATGTATCGTATTACCATTACTAGCTCTATTTCTATGGAGTTTTAATGTGAAGGAAGTATTTGAATATGAAGAAACAATTGGAGCAACCTCCGAAGAAAACTCAAAAGCCGTTTTCAATATCTTCCCCTACACCAGCGATGCAGAGCTCGATTATATCGAAAAGGTATCGCGTACCGACTATAAAAGCGGAGCGGTTCAAATTAGTAATCGAAAAAGAGATGCGCTGGGTCAGCTTAAAACATTTAGTTTCGACACCAAGTTTGACAATCAAAAACGGTATTACAGTAGGTTTTCAACCACAAATAACAAAGGCTATGAAATTAAGTTTACTGGCGGACCTCTTATTTTAGTAACCGAACTGGGGGAAACCGGAGTTCAGTTCAAAATCTCAAAAGAGAATCTAGAATTTTCAGAAACCATGGCTGTTTTAATGCAGCGGGCAGATTCTGTAAAAAGAGGTAAAAAAATTGATTCATTTCGAGTTAATAGAATCGATTCATCTCAAGTTGAAAAAATTGATTCATCTCAGCTTAAAAAAACCTTCTATGTGCTTAACAAACCATCTTCCAAGCTTAAGTCGCTAGCTCCAGCACCCGAGTTCCGAATTAAAATTACTAAGAACACCAGTGATGAGCAATTGAAGGCCATCAAAAAAGAAATGATTGAAACACATGGGATAGACCTTAGTTATACAGTGGTTCGTAATTCGAACAGAGAGATTACTTCTATAAACCTTCACTACACTGGTAAGGGAACAAGTGGCGCTTACAGCGTAAATGACGATGGACCTATTGATGATTTCCACTTCTACATGAATAACGATGGACAGAGTGGTTTTCAATCTGCCAATAATAAAGGCCGTAACCTTAAAGGCACAGCAACACAGGATCGCCTAGAGAGGATAAGTAATGAACTTGCCATACAAAAAGAAGAACAGCTACATAACTCGCAAAATCGTTTTGAACATGCGGTTTCCCAAATGGAAAACACTGAACATCGTCTAAGGGAACATGAAGAAGAACTAATAATTGCTCAGCAACAGATGCAGCAGGAGCGGCAAGAGATTAGGGAACAACAAGAGCAGGAAGAGGAAAAAGAGGAAGTACAGCGATTAGAAAGAAGATTCAATAAAAATTATACGCAAAACAACGTCCAGCATCAAAGCCGCACCCTTATTATTGACAAAAACATGAGCGATGCAGACTTAAAAGAATTAAAAAATGATCTAAAGTCTCATGGCGTTTCTTTTCAATACAGTAAGCTAAGACGAAATGCAAAAGGAGAAATTTCTCGTATTAAAATTACTGTAGATAATGGGAAGGGAAGTAAATCCACCACAATGACCCAAGCAGATGATGGAGCCTCCATAGACCATATTGCAATTGAAATTTAATAGGTAACATAAATGAAAAGTCCTGTAAATATTTACAGGACTTTTTTATTTGTATTTTTATTGAATGAATAAGTCTTTCTTCAAAATCCTAGCAAAGCTCAACAAAGCGATCTTACCAAGTTTTACCAAGCAAAGGCTAGACCTTAGTGAAGCATCCAAGCTGCAAATGGCGATTTTCGCTTATAAACTGTGGGTTACAAAAAATGCTTTAGACTAGTACGTAAGTACAGATGCAACCGGATAACGTTTTAACTTTGATCTTCCGTTGAGGAAATCTAGGTTCATAATAAAATTACACTGCACTATCTTCCCTCCTAGTTTCTCTACCAAATTACAAGCCGCCTTCGCAGTCCCACCAGTGGCTAAAACATCATCATGGATAAGAATACGATCTCCTTTTTGAATGGAGTCCTCATGGATTTCCAAAACATCCATTCCATACTCTAATTGATACGGCTCTTTAAGTGTATCAAAAGGCAACTTACCAGGTTTTCGTACTGGCACAAAACCAGCATTGAGTTTTTGAGCAAGTAACATCCCAAAAAAGAAACCGCGCGACTCTATTCCAACCACCTTATCAATTTGTTGGTCCGCCACCAGTTCTACCAATTTTTCTAAGCACAAAGCGGAAGCATCTTTATTTCCCAAAAGCGGTGTAATGTCTTTAAAAACGACACCTCTCTTAGGGAAGTCGGTAACAATACGAATATAATCTTCTAGGTCGAGCATATTTTTCTGAAAGTACTTTTGTATAAAGGTAAAAAGAAATATATTTGCACCCCGAAACAAATGAGTTTTATTTTGTTTTAGGAAAAATAACAGGCCTCGTGGCGCAACTGAATAGCGCACCTGATTACGGCTCAGGAGGTTGAAGGTTTGAATCCTTCCGAGGTCACTATAAAACAAAGGGGTTAACAGCGCATAGCAGTTAGTCCCTTTTTTACATTTGCACATGGTTTGCATATTTAGGTTTATTAAGCTATCTATTTTTATCGGTATAGTAACTTTAAAGAAAAAGAGTTAAACCCCCATTTATAGATTACGAACTATTTAACAGACCTCCTCCAATGCTAATTCAATTTGTATTGTGTTGATCGCATCAGGCTTTATTTTGTGCCTATATATTTTCTTACCTCCAAGCTCAGAAACCAAAACTCTATATGTTAAGTTTCTAGTGGTGAAAGCTTCAATTAATCCGATTGTCAAAGGCTCAAAATGGTTTCCATTTTCATCTATTAAATGGGATTCCGCTTTTCCCTCTGCGGTCACTCTCTGAACAATATCGACGTCTTGATCTATCATAATCGAAAGGATTGCTTTTTGATACTTACCTAACTTGTATGTATTGAATTGTGTTGAAACATCGGATAAACATTCCTTAAGTTTGGTAGCTGCTTCAATCTTTGTTTTTGCCGACTCAATCCGCTTTTCAATAACTTCTAAGGCTTTATCTTTTCCGTGCCTAAATATTAGGTTTTTCGCTGCTATTAATAATTCTGCTTCCATGTTATTTTATCTTAAATCGTTGTACAAATAGTAAATACCTCCAGCTACAAAAGAAAGGATAAATGTCCCTGTAACCGTTAACGGGTGTCTGTAGCTTATATCCAAAACAACCTTACTAAATATGCTACAACCTGCAGTAACTATCAAAGCAACAAATAAAGCGTTTGAAAAAAGCCCTCGTTTTAAGAATACGAATACCCCTACTAAAACTACCCAAAGATCAAAAAAGACACTTCGGTTAACCTCAAAATGTTCGCTTAATGGAGTGTTGTAATTGAATAATAGTATCAGTATTACGGCCAATGTAATCCCTGTTATTTGCTTTGGGTTAAATCCTGGACTTTGTTTATTAAAATGTATCATTGTTCTGCGTTTAAGTTAGTAAAATAGGGGAGTTTTTACGCTCCCCGTTTGTTTTTTATCCTATTTTTTCACTCATAAAGGTGTCATCTAACACCTTGTAAAGTTGGTTGTAAATCTGCTCTCCGTTCTCCCCGTACAGGATTAAATCCCAAACATTTGTTTCATCTGTTATTGCCTCCTGTAAAATTTGGTCGGGGTATTGGTACGATACAATTCGCTCCCACGCTTGCGGGTGTACCATTTGATAAATGGCTTGTAATGGAATAGCAATTCCGTCACCTTTAACCGCGTATGCAACTTCAAATAATTGCATCGCTATTTGCGCACATTCTAAAAATCTGTAGAGATCCGCTTTATCTTGTTTGCCGTCCTCGATGGTATTTAGCACGGTATTAAAAGAATCAATTGCGCAATTATTTTTTCCGCTAAATGAACCTAACGAAACCCCTAGCAACATTTTTATAGCATCATCCGAAACGTTGGTATTTTTACCTTTGAAAATTAGCAGCCCTTTGGTTACATCTGAAACGAAAGAGGTGGGAAGTTCGATGTTTAAAATCTTGCCTATCGGACTTGTTTGTAATTTTGTAACCTCTGTATACACGTATTCCATATTTGGTGCAAACTGCATAAGGTCAATAATTGTTGTCTTTTGAAATTCTGAAATAGTTGCCATTTTTTAGATTCTTTTGGGGTGTGAATAATTAAATTTAGATGGTTTGTTGTAGGGGCTACACTTAGCGCAACCCCTTATTTATTGTTGCTATTGTGGTTTGTTACTGGCTTAGTAAGCTGTTATAAAGTTTTCAAGGCGAAATGAGCCAAACCTTTGCGCCTGTGTATCATAGTAGGGAACTGTTTTATAGTTTGGTTTTCCTGTTCCTTTTATCTTACTGGCTGTATTTTTCAAAGTGGCGTAAGCTGTTTTTAATGTTCCGTCCACCTTTTCAAAAGTTATTTTCACCGTTTCGTTTGCCATTCTTTTTCGTAGTCTGTAAATCGCCCATGCTTTTGATAAACAAACTGCAAACGCTTTCCCTGTAGACCTTACTAATTCGTGCGCCCATTGAAATACATTTTTTCTGAAATTGCTTTTTTGAGTTTTCATAATTATTTGATTTAAAGTTTTTATTTAACTGTTGTTGCCGTTATATTAATTTGATTCCATTTTCCACAGTTGAGTTTTTCTGTTAGTTTATCGATACTTTGCGTAGCTCTTTCTATTAGAGAATTTTGCACTGACGAAAAACCAAAACTTGCACCTTTAGCCTCTAGGTTTAGAACTGCAAGACCAAACGCCTTTAATCCCTTTAAAGTCATTTTTGTTTGAGTATTACCATCTATAAAGGTGATCTCAAAAGTTTTCCCTTTAAGGTTTTGCTCTTGGTTCTTAATTGCTGTTTTAAAATCTTGTGGACTCATAATGCAAGTATCTATGTTATTTCTTCCTTACAAATATAAGCCATAATACTATTGTATGCAAGTATTAATTATATTTTTATTTAAATAATACAAGTAATAGTGTTATTTAGTATCTTTGAGCAATCTAAAATTTGATAAAATATGAGTATATTGAGATTAAAAGAACTCTTGAAAGAGAAGGGAATCACAGGAAAGGAGCTTGCGGAGCGGGTTGATTTATCCATTACTGGAATGTCAAACATTGTTAAGGGTGAAAGCATTCCGAAACCAGACACCTTGACCTCTATTGCAAAAGAATTAGATGTTGACATTAGAGATTTGTTTCACTCGACTAAAGAGACTGAAACCGAAACCCTATACGTTAATAGAGACGGGAACTATATTCCTGTTGGTAGCATTAACAAAATTAAATAACCATTGTTTTGACTGATACAATACTACATACATTTCAAAAATCAATAGACATAGGAATTACCAAAGAGTTTATAACTACTACTAAAGTGTTGTCTTTCCTTAAAGCAAATGGGGTTAAGATGAGTAGAAGCAGACTGTTAAATGATTATGATCTTCGAATAAGATTAAACGGCCGTAGGTACGGAAAGGCTGGAAAAAATTTCGAGTTTAGGACAATCTTTGTTATTGACTTCATGCTTAAAAACAAACGCACAATCTAGTATGATTACACTATACTTTGATCGGTAGAATGAGCAGCGAAACTTTCCGAATAACTCAAACATTCATTGACAGCGGTATTGCTAAAGAGTATATCCTTACTAGTAAGGTGGTTGATTTACTCAAAGCTAACGGCATTAATATGACAAGACAGGATTATATGAAGATGATCTTAGAATACGATTAGGAGGTCGGAGAAAGGGTGCAGGTGTTCAATACGAGTTTAACACTTTAAAGGTTCTCGAGTACTTATTGATTTGGTCGCCCAGTTTCGAAATGAGATTTGGAAACGAATTATGTATTTTCCAGAGGTCGCGAACTTAGTCTTTTAAAACGTCATTAAGAAAACCGTTTATTTTAAGCGGTTGTTCTTGCTTTGGTTTTTCTTGATGTTTTTGGTCTTGTTCTTGCATATGGTAAAGATATATATTTTGTAACTAAACTACCTTATTAACGTCTAATCAGTTAATTAGTTGAACATTAAGTTAATAAACTTCATGTCTTTTCTGTTAAAGTTTATAATATTTTTTGTACAGAAGGAGTTAATAAAGTATATTTGCAGTGTTCTTTACCGTTGGTAGGGAATTTACAAAGGTCTTAAACGTTGAACCCGAATCAACGTTTTTTTTTGCCTAAATTTTAACAAAGAATTGATCGGGCTTCTCAAAATCAGGTGCTTCTAAGATATTCTCAATATCATTCTTTTCATAAGCGGTTACTAACTTAGCCTTTAAATATCCTGTAAATCGAATAACTACAACATAATTTCCTTTTACAATAGCAACTCTCCTATCTGTGTAGTATTCCTTCTCCTTTTTATCCCAACCTTTTTTTAAAATAGACTCATTATCTAGGAGTGTGTCTTTTATCCAGAGCATTTTTTCGAGTCGATTTAAGGATAAAATAGATTTATCCTTAGCCTGTCTATTATGACTTTCATAAAAACAATGGTCAAACATGTCGTGATAGAACTTCACTTTCACTCCGTCAAATGTCTCAATATCCTCAATGCAGTACTCCTCATGCCACAATGCTCGCATTTGTTCTTCTCGGACTTCCTCTGCTATTAAATGAGGCTTTAACTTTTTGTACGCCATTACCAACCGCCTTCTAGAATTATCTTAAATATGTTGAATTTCTTTTCCCATGAAACAGTTGGGCGTATGGGATGACCTAGATATGTGTTTTCAACGTAGTTGATAAGGTTTATTTTTGCTTCGCTAGTTGTGTTTTGATTGAATTTAGCGTTTACAAGCCCGGTTAGAATGTCTGCTAATTGAATACCTAACGATTCATCTGACGGCAATCCTTGTACTCTTTCTATTTCAGATGTAAGATTTGCATAATCTAAACACCTTTCTAAAGACTTTAATCTGCCCTTGTCTCTGTTCTCTTTAAGGTCTAAAAAAATACTATAATTGTTGTTGTCGAAAATCCACTTGTTTAGCAGTTGATAATAGAATTTATAGAAACCTAGCTCTGCATCTTTGTCATTGAATTTAAAGTTGTTGACTTTATTCGCCTCTACTAAGATTACCCTAAACCTTAATTGATCTGTCTGAAAAAAAAAGTCCAATATATCTTTATGGAGTTCAAAAAATTTAGGAGAAATTTTATTCCATTTTAATTCTCTTTTAACATTGTGTTTAGCACGGATTAAATTAAACTTTTCTTTAAATATGGGACGGAAGTCAGAAGGCATCCAAATACCTCCTATAGCAGTATAAGTATGCGCATCCTTTCTCGTAAGTGCCTCTAAACCGCTTTCATCACAGTAAATCTCAAATTCCATAGATGTAAAGTTAAAACAAAAAAGGGATTTTTATAACTCCTACTTCTATTTAGTTATCAACTCTTTATAGCTCAATACGCTTTCACTCTGCCCTAAGAACAATTCAAAACGTTCACTAGAATTAATTAACGTTTACGATAACTTACCTTCAATAAAGCTGATTGGTAACAAGCGGTGACCGAGTAAAAATAATCCTATTCGTTTGGATTAGTAACAGCGCGTGACGGGTCCAATTTATAGGCAAAGTCATAATCTTAAACTTTACGCTCGGTGGCAACTCATTTGATTCCTAAATCTGAAAGGGTTGGGGTTTGGTCAATGTCTGTTACCAAACTTTTTTTAGGATTAGCATTTTTTGAAATTTCAGTCTGCCGCAACATTTGCCCAGCCAACCGCATAGAATGTATCTTTTGCTATGTTACGGAGGTACTGACTGTTTCCTCGACGTTATTTAAAAAATTGTTAAGTTTGACCATGTGTTACTCCACAGCTTTACGAAAAAAGAGGGAAGAAATAGAAGCAAAAGTATTTGCTCAAATGACAATCCCTATGGAATATGAACCATATTTCCACCTCAACGGCTTTACATTTGAAAACCTTCAGATCATAAAGATGGATGAACCCGATTTAATTTATCCCGCTTCCTGGGGATTTGTTGCTGATTGGGGAATTGATAATATTTCAGCATTTAGAAAGAAATATAATACCCTCAATGCGAAAAGTGAGACATTGTTAACATCTGGAATGTATAAAGACTCGGCAAGGGATAAACGATGTTTAATTATTGCTGACGGATTTTTTGAACCCACTCACATTGGAGGTGTAGCAGTTCCGCACTTTTGCTATCAACCAACTAACGAGTACGAAGATGGAAGCGATATTTTTGTATTTGCTGGGATCTATAACGAAATACAAGAAGATGCCTATACAGCCTCAATAATTACAACCGAGGCGAACGAATTTTTCGCGAAGGTTCATAACAAGCGTAAGCGTATGCCTTTAGTATTAGACGAAACTTTCGTTGATGAATGGCTATCGGACGGCCTCAACGATTCCCAATTAAATGAATTATTGGCAGTCGGATTCACTCGGGATGAATTTAAAGCGCACCCAGTTAGCAGAGATCTGTACAAAAAGGGAATTAACACAAATAAACCCTATATAGTTGAGTCCGTAGATAGTGAAACCTTGTTTTAATTGTTCTGAGAAAGCTGTAGCATTTCGGAAAGTAGGGATTCAGGCATTAGTTTCTTTGTGATCTTATCTAGTTTGGACTGACTGTTAGTGATCTTTGTAAAATAGTCTGTAGTAGATATATTTAGGCTGGCTAACGTCTCTAAACGACTTTCTAAATAAACTATGTTCATCATTCGTTGTAATTGGTTCTGATCAAAATGCAGAACTCCGTTAGTTTTAATAGCAAGGCTAAAATACTTCGTGTAGTTCATTGTAAGAGATTGTTGACGTATTGGATTATTTCCAACAAAACTAGGAATAATTCCAATTAAAGGAATTGAAAGTTTTGTTGTAGATTTACCGAGCAGACGATATTTCCCCAGTTTGCTAACTCCCCTTTTTAAATTATTTAATATGAAAAGCAAAATGGCATTTATTGCTATGTTTTTGGCTGTTTCATTATCAACAGCAATAGCCCAAGAGCAATTCGTTTTTAATAAAGACGGAATGAGTCCAGAATACATGGTTGTAAATGTTGACAGCCTAAACGCGTCTGAACTATATGATAGAACCATCAAATGGATTAAACAAACTTATGTCAATCCAGACGAGTCTATTAATACTACGATAGAAAACGAAATGGTTCGTTTTACAGGTGTTGAATCTCCATGCCTTAAAACTACTATAATGGGTATGCCTTTTTATTATAGCGCACGCTATAGCGCATCAATTAGCTTTAAGGATAATAAATACAAATTTGAATTAAAATCCTTAGAAGTGAAGTCTTTAGCAAGTGGAGCTTACCAACAAGGATATATTGATTTATTGGCAGTCTCAAGCGATTACTTTAAGAAAAACGGAAAGCCAAGAAAGAATTTTGCTCATCATCCAGCAGAACTAGCTGCTATGATTCAAAAAGTTAAGGACAGTCACGAAAACTATATTCTGACCAACGGAAAGTCAATTCAGAAAAAAGATTGGTAGTTAAGCGACATTAAGAATATAACACATGGGTTTATTTAAAAGACAGAGTGATAACGAGAAAACAAGACGGTCATTTAGTGAGTGGGCGAAAATCATTTTAACTGTAATAGGAGTTCCTACCTTAGCTTATTTTATTGGTTCAATTTATTTGTTACAAAAAGATTTAAATGAAAATAGCCTAAGTAACAAGGAGTCGCAAGTGGAGCTTTTAGAAACCCTTACAGCGATAAAAGATGCGACTATCGAATCTAAGGATTCGCAACTAGAAATAGCAAAATCTTTAAGCAGTGATAAGGCATTAATACGA
Source organism: uncultured Flavobacteriaceae bacterium (assembly GCA_947495135.1). Taxonomy (GTDB): domain Bacteria; phylum Bacteroidota; class Bacteroidia; order Flavobacteriales; family Flavobacteriaceae; genus Aureisphaera. Next base: position 190,486 of record CANLXN010000009.1, read on the forward strand.
TTATTAGAAGCAAAGAATGCCTATGATACAGATTTAAAGGGTTTAAAGATTGAAATTGAAAAAATAACGAAACTACTAGATAGCGCAGGCATACAATATGATAAAATAAAATTAGCAAATACTACGATTCAGGAATTGATTAATGAAAATAAGATTCTAAGTGATTATGTACTTAAAGAAATAGAAAAAAACAAAAAAGATGTTTTTTACGATTTACCTAATTTGTTTCAAAGTAGAATTTCCAGTAGTCTTTTGGAGCACAAAAGATTAGGTTTTCCCGCATTTAGTGTTGGTGTAACTGGTAAAAACATAAAGGACTTAACGGATTTAAAATTAAATGACTTTACCTTTTCCAATGATGTATTTGGATTAGGAAGAAATGAACGATATAAAGAATATATTATGGGATTAGGTCTTCGTCCTAGTGAATTAACACTAAATTTCTCTTTACCAATCCAATATAATTTTCATGTCGTAAGGGGTTTGAGTATAGAGCCAGTTAACCCTAATAACCTTGTATTTAATGTTAGGCTGCTAAAAGATGAAAAAAAGGTTGATAATTAAATTAATATGTCTTTTATTTATTAATTACTGAACATTCTCCAAGAATATTAATAGTATTTGACGCGCAAAAAAGCAAACTAGGGGCGCGGGCTTTTATATAGTTTAACAATTGGCGTTAAAAACAGCCCTCTCGCTTAATTCGAACATCTTTAAAGCACTTTCTTGTCTTTTTGGTGCTTATGTAACGAAACGTGTATTTTTGCTTAAATGGATTAAAACAGTTTTACGGTTCTCTATGACCGCCATAAAATCTTTTACATACAGGTCAAATAATTACACGCGTAATGACTGGCATAAAATCTTATACGCATATTGTGACCTCAAAAAAATCTTTGTACTTCGTTGTTACCTCAACCTAATATCGCCCCTGCTTACAACTCCATTTTCTTTACATACAGGTGAAAAACGACCTACGCGTATAGGTCAAAAACAACACCTTCCCAACTGTGTGATTCCAAGCAAATCGTTGCCTCGCGCGCACGTAGTTGTCTAAAAATGGTGTTTTATTCCCTCGCGTAAGCGCGCGCGTACTGGTTCGATTTGAATACAAACCCCTTATTTTACTAGCGTTGCAGAACGTTACACAAAAAGTTTTGTCTATGTCGGTATAAGATGTTTATACTATTTTCCAAGTAAGGTTTCGAATGGTTAGGTTATCATTCCTCCCCGCGACCTCCCCGTTACCGTTGCACTAATTTGCAATGCACTTGCATGGTCTGGGATCTGTTCGCGCCCTTTGGGTTTCCTTTGGGCAAGTGCTGGGTTTTAGTTAGGTTTTCAATCTAAGTAATTCTAAGTACTAATTTTTAAAAAGCCCTTTGCATACGGCTAATTTGCCCCCATAAAGCAGCGCATCTTTTTTGATCTAAATAATCGAGCCTTAATTTTAAATCCTGCAACCGTTGAAATTTTTTTGTTCGCCTCCCTGCGTAGTGGGTCTTTCTGTGTTTGGTGTTGAAAAATTCTTCAAGTGCATCTACTTGTCGCTTTACTGAAAAGTACATTGTATTTGAGTAGTCGCCTTTACTGGATGATTGGCATGGGTAATACAGACGCACTCCATAATTTTCTTTGTAGTAATCTCGATGTACGTATTCAGTCGATCCAAAGGTTCTATATAAAACACGGGTTTGCCTGTGCGCTCGGTTGCAATAGAAATATAGAACTTCTCCAAATCCTAAATTACTGGTCTGCGTTGTTATTTGTATTTTAACTTCGTGTAAAACCTCTTTCCCAAATTTATCTACTAAAATGTATTTTAAGAATAGATTTTTATTTTCCCCCTCACAATGCGCCTCGTATTGAACATACCCGCCAAAGTCCCACGAAATAACGCCTTTTGTGTTCTTTCCGTTCTGTATTGATCCATCAGCTAACATTACTCTCATATCTAGCCTTTCCGCTCCCGAAGTTGTCGGGGCTGTGTAGCTCCCTCTAGGCATATTGATATTTTTTTCGTTTTCTTGAAACTATCTTTTTTAATTTTTGCTTTCCAGTAAAACCTAAATCTTTAGAAGAATAAGTACTTTTTAGCAGGGTTAAGTCTATTTTGTTGCTGTGTATAAGATTTAGTGCTATTACTTTTACCTCGGTTGGTTTTATATTCGGGATCATTGATGAAGCCTTTTCGCTCACTTCTTTTATCCCTGTGTTGTGCCTTTCGAAATATCCGAAATACTTTGATAGCCTGTTTTGTATTCGATTGTAACCGCTTGCACCTATCGACTCCGCTATTATAGTATGTATTTTTACTTCTTCTTTAGTTGCATCTAAATTGCTTAAAACGTCTAAAGCTGCCTTATAGGCATCGAGCGTTTTTAAATCTCGTTGTATCAATTTAGTTTTTATATTTTCCGTTGCTGTTTTCATAGCTTTAAGTAATTATAACTTTTGATTGTACAAATTTTATTTGATTGTTTTGGTTTTTATAGAGTCCAAGTAATTTGTTTTGTTCTCTTATGGCTTTGATGGCTACCCCGTACTTTTTACTCTCCGTTGCTTCTTGCTTGATTTGGTTGAGCATTTCCAATTGTTTGTAAAGGATAGGTGAGTAGGTCATCTTTTTAGCGTGCGAAAAACAATTTCTTGATGTTAGGTTTTATTAGGCTTTCAATACACAGTATTCCGTAGATTTATATTCTCCTTCAAATACCCAAAAAGAGTTGTTATACTTCCATTTGATTGCTGAAATGAATTTTTCGCCTTTTATCTCTGTAGAAAGATTATAGTTTACTTTCTCTTCTGGTGTTCCTTCTACAAAAGAAATTCCGTAAGGCGTGAATGATTTATTTACAAAAGCCAATACATATCCCTCGGTTTCTTCGTTGTCTTTCCGTATAGATTTTAGAGTCGGTAATATCTTGTTAATGGTTGAAACCTTTCTTTCTTCAATCTCTTTTGAACTCATTTGCTTGGTTATGGGGTTGTATGTTTTCATTGATCAGAATTTGAGGTTAGTTAATATGTATTCTCTAAGTCCAGGAAGCACAATTTTTAGATTAACTTTTGAGTTATTTTCTTTGGTCGGCGTAAGTATATTCTCACCGTAATTCTCGAATAAAAAAGGGGCTTTGTGGTCTTTCGAAAATATACTGTAGAATTGTCCTTTTGCTTGAGTAAAGAAACTGTTATGAAAATCACCGCTATCAAATAATGTCACTTTGTTGGTTGGTTGTCCTTTCTTTTTCTTACTTCGAATTGTTTCAGGTGAGTACTTCGGTTTTATAGCTTTTCCGCTCCCGTCCAAACCCTTTAAAAGTTGCCCTCTCACAATTTCCGAAATTGACTCGCTTTTAGCCTCAACTATATGCACTGCTTCTGCCTCTAAGTTCTTGTCAATGTGCCGTATTTGGGCTAACATATTGTCGATTGCTTTCATTAAACTTTGTTTGCGTCTCTATCAATTCTAATTGCATTTGCCGTGGCTTTTCCTATTTCTCTGGCACTTGGCGCGCTAAATCTTGCCTGTGGAATTTCCTTAACAACTCTTTCAATGCGATTTGTCATTTCTGCATTTGAAATATCAGTATTTCGGTTAGTCTCTGCCATTACTAACTTGTTCTCTTGATCGATGTAAGAATTTTGCATTGCTCTCTGAATGACGCTGGAAGTCATTGTAGCTGGTAAGATTCTATCGCCTTTCTTTATATCGATAGTCTTATTCCTTTCGTTGAACATTTCTAGTTTACCGCTCCTTCTAACTACTAATTCACGATAATTTTTAATCTTTTCATCGTTAATTATCCCTTTCCCTTCGTAGTCTGTAGATAGTCCGTCTTTAAATTGTGGTATTGGTTGGGCTAAAACCGTAGCTAGTTGCAAAGCTCCTTGTGCTGCAACAATAGCAGCTAATGGAATACCCAGTAATCCCGCTTGTGCTTGAACTTTTGATATTGCAACGGCTGTATTAATTATTACTTGTACCGCGCTAAAGGCTTTGTCTGCAACCGCTTTTTTCCGCAATTGCTCATTCTTTTTCTTTTCAAGTGCTTCCCGTTGTTGCTCGGCTTGCATTTCTAGTGCAATTCTATCGCTTTGTAATAATCTATCGTTGTCCAATAGGCGGTTATACTTTTCATCACTCTTGGCAATCTCATCATCTGTTTGTTGTATACCTCGATCAAATAAAGTAGATGCTAATTGTCCGACATCGTTAAAAAATGTACCTGCTTTTTCTAGTGCTTCATCCCATGGTAAATTTTGTAATCCTTCGTCAATTTCTGCAATTGCATCAGCTATTGGATTGGGTGCGCCATCCGCAATTAATCCATCTAATGCACCTCCTATCTCTGTAGCCTCGATACCTTCGGTTAATTGTTTAGCTGCTAAGTCTATTTGAGATAATGAACCTTCATATTGTTCCGCGTCGATTACTCCTTTTACAAATAAATCGCCAAAACTTTCTTTTAGTTTTATAGCTGCATCCCGCGTTCCTTCCAGTACAGAAATTTGCTGTTGCCTAGCTTTTACAACTTTCTCTATCTTACTTGGATCTGCGGAAGTTGGATTCGATGTGTTTTCTACAGGTACTATTGCTGAAAATGGTTCATCTGTTATAGCGTCTTGACCTTCTCTAAGTGGTGCTAAACTGCCATTCAAAGCAATAAATTTATCTACTTGTTTTTGTACTGCCTTTGCGTTTTCTTCTCTGGCTGCGGTGTCTGCTAATAGATTATCGGTTGACTCTTGAAACAGCCCATTTCCTTTTTCCATCCAAGGTAGAAAGTACGCCATTGGCCTAGTCGCGTTGTTAACTCCAAGTTTCCATTTATCCCATGCATCTATGTCATCCCTAAGAATTAAAGATAGTTTTTCGAATGACTCTATTGCATTATTAATCGCGTCTTTTGCGAACCTTCCAAGTACTCCGTTTCCATTTTCAATACTAAGTGTCATTCCTGTAAAAACGTCCTCTAAATCACTAATTTTGGAAACAAGGCTTTCGGCTGCTGCGTCTGCTTCTTTTGTTAAAGCTGTGTTTTCGTAATATTCTAAATTCGCCATACTTAAAGCAGATTGTAGTGTACCGTAGTTTTTTGCCAACGATCCGACAACCGCTTCGGTGCGTTTCTCGCTTAAGCCTAATTCAGCTAATGTGTTAGATAGGTTTTTGCCCCCCGCATCTGACTCGGATAAGCCTTTTACAAATCTCTGGAATGTCTTTACTGAATCCCGCCCAAACTCTTCTTTAAATTCTGCTGCGGTCTGTCCTGTTAAGGCTAAAATCTTTTCTAAATTCTTACCTTGTGTAGCTCCATCGTTTAAGGTCTTAAATGTTTTTTGAAGTGCGCCTCTGGTCGCTTCTGCCTCCGATCCTAGAGCGTTTGTAGCTGCTCCTAACCCTATAACACTTTGTGCGGAGGTGCTATAAATAGCTAAACCTTTTTGAATTTCGTTTGTGTTTTTAAGTATTTGACCTTCAGTAGTTGCGAAGTTGTTTCCTAATGCCGTAATGACCGAGCCTAAACGATCCGCATTTTCAACACTATCACTTGAAACCTCAATAAACTTCGCGAAGGAACGCGCAGCCTCTTGCCCTGCTAAATCTGACGTTAATCTCAGCTTTTCAATTGTTTCCGAAAATTTCAAGATGTTTTCACTCCCTCTTATTCCTAATTGCCCAGCTATCTCGCTTGATTCTAGTAAATTTTGAATAGATATTCCTTTTAAGTTTAACCCGACTTTTATAGCCTCTTCCCCGAACGCTTTTAAATCTTTTTTCGATAAATCTGTGGTTTTTCCTACTGCAATTAGTTGTCTATCAAATTCTAATACATCATCAATTGCTCCACGCATTAACTGTGAAAAAATTAATATCCCGCTAGTAACTCCAAATGCTCCAAGTATGGAACGAAAGTTTAATCCTAGCCCCTTAATTGCTGAACCATAGCCCCTAACATTAACCTGACTCCTTCCAATTGCTTTGTCTGCTAACGCTACTTTTCTGCGGTATCTATCATGTAGGGCAATAGACTGCTTTAGCTCTTTTTGCTCTATGTCGCTCCATTTCTTAGCGTTTGACTTTTTAATAGTTAACTCCTGGACTTGCTGTCCCGCCTGCTTCATCTTAACCACCAACTTTTGATATTCGGTAGATAACTTTGAATTTAAGATTGCAGCTTCTTTGTTTTGCCTATTGAGTGTTGAAGTTTCAAACTTCTGAAGGGCGATCTGCTTATTCATTTCGCTAGTGGCTGCCTTATTTTTAGAGATTGAGTTGTACAAGGTTTTCTCTAATCGGTTCCGCTCCTTCACATCTGCATTTAATTGCTCTGTAAATTGGATATTCTTTTTTAACTCATCATTTAACTTTTTGGCTTTATCCGAGCTAATACCGTCCCCACTCTTTTCGAGGTTTTTAATAGTCTTTTCTAGGTAATTATTGATCGACTTTACGTCACCCTCAAAACCTTTTAACTCTTTTCTGGCTTCGGTAATAGCCTGTTGCATTTCACTACTCATAAGATTTTTACTTTAATTCATTTTTAAATATGAACTCTCTAAATGAAGCTCCTAACATCTTTAGTTTGTACGCTTCGTTGTCCAGTTCTGGATCGTCTTTAGAGCTTAATTTTAAAAGTGAATTTCTTTTTTCTTCTATTCTCGTAATCAAATCAGTATCACCCGCCTCTATAGCAGCCTCTTTCATAGCATCCAATCTTTTTAAATGATCTTTTCTTGCACCCGTATTAATGTTACTTACTAGATTGGTTTTTAGTTTATACTTATCAATTATCATTTTTTGAATTATAGTCGAGTCTTCCATCAACAATAATTCCTGTTGCCGGAATAGTTCCGTTTTATTAATAGAGGCGTTCAGCTTCTTAGGAGAGGTTGCACGGTAACCATCTTTTGAGGCTTTTAAAATATCATTCGACATACTTAAAAACTCTTTATCTTTTTCAATTAGTTTGGTTGTGAGTTCCTTTAGGTAATCTTTATTTTTTTCTTTGGATAGGATAGATATTACTTCTTCTTTCGTGTCGTAATGGTCTTGTATTACATCAATAGAGGCAACAACTTTTTCAAGATCATTTATAGTCTTGTTGCTTTCTTCTACTACGTCTCGAACTTGCTTTGGAGAAACTTTATCGGGGTCTAACTCTTTCTTGTTCTCTCTGGCTGCTTTTGATATTGCTATTATCTTCATTCCCTCGTCATCTAGTCTATCTCTGACTAACTTTTGGCTGTACTGAAGGTTTTTTATTGTATTGTCTTTCATTGGTGGTGTGTTATATAGTTGACCGTCTAAACAGCCCTTTTAGGGGGCTGTATCGACTAAATATTAGTTAAGCTACATTTTGATTTTGTGTGTTTGGATAATGCCCCAAACTGTCTAAAAATTGCCTAGTGATGAAGCCTCTATTTTTGCGCTCTATTCTAGGGCGTTTTTCAGGCTTTAAATCCACCAATTCTGTGAGGCTAAAATGACGGCAAATTAAGGAGGTGTCGAATAAAGGTTTACGGACTATATATGAACTCCGTAAATCTTTAGTAAATGCTTTCTCAGAAGTCCTCCGTAAATCTTTAGTAAAACGGTTTACAAAAACACCTTCGTCAGGCGCGCAAAATTCATCGTTTATGACTCTCCGTAAATCTTTAGCAAAATGCTTTTTCGAAACCTCTTTAGCTTCAGTGTCAACTTCGAGTAATTCATTAACCATGTTCTCCATTAAAACTGCAATTTGTTCCTTTACGTTTTCAGAATGATCTTTAAAGGCTTTTTCCATCTTAATTTTTTCTTGGCTCTTCATAGAACTTGAAAGTTCAACCCACCAATTAACATTTGACCATTGTAGTACCTTTTTATTTTTTTGATGACTAGTCAATTCATTTTTTCGTAATGTGGGGTCGAACAGCTTAACATCTTCCCAAGCCTCCTTAACCAATTCTAGCCCTGCACGTAGTTTACTTTTATCTTTTAAGTCTGCTAGGGTTTTTATTCCAATCTTCACCGTTTTTGCTTTTCTAACTCTATTCATGCTTCTCATTTCGGTAAACTTCAATTCAAAACGAAAAATTTGAGTCAAAACGTTGCAACCTATTTTACCCACGTACTGAATATATTTATCGTACGCCTTGACAAAGTGATTGTCGTAAGCTGCTTGTCTGTAACAAGCATCTGGAATGGAGAACTTTAAAAATGGTGCTGATCTGTGCAACATTAGACCGTCTACCAATGGTGTCGCGTCAATTGGAGGTATTAAATTAAAGCCAAACTCGATATTTGACAGGTTGCATTTTTTTAAATCGAACCCGAAATTATCTTTAAATTCTTTTAATACTTTCAAAAGTCTTGCATATCCGAATAGGTCATAGTTATGAACCCCAAGATTAGCATATTTATGGACTGACCCAGAAACTTGCAATCTCCCACTATCATATAACCTGAATCTCATATTCTGATAATTAGCTTCTAACATTGTTGAACCCTCTTTTAATTCTCCTGTAGTTGGGTCTATTGGACGAGTAAAAGTTAATAGTGGATTGACTCTTAAATTTAAAGGGACATCTTCTTCTAAAACATCAAATTTTACAAAATCAACCATCTAAACCCTCACTTTCTTTTTTTGCTAATCGGTTACCATTAAATAAAGATTCTTGGCTTCCTGACGTGTCGTTAGTGCTCGGAATATGGAATTTATTGACTTGGTTATCGCTTAGTATGATGGTGTTCGCTTCGCTAGTTGTCGGGATCTGCTCTGTTATCTCTTTTAGGGTTGTATCCGATATAATTACCCCTTCCCCTAATGCGTAGTGATTGACTCTTTTTTTACGTATCGAACAAGGTCTTTTATCTGCAATTACTAATATTCCTTTCTGGACTAAGTTATTCGCACATCTACCGCCAGAACTGTCTATAATTGGAAAGCCTGTTCCTGTAAACGGTTTTGAGGCTTTGCATATTTCTATATTGCTCGCGCCTAATAATTCGGGACTCCTACTTTTTCTGATTGCTTCAACTGCTAGAATGTATTGTAACTCTTGTTTCTGTTTTTTCCCTGATTCTAAAAGTATTCTGTAGCTTTCGTTACGAGTGTCGCTGTGGGCTGTTGGGTTTTCTCTCTTTTTTAGAAAATACTTGGGTTCAGCTCCTGGACTTGTGTTGTTTGAGAATTTTTTATCTGCATTCCCTGCTCGGGTGTCATTAGAGTTTGATGTATTTTTTGTATTTTTGTTTCGATCTACAAACTCATTGCCTCTAGTCGGTTCGTATCCGTTAGGGGCTTCGTTTTTTTCTTTACTCATTTACTTAACTTTTGATCTGCAACTTGCTTTGTGGTTAATTGGGGTTTTACTTTGTGAGATTCTAAGAAGGCGTCTATTTCTTCTTTTTTGAAATACCATGTTCGTCCAAGTTTGTATGCGGGTAATTCTCCGTTTCTTGCTTTAAATTGAATGGTTTTAACGCTTGTTCTTTCTGGCATGTAAGTTACTAGCCAGTTAATGTCTTTCCATGTGTCATGTTCTGACACTGAATCATCTAGATGTGAGGTAGAGATATTATCTAATCTCCCGAAGAGTTCTTCAGCTGTAATATTTTCAATTTGAAGTACTTTTTTTATCATTCATGAATACATTAAGTGAGCGAGTTTTTCAACTCAATAACATGACTTTTTTTAAAAAAATACTTCGGATATATTGTAGGCTCTGGCTTTAAAGTACCCTTTAAAATGTACCGATCTATTGATGACCGTTTCCGCCCCAACAACTTTTGCACTTCATCGGCTGAAATTAAACCGACATCTTTTTCCTTCATTTCTAATAACATAACTATAACTATTATTTCACGCATAACGTAAAAAAGCGCGAACATTAAAACCAATATGGTTTTACGTTTGATAACTTGAAAAAATGTTTGACAGTTGTTTATTTTTTTGGGAAAGAAATAAAAACTTTGTTCAAATATTTCGCCATTAATGCATACATAAATTATACGCAGTAATTGATTATTTTATTTGTGAAGTTTAATGGTGCTAAGATAGATAACTTTTGTAGTAATTTTCACCTAAAATGCCGTAAATTAGTAACAGTTTTATTAACAGAAAAACCTGTAATACAGATATTTATATGGGTAATATATGTATTACGTATGTATTAAATATGTAGGAATTAGTTTTTGGATAAGTTGGCCTTGAAGTCTAGTAATCTGCTAAAAACCTCCCTTTTAGTTTTTTCTTCAAATCCTGATAGGTAGCCTTCTGTTATCTTAGTTCCACTATGATTCAAGGCTTCACTAACAAACTCAATAGAAGCTCCCTGTTCAATTAAGTTCGATGCCATTGAATGTCTAGCCCAATAAGTACTAAACCCTTTATCAAAATTCAATTTATCCGCAATGTGCTTTAATTGTGTGTTTATCGACCTTATGAAATTGCTCTTTTTTCTGTGAATAACCTCAGGACTATCTCCTTCTGAAAGAATAGGAAAAACATAGCCGCTAGTAGATTTGTTACCCCACTTTTTAATAATCGCTCCCGCTACTTCTGTAACCTCAACTTTTATTTTAGTGATCTCAGTTCTTTTTTTAATCTTAGTTTTAGCCCGTTCATATTCAAAATAATCTCCCGTAAATTGATCGTAACGGAGGAGCGCAATATCCTTAAAGTTAATCGCTTGACATGCATAACTAAAAAACCAAAAATCACGTGCTTTGTCCTGTAATGGTGGTAATGTAGTGTTATATAAATCACCCACTTGCTTTCTAGTAAGTGCCTTCTTTACTTTCTTAGTGGTTGGTATTTGATATAAACCGTCTTTATCCCTTCCAAACGGATACGACTCTTGAAATATATCCTTTGATTTTATGGCAATATTGTATATTACTCGTAACGCTCTTGTGTATATTGCAACCGTAGTAATTGACCTTCCATTCTCGCGCATATAATTCTCGTAATCATAAAGCCATTCCGAAGTAATTTCATAAAATGAAAAATCGAGGTGTGTTTCATTGTCCAAGGTGTTTCTGAATTTTAGAAGTGAGGTAAAAGATGATGCGTAATTTTCGGCACTCCCAATTCTTCCACCTTCCTTAAACTGATTAATTTTATTATTGTAGTGGTGCAATAAACTGGATTTATCTGCCTCCGTTCTAAACAATCTATTTTTAAATTTCTTTATATTAAATGATGGCAACCCATTAAGAGCTTCTTTTGCTCTCGTTTCGAACTCTTCTAATAAATCCGCATTGGGCTTATCCCCTTCCTTTAAATTTTTCTTACTAACACTCCAGGCATTATTAAAATCATTTTCGGACATTGACAACTTGCATGAAACTAACACTCCTTTATTAGTAGCATAATTATGCACTCTTATTTTTACTGGGTGCCTTCCATCCTTTAAAGTGGTTCTCTGATCTAAAATTATCGATACTTTGTAATTATTCATATCTACTTAGTTGAAGTGTGTCTGTAAGATTTGCATATAATTTGCATATATAACGAAATATAAAACTAACTAAAACGGACTAGAAAGACGGTGAAATTGTTCAGTATGTTCGAAAAAGACAGTAAAAACACTCAAAATGATTAAAACTATACCTCACCCCTTTTGATTACGGCTCAGGAGGTTGAAGGTTTGAATCCTTCCGAGGTCACGAATAAATAGAAAAAACGGAAATGAAATTGAGTTTGCTCAAAATTTTGTTTTCGTTTTTT
>CANLXN010000010.1 GCA_947495135.1 uncultured Flavobacteriaceae bacterium
TAACGGGAATCCATTGCCATCGAGTGACTACTGGTTCAGGGTAGAATATACCGAAGATGAAATACGAAAAGAATTTAGAGGGCACTTTACCTTAAAGAGATAACCTTTAGATTTTGAATCGAACAAAAAAGCTCCTTCATAATTGAAGGAGCTTTTTTGTTTATAGTTGCATGCCTAATGTAATGACGAGGCTGCTAAAACTAGATTCAATAGAGGCACTATCTGTTAGTCCAATATTATATAATTGCTGCTGTCTATCTTGCTCTGCTCGTGAATAAGCAATATCGAAATGATAGTTGCCAAGGTTGTATCCGAGTCCAAAAGAGAAACCTCTTCGATCTCCAAGAATTAGTTCGTCTTCATAAGGGCTCTGTTCGAAATTAAGACCACCTCTAAGGCTAACTTCATCGAAGCGGTATTCGGCTCCAAGTCTAAAAGATGAAGCTGCTTTTAGGTTTGCCGAAATACGGTCATTCTGTGCTGCAAAGAAAGGATCTCCCTTTGGGCGAAAAGTTATTTGCGAGTAGTCTTTATAAGAGTAATCGAAGCTGAGAAGACCTTTTTGTCCAAAAACATAGGCCGCACTGGCTCCAATTTTACCTGGAGTTCGTAATTCGTAGTTTTCAAATATATTGACAATTCTAGGGTCAATTACCTCAATAATGCTTTGTTCTCCGCTCACTCGGTCCGTTTCGAGATATTGAGATGTTGTTTCGGAAATTACGTACCAAGTAGGCGTATCATAGGTAAGTCCTACTCTAAACTCGTTTGTGATTTTTGAAATTGCTCCCAACTGCGCAGAGAACCCTGAACCTTCAACAGATAGGTTGTTTTCGAACTGAATACGTTCAATGCTACCAATATTATCATTCGATTCTATCATGAGACTACTTTTATTGTAATCTATAATGTGCGAATTCAGGTTAAGTCCTATGTAAAGGTTGTCCTTGTATTGAGCGGCTATATTAAAAGAGTATTTTCCAACATATCCATCTGAAAATTCGAGATATTCCTGATTAAAATCACCATCTCCAACGTTAGACACATAACTGCTGGTGTTTGGATCGTCCGATGCAGGGTCAATAATAAAACCCTGATATCCTAAAAAGGCATTCTGAGCGGCAACTCCTTGGGTTTCGCCTAAAAATCGATATCTATCCGAAATACCCTGTCCCTGCGTATTTAGCAGGTTAAAAGGAATGCCCTGCGCTTGTTCTAAAAAGAAGTTCCCAATAGATGTATTTCCATTACCGCCAACAAATAGTTCGTTATCCATATTTTGAGAGCGGTTATAATTAACACCAATGGCTACTTTTCTCCAAGAAGAGTTTTCATTTTGAGTGTCGAATACAAAAACACCTCCACCTTGGTTTAAATTTGCACCGCTATCGTAACTATCGATCTGAGTGCTGAAATAGTTTGCACTGTTGTCGATGTCGTCGAGTCCTAAACTCACTGCACCTTGACTTCTCAAGAAGACTGCGCTAGACGCAGGGTTAATGCTAATAGACGAGACGTCACCTCCAAGTGCGCCAAACGCTCCGCTCATTGCTTGGTAGCGTGCAGTACCGCTGCTTAAATCCGTGCTATATTGTAAAGCTTCGCTAATAGTTTGCGCATTCGTAAAAGAGAACGAGCATAGAGTTATAAGTAGGATCAGGCATTTTTTCATGTTTTCTGAAATTTTATGTTATTTGAAAAGAAGAAAAGACTTATGATTTGTTTCTCTTCTACTGAAATTTAAACAAAAAAAATTCCATCTCGAATCATGTGATTATATAAGATGGAATTTGATTTGAGCTATATTTTTTTATTGGACTTGAATCAAGTTTATCCGCGTCCTCTTCCTCTTGAACCTCCTGAACTTCTACCTCCAGAGCTTCTTCCTCTTGAACTGCCTCCTCTCATAGAAGAACCAGATCTACCTGATGATCTAGAAGATCTATTTACGCTTGGTCTTGACGTCGACCTTGATCTATTTACACTTGGTCTAGTAGCACGTGTGTTGCTTCTTCGTTGAGAGCTTCTAACATTTCCAGATGATCTTGTTCTAGATCCATTACGTACGGAGCTTCTATTTGTTCTGGTAGATGAACGTCCAACCGAATTTCTACCATAAGAGTTTCTGCCTGCAACATTAGATCTTCCTCTATTGTAAGATCTCGAGGCAATTGCATCTCTGTTGCTTCTTCCGCGATTAGCATATGCATAACCGTATCCGTGGTAACCACTATTATAAAATGGTCTGTAAAAACCACCGTATCCGCCATAAAATGGTGCGCAGTACCAAGGGTTGTTAAAGCCTCCCCAGCCCCAGCCATAGCCAATGCCCCAACCCCAGTTGTTGCCCCAGCCCCAGCGGTTGTTGAAACCCCAGCCCCAGTTGTTGCCCCAGCCCCAACCATTGTTGATGCCCCAGCCCCAATTGTTGCCCCAGCCAAAACCGCCATTGTCATAAACGTTAACGGTAATGTTACCTCCGTTTTCACCCCAGCCACCGTAACCGGCTTCGCGCGGTTGTTCAATAATAATGTTACCGCGTTCATCTACCGTTTCAGTAGAGGCGTAGGCATCAATATCAGTGAAAATAACATCCTCCTCCGGGATATTATCAATAGACTGACTTTTAGTATTGAAGTATTGCTTGTAGTAATTGCTTTTGTCCGCAGGCTCTTCTTCTGTCATTTGAGCTTCAGTAGGTACTGAAGAATAAATGCCGTCTGTGTCTTGTACGCTCTGGTATGAGCTACAACTTGTGAGTACGAGTGTTAGTATCCCAATAAATGTAAAGGGAAGTATTTTTTCCAAAGAGGTTATTTTTGTTTGCATATCGCAGGATTTAATAGTGTTGGACTTCATAAAAATAAGTAGTTTTGTCGAGAACTAATAACTTTTAACATAGTCACAACTTTTGTGCCAAACAGATAAATATGGCTAAGAATTTAACTACAAGGACCGAAGATTATTCAAAATGGTATAACGAGCTGGTTATCAAGGCAGATCTTGCCGAAAATTCAGGTGTTCGAGGTTGTATGGTGATCAAGCCATATGGATATGCTATCTGGGAAAAGATGCAGGCAGAATTAGATCGAATGTTTAAAGAGACAGGGCATCAAAATGCATATTTCCCGCTTTTTATTCCGAAATCATACTTTAGTAAAGAAGCAAGTCACGTGGACGGATTCGCTAAAGAGTGTGCTGTAGTAACGCATTACCGACTCAAAACAGCAGAGGATGGTAGTATCGAGGTGGATCCAGATGCTAAGCTGGAGGAGGAATTAATAGTTCGTCCTACTTCAGAAACTATTATTTGGGATACCTACAGAAAGTGGGTTCAGTCTTATCGAGATTTACCATTATTAATTAATCAGTGGGCCAATGTGGTGCGCTGGGAAATGAGAACTCGGTTATTTTTAAGAACGGCTGAATTTTTATGGCAGGAAGGGCATACTGCACATGCAACCGAACAAGAGGCGATTGCAGAGGCAGAGCAAATGATGAATGTGTATGCCGAATTTGTTGAAAATCACATGGCAGTTCCTGTCGTAAAAGGGTTAAAGACCGAAAGTGAACGTTTTGCAGGTGCTTTAGAAACGTATTGTATAGAAGCATTGATGCAAGATGGAAAGGCATTGCAGGCAGGTACGTCGCATTTCTTAGGGCAGAACTTTGCCAAAGCATTCGATGTGAAGTTTGCAAATAAAGAAGGGAAGCAGGACTATGTTTGGGCAACTTCTTGGGGAGTTTCCACGCGGCTTATGGGTGCATTGATTATGACCCATAGTGATGATAATGGTTTAGTGTTACCTCCAAAGTTAGCTCCAGATCAAGTAGTGATTGTTCCTATTTATAGAAATGACGAACAATTAGCAGCTACAAGTGCAGTGGCTAAAGAATTGATGACAGAGTTAAGGGCTAAAGGTGTCCGCGTAAAATTTGATAATAGAGATACTCACAAGCCTGGTTGGAAGTTCAACGAATACGAATTAAAAGGAGTTCCTGTGCGTGTTGCTATTGGACCTAAGGATGTGGAGAATGGAACAGTAGAGGTTGCGCGTCGCGATACTTTGTCTAAAGAGATGATGAAGAAAGAGGATGCAGCTAGCGCGATTACAGCGCTCATGGACGAAATACAGAATAATTTATATACTAAAGCGCTGAATCATAGAGCAGAGAATACAACGGTTGTTTCGAACTATGACGAGTTTAAACAAGTTCTTGAAGCTAAAGGAGGATTTATTTCGGCTCATTGGGACGGTACTTCAGAAACCGAAGATCAAATAAAGAAGGAGACAAAAGCCACTATTAGATGTATTCCATTAGATAATGATAATGCGCCTGGAGCGTGTATGGTTACTGGAAAACCAAGTGTTCGAAAAGTCCTTTTTGCAAAGGCGTATTAATTTTTTTGCAAAAAAGTTATTTTGTATTTGCGACATTGTAAAAAAGTTGTATTTTTGCATCCGCAATTAAAAGCAAATGGTCCGTTCGTCTAGGGGTTAGGACGCCAGGTTTTCATCCTGGTAACAGGGGTTCGATTCCCCTACGGACTACAAAACAAGAATTAAAACAAAACAAATGGCGAATCATAAGTCAGCATTAAAGAGAATCAGAAACAGCGAAACGAAGCGTTTACGTAACCGTTACCAACACAAAACGACGCGTAATGCTATGAAAAAGCTGAAAGAGCTTACAGACAAAAAAGAGGCTGAAAAGTTATTTCCTGCTGTTACTTCTATGATCGATAAGTTAGCGAAGAGAAATATTATCCATGATAATAAGGCAGCTAACTTGAAGTCTGGTTTAGCTAAGCATGTAGCTTCGTTGTAATACGACATTTAATTCTTAAGAGTTTAGAACTCCTGCAGGTAACTGTAGGAGTTTTTTTATGCTCAAATTTTAAAGTCCATATTTATTTGGGCAGCGGCCGGGCTATCCGCTGTATCTCTCCATATCCCCTTATGGCGGAGAAGGAGAGGATGCCGCTTCTATCCCTGCTGCATGATATAGAATCTTTTCAGAATGAAACATCACTTGTAAATTTTTGTGAACCTATTATTTAAATACCTTGACCAAAGGTGAGTAGGTTGCTGTCTGGATCCAGTAAAGAGAATTCTTTTTGTCCCCATGGTCTAATGCCTAGATGTCCGTTTGGATGAATAGGAACACCATGCTCCAACAGGGTTTGATAAAGCGTCTCAATAGTATCTGTTCTAATATAAACCTGTCCGTAATTTTTCTTCGGACTTAGTTTCTTGAATTTAAAAAAGTGGATTTGAATGTGGTCTTTTTCGATCATCAAATAATCGTCATAGTCTTTATTTCCAAATTCTGTAAAACCTAGTTTATTTACATAGTAATCTTTGGTGACATCTTTATCACGCATGGGTAATTTCGGATTTACATCTGTGAGCATTTTTATATTTTTTTAAATACCATACAATGTTGCCAAGGAAGGTTGTCAATATTTCGTTCTAACTTCATTCCAGCTGCTTTCAATTCTCTTACGGCTTGTGAAGCTGTCATTTTGTGAATTTTTTTAATAGGTACGCTACCATCTTCTCCTCGGTATTCGATTAGATATAGCCTACCATCTTTACGAAGCGCTTTATGAATTGATGCAAGCATTTCAATAGGGTAATTGAACTCGTGATATACGTCCACCATTAGCACTTTGTCCACAGAGTTCTCTGGAAGATGTACACTCTTTTCTGTGCTTTTTATGATGGAAACATTTTTACTAGGACCATTCTCTTTGGTCTTCCTAATTTCAGTGAGCATCTCCTCTTGAATGTCTACTGCGTAAATAAGACCGTCCTTTGCGATAGGAGCCATTTTAAATACATGGTAGCCGGATCCCGCACCAATGTCTGCAATGGTGTCATCCGGTTTAATATCCATATTAAGTATAAGCTTAGAAGTGTTCTCCTCTTCCTCTCGTTCTGGTCTTTCTAGCCAGTTCATTCCTTGAAATCCCATGACATTGGCAATTTCCCGACCCATATACCATTTTCCAATTCCGTAAGGATCTCCTTTTTTGAAGGTGTAATTTGGATTGGAAGAAGTGTTTTTGTCTTTTACACCACAATTATACATGGGTAATACTAGAATGAGAAGGAATAAGATGGACGCAATCTTTTTCATACTTTAATACTATTGGTTCTGGAACTGGTTAAACTTGGCAACTCCGTATCTCTAAAAACATTATTTTAATACAACTCTATATTTTATAGTCTAAGGACCTGTTTTTTGGTTAATTACGTCGTCTATTTACTAAAATAAGCAAATAAAACTTGATCTAAAAAAGTTTGAGATTAATTGGCAACTTAGAGATTACCTTTTTATGATGGCTACACCAGAGTAGAATGAAGTACCTTTGCTGAAGCTTTCTTTATCTGTTCATTATAGTTATTCCTTTGGATACTTCAGCGAGTTACTAGGGCTTCCTTTTAGCCCCAATCAAAACTCAGTTATGACCAAAGATATTGAAGTAAACAGACCATTAGTTATTGCATCCAATAAGTCCATAGATGTATACAATCGTGCAACTAATATTAAAGAGTGTATTAAGACGCTTGAAGCTGGTAAGCCGATACTCATAACCGAATTTTACAGTAATGGATTGGTACTTCTTAAGGAATTACAGATGTATCTCAAAAGAAATATGCCGAACAGGTCTTTTCAGGAGCAGCGCGAATATCGGTCCCAATACCGAAAACTATCTAATCTTGTTCTAATAGAAATTGAACATAACAAGTTAACCTTAAAAAAATCGCCTTCAATTGGTTGGTTGCAAAAACTCTATCCCGAAACAGATAGCTTTTTGTTAACCTTTCCTTCGGTACAAGGACTCAATAGCTCCTGGCAGTGGTATCAAAAAGGAATTTCGGTTCCCGTTTTAAGGAATCGAGTACATCCATATTATGGTATTTATTTTCCTACTCGATTCGATCATTTGATACTTTTCGACAATTGGTTGAAACGTTATGAAGGATCTAAAAAGTCTGCAATGGATATTGGATGTGGAAGTGGAGTACTTTCTTTTCAAATGGTAAGGCATGGGTTTCAGAAAGTTTTTGGAACAGACACCAATCCAAATGCGATCATTGGATTGAAAGAGTTTATGAGTGACACAAAATTATCTAGAAAGATAGAAGTGGATTTGGGACATCTTTTTGGGAGATGGGAAAATCAAACCGAATTGATAGTGTTTAACCCACCTTGGTTACCTCAATCCCGGGAACTAGATAGAATAGACGAAGCCATTTACTACAATGATCAACTATTTAGTGAATTTTTTGAAGAAGCAAAAAAACGACTATTACCTCAGGGAAAGCTGATCCTTATATTTTCAAATTTAGCAGAAATAACAAATGTTGAAAAACAGCATCCAATAGAGAACGAACTGGCCAAGGGAGGAAGGTTCCGCTTAGAAAAATGTTTTAAAAAGAATGTGAAAGCAGCTTCAGAAAAAACCAATCGTAATCAGCATTGGCGTTCTTCTGAAGTTGTAGAGCTTTGGATTTTGACCCATAAATGAGGCCTTCAATTTAATTCTCATCTTCTTGATCTGCTTTTTAATTAAGCTTTTTCGAATCCCCAAGACCCAATAGTCCATTCCTGACCAATACCGTCTCCCCAATTTCCGTTTTCAAGCTGTCTGAAAGCCTTGAATTCTCCGATGTTTTTTAAGTATTTACCATGATTAAAGGCACTGCCATTTACGCTCATAATAATAAAGTCGTTTATGATTTTCACTTCCGAATCGTCAAAGCTTTTATTTTTTCGGGCCTTACCCATGTAATAATAAGTGTCCTCATTTTTAATATAGGCTCCACCTAATGACTTTACACTGGCGCTTACTTTAATTCCTTTTTTTCGAACACCTTCACAAATTAGTCCGCCTTTATCATAGGCATGGATATGGTTTAGAACTCTAAACGAAGCCTTGTCTGCTTTGAATTTTTTTATTGCTTTGTAGTAGAAATAGATGCCATCGAATACCCATGCGTCGGAGAGTACTTTTATTTCATGTTTTGGAGCCAATTTTATCATCCTTAACTTCATGTGGTGCGACCAACTTTCATCTCTTAGTAAAATCAACCAATTCCCGTTGGTAGCATACCCATGTTCAAGAAGTTTGAAGTTGGAAACAGTGGTCTCCACAATTCTTTCTAATAGTTGATCGCCTCTCCTTTTCTTCCAATAAAAAATATCATCACCAATACTGTGGTAACCATATCCTAATTCTTCTGCTGTTGAATTGTCCTGACGAGCGTTTTTGTCCTTTGCCTTAAAATACCAATAGTCTTTTAGATGTGGGTTGTTTAGAAAAAAATCCTGATAACTTTTATGATCTACTAATGCTTCTGGTGCGTGATTAAAAAATACCGTGCTTGCTGGCTTGTATTTATCGGTTCCTCGAAATTTACTAAACACAATAAAAGAAGGTGCGTCAAATTTGTCGTGTGCTCTTATGGAGTCTGCATTAATGGAAAATACTCTGTGCTTGTCCTTAGCCCAGTATTTACCCATTTGAGCAAATGAGTTGGGATCTGCTCCTTTCAGTATTCTACCTCGAAAATATACTGCAGTAGCATTGATGATGAAATCAGATTTATACTGTTCAGATGTGTTTGCGGTTTCAATTTCTAGTTTTTCTTCTGGTATTTTTTTATCCAAAGGCTTGTAATCTATTCCTTTTATTAATTTACCACCATCTGCGAAGTACGTATTGTTTTTATCTGTAGCATAATAAAGATTAAGCGTTTTGAAACTCGCTCGATCCAATTGTGGAATTGGTGTGAGGTAGAAGTCTTCTGAGTTTTTTCTTACTGAAAGGGTCAATCCATAGATATAATTTCTATCCGCAAAAAATCCGAAAGACAAGGCCTTGAATGTAGATGGATCAATTGGAAGAATGTTTTTCTTTTTAGTTGTAATCGCTTTGCCTCGGTATAAAACTTCTGTTTTCTTTATTTCGATAAGATCATAGATAAACGTATTGAAATAGCTGATGCTAACGTTTGACGGAGTTTTCGGTTGGATCATTAGATTTTCTTTCAGTCGAATGGCAATAAATCGGGTTTTAAATAGTGGTCTTTCGCTTTTTTAGAATTGTAAATGTCAAATCCGTAATGACATGCCATTAGCTCTTTAAAGTTATATTTCAGTCTTGGAAACTCATTTATAAAATCCGAAAAGCTATTCACGTTCAATTTCAGCATAAAATGATGAACTGCCTTCATTGCTGCCAAGGTTAGGGTCGTGTTATACTTATCTCTTGCACCAGCCGCTTCCACAAATTGTAGCAGTTTAATTTGGATTCTTTTTTCTGCCCTCTCCATACCGTACTTCTTAATCATGATCCAAGCTAATCTTAAGTGGGCTTCATGTGTAAAGTAAGTAGGACTTAATATGCAGCGATCGAATTGGTACTCAAATTCGGTGTCAGAAAGTTGAAAATGCTGTTCCATGTCTATGGTTTTAAATTGTCGACCATTATATCCATTTTAACAAAAGTTATCTTTTTTATTACAATGTGGTGTAATCGTTTAATTTCTATATCGGTATTCAAAATTAATAATATGAGGAAGTAATGCCAGTTAAAGTTACGGACTATTAATTAGTACAAAACTTTATAACTCCAGGTCTAAAATAGACAGGCAGGTATAAATTCCTTGTCTGAGGTTTCCTATTCTTATATTTTCGTTAGGACTATGCTGGTTGTTATCCATGTTTACCATTGGGACAATAATGGTAGGTACATCTAATTGGTCTATGAGCGGTACAATTGGAACAGTGCCGCCCATGGTCCTTATTACTACTGGCTTAAATCCGAAGGTTTGTGTAAGCTGTGTTCTCATTTTCTTCCCAAAGTCGAAATTAGGATCGGTTCTAAAGGCATTTATGGGGGAAGATTGAGTGAATTTTATAATTTTGGGATATCTCCTTCTTTCCTCATCTGTAGGATCCCTGTCCAGGACATAATAACCTTGCTGCTCGATATGTCTTTTTATTTTCTGTAACTGAATAGTTCCATCTGTTTCTGGGACTAGTCTAACATCAATACTTGCAGTAGCATATTCTGGGATCACTGTTTTTAGTTTTTTCCCTGTCCAAGAGGTCCCAATCTGACGAATATTTAAGGAAGGATACTGCAAAGATTCTTGATAATTACGGCCAACTTTTTCGGAAGTATAGATACCTAATTTATGGTTGAAACTGTTAGAATCGAAGGGGACAGCTTTCAATAGCTGTGCTGTTTCAGTATCTATTTTAATGCCTTCGTAATAGTTCTCAATTAGGACATTTCCATCCTCATCTTTCATGGTAGATAACAGTTGAGCCAATCTAAAAACGGGGTTGGGGGCGTAGTTTCCGAAATGTCCGCTGTGTTGAGGGAGTTTTGCTCCAAAGGTGGTAATGGCACAGGTTGCAATTCCTCTGCAGCCAAATGTAAGTGTTGGTTTATTAGAATCATGGGCCGGACCATCCATTACAATGAAATAGTTGGAAGCATAGTGTTCTTTATATTTATCTAAAGTAGATAAAAGGGCAGTGGATCCATATTCTTCTTCTGGATCAAATATTATTTTAATATTAAAACTAGGAGCACGTTTTTGGGCTTCCAGTATTTGAAGTGCAGACAACAACATAATAATGGGTGCCTTGTCATCGGCTGCTGCACGGGCGAAAACGCGCCATTCATCGTTTATTTCTTCATTCAATTTATTCCAGTCTATAGTTTTCCATTCTCCATTTTCGTCTGCTTCCTTTAAAACTGGTGAGAAAGGATTGTTTTGATTCCAAGAATCTGGATTTACAGGTTGTCCGTCAATGTGAAAGTAGAACAACATGGTTTTATAACTGGGATCATATGTTTTTTCGACTAAAAGTATGGGGAGGGTAGTGGAGGGTAATAGAGCTGTTTTGAAATCTAACTTTTTGTATTCGTTCGCAACCCAATTAATGTTTTTAAGCATTAAGTCTTGGTCCTCTGGTAGGTTTGGAATACTTACCAATTCTTTGTGCAAGAGTAGGATGTTTTTAAAATCTTCGTCGCTAATAGTTCTTGTATTGGATTGGCTCAACATTACAAACGGAGTGAAAATAAATAGGAAAATGAAGGGAACTCTCATGGATAAGATTGTGTTTAGACGCTCAATTATAGAAGGACGTATAAATGAGTTTTAAAAATAAGGATTTGAATACATATAAACAATTGATTTACATGTGCTTTCTATTTCTAATTTCGAAGGTTTAAATTAACCGACTACTAATTATTTGTTGGACGATTAATGTTAATTTTTTACGAAATGACATTTGCCGTGTTTAATGTTTTGATATATTCGTTCCACAATTTTACTTTAAAGACTTACTATGAAATCACTATTCCTTAAGCTAACCGTACTCGTATTCCTCATTTTAGTATCGTTTAAACCAAATGTTCAAGATTTTCAAGGGAAGGCATATTACTTTTCAAAATCTACTATGGAATTAGGTAGCTGGGGCGCTAGAATGAGTGAAGCCCAGAAAAAACAGGTGCAGGCACGGTTAAAAAACAGATTGGAAAAGACCTATGTTTTGGATTTTAACAAGCAAGAATCAGTATTTAATGAAGAAGACCAAATGGATGCTATGGCGGGTGCTACCGATACTTGGGGGAGTAATTTTTCAAGAGGAGAGCAGTATAAAAACGTGAAAGAAAACTCGCTAGTCCAAACTCAGGAATTTTATGGCAAGAAATTTTTAGTGAAGGATAAATTACAAAACATCGATTGGCAAATGGGCTCGGAATCTAAACAAATTGGACAATATATGTGTTTCAAAGCAACTGCTTCTGTGCCATCGGCTGAATTGGCTTGGTATGATTTTTCTTGGAGTGATTTGAGAGCGGCAAAGCCCGAAGCGAGTGCAGATTCGACCAACATAGACACCCAAGAACCAGTAGTGAAAATGACCGATGTAGAGGCATGGTATACTCTACAAATACCGGTGAGTCACGGGCCGGGTGAATACTGGGGATTGCCTGGACTTATTTTAGAAGTTAGCGCAGGAAATACTACTATGTTATGTTCTAAGGTAGTACTTAACCCAGAAGAGAAAATCATTATTGAGGCTCCAAGCAAAGGGAAAGAAATCGCCAAAAGCGAATACCAGGCTACAATCCAGACTAAAATGCGAGAAATGCGGGATAACAGGGGCCGAAGAAGAAGAAACTAATGTAAAGACTCCTTTACAAAACTTTGAGGTACGCGACCTATGAACATAAAATACTTTATACTCCTTTTTTTTGTTGCAAGCATTTCGCAGGCCCAAGTAAAACTTCAAGGTGTTGTAAAAGACAGTTTGAACAATCCATTAGAACTAGCCAATGTGGTAGCAATTAATAACGAAACCAATGGCTTAGAATCTTATGGAATCACCAAAGAGCAGGGTAACTATGTATTGGAGCTTGGTGAAAACACTACTTATAAAATTCAAGTTAGTTATGTTGGGATGAAGACGTACGAGGAAACACTGTCTACTAAAGAAAGTGATCTGGTTAAGGACTACATCTTGGTTTTGGACAACGCGCTGGACGAGGTAGAGATTAGCTACGAGATGCCAGTTGTTATTCGAGGCGATACCTTAATTTATAATGCAGACTCATTTAAAGACGGTACAGAGCGGAAATTAGAGGATGTTTTGGAAAATCTACCAGGAGTAGAGATCAATGAAGATGGTCAGGTAGAAGTAGAAGGTAAAGTGGTTAACAAACTAATGGTTAATGGTAAGGATTTCTTTGACGGAGATACCAAATTAGCTACAAAAAATATTCCCTCTAACGCAGTTAGTAAGATAGAAGTGCTGCGCAATTATGCTGAAGTTGGTCAACTAAGTAGTGTGAGGAATAACCAAGACAATGTAGCTTTAAATATCAAACTTAAAGAAGGGAAGGAAAATTTTTGGTTTGGCAATGTTACGGCTGGCGGAGGTAGCGCACCAGATAACGCACTTTACTTATTGCAGCCCAAGCTGTTTTATTACAGTCCCAAATACAGTATCAATTTTATTGGAGATTTAAATAACACGGGGGAGGTAGCTTTGACTCGTAGGGATATTAGAGGTTTTGGAGGAGGTTTTAGAGCCCCAAGTAGCAGCAGCGGCACGAGTATCAACTTAGGAGATAATAGTCTTAATTTTTTGACCAATCAAGATAATGCCTTGGAGATTGAGAATAAGTTAGCTACAGGAAATTTTAGTTATTCACCAAACGCTGGATTAGATCTAAGCGGATTTCTCATTTTTAATAGTAGTAGAATACTCTCTAGGGAAACGAGTTTTGTACAATACACTAATGCAGATTTAGATATACCAGACGAGTTTACAGAACAAACTAGTAAGGAGCGTTCTAACCAAGGTTTGCTAAAGCTTAGCGCTTCCTATAAACCCAACTTTAATAATCAATTGGATTACGATATTTTAGGAAGAATATCGAACGACTCACAAAATCAAAATATCTTTTCTTCTGTCATAGGAACGACCAACCAGCTGGATGAGGTTACCCCTTTCAGTGTCAACCAAAATATAAACTACTATTTCACGCCCAACGAGACGAATATTTTTGCATTTGAAGCACAGCACCTATTAAAGAATGAGGATCCATTTTACAATGCTATTTTGGAAAATAATGTCAATGAGGAAGATGCGTTTGATACCACGGCAGATGCCTTGGGCTTAGATACTACGCTGTCTAATTACAACCTAGGTCAGAATAGGCGAATTAAGTCCAATCAATTAGACGCCAAATTAGATTACTACTATATTATTAATGCAAGAAGTAATATTAATTTGACACTAGGAACTATATTAAGTAGGCAGGAGTTTAATTCCAATATTTTCCAGTTTCTTGCGGATGGATCCCAGTTTAATCCTACGCCCACCTTTAACGAAGGACGTGCAACCAACGATATCGAATACAATTTTAGTGATGTGTATTTGGGGGCCCATTACCGTTTAAAAAGTGGAAAATTTACGTTCACTCCTGGATTTTCAGTGCATGCCTACGGAAACAAAAACAGTCAATTTGGGGATACTTTCAAAGATAATTTTTTCCGGGTTTTACCAGATTTCGAAACGCGAATCCAGTTTAAGAAGAGCGAGGCACTTACCTTAAAGTATGATATGCGAAATCAATTCACTGATGTTACACGATTGGCACAAGGATTGGTCTTGAATAACTACAACAGTATTCAATTTGGGGAACCAGACTTACAGAATGCGCTTTCGCACAACGTAAGTCTGTTTTACAGTAGTTTCAATCTCTTTAACTACACGAATGTCTTTGCCAGAGCCTCTTATTCCAGTAATATTGATCAGATACGAAGCCTCACTAATTTTGAGAATGTGATTCGCACAAGTACTTTTTTCAATTCCAGTTTTGCAGATGAAAACGTTAATGTCTTTGGTCGAGTACAGCGAACCTTTGGTAAGGTGAGAGCAAGTTTAAATGCTCGTTTTAATTACAGTAAAATTAATCAGTTTGTTCAAGGTCAGCAATCGTTAAATGAAGGATACACGCAAACTTATACTCCAGGCTTACGAACCAATTTTAAGGTCGCACCAAATATGAGCCTTAGTTATCGTTACAGTGTCACAAATAACGACCAAGGGAACCGTAAGACGCAGTTCATAACCAACGCGCCCACTATCGAGTTTGATGCATATATATGGAAAAGGGTCACTTTACGCTCTAATTATAGTTATACTAATCAAGATCTTGGTAATGGGGAATCGCAATCTTTTCAGAATTGGGACGCTAGCCTTTCTTATCGAAAAGACAGGGATGCTAAATGGGAGTATGAGCTAAAGGCAACGAATATTTTGAATATCGATTCTCAAGTAAGGAACAGCGCAAACGATATTTCAGTTTTTAGTTCTGAAACTTTTATCCAACCAAGATTTTTAACGTTTAGGTTTGTGTATACCTTATAGCCTATTCTAGGCGCTTGAAATTGGAAGATTCTAATTGCCTTTTTTTTCAGGTCTAATTTTCTTTTCTGAAATAGACATAACGATGCTTTTTGGCGCTGTATAAATATTGGTCAGTTCGGTGTTTAATTTTTCCGAAATTCCTACGGCTTCCCATATCATGTGTTCTAGGTCTTCCTTTGGGAACGATTCGAAGTTTTTAACTGAAATATGCCTTATTAGTTTTCCTTGCCCCTTTAAGTCTACTCCTGTCTTCGTTAGTTCTGCTCCACGATTAAATCCGAAATTTACGTGTTTAGAATAAACAGCGATATGGCAAAATGCATCCTTTAGTTTTTCAGATTTGGAGTAAGCTATTGCGACCGCATTGTAATTGTCCCAAATCAACTCGTTTGCTTCTGGCACTAAATTGGTAATGAAATCACGTAATTCAAGGGTTAGTTTTTGAATCTTATCATCATAAGGAGCAATGAATGT
Organism: uncultured Flavobacteriaceae bacterium; assembly: GCA_947495135.1. Classification (GTDB taxonomy): domain Bacteria; phylum Bacteroidota; class Bacteroidia; order Flavobacteriales; family Flavobacteriaceae; genus Aureisphaera. Next base: position 15,454 of record CANLXN010000010.1, read on the forward strand.
TTTGAGTTGAGCGTTGGGCTTCATTTTTTATATTTTCAGTTTTAAAAGTTTGATCAGTTCTGTTGCTCTTGGCTTAGATATATAAAAACCATCAGACTCCAAGATGGATTTATGGGAAGAGTGTTCTTCAATAAATGGAATTACAGAGGATTTCAATTGCACTAGCCATTGATCAACCGCCAAATCAAGAGCTAAGGCACTATCGCCTCTAAAACCTCTTCCAGTAACTTTTGGTTTGGCTATTGCAAGATATTGATCGTTATATACATCGCCTAGGTCCTCGTCGAAGTATGAAATACTTAGATCGTAGAATTCGAAACGAGTCTTGTATTCGAAAAAAATAAAAACACTTAGCCCTTTGTCAAATTTTTTAAATATTCTCTTGGATGTTTTTGTATGTCTAATAAAACCATGCTCCTCGAAGAAGGGAAGGATTTTGTTCTTAAATAATCGTTCAAATTCTTTTTTTCTTTCTTTGGTGGTAAGTTCGCTCATTGTTCCTATTTAGGCCAGAGGGTTTTATATGAAAAGCAACAGACTCAAAGATGTCGTTTTCAGAATAAATCAAAGATAGGAGAAAATGGATAGAACTAAGAAGGAGCTCTGAACCTATACATTTTAAAAGATTCTTATTAGTTAAATTTACAAAATAATGTCTGCCATTGAGGTCATTGATTGCGGTATAGTGCTGTCACTTGAGATGGGTTTGTGGTATCATTGATTTCATAAAAATAATCTAACTGCCATTTTTGAGTGCGCTTGGCCTGCTTATTTATTGCAATGTCCCAATTTGGATAAACTCTGAATCCTCGTTTCCCTTCTTTAAAGTCTGTTGAGATTATTCCTTTTTTTACTAAAACAGACTGCGGAAAAACAAATTGTCCAGATTTGTCATTAGCATGAACATTTACCACGTAAAAGTCAATGAGATCATTTTGATCAAAAGGCTTAATTGGACCAGTCCCATTCCTTGTCCAGAAAGTGACAAATTGGCCCACTTTTTTTGGAGTAATTTTAGCATTTCTACAAATAATAAGCTTTCCATTCAATTCAAATTGACAAGCTTCATACTCCTTACTTTCTTTTTCTATTTTGAAGTTAGAAATTTTGAGTGCACAGACATCGTACACTTGTTCTTTTAGTTGCTTGAGGGTATTGGTCATTTATTTAGTTCCAATTAATATTCTTGGTGTTACGTTAATTAGTTAATACCAAGGCGTATTTTAGATTTCTCTGGGTTGAAGTTACTTTTCTTGAATGGGTGGGCTTCGGTATTAAAAACATAATTATTAAAATCAAATTCATTTTTGTCGACTACCGAGACGTAAAAATATTTAAGGGTCTCGGCGAAAAAGTAAGTCGCTAAATGGTCCTTTTCTTTCATGGTACGCACATCTTCTATCGAATTAAAGGCAACTTCGTTTCTGCAACACGCTTTTATATCTTTCCAATATCCATAGATCATGTTCAAGTATTTTTGCTTGCCTGTTATTTGATGCAGGTAATAAGCCGATTCGATGATCTCTGGATTGAGTTCCGAATTGGCATACTCAATTGAGTCTACATCGTATAGATAGCGTGTAGGCAGAAGTCCGTACTTATTCCATAACCAATCCCATGTTGCCATGTTCTTTTCGGCATTTTCAATATCACCGTGTAGGGCTTGTATTGCAGGAAAAAAAGCATCGTACAGAGACATCGATCTTTTTACAATTTCTCCGCTGTGCATATTTACACAGGCGTAAAACTGTTTGCCGTCGTATTCTTCCGCATAATACTGATTAATTTTCTCTAGACTGTATTCCCAAATCTCTTGTATTTCTGGATCTGGAAACAGCAAGTTGCTTTTAAATAAGTACTCATAATAGGAGTCCATTCCGGCTTGCAGATACGACCAATTATTAACCCACTCACCGGTTTCAATATTTATAAAATCCCCAGGTAAACCAATTTCAGATTTCCTTTCAAATATAGCTTTGGTCGCCTTTTTCGCTGCTTGATAGTATTTGGGATCTTTAGAATAGTAGCTCAGGATGCCAAATTCGAATAAATAGGTGGCGGCTTGTGCCGTATTTACCACCTTTCCATCGCCTTTCCCGAGATTACCAGAGGTAGCTCCTGTTTTTAAGTTGACAGAGTGGTAGGGGATCCCTGTGGGAGAATCGAAGGCAGGAAGCAGTCTATTTCCAAAGTCGATGGCCTTCTTGAGTATTTCTTCGTTCTTGGTATCGTCATAGATGGCTAACAATCCACCAAGAATTCGTATGTTAACTTCAAATACCTGTACATATATATCTTGGTTCCATTCCTTTGATAATGCGTATTCTTCTATTTCTTTCGTTTCTTTATCTAACCCCATAATGGCTAACGTGCTGTATGCATCGAAGGGAGATATTCCGAGGGATTCTTCATACCAATTAAAACCCGATTTTGAAAGAGGTAATAATACATCGTATCCCCAAGCATATTGTTTGTAAGCATCCCATGATCGCAGCATTTCTGCTTTTATTTCTTCAGGTTGGTAGGCTAAAGTATCGAGGATTTCTTCTCTCTCCGTCTCCCTTTTATTTTCTTTATTTTTTTCTGAAGAATTACATGATATTAATAGGGAAATAGCTAGAATAGAAAGGATTTTGAATTTCATATAATTTCAATTGAATAACGTTTAATTGATGTTTTTTGCCATACTTTTTATTAGGACTTATTTTACTATTTCAAACATATTATTCAGAATTAAAAGTGTGAAAATAAAATGTGTTCAAAAAATTTGTGTCGATAACAATCTGAAATTACTTTAATAATAAGTAACCATATTGTACTTCCCTGTATTTCTGAACAAGAACGTCTTCCTTATAAAGCTCTAGAGTTCTTGAATTATTACTAAATAAGTCCACCTCTGGAGGCCATATCGAGAAAATTTCTCCCGGAGCTGATGTACCAGACCTCATAATTACTCCCTTCTCGTTCTTTAGGTGAAAATTAAAAGTGTCTTTCGTGAAATTAATTATTAGAGCGCTTTTCCCAATTTCATCCGAAGATTTTAAATGATCGTTGATAGTGTTCTCTGTTATTTTTTCTAAAGGTTTTTGTCCAAGATTCTTGAACAGAACGTCTATATCGGAAGCTGAATATCCCGCTCTCAGAATTTTGAGCTTAGATAGTATTCCAAGCATTTCGACCCGGTAGCTATTTATAGTGTTTGAGTATTCCATGGATTTTTCCCAATGGCTAAATAACCTATTCTTGTATTTCTCGTCTGTTAAAAAGTAATGATACGCATTTTCATTAGAGAGCGAATCGGATAATCTTGCCCACGAAAAATTAAGGTTCATAAAGTCTCCATTTTGTTCTGAAGAGATTCTTAAACGATTCATATTGTCAATTTCTCGTTCTCTTGTATATCGAAACCCATTGATGTCGAAGAGAATTTGTTTATACTTTTCATCGAGAAGTTCTTCCTGCTCTAGTAACTTGTCTAAATTATCTAAATTGGGATTTAACGTAATTCGATACGTTAATAGATACCTTAAGATGTCATTATTGGCATAATCTTTTCGAGTGACCTTATTGGCTAGTACGCGTTTTACAATCGAATCCATTTCGGCAGAAATCGCCAAGTCGCTATTCGCATTATCAACGGCTGTTGCCAGTTCATTCTCAAACTCGTCAAATAATGCTTCGATGCTATTTTGCGTTTTGCGAGTTTCATTCCAGTTACTCACCTGCAAAGCAATTAGGATACCAATTACCACAAGAATGATTTCACCTATTGCATATTTAACGTATTTTATACTTTTGCCTTCTGACAGAAGTTTTCGTCTAATTTTTGTGAAAATTTTTATCATTGGTGATGGTTGCTTAATACGAAAGCAAGATAGCTGTATTGTTTATTTTGAAGCTGCTATCTATAGGTTTGTTATTTTTATTAAAGATAGAAATTTAATCGAAAATAGGCTTTATGATGGTTTGTTTATCTCCTAAAAATAGAGGTGTTAAAAACGCTTAGCACTAAATATATTTTCCCTAAACAATCATCTTGCTCCTCATTACATCTAACGTTAATTGCCATATAAATAGATGCTGGCTTGCTTGCTCATTTGCTTGTAATCGTGCCCAATGTTTGGAATAACTTCAATTTCCCAGTTGAATTCTAAATTAGATGCCGTTGCAGTTTCCTTGGATTCCTTGTAAAAGTAGATTCCTCTTTCTAAACGATGTAGTCCTTGTTTATTTACTTCTGGCGATTTTCTTAAATCGCCTCTTGTTTCATTTTCATCATCCTTTTCACCTAAAAATATAACAAGCTCCCCACTAAAATCTAGCCTTTGAACAGACTCCCTTATGTTTCTCAGTCCAGTGGGAAAAATTTCCTCAACTGTGGGTATCGTATACCAGCCCGAATTGGAAGCTAGAATGCGGCTTGCTTTATTATTGGGATGAAAAATGGCAAATCTGTGTAAGACTTGTCCACCAGCAGAATGACCAAACATGTCGTAGTTATCTGAAGTGAGTTGAAGCTTGGTACGAACGATGTCAAAAATTCTATCAAAATCACCAAATATCCATTGCTCCGTGTTTTGATTAATTCTGAAAGTTTCATTTTCAAAAGCGATATCATGAATCATTCCTGCCAGGTTATAACTCCAAAACCCGGGGTAGTTTTCCTCCGAGTATTCTAGCGAAATGACAAGTACACTATTTTTTTCTGAAGAGTCCACCCATGCATCACGGTAGTCTTTTCCATTTCTGCCCGCTCCAGGCAGTACAAGAATAACCTTCGAATCTTTTGTGAAGCTTTGAGGAAGGTGATAATGAACTAAAATGGTTTGGTCTTTATTAAAACCACCTTCCAATAAGAATTTACCAGAGCCTGTTTGAAATTCAACTTCATTAACTACCAAATTTAAGTCGGTTTCTAGCTCCATTCTTGTAATAAGTTCCATTTCGCAATGGGGACAGTTACCAGCGGTTGTAAAAGACAACTCATCACATTTCAATTCGCAAGGCGGACAAACATAATCTCCCTTTTCTTTTTTACATGAACTGAATACTACGATTAATAAAAGGAAAAAAATTCTGGGTATCATCATACATAGTTTTTAGCGTTCTGCGGTAAATCCAAATTTATTTATTCCATTGAATACACCAGTAATTTTGTTGGAGTAATAGTTTCTGACTCTTTGAAAAGAAAAGTTTCTTGATTTAGGTGTTGAAGGTTCGAATTACCAATAACAACTGCTGTTTTTTCAGCAAAACAAAAGGTGAGTGGGACATCTAAATCTGGAGTATCACTGTCTATAATGTTGACATCTATGATTTCATCCTGTGTTTTATTCAGAATTAATTTTCTGAAGTTGAAAGGGTTTCCAGCCTTATTATTTTGAATACCGTATAAATGATTGTTATAGAATTCCAGTCCATCAATTCCTTGAGATACTCCTAGGGTGTCTCGGTTATTTAGAATTGCTTTTGTCGCAATATCAAAGATTCTAATTCCATTAGGGATAGAAGCAACATATAACTTGGAGTTATCTTCTGAAATAGCAATTCCATTAGGGAATTCAATTTCGGGTGATTTATGAAATAGTTCTAAAGAATCACTGTCTTGGCGCAATAAATATACGGACGAGTCTTTGGAATCTGTGAGATAGATGTCTCCGTTTTTGTTCATCACCATATCATTTAAGAAATGTTCTCCCGACAAATCGTATCTCTTAATCAGTCTTCCAGTATTGATGTCGAAGGTGAATAATGATGAAAGCGAATCTTTGATCATGTAGTATCCGCCAATGGCATGTAATTGATTTCGCTGATCGTCCACATAAATACCAGCACCTGGACTATATCCAAATCCGCGTTCTTTAATAAAATCTGTTTGTTTTCCAGATGCTCTGTCTACTGCTATTATTTTAGATTTTGCAACGCTCGTTAGGTAAAATCGGTCCTTAGTTTTGGAATAGGCAATTCCTTCAGGCACTAAGTCTTTCTCTTCAAGGATATATTCATTGGGATATTTTGTAGCACACCCAGCTATTAATAATCCGATTAAAAAGAGTGTTGAATATTTCATTTTTATAGGTTGATTTGTTCTTTTGCTTTAGTTCCCGAGTTTATTCCGAAAAGAACTTTTCTAGTATATAGTTATATACAGAAGTGTACTTTTGTTCTTTGTCTAATAGCTCGACAATCTTTGGTAGCATTTTTACAGCGTTCCCGCCATTGCAAAATACAATTAGCCCATTTTTTGACTTGGTATGATAATAGGCCATGGCGCCTTCTCCTTGGTCATTTCCTCCGTGCTGTATGTTTTTATTTCCATCTCCATAATCGAAGACCATCCAACCTAATCCATAGCCGTATGAGGGTGGGTAAAATAGGTCTTTTGTGCTTTCTGAAGTTCCAAAAATGGGATCGCTCGTAAGGTTAGATAAGACTTGTTCTCTTTCTAGAATTAATTCTTCCGTAAGTCCGTCGTGGTTCATTGCACTAACAAGAAATTTTGAATAGTCTTCTATAGACACATGCAGCTCATCTGCCGAGTTCCAATAGCCTATGTTTAAGTTATAAGCCTCCATATATTTTCCTTCAGCGTCCACTGGAGTGGGGCGTTTATCTTCAAACCAAGATTCTATTACAATGGAAGAATGGTTCATATTTAAGGGCTTGAAAATGATCTCCTCCACTAAATGCGGGAATGTAGTTGACATCTTTTCTTCTAAAAACTTTGCCAAGATGTAAAACCCGATTCCCGAATAACCGAATGTTTTTCCAGGATCATTTATAAAAGCCAGTTTACCGTCCTCATATTCATACGGCCAATTTCTGAATCCCGTTTTATGGGTCAATATAATACGAGGTGTGAGTAATTTATGTCTATGATCGTCTGCAATATCTGCATACACGTAATAATTTGAAATAGGCTCATCCAAATCGACTTCTCCTTTGGCTGCTAACCTTAAAAATACTTCGGCTGTAATTGCTTTAGTAACCGATGCCACGTTAAACATGGTGCTATCTGTTACGGGAATGCCGGGGCTTTGTTCTCCGTAATATTCGGTTTTTATCAAGACTCCATTTTTAATAAACCCTAAACCTACACCTGTTATTTTATATGCTTCCATCAATTGAATGACTTCAGGGTTTAATGTGTTAACGGAGGTGGATACAGGATCTTTAATTGTCGATTTAGCGTCTTTAGTTGTGCAGGAATGAATAAATGAAATTGCCAAGAAGAAAAGTGTAGATCTTAAGACTGTATGGAGTTGATGCATTTTCATTCTGTAGTTTTTATATTGAATTAATAGTGTTAGTTAGAACGTATGGATTCAATTATTTTTTTGTTCTTTGTTGAACAGCTTCTTTTAGCATGCCGTTACTATTTTTAATTAAATTCGCCAAAATGCCAGAGTACGCCCGACGGGTCGTGAAGGAAAAATTCATTACCCCAATCGTTGTGTTTTATTTCTGATAGTTTAACTCGCTTATACTTTTGGGGTAGTTGAAGCTCTTCAATGTTTGCAAACACACTTTTGAGGTTTTCGACCTCTAAAAAGACCATTGAGTTGTCCACCCAATTTTTCACATAATAATCCTGCAAATAGAAGCCAACTGTTCCGAGGTTGAAATAGGACATTTTTTTGGATGTAATTATTTCTTTAAAGCCTAGATCCAGATAAAATTTTCGAGAAATATCGTAGTCTTTGGAACCGATAAAAGTCCGAATCGATTTTGCGCCTAATTCCATTTTTACGTTACTAAGTTTTAGTCCAGTGGTTTGTTTAAAGATATAAATTTAATTGAGAGCGCGGGTGAAGGTGTTTAAATGTGAATTGTTTTCCCAGTTAAAATAAGGTAAAATGGGCATTTCATTTTCGCTTGTTTACGTTATTCTTCTATTTCAGTTGGTCTATTCAGATTGAATGATAATGAGCTGAAAATTTAAAGGTTATATTAATTTCAGAAAAAAAAGTAGATAGCGTGTCATATTTTTACAATTCTGGTAACTAAAATAGTAGAGAGCATACATAAAAATGAGAAAAGACCAGGAAACGATATTTCTTAATGCCTTAGAAGAAAATCAAGAAAAGATTTTTAGGGTTTGCACGATTTATGCTAAAGATCATGAGGATGCCAAAGATCTTTTTCAAGAGATTTTGATTCATGTTTGGAGGTCGATGTCATCGTTTAAAGGTGATTCCTCTCTAAGTACTTGGATGTTTAGAATTGCTCTAAATGTTTGTCTTCGTTTCAGAACTAAATATACCAAGAACCAAAATAGGTTTATTAGATTAGATAGTATAACGATTGCCAATTTGAGTTCCCAAGAAAAGAGCGAGACGGAAAATGAAAAATTAATATCCCTAAGAATATGTATCAGAAAATTGAATGAAGGAGATAAGGCCCTAGTTGCGCTCTATTTGGAAGGGTTTCCTTACAAGGAAATTTCAACCATTCTTGGGATTTCTGAGAACAATGTGGCGGTAAAAGTTAAGAGAATTAAGCTGAAATTGTCGAATTGTATAAATGAAATGTTATGATGGAAGATGAATTAATTGAATTATGGAAGTCGTCTAGTGAGCAGACGCGTATAAGGTTCGAGAAATCGAAGTTGATGATCGAACTACAATCAAGTTTAGGACGTTTACACCGTTGGTGGAACTTTATAGAACGAGTGAATGTAATTTCTGCACTCATTACTATCCCGACATTTATATTGATTGTTTATGTAGCGCCTTTGACGTCCATGAAAATTGCATCGATATTAGTAATTGCATGGTCCATATATGTAGGAGTCCGAATGTCGAGTATAAAAAAAATTAAACCAAACGACTTTGAAAAAAATTACCTTCAATATCTAGAAAAGACAAAAGTCTATCTACTCGCTCAAAAGCGACTACTAGAAACCTCCCTTAATTGGGCAATGCTAACGATCTATCCTATTGTTCTTCTGTTTTTTGTTGACCTTTGGGATAAACCTCTAGCGCGCTATATTGGAGTTACGGCTTTTTTGGCTTTAGTAGGAATAGGAATTTACGAGCATTATTTAAGTAAACGAAGAGTGAAAAATGAAATTACGCCGCGATTGGACCAAATTGATGAATTGATTAAGGAGCTAAAGGAGTAGCGCTTTTAAATATTCTGTGAGTCAACGCCTCCGTTGTTACCGCTTATTTATGATATTTTAGGTGTTGTTGAGAGGAGAATTTATACGGTGTTATTCAAGTTGGGAACGGGCTATCTCACTTTTCGTCTTAGATTCCTAAAAGGCCAAAATGTTTCCCCATTTTAGCAGGAGGAGGGTAATAAATGTAAAGCCCATGCTGTATAAAATGGCACCTTGCCAGTAATACAACCTTGTAGGCCAATGCTTCCAGGCTTTCATACCATACTCTTTTTTAGCATAGCCATGGGTTAGCCTCCAATAAAGAAAATTGAATAATAAAAAAATCAATGTCGCTATTACTACAATCCAAGTTTGTCCCATGCCTTTAGATTAATCCTTAATTATTGCCAGCGGTCTACCACAATTCAAATACCGTGTTTGCAGCGATTGCGTCCTGTGCAACTTATTTATACCTAAAGATAACAAATTAATCGATAAAATAGGTGAGCTGTTTTCCGTACTCAATTTTGATTTATTCTTCGCTGTACAATGCTTTAATCCAGTTCATACAATCTGTAGTGTCCATAATGGACCAAGAATGAGGGTGCCTGCTTCCATCTAACCTTACTCCTTTACCCATCGTAATAATAACATTGGCGTCTTTGTTTCCCATTAATTTAAGCTCATTGATCATGGCAACAATGTTGGTGCCATTCCAATCATATAAATCTCTCCTTCTTTGGTTCAACAACCAGTCTACATCTAAATCGGTGTACATCCTAATCGGTATATCTTGCAAGTATTTTGCATTTCCGCCGTTTTCCACTCCGTTGGAATACATCGAAGCGTCGATATATTTTTCAGGAAATTCGATGGGGGAACCTCCATAAGTATCGTTGTAATTATTGATCATCCACTTTGCTTCATTTATACCAACTTCCGAGAAATTTCGTTTAATTTCTCTTTCAGCGTACTGATAGAGATGAGCGATATCTAATGGGGTGTCTAAACCAAAAACTCCCAGTGGCTGTAGAAAAGTGAGCTGAGGGTTTTGAACAGATTTTTCAGCATAGGTAATAGCAATCATTCCTCCGTTGGAGAGTCCGCCAAGAATAAACTTTTCTTTTGAAATGTGATATTGATCAACAATTTGCTTAAAGATTATATCCAGTATTTTAAATTCTGCAAGTCTATCTGTTGTTCCCCAATTAATAGAAGGGACAACTACAAGCAGCCCCTCTGCGACTGCTTCTTTATGTAATTCTATTTGTTTTAAGACATCGCCTGTTTTTTCATATCCAGAAGGTAAAATAACCAATGCTCCTTTGGGTGCTTCCGTGGGAGTTAGTTTTAGATAATACAGTTCTTTTGAATCTTCATCATTGAGGTATAAGTCCCAATCGTCTTGAATGTCTAGAGTAATTTTTTGAACTTCTTGTCCAATGCATTTCACGGAAGTAAAAATGACGAGAAGGGACAGTATAATTTTATTCATTCGTGTTTAGTTTAAGAGCGTATAGCGGCCATTCCTACTTTAGGGAACTTATTTAATTTTAAAGATATGATTTGTGGAGTTATTAATATTGATCTAATCAAAAATACAATTAGGTAGGGACTGCTAATTATGTTCATAAGCCTTGGGTGTGGTGCTTTAATTTAAGGATGCAATTTGCATTAAAGTGTTACACTAAAAAAGTTAGATGCAGTAACAAGTTTTATCCGTCCATTGAGACTCCAACCTGTTTGTTATTTTCAAAATGAACATTGAAAAAATAGTTTTGTCCCGCTTTTTCCTGAAACGCCATCTCAAATCCCACGTCATTTACCGATATCCCTTTTAGGTCGAAATGGTGCTCGATCGAAACAAATTCCATTTCCGCATTTTTAAATTGCTCTTTGAGCGCTTTTTCTGCTTCAGATTTTATTTTCGCTTCGTTATTTAAGGCATTCAGTAAAATACGTTTCAGATTTTGGGATATTCCATCTTTATTTCCTGAAATTAAAATTTCAATGTCCCGCTGTAAAAATCTTTTGTTTATCTGCCAGCCAACGTCATTTCCTCGTGTACTAAAACTCTCAATTTCTCCAAAGTCGGGATCAGTTGTCTTTAGCTTTTTGCTTTTAAATAGTTTTCCAAATATTCCCATCTAATTAGTTTTTAGTAGTCTTTTTGAAATTGCATACAACGATTGTACACTTGGTTAGTGGTGAGATTTTGAACTCCTAATTTACCAAATACAAACCGAATTGCAACTTGAGGTTTTTTGGATGTAACATTTTGCTTGATGCGTTTGGTATTGGCCATAGTTCATGTTAATGTTTGAGCTCTTTTTAGTTAGCGATCATTCCTATGATTTTAAAAATACCATTGTTAAATGAGTGAAAGCAAATGGCAATCACGATGCCAGAATTAAGTCTGAGATACGAGTATAGAATTCCGCCTAAAATTCTTGGCAAAAGAATAATTGGTGAGAACAATACTAATTCGGTTTCAGAGTTTACTCTATTCTCTTGCCAAACCTTCCACAAGTGTTCATTCCTTTTGAAATGAGCTATTAATTTAAGTTCTTTTTCCATTTACGATAATTATGAAAATGTATGCGGAAGCCATCGTTTGAAATCTGGTATAATTGAGAAGTCATTCGCTTTGGGTTGGTAACTTTTCAGATAAAAAATGAGCCTTGAATTGAATATAAAGCCCTGCATTTTTGCTCGCATAACCGATGCCTTCTGTGTACTTTATTTTTTGTGAATGATCATCTCAATTAAAGCCGAACTGTCTTTATAGGTGTCTGATAAAATTTGAATTCTGTAATTCCCTATTTCAATAACAAAATCGTCTTTCACTTCCGAACTATTGAAGCTAACATTTTTCTCGAGGTCTTTTGTTTTAATTTTCAAGGTATAATGTACGTCGCTAAAATAGGTTCTGTTCTCATCTTCTGGAGGCGCATCGTATCCGTATTCAGATGTGTAGTCTGTAATTTCTAATTCAAATAAATCGTCATTCTCTGCAATAATACAGCTTCCTTCGGTTGATAGCCCAAATGCTTTTCCAAAGTGCGCTTTTTCTATGATAAGATACTTGCGGTCCTGCTCAATTTCGAAAGTGAGGAAGTAATTATTGTAAATTTTGGTGTAATATGCTTCTTCAGGTTGGTGATGATCCAGATAGAAATTAGCAATTAATTCATCGTTGTTGTAAACCGCTAAATAGATATCTCCTATTAAATGAGCGGCCGATGTTTCGTCATACACTTGAAGTAAGGTTTCTAGGTTTAAATTGTTATACTTTATGCTGCTGGACTTACCTTCCATTAGCTCTAATTTTTTCATAGGTTCTTGCGCACTCATATTAATGGATATGAAAAATACTATTATTAAAAGAACTGCTTTTTTCATGATAGTTGAGGTGGTGGTTTTCTTAATTTTAGAATGAAAGAATTTATACTTTAGATCTCTCCAATAATTGAACCAAGGTTTTTTTGAGTGACATTAATCATAAACAAATTTCCAAGACCCGTCTTGCTGCCTTTTCCAGACCGTGTGAAAAATCCCCCTGCTTTCTTTCTTATTTCCTAGAGAGTCTTGATACTTAAATACATAATCGCCATAGGTGTAGGCCATATCGCCAGAATTGCTTACATCCACAAAGGTAGGTGTCCATGACAGCGACTCGTTTGGTTGCGTATCTTTTTTATACCATTCGCCAATAGTCGAACTACCTTGAATAATTTTTTTTCCTCTTTTGATCACTCCATTTTCAGCAGCGTAATACTCAAAAGCTTGCGCTAGACCTTTTTCTTGAGCCATGTCGTTAAAAGATTTTTCCACTGAAATGATTTCCGATTTCCATTTTTCTGGGTCGACTGTTTTCTCATTTTCATTACATCCTAGAATTATAAAACAAGTGATTAATAATAGAAATTTCATACCGTTATTGTTTGTTGAATCGATTGCGCACAATGCATTTACATAACAATGTGCAGGCTAAAGTTAGTAAACTATCTGAAACTCAGGAAAACTTCAGACAGTGCAATTAGTTGGCTGCGTCTTTAGGTACGATATCTTAAGTTAGTCACCAAGAACCTAGTAGTTTAGGGATCTTTTTATGGTCGTCTCTTTTAAATGAATAGAAGATGCTTCATCTCCTATTCAATGTCTTTCGTCGTCCGCATTAATTTCATGGATGTAAATGCCTAAATGATCTTCTCTGTTTTGATAGATCTTTTCGATTTTTTCATTCAATGTTTTTAGTGCTATAACTTCTAATATAGTAGAGTGGCGCGTTGACGACAAATTGGTTAGGGAGATTTGGTGCTTTTTAGGTGCTTGTATGAAGTTTAATTTCTATTTTTTCCTGAAGGGAAATTAAGAGTTCAGTTACGAGGTCAAACGTAAAGTTAACTGGATCTTCATCCGGATTAAAATCATAATTTACCGTCGCAAATTGAATTTTTTCTTTGGAGTCAAACTCCAAAATCATTTCCATGAGGGTTTGTGTTTCTTTGAAATCATCAGATTCATCATCCCAAATCTCGAATGGAATCCATCGCAACTCAAAATCTACAACCCGTTTACCTCGTAAATTATGAATTTTTGAGATTTTTCCTTCCGTTAATTCCTTGAATGTTAATTCTCCGTTACTCAATTTTAAATCTTTGTGGGTGGTAAAGAAAAGATCATGATCTTCAGACCAACCAATTTGAATAATTCCTGATGGGAACGTAAGCTGTATAGCGCCATCAATAAGCCATAGGTCTGAATTTTCAATTTCGAAGTAGGAATCATTAATATTAAATAATTCGATATTTAGCAATTTGCCCGACTTAATTATTTCTTCGAAATGGGTTTTTTTATCAATCATTGAGTTGTTTTTGTGTAGCTCGCAACATATTTAGATAAGAATAACTACGTCAATCAATCAACTAATTTAACGAATACAGACTGAATAGAATCCCAATGCTATTAGAATATGAGGGTTTTAGTGAACATGCTGGAAGCGCACAATTAATTTAGTGCGTTCTTGTTCTATGTTTTTTATTTCCATAATCTCTAACAAGACTTATTCTTTTGCGGTAATTCCTGTATGTCCTGTTTTGTTTGATCCCAAACCTTAATGGGATATTCAAATTCAGCTTTTCTTATAAAACCGACTATTTGTCAATCTATAATTTCAAAATGTATCTCAAAAAAATCAATTAGGTAGGTTTTGGTGAAATTACCTAGTTATTATTTAAGCTAAAATCCATTAACGGAAATCATAGATTTTTGCTTCGTACTAGATTTCATAGAAGTGTAGATACTTGATTTACTATAACTTAGACCTAGTTCTTAAGCACGTATTATGCAATGGAACTTCTCAAGGAATGTTTAAACTAAAAACTAAATATTATGAAGACAAAAGCTATTTTAACCATTTTATTCGCACTAATTTTTTCAATCTCACATGCGCAGTTCGACATCCCACCTGGCGGTATTCCCGGATTTCCAGCCGATAACAACGGCTGTCCTCCCGGTGCATGGTGTCACCCCAATGGAGAGGGAATGAGCTTTATTAGTAATGATGATATTGATGCAGTGAATGATGCCTTGGAAGATCCTGAAGGATGTTGCTGCGGGTGCGCCTTAGGTAAGTGGTTTTTAGATTTAATTAGACCCGCTTATCCTCCTTGTTATCCTAATTGTAATATGCAGGAAAGCTCTAGTTCGTCTGAAGGCGAAAGCGATGAAACCAACATAAACAAAGCAAAACCATTTGCATCGAAGGGTAAAATTTCAGCTAAGACCCACGGTTATTTTAAAACTGCTTTGCCAAAGATGTTATATAACAAAGGTGGGAAGGCTGTAGCAATTGAAGGTTTAGAAGGAACAAAATTTAAGTTAACTGGCATGTGGGTTTATAACGAAAAGAAGAAAAGTGAATTTCATGTTTTGAGCTTGGAACCAGTTGACCTTAAAACCGATGCGTCGTACGACAGATTGTATATGGTATTTAACAAGAAGAATATGGTAATACTCAACCAATCCTGGATCAACAAAAAGAAGAAGAAAGGAAAATAATCAATTGTTTAAATTAAAAAGCCCCCAAATATGGGGGTTTTTTATAGGTTATTGCAACGTTAAATGTAAAACGCGTTTTACATGATGTTGATAATGGGCCTTTAATCTTTGAAAACTGGTCTATTTGCTCTTACGTAGTTCATAAATTCATAATAGTCTACATATTCAAATAAGCCTACTTCCGAACAATTATCGTTAAGTAAGCTCGGATTTTCGTTAAAAGTGGCTCCTTCATGGATACGCTCATGCAGTAATGGAATAAAGTCGGACAATTTTTTCTCATTGTAGTTGAATACTTCTGGGGATTCATTTTGATTTAATCGCCAAGAATTACCAAATGCGTACGTGAAATGTGCCGAACCTAAGACTTCAAAAAAGTACTCTTCTGGGAAGAAGAATTTGGCCTTTAAATCATTTCCTATGAAAGCTGACCCATGATTGTAGTCTCCCAATAGGCAATTTGTTACGGTTAAGTTCTCAAAAATGAAAAGCATACCGCTAGTCGTTATGTTGTTGGCTGTAACACTACCTGTTACGAAAAGTAATTGCATGAAATCATCTGAAATAGAAATGCTACCGTCGACTGTTAAATTTCCGTTTACTATACATACTCCTATCTCTAATTCTGCCATACAATGCAAATTAGTTAAATGTAGATCTCCATCATGAAATACAATGTCTTTTTCATTATCTATTGACTGTTGGGCTAAGTGCATAAATATGCCACCAACATCCGTAATATTAATTGTTTTTTCTTCCGTTTTTTTAGCTAAAATTGGTATGATGGTTTCATTAATATATTCCTTATCAAATTGCTCTTTTATAAAACTTTTCCCATTTTTAAAAATTGCTTTCTTAATGGCTGCGATTTCAAATTCAGAAATGGTGGTTGCTTCATCAGAAATCAATTCCTTTTTTACGATAGGTGGGTTTAAGTGATGACCGTCTTTATCAAAATAATCAAAACTAACAGGTGTGCTAGGTCTTTTAACTGCCTTGTATACATTGTCATCCGAATTGCCAAAAGCAAATACCTCTGAAGTAGGTTCTGACGATTTTAAATAAACATCCTCTATTTGTTCACCATTTTTAAAAGTTCCGTATCTAGAAACTTCACCATTGGGGTGGAATCTTTTGAAACTTACCATTTTTCCTGTATCATCAAAAAAAGAATGGCAACATAAATGGCCATTTGGAGCTAACCACCACTTCCATTCACCAATATAATTACCTTGGGCATTTTTTATTCCAGATTCCCATTCATTTTGTGATGCATTCCAAATAGCATCTTTAGGTACTGTTGCTGGTCTTTCTTGATTTTTACTCATCTTGTTTTTTTAGGTTATACACCACATCTTTGTGTAAAATTAGTTGCGTGTTTAAACGACTAAATTAGCAAATACAAACTGAATAGAATCCCAATAGCTATCGGAAGCGGGAATTTTTAGAAGTAGGTGAGTGCTAGCAATGAATTATAAACGGTGTCGTGCTCAGTTTTTTATCAGTTCAATCAATTTTTCTAATTGTGAATCTTTTTTTCGTAAAACCTGTTCCTCATCCCGTTCTAAAATAATGTCTGGTGGTGTACCATTGCCATCTAGTGTTTTTCCAGTTCTTTGGAAAGAAAGCATGGTCGATAACTTAACACGAATATTGGAATTTTTTAGATAAAACTCCCTCGATCTACCGCTTGAGCCGTTGGTGGTTACTCCAGCTATTTTTACATTATCCAAACCTTTTAATGCTGAAGTGAAAACAGAAGCAGCACTAAAACAATCTTCATTTATCAAAATATAAATAGTATAATTTAAAGGTGATTGATTGTTGTGTAAAACCATATAATATGGTTCGCTAAATTTATTTGAATCAACTTTAAATTCTGTTTTAAAATCCTTGTGGAATGCATCTATTGTTTCTCTATCCTTGTCTGATAATAATTGTGAATTATAGTTGTAAAGAAATCTTGATTGCATCGAAGAAACATCTTCATCTAAGTATTGGTCACTTCTAATATAGGCTACATTTGCAACCCAAGGTGATTGTTTAGGCTGCACAAAATAACCAGATAAGGTATTTAATATATCCCTCGTTCCACCACTGTTTCCACGAATATCTATAATTAATGCTTTTGCATTCCTGTACTTTTCAATAGTTGCTTTTAAATATGATTCTAAATTTGGATTTTCATCATAACTTATCATAGCGGGAATGGCCATATAAGCTATGGAGTCGGTCAATAATTTATCCAATTTGTTTAAATCAAAATCTGTATCACGACCAAATTTGCTGTAATTCCTGTTGAGACTTATCGAACCAATATCAAAATACCAATTCCTTCTATCGCTCAACGGTAGAGTCAAAATTTTATCGGTTGAGCCGTTCGTTAAAGTTATTTCGACCTCTTTTAAGGTTGTATTGCCTTGTTTGAAATAAATTTCTCCAAGATCTCTTAGGTCTTTTAAACCATCGGTTCGTTTTGCATTCTTAGGTGAAAGATTTCTTCGATAAGCATAATTCTCTAAAAACGGGTCAATATCAATTTTATTTACCTTTTTTAAGAATGGATACTTTGGAAAATAATATTCATATTCTTTGGTTGATTTGTTAAACTTTAATGCAACCACATGATCATCTAAAGAAGATACTGTGAAGGGTAAATACAAATTATATAATTCATAATCATCTTCTTCAAAGTTTTTCATTCTGATATTTGCGTGTCTATCAATTATATTTGATAGAATTCTTTCCAATTCAAAGGCCAAAAAATAAACCGGTATAGAATCTCTTTGATTAATTTTACTTTCAATTTCGTTATAATGGTTTTCAAAATCTGTTTTAGATACTTGATAATAGGAAGATTGCTTTGCCAGCAACGTTTTAAATTCATTCAAATCTTCCAATGCCATTTCCTTTGTCAAGGTTTGACTAAAACTTAAAGTTGAAATGAGAAGTAGGGTGAAGACTTGTACGATTTTTCGTGTGGTCATAGTTCGGTTTTAAATAAAGCACAACGATCTCGCATGAGCGAAGTAGCTTTTGCGAGCTAGTTCTTTCTAAGAGATGTATTTTTTCTAAAGATAGAGATTTAAACAAGAGCAGGAGGTAAGCTGCTTTCTAATATGGGTTGTTGTACAACGTTTTAATTAGTTGATTTTATTCAAACGTAGCTGATGCTGTACAAGGTGCTAGTTGCGTGTTTTACGCACTAAGTTTAGAAAATAAATCACAAGACAGAAGTCCGCTAGGACTTTCGTAAGTAGACTACAACTAGCAATTAATTATAAACGGTGTTCCCAACTGCCCTTCAATTATTGAAAAATGAAATCTAATCCTTCCTATTAATTTCTTTTTGAATATTTTGGAGAGACTCTTTGTAATAAGAAAGATTTCCATCATTGTTTTTAATTGCTATATCTAAAGCTTTTTGATAGTTTTCAACCGAGGCCTTCATATCTCCATTTATTTTCAAAGCTTCTCCATAACTATGATATACGTTAGGTGATTTGGGAAAAAGTATAGTATTTGCTTTTAGGATACATAAAGCAATTTTGGGCTTTTTTAAATTCATCAGATATTCATATCCCAAAGTATTGATGTCCCATTCTCCAAAAAGTCTAGCATCAACAAAATTTGAAATACTATTCTGTATGTTGTTTTCTGATTCACCTTCCTTGTATTGATCAAGGTGTTTGTTTAGCTCTGTATGAAAGTGTATATAATTTTCAAGTTTGGATTTTCTGCGAGACGCTGCTGCACTTTGTGCTAAGTTCAAAACTGTATCAAAGGTTTCTTCCTTTTTTGTCACAATTTCAGGTATAACACCTACTCCTTCCCAACTGGTATTAGTAATGGGGTTAATTGCCATCCCAGTAGGTATAAATACTGATAGATTTTCGTTGATTCCTCTCGTTCCGCCTGGATTGGCGCCACCTCCCGATGTTTGTCCAACTATGGTGGCTCTTTTCTGGGTCTGCATATTATAAGAGAATTCTTCTGCACCCGAGAAAGTTCCTTCGCTTATGATTATATACAATGGTACATCGCTCATTTTTTTGCCGTCTACTTCTTCTAATGTCCAATATTCTTCTTTTCTATCTCCTTCTCGATAATAAAGACTATTTAGGTGTATGATCTCCTCAAAGAAATAGCTACATAGATACTGTACCATGGAAGGATCTCCTCCGCCATTTTGAGTTAAATCAATGATTACTGCGTCTGCCTGTGAGAGTAATTTCATGTAGGCATCAGCAACCTCTTTAGCTCTATCCATAGGCGAAAACCCTCTCAAATCTAGATAGGCAACATTCCCTTCTAATAACTTCAATTCTTTAAAGCCATGATTGTAGTTTCTGTAGTTATTGATTTGATCCATTCTCTGTTCAGCTTTTCTTTCTAAGGTGTTTTTTGGAGCCTTATAGGATTTTTGAGCCATTATCCTCATATGTTTATCCTTGCTGACATTTTGAATTACCTCAGTTAAGGCTTGCGCAAATGATTGATTGTCTTCATACAGGTTGAAATATCCAGACTCGTATTGTTCGTTAAGATATTTGTTTGTTTTTTCGGCTACATCTGGATAGATATAATTATCACTCAATAGTTTTGACAAAATTTCGATTACTTCTTCTTTATACGAATCATTCAAAGAAGATTTTTGCCCAAATGAAGTTTGTATTGACAGGGCAAATAGTATGATTAATAGATGTTTCATTTATGTGTTTTACTTTAATAATTGATTATGCAAGCGGTTGCGGGCTGCCACATTTTTCTCGAAAGTTTTGATTATTCCTATTCTTAGTTTTTCTATGAAGAAAATGTTGTAAAGTTTTCCCTATAGTATTTACTCGAATTTTTGTTTCTAGTCCAGAACCAAAGGCTTCCTTCGTTATCTTCAGTAGTGCAAAATACACCGTTATTACTTAGACGCTTTCTCCGAAAAATCAGTAAAGGTTTTTCCGTCGAAACGATACAAACCTGTATTGTTTGTTCCTATCCAGATATTTCCTGCCTTATCCTCTACCATAGACCAAACCTGATAATCTTCTAATCCATCTTGGGTAAAATTTGTACAGGATTTTCCATCATAACGCCATATACCTCCTGACCCTCCAAACCTACTCATCTTTCCAGTAAACCAAATATGGCCAGTTTTATCTTCTAATATTGGACCAAAATCAACTTTTTCTTTAAGACAAATTGTTCCTGTTGTATCTTCTACAATTGGACTAAATGGAAGATTCTCTGTAAAATCGGTAAATGTTTTTCCATCATAACGAAAATAACCATTAGTTCTTCCCGAGAACCAAATATTTCCCGCTTTATCTTCTAAAATATAGGGTACCCAAACATCACCATTCGGTTTATAATTGGTTATGAATTTTCCGTCGTAGCGGCTAACACCTTCTCCGCCTCCCATTCCTGAGCAGAACCAGATGTTTCCGTTTTTATCTTCTAATATTCGTTCAACAGAATTAAGTTGCAGGCCATTCTTATTTACAATGTGCTCATTATTTAGAAAAGCAGAAAACAAGTTATCTTTATAAATGTAAACTCCTTCACTAGTACCAAACCAAAGTCTTCCATCTTTACTCTGCATCATAGCGCCTACTGTAATTTTTGAATTTGGATTATTGGTTAAAATATTATTTGAATTTGTTATTTCCAAAGGAACAGCAACGATCTCTTTCCCGTCAAACTTATATAAACCATCACCAGTCCCAAACCAAAGATTTCCAACTTTATCTTCCAAAATAGAATAAACAGAATTATTACTTAGACCGTCTCTAGCAGTAAATTGCGTAAATAATTCCCCATCATAGTAATAAACACCATCTCCAGTTGTGCCAAACCAAAGATTTCCTTCTTTGTCTTTGAGACTGCAATGCACATTATTACTAAAGTAGGAACCTTGGGATTTTACAAGTTTTGTTGTTCCAATAGTAGTTGTGTTTTTTAAATCATCTGTTGATTTAGTTTTGACTTGTCCATTACAGGAATTTAAATATACTAGTATTAGTACAAAATATATAATTTGCCTGTTAAAGAGATATTTAATCATAGTTTCATCTTAGCTTTTATCTCTTTATTTGAATGTTCATTTATTTTAGTTCACGTCACTGGTGGTTGCCACTGACGTTTCAGCTATGAGTAGTACCGAATCAAATGCGCGTCTACTTTTGGGTTCTACCCTTAGCCACATATTTTTGTTTTTTCTTTTCCTATCCAGAGCAAAATCCATCCCGATAGCTATCTGGATTACTGACTTCATAAAAATAAACAAATGCGGCAATTTAGCCCGAAGCCGGTATTGTTTACGGGTTGTGTTGTAGTGCGTTTTTTTATTCTAATTTGCCATCATATTAATGTTTTTCCGAATCATTAAATTGCCATAACACATTCACAAGTTGCCATTTTTCATTGAGTTTTACAATGTGCATATAATCAATCCAATCATCCGCTATTAGTTTTACCGAGGCTACCTTTTCGAAGACGTCAAGAATGATTACTTCTTTTTTCGGGTTTTCAGGAAATTTGTCCTTGTCTTGATTATAAGTTTCGGCAAGTAAAACCATAGCATCGGTAAAAGTTTCCCTTAAATATTCCTTTCCTGTTTTTTTATTCGTCCAAAATGTCCTTTTGACCATTCTGGGATGAGCTGCACGTTCGAACTGTTCCGGCTTTACATTATGTTGGGATTCAATATAATCCAATGCAACTTGTTTAATTTCTAAAGAGTCCTGTTGGGTTTGGCCCAGAACATTAAAGGTCAAAACAAAAAACAGGAATACTGCAAGAATAATTGATTGCTTCATAATTAAGTTTTAATTTTTCTAAATCGGTACAACGTTGTTGTAGTACGTTTTTATTTGCTTTTTTTAATCCACTTTCCAAATAAGATTCCCACTAAAATCGCAGGTAAAAGACCAATTAATGTTATCCAAAAAAATGGTTTGAAAATATAATCCTCAAACGAATCCCAGAAAGTATCCGAAGCCTCCATTCCCTCTTGTACAAATCCAGTCCATCCCACAAGAAAAGCTGTAATTGTCAATATTAAAAACCCGTATTTAGCTCCAACTTTATCTGAATCTTTTTTCTTTATTAAGATCTCATATCCAGCATTTTTTCCGAACAAATATGCGAGTCCGTAAAAAATTACGATTCCGATAATGATGTTTATCCAATAATTCCATTCAACCATCCATTGGGGATTTCCACCAGCAAGTAGCATCATAAACAGAAATGCAATTAGAATTCCAATCGTTGTAGATTGTAAGGCTTTCTTAATTCCGATGTTTTTGGCTCTTTCAGGTGTCATTTTACATTTTTGGTAAATGTTGTACAACGGTGTTGTGGTTAGTTATTTATTGTTCTGATTATTTCATTCAAAGATATTTTAGCTTCTTTCATTACTGGTAGGAAAGGCCAAATATGTGGCATATTCTTCCCTTCAATTAATTCAAGATTAATTTTAGCGTTAATGAATTTTTGAACAGCCAATTTTTGGTCTGGATAAAAAATGTCATTTTCTGCAAGAAATAAAATGGTATGAGGGAATTTGTCAAAACTTCCGAATAAAGGTGAAATCATAACGTTTTTTAAATCATTATTCTCAGCACACATTTTTTTTGCGCTTAAGACTCCAATTTTTGAAAGCATTGGATCAACATTGTCTACCTTTTCAATTTCAGGATTAGACATACTTGCGTCCATAACTGGAGTAACCAGAATGATTTTTTTTGGCAATTTGATATCTTTTATAATCAATCGTTGGATTAAGCCTGTGATTAAAGTTCCACCAACAGAATCTCCAATAAAAGAAATTTTATTTGGTTGAAACTGCTCTAAAGCGACATTATATATTGAATCTATATTTTCTGATATTTTTGATATCTTGTTTTCAGGTGATTTGGGATAATTACACATCCAAATCTTATAATTCGTTTGTGTGGCAATTTTTTTTACAGAATCCCAATGATGTTGAGCTGGACCAGAAATAAAAGCACCGCCGTGAATGAATATCAGAAGTTTGTCAGAATTTTGATTAAGTCCTATTTCAGTAATTAAGGAATCTAAAACTTTAAAATCTTGTAATTTATTTTGTTTAAAAAACTTGCCTTTTGGATAATGAACATCTTCTTTTCTGATTTTTTTGAAGTCAATAGGGTCTTTACTGAAATCCTTTTTTAAGCCTTTTAGCTTTATAACTAATAGCGTAAGATAGTAGGTTAAGCTTTGCTTCATTTTTTTCTAGTTAGCCACAACGGTTGAGCTAAGCTTTGCGCGGAGGAGTAGAAACTTTTCATTTCCGTCTTAGCACGAAGCTAAAGCTTATTGTTTAGGTTTATTTTTTGTTCAAAGCTAAATCCATATGGTTTAGCGACTTTATAAATATACGCAGACCATTCGGTTTTGCCCTAAAGTCCGCATTAAGTTTAGGCTTTGTTGGCAAACGTTTTTTCCTTTATTCTTGAGTTTAAAATTCGATTTAAGTCGTTTATGGATTTATCCTTTTCGCTATTAAATCCATAATGCATTAAACCAATACCGAATGCCATAGTAATCAACAGAACTATCAAAAACAATGGGTTTGTTCCCTGAGCTGAAATTCCGACTACAGCGGCAATTAAAGAAAGAAAAACAAATCCCAGCCAAAAGGTCATAAATACGATTACAAATCCGTGAATTTTTAAGTCCGCAATCAACTTCGTTCCGTTGATGTCCGTTTGTATGCGTCCCTTTATTTGCGGGATAAATGAATTTCTTCCGTTAATTATTCGTTGTATTTTGAATTGGTCTTGTTCAAAAAATCCTTCGAAAAGTTTGTCGTCATTGGGTATATTAAATCCAATTTTTAAATCTCTTTTTGGTCGAATATTTTCCCTCAATATTTTTCTAACCTCCTCATTGGAAAGTCCTGTTGTAAGTTCTATTTTTTCGGAAGGTATAATTTTCATCTAAATGTCTTGTGTATGAATAGTAGCGAATTTTAATACACTAACTTTCAGAAAGTAAATTACAAAATAAAAAACAATAGCGGTTCGAGTTTGCACCCGAACCGCTATTGCTTTTATACATTGTTAGAGACAGTTTTTATTTCGTACTTCTCTGATAATAAGTAACAATACTTGCCTTAGCCAATGTATTATTCCACAAGTAATATCCAACTACGGCAGGATTTGTACTTTCATTTAGACCAAGTTTATCTGTTTTAAGTGCGTAAACTGTAATTACATATTGGTGTAAACCGTGTCCTTCAGGAGGGCAAGGTCCACCGTAACCATTCGCTCCATAATCTGTAATACTCTGAATAACGCCTTCTGGTGTTAAGTTTAGTTTTGTATTACCTGCTCCCGATTGTAGTTCATTAGTATCTGCGGGAATATCAAATACTACCCAATGCCACCATCCACTACCAGTTGGTGCGTCTGGGTCGTACATAGTTACTGCAAAACTTTTAGTCCCTGCAGGTGCATTTTCCCAAGATAATTGAGGAGATTGATTTTCGCCCGTACAACCAAAGCCATTGAACTCCTCATTAATTGTAGCTTGTCCTCCTAAGTCATTACTTGACAGAGTAAATGTGTTTTGTCCGAAAACAGAAGTTGAAAATGCGATTAATACTGTTAAGATTTGAAATGATTTTATCATAATATTTGTTTTAATTATTAATTTATGATGCAAATCTAAACAGTAATTCAGGTTTGGTGTTAAACAGAAAAGTTCAAAAAGTATTGATAAAAGTTCAACTTAATTGGTATTGTTTTGGAGTAACTCCGAATTTTATTTTAAAAGCTTGAATAAAATTGGATAAGTTTTCATATCCAATTTCCTCAAAAATATCTGAAGGTCTTTTTGATTCGTTTTTTAATAGAAAAGCGGAATGTTCTAGTCTTTTATCTTGAAACCACTTGCTTGGTGAACTGTGGAAGTTTTTCTCAAACTCTCTCTTGAAAGTGGATACACTCATATTGGATAAAAATGAAAGCTCTTTTATTGTGAGTTTATTGAGTCTGTTACTTTCTATTGTTTGAATGAACTTTTGATTTTGATTATCACTATTGTTAATCAACGAATAAACAAAGTCTAATCCATTTAATTCTATGAGGTAAAGTATTATTTCCTCGAGTTTCGTTTTCAACATATTTTCTTGAATAGACTTAGAAAGTTTCGATATATCTAAAAGGCTTTCGACAAATCTTTTGATAAATGAATCATAATTGAACGAATATGTTGAGTACAGTTTTTTAGAATTAGAAGTTTCTAATTTGAATTTTTGTAAAATTGTAAAAATCTCTTCGTTAGAAAAGAAAAACAATATACTGCGATAGTTTTCTGAGTCGTTTGATAGTTTTTCTGTCATTAAACAGTGCCCAGATTTCATTAATAGAAATTGAGAATTATCTATAGCATATGCAGAATTGTCGAAAAACACTTCTTTAGTTCCTTCTTGAAGAAAGCTGAATGTATTTTTATTTAATAAGATTTGTTGTTTCGATATTTCAGTAATGCTTTCATAATCATAAACCATAACAGACTTAGAAGAACTCAAATTTAATTCGTCTGGTAATGTAATAGTGTTCATTTGGTTCTCTAATTGTCTCTAACGGTCTAATGTATGATATGGTTGTGTGTTTAAGCACTAAATTTAATAAATAAATACCGGATAGAAAGTCCGTGAGGAATTTCGTTAGTAAGACATAACTAGCGACGAATTATACACTTTGTTGGCAACAGGCTACTTATTATTCAATATCTCTATGGTCTTATCAATCCACTCATAAGGTTTAATCGTTTTATCAAAATAATAATCGGGTAGTATTCCTTTTCCGTCAATGGTCATTTCAGGGATTCTGTAACTTTTTGACAACCCATACCATAATTTAAATTCTTTTGATGGTGAAGTAACATTGTACATATTTGAAATATCTAATACACCTGCTGTAGTGGCTCCTATTAGTTTTACTTTTTTACTTTGTTTTGCTTCTAATAAAAATTGTTCTGTGGTACTCCCACAAAATCTATTTATCAAAATTGCTACATTCTTTGGATTTGGATAAACATTTTTAAGCGTATCAATTCTTACAATACTTTCACCTAAGTTCACAAATTCTCCCATACGCTTGTTTAATTTGTTTAAACTTTCTTTAGCCCATTTTTTATCATCATCGGACCAGTCTGGATCATTCATAAAATCAACCATTCGTTGATTATTTAATTCTGTTGATAAATATGCTAAACTAATTTTTCTTATAGGGTTTGTATATAAATAAGGCGTTATTTCTTCATAACTATAATCTGATCCACCACCATTGTATCTTACATCAATAATTAAATTCTCTGTATTCTTTATCAAATTATCATTGCTGTTTAATAAACTATCAATACTTTTCTTATTGGAATAATTAAATGATGGAACTTTTAAGAGCAAGGTATTATCAGAAACTTTTTCAATTGAAGGTTTGTTGGCGTACATTAAGTTATAATAACGATCAATAGTTTCATCTGCTTTGATTTGTGGTAATACCCTTTTAAGAAGAATAAAGCCTGAACCAGCACGTATGTAAGTCTTGCCCCATAATTCAACTACTTCTAAATTCTTTTCTGAATGGTCACTCATATAATACTTCATATTATACGCGCCTTCATCTGATTTTGAAATTTCAAGTTTGACTTGATTTTTTTGCCAACTAGGACTTGTTGTGTTGATTACAAATCCTACATATTCTCTGTTTGGATTTTTATCGTCTTTTACTATTCCAATTGTATAAGGTTCTGAAAACCATACACCTTCAAAACCTGGATTGTTTCCAAGATTATCTATGTAGTCATTAAATTCTTGTTCCTCAATTAAATATTTCTCTGAATTTTTATATTTCTCAATTATCTCTTTGTTTGATGGTTCAGTTTGCTCAATTGTATTCTCACTTTCGGCTATTAACTGCACATTGAGATGACCTTTTCTAAAAAACTCTGTCCAACCATTTAGTAACGTATGGCATTCATTTAAATCCGATATTTTTGATGCTTTTTCAGCATAAAATTTATTATGTGCTGCATAAGAATTTTCCCCTTTTATGTCAATAACATATTGAAATCCTGCATCATTTTTTTCAAATGTTTCAGTGATCCATTTTAGGTTTGAAGAACAGTCACAAGTTTGTGAAAATCCATTGTACGATAGTTGAATAAAAACTATGAGAATAATTATTTTTTTCATTTTCTATTTAATTTGAAATCACTTGTTTCTAACGTTTTGGAATACATAAAGTTACATATATTAGCACTAACTTTCACAACTGCATGCCAAAATGAAAATACAACAGGAATTTTCAGGATAACTCTGTAAAAGTAATTGTTTATGACCATTGATGTAGCCAGTTATTTTTTCCGAATATAAGTTTTATCTATATCGTTTTCTTTTTGTTGTACTCTATAACTTTTTACAGAACTATCGTCATTTAAGTTAAACGTGAAAGTGACTTCTGGTCTGAAACCAATAATGACAAATTTAGTCTTTGAAATTGGTCTTAATTCATATTGACCGTCATCCCACAGTCTTCCGAATTCAAAAGTAATCTCCGATTCTCGTCCGTCCCAACTATAAGTTCCTACATATTTTTTGAGTACTTCTTCCGTCAATGCAAAAGGTTTCTCTATAGGTTGGTCATACAAAATCTTTCGTGCGAATTTAGCTGGACTGGTAGTGATTTTGTTTTCAACATTCATAAGTTGTACGATTGTTTTATCAGTATCTACATGTCTTTCAAAAATTGTCAAATAACCAGCCCAACGACCTGTATGAAGAACTCTTTTACCATATAGACTATCGTTTCTGATAAACCAGCCAAATCCATAACCTGTTTCTACACCACTATCTGTAGGATATGATGCAAAAATTAATTTTTTGTCTTCTTCGTTTACGAGTTGGTTGTCATAAAGTGCCCTATCCCATTTAAGCAAGTCAATTATAGTAGAGTTGACCATGCCGTCACCAACAATACCATCTAAATAAATGACATTTCCATCTTCAGGCGAATCATCAGGTATTATATTTCGCTTCAAGCTATCTGAATAAATATAGCCTAATGCGTAATTATCAATTTTCTTCGGATTAAACCGTCTCTGATAAACAAAG
Source organism: uncultured Flavobacteriaceae bacterium (assembly GCA_947495135.1). Taxonomy (GTDB): domain Bacteria; phylum Bacteroidota; class Bacteroidia; order Flavobacteriales; family Flavobacteriaceae; genus Aureisphaera. The sequence goes on from CANLXN010000010.1 coordinate 43,758, forward strand.
GTTTTTTCCATTTTAAGAGGTGTAAAAATCTTTTCATCCAAATATTGTTCAAAAGATTTACCGCTTACTCGTTCAATAATAGTCCCTAAAAGCAAATATCCTGTATTACTATAGCTATATTTTTTGCCAGGCTCAAACTCGATTTTTGGTTTCAATTTTTCAAACAGTTCAATCACATCTTGATTTGTAGCTATTTTGGATTTGTCCCAGTTCTTTTCCATAATACGCATATAATCGGGAAGACCCCCAGTATGAATAAGTAAGTTCTTTATGGTAATGCCCTTGTAGTTATTGAGTTCTGGAACGTATTTACTAACTAAGTCATTATAGGAAAGCTTTCCATCTTTTTGAAGTTGTACTATTCCCATTGCGGTAAATTGTTTTGAAACGGATGCTAATTCAAAAGAGGTCTCAATGTTCAATTTCTCATTGGTCTCTATGTTGGCAATTCCATAGCTTTTTTGAAATATAACTTTACCTTTTTCGGCTACCAGGACATTACCGTTAAATTCATTTCTATCGTAATGTGCAGAATAAACAGAGTCTAACCGTTGCGTTTTATCATTTTCTACTACTTCAAACGCAAGAACAGCTTTTTGGGTGTTTTCCTTATTCTTACAGGCAATTATGAGAACTATTGCAGTTAAGAGAATTATTAATTTTTTCATTTTTAGATGATTTTTGGTTTATTATCTAGTTCAAAGAGTAACTGTCTAGAGAACTACTTTTTCTTTAATATATCGCGTATAATCTTGAGGTGATGCTCCGTATGAATAGTAAGAAACTTAATGGTTTCGTCTCTATTCATAGTCCCAAGAATAGGATGATTAAAGTGTTTCTTTTCTGCAAGTGTAGGTAACTTTTCTACTGTAGCAAGTGCTTCATCATAATGCATTTGTAACGTATTGATCGTTATATCTCCTTTTGGTCTTACGGACTCTGGCGCAGTAACTTTTCCTCTAGGTAACGTATTTGAAGCAAAGACATAGTCACGAGTAGGATTGGAATCTGCTTTGTAATTATTTTCATCAGAATATTGGAGCGCTTTGTGTATTTGATTTACCATTAAATAAATGTGATCCATATGCCATGCAACAGCAGCTTTAGACACTTCAAGGTTTATGGTATCCCGCACATGAATATAGGATGCCACCTCATTAAGTTTTACTTTGAGATTAGAATTTCTTTCGTCTGATTCCATACTTGCAGCACTGCTTAATAATAAGATTCCTGCGAGTAAGATCAAGGTGATGTGAATACGATTTTTCATAAGTCTATTTTAAAATTATTTAGCTCAAAAATAGCCTTGAAATCAGTACGTTAAATGAAAATGGGATGGGTGTGCCGCTTTTGTGATAAACGGGAACCCTAGTAAAAGTCAGCTTTTGAAAAAGATCTAGAAACAGGAATGCTTGTAGCAACGTTATCTAGTTGTATGGTAAGTGATCTGGCATTGCCGTCAATAGCTGTTATATGTTGCGTATTAATGAGGTAAGAGCGATGACAACGTTTTATTTGAGAAAGATGTTCTAATTGTATTTCAAGCTGTTTTAAAGAAAGTCTAATTAGTTTATGCATAAGCGTATTATCGTGCAAATAATATATTGTTATATAATTCCCTTCTGATTGTGCGTATACAAACTCCGATAATTGCATTACAATAGGTGATTCTTTTACACTTTCTTCTTTTATTTGAACTGTAATGGTCTCTTCTACTGCTGCAGGCGGTAACTGTTTAGAAAGTAATTTTGCTCTCTCGATATTGCGTTTTGAAAGTGTGCGCTCTTTAAAAAAGATTAAACCTATGATAGGGAAAATCCCTATTGAAATAGTGATTTTAAGAAAATTAAAAAAGGTTTGATGTAAAACAATATCGGGCCACCAATTGTAATTGTGCAGGGAATTAAAAGCGCTTATTATCAAGATACAACAAGATTGTAATAGAATTTCCTTTCCTATGGTCCATTTTTCTGGGTAAAAAAAATCCCGAAATAGTTTAGGAAGAATAAAATAGGTGGTGGCCACACCAAAAAAAACTGAAACTCCAAAACCCGCCAAGAAAATATATTTGTAAGCTATTGACTGTGCTGCGCCAAAAGGTTCAAAAACAATCAAAAATACAAAAACAAAAATGCCTGATAATAAAGCAAATAACCACTTGTATCTAGGGTTTTGCAATAAAGGATATGGTGAGTTGAGCCACTTCATAAGGAACTTCTATATTTTAGCTTGATAGGTATATAAATTGTAATATCGACCTTTTTGGGCGATTCGTGTTTCGTGAGTACTTCGTTTGGCGATACAGCCAGCTTCAATAACCAGAATTTGGTCTGCTTTTTTAATGGTACTTAATCGAAGGGCAATTACTTATAGGCATTGTTGTAAAACGTTTTTATTTAGTATTTTATCGTTAAATCCAGTTCTTTAAATTCCATTACTATGTTTTGACTGAAATTATCAAATTCAAGAGTTAAGTGATTTCGATGACTATTTTTGAAATCGATATTGTTGCTACTTTCAAAATAGCTCTTAAACTCTCTATCTTCTTTATTCAATGGGGTTTCAAATTCCGCTTGAGTGAGTTTTTTTATTTGATTATCGTGTTTTGTTGGTTCGTTATGAGTTTTTTTTTCGTCACGATATGGAAGTCTGAAAGTCCAAGGTAAATTCGGGTTTTGCTCATTCGTAAATATGTCAATAGACATCCCCTTTGGAAAATAAATTGGTTCATAAATTTCGCTTTTCTCGAAAAGTTTATCAGTCGATTCCGAATTTACCAAACATAGCCCAAAGCGTGAATTTCCGTTTCTGTAAAATTGTGAACGTTCCCAAAGTTTTGTTTTTGCAGTTAAATTACTTTGTATTTCCTTTTCATTTACAACCCATAAAATTTCGAGAAAAAAATTTTCAAAATAAAATTTTCGATTCGTAGTTCCTTGACCTGGATGAAATCGACTACTTCCTTCAGTTAGACCAAATTCAACCAAATCATCAGACTCTTGTCCGCTATCATTGGAAAATATAAATATGTGGTCTATTTCCATGTTTTTTTATTGGGTCAAATCTTTTACGACGGTTTTGTAGATGCTGTGTTGCGTGGTTAAGCAACTAATTTAGTAAACAAATAGGAACCCGAGAAAATTCCGAAGGAATTTTCTAAGTAAGTACATGCCAAAGCAATTAATTATACACGGTGTTAGCTGCTGGCTTCTTCCTATTTTAATTCAACCACTCTTTCCAAGGAATTACGAATGGTAGAACCAATACCCAAACAATAAAAAATAAAGCCATAGTTTTCGGAAATGGTATATCATTTCGAAATGCAGGAAGTGCAACAATAATAGCCAAGTTCCTTTATAAATTACTTGTAATAAAAGGACTGGCGAAAAGGTTACAGGTTTCCAAAGTCCTAAAATTGATAAAACAGCAATAGCTAACCAAAGACAACCTACAAGCCTAATAACTTCTGTTGGTTGGTAAGCATTTCCAAATGTAGTTAAAGCAGAATTCTTGGGGTTTGAAAGTGCTGAAATTGCTATTTGTCCGGCGACTATTATGTTTAGTATGTAAACAATTCGCAGTGCAATCATTTTGTTTGGTTTATTCTTGTTCTACAAGTTCTTTAAAATTTTGCATTACATCTGGTAATACGGACTTAAAACCTCCACCGAGCGTAAGTCCAAATAACCTTTTAAGAAATCCTGTAAATTTAATGTCGTCCGTAAATTCGATTTGGTTTTCTATATTTCTGAGAGTTCGTTTTATTTCTAAAGTTCCTACAGGCATTTTAGTGACAAATGTGTAGGATTTATTAGGTGTAATTTTACTGATATGAAATTTTAGTTTTGGTCCTTTTTTGGGCGTTAGAATACCCTTTGCACCTAGATCGAAATTTTCTAAAAGAGTTGATGATTTAAGTTCTGTGTCCCATTCTTTCCATCTATCCACATTTGTTAGGAAGCTCCAAACTTTTTCTTGGGTGTTATTCACTAAAATTGAGTATTGAAAATGATAATTTGTCTGTTTGTTTGATAAAGCCATTTTGCGATTTTAATTGCAAAATTCCTAAATCATTTGGACAATTTACTGCACCTATGTTAACTTCTTTCTAATTCGACTTAACGATTGGGGTGCAACTCCAAAAAATGATGCGAGATGTTTTAAAGGTATTCTTTGCAATAGTTCTGGGCGGTTATTTAGTAATTTTTGGTAACGGTTTTTAGCAGTCTCTGTTTGCAGTTCCTCTAATATTTCTTCGGTAAAATATTGTACTTCTTGGGTTATTTTACGAGCAAAACTATTCCAAGACTTTAGGTTTAATAGTTCTTCATTTTCTTTATAGGTTGTTTCCCATATTATTGATTTTTCTATGGTTTGAATATATTCATTAGCAGGTTTTTTTGAATTGAAACTTGCTTGTGATGTAAAACAATATGGTGCAATTGTAAAAAATTTTGTTGATTCAGTACCATCTCTTAAAACAAAGAATCTTAAAAGTCCATTTTCGAGGAAGTAAAGGTTATTACAGATTTTTCCTTGCTCTAATAGATTGTAGTTTTTTGGCAGTATTTTTTTTCTAAAGCGAGCCGATACTAATTCCCAATCCGCATCTGGAATTTTTTCATATTGTTCTACAAATTTTCTAAATTCTTTCAATTTTTAATGTCTGTTCCTAGGTTTTTTCAGCTTGTAGGTAACGTTTAGTACATAAATCGTTGGGCATTTAAAAATACTTCATTTTCGGTTTATCTTTATCCACTTATTGAACAATGATTTAGATATCTTGTTGGGCACATGTATCTTATTTATTTAATATTTTCATTGACTTTTTCTTTCAACCGACCTTCATTATGTAGGTAAAGGTTTCCTATTTCTTGATTTTTATTATTAGACTTTACTTAAAATCAAGTGGTAAATATCTTTCTTTAATAATATTAAAGTGATGGAGTTGGTGTCCTATTATGTTAAAACCCATAGCCAATACTGACATCTCATAATTATAAAAATTACAGTTGGTTTTTAATATTTGTTTGTTGTATGTGTCAAACATTGCTTTTGTTGCTAAACGTACTGCACGAAGTTCGGCTATTATTTGCGCTATCGACAATTCATCAGCATTAGTATTATCTGCCATAATTTGGTCTTCAATTCCTGGAGGAACAGTTCCTTCTTTACGTGCAAAAAGTAGTGTGCGATAACACCAAATACGTTCCCAGTCGGTCAAGTGTTGTATCACTTTATTAACAGACCATTTCCCTTTTGCATAAACTTTTAAGCCTATTCGTTTTAGTTGTTCTATGTCAAGATCATCAATTTGCTTTATACTTTTGTCAAAAGCTTTTGTAAGTTCAATGTCTTCATTTAGCTTGATATAGTATTCAAAATATTCAGGAAACTCTTTTATGTCAGATTTTTTCATTTTTTTAAATTTCGTGAGATTGTTGAGTCTGAGTTCTGATGGTGTCTAACGGTTTTGTATATGGCAGGTTGCTATAATTAGTAGTTATATTTTATTCAGTCGTAACTTAGTTTGAATAGTAGGGCAGAGTTTAAAAATAACCAAATTTCGGCAATGTTTTATATACGTTGTTGTGTGCCGTTAATTAAAATATAGATAATTTGGATTTAGTAGTAAAATCTTCCAAAAATTTCATTCCTCTATATGAGTTACCTTTCTTATTCAATTTCGGGCTCCATACCGCAATAACATATTTGTCTGGATGTATCGCTATAATTCCTCCCCCGACACCACTCTTGCCGGGAAGCCCTACTTTAAAAGCGAATTCTCCCGATTCATCATAAAAACCACAAGTTTGCATAAGAGCATTTATTCGTTTTGATTGTCTTTCCGTCAGTATTGATTTGTTAGTATGAATTTGATTTCCATTATTGGCCAAGAATAAAAACACCTCTGATAATTCTTTACAACTCATCTCAAGAGAACAAAGATCATAGTAGAAATCGAGTACATCTGAAGGTTCATTTTTAATTTGACCAAAAGATTTGATAAAATTACATAAGGCTACATTTCTATAACCCACGGATTTTTCTGAGCGGGCTATTTCACTCGAATACTTAAATTCAGCACTGTTCGATAGACTTTGTACATACTTTAAGAAATCTTCTTTAGGGTTTTTTAAATTACTAATAAGTATATCAGATATGACGATTGCTCCTGCATTTAAAAACGGGTTTCTAGGTATACCTCGATCAGTTTCAAGTTGCACAAGCGAATTAAAAGCCGTGCCCGAAGGTTCAACTCCAACTCTCTTCCATATTTTATCACCAAGTATGTTATATGCAAGACACAAGGAAAGCACCTTGGCTATACTTTGAATTGAAAATTTGTCAGAATAATTTCCAACACCAAATTGGACTTGATCAACCGTGGATATGTGTACTCCAAAATTATCTGGATCTATTTTACCCAATTCAGGAATGTAAGAAGCCATTTCTCCTCTATTGTCTATGCTATTAACTTTCTGATAGACTTCTTGGATTGTTTCTTCAAAGTTCATTTGCTTATTTCTAGTTGCACACAACGTATTTGTGAATGGTTTCGCTGCGTAGAGACTAAGATAGCAAAAAGGGAAGAACCCATTGTTCAGCAGCAAGGATTTTCCGAAAGGAAAATCAGACGCAATGAACTATACACGTTGTTATGTGCAGGCTATTTGTATGCCTTCAATATATAATTTGGAATCATTTCATTAGGCGGTGTACTTTTACCATATAGTTGAAAGGAATTATAGTTACCGCCGGTAAACACTGTAATCATATCTAATTCAGGCCAAATGTTTATTTTTTGCCCACCATTCCCAGAAGCTTGATAGGAACTATATTTTTTACCGTTAGCTTCAAAGATTCTTTCCTGCCATAAGTATCCGTAGTCGCCGTCTTCCATTCTAAAGGTCTTGGTTACCCAACTTTCTGATATTATCTGCTTCTCTTGCCATTTTCCATTATCCATATACATTTTAGCTAGTTTGATCAAATCTCTGGACGTCAATTTAAGTTGACTAAAATTAGTCATACTTGCTTTATTTGGCTCAAAAACCCAATCATAGTTGGTGATTCCTAATGGTTGAAACAAATTTTCTCTTGCGAAATCTTCAATATTTCTTTTGGTTGTTATTTCGACTAGACTGCCTAAAGTTAAAGCACAGCCTGTGCAATAGGATGATGCTATTCCTGGTTCTGAAATCATAGGAAGATCTAGCGTGTATTTAACCCAATCTTCACTTTCCATCATGGCCATTTCGTTGCCTTTACTGTCTTGGTTACTATCTTCACAATCTAATCCATGACGATACATCAAGAAGTTTTCTATTGTCAACGACTTTTTTCTACTATCTAAGTTTTCAATTTCTGGGTATCTTGATTCGAAATAGGGTAATAGTTTGTCATTTTCACTTTCAATAAAACCTCTGTCCTTGGCAATTCCTAAAATTCCACCAATAATTGATTTAGTTGCAGACCTTAATTGATGGGGCACGTCTTTACTGTGATCATAGAAGTATTCTTCTAATACTAATTTATTATTCTTGTAAATAAGTATACTATGGATATTTTGATATTTACCATCTATTGTTTTTCTAACCATCTCTACAAGAGGTTCGGAGTCTACAAATACATCATTTAAATTTCCTACATCTAAACCATCATTCATTTTTTCTGGTTGTTGATAGGTGTATTTTTCAGAATGTTGAAATAAATCTTTACGAGGAAGCATCTCCAATCTTTTAAAATCTTTTGTAAGAAACTTGAATACTTCCTCATCAATTTTATAACTAACTATGTTTTCACTCTTATCTCTTTGAAATACTATAAGTTGATCTATCCTATTTGTAAATATATTATCTGAAATGTAGGTTAATGGATACTTTTCGTTGTCTACAACTGCATAAAGTGTAGTGTCCAATTTCGACGCAATTAAATTTATAGTGCTGTTTCCACTATATTCATATTTACCTTCATATTCAATTAGCTTAGTTAGGGTTGTTTTTTCCGTCAAAGGCAATAATTTCATTTTACAATGAGGGCAGATAGCTGCTTGGACAAATGTGAGAGTATCACATTCTAAGTTGCATGGGGTACACTTGTAGACTATAGATTCTTCTGGGGTTTTAGCTTCTTCAAATTTACAGCCAAACAAACTTGCGATTGTTATTAAGGACAGAAGTATATTTTTGAACGTCATTGGTCAGAGATTTCTGTAAAGACGACATAAAAATTTTATTGTTGCAAAAAGGCCATAGCTTGCAGGTAACGGTTTTGTGTATGGCTCGTTGCGGAACATCAACTATGATTTTCCGCCGTGACTGAAAGATAGCAAATTGCAATGAATTCAGATTAAGGAATTTAGTCGCAATGAGCTATACACGTTGTTGTGTGCTGTACTTTATTGTTTCTATTCTAAATTCCTACGGATAATTTCTATTCCGATTTCACCAAAATATTCAGATATTATCTTCTGCCATAATACCATCCCATTTTCAGAGTTTGAAAATATAACCAGCCCTCTTTTTCTTTTTGGAAGCATAATTGCTATAGCTTTTGTTCCATAATCTCCACCAGTATGCATTAAAGCGTATTCGTTATTTGGTAAATTAGATAATAATTGCATTCCTAAATTGCGGTCTATTCCTTTTTTTTGACTGACTTGTGGTTTTAAAAATTCTAAATATAATTTGTTGGACAGACCTGCTCCATTCATAATATGAATTAAGAATTTAGAATAGTCATTTACAGTGGTCATTAGGTTTGCTGCTGCATTGGCTTCATAGTATTTTTCTAAAGGTATTTGCGATTCATTTTCATCGTGTTCAAAAGCATAATTATTCTCATTTATTTTTGGTGTCCAATAAAAGTGTGTATTGTTCATTTCTAATGGTTCAAAAAGAACTTCAGAAGCAATCTGCTCAAAAGATTTTTTCAGCTTGTTTTCAATAACTTTTCTTAAATATTCAAATCCTTCGCCAGAATATTGAAATTTTGTTCCTGGCTCAAATTCAAATGTCAGTTTGTTAGATTCAGTTAAATATCTCCAGTTTGGAAATCCGGATTGTTGAGATAAAATGTGTCTTGCGGTAAGTTTGCTTAAAAATGCATGATTTTTAATGTCCGGATCTATATAATATTTAGAAATAGACTCATCTAATTGCAAATCTCCATTCTCAATTAATTTTAGAACCACTAAGGCAGCTACTGGTTTAGTTAAAGATGCAACTTTGTATATACTATTTACTGAAACATTAATATCTTGTTTTTGAATACCAAACGAGCGCACTTGTTTCAGACTTCCATCTTCAATATAACCAATAGAAATTGAAGGAATTTTATGTTGCTCAAGTAGATTTTCTATTTTGATATCATTGTCAAATAATTGCAATGGGTAATTTGCGTTAAATTTTTGGCCATAATCTTTATTGGGTTCTTTATGGTCGTAACTTAACACTCTGGATAATTTCCATTTACAATTTTCTAAATTCCAGACAGATGTAAACTTGGCAATGTTTGTTAAGTATAACTCTTTGTTTGGTTCTTTGATATAGAATAAGTGAATCCCCCTTTGGATAGCTCCATAGGTTTCACCATTATTTTTTAATCGATAAACTTCTAAACTTTCTTCTATAACTTTTCTTATGGGTTTTCTTTCTATGTTAGAACAGATACTTTCTCTAAAACCTATGAAGAACTGCTCTTTATTTTGTGTTCCATTTTCATCGTGATAGAATTCAAAATTGTTAGAAATATAGGTTTCTAATATTTCAAAATTACATTTATTAAAACCCTCTTCAAAAAACAAGCTGTCTGTTTTTTTTAGTTGAATAAAAAGGTCTGAATCTTTCGCAATCTGTGCATTACAGCAGTTGGTATTAAGTAGAAAAATGATTGTGAAAAGTAAACTAAGTTGTTTCATTATTGTAGATAAAATTAGGTTTATAAATAATGATACAAAAGTCTGAAAGCAATATGGCTTTGAATGTAAAAACTACCCGACAAAAAAACGACAATATCCTGACAGTACTATAAGAAGCTGAAATTCAATTTAATGTGTAGCTTGTTTTTTTTGTCTAATGAAATTGTATTACGTAGAATAATAAAAATATTTACTAAAATAGAAACAATTAAAACAATTAAAGTCAACTTATTTTCAGATGAAAATAGCCTATTAATAAATGGACTCAGTAGAAAAATTACACCAGACAATATTGTCCATGAAATTTGAACAGAAACAATTTGTTTAGTTAATGAATTAACTTCTTTTTTGTGATGCATTAACATAAGGGGAATAGCAATATTTGCAAACGGAACAACTACAAAAGGGAGTGAGGATAGGTTTATTAATTTTATAAGTTTATAATTAAAAGAAGCTTCATTTTTCTCTTCTACCAACTCATCGTTACTCACGTTTAGAGCTTGAGCAAGTGCATTTAAACTGTGTCCTTTTAGTTTTGAGCCAGCTTCAATTCTTTGTATCGTTCTAACCGAAAGGCCAGTTTTGTCTGCTAATTCACTTTGAGTTAAGTTCAGTTTTTCTCTGCATTTTGTTAGTTTAGATTTCATTGAACTAAAGCGTGAGTTTTGTATTTGATTGGTTTTCTTGTATTGCACACAGCGTGTTCGTGTATGATTAGTGGCGATTAGCAACTAAGTTAGCAAAAGGTTTTGGACTGAGGAAAATTCTCCGAATTTTCCGATTAGGACTTACCAAGCCCCGGCAATTAATTATATGCGTTGTGTTGTGCGTTCGTTTTTTTGTCAGTTAAGTAAATTAGTTATTCTTTTAATTACGTAGTAACTTTCCACATAATGCCGAATTTGTCAATGCAATTACCATAATAAGATTCCCAGAATGTAACGTGCATAGGCAATGTTTTTTGTCCACCTTTGGAAAGTTCGTTATATATCCTGTCGGCTTCATCTTTACTATCTGCATGAATTATAAGACCAAAGTTGCTATATCCTTTTGACTCTTCATATCCTTCGGTATAGTCGGCTCCATTCAGACTTGTTTCTTCACTAATATCCAAAGTGACGTGCATTATTTTATTTTCGTCAGTTTCTTGGAAAATGTGTCTGTCTTGTTTTGGAACATCCTTATAGCGTCCAATGTATGAGACCTTTTTTTCAAAAACTCCTTCATAAAAATTGAAGGCTTCTTCACAATTACCATTAAAATAAAGGTATGGATTCATTCTTGCCATCGGGCTTATTTTAGATTATTATTTAATTTTTCTATGAATGCGTAGATGACGCACAACGGTTTAGGCCATGGCAAGCAGGGCAGGCAAGAAAAGTTTTCGTTTCTGTCTGGTCCGTGAGCCTGAGCTTTTTGTTTTGCAATTATTTTTTCTTTTTAACTGCCAAATCCAAAAGATTTTGCGGACTCAACAAATACGCCCAAGCCTTTAAATTTAGTCTTTAATGCTCTATTTGCTATAGCCATTGTTGGCAACAGTTTTTATTCGGTTTCATTGGTTTCGAATCCATAAATAGTCGTTTGCATACCTGCAATTTTCCATTCTCCATTTACTTTTTCCATGAGTCTAGTCTCTCGTTTCCGGCCACGTAAGGAATCTTGTTGTATGTAGGTAACCCACGCTCCGTTACCATAGAGACGAACATTTATTTTGTCCAACAATTTAGGTAGAGGTTCAGGTTCAGGATGCTCTTCAATAAAGGTCTTAACGAATTGACTTATTTCGTTCCAGCCGACTGATTCGGAAAAAGTGTTTTCTGGGAAATCAATATAAGTTTTAGTTATGTTTGGGTCATGAACCCATTTTTCCTTCCAAGCCTCATAATCCCTTCGAAAAGCCGCCTTAGTTTCATTATTTAATGTTTCTAAAATTGCTTCTTTTTCCTGTTTAACATCTATTTTTTGATTTACGATTTCTTCAGTCCCAGATTTTTTGACTTCTTCACAACTCATTGCAAATAGGAGAGCTGTAAAAGTGAAAACCATTAATTTCTTCATGATAATGCTATATTTTTCAAAACTGTTGCCAACTGTTTGGCTCTGGTTTCGTTGTGGAATTGTCCGCTAGGACCATTCCGCGAAAACCAAGCGATGATAGAAAGGTAGGAATTTTCAGTGGAAAATTCCATCACAATGAATTATAGCCGGTATTAGCATTAGTTATTATTATTTTTCTTCTAGCTGTTTTGAAACTTTATCATAGTATTCTTGAGTTAGTTTCTCCGTCCAAATGGTCGGTTGAGCTCCATATATTGCTAAATAGGAAACATCACTAGTTTTGGATGATGTGTGCCAGTGTTCTGTATCCTTTTCACATTTAATAACATCGCCTTTTTTAATCAAGATAGGTTCTTGCCCCTTTTCTTGATAGTAGCCTTTTCCATCAGTTACTATAATTACTTGAGTGGTATTATGCTTATGCCAATCTAATGTAGAGTTTGCACTAAATGTAGCTTGAGTAATATTTTGGTTAAATTCTTTGTCCGCTTGAACTAAAAAATTGAGCCAGGCATCTCCAATATGATGTGTGTTTGGAGCTTTCACTCCTTTGTCAAGATAAGATTTTACTTTATTTTCTGGTTGCTGTGCGCTCGACAATACAGGTAAAAGACTGATAAAAAATAGACATAGATATTTCATAAGATTGGATTTCATCAATTAATGCTAACGGTTTTGTATATGAAAGGTACGTCTTTTTTAGAGGCGGATTTTTCAGACGTAATCTTTGTTATTAAATAGGGGAGAACTCAAATATAGCCATATCTGACGTATTTTTTATATACATTGTTATGTGTGGTGACTCTATTCTTAATTTGGATTAATTCATCTATTCTACTATATTTCCCATCCCATAAAAATCTTTTGGTTATCTATTTGAAAATAAAGTTTTTGCTATGATGCCTAGTTAAATTCAGCTTTTAGGGCTATGTTCTTCTGATTCAATATGACAATTTCAAAGTCGGATTTATCCAAAACTAATGTAACCTTCTTATCATCCGTCTCTTGTATATCATAAGGAACGGCTTTGCCTACTTTCTCACCTTTTTTGTAGGCAAGTGCCAAACATGGGCACTGGATATTTTCTTCAACAAATGATAGTTCTACTTCTTTACGATCACCATACACCATCCATTGCGGACGATCGTACTTTTTACTTCTTGGATGGAAAACTGCTATGTCATACCTGAATGTGCCCATAGGGGGTAAATCAATAGAGGTTTTCTTTCGTTGCTGACCAAATAGCTCACCAGATTCATTGACAAAAACACTAGGTCTTTCTAGATCTGTAATCTGATAGTACGAGTTTTCGTAATCCCTATTACCCTTTTCAGAATAAATTGTCTGACTTATGGTTAATGGGTCAACGCCTGTAAATTCCGTCAATCTCCCTGCCATTGCCTTTCCCCAACCCATGGAATTGTTAGGCATATCTCCTTCGTACACATGATCAAAACCACAATGAATTAATATCTTTTCGTTGGGGTATCGATTTAGATAGGATTCAATATTCCGGGCTTGATTAATTTCTCTTTCCTTCCCATTAGCATGTCCACTGCTTTCGTACCCAAATATATTGAACCCCATATCAAAGGCAGTTCTTATTAAATTGCCAAATTGAGGTTCTTGTGTAAAATATCCAGAATCAAGAATAGGATAACCATTGGCTTGCATAATTGAATCTGCTTGAGGCGTATTAAAATATCCTTCCATCCCTAAGTGCTTAAAGCCTCTTCTTTTGAGTCCTTCAAGTAGTCGAGTAGTAAAAATTCGATGTTGGGGCATTTGATGAGCTTCATTTATGATGACTACTTGGTGCTCTTCAGCTTCATTCAATATGTAATCTATTGCATCCATTGCTTTGTAGAGACCAAAACTATCTCGTTGTTCCTGAGTAAGTCCAATTTCAATTGATTCTTTCGTATCCCAAATCTCATGCATCTTTTGTATGTTTCCGATTTTGGCAAATTCCCATGCTGTTCTATCGACAATTGTAGGAATGGTATCCCAATATGAAGAAAAATTGTATGGCATTTCATTTGACTCTGTATCAAAATGAAAGTCGAACTCCACAAAATCTAACTTTTTCTGATCTTCATTTTTAGTATTACAGGCAATGCTCAGCAAAGAAATAGTAATAATAAATAAGTGTTTCATTAATTAGTTTTTTATGCCAGACATTCCATCGAGTCTAGTTGTTTATAAAATGGAAAGCTTTTCATTATTTATATTTTCGGTGTTTTTGGTTGTTTCATCACACATAACGGTTTTGTGTATGAAACGTAGCGTATAAACAAACACTAACTTTTCGGATTTAGCACAAGCCGAATTTTTAATTTTTATGTTTAATTTTCTTTTTTAAATATAATCAAAATTAAAAATTTGGCATACTTTGTAAACATACAAAAACCTCTCGGAAAGCCTATAATAGCTATTTTTTATGCACGTTGTTGTAGCACGTTTTTATTCCACTTTTATTGAAAAATCATCTACAAATAGTTCGATATTTCCAGCTGTAGGATTTGCTGTTGCTCCAATTTGCACTCGTTCGTAAAAAGTAGGTTCTTGTAGAGTAAAATCAATACCTTGATTTAGAAAAACATCTGTAAAAACCTGTGCATTTGGCATATTCATTCCAGTTTGGTTGATGACTTCTGTTTCATTTATAATTAATCGATTAAGTCCATTCTCACTATCTGACATAGTCATTTCCCATTGAACTGTAACCCATTGATTTCTTGGAAATGCAAAATTTGTTTGTTGCATTGTAGTTCCCGATATTTTCCCTCTTTCAATTGAGAGATAATCATTCCCACCAGACATAATTAATCTTACTCCTGGACATTGGTTTTCAGAGCCATAATTATCGCCAACGGTTGGGTCCCAACAAGAACAACATTCTAAATCTAGCAGTAATAAATTTTCGATAAGTTCAGTGCCAACTATATAAAAGTCAGCTTTTATTGTAACCTTATTTCCTGAAACTATGTTTAGTCCATTTTTCTCAATATCTACTTTTGATAAGTCAGAATCTGATTGATAAGCAAGAACACGAAGTGCGTTTTGTCCCTCGTTGAATTCAGTATTTGAAATTGAAATTTCGTTCGTTGCGTTTGTTGGGTCAGTTTGTTGAATTGTTGACCATCGATTTCCATTAGAAGGAAATAATTCGTCCAATAAGTCATTTTGTGTTTCAAAGCCATCTTCGAACAAGAAACTTTCCTCTAAAGGCTCTTCTGAATTATTTTCGTCTTTGTCACAACCCATAAAAATAAAAGCGATGATTGCAAAAATTATAAATTGATGTCTTTTCATAGGCTTTAAACGTGCAAATTATTGTCTTGTTGTTGTGGTTTCCTCAAATGTGCTACAACGGTTCTGGATAAGAACAGTAGGGCTGAAAATGAGCGCAAACTATTCGGTTGAATACAAGCCGAATTTTTAAATTTCTATGTTTATTTTTCTCATTAAATATAGTCAAATGTAAAAATTTGGCGACCTCGCAAGTGCGTTTGAACCTTTCGGTTTTGCAATAATTGCCCTATTGTTTTTATACTTTGTTGGCAGCAGTTGTTATTCGTTTTCAATAATTTCTTCTAATTGATGTTCAATTACAAGTCCATCCTCTGTTCTAGTTGTAGAATAGAGCTCACCTATACCCTCGCATCCACAACCTTTCCAAGTGCCTTTAAGTTGTTGTTTATTACCATTCAATTCTACTGTTAGTGTTTTTTCCGATTCAAAAATCGCACAATTATATTCTTTTCCATTGAAAATTTTTTTCACATATTTTTTATGAGTAGTAAATCCATCGAACTTCCAATTCATTTTCCCGTTTTCTGTTGGGACATCATATTCGGATGAATCTGCAAAGGTCGCAAACTCACAAAATCTATTTTCGCTAATAGTTTCCTTTGTTACGATTAGGTCGGGATGCGCCTCTACTTTTGTAAACGATTTTATTATTTTAGGTATTCCATTTTTTAAAGCAAAGATTGTTGAATCGTTCGTAATGTTTTTAGCATTTTTACTTATGCTCGTAAGTAGGGTGTCTTTTTCAACTTTTAAATTATATGTTTTTTTAATTATTTCTTTTGTTCTTCCTCGATTAGATTTTAAAGAATAAACTAATGTTCTTTCATTGAAGAAATTATCAATTGGATAAACATAATCTACCAGTTTTGTGTTATCACAATCCATAGTAGTAGTTTTAAATTGCTTTTGGGAATTTTGACAATTTAAAAGTCCAAATATTATTAAAAGTAAAATTGTATGTTTCATTGCAATTACTGCCAACGGACTTGTGTATGAAACGTAGCGCATAAAAAGATACTACATTTTGATTTTAGCACAGAGCCAATTTTTTATATTTTGATTTAACTTTTCAGTTTTAAAGCCAAATTAAAAATTTGGCGGTCATAGCAAATAAAGACAAACCTTTCGATTAAGCACTTATTAGCTATGTTTTATACACCTTGTTAGCATTTCGGCTTTATTCCACATCATTTTCAATCAGTTTTATTCCAAGCTCATCCGCAAGTTCTTTTACATATTCTTTATGCCCTTTATGAGATTCTATACTGTCAAAGTATTCTTGAATTAGTTTTCCGCCTTTTATCTTGTCCGTTTGAAAAATTATGAGAGCTACATCTAGTTTGGCTGTATTTGAAGAACCATTAACATTTTCCCAATTCGCACAAATTTTTTCCCTGTTCTCAAACGTATCTAACCAAGAAATGCCTTTGTCATTCAGCCCTTCAATAATTTGGTCAGATATAAGTTTACTGTCATTTGTAATATTCCACCAATAATCATTTTCCGAAATCAAGTGTGAAAGACGTGTTCTAATTTGGCAATCATAATCTTGATAAAAGGCTTTTTCTTTTCCTTTTATTCGTATTTCATAAAGCTCTTTTATAATCACACCCATATTTACTGTGAATTTTCCGTAAAAGCTTTCTCTAATTCCTGGAATCACATAGTTCTCTCCAACTGGGAATTGTCCACTTTGAAAGTTTATTACCTGCCAAACTCCATTTTCAGTTTGTCTATTAAAAGTCCGACCTCTTTTTTTAAATCCCAATGGTTTAAGATATTGATGAACTTCTTTTTGAATCTGATTTAAGTATTCAACATTTTCACTTTTTTTCCTCACAGGCTTATCTTCCGTCTTTTTCTCAATCGGTTCAGATTTGTTTTTTAAAAAGTCAAATAATCCCATTTTTATTTATGTCTGAATGTTTTTTCAGCTGAATGCTAACGGTCTCGTATAACCGTCAGGCACGGGTTAATATGCGTTAATTTTCGGTTTGACACTGACGTTAGCAATTCTGAGTGGATTCGGACGTAGTCGAATCCGTCGTAATTGCGGCTATACATTGTTACACTCTTTTGCGACAAGTTAGAGTGAGCACTTAACCCTGTTCCACATTGTTTTCGGATATTTTTTATCAGCAACAAAATTTACAATAATTAATCCAAAATACTTCTGGCCTTTTGACGCGAAATTAATTCAGTTGATTCGTGTATAATAACTTTTCTTCCTCCTCTAAAGGCGCAAACTTCGAGTATTGCTCTTTTTTCAACGCTAGAGAGTGACTCATTTTTTCTTAAAATAGGTTGAACTAAAATATCTAAGCTCGGTCTGAACTTTCGTTTTCCAATATGTTTAGATATTAGTTTTTCCAGAAGCTTCTCCGCAACCGAAAACTCAGCAATATGAAGATAGTCTTTTGAAAAATCAGAATCAGATTTCGCCTTAAAAGTTTTGTCAGTCAACAAATCAATTAGCTCCATTTCATTCTTGTCAATCAGAAGTAGTAATTTTTTTGACTTAAAGAGTTTAATCATATTTTAATTCAGTCGGAGTAATTGAGTGTAACGGTTCGGCTAAGCGTAGTGCGAGGCAAGGAAACTTTTGGTTTCCGTCTGCGCACGAAGCTAAAGCTTATTGTTTAGTTTTAGTTTTCTTGTCCAAAGCTAAATCCATAAGATTTAGCGACTTCATAAATATACCCAGATCTTTCGGTTTCGCCCTAAAGTCCGCATTACTTTTGGGTATTGTTGTAAGCTGGCTTTTGCCGTTCAGAATTTCCACCACGGTTTTTTCGGCTCCATTGGTTTTACTTCTTTTTCAATATCCCAAAAAGATTTGTCACATTGCTCTTTCGTGAACTCCGCAGTTAAAGAATGGCCATACGGATAGATTCCGTCTTCAAGTCCATTCTGGATTCTTTTAATCATTCTTTGAGCGGGCCAACACATAGTTCCATCTTCCAGTTCCACCGCAATATTTATTTCTCCCTGAGGGTCATTATCGTCAGTAATCCATTTAGCATTTGGTGCATTTTTGATTATTGTTTCTCCAATATATGACGCTACTGAGAAAACAACTCCACCTAAGTTTTTTGCAAGACGACCACCTTTTATCGCTTGTCCGTCTTTCGTATTTTTTTGAACAAATCGGTCAATTTCCATTAAGCTCCCGATTGAGTAATCCAAATCCATTCCGTCTTCTTTGAATGCTTTAGTAATCCAATCAAATTGTTTCTTAATATCTTCTAATAATGTCGCCATTTATATTTTTTTTAGCTTGCTTACGTGTTTGTGTATGATTTCGTTGCGTGTTTCAGTAACTAATTTAGCAAATACAAACCGAATAGAAAATCCGCGAGGATTTTCGTAAGTAGGCGAGTACTAGCAATGAATTATACACGGTGTTAGCAACTGCCTTTTATTCGCATTTATATCTTTTCTATGAATTCCATCAATTTTACTTTGGCATCTTGTTTTGCTTTAAAATCACCATCATTATTTCCGCCAAATTCATATTCATAATCTTTTCCATCGATATTAATTCTTCCTGTTCTATAACTCGAATCGTCATCAGGATTATTAGAAATTAAGTGTCCAGCGTTGTCATATTTTATATTCTGAAAGGAATGTTCAAAATTATTATCTTCTAATCTATTTTCTATCATATCTGCCATTATAGATGATGGCCAAACCTTGTCATCGTTTCCGGAAAAAAGTATAATTGGTCCATTAATCTTTTCTACTTTGATTGCTGCTTGTTTTATGAAATCAGTTTTTGTTAAACCTTTTTTCCAATATTCTACCATTTTAATTTTATTCGATTCGTTGCCTATGATTTTATTCATTGGTAGATAAGGAACATCAACTCCTTTATATTTCCAACTCGATTTCAATTCATCGGAATTGTACGGTAAAACTGTATTTGACCAAGAAACAGAACTTGGTGCATAGGCTATAACTCCGCTAATAGACTCAGTGAATGTGGAAGCAATTACTAAAGCTAATTCCGCATTTCTTGATGCTCCCATAACAACTATTTTATTTGGGTCGACCTGAGGCTGTTTTATAAGCCAATTAATGGCGTTTGCAAAGTATTCTAATTCAATTTCTTCAGGTAGTCTTGGTAAACCCTCTTTTCCAGTATATGGTAGTGATAATCCAACCATTTCTTTATTCGCAAATTCTTGAGCCCAGTAATCTCCCCATTGTCCGCCACCAATTAGAATTATTGCAGTTTTATCGTTTAATTCATCTTTTGCAAAGTAATTTGCCTGAAATCCATCTTCGTTTATTGGTTTTGATTTTATTCCGTTGAAAAGCATATTGTCTGTAATGAAATAACATCCAAGTAGTAAAGCTATTATTCCAATAAAAAGAATAATTTTTCTGTTGTTTCTCATTTTTGGTTTAGGTTGTTGCTAACGGTATTGTATATGGCACGTTGCCATATTAGTAGTTATATTTTATTCAGTCGTAACTGAGGTTACTTAGTAGTGGAGAGTTTAAAGTTAGCCAAATTTTGGCAATGTGTTATATACGTTGTTACCCACAGTTATTACTCTGGTATCAGTCGAAATTTGGTTCTCTTATTTCCGCCCAGTCCCATCATCGAAAAATTGGTTTGGATTTCCATGTCTCCGTCATATTCAATCCACATTCCTTTATTAATTGAGAAATGACCTATGGCTTGATGAGTCATTTTCATATAAGTTTTTTCATCACTTTTTCCGGTAAACATTGTCATGAGTCCGTTGCCAAAGTTGCCAGAGACAAACTCTTCAATGTCATATTTAATCACAGCAATTTGGTCACCATTTTTTTCAATGATTTTATCAAGGTAAACCTCATTCCTCTTGAACAACGTGTCCGCAATAAAATTTTGGTCCATTGCAATCATATCGACATTTAAACTCCACTTGTCGCCTACTTTGACAGGCTTATTCGGGAGTTCAAATAATATCGAAACCAGATTGTTTTGAGCACTTTTGTAGTAAAAACTTAAGAGTTCACCATTCTGGCTCACCTTGCCGCGAAGTACGACGTTACCATTCATCTCAGCCATTCCAGAAAATATGTTTTCGTTTGTATCGGTTTTATCTTTTTTAATCAACATCGCGATATCGATGTTTTTCATTCTGTCGGGATAAAGTTTCGTCTCATATTTTAAATTACTCATGCTTTCCTTCATATTCTTAAAGATATCAGAAGCCTTTCCAAATAATGTATCAATTTCCTGCCCTTGCTCCGCTTGCTCTACTGGAATGTCCGTCATAACAGTATTATAAGTGAGCGTATCATTTATTATCCACTTTAAATCTACGGTTTTGTCTTCCTGAGCATTTACTGAAAAAGTGGTAACTATAATAATTAGCAATAATTTTCTCATAATTGTGGGTAACGTGTTTGTGTATGGTTAGTTGCTCTGCGACTAAAGATAGCAAAAGGGGACGGATCTGAGGGAAATTCGGAGAATTTTCCGATTAGGACTTACCATACTCTAGCAATTAACTATACACGTTGTTGGCAACAGTATTTTTAATTCAATAAATTCTTGTTATTTCCCAAACTATCTACGTACTGCATAACAGGATTCCCTTTGGCATCAACATAAATCGAGAGTTTGATGTTATTTTCTTTGTCTAATAGGAAAAGTCCAGTATTCAAATTTTCTAACCTCCCAAGAAATAAACGTTTTGGTGCCAAATGTTCAGGATTCTCCCAAAATTTTTTAAACTCATCAGCTCGCTCGATAGAATCTTCAATTTTACTTATAGAATTATACTCTTTAATCACCTTTTGATAACTTTTTTCTGAACGTTCACTAATTTCTAATCCATATTGTCTGAACCATTTACCATTTTCTTCGTATTCATCTTTACGAAGAACCATAATTTGGTCATTTTTATTTTGGTCAAATGTTAACATTTGGTAAGTTCCTTCACTATCCTTATCAAATACCAATCCACCAACTTCATCACCTTCGCTATTGAAGAAAATAAGACCAGGTGTATTTCGTTCAGAATTTTCAGGGTTAGTCAATTCTCCATTCGTAGTAGCTAAAGCTTGGTCTTTAGGATTGCTTAACACAATAAATTTATTGCCATTTTCTCCAACAATGTCTATTCGTTCAGCTGTGAGTTTTTTAAAATGTGTACTTTCCTTTTTTATTTTGTTGTAAAACAAATAGCCTATTATAGATAATAAAAGAATTAAATTAATTAGTGAGAGTTTTTTCATTATTAAATATTTTTTGTTTACCTAAAGATTAATAGTTTACTTGTTTGTTACGATTTATAGATATATTGTTGCCAACGTGTTTGGCTATGGACAGTGGCGTGGGTTAATACGGACTTTTGCAAGTACACGACAAACTGAAAATTCCTACGGAATTTTCAGGATAAGCCTGTAAAAGCAATTGTTTATAGCCATTGTTGCCAGTAGTTTTTTTATTTATAAGTGACTTAAATTCAGTTCCATTTTATTGTTTAAAGTATCTACTTTGAAATAAAACGGTTCAGCTCTATTTATTTCGTTGTTGTTGTGCTCAAAATCAAATCCGTTAGCATAATTTTTCCACAAGCCTTTATCTGATTCCAATTCCGCATGTTTAAGAATTTGTTCCACAATATTTTTCTCATCAGATTCTTTATATTCAATTGTCAGTCCGATAGAATAATCAGAGTCAAAAGCTCCTTCTGTATGTTCGATAAGATTTTCCAAAACCTCAAAATCTTTTGGGATAACCAAATCTGTTTTTTCTTGAATTAAAGGTTCGATTCTTTCTAATGCTAACTCTCCATCTGGTTTGTCCATCATTCCTGCAAATGGATAAACCATAAATCCAAGGATGAGAAATGGTATAGCCAGAATTGATAATTGTAAAAATCCAATTGCTATTTTTCCTTTAAAAAATTGCCAAATTGCTGAAATCAGTAATACCATTCCAAAAAATAAGACAGTATAAAATCCAATGTCTGTATTATTCAATAAAGAACTACTAATGAAAAGAATAAGTGATGTCCCGAAAAGTAAGATTGGAATCCACCATTTAGTAACTAAATATTTCTTTAAAATTTCTGTCATTCCAAATTACTGGCAACGTTCAAGGCTATGATACGGCAGAGAAAATTCGGTAGAATTTTCGGCTGGTCCAAAGCCAATCCAAGTTAGTATTAATTTTCGGTTTGGGGATTACTTTTGCTGAATTATAGGCATTGTTAGAGGCGGTTGCGAAACACAAACTAACTAAGGAAACCCTCCATTTCGCAGTTTTGCTTAGATCACCTTGCTCCATCCTGCCGTATCACTTCGTAGTGCTACAAGAGTGAGAAGGTTTCCCTCCGCAGTACTCCGTTTCGCCATAGGAGTGAGGTTGTTTGGAGCTATTTTGAGCAATTGCCTATAACGGTTTTGTGTAAGCGTCAGTAACGGGAAAGTGCGCGAGTACTTTCCGCTGACGCACCTAATTTAGCAAAACGAGTTGAATTTCCGATTAGGAAATTCAGCCGTTATTGCGCTTACACGTTGTTGGGTACAGTTATTTCTATTGTTTTTATGTTTTCAAAAGGTTCGATGTCAGCTTTAAACTCCAATCTGTCAAAAGCGATGGCTGATTTACCTTTCTCAATTTCAGAATTCAATAAACTTTCCAAAAATCCGATTCCGATTGCGTCTACACCATAATAATCTAAAATTATACTATCATTTAGTTCAAAAAGTGCCTTTATTATCAACGCTTTCTTATTTGTGAAACTCAAATGCTCAAACTTGTCAGTCAGGTTTATTCCGATTTCTTCCACAATTCGTTTTGCGTTTTGTTTGTCAATCCGCATTTTGTTTATCAAATATTTTTCGGCAGTTAGAGGATTTAATAATTCCGCTGTGGTATTTTGTCGGTAGTTTTTCGCCCAATGAAAATCCGATTTTTTATTTTGAAAATGCTTTATTAATTCAATCGTCAAGTCAAAACCTAAAGGTTGATGTTCAGAGTCAAAATTTGGAATGTAAATTCTGATTAGATTTCCGCTTTTTAATTCAAATTCAGGTACAGAAATTCCGTTAATTTCAAATTCTTTATTATGGAAAATGCTGTTCGTCATAATTGTACCCAACGGTTTTGTGTATGGCTCGTTGCGGGAAATCAGCTATGATTTTCCGCCGTAACCGAAAGATAGCAAATTGCAATGAATTCCGATTAGGAATTCAGCCGCAATGAGCTATACACGTTGTTACCTCACGTATTTATTTTCGTCCAAATCAAATGCCTCAATAAAAGGATTATTCGTTTTCGGCATATTATCTATTGGGATTCCAGTTTCAAGAATTCTGACCATTTTTTCTCCATTTATGATAGTGTCCAAAAGTCTTGTCTCGTAAAGCATTCCTATTAAAGTGTCACTTGTGTGAGTATATTCAAATTCAACATAATCCTTGTTTTTGGATTCAAAGTCCCAAACTTTTGTCGAATCTCTTTTTGAATGTAAAAAAGCCAATCCTAAACTCTTTTCGATTATTGGGCTTTTAAATTCGTAATCATCTTTATTATGGAAATATACTCTTCCATAATATTCATTTTCTCCTCTTTTGTTAAATTCCAAAACGTAAAACGTACTTTTAGTAGAATCCAAGACTTTATTTCTGTAAAATTTGAATTGTTGATAGAGTGTATCTTTATTTTCGGTTAGATAAACTTCTACTTTTTCAATGGTATTCCTATTTGGAAATATATATTCAAGCCATTGTCTTTCATATTTGTATTCTTTTATTTTCTGAATGACTTTAGAATCTTCTGTTATCTTCTTTTTACTGTTTTTTGATTCACAAGACTGAAAAACAATAATACTTATAAGACAAAGTGATAATAAAATTAGTAATTCAGTTTTCGGTTTGTTCATATGTGAGGTAACGATCTCGGCTAGGGGTAGTTGCGTAGGTTAGCACTTAACTTTACAGGTACACACCGAGTTCGAAATTCCGCAGGAATTTCCAAAGTAGGCGAGAACAAGCAATTACTTATAGCCATTGTTGTAAAACGTTTTTTTCTAATTCTGATTCAATTTTGCAGACTCTTGTAGTTCATCATCTATGTCAACATCCCAATTGAGATTTTGAACTTGCCATTTGTCATTCGGTTTATACAAAACAAAAGTAAAGCGTACAGGTTGTCGGTCATATTTGAGCATATAACTTATTAATTTTAAATTATTTCCGACACTTTTTTCTGTTATCATTTCATAACCATAATAATCTCCAATCAACGGAAGTATATCTTTAAATTTTGTTTTCAAACTTTCTACTCCGTCTATGTTTCTCTCCATCCATTTATTAGTCGAAAAAGCGTAATCCATTGCTTTCACAGGTTCGTTTTCGAATACTCTAAAAAATTCAGTTGTAATTTCTTTTTCAGAAGATTGTGCTTTCAATTCGGTTATAGATGTTATTGATATTATAATCAATAGTAATAAGGTGATTTTTTTTCTCATTAGTTTCTGTAAATGTTTTACAACGGCTGGGCTATGATTAGTGCGGCACAGAAATCCAACGGATTTCCAGCTACGCGCTAAGCAAAAGCTTTTGGTTTTGTTTTTTCTTTTTTTGTTCGAAAGCAAAATCCCAAAGATTTTGCGACTTCATAAATATACACAGACCTAAGTGTAAAACCCGAAGTCCGTATTAATTATAGGCTTTGTTACCCACAGTTATTTTCTACGGTACTTTTCGTACAGTTTTTCATTTCCCAACTCAAGAGTATAATCCGTTATTTTTTTGATATTAGTTTTAATCGGAAGATAGTATTCTCCATCGATTTTTTCTAAATGTCCAGAATTTGCTTGACTTTCGAACGATTTTGCTCCTTCCATTTCAAGTTCCATTTTTTGTAGCAAAACAAGTTTTTTTTCTTCAATTCTCCATTTACCGGAATGTTCAATGAAATCCGGATTTTGGTATTCTACATACTGTCCATTAATTTTTAACTCTAGTTTTGGATAGCCGTTTGGAATAGGCATAGAAGGCATTTCCTTAAATTCTGTTGACTTTTCTTCTTCAGTCCTGAAATCGCATTTTTCTTCGAAATACCAAACACCACTTATTGAATTTTTAGTGTCCGTTTGTCCATAAAAATTAGTGAACCCAATCAATAACATTGATAAAAATAAAAGGTTTTTCATAATTGTGGGTAACGGTATTGTGTATGGTTAGTTGCGTGTTTCAGCAACTAATTTAGTAAACAAAAACGAACGCGAGAAAATTCCGAAGGAATTTTCCAAATAAGCAACGACCAAAGCAATTAATTATACACGTTGTTGGCAATACGTGCTTTTATTAAATGTTTAGAAAAGAATATTAATACCATTTATTAACATTTGTACTGCCATCATAACTAATATCATTCCCATTAAGCTTTCAATAGCTTTCAACCCTCGTTCACGAAGAATTTTATAAAGAAATGGGGCAGTCAGCAATAATATAGCAGATAGCGCCCAAGCGATAAGAAGTGCAAAAAACCAATTACCCATCTGATCGGGTTCATTACTAGTCATTAGAATTAGCATAGCTAAAACTGAAGGCCCTGCAATCATTGGTATAGCAATAGGAACGATAAAAGGTTCTCCACCAGGTTGTTTTCCCATTACACCTTCTGGGCGAGGAAATATCAGTCGAAGACCTATTATTAATAAGATAATTCCTCCAGCAATCGTAACTGATTCTTGTTGTAAATGAAGAAAATTTAAAAGACTCTGCCCAACAAAAAGGAAAATAATCAGTATTACAAGAGCGATTAAAAGCTCTCGAATAATAATAAATCGTTGACGTTTAGGGCTTATACCCTTCAAAACTGATAATAATACAGGTATATTACCTAAAGGATCCATTAAAAAAAAAAGTAATACTGCAGCTGACCAAATTGAGCCTCCTAAATCGTTCATATTTTTATTATTTATTATTCACGCATTATTGCCAACGGTTTTGTGTATGGCTTGTTGCGGAAAAGCAGCTATGATTTTCCGCTGAGACCGAAAGATAGCAAATAGCAATGAATTCCGATTAGGAATTCAGCCGCAATGAGCTATACACGTTGTTGTAAAACGTTTTTTTATTTTCGTTCAGTTATTTCAGAGCGAAACATTTTTAAAATTCTATTTCCTAATTCCGATGGTTCACAGTGAGCAGAAATTATACTTGTCAGTTCAATTTCGGTTGGTAAATTCAAAACGGTTTCTATTCTCAAAGTGTTATTCCTATCAGTTAGTCCACGTATTGATATCCGTCTATATTTTTCCTCAAATCCACGCATTGATTTTTCTTTACCAGCTTTAAATGCAGGCCAATGAGATTTTTTAGATTTAGTAAAATCTTTTGGTTTTATGTCAAACTTGTCAAAATTCTGTTTGATTGTAATTCCGATTGTTTCTAAAGAACTATTTAAGTCAATTATTTCGCAATCATTTTGTTCATAATTTACTCCAGTTTCTGTGTCCTTAAAATAAGGCGCAACAATAATTTCCGAGTGTTTGTCAGACATATAAACTGTGACAATTTTATGAATTTTCAATTTTGGTTCTGGTGGCTTAAATGTTATACTTCGGATTTTCATTCAAATGTTTTACAAATCGTGTTTGTATATGGTTTGTTGCGTGGGTTTAGCACTTAATTTAGTAAATAAAAACCGAATAGAAAATCAGCGAGGATTTTCGTAAGTAAGCTAGAACTAGCAATAAAATATATACGGTATTGGCAACAGTATTTTTTTCCTTAACTTTATCTCAAGTAGTTAGATTGATAACGTCAGCGTTTATGCGTTGTAGCACTTTTGCTACAGATGAAACGTGCATATTCTAACTACTTTTTTGTTTATAATATATACTTTTAAAAATCACTCTTCGATTTATTGTTTGTGTTAATTTTGAGTTTTCTCTCCAATTTTTTGGATATTCAACTGTTTCAATAAGCTTAACATAAACATCGACGTCAATTAATTTGGATTTTGAAAAGACATCTTTTTTGATTTTATGATATTCTAACAAATATTCTGTTTTCCTATAATTATAAAATTCAGTGGTTTCTTCCCAATAATTTTGAATAAAATGCTTTGTAGGCGACCTTTCAAGAATTTTATCCAAAATAGGTGTAATTTCAAATGATGAGACTTTATATTGGCTCCAACGTGATTCTCTCGTCATATGTCTCCATCCATAATTTGTTACTTCAATATTTCCAAATATATTTGATAATAAATTTTTGGTTTTAGATTTATTGTAACAAATTTTAGCAGTTTCTCGTAATTTTTTAAACGATTCATAACTATATTTATAACGAATTTGTTCAGCATTAAATTCTTTTGTCGCAAACTGTAACCCTTTTCCTCCATTTGTATCTCCAAATCCGTTTATCACTCTAATTACATCAAATCTTGTTGCTGGTGATAACTTATGAGATGAACCATAAGTATTTCTATAATATTGGGAATTCGCTTTTATAATGAACCAAAAAATCTCATTACTCTCTCTTTCTACCCAACAAATTAATGTATGGTGATTTAAATTTAAATATGGTTTGAATTTATTTTTAACTATTTTGAAATGGTAGTTGTCACTTGGATTAACTTCGGCATAAGTTTTTCCTGATTTAACTTGCGTTAAAATCACTTCTGCTTTGTTCTCAATCCAAGGATGCAACATTGTTAATATCAAATCTGTTTTGGCATTATCTTCTTTTCTCGAAGCCCAAGAAATTCGACTGTTTAAGGCTAAAGTCAAACTTGATGCAGTAAGTCTTTCAGCATCGTGTCCATTTATATCATTCAGTTTTGTATTTACTAAAAGTGGTTTTGAAGAATTGGTAAATACATTTTTAAGCATAAGTATTGTTATATTGTTACCAACGGTCTAGTGTATGATTTCGTTGCGTGGTTAAGCAATAAATTTAGCAAATAAATCACAGATAGAAAGTCCGCGAGGACTTTCGTAAGTAGACAATAACCAGCAATGAATTATACACGTTGTTGCCACACGTTTTAATTAAATATTTCATTAAAGACGCCTTTAATATCATTAGCAACTGAAACGTCTAATCTATTGTCTGTTATTTGTAGTTTATTGATATTTTTTCCAGCTGTCCAATCAACAAAAAACTTGCTTTCGGCTCTCTCTCCATTTAAAGCTTCTTTGTGTTTTTCATTAAGTTCTTCTATTCTAGAGTTGAATAATTCCATTTTTTCACTTGATTCAGTTCCGTAAAGGAATTCAGATAAATTCTTCATTTAATTTTTGTTTTATGATTATAAGACAAAGATATGGAAAATATCAACACTATAGTTTTTAGCTATTACAAATAATTACTCAATAGTATTTGGCTATTTATCTCCTTGGTGTGGTAATGCAACGTTTAGACTGAATTTTATACGAGATGTTGTTTCATTTGTCAAGTTTTCAGAAGTTGATGCACCAAGATTAAGAACTTGTATCTTAAGTCCTCCACCGATTTTACTTTCTTCTTCGTTAGATGCCGTAACGGCAACACCAAAATCAATATTTGTTAAACTCCGTCTACCATCTTTTCCATCTTTTCTCCATATCGATGTTGTCTGGTCGTGGTCTTCTATCCGTTCCATTCTAACAGGATTAATAATTGCTCAATTAGATTCAGCAAATACCTTTGTATCATTAACCGATTTTATGATAGATTTTAGCGTAGTTGTAATAAATTGGTCTAATTCCATAATGTTTTTCTCAAATGTGTGGCAACCTTCAAGGCCATGATACGGCAGAGAAAATTCGGTAGAATTTTCGGCTGGTCCAAAGCCAATCCAAGTTAGTATTAATTTTCGGTTCGGGTATTACTTTTGCTGAATTATAGGCATTGTTAGAGCTGGTTGCGAAACACAAACTAACTAAGGAAACCCTCCGTTTCGGCGTTTTACTTCGATCACGTTGCTCCATTCTGCCGCGTTGCTCCGTCTTGCTACAAGAGTGAGAAGGTTTCCCTCCGCAGCCCTCCGCTTCACCATAGGAGTGAGGTTGTTTGGAACTATTTTGAGCAATTGGCTCTAACGATCTCGGCTAGGGGTAGTTGCGTAGGTTAGCACTTAACTTTACAGGTACACACCGAGTTCGAAATTCCGCAGGAATTTCCAAAGTAGGCGAGAACAAGCAATTACTTATAGCCATTGTTGCCAGCAGTTTTTATTTTTTCGGTAAATACAATTTCATATTCTCAATTTCGAGTTCATCCAAGTGTCCCATTTTACTTTCGTCTTTCGTTATTAAGTGTAAATGAATATTTGAGTCGTGATGAGTGAAAACTCCTTTGTGTTCCGTTGAGAAAAATCCAATAATTGTTGCTTCTTCATCTTTCAGTTCGTAATTGGTTTGTCCTTGATGAGCTTCCTTTGGTGATGAAACTTTTGTTCCTTGCGGTAAATTTTGAATATGAATAATTGCTTTTGAAATTTCTCCTGTTAATTTGAAGGCAAAAGGTCTTTTAAATTCAGTCGTCTTTTCATCTACTAATTTTTCAATGTCTTTGATTGACTTAATATTCGAGGCTAATTCTATTTCGTTCCATTCAGTTACATTAGCATACACTAAAAAAGGTGCTGAAACATCAAATATTTTTTCAACTGTCATAGTTGAATCAGATGTGACTTTTGAAACATAACTTTGTCCATTATTGATAAGTAATTCTCCTGTTAGATAACTTTCTGGTCCAAGTCCATAAAGACCTTTTTTGTTAGAAATTGTATCGAGTCTGATACTTCCACCTAATTCTCCTTTCCACATAACATTTTTCATTGCACCTACAATATTAATGTCTGAATAGGTTTCATTCAAGTTGGTTCTCTTTTTGTCAGAATTGCAACCAAATATTACGATTGTTAGAATTCCAACTATTACTTTTTTTATCATAAATTTCGTTTTTCTCAAATTGCTGGTAACGGTCTCGTATAAGAATAGTTGCGGGTTTACGTGCGAGGAATTTCCGAAGGAAATTCAGACGTAGTAAACACGCAACGACCTTTGATTTAGCACTAAACCGCAATTATTTTTATACATTGTTGTACGCAGGCTTTCTTTTATAATTGCTCCACTAGTTTCCTAGCAGTAACAGTATCATATATAATTTTTAGTTTACTAATCTTGTTTTGATTATCAAATTCAATAATGTCTACTACATCAAATTCCACTTTTTGATTATTCTTTAAAGTCCATTTATAGGTGAAATAAAGAGCTAAATCATTTGAGTCATTATCTTCAAAAATTCCTTTTAAATAAAGTTCAGAATTTGAAGTATCGTTATTCAATTCACGATAAAATTCATCTGCTTTTTTTATTCCGTATAGTGGTGAGTCAACCATTCCATTCTGATTGAATAAAGCGATTACTTGTTCAATATTTCCATTTTCAAGGTGAGTAATATATTGCCTTGTGATTTCTTTTTTATTCATTATTTCATCAATTTTTAAATTTCTGAGTAGGTTTCTCAGCTTGCGTATAACGTTTAGTGTATGAGTGGTAGCGGATTTTACTCACAAACCTTCTGGTTTTACATAGAGCTTTGTTTTATGTTTATACTTTCGTTTATCACTTTAACCGCTATTACTTATACACCGTGTTGTAGAACGTTTATATGTTCAATTTTTAATTAGTCTTTCCCATTTTTGGCATCAATACGCCCTTTTTGCATTTCTTTTTCAAATTGCGAATTTGGGTATTTGGCAAGACCCGCATTAAAATATTTGATGGCATTTTGGTAATCTTTATGTTTTAAGTAAAATTGGCCGAAACGATTTTGCCAATATGCCGAAGCATATCTTTTTGTCGACAATACATCTTCAAATTCGGTCATAAAAAGTGTAAAATATTCAAAGTTGTCTCTCTTCCAGGCTAACCAAATTAGCGCGTCTTTCGTGCTGTTATCTATTTGTTTATCCGTGCCAAATCGTTCCGACCGTTCTTTAAAATAGGTAGTCAGGTAGTTCATGCCACCTAAATCAATATACTGCTGTATGCTTTCAAACACAGGGGAATTATAGTTGTGATAGAAATATTTCAGCCCCTTATAAAGAGCCAAATGTCCAAGAGATTCATGCAATTCATCATTAAACAAACTATATTTCCAAATAAGGTTTGGAGGAGCATGATTTTTCAAAACTTGATGGAACGCATCTGTAGAACTGATATAGTAAATATCCTTTTTGGAGTTGGCCATGAACAGATATATGTCTTTTTTTGAAGTAAAACTTTTTACTTTATCCTCAGAAGCATAACCTCCATCAGTTATGATGGCTCCATCAATAATTTCACTTTGTTCTAGAATCAAATCACTTAGATAATAAGCAGCGGATTCCCATCCGAAAATCACCCGCTCATTACTCGTCCTGTAGTTGGAATCTACATAGTGAATTACTTCTTTGACTAAAAAATCAGTAAACTTTTCATTTTCATCTCCAAATAACTCTTCTCTTGATGGATTACTGGTATTAATGCCTACAACAATCATTTCTGGAATAGCTCGAGGTGTTTTCATTGCAGCCTGAATCGCTACACCACTTAAGAAATACCATTGCCCATCTAAAATATATAGTACAGGATAATCTTGCGTGGAATCTGAATAATCTTCTGGCACATAAATTTGAATTGTTCTATCTTGATTTAGTATTGAAGACTTAATTGTATGATTAATTCCAATAATAACTGGAGAATTATCCTCCTGTGCTACACATAGTCCCATCTTTATAAAACAAAACAAGGTGAAAATGAGCAATTTTTTCATGGAGTAGATTTCTTTCTTATGATTTCAAATGTTCTACAACTTGTTTATATCAATGCATCCTCCATTCATATGCCCCCAATTTCGGTGGCTATGTTGTGAAATAGGTGGATTTAATACATTCATAGCTAATCTAATTATTTTTTGATTATAAGAAGTCAAATGGGTTTTTTAATTTTGACAAGTGATGTTCACTTACATGTGTATAAATCATAGTGGTCTTGGGGTCGTTATGGCCTAGTAAATTTTGTATATACCTAATGTCAGTTCCACTTTCCAGTAAGTGAGTGGCAAAGCTATGTGGGAGACTGTGCAATTTAACTTGCTTTTTTATCCCCGCCTTCTTAACGCTTCGCTGGAAAACCTGCCTTGCACTAGCCGCCGTGTAGGTGTTGCCAGATACCCCCTCAAATAAATACACTTTTGGTCGGTAGGTTCGATAATATATGCGCTAAGGCACCAAAGCCGAATAGTCACCGCTATTTCTGGCAATGTCACGCACAATAGAGGAGGAGATAAACGAATGTTCGGGACTCGAAATAAGAAAAACGCTATCTACACCATTTACCTTTTGGTTAGCTTGGGCGATGGTTTGTTCGTAATTAAAATCGGTTGTATTTCGAAGCCCTCTCAAAATATATTTCGCATCACGTGCCTTACAGAAATCGGCCGTAAGTCCGTCGTAGGTTTCAACTTTTATAGTGGGTCTATTCTTGAAGAGTGTTTCCAAACGTTCCTTTCGTTCTTCCAGTGTCCACATATACTTTTTAGCAGCATTGGTGCCAATGGCGACAATAATCTCATCAAATAAATCTTCAGCCCGATCAATAATATCCAAGTGTCCCAAGGTAAAAGGATCAAAAGAGCCAGGAAAAACTGCAATACGTTTCATATCGAACAAGGATTTAGTGATTGAGTGATCTAATATGTAATAAAAGAACTAAGTTAATGATTAAAGCTGAATTTAGATTTGAGATGTGAGACAATAGACTTGTTTTTAAATCAAAACCAAACTGCGATCTGCTAAAATTAAAAAATATACAATAGAAGATGTACGACATACAATGTTCGATAGAATTTCAAGATTTGATTTCCAACGAATCTTCTAATTCTCAATATTCAATGTTTAATAGTGAACACTGAAAACCGATTACAATGAAGGCTTACAAAAAAGCTCCCTCCACGAGAATCCCAAAAAACTCCCTCAGCGTCATTGCTGCTTCTTTGGCTTGTTTTGGAATAATACTTTCCTTCGAAAGCCCTGGCGTGGTATTGGTTTCAATTAAATAGGGCGTTCCGTTTTGAATAATAAAATCGGATCTCGTCACTCCTTTCATCCCCAGCAATTCATATATTCTCTTGGTCTCTTTCTGTACTTTTTCTTTTTCCTCTTCTGAAATTCTCGCGGGGGTAATCTCTTGCGATTTCCCTAAATATTTTGCCTCATAGTCGAAAAAGTCGTTTTCTGAAACAATTTCTGTAGGCGACAACACCTTAATTTCTCCTTGGTCCAAATAGGCACCCACCGAAACTTCGGTTCCTACCAGCGTGGTTTCAATAAGCACTTCATGGTCTTCCTTAAAAGCTTCATTTATGGCTGGGAGAAGGTCTTTTTGTTCATTTACCTTGCTTACGCCAAAACTAGATCCAGCTCGATTCGGTTTTACAAAGCAGGGAAGGCCTACTTTTTCTATAATTTCATTAGAATGAATGTCCATTCCTTTGTTCAAATAGTAAGATGTGGCACATTTTATTCCGAAATTTTTAAGAACCGTTAGGCAATCTCTTTTGTTGAAACTGAGTGCTGCTGCGTAAAATCCGGCGCTGGTCTGTGGAATGCCAATCAATTCAAGATAAGAAGCCAAAAAGCCATCTTCTCCAGGCGTGCCATGAACTGTGTTGAAGACCACATCGGGTTGCACAGTAGTTGTTCCATCGTTAAAACTAAAGTTCCCTTTATCAACAGGGTGTTTTTCGCCCCTTTCAGAAACATAAAACCATCCGTCCTTCAAAATATGAACCGCGTACACATTGTACATATCTGTGTCAAGAGAGGCGCAAACCACACCACCACTTTTTAAAGAGATTTCGTATTCACTCGAATATCCGCCCATGGCAACCGCCACATTTTTTTTTGCCATACCAAAGTATAATTAACTACGTTAACAAAAATATCACTTATCGGGATAAACTTACTAAATTTAGGTTTAGTATTTTTGCCATCTAACTCCTAACGTATGACATTTATCAAATTCCTATTCACCAAGACTTTTTTAAAGCAACTAGGCCTCGCGGTGGTAGCCATTGTGGTGCTCGCTTTTATTGTGCTTTGGTGGCTCAAGCTTACAACCAATCACGGTCAGCAAATAGAAGTTCCAGATCTAGCCAAACTAACCTTGAAGCAAGCTGAAGAGGCTTTGGATGAACTCGATTTAAGATTTGAAGTTTTAGACACCACTAATTACAATCCAGAGTACCCTTATAAAACAGTGATCGAACAATTACCGGCAGCGGGTAAATTTGTGAAAGAAGATCGTAAAATCTATATTTCTTTAAACCGTTCTGGATATCCAATGATTGAAATTCCGAAAGTAGTAGGGAAGACAGTGAGACAGGTAAGACCTACCTTAAAGGCAATTGGTTTCGAGATAGGAAAAATCGAGTATCGAAAATACATCGCAAAAGACGAGGTTTTAGAATTGCGTCACAAAGGAAAGAGAGTCGATCCAGGTGATAAAATCCAAAAGACTTCGGTAATCGATTTAATTTTAGGAGATGGAAAAGGTGGTTTAAGGCAAGAAGTAGAAGACGCAGAGCAGGAGCTTAACGTGAACAACGAAGAAGAAGAGACAGAGCAAGATGAAGGAAACTAATGGTCCACAGTTAGAAGGAGAAGGAACAGACGATTTGTACGAGCATTTTCGTTTTGTAGCAGATAAGGGACAACAGCCTTTGAGAGTAGATAAGTATTTGATGAATAGAATCGAAAATGCGACTCGAAATAAAATTCAGCAGGCAGCCAAAGACGGTAATATATTTGTAAACGATGTAATTGTAAAGTCCAACTACAAAGTAAAAGCCAATGACATTGTAAAAGTGCTGTTCGAACACCCTCCGTACGAGCTTTTGCTAGTTCCAGAAGATCTTCCCATAGATATTGTTTACGAAGACGATGAGCTGCTTGTGGTCAATAAAGCGGCCGGAATGGTAGTGCATCCGGGACATGGTAATTACAGTGGAACATTGATCAACGCGCTCACATTTCATATAGATAATTTGCCAAATAATAGTAGTAATCGTCCAGGGTTGGTGCATCGCATTGATAAAGATACGAGCGGACTATTAGTGGTTGCCAAAACCGAAGACGCGATGGCACACCTTTCCAAACAGTTCTTCGATAAGTCTACCGAACGAGAATACATTGCGCTGGTTTGGGGCGATGTAAAAGAGGACGAAGGTACCATAGAAGGACACATTGGTCGTCACCCAAAAAACCGATTGCAAAACACGGTGTTTTTGGAAGAAGATGCAGAAGAAAAAGGGAAACACGCAGTGACGCACTACAAGGTGTTGGAACGATTGGGTTATGTCACCTTATTGTCCTGTCGTCTCGAAACAGGGCGAACGCATCAAATTAGAGTACATTTAAAGCACATTGGACACACCCTTTTTAATGACGAACGCTACGGAGGAGATCGGATCTTAAAGGGGACCTCTTTTACTAAATACAAGCAATTTGTAGAGAACTGCTTTAAAGTATTACCAAGACAAGCTTTACATGCAAGAACGTTGGGCTTTATACATCCTAAAACGGGAAAAGACATGCGCTTCGAATCTAATATACCCGAAGACATCGAGGCCTGTTTGGAAAAATGGAGAAACTACTCCAAGCACGTAGTAGAATAAATAATTTAAATCATAAAAAAGCCTCTTTTGACTATTCGAAAGAGGCTTCTTCGTTTTAACTTGAGATTAGTTTTCAGGAGTATATTCCTTCTCCACAGTGGTCGAATAGTCAACATCGATATATGTAGATGTCTGGTTTTCCACATTCTCATTACTATCGTAGTTGTATGATACCATAATATCTCGAGGCGACCCAATAATAATGCTAAATTCACTAGGGTTTTTCTTAGAGATATAATGTGTAGGAAACCAAAACTGTTCTTCTTCCAAGCTAAATTCTAAAGGTCCGAAGGTGTCGGCACGTGCATTGTCTTCCCATGCTGTTACAGTAACCGAATTGACTTCTTCATAACCCACAAATTGGGTAGTTATGGAAATAAGCTTTTGGTCGTCGTCATGATGGTATTTTGTAATTAGGCTATACTGTGGTTTTATAAATGTCTTCGACTTCATTAGTTTTCCTTCGAAAACAAACCGTCTCTTCACCACCGTATCGGTCGTAATCAAATTGTCGTTTAAATCATAGAAGAAGGTGTCGCTTTCGGCACCATTTTCATCGAAATAAGAAAACACATGTTTTTCATATCCAGCAATAACGACGCCATCTAAAATTAACTCACGGTTTAAATGAACAATGCTTGTAAGTCCATCGTTATTATAATTGAATTCGAGGGTTTTTACAAGATCGGCGCTCTCTTCATTACTGGCATACATATTTACCGGTTGATTATTGCTGTTATAATTATACTCATAACGGTACAAATTTGCCGGAGTGACATTTGTGTCAACAAAGTTTAGTTTAGAAATTAGAAAATTAGAAGCGGTTTCGTTAGCGTTCTCGTTAGAGGTAGACTCTTTACTACATGCTATTGTTGAAATAGCGGCAAGTATTAAAATGAGTTTTTTCATATATGAAGTTTTATAGTGTATAATTATATAGTCCTTTAGGTTTCTGAAAGTTGCGTGCCTTTTCAATACTTTAACAAAAGCTTAAATGTTTCGTATTTTTAGGAAAGTAGCCGAGAATCGATTTAGACGAGGAATAATTTTTAAGGTGCGGAAAGAGATCAGTTCATTTAAATCGAGATTAGTTTCTAGGAACATATTTCTTTGTCATTATTCTGGTGGAGCTGAAACCAACTGTGAGCTCCTCCTGTTTTTCAATATTTCCGTTCGCATCGTATTGATAAGCTACAGTTATGTCTTGATCTCCCCCAGACGGATTTACAGTATAATTTATTGGATTCTTTGTAGAAATATAATGATTAGGTAGCCAAAATTTTTCTTTTCCAAGACTGTAACTTAGAGGTCCAAAAGTATCAATGTTAGGATTGTCGTCCCAATCGATCACATCAACTACAATTGGATCCGGATCTAGAGTGCTTCCCATAGTGATCTGGACTATTTTTCCCTCATTGTCATGCGAATAGCTAATAACTACAGTGTCTGCTGTGCTACTAATGGTCATTGATTTAATTAAGTTGCCGTCAAACGTAAAAGTGGTCACATCTGGATGATTATATAGCAAATTATCGTTGATATCGAAAAAGGCCATTCTGCTTGATGCGCCCGATAAGTCGAAAGAGGTAAAGGTGTGTTTTTCGTAACCCGCAACATACTGTCCGTTGATCCAATAAGTTTGATCTACATGGATGATTTCTTTCAGCGTGCCATTGTCGTAATTAAATTCCAACATTGGATGTAGTAGGTTGCTCATTCCGTCTGTAGCGTTGAGCTCGATTGGATTGTTGTTGGAGTTGTATTCATATTTGTACCTAGTGTCAAACGGAACTTCAATATTGTCTTCGTCATAGATAATTTCAGAAAGTAAGAATCCACTGTCCATATCATCCTGAGGTGATGAGTCATCATTTTTGTTACACGAAAATAGTAAGACGGTTGCTAGTAGTAAAATGCTCTTTTTCATAGGTTTCATTTTTAGTTTTTACTTTTAAGTCGGAAGGAGCAAGAAAAGTTGCGCGTGCATTATCATTAATTTTTACGGTTCCTTATTTATTTGGTTTATAGTTGCATTTAATCTATCAATGTTTCTCTCTTGATTGCTCCTTTTTTCTTTCTTATTTTTACTGAAATGTTTGAACTATGAAAATTGTTATTTCTCCCGCCAAATCACTCGACTTTGAATCTGAAATTCCGGTAGATCGAGGTACGCAGCCTAAATTTTTAGAGCAGGCCACAACGCTGAATAAAAAGTTAGAGAGTAAATCCAAAAAGGCAATTGGGGAATTAATGCATTTAAGCGATAATTTGGCGCAGCTCAATTACACGCGTTACAAGGAGTTTTCGACCCCCTTCACTAAATCGAATGCTCGACCGGCGGTATATGCCTTCAACGGAGATGTGTATCAAGGTCTAGATGTACAAACACTTCCGAAGGAAAAAATAGATGCTTTACAAGACACGCTGCGTATTTTAAGCGGGATGTATGGAGTGCTACGTCCGTTGGATTTAATGCAGCCGTACCGTTTGGAAATGGGGACTAATTTAAAGGTAGGTCGTAAAAAGAACTTATACGAATTCTGGGGAGATACCATCACCAATAGTTTAAACGAAGAGTTAGAAGATGACGAGTTGTTTGTTAATTTAGCGAGCAATGAGTATTTCAAAGTAGTGATACCTAAAAAGCTCAAAGTTCCTGTAATTTCACCTGTATTTAAGGACTTCAAAAACGGCAAGCTCAAAATCATTTCCTTTTTTGCTAAGAAAGCAAGAGGAAGCATGTCCAGATATTTAATTGAGACTGGAGCAACGAGTTTGAACAATTTAAAAGGATTCGATTACGACGGCTATGCTTTTAGCGAAGAGTATACTGAAAAGGAGAACGAGCCTGTTTTTATCAGGTAATGTTCCACCACTATCATCCATATCCTCCTTTTATTCCCAAGAACGCAACCAAATTGATTGTTGGCACCTTGCCACCACCTAGATTTACCACAGGAGAGTTAAAAGAAGGGGATGTCAATTTTTGTTATGGGAGTAGAGACGGTCAGCTTTGGCCCATTTTGGATCGTATTTTTGACTTAAAATTGAAATACGAAACAACAGAAAAGGCAATCCTTCAACGTAAAAATTTTTTAATTAGCAGAGGGATAGGTGTTTGCGATATTGTAGACGGTGCAAAGAGGGATAAGATAGATGCTAGTGATCTAGGAATGCAAAAACCTGAATTTCGGGATGTGCTTGTTTATCTTCAGAAATATCCTCAAGTAGATACGTTGCTTTTTACCGGTGGAAACAGCAAAAATGGTCCAGAGTATTTTTTCAGAAAACTCCTTAAAACGTATGATTTAAAACTCACCATACGGTCAAGTGAAGTGCCTAGAATTCATGAGTTTACATTGCCCAATTCTGAGCGAAACATCACTACTGTTTCTCTTACTGCGCCAAGTGGAGCTGCAAACAGGGCGGTTGGAAGTCTTCAGAAATACAAAGAACTGAAGGCGAAAGACCCCAGCTTTAATACCCTCGATTTTAGGGTGCTTCAATACCGCGAATTCTTCTAAGCCAAACCACTCACAATTGTTCGATTTTGTTGAACGTACTGCGGTCATAACAGGGGGTGATTCTTTAACTATTATTGTGAAAACTATTAACTATAGGTGTAATTTATGTTAAATGACTTGCGTTTTTCAGTCTTTTTGTCGGTGAAAAAAGTAGTTAATCTATAATAGTCTAAGAGACAGGAAAGTATTTTAAAAGTCCCATTTTTTTCTTCTATATTGTAATACTTAATCAAATTATTTACTAACTAAATTTTCAATTTTATGAAAAAAATTACCTTTTCATTGCTGATGCTTTTTATGGTAGTCGGCAGTGCGTTTGGTCAGTGTGTGAACACTACTCAGTTTGGTTCTACCACTGCAGATAATTCTGGAGCAGTACAGACGATGACTACTTGCTTATTTGAGCAAGAATGGCGTGGAGCTACTGGCTTAATTATTGGTAGCGACTATGAGTTTACTACAACTGCGGGTTACATTACTATTACAGATGATAGTAATAACGTGCTTGTGCATGGAACAAGTCCTGTAACAGTTTCGGCGGTTACAGTAACGAGTTTAAGAGCTCATATTAATACAGATGCAGCTTGTGGTACAGCTACAAATTGCCGAACAGTTACTTTACAGAATTTAACTCCACCTTCGCCACCAGCGAATGATCTTTGCGCAGGCGCTATTGAAATTACAAGTAGCGGCGTGGTTGCAGGAACTACACTTGTTGCGACTAATGCGGGAGAGGCTTCTTGCGGTACTTCTAATACTGCGCCAGATGTATGGTACTTTTTCGATGACCTTTCTGGAACTGGTTTTGACGTAGATTTAGATCTTTGTAACGGCAGCACAGGGTATGACTCTAAGCTATCTGTTTATTCAGGTGCTTGTGGAGGATTAACATGTGTAACTGGAAACGATGATTTCTGTGGTTTACAAAGTGGGGTAAGCTTTACAACCGATGGTTCGTCTAGATACTATGTTTTAGTACATGGTTTTGGAACTGCTTCTGGAGATTTCGAATTAAACGTTCAAGGTATTATTGTAGGTGCGCCTCCAGTAATTTCTTGTCCGATGGATATTACCGCTTCTAACGATCCTGGTGCTTGTGGTGCTGTGGTTAATTTTGCGGATGCAATTGCTATTGATGCTGAAGACGGTGTAATTACTGCAACTCAAACTGCTGGTATTCCAAGTGGAGACGAATTTCCAATTGGAGTTTCTACGGTTGAGTTTACTGCTACAGATAGCGATAGCAACTCTGTGACTTGTACATTTACGGTAACAGTAACAGATGACGAAGACCCAATGTTGGCTTGTCAAGATATTACTGTTGAATTAGATGCTGCTGGAAACTATACATTACTTCCAGGTGAGGCATTGGCCTCTTCTAGTGACAACTGTCCAGGAGAAACTGTTGAATTTTTAGTAGCTGGTGGTGGCGGTGGAGGTACATCTACCTTAACTACTACTTTCGCAAACAATAATGGTGCGTCGGGTAATATGTTTGACCTAGTGGCCCTTAACGATCTTGTAATTAACTCTTTTGATGTTAATTTAGATTCGGGATCTAGTGATATGGAAGTTTACTTCAAAACTGGACCTTACCTTCCTTCTGTGAATACAGCGGCAGATTGGACCTTAGTTGGGTCTGTAGCAGGATTAGTTTCTGCCGGTCCAGGCGTTGCAACTCCTTTAGGTCTTAGTTTAGGGATCAATGTTGCTGCTGGTGAAACTGTTGCGTTCTATGTGACTTCAACTACGAGTACAATTAATTATACAAATGGATCTGGTACAGGAGCGCTTTTTGCTTCAGATGCTAACCTTGAGTTCTACGAAGGAGCTGGAAATACTTATCCATTCTTAAACAACTTTAATCCTAGAGTATTTAATGGAAACATTATATATGAAGTACCTGCACTAGTGCCGGCGCCAAGTATTGCTTTCGATTGCTCAAATGTTGGTGTTAATCCAGTAACTGTTCAAATTACAGATGCATCTGGAAATACAGCTACTTGTACAGCTAATGTTACTGTAGAAGACAATACAGCCCCAGTAATTGCATGTATTGGTTCTCCTGGAAACTTAAGCGAGAGCGAAGATTTTGAAGGAACTACTATCCCAACAGGATGGACGAGCGATATCGCTGTAGGAGCTCAAGATTGGACTTTTGGAAGTGGAGATTTACCAACTGGTGACGATTTCCCAACCTTTGCGGCTATTTTTGATGACGACATTGCGGGTTCAGGAAATACCAACGTAGGAACACTAAGTTCCCCTGTATACGACTTGAGTTCTGCGGTAAGTGCAAACGTATCTTACGAAGTTGCTTTCCAGGAAGCTGGAGATCAAGAATTCTCTGTTGAGGTATGGGATGGTGCTGCATGGCAACAAATTGCTTTTTACGATGAAGATTTAGATCCAGACATTCAGGCAGAATCTTTTGATGTAACTGCTTTTATGAATGCTGCTTTCCAAGTACGTTTCGCCTATGATGATTTAGGTGGATGGGGATGGCATGCTGCTATAGATAACTTCGTAGTTGACTATGAAGAAGTTTCTACTCCATTAGATGTAACTTTAGATGCAAACGGAATGGCAACTATCGATACAAGTGACCTATTGTTTACAGTAGACGAAGCTTGTGGATGGACTGCTACTACCGGTGGTGCTTCTTCTAACACTCTTGAAACTACCTTCGCAGGAGGAAATGGTTTCAACGGAAATATGTTCGATATAGTTGCTATCAACGATATCACAGTAAATTCTTTCGACGTTAATCTTGCTGCAGGTGTAGTGGATGATGTAGAAGTATGGTTCAAAACAGGAACACATGTTGGTTCTGAGACGGATCCAACTGCATGGACTTTATTAGGTTCTGTTAACGTAACATCTGCTGGTGATGGTTTACCAACTCCATTAGGACTTAGTCTTGGTCAGGATGTTACTGCTGGTGATACCGTTGCATTCTATGTAACTACTATTACTGCTGGAGCAACAATGAACTATACAAATGGTACAACTCCTGGAGCTGTATTTGCTAGTGATGCCAACATCGAGTTCCTTGAAGGAGCTGGTGGAGGATATCCGTTTAATGTAACATTTACACCTCGTGTGTTTAATGGTAACATTATATACGATGCAAGTACTCTAT
Organism: uncultured Flavobacteriaceae bacterium; assembly: GCA_947495135.1. Lineage (GTDB taxonomy): Bacteria > Bacteroidota > Bacteroidia > Flavobacteriales > Flavobacteriaceae > Aureisphaera. The sequence continues at coordinate 86,398 of CANLXN010000010.1, forward strand.
CTACAACGATCGATTTAGATTGTTCTAATTTAGGTGAAAATCAATTTGAAGTAACTGTTACAGACGATAGTGGAAATACTGCTACATGTGTTGCAACTGTTAATGTAATTGACGATACTGCTCCAATCCTTGTTTGTGCTGATGCAACCATCGAATTAGGTGAAGATGGAACTGCTGTTGTAGATCCTGAAGCTTTACTAGCGCAAATGCCTGGTACTTTTGAAGTGATCACTATTAGTAGTGACAACCAATCTGGTGCTGTTGGTAATACCGACTTCACAGTTGCTGTTACTGCAGATGAGACTGTTTCTTTCGACTGGGATTATTCTACAGACGACGGAGCTGCTTTCGATCAATTTGGATACCTAGTAAATGGAGTATATACTCAACTTACCGATTCAGCTGGTGGGAACACTCAATCTGGAAACGCAACTGTTACTTTGGTAACTGGTGATGTATTCGGTTTCCGTTCTTCTTCTGAAGATGGATTGTTTGGAGCTTCTACTACGGTAATTAGCAACTTCATGCCAGGTTTCACAGGTCAGTTTGAGCCTGCTAACTGGACATTAGATTTAGACAACTCAGATGGTGATGCGTTCTTCGTGGAGATTCCTGGAGGTCCGTTATCTTTTGATGCTTGTGGTATCACTGTATTAGCGGTAGATGTTACAGAAGTAACTTGTGCAGACATAGGAACACCGATCACGGTAACTGTATTCGCTAGTGATGCTAGTGGAAACATTGCTGCTTGTACTGCTACAGTAACTGTAGTAGATGCATTAGGTCCAGTAATCACTTGTCCTGCAGATCAAACTGTAGATCCAGGTGAAGGAAACTTGTTCTACGAAGTGCCAGATTACTTCGCAACAGGTGAGGCTACTGTAACCGATAACTGTACAGATCCTGTGACAATTACTTCACAAGATCCAGCAGTAGGTGAGTTAATCTCTGACGGAGTTTATACAGTAACTTTAACTGCAGAAGATGAATATGGAAATGTTGGTGAGTGTACTTTCGAATTAACTGTTGAAAGTATCTTAGGATTGGATGATAACAAGCTTGATAGCTCTATCTCTATGTATCCTAACCCTGCTCAGTCTAATGTAACTATCTCTAATAGCTCTAATATCTTATTAGATAAAGCAGCTATCTACGATACTAACGGAAGATTGATTAGTACAACAGATCTAAGCGATATGCAACAAGAGAAGACCATTGATGTGTCTAATCTAGCTACGGGAGTGTACATGGTACAAATCCAAGGTGAAAATGCAACCGCTGTTAAGAGACTCGTAAAAGAGTAATAGTTTAATAAACTATAACCAACCAAAAAGCCCCCTTCGGAAACGGAGGGGGCTTTGTTTTTGATTGTATTCTATGATCAGTGATCAGTATGCGATTTCAGTATTTTGAATATTGAACGTTTAGAATTGGGTGTTCAGTTGGAAATCAAGTTTTGAAAAATCTTTTGAACATCGTCTATCGTACATCGTGTATTTTTCAATTTTAGTGATTGGTCTTCAGTTTTGATTGAAAAACCAATCAACGCATAAGCCAATCAACAAACCTCATGTCTCAGATCTCACATTTCAAATCTAGTGCCTTTTAATCCCTTGAATGAATTCAGAAATACCCTCTGTTCCTTTTTCTGTAAGTGTTTTAATAAATGCACTTCCGATAATTGCGCCATTGGTTGTTTTTGTCGCTGCTTTAAAAGTCTCTGTATTGCTAATTCCAAACCCTACAATTTGAGGGCTTTCTAGTTTTAAAGATGCAATTCTATTAAAATAGTCTGTTTGTTCGTTTCCAAAGCCAGTTTTAGCTCCTGTGGTGCTCGCACTGCTCACCATATATATAAATCCGTTACTAGCTTCGTCGATTTCTCTTACGCGCTCCTTGGACGTTTGTGGAGTGATGAGGAAGACGTTTATTAGTCCGTACTTCTCAAAGGTGGCTTGATAGTGTTCTTTATACTCTGCCAATGGAAGATCTGGTAGGATGAGTCCGTCAATTCCTATTTCTTCACATTTTGCGCAAAAATCTTCCACTCCATATTGTAGCATCGGATTAAAATACCCCATAGCTATTAAGGGAATGGAAACAGTTTCTCTAATATCCTTTAATTGGTCGAATAGCAGTTGCGTCGTCATCCCATTATGCAGTGCTTGTGTGGAGCTTGCCTGTATGGTAGGTCCATCTGCAAGGGGATCACTAAAGGGTAAACCTATTTCGATCATATCCACTCCTTCTTTTTCGAGCTGTTCAATAATCGTTACGGTATCATTTAGTTGTGGATATCCAGCTGTAAAGTAGATCGATAACAGTTTTTTGTTTTCCTGTAATTTTTGATTAATTCTATTCATGTGTTCCTTTTTGCGTTAGGGATAGAGGCGGCATCCTCTCCTTCTCCGCTCGTGGCGGATATGGAGAGATATAGCCGAAAGCCCGGCCCTCCATAGCTTTGAGTTTCGAAAAGCGACAGAGGGGACGCCCAATTATAAATTAAAATATTCGATATACGTATTTAAGTCCTTGTCGCCACGCCCACTTAGGTTGATAACAACAACATCGTCTTTCTTGAACTTTCGCTCTTTAAAAATAGCGAGCGCATGGCTGGTTTCAATGGCGGGTATAATGCCTTCTAGTTTACTTAGTTCCAGTCCGGCCTCCATCGCATCATCGTCGGTAACCGATATAAACTCTCCGCGACCGCTAGTGTATAGGTGCGCATGCATAGGTCCAACACCTGGATAATCAAGTCCGGCAGAAATCGAGTAGGGCTCTGTAATTTGTCCGTCGTTTGTTTGCATAAGCAAGGTTTTACTTCCGTGTATAATTCCCATCTTCCCGAGCACCGAGGTCGCCGCGCTTTCTCCACTATCGACTCCTTTTCCCGCTGCTTCTACTGCGATAATTCCAACATCAGGATTATCCAGGTAATGGTAATAGGCTCCGGCAGCATTACTTCCTCCTCCCACACAGGCTACTACATAATCTGGAGACGAACGACCTTCCTTTTCTTGTAACTGATTTTTAATTTCTTCTGAGATCACACTCTGAAACCTCGCAACCATGTCAGGATAGGGGTGAGGTCCTACTACGCTACCAATAATATAATGAGTATCTATTGGATTGTTGATCCAATCCCTAATGGCCTCATTGGTGGCATCTTTGAGGGTTTTACTTCCACTAGTTGCTGGCACTACGGTGGCGCCTAGCATTTTCATTCGGGCTACATTGGGAGCTTGTCTTTTAATATCGATCTCGCCCATGTACACAATGCATTCCAAGCCCATTAAAGCACAAACTGTGGCAGTGGCAACCCCGTGCTGTCCAGCGCCTGTTTCTGCAATAATACGGTGTTTTCCTAAGCGTTTCGCTAAGAGGATCTGACCAATGGTATTGTTTACTTTGTGCGCACCTGTATGACAAAGATCTTCCCGTTTAAGGTATATTTTGGTGCCGTATTTTTCTGAAAATCGCTTGGCAAAATAGAGTGGGGTTGGGCGTCCAACATATTCTCTAAGCAATTCCTGAAATTCTTCTTGGAACTCTTTTTCCGAAGTAATTGCAATGTATTGCTGTCTCAATTCTTCCACATTTGGATAGAGCATTTCGGGGATATAGGCTCCTCCATATTCTCCGTAGTATCCTTTTTCGTCTACATTATAAGTCATGTTGTAATTTTTTAAGATCGTCAATGTTTTTTAGTCCGGGTTGGTGTTCAAATTTGCTGTTTACGTCAATGGCGTGAATGGGTAACCCGGTTTTTAAGATAGCTTTTAAATGCTCCACTTCGTCCAAACCAATTCCGCCACTTAAAATGAAGGGCTTGGTAGAACTGTAATCATTTAAAACAGTCCAGTCGAAGGTGTAGCCATTGCCTCCCTTTTCTTTGCCTTTGGTATCGAACAGAAATTTGTCTACTACGGTTTCGTATGGCTGAAGTACATTAAAGTCGAACGTATCTTTTATCCCGAATACCTTCCAGATTTCAATAGATTTTTCTACCTCTAGTTCCTGAGGGAAGCTAGCATACAATTGTTCGCAAAATTGTGGTGTTTCGTCTCCATGCAACTGAACCACATCGAGTTGATGTGTTTTCATTTTTTCTGAAATGGTCTCTACACTAGCATTTACGAATACACCTACTCTCTTGATCTTTTTTGGCACTTCGGAAATGGTTCCTTCGAAGTTACGTTTGCTTCCCTCATAAAAGATAAAGCCCAAATAGTCTGGCTGAAGCTTTGCAACTTCGGCTGTATTGAGTTTCATTCCGCATATTTTGAGTTGGGGCTTCATTAGAGTTGTGCAATAAATTGTTGTGCGCTTTCGCCTGGATGGTTGGTCTTCATGAAATTCTCACCTATTAAAAAACCTTGATATCCAAAGGGTCTCAATTCTTTAATGGCTTCCACATTGCTTATTCCGCTTTCAGAAACTTTTACAAATTCATTCGGGATAAGACTTGACAGTTCTTTACTTATGTTGAGTGAAACCTCAAAAGTCTTTAGGTTTCGGTTGTTTACTCCCAATAAATCGACAGTGGGGTGTAGGGATTTTTTCAACTCCTCTTCGTTGTGAACTTCTAATAGTACATCCATTCCCAATTCTTTTGCGAGGCTTGAAAACTGTTGTAGCTGCTCTTCTTCTAGACAGGCAGCGATTAATAAAATAGCATCCGCTCCGTAGGCCTTGGCCTCGTAAATTTGATAAGGTTCTATTACAAATTCTTTTCGTAATAAAGGAATGTTTACATTGTGTCGCGCCAATAACAAATCGTCTAGAGAGCCACCAAAGAACTTGGTATCGGTTAAAACAGATATAGCGCTCACTCCGGCAGCTTCGTATCCCTTTACCACATCTGGCAAAAGTACGTTTTCATTGATAACGGATTTGCTAGGGGAACGTCTCTTGTGTTCAGCAATAATACCCGACTTAGAATTTCGGATAGCTTCAGACATCGAATAACAGTCTCGATCGAAAAGGGTCGATTGCTCCAAAACGGAAATAGGAAACACTTCCTTTCGGGCTGCTATTTCTTGTTTTTTGTAATTCGTTATTTTTTCTAGTATGGTCATTTATTGTTCAATTTTCAATACTCGATACTAATTCCTACTTAGCGCTTGTAGCTTTTTCAAAACTTCATTTGCTTTACCAGAGCTCAACGATTCCTTTGCTTTTTCAAATCCTTCGGTAATACTGCATTGGTTTACGGTGGCAATGGCTAGTGCTGCATTTGCGCAAACCACATTATTTTGTTGCTCAGTTCCATTCCCGGAGAGAATTTCGCTAAAAATTTTGGCAGAAGCTTCTACTGTTTCGCCACCATAGATATCGCTTTGCTGAATTTGTTTTACACCGAAATGTGATGGTAATAAGACCTTTTCCGAAGCATTGGAGATCATTTTTACCGGTCCAGTAAGGGCAACTTCATCATATCCATCCATGGCGTGTAAAATAGCAAAGTTCTTAGTGCCTTTTTGATAAAGATATCCGTACATTCTTGCCAGTTCTAGGTTAAAAACACCCACCAATTGATTTTTTGGAAAAGCTGGATTTACCATAGGACCTAGCATATTGAAGAAGGTTTTTACTCCCAGTTCTCGCCTAATTGGAGCCACATTCTTCATGGCAGGGTGGAAGAGGGGAGCGTGCAAAATACAGATGCCCGCTTCGTCCAAGCAACGGCGCAAGTAATCACTGTCACTACTAAATTTGATGCCCAATTGCTCCATTACATTGCTACTTCCGCTAATAGAAGAAACGCCGTAATTTCCATGTTTGGTTACCAAAACACCTGCTCCAGCTGTAACGAAGGAAGCCAAAGTAGAAATGTTGAAGGTGTTTTTGCCATCACCGCCTGTTCCGCATAGGTCGATAGTGTTGTAGCCAGAAACATCCAAAGGAACGCAGAGCTCTAAAAGTGCATCTCGAAAACCTTCCAATTCTTCTATTCCAATACTTCGCATCATGTAGACGGTCATAAAGGCAGCTATCTGACTTTGATTAAAAGAGCCTTGACTAATAGATACCAACACATCTCTCGCCTCTTCTTTGGTGAGTTGTTCGTGATTGATTAACCTGTTAAGTGTATTCTTCATGTTGTGTTTCTTTTGGTAGATCTAATTTTGCTTGTACCAATTATAATTTAAATCTCAATCCAGTTCTTTATCATTTCCTTTCCTTTTGGGGTAAGCACGCTTTCTGGGTGAAATTGTACGCCTCTAATGTCGTAATCGCGATGTCTTAAGGACATAATTTGCCCGTTTTCATCTAGAGAAGTTACTTCTAGGGCATCTGGGAAATCGTCGCTGTTAACTACCCACGAATGATACCTGCCAATTTCAATCTCGTTTCCTAGTCCGTTAAACAACGGTTCATCGTCTACTAGGATGTTAGCTTTGGTAGCCACTCCGTGAAATACTTCACGTAGATTAATTAGACTTCCTCCAAAAACTTCTCCAATTGCTTGCTGTCCTAGACAAACCCCAAGGATTGGTTTTTTTCCTGCATATGTTTTGATCACCTCTTTCAGTAAACCTGCTTCATCTGGAATTCCTGGTCCTGGGGACAACAAAATCTTGTCGTAGTTTGCTACTTCTTCCAGATAAAATTGATCATTTCGTTTTACGGTAACCTCGCAGTTTAGTTCTTCTAGGTAATGCACTAGGTTGTACACAAAGCTATCGTAGTTATCTATTACTAATATTTTCATAATTCGGTTTCTCTTGTGAGATCGTTATATATTCTCGGCCAGCTCAAGAGCTTTGGTGAGTGCGCCTAATTTGTTGTATACTTCTTGTAATTCTTTTTCTTCGTCACTTTCAGAAACAATACCGGCACCCGCTTGATAATGGAGTGTATGGTTCTTGCTTACAAAAGAGCGAATGATAATGGCATGGTTAAAATTTCCAGAGAAATCCATAAATCCGATAGCCCCTCCGTAGAAATCACGGTTTACGTTTTCATATTCTTCGAGCAGCTGCATAGCTCTATGTTTAGGTGCTCCGCTCAGTGTTCCGGCGGGAAAGGTGTCTGCCACTACTTGCATGGTGGTAGTTTCTGGGTTTTTGGTCGCCGTTACCTTACTTACCAAGTGAATAACGTGCGAAAAGAATTGCACTTCTCTATAGGTTTCTACTTTTACATTGCTCCCGTGTCTGCTCAGATCATTTCGCGCGAGATCGACCAGCATTACATGTTCACTATTTTCTTTTTCATCTTCTGAAAGTTGCCTTGCCAAAATAGCATCCTGTTCATCGTTACCCGTGCGTTTAAAGGTGCCCGCGATGGGGTGAATTTCGGCCTGACCTTTATTTACAATGAGTTGTGCTTCTGGAGAACTCCCGAAAATCTTAAAGCTTCCATAATCGAAATAGAATAAATAAGGAGAAGGGTTTACACTGCGAAGTGCTCGATACACGTTGAATTCATCTCCTGTAAATTGTTGGGAGAATCGTTTGCTCGGGACAATCTGAAATACATCTCCACGAGCACAATGCTCTTTACACTTCTTCGCTAATTTTTTGAAGTCGGAGTCTTCTAGATTGGTAGTTGGAGCTCCTTCTCGGTTAAAAGGATATTCCGCAAAGTTTTTTGATTTTAGCAGTTGTTCGATCTGCGGAATATTGTTTTCGGAATCAAAACAATGAGCAAAAATATAAGCCTCATTATTGAAATGATTAATAGCGATGATATTCTGATAAACCGCATAGTACATGTCTGGAATCTCCAGATCTCCTTTTTTCTTAGCGATGTCGATATCTTCAAAATAGCGAACTGAATCGTAGGTCATATAACCGAACAGGCCATTATTTATAAATTTGAAGGAGTTGTCTTCAGAAGAGAAAAGCTGTGAAAAATGGTGTAATTGTTCTGCTATGCTTTGTTTTTGTTCTTTAGAAGTAGCAGATATTGGAAAGACTTCTTCTTTGCCATCTGGAAAATTCTTCGTGATCACCTCATTTTCGATTTTGAAACTGGCGATCGGATTACAACAGATATAGCTAAAGGTATTATCGTTGGCGCGATAATCACTACTCTCCAATAAGAGACTGTTTGGAAATTTATCTCTTAATCGAAGATAAACCGATACAGGAGTAAGCGTATCTGCTAGTAACTTCTTAGAATAGGTGTTTAATTTATAACTCATATTTATGTCTTAATTAGCGCGTAGCTTTATGTTAAAGCGTGAGCATTTTTTGACTCTTTACGTCATTTCTGACCTAAAAAAAGCCAAAAAGAAAAAGCCTGTCGTGAAAGACAGGCTTTGTATATGGTACATACAATAGTGGTCTATTTCACGAAAACGTTCGCAAATTATTCCACCACCACGTATGTTGTTTGTTCAATTTCATTTGTTGAGTCAAAGATAGAAATTCAACTTAAAAGAACAAAGGAAGCTTCTTAAAATTTTAGAGTTATGTCCAATTCGAAGATATCGTTGATGGCTTTGTCTCCAAGATTATCGTAGATGCTACCGCTCCCGTATTTTACGTCGAACTTTGTGCGATCTATTTTTAGGTTGGCTATAGCCGTGTTGTCGTCCATCTTAAGATCAAAGCTGATGGGCTTGGATGTTCCTTTAATGGTAATAGTTCCTCCTACTTTAAATCCGCCGTCCATTTTTGCGACTTTGTCGATTTCAAAACTAGCGGTTGGGTGATTTTTAATTCCGAAGAAATCGTCACTCTTTAAGTGTCCTTCCAATTTTTCTTTTCCTTTTCCTGCTTCTAGATCTGTAACTGTGATGGAAGTCATGTCTATTACGAACATTCCTCCAACCAGAATATTACCTTCCATCTCAAGATATCCCTCTTGTAGTTGAATGGTTCCATTGTGCGATCCGAGCACTTTTTTCCCGGTCCATTCGATCGAACTTTCCTTAATATCTACTTTTTTCTTGATAGGGTTTGTAAAGGCGGTCATTGATATTGCCAAAACAATTACGAGGGTTAATTTGCTTATAGTTTTCATAAAGTTTAATTATTGAGTGTTTATTTAGGTTTTAAATTTTAGTCGTTTCTAAGTTTATCGAGTAGATCCGACAAGTTTTCTAGCTCGCTTTTATTTAAATTTTTTGTAATTCTTTGATTGTGTTCCTTTATTATTGGGTCCAATTGTTCTAACAACGAGAGGCCAGTTTTGGTTATAAAAATTTCAATCTTTCTTCTATTTTGAGCGCATACCTGTCGCTTTACCAGTTCTTTGGAAATGAGCTTGTCAACTAGACGAGTAGTGTTACTGTTCTTGTCGATCATGCGTTCTTGAAGGGTAGACATATTTGCTGGATTTCCACGCTGCCCTCTCAGTATTCGTAAAACATTGTATTGTTGAGAAGTTATTCCCGCCTCTTTGAAATGATTAACAGTATACTCCACATAACGGGAGGTATACATTAAATTAATGAGCAACTTGCTAGGTAGCTCTATTTCTTTAGTGGATTTGATGGCTTCTTCAATCTTCATAATTGTAAATACAATATTTGTATATACAAATGTATATTTATTTTTTTGTGCTGAACTATTTTTAACACTATTTTATAAATTTAACTGATAGGAGAGGAACGTCTAATTGTCAATGGTTTGTTAATTAACTAACAAGTACAGAGCGGGTTTCATACATTTATAACATGAAATACTTAACTCTTGTTATTTGTTTGATATGCTTAGTTGCTTGTGCAGATGGAAAAAAGGAAGATTCCAATGCTGAAGTACAAATTTTGGAAAACCCTACAGCGCAATCCGATTTGGAAAAAGGAACTGAAACTGCGGGGAACGGAGTTTTGAACTCTTCTGCTGTGCCGCTGTATAATTTCGAACAACTAGAAGAACGCTACTTAAAGAATAATAACGATACTACCTACGTAGTTAACTTTTGGGCTACTTGGTGTAAGCCATGTGTCGAAGAAATGCCCGCTTTCGAAACCGTAAATTCTAGTTATAAAGATGAAAAGCTAAAAGTTATACTAGTGAGCTTAGATTTTCCCGAGAAGCTCAAATCGCTTGTGATCCCATTTATAGATCGAAAGAAAATACGGTCAAAAGTGGTACTCTTGGACGATCCAGATGCCAATAGCTGGATTCCCAAGACTAGTGATCAATGGAGTGGAGCGATTCCTGCTACGGTGGTCGTGAAGAACGGAAAAGCGGCCTTTCATGAAGGAACAATGACCTTGGAACAATTAGAGAAACAAATAAAAACGATTTTATAAATTCTATTATTATGAAACTTAAAAAACTAATAACACTCGAAATTGCTGCTTTACTGGTGGTTGTTCTTGGATTTAGTGCATTTACTTCTTCCAACAACTTTAGTACGATTCCTGCAGGTTATGGAATTGGAGACGTTGCAGCCAATATTAATTTAATGAATGTGAATGGAAAGATGGTAAGCTATTCCGACTATCCAAATGCAAAAGGCTTTATTGTAATTTTTACTTGCAATACCTGTCCGTATGCAGTTGCAAGCGAAGACCGAATTATTGCCCTCGACAAAGAATTTAAATCCAAAGGCTATCCGGTAATCGCCATTAATCCAAACAATCCCGAAGTACAACCAGACGATACTTTTGAACTCATGCAACAGAAGGCAAAAGAAAAAGGATTTACATTCCCTTACTTATACGACGAATCAAAAAGCGTATATAAGGAGTATGGAGCGACAAAAACACCACACGTGTACTTGTTACAAAAAGAAGGAGGAAAAAATGTAGTGAAGTACATTGGAGCTATTGACGATAATGTTCGGAATGGAGCTGCTGTTAAAGATCGATTCTTGGCAAACGCTGTTAACGAATTACTCCAAGGAAAGGAAGTTTCAGTAAAAGAGACCAAGGCAATTGGTTGTTCTGTGAAAGTGTAAAGCACATAAAATATAAATCAATTGAAAAATCCTGAAGTGTTTCTGTAACATTTCAGGATTTTTTACGTCTATTGTGTATAGAATTTGTAATTTTAAGGAAAAATTAACATTATGAAAGACTTAACTCAGAGCCAATGGAGCGAGCAATTATCCAACGATAAGGATGCCGTGATCGTTGACGTGAGAACCGATATGGAAGTGGCAGAAGGTATGATACCAAAGGCACTCCACATCGATATTCAGAATGCGGCAGGCTTTATGGAAAAGGCCAAAACGCTCGACGCTACCAAAAACTATTATGTCTATTGTAGATCTGGTGGTAGAAGTGCGCAAGCATGCATGATTCTAAACTCTATTGGATTCCCAAACACCTATAATTTAATGGGTGGTATGATGGAATGGCAAGGGGAGACAACTGCTTAAAGAATATAATTATGAAAAAGTTACTTTTAATTTTGGCTCTTGGCCTATTTACAATCCTTCAGTCGTGCCAAGATAATAAGACTAGTGAGATACAAATGGTTTCTCCAGTGCAGGTCTATGAGGCTGTTTATGGTGAAAGCGCATTACAATTGGTTGACGTAAGAACCACCGAAGAGTACGCAGTGAGTCATCTAAAAAATGCTCAGAATATTTGTGTTACAAGCACCGACTTTAAAGAAAAAGTAGCTTCTTTGGATAAAGAAAAGCCAGTATACGTGTACTGTAAGAAAGGCGGAAGGAGTGCCAAAGCTGCTGTCATTTTAAAAGAAATGGGATTCACAAAAGTATACGACCTTCAAGGTGGAGTAACTTCATGGAAAGATGAAGGGCTTGAAATGGTTAACCAACCATAACCTGTTCAAATTATTAAATATTCGAAAGCCATTTGCCTCAAGCAAGTGGCTTTTTACTTTAAAATTGGATCCATTTCCGAAACTGTATTCTCACAACTTCATTATTCTTTTTTTTTCGTGATATTCCTACTAAATTTTTTAACACATTGATTTATATATAGTTAAAATACCGCTAAACTCAATTTTTCATATATTTTCTTTGGCTAATAGGTGCTATCTTCATTTAAAAGACGTCTGTTATGCAAACAAACCATCAAATTTTACAGCAGGAAATGTCGGCACTTATTAGAAGTAGTTGTTCTGTTTCGCCCAATGTTCATTCTCAATACTACAGCTTCCAAAAATCGTTGCTAAAATTTTTCTTTGGAGCCGTTGAAGTAATGATAGATTATAAATCCCAAAACATAACTTTGGTAATTCCCACGACAAAAAATGAGGATGAACGACCCATGTACGTTACTAATGAAACAACTACTTTACAAATTGCCTACACCAATCTCGAAACCACGTTACTAGACTGTTTAGAAGTAGGAGAGAAGCAAACACGCTTTTATAAAAGTCTATTGTTTCATTATAACCAAGTCGCCTCATCGGTTGGTGCTTGGAGTGCCTAAAAGGATCATAAAATTTACTTAGTGAGAAATTCGTTTTTTAATGTCTCCTTCAAAGTTGTGATAGTCCCATTTTTTGATATGTCCCATTGCGTCCACTGTGTAAATAAAATTTCCAGTTGCATCGAAAACAACCGATCTTAATCCAAAATTATGTCGAATTAAACTAGGCAATTTTACGAGCGTAGTCTCTTTTCCTTCAACAATTTTATGCAATAGTACCGTTTGATCACTGCTGGCGGTAGCTATTATACCATCTTTGCTTATTGCAACGCCTTCAACATCGCTGGAGTGTTTAATAGATCTACCTGTTTTTTCATATTTTACAGATGTAGGATTTGCATTGGAAGAAGAATCGGATACATGTTTTACTTTCTTCCATAACACGGCTGTATTATCCCAAGATGCCGAAACCATATATCTCCCGTCATCTGAAAAACAGGCATCACGAACATATCCTTTATGATAGTCGTAAATCTCAAGTTGATCATTGTCTACATCCCATTGATAGATATTTCCATCATCTGAAGTAGCGATAATAATATTGCTATGAGGATGTAGATCGACAGAATTGAAGAAAACGTCCGGCAATTTCTCTTTTAAGCTGTTATTCGGGTTATCTAGGTTTAAGAAAAAGATTCCAGCCTTCGTAGAGAACGCCATGCGGTTTTCTTTAACCTTCAAGTCCCTTATACCATATTCTGGCCCTCTCTTAAAAATATCCTCCTCACTATCTGCGTATTTTATCCTTCCGCTATTAAGTCCTGCGATCATTTTATTTCCGTGAAATCCCACCGCTGTAATACTAGTTCCTCTCGCATTTTTGATCTTCAATTTTGGACTTTCATCCTCTTCGTCGCTTTCCAAAGAACTGTTATAGCGCATTAAGTATCCACTGTCTTTCCTCAAATAATACCTTCTTAAAACAAAAGCTGCAAACAAAGAATCTCTGTGACTAACAAGATTAATTGGGGATCTGGCTTGTACCATTCTGGCCGATTTAATTTCCATAGGCGATAAGTCCCATATGTTTATAGTTCCGTCTTGACCCGAGGTAATTGCATATAGTTTACCACCTACTTTTCTAAAGGATACATTAAGGATAGCATCTGTATGACCAATCAAAACTTGAGAGATTATTTCCTCTCCTTTCATGCTGTAACTTTGGTCATAATAAACACTAGCAGTTTTGTTTTCAGTACCTATAAGTGTGTATTGACCATAATTACTTATAGATTTAATACTTCCGCGATGGTTGGCATTTGTTTTAGGAACATCTGGAGAACGAGTATTATCAAATTTGCCTAAATCTAAATTATAAATCACATTGGAATCTGCAATAAGCACCATTTTTTCATCGCTATCTATTTGTAGACTTCTAACGTCATTTACATCTAGATTTTCATCCAGGTCTTTTAAACCAAAATGGTCAACAATTTTATTTCTATCTACATCATACTTAAAAATATATGGCGTTTTTTCAAAAGTGGCTAGATAACAAATGGTGTTATCTGAAGACTTCTTTAGAAACCCAAGACTTGCCTTATTTAGATTACGGGGAGTAGGCACGGCATCATCTATTTCAAGGGCATACTCGGGAATGTAGATTCTCTTAACTTGCTTTGATTTACTCTTGTTAAGATCAATTTTTATAAGTCGTTTTTTGTTCTTGTGTAAGGCTATAAAAACGCGTCCAGACATATGCTCAATCGCCAAAAGCTCCTTCATGTCATCACTTTCACTAATGGTGTCCGACTTAGTAAACTGAAAATCACTGTCAAAAGTCCCGTTGACATTTGAATACAAAACTCGTATTTCATTATTTAGTTTATACGGCTTATATGAAAATTTGATAGGGGCAAAGCCAGTAGCTTCAGGCTTTTTAATTTGTTTCCATTTAATCGCTCCTTGTTCTTTACTCGTGAGATCATATACCGCCGAATACAGAAACTGATTGGTCTCAGCAAATAAAATAAGCTTGGAATCATCTCCTGGATAGGGACGACTTTTGGTAGATAAAATATGCCTGTTTCTAAGGGATTTACCAACCGTTATTTTTTTAAGATAGAGTGGTTTTTCAATGAAATCGGCAATGAAATCGTTTTTCGTATTGTTGAAAATAGAAAACTCACTTAGCGGCCAAGATTGATCTTTTATTTCGGCTTCAATTCCATTGAGAATTTTATAGGCGGAAGTTCTGTCGATTCTACTTTCCACAAGAACGTTTCCAACTTTATTTATTAATTGCTGTTGTTTCTCTTTTTCCTCGAGGTTACGGTTGGTGATCGTTAATTCCTTTTTTGCGCGCACACTTATTCCCCAAAAGATCGCCGAAGTAATAAAAAGAAGCAGTGAGCCAATAAGAATAGCAACAAGCATTAATCGCTTTTTATGTACTTCAAACTCACTTTTCTTCCAAAATTCTCGTCGCTCGCTATCTTTTTCGTCTATGGGTATGATATAATTGATATCCCTGCCAATTCGCTTAACCCAAGTTGGATTTAGTAAGGTGAGTTGCGATTTTTTATATTTCTTTTTCTTTTTTTCAAAATCTCTTTTCTCTTCCTGATAGGTTGCAAAAGCGGTATTAAATTGATATTTATAATTATCTAGTATATCCTTGTCGACAGGAATTTTAGTGATGACCCTAGCTAAAAGATTATGTGATAATTCGATGAAATTTCCATTCTCCTTGAGTATTCTAGCATTGATCAATTCATCGATCATTTCAACCAAAGAATCATCCGTGTTGATATTGGAATCGAACCAGATGTCTTGAATTATTGCGTTTTTAATTTTAGGCTCCTTAATGTAGAGATAATTGCTTTGAGTACTGTCGATACTCTCCACTTCAATAGCTTTTTTGGTATTTTTTTCAGTGACAAAGTGTTTTAATAATTTGATCACCGTGTGCCTGTGCTTTTCTCCTTGTATTTTGTTCTTGGTGTTGGTGATAAGAGCCGTATTTACGTCGTTTAAATAATTGACCAAAATATCGATGATATCGCCATGACTTTTTATTTCACTTTCAGTAAACTCTAAGGGCTTTTCCTCAAAATTTATTTGAGAAGGGTTTAAGAGCAGCTCCTTTTCGTTTGGATACGTTTTAATGAAATCGTCTATGTATAATTTGTTTAAATAGATTTGGAGGAATGGCAGGTGTACTTTATTGGTGTCATCATTTTTACCGAGCTTTTTGATAATAAGATTGATACGCTTTTCCTTGATTTCTTCTGGCAGGGGTTCACCATTATTATTCCTGCTGTCGACCGTATTCTGATTAATATCAAAACTCTCAAAAGTTTTCCGGATAATTTCTGCAACATCATCTTTGGAAGGATCGTCTACATGACATTTATAGTCTAAAATGTTTTTATTATGACCTTCTAATTCTAATAAGTGCGCGAAAAACTCGGTTTGTATACAAAGTACCACATTAGAGAGTAAAACCTTGCTGGTGATAAGCGATAGAAGGATACTAAATTGCTCTACCTCTTCCTTTGTACCTTGTATAAATAACTCTTCGAACTGATCAAAAATGAAAAAGGGTATATATTTCAGGTCTTGAAATAGTATTTCGATCGTTTCATTTAACTCCGTTCGGTGGGCAGCTGCTTCGGCCTTTGCCTTTGCGGTTTGCTTTTTAAATCGGTTGTTTTTAGTGCTAGTAATTATTTCTGAAATTTTAAGAAATAACCCTTTTAGCCGCAGACAATCTTTTCGGTCGAACAAAACCTCGATTTCTTCAAAGAACGAATCAATAATGTTGTCGTTCTTTCTAATTAATATCGGTTTCCAATTGTAATGACGATTGGTTAAGCCGCACAGGGCAACACTACTTTTCCCAGATCCAGACGGACCATATACAACCACTAGATTGGTTTTTTCAAACAAGGTGAAAATCCGATTCACCTCTCTATTTCTTCCATAGAATAAATGAAAATCTTCTTCTCTATAGGAATTCAAAAAACGGAGCGGAGACTTTAATTGATGTTTAGTGTCGTTTTTCATTTTGTTTAATTTGACAGCGAATTAATGAATCCATTAAGTTGATTGAAAACATTCTGAAATTTGCTCAGTTCCTGAGTGTACTCTTCTCCTCGCTCAGATTCTTCTTCATAGCTAAACCCGTAGGAGGTAAGATCTATCTTGGGCCTTGGTTTTACCACCAAAGGATCGTAGATGTCTCTATAGGTAAAAAGTTCATCCTCTTCATGGTACCGATTTAATACAATGAGCCCCATTTTTTTAGCTCCCGGATCGTGAGAGTTCTTGTCTAGGAAAAAAGGACTGAGGTCAATTACCACATTCATATCTCCACTCTTTTGGAATAAATAAACCGAGTGTATATTCACAAATTTTATACTGTTTTCCTCTTCAATGGAGATCTCCTTTCTGCGAGATGATCTAATAAATTCAACTTTAAATTTATGTTGTTTCTCATTCCGTTCCTTTACATAGAACCTCGAGTGAACAGATTGAATTTTATATGGATTTAAGGATTTACAGCTTGTTATAACGCGGTGTAGTAATAATTCTGAGTTCCAATGAATTTTATCCAAGTCTCCTTCGTAAAGATGTTCTCTGTAAAAATTTACTCCGTCGTAAAAGAGCTCAAAAGAAGGCATGATCTCATCAACAAACTGTCGCTCCGTTTTGACACCAAAATTTCCTATAATGAGACCGCAAAGCTTAGACAGGGTGTCAATTTCTTGGGCTCTATAGGTCGTTACTTCTTTAAATAAGTTTTTAATCGCATACTTAGAGCAATCCACTTCTGCAGTTAAAATCTCTTCCCACAAAATGGACAGGATCGAAAACCTACAGAGGTCTAAATAACTGTAGAAAAACTCTTTGATTAAGTTATGTCGCTCCAATCCGTATTCTCGGTATTTGGGTGTTACGCCTGCACTTCCTTCGATATTAAATGCCTGTATATATTTCCCCAGAACATAAGGCATCTTTTCATGGTAATTACTGCCATCCTCGTCCTCGCTTAATTTAGACAATAGTTTTTTCAGAAAGTTATTCTTCTCGAAGTTTACATTATGAGAAAGTCCCTTTCCATTAAATTTATTCTTTGCGTCATCATTGGCCTCGGTGATAATGTAGAACTCTTCTTCAAAATCGTCAAGACTTCCAGCTCCACGAGTGGTGTCTTCTATTTTTCCTGCGGTAATTAAATCCTTGGTACTCGCTTTCACGATTTCAAAAGCACTGTGTATGGCGTCAAAACTATTCCACTTGTCAATGGAGTTGAGTTCTTCATAAAATAAGGTGGAAAACTTAGTGGCAACACCGTCGTACACTGGTTTAGAAGTTCCAATGCATACTGGCACGTGCTCTTGAAGTTTAAGAATGGTCTCTTTGGAAGAACAACCATTAATAAAGACTCCTTGTAAATTGGGACACTGACTCAAATTGATCGCCAAACTTTCTAGATTGCCATCGGCTAGTTTAATTCCTTTGTCCTTGTCGTGATGACCACTAAAATGAAACCAATTTATTACTTCGCGATAAAAACGAATCTGCCGTATCATACCTTCCATACCCAGATTGTGATGGGTATAATAAATCATGTTTTTTGTAGACTTTAACGGTGTAAGAATTAGATCGATTTCTTCCTCTTCCCGTTTTAAATTAGGGAGGCTCCGTTCTGCATCATTATCAAATATTCCTAAAACTACGATGGACATACTTATTCTATTAAAAGTGGATTATATTCGTTATCGTCAAAAAGAAGTTTGGAGTTTAAATCCTTTTCTTCTTCGGTTAGCGCTTCAATAGGTTTTGCTAAATCTCTCGATTTTAGTGCTTCTAACCAATCTCCCCTGGTAATCTTTCCGGTCGCTATATCTATTTCGATCTCCATACAGGAAAAGGCGAAGGTGAGTGGCGTATCGTATTTAAAACTAACCGTATTTTCTGCTTGACTGCTCGCTTCTATTCCTGCATTTACATTGGTGAGGTATTCCTTAATAGTTGGAAGATTTATTTTGGCCGAATTATCTTGTTCGTCATAAGTGGTGATCGAAAAGTTATTAGATACAATGCTGTCTGTAACGAGCGCTAGCTTCAATTTCCGGTCTTCAATAATTTTACGGATTACAAAATTATCGGTATCGGCTACTATTTCGTTTTCTGAAAGGATCTTCCCCAAGGCAAGCGGCGAAAAATACCTTCTCTCTACATTCGAGAATGTAAATGAAAAACTCTTGGTATTAGACAGTCCTACTTCCAATCCTACAGGATCTACGCCGAAGGCTTTGAAAAAATTTCCCAGCAACTCCATTCCAAAATTAAGCTTCACCTTCCTGGTTTTCTTTTCAGAAATCTCCGCTAATGTGGCAGTTTTTACCTCAAGATCGTACCTGAAGTCTCCTTTAATGAGCTCGGGAAAGAGTCCGAGTGGCTTGGGACTGCCATCAACAATCTCAAGCATTAAAAGTGGCTGATAAAGATCGTTAGGTACCCGTAACGGATTGGCACCGAAAAGATCGCGGAGTTCTTGGGTTATTTTGTTCTTACAAATCCTCATAATTATTGATGGTTGTTTTGAGCAGCCGAAACGTACTCCATTCGTTTCATTTCCGAAGAAGGATAAAGCCTTTTCAGCAATGAAAATACGTATTCCTCGTTTTTATACCAATCCCAGTTAAGGGGTAATTCTCCAGTTATTTTATTTACTAGTGGATTTTTCAAAATTACTTTTGAACCATACACGGCATTTTTTTCTTGTGGTTCAAAGTCACTAAGACCTCTTGCTCCCATCAAACTCCCCAGATGTGTTAACGGCTCCTCAAAGCCACGCTGGACTATGCCCGCGATTGCGGTGGATATGTTGGAATGGTTGTTTACAATAAATTTAAAATTAACCGTGGTAAACTCCCAGTTATAAATTTCTTGATAGTGATCAAAAAACAAAGCGTTTTCAAACTCTTTGGAAGCATCTGGTGTAAGTAAAATGGTGCGATTCTCAAATGGATAAGCGCTTATCTCACAGAGCGAACTCACCACAGCTAAAACCGTCACGTAGAGGTCTTTTTCGGTGGTATTGGTCACTTTTACCGAATAGCTTTGATACAATACCTTCTTTCCAGGATGACGCTTTTCAGCAGTAAGTGAAATAGTGCCATTGGTAACATCTTGCCATTGCTCGTTTTCCGGACTTTTAATTGCTACTTCAATAGGAATTTCAGAAAAACCATCACTGAAATTAAGTAGATCAAAGTGAAACCAATTGCTCAAAGTAGTGCAATTAACTTCTAAGTATTGCTTTAATTCATTCCGGTTTTCCAAGAAATCTTTTAAGTCGAACACTTTGTTGAGTGGCTGATAGCTTAGGTTAGGAACAGCGAAATATGCGGTACCTTTAAAGAGAACTAGCTCAAAGTCACATTTCGGTAAACTTTCAGAAAAAATAACAGCATCTATTCCTTTTAAACCTTCTTCAAATGCGGTTGCAACTTCCTTGTTTTCGTCCAGATTATTGATGGCCAGTACAGGTTTTTGAGTAAACATTTTAGGTATCACTGGATAAGTGTTCTTTGGGTCCAAGAAAATACCGTCCATGGAAGGATCCTCTACCGTACAACTGTTCAGTTCTACTTTTTCGATGGTGAGTTCAGGTTGCGATAAATCTTCTAATCGGATTTCTATTTTATCGCCGGCTTCAAGTCCGTGCAACTGTCCCTTACTCAAAACCCAGCCTATTTTTTTATTGAATTTAAGGAAGGCACTTCCAGTCTTTAGTTCGTTTCCATGAAGCCCCAACCAACTAGTAAGTTGATGATAGGTTCTATCTCCAAGCACGTCGATAGTGGGAGTCTGCTTTTCCTGCGTACGTTGTCGAATACTTACTTCAATGGCGGTAACCAACTCGTTGTAAGTGGTCATGCCATTATTGGTTTTCAAAACTTCTAGCATGTTTCTGGTAAAAACTCCCCCGTGGAGATCTTCCCAAGCACTTTGGTTGGAGTCGCAAGCCGATATGCTTACTATATTGGCGTCTGGAAATAGTTCGTTGAATGATTTATGCTGAAATTCGCGCTCCGCAACTTCTTCGGCAAAGATAAATTCGTCATACGGCCGCTGCGCATTTTGAACCGACATTCTCCGCATTTGTTTCTCAGATAATTCGGAACGAGTAATATCGCCAGAATGACAACAGTCGAAAATCGCCACTACATGTCCTTTAACATTGGCCGAGTTAAACAGATACCGAAGTTCCTTGTCTGCCAACAAATAGGGTTCGCTCTTTTCAGTTGTATGATAGCAAACTACACTTTGTAAGAGTCCGTTATGGTCGTCTTTAAACCTGTTCTGGCTTATTTCCTCAGTGCCATGACCACTGTAGTATATAAATAGGCTATCCTCGGAAGTAAGTCTTAAAAGGGCTTTCTGTAAAGAATCAACAATTTCCCTTTTGGTCGCTTTTTCATTCAAAAGGAGCAGAGGAGTATCAATAATGTGTCCAGTGGTCTCAGCAAGCTCTAAAAGATATTGCTCCACTTTCTGAACATCGCTCACACATCCAAATAATTGATAGTGCGGCGGATAGTCGTTTATCCCAATTAATATGGAATAGATAGTTCGTGGCATTATTCCCCGAATTAGTAGTTAGTATTACTTTAATACATAAGTAAAATCAATCGGGGAGCGCTGATTAGCATTAAAAGTACAATAATTATTGTTAATCAAGATGCTGATTTACTTCAAGGAAGAATAGCGACAGCGCTGCATGTTTAGATATAATTTGATATCAATATAGGAATATATAATACTGCTGTAGCTTGAAGTCTATGTGTGTTACTGTTTTTGAGGAGTTTACGGAGTTTGAAGATGGTTTTTTGCGCACTTAGATCGGTTATCTCATCCATGTTTTTGAACTAAATTCAATTTATCTAATTATCTTTAATGAACCCAAGCTTGCTAACATTCATAAGATAAAAAATGAGCCATTGTATTATATAGGATTGGATATTGGGAGTTCTTCGGTAAAGGTTGCCTTAGTAGAAGCAGTAACTGGAAAATGCATTGGGAGCCTGCACGAGCCTCCTAACGAAATGAAGATCCAAGCCCCTGAGCAAGACTGGGCAGAACAAGACCCCGATCTCTGGTGGACTTATGTTTGTAAAGCTATTCAGCGAATAATTAAGGAAACCAAAATTGCTTCAGAAAAAATACAAGCCATTGGTATTTCGTATCAAATGCATGGCTTAGTTGTGGTCGATAAAGATGGGAACTCAATAAGGCCTTCTATTATTTGGTGTGATAGTAGGGCAGTTGAGATTGGAAAGAAAGCGTACGCCCAATTGGGACATGAGTATTGCGCAACTCATTTATTGAATGCACCAGGTAATTTTACCGCCTCAAAGCTGAAATGGGTTCGCGATCATGAGCCTGACGTGTATGAGCGTATTCATAAGTTTATGCTACCAGGCGATTATATTGCCTATAAACTCACTGGTGAAATAACTACTACCCCTAATGGACTTTCGGAAGGTACTTTGTGGGATTATGCGCAGGAAGGAGTTGCTACTCGGTTATTAGATCACTACGCTATTGATCCCGACCTTACACCAGATTTGGTAGATAATTTTAAGGATCAAGGAAAAGTACACGCCCAAGCATCTCAGGAAACTGGACTGCCCAAAGGAATTTCTATAACATACAGGTCTGGAGATCAACCCAACAACGCTTTGGCACTTAACGTCCTCAAGCCTGGGCAAGTTGCGGTAACGGGCGGAACCTCTGGAGTGATTTATGCGGTGACCAACGGTCTAAAATTTGATGAAATTCATAAGGTGAATCAGTTTGCCCACGTCAACTATACAGAAGAGCATCCAGTAGTAGGACGATTACTGAATATTAATGGCGCCGGAATTCAATACCGATGGCTAAAACAGTCTACCGCCGCCACTTCTTATGATTATATGAATAAGAAGGCTGCTGAAGTAGCTATAGGTGCGAACGGTCTTGTGGTTCTTCCTTTTGGAAATGGAGCCGAACGAATGTTCGATAATCGCACCATTGGAACTCAAATAGCACATCTCAATCTCAATCAGCACCAAAACGGTCACTTGTATAGAGCTACGCTGGAAGGAATTGCCTTTGCGTTTGTCTACGGAATGAGACTTCTAAAAAGGGATCATACCCACATTGAGGTAATTCGTGCAGGTGATGATAATCTATTTCGATCGGCTATTTTCTCGGATACGGTTGCAACGTTAATCGGACAAGAAATTGAAATGTATCACACAACAGGAGCCATAGGTGCAGCTCGCGCTGCTGGAATAACCGACGCAGATTTTGATCATTTTGAAGCTAGTAACTCTTCAAACGATCATGTACATACCTATGTTCCTTTGGCCAACTCCAATGCGTATGAGGAGGCATATCAACGTTGGAAAAAACAATTAGAAATCAATCTTAGAAAAACATAATCATGGCATCTCAGACTTATTTTAAAGGCATCGATAAAATTTTATACGAAGGGAAGGAAAGTGACAATCCCTTAGCGTTCAAATATTACAATCCCGAACAAGTAGTTGCCGGAAAAACAATGCGGGAACATTTTAAGTTTGCCATTGCTTATTGGCATACGTTCTGCGGAAAAGGAGCCGACCCGTTCGGACCAGGAACACAGAATTTCCTATGGGATCAAGCGGCAGACCCAATGCAAGCTGCAAAAGACAAGGCAGATGCAGCATTCGAATTTATTTCTAAGATGGGATTCGATTACTTCTGTTTTCACGATTTCGATCTCGTGCAGGAAGCGCCTACTTTTTCGGAATCGGAAAAAAGGCTAGCGGCTATCGTAGATTATATAAAAGAAAAGAAGGCAGCTACTGGAATCAAATTATTGTGGGGTACGGCTAATTGCTTTTCCAATCCACGTTATATGAATGGCGCTGCCACCAACCCTAATTTCGATGTGCTGGCAAGAGCGGGCGGACAAATAAAATTAGCGTTAGACGCTACCATTGCTTTGGATGGTGAGAACTATGTGTTTTGGGGTGGTCGAGAAGGGTATATGTCTCTGCTCAATACCGATATGGGAAGAGAGTTAGATCATATGGGGCAGTTTCTAACTATGGCGAGAGATTACGCAAGAGCGCAAGGATTTAAAGGCACTTTTTTCATCGAACCCAAACCCATGGAACCTATGAAACATCAATACGATTTTGATGCGGCTACCGCCATCGGTTTTTTGCGAGAATACGGTTTGCAGGACGATTTCAAGATGAATATAGAAGTTAATCACGCAACTTTGGCGCAACATACTTTTCAGCACGAATTAGCAGTATCGGCCAAAGCTGGAATGTTGGGAAGCATTGATGCAAATAGAGGTGATTATCAGAACGGTTGGGATACCGATCAATTTCCGAATAACATCCAAGAAACTACAGAAGCGATGCTGGTGTTCCTTCAGGCTGGCGGATTGCAAGGAGGAGGCGTTAATTTTGACGCGAAGTTAAGGCGTAATTCAACCGATATGGAAGATCTTTTTCATGCTCACATCGGTGGAGCAGATACGTTCGCAAGAGCGTTAATCACAGCCCATAAAATAATCACTTCTTCTGCCTATAATAAGCTGAGAACAGAACGCTACAGTTCGTTCGATACAGGGAAAGGAAAAGATTTTGAAGCAGGAAAACTCAGTTTGAAAGACCTTTATGAAATCGCGCAAGAAACCGGCGAGCTGAAACTGCAAAGCGGTAAACAGGAATTATTTGAGAATATGGTGAATCAGTTTATTTAGGCCATGCCATTCACTAAAATTATCCGCCAATAGTAATCATACTCCTGTTTCTGCCATGCAGTGCAGGGTCTTCAAGCTTTTCTAGGGTATCCATTCCAGCTCTTACAGCTTTCTTTTTATGGACGGCTTGTTGGATAAGTGGCTCTATGGGCAGGTTCTCACGGAAACGCGTTAATAGATCTGTTTCGCCATTGGAGAACAGGCAGTTCTTTAATTTGCCATTGGCGGTTAAGCGAATCCTGTTGCAGCTATCACAAAACGGATTACTAACCGAACTTATAATGCCATAGGTTCCTTGGTAGCTATTGATTTTGAAATTACGAGCAGTGAAATTTTGCTCGTTGGTAAGTGAAAGACTGTTTTCCATGCCGTAATGTCCATTAATTCTTGTTTCTATTTCGGCTTGGGTTACTAGTTTAGATCGATCCCAACGGTTACCGTCAAAAGGCATAAACTCTATAAAGCGAATGTTGATAGGACTATCCTTCGTTAACTCAATAAAATCAATAATTTCGTCTTCGTTGAAATCTTTGATGAGCACTACGTTTACTTTTACATTAAAGCCATGAGCAATGAGTAAGTTAATGTTGTCGTAGGCCTTTTTGAACTGATCTCTTTTTGAAATCTGTCTAAACTTTTCAGCAACCAAGGTGTCAAGGCTTACATTGACGTCTTTTATTCCGTAGGTCTTGAAGTCGGTTATAAACCGGTCTACAAGTATGGCGTTGGTGGTGAGTGTAAGTTGGACGTTCAGTTTTGAAAGTCCTTTGAGTATTTCAGAAAAATCCTTTCTCAGTAAAGGTTCACCTCCTGTAAGTCGTATTTTGTTCACACCGTTCTTTACGAAGATGGTTGCAATATCGATCACTTCTTGAGTGCTCATCAATTGGTTTTTAGGAGATAGCTGAACCCCTTCTTCTGGCATGCAATACGTACAGCGCAGGTTGCATTTTTCGATGAGCGAAATACGCAGGTAGTTGTGCGATCTCCCAAACGAGTCTTGTAATATGTTCGCGTTTTCTATCACTAGTGCTTTTCTCCTTTTAACATTGAAAATGTATGAAACAAATAAGGCAACACTGCATCCAAAGATTCTGCTACACCTTTTGGAGATCCTGGTAACGCTATTATTAATGAATTTCCAATAGTTCCTACCACACTTCTAGAGAGCATGGCAAATGGCATTCTTTCCTGTCCATATCTCCGTATGGTTTCTTCTGCTCCGGGCATTCTTTTGTCGATCATTGAAAGCACTGCCTCTGGTGTTACATCTCTATGAGAAACTCCTGTTCCCCCAGAAATAACGATGAGATTATCAAGAGCGAGCAGATTTGTGATTTTTTCCTGAATGGCTTCCACTTGGTCTGGAACAATATGTACTCCAGAAACTGGGATTTCGAATTTGGTAAGTTGGTCTTGGATCACTTTCCCGGATCCATCTGTTCCTTCTCCTTTCGACAAACTATCTGAACAAACTATTACGCTAGCTTTAATCGTTGAGGTGTCTGGTTTTTTAAAACCGCTTTTTCCGCCTTTTTTGCTTTCCAAACGAATGCGATGAATCTCAATTCCTTTGTCTATGGGTTTGAGCATATCGTACATGTTTAAAGCAACAACGCTCGCACCATGCATGGCTTCCACTTCCACACCCGTTTTATAGATGGTTTTAATGGTCACTTTAATGAGAATGTCTAGACCTTTTATTTCGTACTCAATACCGGTATATTCAATGGGTAATGGATGACAATCGGGTAGCAGATCGGGTGTTTTTTTGACACCTAGTAACCCCGCAGCCTTGCTCATGGCGAACACATTCCCTTTGGGTACTTTATCGTTTAAAATTGCATCAATGGTAGCTTGCGAGCTTACTCTAAGGGTAGCATGGGCTTCAGCTATGCGAAGTGTATTCGATTTATGTGTGATGTCTACCATTGTTTACTGGATATTTTTTTTCCACTGAAATGTTCCTTCTTCAAAATGCTCTTTCCCAAAGATAGGCACTTCCGTCTTCACTCTATTTACAATATATTCAGTTGCTTCGTACACATTTGGGCGGTGAGGAGCCGATACAAATACGAAAATACAAATTTCTCCTACCGCTACAGAGCCTAAACTATGATAGATATGCATACAGGTTAAATCGTATTTTTCGAATGTTTCTTCCCTAATCTGATGTAGTTTTTCATTGGCCATTTCTTCATAACAAGAAAACTCGATCCCGCTCACCTTTTTGCCATCGATTTCGTCTGCGCGTACCTGACCTAAAAAGATGTTATGTGCACCAATCACCGTTTTAGTTTGATGTTTTGCTATGGATGTTCCTATGAAATCTGCTGAAATAGGTCCGTCGATAAATACTTTTTTGCTCATTCTGATAGGATTTTCTCTAGTTGAGGTGCGTTTTCTTCTAAACAATACACGTCTTTGAATTGATGACTTTTTAAAGTTTTATAAGCCTTTAGGCTGCGTTCTCCGCTTTGGCAAAAGAGGGAGATGCGTCGTTGCATCGGAATTAGTTCTAGGGATGATTCTAGAACCGACATCGGCATTTGCAACAGATGGTTCGCCTTAAGTATTGGAAGTTCACTTGTTTCTCGGACGTCAATTAATAGGTGATCGTTCATTTCCGCGTAGGCGTAAGACACCTTAGAAATTATGTGCTCTTTTTGAAATGTCTCCTGCGTAATTTTTAGGCTACTATTTTTCTTAAAACTGAAAGTGGACTGCTCGTTGCTTAGAAGATCAAAAATTAATAGCTCTCCCGAACGCACTTTGCCAATTTCCAGAATCATTTTGATCACTTCATTGGCCTGCAAGGATCCCGCCAAGGCTACGGTCGTTCCCATTACGCCTACTTCAGCGCAACTTTTTGCATTTTCGTCGGGTTGAGGATATAAACAGCGATAGGTGGGACCATCTTTATAATTGAAAACAGATAACTGCAATTGAAATTTATAAATGGAGCTGTGAACAAAGGGTTTATCTGCCAGCACACAGGCGTCATTAATTAAATACCTAGCCGATATTCTGTCTGTTGCGTCTACAACGAGGTCGTATTTCTTTATAAGATCTAGTGCGTTGTTGCCATTAAGGTAGAACGGATATGTTTCAATTTGAATTTCTGGGTTGAGCTTCCGTAATTTTTGAGAAGCAATAGTTGCTTTCTGTTTCTCAACGTCTTGGTTGGAGAATAAAACTTGTCGGTGCAAATTACTAATGGTCACCAAATCGCCATCGACAATCCCAATAGTACCAACGCCTGCGGTTACCAGGTAGGGGAGTAGTGCACACCCCAAACCTCCAGCACCAATCACCAAAACTTTTGCTTGTTCAAGTTTAGTTTGCCCTGCTTGCCCAACCTCTTTTAGCGTGGTTTGTCTGGTATATCGTTCTTCATTTTTCATATTATCCTCCCGCGAATGGTGATAAAACAGCTATTTCGTCTGTTCGATTTAGTGGTTGATCGTTGCTCGCCAATTCCCTGTTTATGGCAATTTTAATCGCGTCCCCATTTAAGTTATAGGTACTTTTTAGATACTCCGTAAGATCTTGAACTGTATTAAAACTTTCATCTAGTTCTTCCATCGTTTTCCCTGTCTTCTCGGCTACTTCTCCAAAATATTTGATATTAATTTTTTCCATTTTCTAAACTAAAAATAATTTTACACTGGCAATAATCAGCACAAAGGCCAACAGATAAGTGAGGGTCTTGGTGTTGAATTTCCCACTTCCGTAGATAGCTCCAATACTACCACCAATAATCGCAACCGGAATTAAATACAGCGCTTCATTCGGGATGTTGCCGCCTTTCACTGTAAAACCAATAATCCCAGAAATCGAATTCACAAAGATGAACAGCGCCGAAACAGCAGCAGCTTGTTTCATGGATCCAAATCCGAGTAAAATAATAATCGGACTCAAAATAATTCCCCCACCAATACCAATCATTCCCGAAAACAAGCCTATAAAAGCTCCAATAACTAAGGATAACCAAAGTGTAGGCGTTCTAGCTTTTAAAGTTCCATTTCCGAAGACATTCAGCATCCGCAAGATGGATATAACCAAAAATACGGCTAAAATTTGTTTATAAAGTGATGCGTTAACAGTAATATAACCCCCAATAAATGCTGCGGGAATAGATGCAATTGCAAATGGATAAAACAGCTTCCATTTAAAGTGATGACGTTTTCTAAAGAACCAAAACGAGATGCCCGAAACAAAGATATTGAGCAGCAAGGCGGTTGGTTTCATAAAAACAACGGGAAAAGAAAAGAGCGCCATAAGTGCCAAGTAACCGCTTGCTCCACCATGACCCACACTGGCGTATAGAAAAGCTACGACCAAGAGAATGATCATAAATGCGATAACAATATGCGGCTGACTAATATCCATTAACTTTTTAGATCGATATAGGTAATGGATTCTCCTTTTTTGATCAGTTCTATTTCTGAAGGGACCATCAATAAAGCATTAGCAATAGCAAACGATTTAAGCATAGAAGAGGCTTGTCCCATGAGCGGGGCAGCGGTATTATTATGAACGATTCCTTTTAAAAAGCGGGTTTTACCAGTGTTATTCTGAATGTCGTCACTTAATAGTGCCTGTTTTCTTGCCAAATGTATGTTTTCATAACCCATCAATTTATGTAGTGCTGGCAAGACGTAGATGTAGAAACAGGTTAAGCTTGACGCCGGATTACCGGGTAATGCAAAGACGGTTTTGTTAGCCTGGGTTCCAAACCAGAGTGGTTTTCCGGGCTTCTGATTCACTTTATAAAAATGTTCTTCCACTTCATTTTTTAGTAATGCGGCTTGTACAAAATCATAGTCACCCACAGATATGCCGCCCGAAATGATCAAAACATCCGAGGTTGATAAATGCTTTTTGATGGTGGCCGTAGTTTGTTGAAGATCGTCTTCAACCTGTTCCAACGCAATCTCTTTTATCCCTAGTTCCTGCAACGCCAATTTAAGTGTAATACCATTGCTTTCATAAATTTCTCCTTCAGCCAAGGAAGTTCCCGGTTGTTTTAGTTCGTTGCCAGTGACTAGAATACTCACTTTAGGTTGCGGATAGACTTGGAGAGATTCAATGCCAATCCCAGTTAGAAATCCGACGGCCGCGGGATTTAAGTAAGTTCCTTTTTTAAGGGCAACGGCATCTTTTTTAAGTTGCTCTCCCAATGGTCGCACGTTGGCCCCTTTCTGCGGCATTTTTTCCACTTTAATCATTCCTTTAGTAGCAGTGATATGTTCCTGCATCACAACGGTATCTGCTTCGTCTGGGACTCTGGCTCCCGTAAATATTCTGATCGCTTCTTTTTGTTTTACTGAAAGATTAGTGGATGCACCTGCTTTAACTTCTCCGGAAAGTGTGTACTCAACTTCATTGGACCATCGCAAAGCATAACCATCCATAGACGACTGTCTGAAAGGCGGCATGTTGATGGGTGATAACACGTCTTCCGCCAAAATATGACCAAAACAGTCTTGTAGCGGTCGCTCCACAGGTGAATTTACCTGAACCGCTTTCTCTATTATTTCCAATGCTGTTTTTACAGAGATCATAGTTCGTTTCGATTTAAAAATTGGGTGTACTGTTGAGGGGTGTCGATGTCTTTTAATTTTTCTGCTGAAACCAGTCCGATCACCGAAGTATTCGAATTGTTTAGAAACACTTTCGCTCCTGTGTCACCTTTCAGTTTTAGTAATTCTTCAAAGTAATGCTTCGGAAAGAGTGCCGGAACTCCATAAAATGCTCCATAATTAGAGGCAACGATCTTTTCGGGATGTTGTTCTCCAGTATTGATCATTTCATTGATGTAATCTGCATCTACCAGCGGCTGATCTGCCAATTGAATAAGAACTGCGCTAGTGGTGGGAGCCGTTTTCAGAATAAATGAAACCCCACTTTCAATGCTCGAACTAAGACCGTCTTCCCAATGTTTATTTTTAATAATTCGCACCGATGGCTGTTTGATCGATTTTTCTATTTCCTCTGCATTCGCTCCCAAGACACAAAATACAGAAGTTGCAGTAGATGCTAATGCGTGTTGCAATGCTATTCCTAAGAGCGTCGAGTTTTCAATGGGCAATAGCTGTTTAGGGCGTTTCATTCTGGCCGATTTCCCTGCTGCTAATACTAAGACGCTGATTTCTTTCAAAGCTTATGAATGAATTTTCCCGTTGATTGTTTTCAGTGAAAATGGTTCCTCTTCTCTAGTCACGGCAATAATTTCTGATAGGATGGAGAGGGCGATTTCTTCTGGAGTAATGGCACCCAAGTTGAGGCCTGCAGGCGAATATAGATGTTCGATAAAATCATCGGCTAAGTTGGGATCGCGTTCAAAGAGTTCCATTTCTAATTTGTCTCTCCTGTTAGCCGATCCAAGAACTCCTAGATAGGCAGGTTTTACTTTTTTAAGCGTTAAAAGATAATGGAGGTCGCGTGCGTAATTATGAGTCATTAAAACAACCGCTGTTTGTGGATCGATATCTTGCACCGAAAGCGTTTCTGGGGAGGCAGGGAATACTTTCTCGGCTCCAGGGAAATCGGTTTTCTCTTTTGGATCTTTTTCAGAACAAACTACCTCCACTTCCCAGCCTAGGAGAGCTGCCATAGAACATAGCTTTACGGCATCATGTTCAGCTCCAATTATTAATAATTTAAAATGAGGTGAGAAGGTTTGTGAAAACGAGGTGAGTTCTTCTGTTTTGTTTTGCTGAAATTCTCTTGAAAAAGTGAAATTTTCATCATTATTCAGAGACAGCACAGATCCAAAATTACCTGTTGCGTTCTCTTCCTTGCGATAGTGAGAAGTGATGCTGAAAGACTTCCGTTGTTTCAAATGCGTCTCAAATTCGTTTTGTAATATTTCAGAAATAAAAAAAGGCTCTAATAAAATGTATAAAAGTCCTTCACATCCTAGTCGGTATCGTCCGTCGTAAGTAACAATCTGTGGTTTTCCGTCTTCAAAGACCGCCTGTGCACAGTGAATAATTTCTTTTTCTACGCAGCCTCCACTTACGGCACCCGTAATTTCTCCATTGCTGCCTATTAGCATACGAACACCGGGTTTTCTGTAGGACGAGCCATCTAGGTCAACAACAGTGGCTAAAACGTATGAAATTCCGTTTTTCTGACCAATTGCGGCTTCCCGAATAATATGTTTGAGCTCGTGTGTCATGGGCAACTAATAATCTAATAAGAAATGGAGATGTTTCATATTTGCTCACCATAAATGACCGCAGCACGCGACATCTTTGCAGCTTCTAAAATCTCTAACTATTTATGGGTGCTTACGATTTAAAATCTTTAGATATTTTACCTAAATCCTTTGCGAATGGCTGTTTCAATAACCGTTGTCCCGTAGCAAGTTTAATTGCATTGGCAAGCGCGCCACCTGCTGGAGGTAGTCCCGGCTCACCCAAACCTGTTGGTGAAAGATTATTTTCAACAAAATGGGTTTCAACTATAGGCGTTTCATCCATCCTAATCAAACGATAGGCATCGAAATTAGTGGCTTTTGGTTGTCCGTCGTTGAATAATAAATCTCCGTACATGGCGTGGCCAATTCCGTCGATTACACCACCTTCCACTTGGTTTTTGGCTCCTGTAGGGTTCACTACAATACCACAATCCACAGCAACTGTTACTTTTTTGACTTTCGGAAGACCATTTTCCAAGGTAACTTCTGCTACTTCGGCAACGTGGGTGTTGTGACTATAATAAGCGGCAAAACCTTGATACGTATTTGCATCAGATTTCCCCCAATTTCCTTTGTCGGCTGCCAATTTGATGGTTTCCTTCATTCGTGAAGCAGAATACTGAATACGTTCATCGGCTCCTTCATCTACATTGTCCAATAAGTCCAATCTTAGTTGTACGGCATCGACTTCTAAAATTTCAGCTAATTCGTCAAAGAAACTCTGTTCGGCGAAGGCTAAAAAGTTAGTGTAGGGCGCCCGCCACGCTCCAGTGGTAATATTGCTTTGATAATTACCCGTTTCCACCTTGTAATTTGCGATCGCGCCTGCAGGGAAGAAATTGGGTATCAAGCCATACATATTCGAATTTACCGAGGCTTCTTTTAGATGATAACCAGTTACTTTTCCATCTTTTAAGGATGCTTTAATTCTGTATTTGATCGCTGGGCGATAGGTTCCGGCAGCCATATCATCTTCTCTTGAGAAAATAACTTTTACAGGCTTTTTGGTGAGGTCTGAAATTCTCGCAGCCTCTCTGGCGAAATCTCCGTATAATCGTCGGCCAAAACCACCTCCCATTCGGGTCATTTCTAGGTGGATGTCTTTTTCATCTCTTTCGAGGATATCGGCTATTTGTCTAGCAGTTCCGGCAGGTGTTTGAATGGGCCCCACTAGATGCACCTTATCTGCAGTAACATTTGCATAAAAGTTCATGGGCTCCATGCAGTTGTGTGGCAGGAATGGAGATTCGTAGGTACGTTCTACTACTTGATCTGCTTCTGCGAAGGCTTTGTTTACATTACCATCCTCTCTTGCAATTGTGAGTTTGCCACCATTGAGAAGCGCATTTAATTTTTGGTCGTGATGCTCGGTGCTTTCTAGTTTTCCATCCGATTCCCATTCTGGGATCAAGGCTTTTTTTCCTTTCATCGCAGCCCAGGTATTATTTGCGAGTACGGCAATTTTATCACCAAACTGAACTACTTCCGTCACTCCTGAAACTTTCTTCGCCTCCGTATCGTCAAAACCTTTTAATGTTTGTCCGAATGCAGGTGGCCGCAATACCGAAACGTATTTCATTCCTTCGGCAACATAATCTAGTCCGAAAAGCGGTTTTCCTGTGATAATATCATCGATGTCTACATTGGTAGCATCCTTTCCTATAATTTTATAGTCTTTTGTTTCTTTAAGTGTTGCATTTTCTGGCACTTCTAGTTGTGCAGCGTCATTCACCACATCGCCATAACCAAGTGTTTCACCTTTTCCGTTGGTAATTACTCCATCGGAAGCGGTACAGGTATTTGGTTCAACTCCCCAACGGGTCGCTGCGGCTTGGATGAGCATCAATTTGGCAGTGGCTCCCGTTTGTCTTAGGGAATCCCAGCCAAAACGAATGGACTGACTTCCACCCGCTACCTGACGCTGAAAGCTTTCATTGTTCAAGGGAGCTTGCTCTACCGAGACATGTTCCCACGGTACATCCAATTCTTCTGCGATAATCATGGGCATGGATGTTTTTACACCTTGGCCGATTTCAGGATTGGGAGAAAAGATAGTTACGTAACCATTTTCTGCAATTTTTATAAACGCATTGAAATCTTGGAAATTTAATTGAGCGATATCGACAGGCGGTGCTGCGGTTTCTTTACAAGCGCCTAGAAAATTGACGCCAATAATAATTCCTCCACTAGCCAGGGCAGAGGTGCGGATAAAGTTTCTTCGGCTAAAGACCATTTTATTTTCTTGTTTCATAATAATGATTTAGCGATTAAAGATTTTTTGAAGCGATGGCAACGGCCTTTTCGATGCGATTGTATGCGGCACATCGGCAAATGTTGCCGTTCATTGCTTGTCTGATGTCGTCGTTGGTAGGTGCGGGATTCTTTGATAAGAAAGCGGAGGCGGTCATTATTTGTCCGGCCTGGCAATATCCACATTGCGGAACATCTACTTCCTTCCAAGCTTCTTGCACAGGATGTAATTTATCATCTGTTGCAAGCCCCTCAATAGTCGTGATTTCTTTGCCCTCCATAGCCGCTGCTGGTAAGAGGCAACTTCGGGTTGCTTCTCCGTCCACATGGACGGTGCAAGCACCGCATTGTCCAATTCCGCAGCCAAACTTGGTGCCTGCCAGATTAAGTTCATCTCTAAGCACCCAGAGTAGAGGAGTGTCGTCGTCGGCCACTACATCGACCGTTTTACCGTTTACTTTTAAGCTATAATTACCCATACCTATTTATTTGTGTTCTAAAGTTAACGAAATAATGTGTTTACACGACATCGCTGGGGAATTTTATGATTTTTATAAGAGGTTGGAAATACGCTTCAAAACAGATTCATTCTTCTTCCGAGAAATACGGTTTTCCGCAAAGGGGTGTTTGGGGATTTGTTTATATTTGAGTTCTCCCCCTTTTAGACGAATTCCAATAATTTCCGTAGATGAAGTTTATTGGGTTCTTTTATATTTACGATCGAACAGAAGTTGCCTATGATATTCAACGAAGACTCAAGAGTTAAAATACCTTCTATACTTCATTTAATTCAATTAGGTTATACATACCTATCATTGAAGGATAACTCATGGGATGAAAGCTCGAATATATTCAGAGATATTTTCGATCAGCAAATACAGAATATAAATCCAGGACTATCAGATAATGATGTTAATAAAGTATTTGATGATGTGTCATTATCATTAGAGAACGAAGATTTGGGTCGTGCATTTTACAAAAGATTAATTGATCAATCTGGCACGAAACTCATAGACTTTGAAAACTTTGATAATAATTCGTTCCATGTTG
This sequence comes from uncultured Flavobacteriaceae bacterium, assembly GCA_947495135.1. GTDB lineage: Bacteria > Bacteroidota > Bacteroidia > Flavobacteriales > Flavobacteriaceae > Aureisphaera. The sequence continues at coordinate 120,982 of CANLXN010000010.1, forward strand.
TTACAGAATTAACCTATCAAAAAGATGATGAAAGTTTTAGGCCTGACATAATTCTTCTAATCAACGGAATGCCTTTGGTATTTATTGAAGTGAAAAAACCTAACAATAGAGATGGGATTTTAGCAGAGCATAGACGCATGAAAATGCGCTTCCAAAACAAGAAGTTTCGAAAGTTCATCAATATCACACAACTCATGGTGTTTTCTAACAACATGCAATATAGCGATGATGATACTCAAATGTTAGAAGGTGCTTTTTACAGTACGACCAATTATAAAAAACCAATTTTCAATTTCTTTAGGGAAGAAGAAACCTTTGATTTAGGAAAATTACTTAAGCCAATTTCAGATGAAACTGAAACCTTTGTGTTAAAGGATACCAATTTGTTGAGTATTAAAACCAACAAAGAATATCAATCTAATAAGAATCCGAATACTGCTACTAATTCTATTTCAACGTCACTGTTTCAAAGAGAGCGCTTAAAGTTTATACTGCGTTATGCATTTGCTTATGTTGAAGAAGAAAAAGGATTGGAGAAACATGTAATGCGTTATCCTCAACTATTTGCTACAAAAGCCATTGAGAATAGACTAGATAATGATGTTAAGAAAGGCATCATCTGGCATACACAAGGTTCTGGTAAAACAGCTTTGGCGTTTTTCAATGTCAAGCATTTAACGGATTATTACCAGAAGAAGAATATTATTCCAAAGTTCTACTTTATTGTAGATCGCTTAGATTTACTCACGCAAGCTTCTAGAGAATTTAATGCTCGTGGATTAGTCGTACACAAAGTTAATAGTCGTGAAGAATTTAGTAAAGACATTAAATCAACTGAAGTCATTCATAACAGTTCAGGAAAGGCCGAAATAACCGTTGTGAATATTCAAAAGTTTAAGGATGATCCTGACGTAATTAAAAACAACGATTATAACTTAAGTGTTCAGCGTATTTTCTTTTTAGATGAAGTGCACAGAAGTTATAATCCAAAAGGAAGCTTTTTAGCGAATCTGGAATTGGCAGATAAGCATTCCATCAAAATCGGTTTAACAGGAACACCTTTATTAGGTTCAGAATATAATTCTAGAAGCTTATTTGGTGACTACATTCATAAATATTACTACAATCTATCGATTAAAGATGGTTATACGTTACGCTTAATTCGTGAAGAGATTGAAACCAATTATAAGTTAGTTCTACAAGAAGCCTTGGAAAGCATCAAAGTATTACAAGGTAATATTGAGAAGAAGAAATTGTTTGCAGATCATCGTTTTGTAGAACCTATGATAGATTATATCGTTAAGGATATAGAACAAGCAAGGATTTCTCTAAATGACAATAGCATTGGTGGCATGGTGGTTTGCGATTCTTCAGAACAAGCCAAAATGATGTACGAGATTTTTCAGAATACGTATGCTGAACAAACCAATATGGTTTTTGATCAAGCTGCCGAAGAATCTGCGTCTTATGGAGATAAAAATAGAAATGAAAGCAAAGTAAAAACAGCACAAGTTATTTTGCATGATATTGGCACCAAGCAAGATCGTCGCGAATGGGTCAGTGATTTTAAAGCTGGAAAACTAGATTTACTATTCGTTTATAATATGTTATTGACTGGTTTTGACGCCAAACGCTTAAAGAAATTATACATTGGTAGAAAAATAAAGTCTCATAACTTATTACAGACATTAACCAGAGTTAACAGAACCTACAAAATGCATAAGTATGGTTATGTGGTGGACTTTGCAGATATTCAGAAGGAGTTCGATAAAACCAATCAAGACTACTTTAACGAGTTGCAATCTGAACTTGGTGATGAGATGCAACATTACACCAACCTGTTTAAAACACCTCAAGAGATTCAGGAAGAGATTGAGGAAATAAAAGATGTTCTTTTTAGATTCGATACAGACAATGCAACAATTTTCGGAGATCAAATTTCAGAAATAAATGATCGTACAGAGATTCGTAAAATAGCCAAGGCACTTAACAATTCAAAAGACTTGTATAACCTGATTCGTCTGTCTGGTAATTTTGAATTACTCGAAAAGTTAGATTTCAGAAAGCTGACTATTTTATCTCGTTTAACTAACGATAGATTAGGACTCATTAATACCAGAATAGCATTAGAGAACAATGTCGAAACCGATAATATCCTAAACACAGCATTAGAAGATGTTATTTTTGCCTTTACAAAAGTGAAGGAGGAAGAAATGATATTAGCAGATGAACTTAAAAACACATTAGGAAGAACACGCGAAATGCTAGCTGGAAACTTTGATCAAAAGGATCCAATTTTTGTATCCTTAAAGGAAGAGTTAGAACGTTTATTTAAAAAGAAAAACTTAAGCGAAGTGTCTAAAGAAGACATGGAAGCTAATATTAAAGCCTTAAACACCATTTACGATAAAGCCAAAAAACTAGAACGTGAAAATCAACTTTTACGAGCTAAATACGATTACGATGCTAAATATGCGCGTATCCATAAACGCTTAATGGAAACCGATCCTTTAACTGATACCGAACGTAAACTCTTTGAAGCACTTAAAGGGTTAAAAGATGCTATTGATACCGAAATTTTACAAAACTCAAAATTACTAGAGAATGAGAGCTATGTTGAGAAAATGGTAATGCGGCTAGTCGTAAATCAGTTTAAACGCGAGCATAAAATTGATGTGACTACAACAGATGTAAAACGCATTAATAGCATCATTGTAAAAGAATACATGAACGAATACAACGGAAACGTTGCTTAACTAATATATGACAACTACAGTACAATTTGAAGCGAAAACCAAAGCACTCATTGACGATCTAAAAAGCGTCTGTGCCAATTATGGTTTAGGAAATGATGGAAACGAATTTAAAATCATCACCCAAGTGTTTTTATATAAATTCTTAAATGATAAATATGTTTACGAATTAAAACAATTAGAACCTGCTTTAGCTAAAGCTGATGATTTTGATGAAGCCTTAAAGCAATATTCTGATGATGATTTAGAATTGCTCACTATGCAGATTAGTGAGAATACGGCACGCATTGCACCTAAAAATTTGTTGTCACGCTTATTCGAACAACAAAACAAAGATAAATTTGCAGACATTTTTGATCAAACCCTACTCAATGTTGCTAAAGATAATATTGATATTTTCTCGGTACTTACACAAGGTGGCGAAAAAGTAGTCTTGTTTGAAAACCTAAGCAAGTATGTAACCGATAACAAAGATGCCTTTTGCAAAGCCATAGTAAACAAACTGGTAAATTTTAGTTTTGAACATATCTTCACACAGAAGTTCGATTTCTTTGCAACCATTTTTGAATATTTAATTAAAGATTATAACTCAAATAGTGGGGGAAAGTATGCTGAGTATTTCACACCTCACGCAGTCGCTAAAATTATGGCTGCCTGTTTGGTAACCGAAGACAATGTAAATAATGCCACCTGTTATGATCCTAGTGCAGGTTCTGGTACTTTGCTCATGAATTTGGCACATGCCATTGGTGAAGATAAATGTACCATCTACTCACAAGATATTTCACAAAAATCTTCTGCATTATTGCGTTTAAACCTTATTTTAAACAATCTGGTACATTCCATACAAAACATTATACAAGGCAATACCATTTTAAGTCCTTATCATAAACAAGACGATGGACAATTAGACCAGTTTGATTATATCGTATCCAACCCACCATTTAAGTTAGATTTTAGCGATTATAGTGCAGATTAGATAGTAAAGCCAATAAAGAACGCTTTTTTGCAGGCATTCCAAAAGTACCAGCCAAGAAGAAAGACTCTATGGCTATTTACCTATTGTTCATACAGCATATCATGCACAGTTTAACATCAAAAGGAAAAGCCGCTATTGTTGTGCCAACAGGTTTTATTACAGCACAATCTGGTATTGATAAAAAGATTAGAAAAAAACTGGTAGAAAGCAAAATGTTAGCAGGTGTCGTAAGTATGCCGTCTAACATATTTGCAACGACTGGGACTAATGTAAGTATTTTGTTTTTAGACAAAACCAATACTAAAGATGTAGTGTTGGTAGATGCCTCTAATTTAGGAAGCAAAGTCAAAGACAGCAATGGCAACCAAAAGACTTTATTAAGTGAGAAAGAAGAGCAGAGAATAATAGATGTTTTTAATGCTAAAGAAGTACAAGATGACTTTTCTGTAGTGGTTAGTTATGAAGACATTGAAGCCAAAAACTATTCGTTGAGTGCAGGACAGTATTTTGAAATTAAAATTGAATATATTGATATTACAGCGGAAGAGTTTAATGCTAAAATAAAAGGTTTTGAAAGTAAATTGGGAGCCTTGTTTTCTGAATCAAAAAAATTAGAAAAGGAAATTCAGAGTAATTTGAAAGAATTGAACTATGAATGAATTCAGATTAAAGGATTTACTAGAAATAAAGAATGGTAGAGATTACAAGCATCTAAATGATGGTTCTATACCTGTTTATGGGAGTGGTGGCTTAATGAGATACGTTGATGAATCCCTTTATGATGGAAAAAGTATTTTATTACCTAGAAAAGGAACTTTAAGTAATATACAGTATGTAAACGAATCATTTTGGACAGTTGATACTATTTATTATTCGATTGTTGACGAAGATAAGGCTGATCCATACTTCTTATATAATTATATCAAACTATTAGATTTAGAGCACTTAAACTCTGGTACAGGTGTTCCAAGTATGACATTTGGTGCTTACTATGATGTGCCAATTATTCTACCTGATCTTACTATACAAAAACAAATCGCCAAAGTCTTATCCGATTTAGATGCTAAGATTGAAGTCAACAACAAAATCAACCAAGATTTAGAGGTGATGACAAAAACGATTTACGACTATTGGTTTGTACAGTTTGATTTTCCAGATGCTAATGGTAAGCCTTATAAATCGTCTGGTGGAACAATGGTGTATAATGAGGAGTTGAAACGTGAGATTCCTGAGGGTTGGGAAGTTAAAAAAATCAACGATATAGCTAAAACTGGCTCTGGAGGAACACCTTTAAAATCAAAAAAAGAATATTATGATAACGGTAATATACCTTGGATAAATAGTGGCGAAGTAAATGCTTCATTTATAATTTCCGCAAAAAAGTTTATCTCTCAATTAGGTTTAGAAAAGTCTAGCGCAAAATTATTTAAAAAAGGAACTATACTCATGGCAATGTATGGAGCAACGGCTGGTCAGGTTAGTTTAATGGATATTGAAGCAACCACTAATCAGGCAATTTGCGGAATAAATACTAAAGATGAGAAATTGAAATATTATACTAAATTTTCATTAGAAGATATGTATCAATATTTAATCAATTTAAGCACTGGTTCAGCAAGAGATAATTTGTCACAAGATAAAATTAGGAACTTAAATATCGTGATTCCTGAAGAGAATTCGATTTCAAATTTTCATAAAATAATAGAGCCTAATTTTGATAAAATATTAATAAACTTAAAACAAAACCAAAAACTCGCCGAGTTACGCGATTGGTTGTTACCTATGCTTATGAATGGACAGGTTACTGTTGGTGAGGTTGAGAGTGAAACTAATCAAAATGTTAACGTATGAGATTGGCGGCATTATATATTCCGGGAAATATGTTACCACATGTCTTTGGTGACGATCACGAAGATTTAACAATCAACTTTGGAGGTAAATATATATACAAGGTAAAAAATGATAAAGTCGTTGAAAAAAAACTTAATAATAAATTCATTCCTGAACTGTGGGATTCTATAACATTATTAAGTGCTATTGTCGGTGCGAATGGAACTGGTAAATCAAGTTTACTAAACTGTTTTAGAGGTAACTCTTTCTGTTTAAGCGTATATGAGAATGAAATTAATGATGAATATGAAATTACCGCAATAGAAAGTGCTTATCAAGATTTTTTTTATTACACCCCCCATTTTGAAATGATTTCGGAAGGTTCTGAAAATAATAATTTCCGAGATATTTCAAAATTTCCATTAATGGTTGATGATGTTGAATATGAACGAAATGATCTTACCACTCTATTGGAATTGCATGCCTCTGAAAACTTAAAGCGCTGGATAAAATTCTCAAATCTAGAATTTCTTAAAGAAGATAAAATTGATCTACCAATTTTTGATAAGATTAAGATTAAGATTAATCATATCCCCATAAGAGAAAGTGAAACTTCCTATAAGTTTAGAGATTTCTTTCGGAGATTTAAAGAAATAGAAAGTGAGCAAAGGCCTATTGATGAACAAAAAAAATTGGATGAAGCCGGTCTAAAAACTAGCGAAGAAGTTAGAAGATCGAACGTAAACAATCAACTTCGTTTGAGTTACGAAATTATTTCAAGAGTTATTGATAAAACTCAAAATATACTTGAAGCTACGGACAATAAATTTTTAATTGAAGGATATATTAATAGCGATTGGGACACGGACAGTCTGGAATTTACAAAGCACGCTAAAAGCTTAAAGCGTTCGTTCTACTGGTTTTTAGAAAACGCTTATGTTCAATTAAGTTCTAAATCGGAAAAAAAATATTTACCAAAAAAGGAAATTTCAGCCCTCTTAGAAGCTTTGTTAAAACACATTCCTGAAAATGATGAGATAAAAAATTGGACGGAGATGAATGTTTCTCAAGAAGCGGCTTTAGAGATTTTGGAGACCTATGAACAATTTTTATTAGCCTTCAAAGATGACTTTGCGTTCGACAGAAAAATACTTTTAACCTTCAGTCCGTATAGACGTTTAAGCTCAGGTGAAAGAGGAATGTATAATCTATTTTCATCATTTCTTGATTTGAAATATCGATATGAGAATAGTATCGCTAATGATTATTTCAAATTCGGCAAGAAAGATACATTGGCAAACGATCTGGCCATTCTAATTGATGAGGGTGATTTAGGTTTTCATCCGCATTGGAAAAAGAAGTATGTTCATTTTTTGATTACTATTTTACCAAAAATATTTTCCACCCAATCTCTTCAAATCATTATCGCTACACATGATCCATTGACTTTATCCGACATTCCGAACAATAATATTGTCTATATGACAAAGCGTTTAGGAGAATATTCTGAAATTTTGGACAAATTTAAAAACCCAAAACAATCATTTGGCGCAAATATAACTGATTTATTAGCGGATTCTTTTTTTGTTGAAAATGGTTTGATAGGAGATTTTGCAAAGGGGAAAATTGAAGAAGTTATAAATTGGCTAAATTATAAGATACTTACTGATGAAATAGTCGCGATAAAGTATAAGTTACTTAACGGAATTGAGGATGAAAGTACGAAGCTCCTCAAAAGTAAAACGGAGGAAGCAAAACTTTTACATGATTCTAGATTAGAATTAACCTCGGAATATTGTTTTTCTTTGATAAACATTGTAGACGAGCCGCTTCTCAAATATAAATTAGAAGAGATGTATTATTTAGCGTTTCCAGAAAAATTGCAAGAAAATAATACTAAAGAACAAATCAAGGCATTTGCGCGAAAACTGGGTAGAGATGATATAGCAGGAAAGATATGATATACTTGGGAGATCAAATGACTGCATTAAACGCTTATAGCAAAGAAGCTGTGTGTTGGCTAAATATCAAACTATTTGGTAAGTTGAAACCAAATGGAATGGGTTATAAATGTTCGGATTCAAATTGCATTATTTGTAATAAGGATTTAAGAAAGAACACAGCAATTAATGATGTTTTCAGGGGATTGTTTAGTAGCCAAATTATTGAGGACGTCGTTAAAAGCAAACCTAATCAATTGCTAGCCTTAATAGCCACATTAATTGCTCAATATATACCTCCATCTATTGCTGAAGATGATTCGTTTGATATACAATGTAAGAAATTGTTTGTGACATCTGGATACCTTGGTTGGTTTCAAAAAAAGGATGAAAATACCCCTCAGTTGAAATGGAATTACAGATTAGCTCTTCTTTTAGACAAACATGCATGTACCTACTGCAATAGAGAATATATTTTCGTTTATGAAAATAAAAATGGCGGTAAGGGGATGGTCCCTCAATTTGACCATTGGTTCGCAAAAACTGATTTTCCGTTATTAGCATTGTCATTCTATAATCTAATTCCTTCTTGTGCAACTTGCAATGGCATTAAATCTGACATAGAAATGAACCTAGGAGATCATTTGCATCCTTATGTGGACCCTAATATTTCAGATTCATATCGCTTTAGCTATTTTTTGAACTCTATAGATGCCCTTAAGGTTGTTTTAAAAAACAACTCTTTGCTCAGTTTTAAACCTGAGAAAACTTTTAAGGCTCTCAATTTAGAAATGATTTATAAAGGCCATTCTGGTAAAGAATTAAAAGACTTATATGAGCTTAGATATAAATACTCGGAAAACTACCTTAAGATTTTACTAGAAAATACGTTTGGGAATTTGTCAATGACAGATCAAGAAAAGTATCGATTAATATTTGGGATTGAACTAGACGACGAAAATTATCATAAACGAATTATGAGTAAGTTCAAAAAAGACATAATTACAGAATTATTAAATAATACATAGCAAATGCCCATACCAAAACATTTTGAAATTCGCGTTCCTGCCTTGCAATTACTTCAAGACGAAGGAACCTTAAAGCTTAATGAAATTGTGACCTCGCTTGGTGAACAATTTCAACTTAATGAAGAAGCTATGTCGGAAATGTATCCTTCCGGCAACGGCCATATTTTTTATGACCGTGTAAGTTGGGCACTTAGTTACTTGAATATGGCAGATTTGTTGGATAAGCCAAAAAGAGGGCTTTACAAGATTAATGATACTGGTATGCTACTATTACAAACACCAGAGAAGGTAAATAAATATGTAGACTCTAAAGTCAATGAGCGTGAAATACCAAGTAAATCTAAGAAAAGTTCTCAGTTGGATGAAGAAATTAACGAATCAACCAATAGCAGTACTCCCTCTGAAAAACTATATAATTCTTTTGAGAAAATAAAAGCTGCTCGGAAAACGGAGGTTTTAAATATGATACTGAGTAAAACTCCATATGAGTTTGAAAATCTAGTGGTGCAACTTTTACAAAAGATGGGATATGGAGGTGAGATCAAGGATTCTGGTTTAGTCACAAAAGCATCCAATGATGGTGGTATTGATGGAATTATAAAAGAAGACGAATTGGGGTTAGGTAGAATTCATATTCAAGCCAAAAGATATGACCACAAAAATGGGGTTGGGAGAGACGATATTCAAAGGTTTGCAGGTGCCCTCTTAGGAGCGCCAATGAGTAAAGGAGTTTTTATAACTACATCTTACTTTTCTAAGGGAGCCATTGAATATGTAGACAAATTGAACAATGCAACAATTATTCTTATCGATGGTGACCAATTAGCAGAATACATTTACAAATTTGGATTGGGGATGCAAGTGGTTCAAACCATCGAGATTAAAAAATTGGATACGGATTTTTGGGATACGATGAAGGATAACTCAAATGGTTAGACGATGGAAGAGGATAAACTTATTAAAATTGAGAAATCTATTCGGTCCTATCGAGCCGTAGCCTTTGCATGCATAGTTCTGGGTTTTCTTTGCATATTTGTTGTCTTTTATGAGAATCAGTTCGTTGGACCAATGAAATGGAATGAAATTGGTGATTATTTGGGGGGAACTATGGTGGGACTATGGTCGTTAGCAGGTCTATTTTTTATTTATGTAGCTTTCTTAGGCCAAAGGTTAGATATACAGTTAACGAAAAAGGAACTTGAAGAGACTCGAAAAGTCCACTCAAGAAATACGACACTCATCAATAGGCAACAATTTGACAATTTGTTTTTTAATTTAATTCAAACACATATTCAAATTGTAGCAGATTTAGACGCAACATTTCAGGTGATAAATCACCTTAATCAATATGAAACTACTAACTCGCAAGGAAGAGATGTATTTAGAGATGCATTTATTCAATATATGCAGCCGGTTAAGGAAGGGGCGGATAGGCTAGAGGCATACCATAAATTATATAATGCGAATAGAGGTGAATTTGGTCATTATTACAGATTCCTTTATCGTTTGATTGATACGGTGGAAAGAAAGCAATTTGTCGAGGAATTAGATATAAAAGGAAAAATTCCAGATCATGAGTATAAAAAAATTAAAGAGAAGATGAATTTTGACATTCAATATGAATATACGTCTATAGTTCGCTCATTATTATCAGATGATGAGTTGGAATTGCTTTTTTATAATATGCTACATTTCGATGAATTGAAGTTTAAAAGACTTATTGAGAAATATGTTTTATTAAAGAACATACCTAATGGTGAAAAGAAGATATCTATGACGGCATATAATTTCAATCCGGGAGCAATCAAGAAAGAAGAAAATCCTCATTTCTAATCTTATCAATTCTCATTCCCTCCTTATTATCCCGAAGCTAGTCAACTCCTTTCTAAATATGAAGTTTTAATACATAACAATCTATGCCCAACAAAACCCCCACCCCCTGGAAAACAGCCCTTCTCGAGTTTATCGAGCTCATCTTAAAAAGTTTGGGCGGCAAAAGAAAACGGACTTGGCATCAACATGTCGTACCCTATGAAGACGATTGGGCGGTGCGGCGTGAGGGGAATAAGCGGATTACTTCTAAGCATAGAAAGCAATCTACTGCTATTAAGAAGGCCAAAACCATTGCAAGGAAGCATAAGGCAGATGTCATTATTCATCGCGCGGATGGGACGATACGGGATCGGATTAATTATGATTAAGATTGGAGAGCATCCAAAAAAGTATGCTCAAACCATCTAGAGCTGCAAAAACCCAATCGCTTCTTTACTCAACTAAGAGCTCTAATCCACTAATGTAATCACCAACTGTATAACCGTCTGGGTTCGTTCCCCATGTAAAGTTGATAGCATCTCCACCAGCATTTTCATAAAACCAAAACTCAATTTTATGTAATCCAGCGGCTAAATTAATAGTAGCAGAAGCAACAGAACCTGTTCCTTGATTAATCCAATCATCTAGCACCAGCACCCCATCGATATAAATTCTAGAACCATCATCGGAGTCCGAATTGAAGGTGAAGTTACCTGTGTTATCTACTGGTAACGATCCCTGAAATAAAATAATATAACCGTCTGCTGCCGGCGCGATTGCGTCTGAAGTAGTCTCGTCCAGTAACCCAGTTACCAAACCACTGGAGGAAGGAATACCTAGTGTTCTCGGATTATCAATATCTGGTGAAGTGGTGTTTGGTATATCCCAAGTGTAATATTGAATGCCTGGAGTGCCAAATGAATTTGGCGATACCTCTATGATGTCTCCATCGGTTTCAACGCCGAGTAAATAAGACACAGTCCCTGAGTAGGTTTGAGATCCATAGTTAGATAGTCTAACGGAGCCTCCATCTACATCTAGAAAGGCTTGAGGCGTTGTGGTTCCAATTCCAACTTGCGCGAAAGAAATGATAGAAGGTAAAAATGCGCATAACATAAGTAGTCGTTTCATAAGTAAGGGTTTTAGGGACTACGAAGGTATCTATCTTCTTACGAACTAGGTCTGCGCTTTATCCGATTGTTGAGTGATTAAGCGAAAAGCCATGAAACAACGTTTCATCATTATTATAAAAGATGGAACATTAAATTGGAAGCCACTAGAGCTCAAGAACTAATGGAAGTAGTGGATGTTACTCAATAAGGTGATGATATTTATCTCTCAACTTTAGCCAAATAAATGCAGCCTTAACGTTTAATAATAACGAAACTGAGCCCGAGGGTTATTCGTTTTTAGAAAGGCGTCACCATTTCCATACCTTTAACCGCTCAGCATTTGTATCTATGAACCCTTTAACATGGTGCAGGAGGGAGTATATGTACCATCAACTCAATATCGAATAGAAGAAACTCTTTAAAAATTATGGCCTTCATTTTTTAGCGTCATCAAAACCTTCTCTTTAAACACTTCTCCTATAGGGATTTCTAGATCCCCAATTTCCACATCTTTGGCGGTAAACGCGGTGATTTGATCGCTGTTCACGATATAGGAACGATGCGTTTGTATAAAATGGGCGGGGAGTTTTTCTAGGAAGCTGCTTATTTTATCTTTTGTGGTAATCGCTTGAGCAGTGGTATGGATGCGGATGTAATCTTTTAGGCTCTCCACATAGAGGATGCTGCTAAACTCAATTTTGATGTGTTTTTTATTGGAGTTTACATACAGGTGATCGTTGAGGACGTTTTCTTGGGTTGGCGTTGTTGGTTGCAAAGTGGAACCAGTAAGGCTGCGGTATTTGTTGATGGCTTTAAAAAAGCGGCTAAAGGAAATGGGCTTTAAGAGATAGTCGATTACATCTAGTTCGTAGCTTTCCAGTGCGTAGTTTCGGTAAGCGGTGGTGAAAATTACTTTGGGCTTGATATGGGTGCTTTTTAAAAAATCGATTCCGGTGAGGAGCGGCATTTGGATGTCTAAAAAGAGCAGATCTACTTGGGTTTCTTTGAGGAAGGTCATTGCCTCCATCGGGTTTTGGAAGGTGGCGACCACTTCTAGGTCGGTTACCTGTTCCACATGCTGCTGTAGTACTTGGATTGCCAAAGGCTCGTCGTCTATGATCACGCATTGTATCGCCATAGGGTTAAGATAAGTCAATTTTTAAAGACACGTTGTACTCCTTTTCGGTCTCGTTAATGTCTAATTGGTAGTGGTTGGTGTAGTTGAGGTCCAGTTGTCTAATAGCGTTTACACTTCCTATGCCTGTTTTGTGCTCTGAGTTTGTGTTGTCCAGGACTGATGATTTGGTGTTGTATACTTCCAACGATAGTTTTTTGTTGGTAACGTTCAAGTCAATTTTGATCACTGGATCGATGGGATTGCCACTGGCGCCATGTTTAAAAGCGTTCTCAATAAACGAAAGCAAGATAAGCGGAGCAATTTGCGTATTGGGTTGGTCTATTTGGTGGTTAAATTGAAGTTTTAGGTTGTTTCCATAACGCAGACCTTCGAGGTCTAGATAGTTTTGGATTAGTTCAATTTCCTTTTCGATGGCAATGGTAGGATCGTTGCATTGGTAGAGCATATAATCCAGCATTTCACTTAGTTTAAGCACTACCTGAGGCGCTACGTCACTTTTGGTGAGGGTGAGGGAGTATAGGTTATTAAGGGTGTTAAACAGGAAATGTGGGTGAATCTGGGCTCGTAGGAACTTGAGTTCGGTGTTGGCTTTTTCTTTTTGGATGGTTTCAAGCAATTGTTTCTCTTCGAAACGGTCTTTGATGATTTTGAAGATGAGCATCAAAAAGACAATCACATAAACAGCCGGGAAGTAAACAATGGTTAAATACAACGGATCTGCAGCAATTTCCCAAATACTCTCTTGCTCAAAAGTTTGTCTAAAAAAAGGTTCGGCTACATAAATGGACGAAAGTCGAGCCAGGATCGAAAAACCATAGACCGAAACGATGATAGAGATAGCAAAGGCTACATACTTTTTCTTCAGTAATAATTTGGGCACTTGGTAATACACCAGCAAGTATCCGGCAGTCATTTGGATAGGGAGCAGGGAGAGATAACTAATGAGCGGTTCTTTAATGCTTCCCGAGTTGAGTGCTGCGATGATCGTAAAGAGAATGAGGAATCCTGCCCAGAACAAGATGTGGGTTAGGATTCGGTTTTGTAGCACACGATCTACAAAAGAGGTTTTATCACTCATAAGGCATAAATGTACTACATAGTGCAGTTTCTCCCATTAAAAATCGATGAGTATGGTTTTGCTCCCCATGAAAAGGCCTTTGTGTTGGGTATTTCCTTTTTTTAACTGAAATGTGCTTTCGGTGGGTAGCTAGATGGAGTTCGTCTATATTTTAAATAGTGTGTGAAGATGTCCCATAGATTTGTCCCAGCTGGATGCTTCTGCGGAAGAAGACGGTCCAGAATGTTTCATAAAAATATCATCATCATGAAAAAAATCAGTTATTTAGTATGTGTATTATGCGTTGTGCAACTAGGAATGGCACAAAATTATTCCTGTGGCAATTTATTAAAAGCCGTTGAGGACGAAAATAGGTCGGCTATAGTTGCCTTATTAGAAGGTGTAGATCCCAATTGCAATATAATGGGCGATGGGACTCCCTTGGTAGCCGCGGTGCGAACTCAAAATATGGAGCTCGTAAAGCTATTAGTGAACAAAGGAGCGAACGTCAATTATGCTATCAAGGGCGACGGGAGTCCGTTAATTGAGGCCGCTCGTACGGGGCAATTGGAGATTGTTCGCTATTTGTTAGCACAAAATGCCGATGTGAATGTGTATCTTGAGAGTGACGAAACGCCTTTAATTCAGGCTGCATGGAATGGACACTTGCCAGTGGTACGGTATTTGGTCGACCATGGAGCAGAGGTAAATAAAACAGTGCGCGATAAGTACGGGCTCGTTTCAGAAAAAAGAAATGCTCTGCGCATGGCAAAACGAGAGGGGCATAGTGCCGTAGTAGATTATTTAATAACCAAAGGAGCAAAACAGTAATCAGATGAAATTTCAACGAACTATAAAAGTAATCGCCATCGTATTATGCGTTGGGTTTGGAACCATGAACGAGGTGAACGCCCAAGAAGTACCCCAACAAGCGTTAGCAAAAGAGCTTGGAGAGATGCGTGATACCGACCAGAAGTTAAGACGGAAATGGGCGAAACTCGCTAAAAAAGGGGATAGAGAAACGGCAAAATTTAAAAAGCTCACCAATACGGTGATCGCTTTGGACAGCACCAATACGGAGCGCATGAAAGAAATTGTAGCACAATACGGTTGGCCAACGATTGATATGGTGGGAAAAAGAGCGAGTAATAGTGCTTGGCTTTTGGTGCAGCATGCAGATCGGGATCCCTTATTTCAGGCCCATTGTTTGCCTTTGTTGAAAGAGGCTTCCGATACTGGCTTTGCAGATCCTGTAAACTACGCTTATCTCTATGATCGAGTTCAGGTTGCAAAGGGTCAGAAGCAATTATATGCCACCCAAAGTTCCACCAATAATGGCATTAAGAAAGGCTCTTATTATCCTATTGAAGAAGAGGCTGAGGTGCAGAACAGACGTGCCGTTATGGGATTTGATTTACATATTGAAACCTATGCGAAGAGTATGGGCTTTGAGTACAAAGTGTTGAATGAAGCAGAAGCCCAACAGAAGTCGGATGCCTTTGCTGCCGATTATGAAAAAAATATCGATTTAGGTAAGAAAGCCAAGGTGGCGGGTGATCACGAATTGGCCGTCACACATTATGAATTGGCTTTAAAGAACTTCGGATCAATACAAGCAGAAGATTATGTAGTACTGGCGAGAATGTTATCAATTTCGAAACACACCGATGCAAAGTACGCGGCTTCGTATCTTATGAAAGCGGCATTGAATGGTTGGAGCGACTGGGATGAAGTGATGTCTAGTCCCGACTTTGAGTTTGCAAAAGCTGAAAGTCCGAGAAACTGGGATCGATTGCTACGCATGATTTCTGAACTTCGAAAGAAAGAGTAGGATGCGACTTTTATGGATCACACTTTTCCTACTTGCCAGCTTAAAATTACAAGCACAGCAAGTGGAGGTTTCGAGCATTGAATCTCATTTTGCCGAGATTATGGCTACGGAAAATTTCAGAAATTATAGACATGTAGAAGCGTTGAACACCGTTGCGCACTATATAAAAAACGAACTAGAACGGTATGCAGACTCCACCTATTATCAGCCTTACGAAGTTAATGGTACGGAGTATAAGAATGTGGTGGCTGTCTTCGGAAATGAGCACGACGAGACTATTGTGGTAGGAGCACATTACGATGTCTGTGGCGATCAAGACGGGGCAGACGATAATGCTAGTGGTGTTATTGGAATCTTAGAATTAGCGAAATTACTCCAAGGCGAGACACTGGCATATCGCATCGAATTGGTGGCCTTCACATTAGAGGAACCTCCTTTTTTTAGAACAGAACACATGGGGAGTTACCAACACGCGAAGTCGTTGTTCGAGTCCAATCGAAAGGTCTACGGAATGATCGCACTCGATATGATTGGCTATTTTGATGATACTAAAAAGTCGCAACATTTTCCAGTTGGGATCATGTCTTGGATCTACGGAAACAAAGGCGACTTTATTCTACTAGCCAACAAATGGGGAAAGGGAGCCTTCGCAAGAAAATTCTCTCGAAAGTTTAAGCGACAAGATGCTATTAAGGTCGCCCGGCTTACAGGACCCAAATCCATTGAAGGTTTGGATTGGAGTGATCATCTTAACTATTGGCATTTTGGATATAGCGCCTCAATGATTACCGATACTGCCGCCAACCGAAACAAGAATTATCATCGCAAAAGCGATACGATAGACACCATCGATATGGATAAAATGGCGAAGGTGATTGAAGGGATTTTTAGTGCGCTTAAAGAATTGGAGTAGGGCAGGGGAATGATCTCATGATATTTATGCTTATTTTTTCTGTTCTAACAGTTCTATACGTTTTAGCAGGTCTTTGTTTATCGAATTTAATTCCTGTATTGCTTTAGTCAGCACAGGAATTAAATCGTTATAGCGCAGACTTAAGTTGCCTTTAACGTCTTTAGATAATAATCCTTGATTTACGAAACCAAGTTGTGCTAATGTATTTTCTACATCTTGAGCTACAAAGCCTATTTCTCTAGTTTTAGCTTCATTGTTTTTGCGGATATAGTCTACTGGTTTTAGTTTTGATATAAAGTCTAAACCATAGGGCAAAGACCTAATCTGCTCTTTCCATTTTTTATCTGAAGTAATGGTCCAGGGAACTTGTATGGTGGCAGATGTGATTTGTGTGTCACCTATTCGCACTTGATGCGAAGCGGCAGGATTTGCCAATTCAGCATCATGCCCAATAGCCGTATTGTTAAACCCAGTTGCATTGGGCATGGCGTTGGTTCCTATTGCTGTATTATTAGATGAAGATGTAACACTCGCCATTGCATTGCTCCCCAGTGCCGTGTTTGATCCGCCAATGGTAACATCGAGCATTACATTATTTCCAATTGCTGTATTTTCTGAGCCAGTGGTAGTACTTTCTAAGGCATCGTTGCCTAGGGCAACATTATTAGTTCCCGTGGTATTATCTTCTAATACTTCATATCCAATACCAATATTATTGTTGGCTGTATTGCTTACAAGAGCTCTATAGCCGATTCCGATATTATAGTCCCCCGTAATAGAGGAAGTGAGTGTTAAATTACCTATGCCAATATTATTGTTTCCGTCAGAATTTCTTAGCGAACTGTTTCCCAGTCCTATATTATGACTTCCACCTTCACTATCTTTTCCTGCCTCTCTTCCCAGATAAAGGTGCCAAGAGATGGGATTGAATGATCCAAATTCAGTCTGGCTCACTTTAAACTTTAAAGCCTCGTCATCTGTAGTTCCAAGAAAATGAAAAAGTTCGCTGGTTCCTGTATTGCCAGATAAATTCCAACTTTCATTTGTATTGGCGTCTCCACTCGTTTCTGCATAGAGCGCATAAGGCACACTCAATAATTCACTTATACCGTTAATTGTATAGTCTGTTCCGCCTGTAGGATCTATACCTATTCTTAAAAAAAATGGTCCGTTTGCCCAGTCGATATTTGAAAAGACACCAGTTGATGGTATGCCTGTTCCAATAGCTAAGGTAACTAGGCCATTGATGTTGGTTTGAGGATTAGGATTATATGTTTCGGTATATACGTTTGTACCATTAGCTGAGCCTTGTAGAATGCTGATCTGCACTCCAATGGTTGCATTGGAGAGTAAGTTATTTGAAGCATCTCTAACAACGCTTTGATACGATATTTTCTGTGGCGATTGTGCAAATACAGTTGTAAGTGAACTACAAAATAGTATCAAGCACAAAATGTAGTTATGTCTAGTGAATAGAGATATAAACCTGTTTTGATAGTGTTTTGTTTTCATCTTACATCGTTTAATAATTAATCCTTTTGTTCTAATTGTTCTATGCGCGCATTCAACTCCTGAATTGCTTTGGTTAACACAGGAATTAAATCGTTATAGCGCAAGCTTAAGCTGCCTTTAGCGTCTTTAGACAGTATTCCTTGATCTACATAACCAATTTCTGCCAGTGTATTTTCAACATCTTGAGCCAAAAAGCCTATTTCTCTAGTCTTAGCTTCATTGTTTTTGCGGATGTAGTCTACTGGTTTTAGTTGTGACACCAAGTCTAAACCATAAGGTAAAGACCTAATATGCTCTTTCCATTTTTTATCAGAAGTGATGGTCCAGGGAACTTGAATACCGGCATAGGTGACCTCTGTGTTACCTATTTGCACCTGATTTGAATTAGAGGAATTAGGTAATTGTGCATCGTATCCAATAGCTGTATTATTATCGCCAGAGGTAATACTGGATAATGTACTATGGCCAATGGCAGTATTTTTTTCCCCAATAATAGGATCAACAAGGAGTCTTCTTCCCAGATAGAGGTTGTTTTTGCTTGCATCTATACCTCCTACTAATACATTGTTCGATTTAAAATTTAGAGGTTGGTCGTCTGTAGTGCCTATAAAATTAGTAGCAGCGTCTGTTCCTGCATTACCTGTAGTGCTCCAGTTATCTCCGGAGTTCGAATTACCGCTTGTTTCTGCGTATAAAGCATAAGGCACACTCAATAATTCACTAATACCAACAATAGAATAACCGGTACCTCCTGATGGGTCAATCCTTACACGTAAAAAGTAAGGACCACTTGCCCAATCTATATCGCCAAATAAACCAATAGAAGGCGTTCCTGTTCCAATAGCTAAGGTAACCAAACCATTGATGTTGGTTTGAGGGATTGGGTTGTAGGTTTCTGTATAGACATTTGTTCCGTTAGGAGAACCTTTTAGCAAACTTATTTGTACACCTACAATTGTATTAGCTAGTAAATTCCCAGAAGTGTCTCTAACAACACTCTGATAAGACATCTTTTGAGGTGACTGCGCATTACTTTTTAAAAGTGTAAAAAGAAAGAGTACACATAGAGATGCAGTATAAATTTTGTTGAATTTTATATGAAAGGGAACTTTTTTCATTTCTTAGGTTTTTATAATCTTAATAGTCTTGAGAATTCTGTTCCTATCCATAATTTTTAGAAAATAAACAGCCGCAGGTAATTGCCTAATTGAGATGATAGTCTCCAATTTGTCGATTTTTTGATCGATAAGAATGCGCCCTAGATTATCGTATAAATGATAACTCAAATTATTTGAACTCAAGTTGTCTATGGATAATTGCAGCTCGTCTGATGTAGGATTTGGATAGGTATTTATCTGAAAGGTACCATCCAGAAAATCGTTCGTCTCCAAAATATAAAACTCAATGGGCTGTTGCACCCCTTGATTGGCCGAACCACTGGAGCTATTTATTGCAGTATATGCTATTTGTCCGATAGAATACGACGCAAAACCACCACTTCCATTTGCCGAACCTCCAGAGGTAAGAATAGCGGTCTGCGCCGTTAGGGGCATACAAACAGAAAACAATGCTATTAAGTAAAGTAGATGCCATTTTCTTATGTAGGTAGTTTTCATTTTATGGAGCTTTGGTTACCAAGAAATACGGGGCTTCGCCTTCATTGTCTACATACTCATAATAGACCCCGTCTAGTCGATAGTATACCATACCATTTACTTCGACCGTCTCATAATCTTCGGGTAGGGCATCAACTTTGGCGCCAATAGGAGGTTCGACCACTACATATTCTTCAGTATCTGCAGCTTTTTGGTAATAGGTGCCATAGTAGTAATAATAGACATTGGTGCCGACCATAATTCTTGGTTGAGCTAGGACTAAGGGCAATCTACGCACTCTAACTCCTATGGGTGCCTTAATTACGATATAGCGATTTCTTGTGGTAGGTCTATACCAAACACCATTGTGAACAAAAAGATTTGATCCCCTAAAACGAATATTTACAAATCCCGCTCCCAATTTTCTAACCACTTTACCTCGTCGTGGTAGATTTCTATATCTAATGCGAGATATATGTTTCGCCTTTCTTACTTTGTGGCGCTTTGCTATGTGTTTCTTTACTGCTTTCCTTCTTTTCTGAGCTGTTATTTCGGTTGGGCATGCAAAGCAGAATAGGAGACTTAACAATAATATTGATATAGTATTTTTCATTTGAAATGTTTTGATGAATAAAATGGTTTATCGAACAAGAAGCTTTTTCGAAATAGTTCCTGTTTCAGAAGATATTTTAAGAAAATAGAGACCGTTTGGAAATTGATGGGTATTAATATAATTGGTTTGATTGGCCTCAAGAGTGTAATCACCTATTCGTTTCCCAAGAATATCGAAAACTACTAGTTTGGACTTTTGGCTTAGATTACTAATCCCAACATAATCTGTAGCCGGATTTGGATAAATTTCGATACCAAGTATGTCTTCCTCTTCTACACTCAAAATGTCGGCTTCAGACCAATACCATAATTCTTGTTTCGAATTTATCCAAGTAGAAGTATTATCGTCCCAGTCTGAGGTATTAACTTCTTCGATATTTTCATTGGTGTCATAGACTCGTATAGTACGAAAACTATTTTCCCAAAAGTTCCCTGAACTGTTCCATATCTGACTTATTTCTTCTGTTGGTAAATCGCCATCGTAACTAATCAAGATTTGTAAGTAGGGTTGTGAATCCCAATTAGAACCTAGCCAACTATAAAAGTCTTTTTGTATGGGTAAATTTCCGCTGTAGCTATATTCAACTTTTAAATTATTTAACCATGTGTTTGAAGAACTACTCCAAAATCGAGTGATTTCTTCTTCTTTATTAAGACCATTGTAAGTAGTGGTAATCTGTCCCAAATTGATCATTGTCATGGTAACAGGATCATAATACCTATTCGTAAATTCGGTGATCAAATTATCGCTGTTGTAAGCGTACTCTTGTTCCGTGCGCGGAATATCCCATGTTACACCTCCATCTGGGGAGGTAAAATCTTCTATTAAAATTACATTTTGAGAGGAGTCGTAGGTGTAATAGTCTTTGGTACTTGCATTCCAAACATCCAGTGCAGAATCGTAGGTTTCATTAACCTTTTCAATTACATTATTATCTTCATTATAAAGCTTGTTATAACGGATACTAGGATTCCATTGGTTGCCAGTGCGTAAATACCAGATATAAAAGGTTTCTTTGGTACCTCCGTTTTCGTAGGTGTAGTGATCGCGATTGTTTAATTTGAAAGTGCTCGTATTCGCATTCCAGTCATATCGTTGTATGGAGTCTAATTTGTATTCGGTTTGCGAGTGCCCAACGGGCATCGTTAATAGCATAAAAGTTATGCTAACGAATAATAGTAATTTCTTTTTCATGACATTTTATTTAGATTAGCGTGTTTTGATCTGTAGAAGTTTTTAGCACTATGCCATCAGGGTCTGGATTAACAGGTTCTTCGTTAACGTCGTCATCGCCTCTACATGAAGTCGCGAGGAATAGGAGTAATACAAGGAATATATAGGTGGGAGCTTTTGTTGTTAGAATGAACATTTTCATTTATATATCTTTTAAAATCTATATAAATCTAGCTGTCATTTTACATTTAAACCAAGACAAATCAGCAACTGGCACCTAATTTCCAGTAAGTGTGTAGATGAGCTTAGTAAGTGGTTTAAAGTTTCTGTAAGGCCTGGAGAAAGGCCTCTTTTTTTCTTCGAGAAACGTCTAAATGTCGACGGCCTGTAACCAAGACGTAACCGCCTTCACCTTTTACATATTTTGTGACATGGGCGAGATTCACTAAGGTTGCATGGTGTATTCTACAAAAATCGGTTTCGGGTAAGATGTTTTCAAAATCCTTTAATGTTTTGGAAACGGTAATTTTTTTATCATTTGCTAAATGAAGTATGGTGTAATTGCTGGACGCTTCGCAATAAACAATATCTGCTACCTTTTGAAGAATAATTTCATTATCCGAAGGAATGGCCAGTCGTTCTAGCTTTTGAGAATTTTGCCTTACATTACTTAACAACGATTTGAAATGTGAAGTCTTGCTCTGCTGTTTTTCTTTAACTCTTTGAACTGCACTCACCAAATCATCTACTTCTATTGGTTTTAGTAAATAATCTAGCGCACTAAACTTTATAGCCTTAATCGCATATTTATCGAATGCCGTTACAAAAATTACATCAAAATTAATGGTGTCAATAGTTTCTAAAAGATCAAAGCCGCTTAAACGAGGCATTTGTACATCGAGAAATACAAGATTGGGCTGTAGCTCCGAAATTTTTTCCAAACCAATTTCGGGAGATTCACATAAGGCTATCAAGGAGACTTCCGGGCAGAATTTTTCAACCATAAGTTTTAGACCATCTCTGGCGTCTTGTTCATCATCTATAACTATGGCTCTAATCATTTTGATCTTACGAAATAGGGATTAATATATCTACCTGAGTGCCAAGAGCATTGTTTTTTTCATCTTTTAAGTCGATTATTTTAACCACTTCCTTGATTTTCTCTTTTGTTAAAAGTGATAGTCGGTCTGTCGTAATTTTAATTCCCATTGATTTATTTTTTGACGTTGCTTTCTTATGAAGTTTTAATGCTGCTTCTCTACCCACACCGTTGTCTAAAATACTGCAATGCAAAAAATCGTTTTTCTCTTGGACTTTAATCGAAAGTTGTCCCGTTTCGTTTGTCGTATGCATTAGTCCATGCCAGATCGCATTTTCCACAAAAGGTTGCAAGATCATAGAAGGGATTAGTATACTTTCCCTGTCGATGGCTTCACTTACATCAAGAACATATTTTATTTTTCCTTTAAACCGAATGGACTCCAGAGCAATGTACGCATTTAGCATCTCTAATTCGTCTTGCAAACTTACTTTTGGATTCTCAGAATTCTCGAGCATGAGCCGAACAAGTTTTGAAAACTTTGTCAAATATTTACTCGCTGTGGCATTGTCGTTACGCAGAATCATGGTATTTATTGAATTCATACAATTGAATAAAAAGTGCGGATTCATTTGTGCTCTTAAGGCTTTCATTTCTAAGGTGCCTAGCTCTTTCTTTAAATTTGAAATTTTAATTTCCTCGTTTTTTGCTGCAATAATTTTTTGATTTTTTAGTCTTTGTCGAAGGGTGTAGACTACCAGCCCTGCAAGAAGTAATGTTAGGAAGAAACCTATTAGCATTGTTATTTTAATCGCACTTTGCTGTTGAGCTTCCTTTTCTTTTAATTCATTGTCTTTTGTGAGTAGTGCGATCTCTTGGTCTTTTTGAGCCGTTTGATACTTGGTTTGTAATTCTGCAATTTGCTTGTTAGAGGCTTCATTAAAAATACTATCCCGCAATTGATTGGACAACTCTGTATTTTCAAGAGCCATTTTGTAATCACCTTTCTTCTTTCCTAAATCCGACTTCAGTTCGTGCAAATCTGATAAAATGTTTAGGGCACCAATATTAGACGCCAATTCTATTCCTTCGTTTAAGCTTTTTTCAGCTTCATCAAATCGGTTCAAGTTTATATAAGATTCGCCAACACCTGCTAAGCCATAAGCCATGGTTCTCTTGTTTTTAAATGTTCGTCTTATTTTGTTGGCTTTGAGATGGTGTTTTAGAGCATTTTCATAGTCGTTTAAACCATTATAGGAACCGCCTATATTGCCAAGTATAATGGCCTTTTGAAAACTTAGATCACCATCTAGGCGTTCAATTAATTTCAGAGCGCTGTTATAGTAGGCAATAGCTTCCTTATAATCGCCTTGGGTTCCATGTACATTCCCAACATTCATAAGACTCATGGCTTGCATTTTAGTGTCTTTTAGGGCAATAAAAATGTCTTTTGCCTTATTGTAGTAGGTCAAGGCTTCATCGTACTTTTTTAAACTTCTATTAATATTTGCAATGGTATTGTAGGCAAGGGCTAGTCCGTCGTTGTCACCAATTTTTTCAGAAATAGTGGCCGATCTGTATAGATTCTTCAAACTTTCGTCAAAATTACTTTCCGCTTTATAAGCCTTCCCAAGTTGAAAGAGGCCTTGAGTAATCCTTAGGGAGTCACCTTGTTTTTCGTGATATTCAAGATAACTGTTAAGGTGGTCTATTGCCTCCTCAAATTTTCCTTGAAAGAATTTAACCTTGGCATACGAATAATGAGAACTAGCAATTCCGAAGTCATAATTTAGGTCGGTTGAAAGTAGATAAATACTATCTGCATATTTTTTTGACCTTTCTAATTCGCTTTTATTCTTGATATAACTGTTGAAGACATTAATATAAGTACTTGCCTTATCAATATTAGGTGGCAACGTTTTTAATTGAAACAAGAGACTATCTAATTCTTGCTGTCTTTGAGCGGCGAGTTCATGAACAGAAAAACAAAACGATGTGAGAAGAAGGAAGGTGAAAAAATTAGTTTTCATACATGCATTTTATACAGGAAAGCCTTTTGAAAGTTAACTAAATTTATATAAAAGCATCTGGTTTTTAAGCTTTTGATAAGTAAATATAGGTGGCTACGCATTTCTTTCTTAGTGAAATGTAGTAGGTGGAGGTTCCTAGAATGCAAGTGGTATGTTAGTTCGATTAAGTGGTTTTTGGGCTTGGGTATTAAGAAGTTTATGGTATAATATTACGTCAATGAAACTTAAAAAATCCCAATCGAGTGAACCCGTGGGATTTTTTAAGTTTAATCCGCGTGCGTAAGCACGCTTGAAGGTGGAGCCGGAGGGATTACATATCTCACCTAACCGTTGTTGCAATTACAACTGCCTGTCTTTGCAAGCCAGGTGTCTTAAAATGACAAAACCCATTCAAGCGAGCTTGATGGGTTTTTTACAATTTAATCCACAACGCAGTTGTGAATGTCGTGGAGCCGGAGGGATTACAAAAAAAGTGATCCCTAATTGCTCCCATTTTGCAAATGTACTTACGCACTTATGGCTGCCTTGCAGGCATCCTGCGTCTTAAACCAAAAAAATCCCAATCGAGTGAACCCGTGGGATTTTTTAAGTTTAATCCGCGTGCGTAAGCACGCTTGAAGGTGGAGCCGGAGGGATTCGAACCCTCGTCCAAACAAGCAATGACAATGCTTTCTACATGTTTAGTTTTCATTTAAATTTTCGAGAAGTTGCCGGTCGAAAACTACCAACGCGTTCCTTATCCTAAATTAGATGTCTCAGATATATCTAGGCACTATATCCAATAGGTCTACTTTTACGAAGTCACTATATCAAATGCCGCAAACCAAGGCCTTTGAGTGACTTCCTGCTTTCCCACCTTGTGGGACGAGGCGTAATCCTACTGTAATTCAGATTATGCAGCTAGGGCGTAGTTATTCTCGCCGTTTAAAAAGTTTGAAAAATGAGATTTACGAGCTGTTTCCCAGCGCTCGACATGCTTACAATACCATTAGACCCGCTGTCAAAACCAGTCGGCCCCAATTGAATTACGAAGTACGATGTACCATATACCAAGTATAAAGCTCGTCTTCTCAATTCAAGGTTTTTTCAAAGAACTAATATTTTACATTAGTCGGGCGTGCTTTGATACACCTTCGCTGATGCTTCGGTGCACAATGCCGGGCTTTCCGCTGTATCTCTCCGTATCCGCCTCAAGCGGAGAAGGAGAGGATGCCGCTGCAATCCCTCACGCGGGTTGCGAATTTATGAATAATAATCAGCAAAAGATATACCAAATCAGTTTTATAGAAAAATTAAGACAAAATGACCATTTCAATTTTTATTTTTAAGTAAAATACAGATTTATGATACGAAAAGGAACAGAGGTTCAATGGAAATGGGGGAGTGGAATTGCCAAAGGAAAGGTAGAAGAAACCTACACATCGTCGGTTACCAAAACAATTAAGGGTACAGAAGTAACTAGAAATGGTGACCAAGACAACAAAGCACTCTATATCCAACAAGATGATGGAGACTATGTCTTGAAAAGTGAAAGTGAAGTGCAGCGAACCGATTAAAATGATTACTTGCGGGAGCATTTTTTTAGGTTTATTTTAGCTGAAAATTTACTACTCCATGAAATTCGCCATCATCAAAGAACGCAAGAATCCGCCAGATCGTCGGGTTGTTTTCTCACCTGAAAAATTGAAAGAAGCTGCTGCACAGTTTCCAGAAGCTCAGTTCGTCGTGGAGTCCAGTGATATTCGCATTTTTTCTGACGAGGCGTATCGAGCTGCCGGATTTGAGGTGTCCAACGATGTTTCAGAAGCAGATGTGATGTTGGGCGTGAAAGAAGTTCCAATTGAGGCGCTTATTCCAAATAAGAAGTATTTCTATTTCAGTCATACCATCAAAAAACAACCGTACAATCGAAAGCTATTAGTGGCCATGTTAGAACGTAATATTGAAATGTTCGATCATGAAACTATTGTAAAGAAAAGCAACGCCAGACTCATCGGTTTTGGAAGATATGCTGGCTTGGTTGGAGCTTATAACGGTTTTAGAGCAATGGGAATTAGAGATGGGCTGTTTAATTTACCGAAAGTAGAAAATTTAGCCGATTTAGCCGCGGTAAAAGCAGCGCTCGATAAAATCACCATTCCCAATGTGAAAATTCTTTTAACAGGAACCGGGAAAGTTGCGCATGGAGCAAGAGAAATTCTGGACCACCTTAAGATAAAAGAGGTTTCAGATAGTGCTTACCTAACTTCAGATTTTACCGAACCGGTCTACTGCATGGCAGATGTGATGGAATACAACAAAAGAACCGATGGTAAAGTAGGGGACAAATATGAGTTTTATAAAGATCCTTCCGGATACGAAAGTAACTTTATGCCTTACGCCAAGATGACCGACTATTTTATAGCAGGTCATTTCTATGGAGACGGAGCACCTTATTTGTTTACTAGAGAAGATGCGCGTCATCCAGAATTCAGAATTAATTTAGTTGCAGATGTTTCCTGTGATATCGATGGACCAGTGGCAAGTACCATTAGACCGTCCACAATTGCCAATCCGTTTTATGGGTACGACCCCATTACTGAAAAGGAAGTGGAAATGGGAACTCCTGGTTCTATTGCCATGATGGCCGTGGATAATCTGCCTTGTGAGTTGCCAAAAGACGCTAGCGAGGGCTTTGGAGAAATGTTTTTAGAACATGTGATTCCTTCCTTTTTCAATGGAGATCAAAATGGAATCTTAAAAAGAGCCCAAATGACTACCTCCGAAGGAAAACTGGCGGAGCGATACCAATACTTGCAAGATTATGTAGACGGAAACGATTAGCGTTTCTTAAAACCAATAGGTTCCTTGGTTTGTATGTCTACAACCTTCTCAAAAAAATCTTTTAAAGCTGGATAATTTTCTGGCGGATATATATGATTGTTGATTTTCAAATTAAATCGGAGGTTCAACTTGGAGCCGTCGAGGGTATAATTTACGACACACTCTGCCGAGTTATCTGGAAACTTGATTAGTTTGTTTTCTGGGATGTTGATCACTTCGTATTCTTCGGAAATTTGAAGCGCCATTAAGTAAGTGTAGTTTATTGGGAATCCTAAATTTACTGGGTAATCGCGCGTCTCCAATTGAAACGGGTTTTCAGAAAAACCATCCGACAGGAAAAAGGGCTCGAAGTAAATTTCCCCGTTAATAGATTCAGGTTCTAACTGTACCGTATATTTTTCTTTTACACTCTTATCAGACTTAAATCGATTGGTGACAAGGTAGTTAGTAAGGTTGGAGAACGGAGCTCTTTGCAATTTTTCATTGAGATAGTTTTCTTTAGAGGTTTCGCTCATCTCATCACGCTTTCGAAGCGCAAATTGTCCTGCATTGTTTTCTTCTACAGTACCACCAATAATACCATTGTTATCTAATTCAAGTTGGAGATGGGAGTAAATGATATTTCTGTTAAAAGGTTCTATTGGTTGCCAATAACTACCATTTTCAAAATCCATAATTCGTGCCACCAAATTTAGTGCCCGAAGTGGTACTACTGAAAAGGAAGCATATTTGTCTGTTGCGTCCAAGAAATACGATCGATCACCTATGCGCAAGAACGCCATCACATAATTGAATTCTGTTTGCACTGGATAAATTTGATTGGGTATTTTTCTATTACGCGTAGAACTTAGCGAAAGCTCTACATCCAAGTTAGCTGCCCGCAAAGCATTGATGAGTGCTAGGTTAATTTCGGCACTATTTCCTACCTTCGACTCAAATGCATCTTTTACTCGAATATTACTGTAGATTCGATATTTTCCATCCCAAGTGAAGTGCTTCTGGATAAAGTAGAATACAGCTTTGGCTCTCGCCAGTGGGTCGGTAATATTTAATATTTCGGCGGGAATTCGATCTTCAAAATAAGACGTATAATTGAGCTGTCTCCCCATATCCTTGTCGTATCGATACTCATCATCTACATCTTTCCAAGTTTTGGTATAGCTTGTTTTCTCTCCATAGATTCCCTGTCGTTGTTTTAAATCGTATTTTATTTTGATGAGGTAATTATCTGAAGACAACATATAATCTTCCTCGTAAAAGGCAGGAATGTTCTTCATTATATACTCGTTAATGAGGCAATCTCCAGCTTTGTCAAGTCCGCTTAGAGAAAAACAATTTCGTTTTATTTTGGATTCGTTATAGTCGAACTTCTGTTTGCCTGTGAGCGCTCCTCTATAGCTGTAATTTCCAGGAATTTCTGTCACAAACTCACTATACAAAGTAGGGATCTTGTCCTGAAGTCCCCATTCGAATGTGCTAAAAAAAGGAGATTGAACCGTGTACTTATATTCTAAAACACTCCCTTTTTTTACCGCTGGGAATGTAAAACTTTTGGAAGACCACACGTCGGTTTCGTCCTTGTCATAAATTTGCTGGTCACTTACGTAGGTTTGATGATTTCCGTTATGGGTGATGGCGGTGAGATCGACAATCTTTTCTTTGGCTTTCTTATCGTTGTAATAAGGAATTTGTATGGTCGAACCTTGAAAATTATTGGGATCTAAGACTTTAATTTTGATATGGGTTTCTTTAATTAGTATAATATAGTCATCAACTACATCGACCGAAACGTTTCCTTTTTCATATAAAATCACTGCTTTTGCTCTTTCGTCTTCCGGGTAAGAAGAGAATTCGATGTCTTTTGCAGAAAGTTGTCCAAATGTTGCGGGTATGCGTTCTTGCGCTAAAACAGAAAGACTAAAAATAAAAAGTGTAAAAGTAGAGTAGAAGTTTAAAGGCATATGATGGAAAAAGTATGGAAAATAATATTTTATATCCACTCTTACTGTGAATAGTTATGAATCAAACATACTAAAATTCTGTGCCATTTCAATTAAATCCCTACCAACTAACAAGAAATTTACGAACCATGTCTGTCTTCGTAAAAAGAATAAATTTAGTTGTTATTGAATAGGAAAATTCCTACATTTGATGAATAGAAAGCTTAAAAAGAGCAGTTGTTTATGAAGGCCTTTGGAAGTACGTTTTCGCCTCATTTGTTTCTATCAAAATCATTTTTCGGTTTACTTGGAAACAATAATTGAGGGTCAATTAGGCTTTCTATTTAGTATTCAGGTAATTACGAAGAAATAATTTATTGAATATTCATAAAAAATAAATTTATTGAGTTTTATTATTAGATTTTTCCTACATTTACACACGAAAATACGGTTAAACCGTACAATTTCGACTATTAAAGCCTCAAATATGAAAAAAATTACACTCCTACTGTTATTTGTAATGGCCTACTCTGGCTATGCTCAGGTGGGTATTAACACCACCAAACCTACCACTACATTAGATGTTAATGGTACCATGCGCCTTCGCGGTGTGAAGTCCTCTTCATACGCAGATGACGTTGAAGCTGTCCGCGTGGTCGGTATCGATGCTGATGGTAATTTGGTTGAGGTAGAGATTGATGAAAACCTAATCCTAGAAAATAACAGAATCCGCGCAATAGATTCGAAAGTTAGAATGGGAAGTACGTCTGTAATTAATATTGGAACCGTGAACAATCTCGGTTTAATTATTTTACCAGGAGAACCCAATGACGATAAGAGGCTTATTCGTATTTTATCTTCAGTAGGCAATGTGGACGTCACAGGAATAGTGGCAGGTGAAGATGGGCAGACCATATGGGTAATGGCCTACGACGGAACAGTTCGATTACGTGGTAGCAATGCTGGCTCTGACCCCGAAAATAGATTTGCTCATACAGGTAATGTTACCCTCCAACAATATGAAATGGTTCAGTTATTATACGATGCCACTTTACAAAAATGGTTGGTTATGGGTTACTAAATTCAAAAACATAGATATTTTAAAATGCATGATCTTCGGGTCATGCATTTTTTGTTTGGTTGATTCTTGGCTCATTCTAAAGAGGGATTACTCTTTGTGTTCACTCAATTAAGTAAACAAGAAAACCCTGCGCATAAGGAAGAGTTGTGCGCTTATTTCTAAGGCTTTATCCAATTCTCTAGGGAGGTCGTCTTGACGGTAAAAACGCTTAACTCAGCCAAGCTCTTATTCGCTAAAGATGCACTGTTCATAAGAGCGTAAAAAAGCTCATCTGCATCTTCTAAGTAAGTAAGCTCAACCTTATGGTTAAGTAATAGTATTGTGCAAATTGTCAACCTCTTAAGATCGCAGGTGTTTTAAGATGGTATCTATAAATACCTTGGGCTTGTAGGGTTTTAATATGAAATCGTTTAACAGATCCAACGTGTTTTCAATAATAATCTTCTCTTCTTCAACCGCAGTTAGGGCGATTATCGGGATGGAGGTGTCGAAAGAACGGATGGCTTCAGAAGCTTGAAAACCATTCATGCCAGGCATGTTGATGTCCATTAGGATCAGGTCTAGGGTTTCTGCTTTAGCAATCTCCACGGCTTTTTCCCCACCTTCAGCAGTTGTTACTGTCGCGCCTCGCTTTTCTAATGTTTTAGAGGTTACTAAGCGGTTAATTTTATTGTCGTCTACTACTAATATTTTTCTTCCTTCTAGAACGTTTTGAGCATTTTGGGTGCTTTCAGATTTAAATCCAACTCCTTCAGTAAGCTTATAAGAAAGAATAAAAGATGCTTCAGTTCCTTTGTTAATTTCACTTTCTAGTTTTAGTTCAGAATTGTGTAGATGAAGAATCTTTTTAACAATGTTTAGTCCTAATCCGGTTCCTTGGTGCTCGTAATTGGAAGAAGTTTGGGAGAACTCTTCAAAAACATGGGAGATGGTTTCCTCAGACATACCGAAACCAGTGTCTTTAACCCGAAAACGGATGGTGCATTTTCCGTCGAGATCCTCTAAACGCTCTACACGTATTGTGATAGTTCCATTCTCTGTAAACTTAGATGCGTTGCTAATAAGATTCATTAAAACCTGTGACAATTTGATATCGTCTCCGTTTAGGAGCTTAGGAACCTCTTTATCCACCTCAATTTGGTAAGTGTTAGGTTCGGTTGTATTTAGAAATTTAGAAGACTCTACCACGCTGGCCACTAATTCTCTCACATTAAAATCGGTTTGCTTTAGTTTGGCTGCGTTGGCCGCTTCCAGCTGTGTTAACTGCAGCACATTGTTTACAAGCGATAATAGGTAATCTGCAGAAAACTTAAGCGAGTTTAAATTTTCGGCTTGATGGGCGAGCTTTTCATCATCTTGTAAGAGAGAAGAAATACCAATAATTCCATACATGGGTGTTCGAAGCTCATGCGTAATGTTGGAAAAGAGTTGGTTTTTAGCGCGTACTTGTTTTTCACTCAGTTCTTTGGCTTCTAAGTATTGTTTGTTCTTTTTAACTAAATTTTTGAGTAGTTTCTTTCTTTTTAAATACGAAATAAAGAGTATAACAGCAGAAAGCAGCAGAATTGCGGATGCAATTTTGATCCAGAGGTATGTAGTCTCTCGCTTGGTTTTTTGTTGGTTAACTTCGTTTTGAAGATTAGCAGCTAACAGTTCTTGTTTGTATTGATCTAGTTTAAATTTAGCAGTGGTAGTTTCAATGATCTGCATTTTATCTGCACGATATTTTTCACTTTTATAGGTGTCTGCTTTTTTGAGTAATTCTATAGCCGCTTCCAGATTGCCGCGTTCTATTTCCACTTCAGCATATACTTCACTTGTTTCAATAAGGGCATCCATGTAGCTAGCGCTTTCTGCTAACCTCATGCTTTCTTTGAGGTATTTGGCGGCCTCTTCTGGATCTTTTTTAAGTTTGTAAAGCCTTCCCGTAACCAGGTTAGCCACCGCATGATAGGCTTCGGCGTTGAGCTTAGTGACGTAGCTGTTGGTCTTGTTTACGAAGTAGGTGGCGTCATCAATTCTTTCGGCATCAAGACTCAACTCCGATAAATTATAGTTAAGAATAAAAAGGTGAGTGGTGTCTTTGAGTTTTTCGGCTAGAGGTAGAGCAGACTTATACTGTTTTACAGCCTCTTCTGGTTTTTCTTCTAGAAGATATAAATTACCCAAATCGATTCTTGCCGTAGTTATGTTTCGGGTGGTGTCGTTTAGTTTTTCGGCCTCTGTAATTGCCTCTAGAAAGATTTTTTTGGCTTGAAGGGTATCCTCAATTTTAAGAAAAGCATTTCCCATAAGACTATACAGACGGAAAACCGACTGATATTCTTTGATTTGCTTAGCCAAATCCAACGTTTCTTGCCCCACTTCTATGGTGCGATCAAAATTGTTTTTGTAGAATTGTTTTCGGGTAAATCGAACTAAGGTGTCTACTCTTTCGGCCAGTTCTATTTGTTGAGGGCTTTGAACAGAATCCGTCGCCACTTCACCACCATCTTGGGCAAAGCAGACAATTGTGCTCATAAAGCACCAAAAGAATAAGTTAGCTAGTCGATTCAATACACAAATTTGGGGGCATAAAGATATCTTTTTTTATGTTAAATCCAAATAATTGAAGGGATTAGCCATCTTATATTCAGAATTCAAAACGCCATTTAATTAAACTTTTGATAAGAGAAACGAGTTTTTTTAAAGAGTCCATAAGTGAAGTTAAGTCCGATCCCAAAAGAAAAGGTAACCAACCAGGCGCCCATGTGTTGAGTTGGATGAAAAATAATATGGAAAATATTCTGCATTAAGCCAGACGGATTTTGTAGAATATCCCAAGAATTCCAGCGTAGAAACCTTCCTAGATAAATCCCAAAACCACATAAAAATGGAATGACTAACATCATCACTTTCGTTCTTTTTTCAGTAGAAAACCGTCGAAGAAAGATCTCCATGTCTGTTAAAGATACCAGGTAAAAAAGGAGTCCGCTTAAGGCACAGCTCGAGATAAGCAAGAAATCTAACACTACCATGTTCGCTTTTAGATGTTGTAAATGAATAAAATCTGTAATGATATAAGGAGCATTGGGTAGAAACAATAGCCAAAGAAAGAAACAGATAGCAAAAGGCCATTTTTTGAGGTGTTCTTTACTGGAAAGATAAAAGGTGATAAAAAATGGTATGGCCGCTAGAAATAGATTCCATACCAAGAATAAAAGAAAGAATGAATGTGTCAGTTTTAACCGAATCATAAGCAGAAAAAGACTGAGTCCGGTAATAGATACCACCAAAAAGACGGTTCGAAAGCGATTGAAGAGAAATGATTTAAGAGTTTCCATGTATGTGTTGTTTTTCAATGTATAAAACGGGTAAGATTCCAAACCAATAAGCGACCAAATCCCAGCCGTCAAAGGTGTTGCCTAAAATAATTTGTAAAACTTTATTGTTGATGTTTAATCGTTCAGAAATAGAAAAAAGCTGTAAGAATTCTATAGAAAAAGCAAGCGCTAAAACCATGATTAGCACTTTTTTCCCGGGAATTTTAGTCACTGCCCGGCAAAGGACGTACAGCAATGGAATTACGAGCACATCTCCCACAAAGCCTCTAATAAAGCGATGAAAATGGAAAACGGCAATCGCAATTTCTGTAATAAGAAGGAGCGTGAATAGGGTGAAGTATCTTTTCATTTTTTAAGAAGTGAGACATTATACATTAGACGTGATAGTAAAAAGTCCTCCCCAATTCTGGGGAGGACTTTTGAAACCTAATCATTGCCCCAATCAATTTTTCTAGATGCAAACATTACAATCGCTAGTATGGCGAACAAGCCTAAACTTCCTACTAAAAGTGCATAGTTTTCAAGCTGAATAATTACATAGATAAAACCATAAAGGGAAGCTAACGAAGCAAAGATGAGTAACGGGAACTTAATGCCCTTTAGAATAACCTTTGAGTAAATGGTAATAAGACCAAGAACTGCCCCTGAAGCCGCTGCATATCCTTTTAAAAAAGAACTGTGTTCGGTTATGGAGATGAGAAGTGTATAAAACATTACCAATGCCAATCCTATCATGACGTATTGAAATGGGTGGATATAGATTTTACTTGCAATTTGAATAAGTAAGAAAACCAATAAGGTGAGTCCTATTACCAAGAACCCATATTTAGCGGTGCGCTCACTCTTTTGATATTCATCAACTGGAATAATGAGTTTGGTTCCAAATGCGAATTCGTTAAGGCTTGGCAACTGGTTGTAGAACTTTTGTTCAAACTGTCTGTTAATTTGAAGTACTTTCCAAGCTGCTTTAAATCCGTCTTTGTTGGCTACTCTCGAGCCGTCTTCTGGGATATACTTGCCCATGTAATTTGGAGACTTCCAATCCGATTCCATTTTCGCCGTGGTTTCTTTTCCAATAGGTATAAATTGAAGACTTTCGCTACCATTTACTTTTAAATTAAATGAAAAGGGAAGTGGTGCATTGTTTTCTTCGGAAATATTCTCAGCTGGTTTACTCTCCACAGTGGTCATGTAATTTTGTGAATAACGTGGGGACATGGCCAATGTTTGTTCACCTAATTTGACTTCCAGGGTGTTTCGGATTCCTTTAAGATTAGATGTTTTGATTAGAACCGATATTTTATCCCAAAGAATATCCTTTGGGTCGATATCGGCATCGGTAAAGTCGATAGGAGGGAAGTGGCCATCAATTTCCATATCGGCCGTGTAAACAATCGACTCGTAGATCCCAATTTTAAGAGGCTTTTCTTTCGTTTTGACCATAGAATTAATATTTAGGTCGTCTGGAAATAGATAAGCCTCTTTGATAATGGTTTCGGTCACTGTTTGGTACGATTTAGTTTTTTCAATAAAAATGCGCTCCTCCTTATAGGTTTTATAAGGCACTTTTAGAATAGGTCCAGACAGCACTACTTCATTACCCCATTTATTATTAATTTCGTTCACTACTTCTACTTGTCTTAGAGCGCGTTCCTGAATAAGGCTTTTTACAAATTCTAGTGGGATGAGAAGAATAACGAGTAAAAATCCTACTACAAGCATTCGTGCAGTAATCGATTCTTTGAGCCAGCTTGAAAATTTTGCTTTTTTAGGTTCCATAATAGTTGTTTTTATAAGTGTTAATGATGATTATTTGAAGTGGCTAAAAGCCGATTTTTTCGATAATTAAATAGGCGTACCCAATGGCAATTGGTAAATTGATTAGAAGGATACACATTACATAGAAAGATTCGAGGTGGTCTGTTCTAAGCAAGTCAATAAATGCTATGAGAAACATCACGGTATTTACTAGAAATGCTACTACTATGAACATAAGACCCAACCCAGTAATACCTATTCCTTCCCCAAAAATGAATTGAACAATAAAGAGAATAGTTCCAATAAGGAAAGTGACTAGGGCGAGTATTTTAGCTGTTTTTAAAGAGATCATACCGTGGCTGTTTTTAAAGATGGTTGTGCGTTTATTTTATGCTGAAATTTTCGAATCTCGTTCAACGTTGTTTCAGAAAACAAGGCATCGTGAAAAAGCTGAAAGTCTAACTGAAGTACTTTTTGATAGTCGAAGTGATGAAACGAAATGGTCTTTTTTCCGAAGTAATAAGATTGGAGGTAATACTTCCAATATTCTGGTAGAATAAGTGTTCCTATAATTAGTACGCCAAATAAATAAGGAGTGCGTTTGCCATTTCCAAAACAGGTGTACTGCAGGGCGATTTCATCTTCAACAGATGTGCTAAAACCAGTAAGTAGGTGGTACGCATCATGGCGCTCCACTTTAGGGATTAATTGGAACCCGCGAATGTCGAGAAACTGACCCAGACGATACCCGAACGTATGGGAGGGCATTTCCAAAAGTTCTTTTGTGGTAATTCCCCAAGCTTTTTTTCTCTTGAATTTGCAATAGACTAGCATGGTCTTTTCAAAGAGCCAGTGAATAATATGTTTTCTATTAAGTATCATAAAGTACTTTGTATTTCAAAGTAAATAATTAAAAAAAAGCGACTATCGCCGTGTGTGGTAGTCCAGTGGACGCACCGATTTTATTTTCGTAATAATTTTTCCAATGCGGTAATATGTTTTCTAAATTCTGCTTTTCCCAATTTGGTTGCACTGTATCTCGTATTTGGTTTCCGACCTATAAACTGCTTTTCAACCAAAATATATTCTTCTTTTTCCAAGGCTTTTAAGTGGCTGGCCAGATTGCCGTCTGTTACCCCCAGCAGCTCTTTCAAGCGATTGAAATCGGCATCATCATTCACAGCGAGAATAGACATGATGCCCAGTCGTATTCGGTGATCGAATATTTTATTTATGTTATCAATAATTCCCATGTTTAAGCCTTTTTCTCCTGTATCATCATGATACTTCCATAGATAATGTGCATCACACCGAACCCGAGGATCCATAGCCAGAATCCGTATCCTGGAAGTATTGCACAAATCAATCCTAAAGCGATTTCAATAAACCCAAGGTATTTTATGTTTCCTACAGTGTATTTTGATGCATTCACTAGAGCAAGGCCGTAAAAAATTAACATGAGTGCCCCAGTTTGTCCATATTTTTGTTGATTCAGGATAATTAAAATATACAGGCCGCCAGCAATTAAGGGGACTAGAAAATTAAAAAGAAGCCTTTTGGTGGATGCATCCCAAACTTTCACACCATCTTTTTTGGCTTTACGTGTTGTGAGTAAGACCGCCGTAACTACACTAAAAAAGGCGATAAGAAATAAATCGAGCATGATCAGTCTAAATACCGTGCCGTCTAATATAAGGACACTTCTTCCAGAGTTTGCAACCAGCCAGTAGGCCACCGCACCACCAATGAGGGCGTATAGTCCGGCAAAAATCCCAGAGAGACCGCTTAATGAAATAAAACGGGAAGAACGATGCATCAAATCCTTGATCTCGCTAATGTCTTTTAAATAATCCTGTTCACTCATATTAAAGTACTTTGAAATACAAAGTAAGCGTAATTATTTGAATTATTTTGAAATTTTAGATATTATTTAACAGGAGCCATATGAAGTTGAAATGGAAGTGGGGTAGAATGGAGATAGAATCCTCCTTTGGGCCTGTCTATTGAGGGGCTAACATCTAAATAGGAAAAACCCCTTTTTCAAATACAGGAAAAACCCTCTTGCCTCGCATATATAAATGTTTCATCTTTGGAATATCTTAAGGTAATCGACTAATTAACCGTAAGATGATAAATAAGTATTAATACGTTGTTATATTAATTGGGGAGTTAATAGACGTAATTAATTGGTAAATTTAAGGCTGCTCTTTTTAAGGGCAGCCTTTTTCATTGTTTCTTACTTTATTTCTTCAAAAATCCCGTTCATTGTATCCCAAAGTTTGTTGCCAGTTTCCATGTCGCTTTGGTTAGTGATAATAGATATACCTATGTTATATTTTGGCGCTATAAAAAACCAGTTTTGCATACCAAAAGCACCTCCATGGTGTCTGTAATACACTCCATCTTCCGGGCTTTCGTCTATAGGCCAATAGTAGCCCGTTTTAGTGGTTTCCCATTCTTTTAAAACCTCATGAGATTTTACAATTCCTTCGTTTTCGGTCCCCAGTTGCAGTTTTATATACGTTAACAAATCGGCAGTTGTAGATTTCATATTTCCTCCTGCTCCCCAAAGCCTACTTTCCATGTGAGGTGTTAACTTACTGGTCATACCATATCCATTTGCTAAGCGCCTTTTCTGTTCGTCGTTCAATGCTATTTTGGTATCCCTCATTCCTGCTTTTGCACAGATTTTCTCATCTAAGAGTTCTTCGTAGGTTTTACCATAGGCTTCTTCCAGAATAGCCGCCATGAGCTCGGTGTCGGCGTTGGAATATTCGTAGGTCGTTCCTGGAATGGTATCTATAGTAATTTCTCTTAGGTCTTTAAAGAATTGTTCTTTTGAATAGTTCTTCTCAATTTCGTGTATTTTAAATGGAAGCTCTTCGTTGAAATCGGTCATAAGATCATTCATACTAACCGGTAAAAACCTTGGTAATCTACTAGTATGGGTAAGTAAATCTCTTACTCTAATTGGTGTCTCATTATATGATAAATTAGGAAAATCGCCTTTCAAATAATCTCTAATATCATCATCCAAACTTATTTTTCCGTCTATTACACCCTGCGCTGCCAGCGCTCCAGCAAATGTTTTGCTCACGGAAGCGATTTCGTAAATGGTTTGATCGTTCGGTTTGTTTCCTTTTCCAGGATCTAATTCGCCATAATGACCAGTATATTCTTCCCCGTCTTTATAAACAACAATGGAAGCAGAATGAATCATGGAGTCCATAAGAAGCGAGTCGGCGTACGAGTCCATAGATAATTGGATGGGCTCCTTGGTGGTTTCAGGTTGCTTTGCCGTATTCTTGCAGCCAAAAATTGAAAGGATCGTAAGTAAAAATAGATGTGATAATTTCATTAGTGATAGGTTTTAGATAGCTTGATACTATAAAGACGATTGCTTTATTAAAACGTTGCTACTTGTCAAAATTATATGATGTGCTGTTTTAAGCTGAATTTTTTTTAATTTACAATTTGTTACTTAGTTTTAAGCAATGAATCCTTCAGAAGAATATATTCTAAACAGTAAAGAGCCTTTCCGAAGTATATTACTACACCTTCAAGTAGTAATAGAGACTACTATTCCGGAGGCAGAGTTACTTTATAAATGGAGAATGCCCTTTTATTATTTAAATGGAAAGCAGGGCTTTGTTTTTTTGAATCAGACTAAAAATTATGTAGATGTTGGTTTTTGGCATGGCGCTCATTTAACGGTCCATACAGATAGCCTTATTTCCGAAGGAAGAAAACATATGAAATCACTTCGGTATTTTAAACCTGAAGATGTGAACGAGGAAATACTGATGGATGTTTTACAAGAAGCCTATGCAGTGAGAGATAGGAAGTATTACTTAGAATAAGTTCAAGGCTTAAATTGAAATATTCTAGTTCATATTTAAACACCCACATTGAAAAAATGCCGTCTGTTTATTTTTTAGTCTATTCCTAAAGTTGATTCACCACTTTACGAATTGCAACCAAATCGGACAACAATTTCTCAAGCAACGAAAGATCGAGCATATTAGCGCCGTCACTCTTTGCATTTGCTGGGTCGAAATGGGTTTCTATAAAAAGGCCATCAACACCGGTGGCAATTCCTGCCTTTGCAATAGTAGAAATCATTTCTGGTCTTCCTCCCGTTACACCAATGGTTTGATTAGGCTGCTGTAGGCTATGTGTTACGTCTAAAACGGTAGAAGCATATTGTTTCATGGTTGGAATACCCCTAAAATCAACAATCATGTCTTGGTAGCCAAACATAGTCCCTCTATCGGTAATCATTACTTTTTGATTTCCCATATCGGTCACTTTCTTAACGGCGTGTTGCATGCTTTCTGGACTCATAAACTGTCCTTTTTTCAAGTTCACCACTTTACCTGTTTCTGCCGCAGCAACAACTAGGTCTGTTTGTCTTACCAGAAACGCAGGGATTTGAAGGATGTCTACATATTCTGCCGCCAAAGTGGCATCGCTTGCTTCGTGAATATCGGTTACTGTTGGCACAT
Organism: uncultured Flavobacteriaceae bacterium; assembly: GCA_947495135.1. Lineage (GTDB taxonomy): Bacteria > Bacteroidota > Bacteroidia > Flavobacteriales > Flavobacteriaceae > Aureisphaera. The sequence continues at coordinate 160,767 of CANLXN010000010.1, forward strand.
CAAATGTTTCCGAGACTTTCCGAAGAATTTTTAATGCTTTTTCATTTCCAATTCCCGTAAAACTATCTATTCTACTTCGATTTGCCTTTTTGAAACTCCCTTTAAATACATATGGAATTTCAAGTTTATTGGTAATTTCAATCACCTTTTCAGCAATACGCAAAGCCATATCCTCTCCTTCAATAGCACAGGGGCCAGCGAGAAGAAAAAAGTTGTTGCTATTAGGGTGTTTTAACTTTGGAATTGTGTGAAGATCCATGCATGAGTTTTAGAGATGCAAAGATAGTTAAAAGTAAGTACTAAGAAATGTGCTGGCTTTAATGACTCTTAATATTTAATTACCTTAAAAACCTTTATTGAATCTTGCGGATCTGTTATGCGCACAAAATAAACACCCGATTCCACATTGGAGAGGTCTAAGCTGTTACCATTTTTTATTACATCTATCCTCGTTCCAATGCTCGTTCTAATATCTACATGTTTAATTTCGGCGTCTGAGTTAATCTTAAAAACTCCAGAGCTGGGATTAGGAGAGATGATAATTTTTTGGAATTGGTAATCGAAAATTCCAAAAGTCTCATCGTTCTCGTACCAAGCAATTTTTCCATCTATAGAGGAAGCTGATACAATATCCAAATCCCCATCTTGGTCTAAATCGGCTGCACGCGCATCATTGGCTCGAAGGGTCTCGGTTGTAATGGTTTTTCGGTTGCTTAGACTGCCTTGCCCATCTGTGTTTTCGTACCAGGCAACCGAATTTCCAGAGCTAAAATTAAATGAAACTAGAACGTCATTGTCTCCATCGTCGTCCAGGTCATATGATCTTAAGGAACCCAAAGAATTATTGATGCCTTCAATTCCGATAGGAGGTGTGAAATTTTGTTCTGAACCTATTTGTTTGATCCAAGAAATAGCCCGAAAGTCATCATATACGCTGCTTATCATTATATCCATATTTCCATCATTAGAGAGATCGGCCGCGGCAATTTGATGTACCCTTGTCCAATCTGAAAAGAAATCGAACTGATAGATGAGTTGCTCTGGTCCGAAGCTAGCCGATCCATTGTTTGCATACCATACAATTTTATGAGCTCCACCTCCATAGGCTGTGACGATATCCAAATCTCCATCGTTGTCTAAATCTGTGGCAATATTTTGCGCTGCAATAGCAATGTCGTCGACTAAAATCACAGGAGCAGAAAAATTTCCTTGACCGTCCGTGTTTTCCAACCAAAGAATGTCATTAAAGAAACCATCAAATTGATTAGCGATAATATCTAGGTCTTGATCTCCGTCAATATCTGCTGCGTAGGCTCCATGTAAAGAGCCTAAATCAGAAATTATTATTTGTTCTGTTCCATAGTTTCCAAGACCATCTAAATTTTCAAACCACACAATTTTGTCTCCATACGAGGTGTGATACATTAGATCTTGATCGCCATCAGAGTCTAGATCATATAGCTCGAGTGATTGCAGGACCAAAGCAGTGGTTGAAATAATTTGCTCATCGCCAAAATTACCGAGACCATCAAGGTTTCGATACCATGCTAATTTTCCGCCATCGTAGGAACCAGAAATAACGTCTACATAACCATCTTGATCCACGTCAAAAGGAATTACTCGTCTAGCTAAGTAAGCGTCTGTTGAAATAATTTGCTGAGGTCCAAATTGGGCAAACAACTGGCCAGTAGAAAAGATGAGTAAGAGGTAGAGTAATCTTGTAGCCATTGTTTTTATAGGTTCCATCATGAAATTCTAGCAATTTTAATAGAAATATACCAATTCTAGATTAAAAAACACTCCCATTTTAAATTAGTTAAGATTGGGAGACGTCATCTTATCGCTGCGTTAAGGATAGAACGGCATGTTTGAGCTCTTCGCCCTAAGCGAAAGCGAGTAGTGATAGCCTGGTGCTAACATACTTGAGGTTCCGAAAGGATGGTTGTGAACGCCCATAGAGTCTGTGTCATTGTTAAATACAGGGTAATCAATTGATTAGGTAAATATTATGAATATCTCTCCTGAAAATATAAATCTTGTTATTGGTCTTAAATAAGATAATAAATAGTACTTTTGCAGCCTCGAACAAAGGTGGTTTGGTTTTCTGAATTAATAAGAGCGTAATCCACTGTAAAATAAGGTGTTCGGAATTAAAAGGAGTAACATTATGAATATTAAAAACATTGCAATTATTGCCCACGTAGACCACGGTAAGACCACTTTGGTAGACAAAATCATGCACCACTGTAGCCTTTTTCGTGAAAACGAGAATACAGGAGAGCTTATTTTGGACAATAATGATTTGGAACGCGAACGTGGTATTACTATTACCTCAAAGAACGTTTCAGTTGTGTACAAGGATACCAAGATAAATATCATCGATACCCCTGGTCACGCCGATTTTGGTGGTGAGGTAGAGCGTGTATTGAATATGGCCGATGGCGTATTACTTTTAGTAGATGCTTTTGAGGGACCAATGCCTCAAACGCGTTTCGTATTGCAAAAAGCAATCGATCTTGGGTTGAAGCCATGTGTGGTTGTAAATAAAGTAGACAAGGAGAACTGTACTCCAGATGAGGTACACGAAGCAGTGTTTGATTTAATGTTCGAATTAGGTGCAGAAGAATGGCAATTAGACTTCCCAACCGTTTACGGTAGTGCGAAGAACAATTGGATGAGTGATGACTGGCAAAATGAAACAGATAATATCGAGCCTTTACTTGATATGGTGTTGGAACACATTCCTGCTCCAAAAATTGAAGAAGGAACTACGCAGATGTTGATTACTTCATTAGATTATTCCTCTTTCACAGGTCGAATAGCTATTGGACGTCTTCAACGTGGTTCTCTAAAAGAAAACATGCAGATTTCACTAATGAAGCGCGATGGTTCAGTAGCGAAGGCAAGAATAAAAGAATTACACACGTTTGTAGGTCTAGGTCGTATTAAAGTGACTGAAGTACAGGCAGGTGATATTTGTGCTCTTGTGGGAATCGAAGGTTTTGAGATTGGTGACACGGTTGCTGATATTGAAAACCCTGAAGCTCTTAAAACTATTGCGATTGACGAGCCAACCATGAGCATGCTTTTTACCATTAACGATTCTCCTTTCTTCGGAAAAGATGGAAAGTTTGTAACCTCTCGCCATATTAGAGAGCGTTTGGAGCGTGAGCTTGAAAAGAATTTGGCTTTACGAGTACAGTCTACAGACAGTGCAGATAAATTCATGGTTTTTGGACGTGGAGTATTACACCTTTCGGTTTTAATTGAAACGATGCGTCGTGAAGGTTACGAGCTGCAAATTGGTCAGCCACAGGTAATCATCAAAGAAATTGATGGTGTTAAATGTGAGCCAGTTGAAGAGTTAACTATTGATCTTCCTGAAAACGTAAGCGGACGAGCCATTGATATGGTAACTATTCGTAAGGGAGAAATGTTGAGTATGGAAGCTAAAGGAGATCGTATGATCTGTAAATTCAATATTCCATCTAGAGGGATTATTGGTTTGCGTAACAATCTTCTTACTGCAACAGCAGGGGAAGCAATTATGACACACCGTTTCTTAGAATACCAGCCGTTAAAAGGTGGTATTCCAGAACGTTTGAATGGAAGTTTGGTTTCTATGGAGAATGGAGCGGCTATACCTTATTCTATCGATAAGTTACAAGACCGTGGACGTTTCTTCGTAAATCCAAATGAGAATATCTATGAAGGACAAGTAATTGGTGAAAATACACGTCAGGATGATATGACGGTGAACATCACCAAGACCAAGAAATTATCGAATGTACGTTCTTCAGGAGCAGATGACAAGGCAAAAATTGTTCCTGCAATTAAGTTTTCTTTAGAGGAGGCTTTAGAATATATCCAGAAAGATGAGTACGTAGAGGTTACACCTAATCACTTAAGACTGCGTAAAGTATATCTTAAAGAGGTGGATCGTAAACGTAATAAACTATAAATTTTGGCTAAAAACAGGGAGTTTATCTCCCTGTTTTTTACTTTATTTGTTAGGATTCAAAAAATTTCGAAATAATTATGAGCGTATTTTCTACAATAGCATTGTATTTCGACCCAGGATTGGGCGCAATGATCGTGCAAGCAGTTGTTGCGGCAGCCGCGGGAATTTTATTGTTTTCGAAAGGTGTTATGTATAAGGTGAAGTCCTTTTTTGGATTGATGAAAGAGCAGGAAGATACCTACGATTCTATCGATATTGATGAGGAAGACACTTTAGAAGATGACACAACTAAGTAATAACGCACACGAAGCGTCATTTCGTGATCCTTCGGGTTATATGTTTCATGATGGCAATGTCCTAAGAAGGGCCATCAATCCTATTTATTTTCCACAGTATACCAAGCTCAAAGATTCTGGCTTTTTTAACAATCTTATTAAAAAAGGTTTACTTATTGGGCATGAAGAAACCTCTGTGAGCGCAGAGCGCATTGTAATTACTCCAGAACACATTCCTTTTATTACTAATCCTTACGAGTGGAGTTTTGAACAATTCAAACACGCAGCATTACTCACATTACAGATTCAGAAATACGCCTTGTCTAAGGGGTTTATTCTGAAGGATGCATCTGCCTATAACGTTACTTTCCATAAGGGTAAAGCGGTGTTTATTGATACGCTGTCGTTCGATTTTTATGAAGAAGGGACTCCTTGGAGAGCTTACAAGCAATTTATCACTCACTTTTTTGGACCTTTGGTGCTCGCGAAATACCATGGCACCGAAATTTTCAAAATGCTGCAAACCCATATAGATGGGCTTCCTGTGAAATTAATTGCGTCCATGTTACCTGGAAAAACCAAGTTAAGTTCTACGCTGTACACCAATATTCATTTATTGGCTAAAATGGAAAGTAAGCACAGTGAAGATTATAAAGCGGAGACCAAAGTTGCTAAACTTTCTCAGAAAGCGCAAAACAATATTTTAGAAAGCCTTTTTCATTTTATCAAAAACTTGAAACTCAATGAGGCCAGTGAGTGGGGAGATTACTATCAGAAAACCAACTATAACGATCAAGCGTTCGACGCGAAAAAAGAACTTATTAGGGAATGGGTTTTACCTCTTCAAACGGAGCGTTTAATTGATATTGGTGGTAACGACGGTACTTTCGCGCGCACCGTTTTAAGCGATGTGAAGGATGTAATTGTTACCGATATTGACAGTAATGCAGTAGGTTATAATTACCATCAATCTCAAAAAAATAAGGAGCAAAACATGCTTGCGTTTGTATGTGATGTATTACAACCTGCACCAGGTATTGGTTTTAATAATACAGAACGTAACTCACTTATCGACCGTTTAAAGAATTATGCGCCAGATGTTACTATGGCTTTGGCTTTAATACATCATATCACTCTTTCTGGAAATGTTCCTTTCGAAAAGAGTGCTCAGTTTTTTGCAAAGTTTTCAAACTACCTCATTATAGAGTTTCCCAAACGAGAAGATTCTTGGGTAGAATCACTTTTGGTCCGAAAGAGGGAATTTATCAATCACTTCGATTTTTACAATGAAGACGATTTCGAAAAGGGATATCTAACACAGTTTGAGATGCTAAAAAAGCAACCAATAGCAGGTACTAAAAGAGTGCTTTATCTTTTGAAGAATAAGAATTCACTTTCTTAGTTTTGGTTATCTTCACGGTTCAAACAAACAACCATTGAGTACAAACGAAAAGACCTTTTCTTTTAAAACGAGAATTTTGGCTGCCCTTGCGGCCGGACTTTATCCTTTTTTGCATTACTACAATGGTAATTTTGATATCGCAGATACGTGGGTGCAGTTCTTTTTCCTAATTGGTCTCTGTCTAGTATTACCCGTTTTATTAGTACTTGTTTTTCCCTTCATTCTGAAATTTTCTTTTCTGAAAAGAGTTCGCAAAACCTACCTTGCAGGAATCAACTTTGTAATGTTTGTTGGATTACTTGGGCTGCTCATTTTTCAATTTGATAAAAAAATCTTCGCCTTAGTTCTACTTGGGGCTGGACTGTTGAGTTTTCTTCTCTATAAACAACTCAATAAGATTGTGATAATCCAGTTACTCTTAGCAGTAATGAGTTTGGTTACTTTAGTACCTCGATTGCTGTTTATGCATAATTATAGCAGCGATTGGACCTTGCAGCCGGATCAAATAACTGCAGTTAAATTCAAGCAAACGCCAAATATTTATGTGATTCAGCCAGATGGATATGCCAACTTTTCGGAAATGCGTAAACCTCCGTATAATAATGAAGACAAATGGTTTGAGAATTGGTTGTTAAAACACGATTTTAGTAATTATGAAAATTTCAGAAGTAATTATTACTCTACGCTTACTTCGAACGCTTCCCTTTTCGCGATGAAGCATCATTATTACGAAAACACCTATCCAGGAAATTTGAAAACCTACGGCTCTCAGGAGGTGATTGTGGGGGATAATGCGGTGCTTCAGACCTTAAAACACAACAATTATAAGACCCACCTGTTAACCGATAACTCCTTTTTTCTCGTCAATCGAAAATTGAAAGGATACGATTACTGTAATGTCCCGCAACATAAGGTGTTGTTATACGATACAGGGGGAGTTAAGGGAATCGATATTGTAAGTGACTTAGAGAAATCGCTTCAAACACAAGGAGACGAACCACAGTTTTACTTTATTGAAAAGACCACTCCAAGTCATATAATGTATACCACAGAGCGTTCATTAGGAGTGGAAGGAGAGCGAACAGATTATTTGCGAAGATTGAAAAAGGCGCATGGTTGGCTTACAAGTTTGATCCAATTAATTGAAAAACACGACCCCAAAGCGATGGTTGTTATTGTTGCAGATCACGGGGGTTACGTTGGGCTCACTTCCGTAAAAGAAGTAGAAAAGAAGAAGTTAAACGAACTAGAGACGGTTTCCGTTTTTACGAGTCTGTTAAGTATTAAATGGCCCGAAAATAACGAGCCAACGGGAATAGAGTTTGACACCAGTGTGAATTTATTTAGAACTCTTTTTTCTCACCTTGGAGAGGCTCCTGAGCTCCTTAAAAACAAAGAGGAAAATGGTAGTTATTTACCACTGTATGACGGAATGAGCGCGAACTATTTTCAAGTATTAAGTGACGAAGGAGTATTTGATTACAAAAAAATAGATGACTAATGCAAATAGTAAGAAACTTTTTGAAAAGCACCAAAGACTATCCCTTGCTTACGGCATTGGCGGCAGGATTATATCCGGTGTTCTTTTATTACACCAATAATTTTACACTGGTGAATACTTGGAAACATTTTGGGTATTTCTGTTTAATGTTTGTCTTAGTTCCAGTAGTGTTAATTTTTGTTGCATACCGAATTTCAGGTTGGTCTTTTTTGAAGAAATTTCAGAAATACGTTTTACCGTTTCTAAATATGTTCGTCTTTCTGTTTTTGATGAAGGTTTCGTTGTATGCGGGATTGCAAAAGAAGATGACGCTCGCTATTCTAATTGTGGCCGCTTTATTCGCGTTTTTTCTGTATAAACATTATAAGAAAGCGGTTGTTTTTCAACTGTTGTTAGCGGCCATTGGGTTTGTCACCTTTAGTGCCACGGTTATTAGTCAGCTAAACTTCAGTAGCGAATGGATGAAGCAGCCGGATGATATTGCGAGTGTTCAATTTAAAAAGAAGCCCAACGTCTATTTTATTCAGCCAGATGGATATATGAATTTCTCTAAAATAGGAAAGGGTTATTACGAAATAGACAATACGGTCTTTGAACAATTTTTATTAGACCACAATTTTACGAACTACGCAGATTTCAGAAGTAATTATGGGTCTACACTTTCCTCGAATAGTTCGGCTTTTATGATGAAGCATCACTTTTACAATAGAGGAACTAGTTTTAGCGAGGGGTTAAATGCCCGAAACGTGATTATTTCCAACAATACGGTACTGGATGCCTTTAATAACAATGGATATAAAACCTACTTTGTCTCTGAAAAACCTTACTTACTTCTAAACAGGCCTAAAATAGGTTTTGATGAGGCAAATTTTAGCTATGACGATATTCCCTACATAAGTTCTGGGCTAAAATTATCTCGAGATGTGCAGGAGAATTTGGACGAATATATAAGCGAGCCTGGATCTGAACCTCGATTCTTTTTTATCGAAATTTTTAATCCTGGTCATATTTCAAATAATAAATTGAAGAGTGGAGGAGTAGAGGTTGAAAAAGAGCTTTGGAAGGACAGTTTAGTGAGAGCTAATGGTAAACTTACCAAAATGGTGAATCTCATAAAAGAGAAAGACCCCAACGCTCTTATACTAATCATGGCAGATCACGGTGGTTTTGTGGGACTTGAAAATGCCACCCAGGCCTATCATAAAACAGAAGATCCAGATCTTATTGATTCCATGTTTGGGGCGCAATTATCGATTCACTGGCCCAATGGCGAACGTCCTTCTTATGAGGATAAATTGAAAAGTAATGTCAATGTTTTCAGGATTTTGTTTGCATATCTTAGTGACAACCAAAAGTATTTACAACATTTGCAGGATAATAGCAGTTATATGATCATCTACAAGGGAGCTCCTAAAGGAATCTATCAGTATTTTGATGATAACGGGAATCATACATTCAACAAGCATTAATGAATTTCACGATACGACCATACCAAAAAGAAGACAAGGAAATTTGGAACAATTTTGTACGGAGTTCGCCCAATGCTACTTTTTTGTTTCATCGTGATTTTATGGAGTATCATGCTCACCGTTTTAATGATCATTCGTTGATGATATTTAGGAATGAGAAACTGTTTGCGATTCTACCTGCTCATATTGAGGATAATGGCATCTGTAGTCATAACGGTCTCACCTATGGAGGGATTATTACCTCTAAAGTGCATGGTACGGATGCTATGGAAGCGGGAGTCGATGCGCTAGTTAAATATGCAAAGGAGAACGATTTTGAACGGATTGTTGTAAAGGTGACCCCTTCATTTTTGCAAGAAAAATATAGCAGCGCCCAAGAGTATTTTTTGTTTCATAACGGCTTTGAGTTGACAAGAAGAGATTTAAATTTTGTACTCGACCTACGCAACGCTTTAGGGATCCATAAGTCTAAACTAAAAAAGTTACAGCATATAGACGCCGCTGGCATTCGTATTTATGAGACCAAGGATCTTCTTCCTTTTTGGGAACAGGTATTAGTTCCAGTACTAAGGGAAAGTCATGATGTGAGTCCGGTACACAGCATCGAGGAAATAAGTTCGTTGCGAGAAAATTTTCCGAATAATATTCTACAGTACAATGTAGAGGAAGACGGAAGTGTAGTTGCTGGTATGACGCTATTTGTTGCCAATGGAGTGGTAAAGTCTCAGTATGGTGCTGCAACAAAAAGGGGAAAAGAATTGAGAGCTTTAGATTTGTTGTATGTGGATTTGTTTAACGAATACAAGGCAAAGAAATTTAGATACTTTGATATGGGGACTACCACGGTCAATGGAGGTAAAGATTTTAACAAGGGGCTTACGAGGTATAAAGAAGAATTTGGCGCGCTTCCAGTGAGCCTAGACCATTATAAAAAAGAGTTGTAATGATACCATTTTTGGACTTACATAAGATCAATGCTCGATACGAAGATTCGTTTAAAGCTGCTTTTCAAAGCTTTTTAGATTCTGGTTACTATATTTTGGGAAACGAGGTTAAAAAGTTCGAAAAAGAATATGCAGATTATTGTGGCGTACAGCATTGCGTTGGAGTAGGAAATGGTTTAGATGCACTTCGATTGATACTGGAAGGGTATAAAATCTTAGGAAAGATAGCAGACGGAGATGAGGTACTGGTATCGTCCAATACGTTTATTGCAACTATTTTGGCGATCCAACAAGCTGGGTTGGAGCCTGTTTTGGTAGAGGCCGATACCGCTACTTATAATTTTGATTTAAAGGTGTTAGGCGATCATATTTCAGAAAAAACAACCGTGATTATGCCTGTTCATTTGTATGGGCAATTAGCACCTATGGAAGCTATTTTGACTTTGGCTAAAGAGCATAATTTATTGGTAGTAGAGGACGCCGCACAAGCGCACGGCGCTAAAAACGATTTGGGGAATAGAGCAGGGAACTTAGGAAACGCAGCTGCGTTTAGTTTTTACCCAGCCAAGAACCTTGGGGCTTTGGGGGATGGAGGAGCCATCACCACCAATGACGAAAGCCTTGCTGAGGTAGTGCGAAAACTTAGAAATTACGGTACGTCTTCTAAGTATGTGAATGAGGAATTAGGGTTTAACTCTAGGTTAGACGAAATTCAGGCTTCATTTTTGGGTGTCAAACTTAAAGGCTTAGACGCAGATAATAAGATAAGGCAATCGATTGCACGAAGGTATATTTCAGAAATAAAAAATGAAAAGGTCATTTTACCGAAATACAAGGGGGGTGAGAATCATGTCTTTCATTTGTTTGTGGTGAGAGTGGAAGATCGAGACCGGTTTATCAATTATTTAAAGGAAAATGAGGTTGGGAGTTTAATTCACTATCCCATTGCCCCGCATCAGCAAGAGGCTTTGAAGAACCTTGCGCATTTGAAATTTCCAATCACGGAAAAGATACATCGAGAAGTGGTGAGTATTCCTTTGAGTCCAGTAATGACCAACGAACAGATAGCGCGTGTGATAACTGTTTTAAATGCCTATAAATAATGTGCAATATTCAACGCTCAATCGTCAATTTTCAACACAGGAATAATTACTTTTACAACCAACATCAACCTACTAATACCCGTTTAAGAATTTGAAGCTCCGCATACCTAATTTTCTTAAGAAGAACTTGTTACTTAAAATGACATCGCTCAACGCGGGTGTTATTGTAATACGCTTAATTGTTGCAGTATTTCTAAACAGAGAGATTACGGATGTTGTTGGGAAAACTGGATATGCCAAAATTGGAAATCTTAGAAATTTACTTGCACAACTTCAATCGCTTACCTCTTTGGGGGTTTTCAATGGAATTATTAAATACGTTTCGGAACATAAGGAGGATAAAGAGCAGCTGCAAAAACTCTTTTCTACCACCTTTGTATTTACGCTTTTTGGAAGTATAGTTACGTTTGCGGGTCTCTTTTTTGGTGCAGAGTTTTTGAGTACACAATATTTTAATTCGCCAGACTATACTAGTATTATCAAAGTGCTGGCAGTGGTGGTGCCTTTTATTAGCATTCAGCGTGTTTTTAATGGGGTTGTAAATGGCCTCTCCAAATACAAGAGTTTCGCTAAAATTGAGTTGTTTGCCTATTTGCTAAGCGCTGTGCTTATGTTGGTGTTACTCTTTCAATACGGTCTTGATGGGGCTTTAATTGCAATTGCTATTACCCCAGCCATTCAGGTAATGGTAATGCTGTTTGTCTTTGTGAAGGTCTTAAGAGAATATGTGCAGTTTTCTAAACTTCAATTAAAGATACCTTTTGCAAAAAGCTTGTTGGCTTTTACAGCAATGTCTTTTTTTTCTACCCTACTTTTAAATCAGGTTGAGATCGAGGTTAGAAATATGATTACCGATAAAATCAATGAAGCCGAAGCAGGAGTATGGACCGGGATGTTGTTTATTTCCAAGAATTACATGGTTTTTTCGAATGCGCTTTTCACCTTGTATGTAATTCCGAAATTTGCTGGAATTAAAAATAAATTCGACTTTACGGTTGAGCTTAAATCTATTTACAAGACGTTGTTGCCTATTTTCGGTTTAGGAATGTTGGCCATCTATCCATTTAGAAATCTGATTATCGATATTCTGTTCCAAGACGACTTTAGCGCCATGGCACCACTATTTAAATGGCAGCTAATGGGAGACTTTGTGCGTTTGGGAGCTTTAGTACTGGCGCATCAGTTTGTGGCTAAAAAGTTGGTAAGGGCATTTATCTTCACAGAGCTGATCTCTTTGGGGCTTTTCTTTATCTTCTCCTATTTCCTAGTAGATCTTTATGGAATTGAGGGTGTACCAATGGCACACTTTTTCAGATTTATTATTTACTTTGTAATTGTGTTTTTTATGGTGATGCGCTATTTCAGAAAACAACCAAAAGACCTCGACTTAGAACAAGAAAAACCTTCCGAAGATGCCAGTTAAAACCTGTGAGTTACATATCGATAGCAAACCTTTTCAGTTTGAAGTGGAAGGAGAATTCTCCTGGGGAAATCCCGAACTACTTTTTGTTGAAGAAAACAATGTAATTTCGAAAACTCCTTGGAAGGATAAAGGCTTTGGAGTGGTCAATGCTTTTACAAAAGAGGAATTTAGCGCGCTTAAAGCTTCGGTCACTAAAAACATCTTGAAGGCTATTAAAGCCAATAATATCCCAGTAGATGAAGCCACATTCCAATTAGAGGATTACCACAAGGTAGTAACTACAGATGTAGGTCATTTAGGGGTCATTGATATTACGAGGAATCTTAGGAACTCCGACTTCGATTTTGACATAGAGTTGTTGGTGGAGCGGTTTGGGAAAGAATTGGGTTACAAGCTCACTTCTTGGGTAGAAGAACTGCAAAAAACGCACATCCAAATTAGGATCAATAGGCCAAGTAGTTTGGATATTAATCCGCCGCACAAAGATGGTTATTTGAGTTATTGGGAGGACATTGTGAACGTTTGGATTCCGGTAGCCGGCTGCAATGAACACACCTCTTTGCCAGTTGCTCCTGGGAGCCATTTACTGCCAGAAGACGAAATCTACAGAACCGAAAGCAAGGGAGCCAAAATCAATGGGAATACCTATTATGTTCCTTGTATTTTAAAGACCAAACAAGGAAACTTAAAGATGATTAGGCCAAATCCAAAAGAAGGCGAGGCCCTGCTGTTTTCACCTTTTCTTGTGCATGGGGCAGCCGTCAATTTAAGCGATCATGCCAGAGTTTCTATCGAATTGCGTTTCCCTAGAGTTGGAGACTAAATCTTCGATTTCCATTTGTTCAAGTAATCTCCAGCCGCTAACAAATGATCGTGTTTCTCTTCAATAAACGTTCGAGCATTTTTTGAGATTTCCAATATTTTTTCTGGATGAACAATAAGCCATTCTAATTTTTCAGCAATTTTTTGTGCATCTGGAAGTGCGTTAATGGCAACCGTGTCTTCTTCTAGCTGGAAGTAATCCAACCATTCCTGTTCTGCTCCTGTAAATACCACTTTTCCTTTCGCCATTGCCTCCAGTGCGTTAAACCCTTGATCATACGCAAATACTTGGTCAAGTAGAATGTGTGCATCATTAAACAAATTAATATAGGTGTCGTAAGGAACACTTTCAACGGTGATTATTTTTATTTTTTCTGAAAATTTCTCTTGAATTATTTCCAGCGCTTCCTCGAAGAGATAGTTTCCTTTTTTATAGTAGTTGTTTCTGTTGATGCCATGGAAGATCACAATTTTACCCTCGACGCTCAACGGAATGTATTTTAGCTCCTTTATATTAATTGGATTGGGAACCATACCAAGGTATTTAGGGTGCCCAAGGAGTGGTACTTCGTAATCCAGATCTGATGCAATGACTCCTTTAATATTTTCAAAAATGAATTGGTGTAATTTTTTGGATTGCGGGGTAATGTATTTAGTAATGGAATATTGATTTTTCTTATGTCTTTTCCCGTCAAAATAAGGAGTGAGGATAGAATAGCGGTATTTTTTGTCCATCGCAAATTGAACACTGATGTAATCCATCCCACAGGAAAGAAGGAATACATTCTGGTTGTTTTTGAAAATAAATTCTAAGAGTTCCCGTTCCGTTTCTGGCTGTGTTGAAAATGCATGTTCGTTTATTAATTGAACAATGTCATTGTTAGAGAACAGTTCCTGTTGCTTGAAAAATTGCCGCTTAATGGAAACTGAATAAAGATCAATTTTGAAAAGTTTAAAGAGAACTTTATTAAAAAAGAGGGGAAGTCCGCTTTTGTATGGAGCCTTGAAATTAACATCCGAAACACGTTTCTTAAAGCCATCTCCTAGTCCGACCACTGTTACTTCATGACCCAATTCGACCAAACCATCTTTTAAGGTTTTGTGAGACGAATTATATTCCCCTACCAGTAAAATCTTCATTTATTGTCTTAATTTAGGTCGCTAGAACAATGAGTGTGCAAAGTAAGAATAAAAAAATTTGTATTGTAAGCATTTCTTTAGGGAAAGGTGGTGCCGAGCGTTCCTGTGCGATGCTTTCTGAAATGCTTACCGCAATGGGACATGAGGTACACCTGGTCATTCTAAATGATATTATTGATTACAATTATGCGGGAAAATTATTCAATTTGGGCGTACTTAAAACGGCTAATGATGGTTTGCTTGGCAGATTTAAGCGCTTCTCTATACTTCGGAAATTTTTGAGATCAGAAAATTTCGACTATATCATTGATCACCGTTCAAAGAATCACTACTACAGAGAATTGTTTTATTATAAATATGTCTATAAAGGACAGAATACGATTTATGTTACTCACAGTTCGAAGAAAGAACAATACCTCACTCAATTTCCAAAGAAATTCAGTAATATCTGTAACAAGAATTACCACAATGTGGGAGTTTCAAGTTATATAGAAAAAGAGGTGTTACAACATACAGGGATCCAAAATACAACTACTATTCACAATGCCTACGATCCAGATTGGAGCGATCAAACAAGTGAGTTGCCAGATGGGCTCGGTGAAAAAAAGTACGTTCTTGCTTATGGTCGCATTGTAGATGCAATCAAAGATTTTTCGTTTTTAATAAAATCTTTTGAGCACTCAAAGCTGTACCAAACTGATGTTTATTTAGTAATTATGGGTGATGGCCCAGACAAGGAGATGTTGGAACAACTTTCAAAAGAGGGTAGGGCGGCAGATTATGTGATGTTTCTTCCATTTGTTAAATCCCCTTTTTCAATTATTAAGAATGCTCAATTTGTTACTCTCACTAGCACTTACGAAGGGTTTCCAATGGTGCTGGTAGAAGCCCTGTCTGTTGGAACTCCCGTAATATCTTTGGATATTGTGTCTGGACCTAATGAGATTATTCAACATGAGGAGAATGGTTTGCTAATTCGTGAAAGAAGTCTACCTTTGTTTGCAGCGGCAATGGAACGTATGAGTTCAGATCAACGGCTATACGGTCATTGTGCTAGAAATGCAAAAAACTCGGTGGCACAATTTTCTAAGACCGAGATTGCAAAGAAATGGAACCTATTACTGAAATAGATCATGCACACTATAAACGACCACCGATTAATTGATATTCCGAAAATTGTAGCCGATGATGGTCGAGGGAATCTATCTGTGATTGAAAAGGACTTGATTCCTTACGAAATCAAGC
Source organism: uncultured Flavobacteriaceae bacterium (assembly GCA_947495135.1). Classification (GTDB taxonomy): domain Bacteria; phylum Bacteroidota; class Bacteroidia; order Flavobacteriales; family Flavobacteriaceae; genus Aureisphaera. The sequence continues at coordinate 176,052 of CANLXN010000010.1, forward strand.
GTGTTTATTATTTATACGATGTGCCTAGTGATTCCATTCGGGGAGGCCATGCTCATAAAGAATTGCAACAATTTTTAATTCCTTTAAGCGGTAGTTTCGATGTTGTTTTGGACGATGGAGATCATAAAGTTACCATTACTCTTAACCGGCCTTTCAAGGGTTTGTATATTCCTAACGGATTGTGGCGAGAGCTAGAAAACTTTTCTGCAGGTGCAGTTTGTTTGTCGTTGGTAAGCGAGGTATATATGGAGAGTGATTACATTCGAAATTACAAAGATTTTAAGCTATTTAAAGCTAGTAACTCTCCAACCTAGTTTTTCCGCAATCACTTTTATATTCAAAAATAGTTTTAGCATCCAGACTGGCTTATTCAACAGAAACCGTTGTTTTGAAGTGATGTTTTTAAGATCTATCTGATTCGCATATTTTTTGAACGTTTTCTTATCGCCCGCCAGTTTATGTTGGATAGCGAAAGAATAGCGGTTGAGGTCCAGGTACTTTTTAAGAAAGCTGTCGTTGGCTGCTTGTTGATTATAGTTGTCTACATTCATAAAATTACGATGGAGCGTAGGTGTATGAGAAATACGATTACTTCCGTCTAGATTATGACGTGCAGAGATGGTGTTCGAGAAAGCCAAAGGTGCGGCAAGAGCAGCGCGAATCCACAAATCGGTATCCTCGCCAGCTCCATTGGTAATGGTGTGATCGAAGCCATGTAGTGATGTAAAAAAATCTTTTCTAAAACAAACAGCGGAGGTCCATGCCAGTGCATCAATTAAACTATGTTTAAAATAATTGTCGACAATTCCCTGCCAGTTTGAGGATTCCATAATAGGCGAAATCATAGGAGTTATGAGTTGGTCGTTATGTTTCTTCTCATAGGCAGTTGCAAACCAAGAATTGTCTGGGAATTGAAGGATAAGGTTGTTTAAATTTTCTAAGTGGTTAGGATGCCAGTAATCATCTGCATCTAAAAAAGCGACATGATTGGTGACGGCCTTGGATACTGCAAAATTTCTGGTTAGTGCCACTCCTTCGTTTTTCTTTGTATAGAAAACAATTTTAGGATGATTTAGAGATTTTACAACAGCCGCGCTGCCATCTGTGGAGCCGTCATCTACGAGCACAATTTCATAATCGGTAAAAGTTTGCGCAAAAACACTGGAGAGCGTCATTTCGATGTCTCTTTCTTTGTTATAAAGCGGTATAATGACTGAAAACTTAGGCACGTGGTTTTTTCTTTAGCTGAATATAGTGGTTTAAGCGATACAGATCGAACCAAAATAAATTAGGAGATCCAGAATCGAAGTTTTTTTCCATGGTCCGTTTCATCTTGGAAATGATGAATGAAAACAATCCAGTAGCTCCAAAAGATGTTAGTTTTTTATAAGCTTTTTGGATAGGCCGAAGATTGGAGTCCATTAATCCCCGTTCCTCAAATATGATAGTAGTTTCCACTGCTTTCAGTGCCTTTGTGGTAAAAGATTGGTTGTTTTCTAATCCCAAATGGATCACAGGATTGTCAATATGTGAAACAGTTGCCTTGATGCGTTGTAATTGGTTAGAAAACAGGTTGTCTAGACCGTAGTAGTTTTCAGAAACCACATTAGCGGTTAGGAATATCTGTTTTTTGATAAAAAGATTTTGTGATATAATAAAGTACGGCGATTTTTCTCGCTCTTCCACACTCTTGGCTTCGCGTGAGTTACCGTAGTGCCATCTCAAACTCAGTTCCCTTGGCGGAATTTCTTCATCATAGCTCACTCCACCAAAAATAACATCTGTACTATTGGTAATTACCCGCACATATTGGGAGATGAAAATTTCCGAAGGGATTCTTATATCTGCATCCAAAAAGAGCAACCAATTAAACTGGGCTTGCTCTGCCAGTTTAGTGCGTATTGCAGTTCTTCCTAAATTTGTGGTTTGTATGATATAGCTTGCGTTCGATAATGAGTTGATTTTTTTGTTTTCTTCAGAAGGCGAAGGCGAGCCATCGTCCATTACGAGAATTTCGAAATCGACATCTAAATTCACACCCTGACGATGTAGCTCCTCCACTAGGGAAAGTACATTGTAGTTGTAGGTGGGAATTAGGATCGAAATCATCTAGTTTTGGTATACTTTAAAATGGGTGGTTTCTCGAATCAATTTCCAATCTTTTTCTATGAGCGTTTTTATCTTGTAACCAGCGAGTTGGGTTTCTGTTAGGAATTTCTTTTCCATAAAAACCGTTGTCTTTTGTTCTTTTAGTTTTTTCACGAGCAAATGTGCTTCATCATTGATTTCTACATCTAATGGCCAGTCAATTCCTATCGGGTTTATTGTTTTAGTCAAATAATGTGCCTGGGTATTTGCTGGAAGAACAGTGAAGTTTTGATACTGAACAGATAGTTCTTTTAATTCAACTAATTCGTCATAAGTCTCTTTGTCACTTTTAATAAATCCTAATTGCGGAAATACCTCTCCCAGCGCATAATCTAGTTCCGAGCGTTCCGAATCTCTATAAATGGTTTGATACCCTATAAAAAACGTAATTAGATAAGCACTTAGTACTGTAGGGGTGATAAATCTGTGAAATTGTTTGGTGTGCATTTCAAAGAAGAAAAATAGACTCACTACAAACGGCAGGCTAAAGTGAATTGGTGTTCTGTAGCCATTACTTATGGACGCACTCCAACTTACAGATAATAATAAAAGGGCTAAATAATACCCGTTGTCTTTTCGAGCCTTTACTAGGAAGTAAATTCCGGAGCCAATGAGCCAAAGTTGAAATAAGTTCTTTACAATAATCCAATTATTGGTGTCATTGTAGAAGGTAAGAAGCATATAACCACAAATAATTAGGTTGAAAGCCAGATAGCTGTATTTTTTTGGCAGATATTTATAAGAAACCCATAGGAGTGCACCAATTCCAATAACGTAAAGGGCATTTAATTTGATAGCTAAATAGTAGGCTTTGATTCCAGATTTTACGAGCCCAGAGGTAGGAGTTCTCACGAATGTTTGATCGATAAACGGAAACAAGGCATCTGTGGCATACTTAAAGCCTGCGTATGCCAAAACCCAAAATAAACCAAAAGCAACGTACCATTTAAGCTTTTGATATTCTTTGCTCACTATTAAATAGAGAAATATAAAAATAGGAACAAAGTAGAACGATTGTTTGGAGAATGTTCCTAAAACGAGGAGCAGACTTCCAAAGAAGACGGCTGTAAATTTAGCCTCTTGTTTGGTTATAAAATAGATTCCTAAGACACAGAAAAATACACCATCTATAGTATTCCAACCCATAGGCGGATAGTTGTGAATAGAGAGCAATGCTCCAATTGTGGCTATGAAGTATAGATTGTTTTGTGATTTTAACTGAAATTTTTCAAAAATGAGACGGGCGCCCACATTGGAGTATGTAAACACCTGAATGTAAAAAAAGATGCGTTCCAGAAGATATCCGTAGGTTTCAGAAATAAATAAAAAGACAGTATGTAAAAATGCAGGAATGGCTGGGCGCGTATAAATAAAGTCGCGATGTGGAAATTGACCGTTGTAGATGTTCCAAGAAGTGCCAAAAATATATCCAGTGTCCGATCCTTCAAATCCGTAAGGTGCGTAGAGGAATATATAGATGATGCCCGTTAAGAAAAACACCAGTTTCCAACTATTTTCTTTAACCCATGCTAATATCATTGGTCTTCTAGATTACAGTTGGTGTCTTCAATAATGTAAAGAGGTCTATTGAGAATGTTCTTATTGATCCTGCTAATGTACTCGCCAATAATTCCAATAGAGATTAATTGAATTCCGCCAATAAACATGGTACTTACGATAATAGAGGTCCAGCCAGTAATTGTTTTGTCTAGCACAAAATAGGAGAAAAGAGCATAAATAATAATACAAAATGATACGAAAGACATTACAATCCCCATTCTGCTTACAAACAAAAGGGGTTTGTCTGAAAAACCCGTAATACCATCCATTGCAAATTTGAACATCTTAGATATAGAATAACCTGTTTCCCCTGTAGTGCGAGGATCTCGGTCGTATTCTACAAAACCTTGTTTAAATCCAACCCAAGCAATTTGACCTCGCAAAAATTTATTTTGTTCTGGCATGGATTTAAGGGCGCGGAGTACCTTTTTGTCTATGAGTCTAAAATCGCCAGTGTCAAGAGGAATATTGGTAGAAGTAAGCGATCTTAAAATTCTGTAAAAAAGTTTGGCGGTAATTAGTTTGAAAAACGTCTCTCCTTTGCGTTTCTTTCGTTTCGCATACACCACGTTATAACCTTCTTTGTGTTTTTTATAAAGTTCAGGGATAAGCTCTGGAGGATCTTGTAGATCTGCGTCGATGATAACTGTTGTAAGTCCGTTAGAATGATTAAGTCCAGCGGTTACAGCAACCTGATGGCCAAAGTTTTTACTGAAGTTTATGAAGAATACCTTTTTGTTTTTACCTGCGATTTTTTTAATTTCTTCTATGGAATCATCAAAACTTCCATCATTCACAAAAATGATTTCGTAATTATCCGAAACTTTTGTGACGCTTTTTAAAAGTCTTTCATAGAGTTCGGCAATAATAGCTTCCTCGTTGAAGACGGGAACAACTACAGAAATTTGGGCGTGGACTACTGGTGTCATAGATTAGTTGTGTAATGCCTTCTTATCTTTTCTTTTGTTTCTTGAAGAGATATTTTACATTCAGGCATCCAGACAAAAGTAACTAAATAAATGGTTTTTTTTGGTTACTTTTATAGGACACAAAAGAATTCACGATTGAAAAATCCCTTTTATTTACTAGCGCTTCTCTTTTTAATATCTTTCGGAAATACGGTGGCCCAGACCGAAACCTGGTTCTACTTGCGTGCGGTTGATAATAATGTGTCTCCTAATTTCACAGAAACCAATGGAATCCTGAAGTATACTGGAAGCGATTCTAGGTTAGCTGGTGTTCTTTCTAGGTATGAAATATACGATTTCAAGAAAACCCTCCGCAATACAAATAAAAAAACAGTAGGGCGCACCTTTTTTGTTCGTGCTAATTCCAGTAACCTTCTTTCCGATTTGCTTCAAAAGGCAGGACATGCATTTGCCAGCGGGGAGCAAATTTCAAAAGAGGACATGAAAATCTATGAGCCCAACGATTATGGACTTACCAGTACTATTGGTGATAATCTAGGAATGCAAGCCAATTTAGATTATTTAGATTTTTTAGGGTTACCCAAGGCATGGTATTATACTACAGGGAATAAAGATTTCTATATCGGAATCTCAGACGGTATTGTAGATACCACCGACATTGATTTTAGGGATAAAACTACCATAGTTCGAAAATCGCGTTTGGCCAAAGGACACGGATATAGTATTGGAGCTAATGCCGCTGCTCAAGGGGACAACGGGCATGGGATTCCTGGAGTGTGTTACGATTGTAAAATCTACTCTACTACCTATGGAGATTTTGCCTATTTAAAAATGCTTAAAGAGTTATCTGATAAAGGAGTAAAAGTAATTAATTGTAGCTGGTCTGGTCGTGTGAAACGACAGTCGGCTCAAGACACCGTAAATGCGATGTTCGCAAACGGGACCTTAATTGTGGCTACAGCTGGGAATGAAGATTGGAAAAGAACTAGGGGAGAACTGGTATTGTACCCAGCTGCGTACGATCACGTGATTTCTGTGTCTTCTGGTATGTATAAATACGACAAGCCAACAGATAACCTAGGCGTCAATAAGAGCGGAGAATACAATGCCGGGAATATTAAGGGCTATGTTGGACGTGCTTTGGGATTTAAGAATAATGATACCTTGGGGGAAGCTTTTATTTGGGGACAGTCTACTGCAAATCTAAATAGGCATGTAGATATTTTGGCTCCTACTGCGGGCTTGGTTTCCTACGGGAAAATGATTTTAAACGATACGATCTCCTACAGTAGGTTTGAAACAACATCTGGGGCAGCTCCATTGGTTTCTGGAACGATCGCCTTAATGCAATCGCTTAATCCTTGTTTACCAACCGATGAGGTGGAGAGTATTCTAAAAATTACCGCTATGAATATTGATCACATTCCGGCTAACAGAAAGTATAAGGATATGTATGGTGCAGGAATGCTTCAAACAGGTGATGCGGTTGAAATGGTGTACAAACTGTATACAGAAAATGAAACCGCTTACATAGAAGATCAAGCGTTTTCTAGATGGAATTTTAAGGTGACGGCCCTTTCAGAAGAAGTAAAAATTCAGAATCAGAAATTTACAGAATCGGCTTCCTTAAAATTAAAAGCGAGGAATAGAATCGTGATTGGTAAGAATACGGTGCTTAGGCCCAATAATAAAGGAAGTATTTCACTCAAGATCGATCCCAATTTGCAGAAGCAGTGCGATTTAGTCCTGCGAGATCCTAGTATTGCTGAGAATTAAATGCCCTATCTTATCTAGCCATTCGAGCTTAGCTTAACTAAAGAAATATTTATTACAACTGCCGTTTATAACTAGCGTTCTATTGTTTGTGGTTATAAGTCGTCAATTCGCAAGAAATCTTATATATGTCAATTTCAATTTCGGTTTAGAGCTTTCTAGTTACCTCCCTTTGCTGCTAGATCTTCCAGACATAACGGGTCTAAGACTGGTACTTCCGCCTGTCTCTCCATTCGGGTCATTAATTGTCTAAACTGAGTTTCGGTTACGCTGGTGGCATCAAAGTACATAAGGCAATCTTCTACCATGCAGTGTTTGGCGTTTTCGGTGTCCTCATGTTCTTGGTGGATATCGTCATCAGATACATTGGTGAGTCCTAAAATGTGTCCAAATTCATGATGTAGCGTGGTGCTTTCTAAAATTGGCAGTAAATCTTGGTTAGATTCGGTTAACAGACGAAGGGTGCTTTCGTACACAACTACAGAAGTGTTTTGATAGGCTGTTCCTAATGTAACCGTGGTTTGAGTGTCGTTGGAAGACCTACCGCTTGGGAAATAAACGAAGACAGCTAAATTATCTCCTTCGGTATAAGCAGTTCTAATGTCGGTCTCTATTTCTCTAATTTCTTGTATGCTGTAGGGCGCCCCTGGCTGCGGTTCTACAACGGTTTCTATAAAAGTAACACCTCCTGGTTTGTCTACCCTTTCATTGATAAAGTCTTTAAATCGCTGCACGGCAATTTCGGTAGGGCGGATGGAAGGTTCGAACACCATCTCAATCGTAAGACTTTTATAAGTGTCACTGGAAAGTATATCCTCAGCAGATTCTCCAAGTCCTTTTCTGTTTTCGGCTAAAGGATCGTTCGCATCGCCATCATTGTCGTCACTTTTGCAGCTCAAAACTGAAGTTAGTAAACCGAGTAAAAGAAAGTATTTGAAATATTTGAATCTCATGGCACTATTTTTGGTATTTTTAACAAACTTAACACTACTAACAACATATAAAAAATGAAGACAATTTTTTTAACGGTTTTTTCTCTGATTTGTTTTTCAGTTTCTGCACAAGTAGACGCTTTTCAGCAGGAAATCATTAATTATTTAGAGATTAATGGAACGCCAGAACAATATGAAGATGCCTACGACGGAATGTTTGATGTATTGAAACAGAATTTCCAAACGGCTAATGTGCCGGACGAAGTTTGGACGCAATTAGCCAAAAACAAGGATGAGAGCATCGATGAGGTGATAAAGTTTCTTTCGTTTGCTTATAGAAAACACTTTACGCAGTCAGAAATAAGTCAGTTAACCGATTTCTACAAACGTTCTGCAGCGCAAAAAATGGTAACAAGAGAAGGAGGAATCACAGAAGGCGAAAATGCCGAGCTTACAGACTTTTTTAAAAGTGATTTAGGAAAGAAAGTGGAAGCAACGCGCAATGCTTTGGCCGTAGATATTACCGAAATATCTAGTCATTGGAGTCGGGATCTATTTGCTGTTAAAATGAGTGAGTTGATCCAGCAAGGTTATTCTCCACAACAGTAAGACGCGCTAGATAATCGAAATTGTCTCCTCTGGATATTATTTCGAATTGAAGTTCGTTTTCTGTACATAATTTTTCAAAAAGCGTTTCGTCCAGGTAAAGCCATGGAAAAGGAGTTGTTGTTTCACCTTTATATTTCATGGTAAATGTTAGTTCCCCGTAATAATGGTCGCTAGGAACCCAAATAGCGCCGTCTTCATTAGAATCGTACATATACTGAAGGTCACTACTATCTACTAATATTTGGCCGTTCGGTTGTAATAAAGACTTTAGTTTCTGTAAGTATGAGGAAACTTTATTTACATTTTCAAAAATACCCGTGCCATTCATTAGAAGGAGCAGGGTGTCGTATTTTTCTTCTGAAATGTTCATTATATCGATGCATCGCGCTTCTTTAACACCACGTTTTTTACAAACTTCTATGGCGCCTTCCGAAATATCTATCGCGTGTACACTGCGTTGGTTTTCCTGAAGGTATAGCGCATGGCTTCCGGCACCGCATCCAATATCAAGTATCTTCCCCTTGCATAAATTGAGCGCATTTTGTTCCAATAGAGGCATTTCGGTAAAACTTCTAAAAAAATAGGATAATGGCAATTCGTCTTCTTCGCTGATATTGGTTTCGGTTAGAAGATCTTCAGTATAGTTGCCATCTTGATAATCCAGTAATGCTTGTCCTAATAGGTCTTTCATGAATACGCTGTAAAAGTCCGCAAGATAAGTATTAAGGTTCATTTTTATGAGTTCCTTAAGTGCCATTCATGCTTCCAGTTCAATTTCAATTTCATAAGTTTACACCATGGATGAAATTTTAAAAAATCTTCCCAAACAAGCAGCAGACCTCCATAAAGAGCATAAGAAGTTCTTTGTTAAGTTAAAGAAGAAACCACCAAAGCATCTTGATACGATGATGCAGGATATACACGATGCAGAATTTGAGCGAACAGACTGTCTTAAATGTGCGAACTGTTGTAAGACGACGGGTCCTTTATTTACAGATAAGGACGTTTACCGTATTTCGAAACATTTCAGGATGAAAGAACAGCAATTTATAGAAACTTATCTGAAAGTCGATGAGGAAAACGACATGGTACTTAAATCGGTTCCATGTACCTTCTTAGGAGCAGATAATTATTGTAGCATTTATGATATTCGACCCAAGGCTTGTAGGGAATTTCCGCATACCGACAGAAAAAAGTTTCATCAAATTTCTGATATCACTCTCAAGAATGTAGCGGTTTGTCCAGCGGCATTTAACATCGTAAATGAGATAAAAAGGAGAATAGAAGGGTAAAACCTGATATACTTTTACTTTATTTAATAGTTTTTTAATACCTTTAACCCTAGTTATAAGTAGGGATTCTTTTTTAACTTCTCTTTATTATAATTATCCCTTAAGAATATTTGTTACTAAAAAACCTGATTATGAAAAAAATTGCTACCCTTATTATAGTGCTTGTTGCGTTCTCAGTACAGGCACAGACAGTGGCCAACTCAGATGCTGCTGTGGCAATTGATGGAGTTTCTTTAGACTCTCAAAACGAATTGCGTATAGAGGCTTACCCTAATCCAACTTCAGATTTTGTTACGATCGAATCTGATCAATTGATTAGTGGATATGAAATTTACAACGTAAATGGGCAATTAACGGCTCGGAAAAGAATCATTAAAAGAAGAAAGCGTAAAAAGAGAGAATTTATCGATTTTACAACGTTGGCCGATGGAGTTTACTTTTTACATGTAGAACTGGAAACAGGCTTTTTACTAAAGCAAATCTTAAAACAATAATAACAGCGAAATACGTCCGCTAGTTCCTTGTGATGCGGATTTCGTAAATTACATATTAGTAAAAAACGGCTGTCAAACATTTTGTTTGACAGCCGTTTTTTATGCACGTATAGTTTAAAAGAAGATTACGGGAGGCTCTATTTCCTGAGTTTTGCCTTTCAATCTTTAAAAGAGTAGGGTTTTGGTTTAATTAGACTACTCATACAGCAAATAGGGAGTTCTCATTTTATCGTATTCATCAAGTCCCCTTAACCAAGTTTTCCTAATTTCATTGTATGTATAACCTTGCTCTATCTGCTTTTGCAATTGAGTAGTTCCTGCAAGGGTGGTAAAGAAGTCGGTAAAGAAGTCTGGTTTTTTTCCATAACCAACATAGGCCTCGATCAACCATGCCAAATTTAATCTCTTCAATTTTTTCGTAGCTCGTAAATCTAGGCCGTTACAAAGCTCTCCTTTGAACTTTGGATATTTAGCTCCCTCATTTGCCTGGGGTGTAAAAGTATACGGAAAGAACTCACTAGGTAAAGATGGCGCCCCAAAAATTTGAAATTGTTGCTCGGTTCCTCGGCCTGCGCTTACAATGGTTCCTTCAAAAAAACAAAGACTAGGATATAGATTGATGGCCATATCATTAGGTAAATTTGGCGAAGGTTTAATAGGTAGGGAGTAAGCGGTTTGGTGATTGTAATTTTCCATCTTTACAACATTAATATCACACTTAATTCCATTAGTTAACCAACCCCTGCCATTAATCATTTGCGCATATTCTCCAACCGTCATTCCATGTACCACAGGAACGGGATGCATACCAACAAAACTTTTGTGTTTCATATCGAGTATGGGACCATCTATATAGTGGCCGTTTGGGTTGGGACGATCCAGAATTAAAACTGGAATTCCCTTTTCAGCACATGCTTCCATCACATAATGAAGGCTGGAAATATATGTGTAGAATCGCGCTCCAACATCCTGAATATCAAAAACCATTATATCAATCCCCGCCAACTGGTCTTTAGACGGTTTTTTATTTTTACCATAAAGCGAAATAATAGGTAATCCAGTTTTCGTGTCAACACCATCTTTTACTATTTCTCCTGCATCTGCCGTTCCTCTAAATCCGTGTTCTGGTGCAAAAACACTTTTTATCGCAATTTTTTTAGCCACTAGGGCATCGACTAAATGCGCGTTTTCCATTCCTTGGGCTAGGTGCATGTTGTCTAGTTTCTCATTAATTTGAGTGACAATAGACGTTTGATTAGCAACAATACCTACATTCTTTCCTTCTAGAAGTGGCACGTATAAATCAAATCGATCTGCACCAACTATAATATCTCCAGGCGCTTCAGTTCCAACCGCAGACGTGTCTTTCAGCTCAACAGTTTCGTGAATAACCAATTCTTCGTTTGAATCATTCTTATCTTTCATTCCACTTCCGCAGGAAAAACAAAACATGACAAACAATAATAATGTATTTTTGAAAAAAGATAATCCCATAAGAACCCTGTGAATTTCGAATTTTTTATCGCCCGACGCATTGTTGCCTCGAAGGATTATAAAAGTAGTATTTCGGCACCAATAATAAAAATTGCTATTGCAGCAATTGCTTTGGGGGTCGTTATTATGCTTATTTCGATTGCTACCAGCGTTGGACTTCAGAAAAAAATTAGAGAAAAGGTGTCTGCTTTTAACGGCGATATCATAATAACCAACTACGATACTAATTTCTCAAACGATTCACAGCAGCCTATTTCCAAGAACCAAGATTTCTATCCAGATTTTGCGCAAGTAGAGGGTGTAAAACACATTCAGGTTACAGCTTCCAAAGGGGGAGTGATAAGAACAGAAACCGATTTTGAAGGTGTGGTCGTAAAAGGAGTGGGAGACGATTACAATTGGCAATACTTTGAAGAGTACCTTGTGGCGGGGAAGTTGCCAAATTATTCGGCGAACTTAAACGACGAAATTTTAATTTCTGAATATCTGTCGAAACGATTGGACATTCAATTAGGTGATAAGGTGAGAACCTTTTTTCTACAAGAAGTTGGTAAGACTAAAGCACGAGATAGAGGCTTTACCATTGTAGGTATTTACAACAGTGGCTTTCAAGAATTTGACGAGCAGTTTTTAATAGCAGACATCCGTCATATCCAACGACTAAACAAGTGGGAAAAAGATCAAATAGGTGGTTTTGAATTATTCGTAGACGACTTTTCTGCTATTCAAACAATAGGCAACCAAGTCTACGATGCCACACCTAGCACTTTAGATACCATTACCATACGGGATAAGTATTTTGTAATGTTTGAGTGGATCGATTTATTCGACTTTAATGTTGCGCTTATCATTGGAATCATGATTCTTATTGCCGGTATTAACATGATTACTGCGTTGTTAGTTCTTATTTTGGAGCGTACCCAAATGATCGGAATTTTAAAAGCTCTTGGAAGTACAGATTGGGCGGTAAGGAAGGTATTTTTATACAATGCCATTTATATAGTTTGCATCGGTTTATTTTGGGGGAATGTAATTGGAATTGGTTTACTGTTACTTCAGAAGTACGCTAAATTAATCACCTTAGACCCAAATACCTATTATGTAACCGAAGCTCCTATTTACCTCGATGCTGGATATATAATCTTACTGAATGCGGGAACACTTTTATTGTGCTTGCTTATGTTGTTGATACCTTCCTATATGATCACTAAAATATCTCCAGTAAAAGCGATGCGATTTGAGTAATTAGGGCGTTTTCTCTTTTACCCTCCTTGGATCGGGTTAAAGAGAAGCGGGCTTTCGTTACTCGCTTCCACCGTATCCGCCTCAGGCGGAGAAGGAGGAGAGCTCAAACACGCCACTCAATCCCTAACGCAAAAAAAACCGAACAGATTGTAATAATCTATTCGGTCATCAAAACGAGATAATTGTCTCGCGTCGAAATATAACGTTGTTAATCTGGTAAGCCACCGGTACCTTCATCGGTTGCACCTGTGCCTTCATCGGTTGCACCAGTTCCGTCACTACTTCCACCAATGTTTTCAGTGTTTTCAACTGCCACTGGCGTGCAAGCCACAAATGTAAAAAGACAACCAACGATTCCAAAAAGTAAAATAAATTTTCTCATAATTTATATATGTTTTTATATCAACAAGTTACGCAATAAAAGCAATGTGGAAGAATCGGTTATATCTTGATTTATAAATCTGTAGAATTTAATTGTTGAATTAGTTACAGCAGATTTGGAGGGTGATACACTAAAATCCTAACCTATGCACTAGTTTCTGGGCTTAGATTTTTAAAACCGTCTTAGCAACTATCTATGTTAACTGGGTACTAGTCAAACTTGCAGACCAATTTCCTAAAGACTACCTTTGCAGCGTTTTAAAATAGAGCATGGAATACGCAGAAAATATACTTGGAACTATCGGTAATACGCCGCTTGTAAAAATTAACAAACTTGCAGAGGAATTACCTTGTCTGTTACTCGCTAAATACGAAACTTTCAATCCCGGAAACTCCACGAAAGATCGCATGGCCCTCATGATGATTGAAGATGCCGAAGCAGATGGTCGTCTTCAACCGGGAGGAACTATTATTGAAGGAACCAGTGGGAATACTGGAATGGGTCTTGCGCTAGCCGCCATTATTAAAGGCTATAAAATGATTTGCGTATTGAGCGACAAGCAGAGTAAAGAAAAGATGGATATTCTTCGCGCAGTTGGGAGTGAAGTTGTTGTTTGTCCTACCGACGTGGAGCCAGATGATCCAAGATCTTATTATTCTACTTCAAAAAGACTCGCAGAAGAAACACCTAACAGCTGGTATGTAAACCAGTATGACAACCCGAGTAACGCAAAAGCGCATTATTTAAGTACAGGTCCAGAAATCTGGAAACAGACCGAAGGTAAGATAACTCACTTTGTTGTAGGAGTTGGAACTGGAGGAACCATAAGTGGGGTTGGAAAATATTTAAAAGAACAGAATCCAAACGTGAAGGTTTGGGGAATTGATACCTACGGTAGTGTCTTTAAAAAATACCACGAAACCGGAATTTTTGATGAAAAAGAAATCTATCCTTACGTAACTGAGGGTATTGGAGAAGACATTCTTCCCAAGAATGTGGACTTTGATATTATAGATGGCTTTACCAAGGTAACCGATAAGGATGCGGCGGTTTATACTCAAATGCTTTCTAAACAAGAAGGCATGTTTTTAGGGAACTCGGCAGGTGCTGCAATGAAAGGAGTGCTGCAGTTAAAAGAACATTTCACAAAAGATGATGTGGTGGTCGTTCTTTTCCATGACCACGGAAGTAGGTATGTTGGTAAAATGTACAATGACGACTGGATGCGGAAAATGGGTTATATTGATTAAATAAATTTCAATATTCAATTCTCAACTACTGCTAAATACGTTTCCATTGTCTATCGATATCGGAAATTACCCGGAGTTGTGACTAATCGGCAAGTTCTAATTGTTCAAAAGGCTAATAATTAGTATCTTTAGCCGTAACTCCTAATTCCCCGCAACTGATTAGTTTATGAATGAAGACTTTCTTCATTACGCGTGGAAATTTCAGAAGTTTTCTCGCAGGGAGTTAATTACCGTATCAGGTCAATTACTAAGAATTCAAAAAGTAGGAACTCATAATTTTAACGCGGGCCCCGATTTTTTATGCAGTCAAATTGTGTTAAATAATCAGGTTTGGGCTGGAAATGTAGAGATTCATGTGCAATCTTCTCACTGGTACACCCATCGCCATGAAACAGATGTACAATACGACAATGTGATCCTACATGTAGTTTGGGAGCATGATATGGAAGTGAGACGGAGTGACGAATCGATAATTCCAACCTTGGCTTTGAAAGATTTGATAGACAGGCAGATACTCATTAATTACAGAAAACTCTTTGCTAGTAAACAGCGTTGGATCAATTGCGAAAATGATTTAAATGGAATTGATCCTTTTGTGATGAATCGCTGGCTTCATCGTTTATTCATTGAGCGTGTGGAAGAAAAGGCAGCATTAGTTGTTTCAAGATTGGAACGCTCACAAAATAACTGGGAAGCAGTATTGTTTCAACTTCTATGTAAGAATTTTGGGCTCAAAGTAAACGGGTCTTCGTTTTTAAGCATAGCAGATTCGTTGCCCTATAAGGTGGTTAGAAATTGCGCTCATAAAGAAAAGGAAATGGAAGCCTTACTCCTTGGACAGGCAAGTCTTTTGAGCGAGGACAAAAGCGATCCGTACTATTTACAGTTACAGGAGGTGTATGTCTTTTTAAAAAATAAATTTAAAATTGAAGAAGCGTCCGTTATTCCAAAATTTTTCAGACTGCGCCCACCTAATTTTCCAACAATTAGACTGTCGCAATTGGCGATGTTATTAGTGCAACATAAAAATTTGTTTTCCGAAATTATTTCTGCGAAGAATTTAAAAGATTACTATCAAATATTCAATGTTGCTGCGAGCGCTTATTGGGAGCGACATTATAACTTTGGAGTAACTTCGGCCAAGAGCCCAAAAAAACTAAGTAAAAGGTTTGTGGAACTTTTGCTCATCAATACAGTAATTCCTATTAAATACTGTTATGCTAAAGTACAAGGATTAGCTATTTCAGAAGAACTCATTGAAATGGCAATGACTATGAGGGCAGAAGACAATACAGTGGTGAAACAGTTTCGAACTTTGAAAGAATTTGAGAATAGCGCTTTGTCCAGTCAGGCGTTACTACAACTTAAGAACCGATATTGTGATTTAAATCGCTGTTTACATTGTGAGGTAGGGAATCATCTTTTAAAACGATGAAATTCCAAAGAAATTAACTAATTTGCAGCTATGCTACAGCTTATTTATAATATGCGCCATTTCTTTGAAAAACACGGGTATTATGTGTGCGCTCGTTTGGCAGATAGACTTGGGATGAGAGCGAAAAGTGTTCGTATATTCTTTATCTACGTTTCCTTTGCAACCCTAGGTATTGGTTTTGCAATCTATTTAACATTGGCTTTTTGGCTGAAGCTAAAGGATTTAGTTTATGCAAAGCGGACCTCTGTTTTTGACCTATGAGGAGATTATGGGATTCAAATATAGGAAGAGCAATTATGCTCATTGTATTAATGTACCTATCCGGTGTATTTGGATTTAGGTTTCTCTATGACTATTCATGGGTAGACGCCTTTTATATGACGGTGATTACTATAACTACCGTTGGTTTTGGAGAGGTGCATCCGCCAAGTGCTTCAGAAAAAATATTTACTTCCATCTTTATTGTTTCCAGTATATTTATTGTTGGATATGCAATTAAGGTGATTTCAGAATACATATTGAGTAAGAATAAAATTGGAAATCTAAGACAGAAAAAGGTGCAAAAGAAGATAGATACATTAGAGGGTCACGTGATTGTCTGTGGTTATGGACGAAATGGTAAACAGGCTGCTCAGAAACTAGAGGCTTATGCAAAGCCTTTCGTTGTAGTAGAATTTAATGAAGAAGTTATTGAGCGTTTCGAGGACGAGGTTCTTTTTGTAAACGGTAATGCGGGCGAGGATGAGGTTTTAGAAAAAGCTGGAATTGAAAGAGCTTCCTGTTTAATTTGTGCACTTCCAAGCGACGCAGATAATTTATTCATTGTACTTTCTGCTAGACAGATTAATCCTAAACTAAAAATTATTAGTCGCGCTAGCGAAGAAACGAGTCGTAAGAAGTTAAAATTGGCTGGAGCGGATAATGTTATTATGCCAGATTTAATTGGAGGTGACCATATGGCTTCTTTGGTGGTGGTTCCAGATCTCGTTGAGTTTTTAGATAACCTTACCGTTTCAGGAGAGCAGGATAGTATCAATGTAGAACAAATTCCTTTTGAGAAAGTTTGTCCTAACGGCCATGAAACAGCCATCAAAGATCTGGATTTACGAAGTAAAACAGGTTGTTCCATAATTGGGTATAAAACTCCTGAAGGGGATTATATCGTAAACCCTGAAGCCTCTATTTTATTGAGGAAAAACTCTAAACTTATTTTAATTGGGAGACCTAATCAGATTGAAAGTTTGAAACAACTTTATAATGTTTAGTTCTCACTCATAAATAGTTCGTAAAAATTTGAATTAGCTAATTTTTTTAGCATCTTGCTTGGCAGAAATATTAACTATAACTAATAAACCAACTATGAAGAAGTATCTTCTTTCACTATTAGCCCTAATTATTCCAATAATATCAATCGCACAAGAGACCCAAGAAATTGGGATTGATCAAAAAATTGATGCTGCATTCAAGCCTTTTTCTGATGCGGTAAGTAGTGTGATTTTCTTTGAAGTATACGCTGGCGCACCCTTTGTTATTATTTTATTGGTCTGTAGTGCAATATTTTTCACCTTGTACTTTGGTTTTCCTAACATTCGTTATTTTGGAAAAGCCATCAATACCGTTAGAGGAAAGTATGATGAAATTGAACAATACGGTGTTGGTAAAACAGAGATGGCTATAGATGGAGATATTCCAGATACTATTAGAGATGAAAGTGAAGAAGGGGAAGTAAGTCACTTTCAAGCGTTGGCTACAGCGGTTTCGGGAACTGTAGGTAATGGAAATATTGCTGGGGTTGCATTGGCAATCGCCCTAGGTGGACCAGGAGCAACATTTTGGATGATTATTTGTGGTTTGTTGGGGATGTCTACCAAGTTTGTGGAATGTACCCTAGGGGTTCAGTATAGAGATGTGGATGAGAATGGAACTGTGTACGGCGGTCCTATGTATTATCTAAGCAGAGGTTTAAAAGAAAGAGGATTTGCAACCTTAGGAAAAATAACGGCAGTACTATTTGCTGTTTTCTGTATTGGTGGTTCTTTTGGTGGTGGAAATGCTGCACAGTCCAATCAAGCAACGATTGTTTTAAAAGAACTTTTTGGTTTTGAAAGTACAGGAGCTGGCTTCTGGATCGGTATAGTTCTAGCTATTTTAGTGGGTATTATTATCATAGGAGGTATCAAACGTATCGCATCTGTGACTGAGAAAGTGGTTCCATTCATGGCTGTTATGTATATTCTTGCATGTCTGTATATTATATTCAGTAATTTTTCTCTTGTTGATGACGCTTTCGGTTTAATTGTTTCCGAGGCGTTTAATTTTAGAGCAGCCGGTGTAGGTGGTTTTATAGGTGTGCTGTTGGTCGGATTTAAGCGTGCGGCTTTCTCGAATGAAGCTGGTGCTGGTTCTGCCTCTATTGCGCACTCTGCGGTAAAAACAAAATATTCTGCCAGTGAAGGTTTGGTAGCATTATTAGAACCGTTTATTGATACAGTTGTAATTTGTACCATGACGGCACTTGTAATTATCATTTTTAATTTTGGTGGTTTCTTTGAGTATGGTGTCGATATTAGTACAGATGGAAGTGGAGCGGTCATGATAGGTGATGAGATCGTTGCTGGAGCTGGTATTACTTCCAAGGCATTTGCACAGTATATTCCTTACTCTGGAGTCTTCTTGACAATAGCAGTGGTGTTGTTTGCAGTTTCAACCATGATATCATGGTCTTATTACGGACTTCAATCTTGGAAATATTTATTTGGACGAGGTAAAACGGCAGATTTAGTTTATAAAATTCTTTTCCTAACCTTTGTGGTTATTGGAGCGGCTGCAAGTATGGGGTCTATCTGGTCATTCTCGGATGCGATGATCTTCGCTATGGTATTCCCTAATATGGTAGGACTATACTTTCTCTTTCCAGTGGTTAAGAAGCAGCTTCATCGTTTTTTAGATGCTATTAAAGTGGCAGCTAGATAAGCCGTAAATAGTTCCGTAAATACAAATCTGACTCCCCTGTTTAATAGATAACAGGTGCGTCATGAAGAAATTAAAATTTACATCCCAACTCCACTTCGATAGAGGGCAGCGAGTTGGGATTTTGTTTTTGTTAGCAGTAATCATTGCTCTTTTGTATGTGTATTTTTGGGCGTTTTCTTCTTCTGAAAGTATACAGCTCGATATTTCGTCTGCAGAGATTATCCGGTTGCAAAAGAAGGTGGATTCCTTGCGTTTAGCCGAAATTGAACGCAGAAAACCAAAGATTTATCCCTTCAATCCAAATTTTATTACAGACCATAAAGCATATGTTTTAGGGATGAGTCCGCTAGAATTTGATAGATTGAGAGCCTTTAGGCAACAAGATCGTTGGATTAATTCTAAGCAAGATTTTAAAAAAGTGACAAAGGTGTCCGATTCCCTTTTGGAGTGCATGGCTGTCAACTTTAAATTCCCCAATTGGATTACAAACCCTAAGCCAAAAACAAGTTACGCTCGAATAGATCAATCGCCAAGAAAGTTTTCGGAACGAATGGAGTTAAATGATGCGACGGTGTTACAACTTCAAAAAGTGAGAGGAATTGGACCAGCGCTTAGTGAGCGTATTGTGAGAAAAAGAGATCAGTTAAATGGCTTTAAAAATAATGCGCAATTATTTGATGTGTGGGGATTGAAACCCGAAGTTATTGATCGAGTGTTAGATCAATTTGAGGTAAAGACACCCGAGGTTATAAGCAAGTATAATGTGAATACCGCCAGCGCATCAGACCTAGCAACCATTCCAGGGGTTTCATTTTTGTTGGGAAAGAAGATATGGGAGTTTGTAAAACTGAGAGATGGAGTTGCGGATATTTCAGAATTAGAAAAAATAGAGGAAATCACTCCTCGCAAATTTCAGCTAATTGAGTTATATTTGTACGCTGAATAAATACAACCTCACCATTGCGATTGGCTTATTTTTATTAACTTCAATTTTCAGCCTTAAAATTTCTTAAATGAACAGTATATATTTTACAGAGGAACACGATTTTTTCAGAACAAGCTTTCAGGATTTTTTAAAGAAAGAAGTAGTTCCACATATAGAAAAATGGGAAAAGACAGGAACTATTGACCGTTTTATATGGGAGAAAATGGGCGAAATGGGGTATTTCGGAATCAACTACCCAGAACAATATGGAGGCATGGACCTGGATTTGTTTTACACGGTTATTTTTCTTGAAGAGATGCAGAAAATCAACTCAGGTGGATTTGCAGCGGCTATGTGGGCACATGCTTATTTGGCGATGACGCACCTTAACAAAGAAGGAAATGATGCTCAGAAGCAAAAGTACCTTGCTCCAAGTGTCACTGGTGAGATGATTGGCTGCCTTTGTATTTCAGAACCGTTTGGAGGAAGTGATGTGGGAGGAATGAGAACTACTGCTGTAAAGGATGGAGATAAATATATAATCAACGGATCCAAAACGTTTATTACCAACGGTGTATACAGCGATTACTTAATCGTAGCTGCTAAAACCGCACCAGAGCTAGGCAATAAAGGGATCAGTATTTTTGTCATGGATCGCGACACACCTGGTCTTTCTGCAACGAAGTTGGATAAGTTAGGTTGGAGAGCCAGTGACACAGGAGAAATTGCATTTGATAATGTGGAAATTCCTCTAGAAAATTTGATGGGTGAAGAGAATATGGGGTTCCCTTATATTATGCAGCATTTTGCGTTAGAGCGCCTTATTATGGGTATTAATGCGCACGCTAGAAGTGAATTTGCCTTAGAGTATACTATTCAATACATGAAAGATAGGATGGCTTTCGGGCAATCTATTTCGAAATTTCAAGCGTTGCGCCATAAAGTAGCACAACTTTCTGCGGAAGTAGAGGTTTGTAAATCGTTTAACTACCAAACTACACAGCGATTAGATAAGGGTGAGTATGTTGTAAAAGAAGCGACCATGTCTAAGCTAATTTCTACGAAAGTGGCAGATGAGGTTGCGTATGAGTGTCTTCAATTATTGGGTGGATATGGATACATGGAAGAATATCCCTTGGCACGTTTGTTGCGTGATAGTAGACTAGGCCCCATAGGTGGTGGAACAAGTGAGATACTTCGTGAGATAATAGCCAAGATGGTTATTGACGGAAAAGATTACAAGCCAGCTACCTAAAATTTAGGGTTTCAAAGTTTAATGCTCACATAATTGAACTACTACTATTAACTTAAACCTACTTTACAGAAGATGATAGATCGATACATAAAATTGTTTTTGACCCTATGGATTGGTGTCCTTAGCGCTACCGTTATGGCTCAAACAGAAATTAAGAGCACTATTGCCGATTTTGCTACGTACATGCCAATTGAAGGTGCTAGTATCTATGTAGACAATACAACTATTGGTACGGTAAGTAATGTGGACGGTAAATTTGTACTTCTTGTTCCGCGTAAATTTGCTAACGATACACTTATCATTTCTTCCATAGGATATAAAAGCTTTAAAACTCCAATAGCCAATTTTGATGCTAGCATGGATATTTATCTGGAGGCAGATATTGCCTCTTTGGATGAGGTAGTGTTAGTGGCAAATCCGAGGCCGAAAACAGGAAACGATATTGTCTTAAAGGCAATGAAAGAATTGGAAGACAATCTCCCTGAACAACCGTATTTGCAAAAAGGATTTTTAAGGCATAAAGAGCGAAACAAGAAAGAATATAAATGGTTAATTGAGAGTGCTCTAACTCTGTACGATTCGAGTTATGCCTCTGGAGCAAAGAACAATCTAAAAATTAACATCGACGAGACTAGAAAGAGTTATGATCTGCGAGACGTAGATAGCATGTTCGCATATAGGTCGTACTTAAAGTACAACGACGGTTATTTCGATTCGAAGTCTAAATTGAATAGAAAAAGGATTAAAACATCTTCATTAGAGAAGGCCATAAAATGGAATGATGCCAGAATAAATGGTTTGGACAATTTATTTAGAGGGAAGCTTAACTTAGTAAGAAACTCAAACATGTCTAAAGCATTGTTCGGAAAGGAAATGTTGGATACACATCAATTCGATTTGGATACCGTTTTAGTGGACAATGGTAGGAAGTTGTATAAGATCAAAATTTCCAAAAGTAAAGAATACGTAGGGCTTAATACCAAGAACATTTTTAACGAAGGATATCAGGCCAACGGCTGGTTGTATATTTATTGGGATAACTACGCTATTAAAAGGATAGAGTACGAACTAGTGGCAGCGTCTGATGCTCAAAAAAGGAGGAGTAAGAGTCTTTTTGGTACCCAGGTAAACCACAAGCTCATTATGACCTACATGGAATACCAGGATAAGATGTATCCAAATTATATTTATTACGAAACACCGAAATTGGTCAATGTAGGTGATAGGTCTTCAGATAAGGTTAAGAACGAAGAAACTCTTGGAGATAAAAGTGATGAGCAGTTTTATTATACAATTCAGGAAATTCTCTTTACCGATATTATTCAAGATCCGGAACTAATTAGTACCGCTTTAAAGAGCGATTGGTCTGAAGATATATTTCTACAGAGGCCTTATAACGAGAACTTCTGGAAAAACTACAATGTATTATTAGAGAGCGAGGAAGATGAAAAGCTTATTCAAGATCTAACCAAACGGGCTTCTTTGTTTAAACAGTAGTAGTAAGTGGACTCCTTTTAAAGGGGAATAAAAAAAATGTATTTCCTTCTTTGTTAATCCAAAATTGTGCATATCTTTGCGCCCCATATAGAGAGGAGGTTATGCAACTATGTTAATTATACCAGTAAAAGACGGAGAAAATATCGACAGAGCGCTAAAACGTTTCAAACGTAAGTTTGATAGAACGGGAACAATGCGTCAACTACGTAAAAGACAGGCTTTTAGTAAGCCTTCTGTAACTCGTAGAGCCGAAATCCAAAAAGCACAATACATTCAAGGACTTAGAGACGCTGAAGAAATTTAGAGTTTTGAAACCTGAAGATATAGAAACCGCCCAGCAAGCAGCTCGGCGGTTTTTTTATGCCTTTTTAATGTGTGAAGCCTGTATGAAGGATAGGAATGGCAGCTTGTGTCGAGCGGCGCTTGCCGAGACACAACTACAGTGGATAGCCTGGTCTTGCTTTATGAGCGAAGGCGAAGAAAGTAAGAAATACCAAAAATAACATACGTGGAAGCACTTTAAATTTTAACTTTCGTACATCGTATATTAGATTGTTGCCCATGCCTTTTAAAGACTTTTTCGATTATTTAGAATTTGAAAAGAACTATTCGGTTCATACGGTTACTGCGTACAAAAAGGATCTAAGCGCATTTTTTGAGTTTGCGGTAGCTGAATATGAGTATACCGACTTGAAGCAAGTTAATTATGGCGTTATTCGGAGTTGGATTGTTTCTTTGGTGGAAGCAGGCATTTCAAATCGTTCGATTAACAGGAAGATTTCTTCTTTAAAATCTTATTACAAATTTTTGCTGAAAACGGAACAAATTGAAGAGAGCCCGTTAACCAAACATCAGGCTTTAAAGACCGCTAAGAAAGTGCAGGTGCCATTTTCTGAAAAAGAGATAGCAACTGTTATTGAGTTATTAGCTCAGGAGACCGGTTTTGAGGGATTGCGGAATAAGTTGATTGTGGAATTATTTTATGCTACGGGCATGAGAAGAGCAGAGCTTGTGAATTTAAAGCTTGGTGATATCTCTAGTTCGAAAAGAACTGTAAAGGTATTGGGAAAGAGAAATAAGGAACGAATTATCCCTCTATTACCTTCAATTGCAGTAACTGTTAGTAATTATTTAGTGGAAAGAAATCGTTTGGAAAGCATTCGAGACGACACTTATTTGTTGCTCACTAAAAAAGGCGTTAAATTATATGAAACACTTGCTTACCGCATTATAAATTCCTACTTTAGTAGAGCATCAGAGAAGGTGAAAAAAAGTCCTCACATCTTACGGCACTCTTTTGCGACGCATCTACTAAATGAGGGTGCCGATTTAAATGCTGTAAAAGAACTACTCGGGCACGCAAGTTTGGCCTCTACTCAAGTCTACACACATAACAGTATGGCGAAATTGAAAGAGGTTTACAAAAATGCGCACCCCCGAAATTCTAAATAACTACTAATCCTTAAAACTATTATGTATGAAGGTGAATGTGCAAACCCCTAATTTTGCGGCTGACGCGAAACTCCTAGATTTTATTGAAACTAGATTAAGTAAACTTGAGCAATTTTACGATAAGATTATTTTTGCCGATGTTTTTCTAAAAGTTCAAAGAACCAGTGAGAAACAAAACAAAATTGTAGAAATTTTATTGAGTATTCCAGGAGGAGATCTAATAATAAAGAAAGATGCAAAAACATTCGAAGAAGGTACAGATGAGTGTGTTAACTCGCTGGAACGACAATTGAAGAAAAGAAAACAAAAACAAAGAGCATATTTATAGTAAAATAAATTTGAAAAAGTTTTGTAGAAAAAATAAATTCTATACATTTGCAGTCCGTTAGAAATAGCGGACTTTTTTATGCTGAATTTTTGGTGTAGAAATTTCAAAAAAGCCGATGTAGCTCAGCTGGCTAGAGCAGCTGATTTGTAATCAGCAGGTCGTGGGTTCGAGTCCCTCCATCGGCTCTTGAAATATTGAAATTGAGATGAAATTTTGCAACAGCCAGAGGTTGCAGATTTTAGTAAGAGTGCTGAGATAATTTGAAGCATCTTAGTCTCAGTTTTAAGAATGATTTGTTCTTTAAAATATTGTGTAAAAATAGTTCCGGGGAGATACTCAAGCGGCCAACGAGGGCAGACTGTAAATCTGCTGACTACGTCTTCGCAGGTTCGAATCCTGCTCTCCCCACAAATATTTTTATAAGAAACCGTCAAAAGCCGTGAGGTTTTTGTAAGGTTTCGTTAAAAATGTTTGTTCAGGGGCGCCCTGAATGGATCACCGTAAGGTAATCCAAATGGTAGTGCAGCTGGATGGGAGTTACGAATGACTCAAAAGCCGTGAGGTTTTTGTAAGGTTTCGTTAAAAATGTTTGTTCAGGGGCACCCTGAATGGATCACCGTAAGGTAATCCAAATGGTAGTGCAGCTGGATGGGAGTTACGAATGACTCAAAAGCCGTGA
>CANLXN010000011.1 GCA_947495135.1 uncultured Flavobacteriaceae bacterium
AACTAATCAACACAAAAAACAAACCCTAACACAAAGCGCTAAGGATAGCAGCGGCATCCTTTTTTAAAGAAAAAAACTAAACAAACTACTTAACATCAAACCAAAAATCTTTAAAAAAGATATAGCGGATAGCCTGGTCCATTGCTGCTACAAGGTTATAATTGGTAGAAGATGGTAGTTTTGAACTATTAGATTTTTGAAAATAATCACTAATGGGTTTAGGCAGGAATGGAAGCGCCAATATTCTTTGTCTAAATATCTAGATACTTATTATAAGTTTTGCTATTGAAAGAAATGGCTGAAAAATAAAGTGACCTTTTTCTGAATAGCTTGCTCGCTACTACTCTACTACTTTCTTATTCCAATGTGAGGTAAGGTCTAGGTAATCAATTTCGAAGGCGGAGTTTTGTCTTTGCAACTTGTTACTTTGAAAGGAACGCTCCAAAATATCTTCTATAAGGTAATCTTCCTTGACATCGAATGGCTGATATTCGGTCTTAATGGAAATATCGAACATATTGGCTGTGGTATTATACCAAAAGGCACGCCAGCCAGTTCTGAGTTCTTTTACCAAATCGAATGCGGTAACACCCGTCTGCCTATGTATGAGCTTCACTAAAATCTGCCCTTCTGTACGTGTTAGTTTTTTAAGTTTTTCTGAAAACTCCTCCTCTATATATTTCTGAATTCTCTTGGTGTATCTTCTTCGATCCCGTTTGTTTTCTATTTGAGCTAAACGCTCATTCATTACATTTAAACGTTCTGCCGCTAATTTTGCGTATGGGTACACCTTTCGCGTCTTACGTCTTAAAATTAAATAACGTCTTCTATCTTTTTTAGAGTTGAACTCCAGTTTATTGAGCAACACCACTTCTTCGAGGTCAATAAACTCACGCGGAATGGTATCTCCCTGAATGATATAATAAAAACTTTGCGTACTATCGTTTCTAATTTCTTGAAGCGAATCAGATTTCTGGGCAACGCCAGTCATAAATACCAAGGTAGAGGCAACGGTAAAGATGTATTTCAGGTAGTTCATTATATAGTTTAGAAATAGGGATTCCAAAATCGTTCCAAAAATACACAAATTGCTTTCCCATGGTTATTAATAAATTACTAATTTTACTCATTCACAAAGAAAAATGAACATGGCTAAATCAATTTTGAATAAAAAATCGCTGAATTTCCTAGAAAAATACCTTAACAACGCAGCTCCTACGGGCTACGAGTGGGATGGTCAAAAACTATGGATGGATTATCTCAAACCCTACGTTGACGAATTCATTACCGATACTTACGGAACAGCTGTAGCTGTCATAAATCCGAAAGCTAAATACAAGGTAGTTATCGAAGGACATGCAGATGAGATCTCCTGGTATGTTAACTATATTGCAGATGATGGTCTTATTTACGTTATTAGAAACGGAGGAAGTGACCACCAAATAGCACCTTCTAAAGTAGTTAACATCCACACAAAAAAAGGAATTGTAAAAGGAGTTTTTGGATGGCCAGCAATACATACACGTAACCGAGCAAAAGAAGAGGCTCCAAAACCAGACAACATTTTTATCGATATTGGAGCATCCGATAAAGATGAAGTGGAGAAAATGGGAGTCCATGTTGGCTGTGTGATTACCTACCCTGATGAGTTTCATATTTTAAACGGAGATAAATTTGTTTGTAGAGCCCTCGACAATAGAATGGGTGGCTTTATGATTGCTGAAGTAGCCCGTCTCCTGCATGAGAATAAGAAGGATTTACCATTTGGCCTTTACATTACGAACTCTGTCCAAGAAGAAATTGGTTTGAGAGGTGCGCAAATGATCGCGGAACGAATTAAGCCAGATGTCGCTATCGTTACAGATGTTACGCACGACACTACTACTCCAATGATTGACAAGAAAAAACAAGGCTTAGCGAAGATAGGTGATGGTCCCGTTGTTGCTTACGCTCCTGCAGTTCAGCAGAAACTTAGAGATCTCATTACTGAAACAGCAGAAAAGAAGAAGATTCCTTTTCAAAGAGCAGCACTTTCTCGTGCCACTGGAACAGACACAGATGCCTTCGCTTACAGCGGAAGCGGAGTAGCAAGTGCTCTTATCTCGCTGCCGCTTCGATATATGCATACCACGGTAGAAATGGTGCATCGAGACGATGTTGAAAACGTCATAAAATTAATTTACGAATCACTCCTGAAAATTAAATCGGGTGAGACTTTTAGCTACTTCGAATAGATCTAAACAACTCACTTGCAGATACTTATTAAGCTTTTGTCGAAATCATACGACAAAAGCTTTTTTTATGATCGATTTCATAAACTAAGTATTTATATTTGCCGATTCATAACAACTAATTTTGCATCATAATTTTAATTAAAATGAGAAGAATATTACTTGCACTAAGTGCAATTTCATTACTCGTAGTAAGCTGTTCAAAAGATAATAGCGAAGACTACAATCAAGATTTCAACCTAAAAGCAGATGTTCGTTTAGACCAGTCTAACCTAGGTATATACAAAGGAGTCTTTACAACCAATAACGCAGAATACCGCGCGAAGGTTAGCGTAAGTATCCCTGCAACTTCAAGAACTGCGGATGTTAAATTCCCAACAGCAATATTAGAACTGAGCAATGGAGAGGTATATTTCCTAAAAGCAGAGGAAAATGTGAATGCAGATCAAAATACTTATTTACACTTTAGCTCTGTAGCTGCATCTTTCGACTTTAACGTACAAGCAGACGGAAGCAACCCTATTGTTGAAAATGTTTATTTCAAAGATCTTGAATCTGACATTATCCTTTTAAAAGAGACTTCATTTGCACCAGTAACACCTTTAACTGGAACTTTTGAATGCGGAACTTGTGGTGGTCACCCAATCTTAGGAACTGGAGCTACGCAAACTTTCAACTTTGTTTTCACTCCTGCAGACGGAACTGGAACTATCGCAACACAAATGACTTTAGCTTCTGCTGTTTATACAGGAATTGGAGGCCAAGACGGTTGCGTAGCAGATGGGACTCTTACTACTTGTGATATCGTAAGTGGTGATGGTGTCTCTACTACTGGCTTTATGGTGAATGGAAACCCTGTAACTTGGGAAGGTTCTCATATCTTCAACAATGAACCAAGTGGTGCTAACGATTGCTCTACTGGTTACGGTACGTGGCAATGGATGTCTAATGGATACGGTTTAATTGAAGGTACGTTTAAGAATGATGGCGCCAGCACTTGCGAGGTGACGTTAGCAATTCAAAACTTTGACGGAGGTACTCCTACTTGGAACGGAGCGCCTGATGTGCCTTTCTTTAATAATGGTACTGATGGATACTTCGGTATAGTTGGGGTTACTCAATCTAATCCTGCTGGTCTTCCTTTAGTTCCAACAAATAGTTCTAACATTACCAATCCAAATATCACTGGAAGCTACATTTTTGTAAGTGATTTAGATGATGAAGGAGACAACGGAGCACCTAGTGTGATTATTACATCGCAAGATATTACAACAACAGGATTTACTGGAGTTCAAATTACATTTGACTACCAAATTGTAGGTTGGGATGGTGCTGATGGATTTACATATACCCCTGTAATCGACGGTGTTGATGGAACAAGCGGATCTGTTGGATTTACTCCAGGAAACTTTGATGACGAAGGAGTTATAACTATTAACATTCCTGATGGATCTAACACTGTAGGCTTGAAACTAGAAATAGAGCAGAATGGTAATGGTGATTTCGGAGGTTTCGATAACTTCAAAATGACTGGTAACTAATACCAACCATTTATATTTTACTTAAAAAGGTCGCCAATGGCGGCCTTTTTTTATCTTTGAACTCAAACTAGTGCCTAGGTGTTATTTAACTCTTTCGATTTTGGCTTCTTCTTGGTTATTGTCTATGTAATCTACTGGGCAATAGGTACCAAACAAAGAACATGGCAAAATGTTCTCATACTGGCTGCTAGTTACACTTTCTATGGTTTGTGGGATTGGAGATTTCTAGGTCTTCTTTTGGCAAGCTCTTTGGTCGATTTCATTGCTGCAAAGGCCATTAATAGATCAACTACCATTGGTAAACGACGTATTTATCTTTGGATAAGCGTATGTTGGAACTTGGGGGTGCTTTTTCTATTTAAATACTTTAACTTTTTCATTGATAGTTTTGAACTCTTATTTAATGTAAATTCATCTGGCTCTTACAACTTCTTTAAGATTGCAATCCCCTTAGGGCTTAGCTTTTATACGTTCCAAACCATGAGTTATACCATAGACGTGTATAGAAATAAATCGAAGCCTACACATAACTTGCTTGAATTTCTTTGCTTTGTTAGCTTTTTCCCTCAGTTGGTTGCAGGCCCTATTGAACGAGCTAAGCATTTACTACCACAATTTTCGAAGGAGCGGACATTCGATTGGCAGAACTCGGTTGTGGGCTTACGACAAATTCTGTGGGGACTTTTTAAGAAAATTATAGTGGCAGAGAAATTGGGAATTGCAGTGACCATGGTTTTTAACCAGCCCGAGCAATATCATTTTATAACTCTTATTTTTGCACTGGTATTGTTTTGCTTTCAGGTTTATTGCGATTTTTCTGGTTATACAGATATTGCCATAGGTACCGCTCGATTGTTTGGTTTCAAATTAAGCCGAAATTTTCACCTACCCTATCTATCTAAAAGCATCTCAGAGTTCTGGCAACGCTGGCACATTACTTTAACCCGATGGTTTACAGATTATGTGTTTGTGCCTTTAGCCAAAAGTGGTAAACGAATAAGCGTATTTAGAAGATCATTTGCCCTACTACTCACCTTTACTTTGGTAGGATTATGGCATGGAGCAAATTGGACTTTCATCGTTTTTGGGCTTTTTAACGGACTCGTTCTTATCTTTGAACGACTTCCTATTTTTAGAAAAAGGAAAACTGCAAGACAGATCTTACAAAAGGCTCCTTGGTATCTCTCGGTTTGCTATACATTTTTGTTTTGTTCCTTTTCAGCATTACTGTTTAGAGCAAATACTATGCAAGAGGTTGGTTTTTTTCTGAAGAAAATCTTTACCGCATCAGGAGGCGTGCTCAATTCATTAATAGGATTAAAATTAGGGTACTTATTTTTTATGATCCTTGCGGAAGTCTTAACCAGAAGGTGGGATTTCCCGCTCGAAAAAATAGAAAAACACATTCCGAAAGTAGTACGATGGAGTATTTACTATGCGCTCATCATCATTATTATACGCTACGCCGAACCTAAAGAGGCTTTTATTTATTTTCAGTTCTAATGCAACGTAAATTCCTAACATATTGCCTTTTATTTTTTGTGCCAGTGGTTTTGGGCTATTTGGCTATAGAAAAACTCACACGTGAGCTACCTTCAAGCTTTAAGGCGAATGAGGGATATATTGAAAAGAGCAGCAATACATTCACAACACTTATCCTAGGCAGTTCGCAAATGCAAAGTGCTGTAAATCCAGAATGGCTCTCCACTCCTACTCTCAATCTAGCTTCTGGTGATCAACATCATGACACCGACTTTAAGATTTTAAAATCGATGGCTCCCAAATTGGATGAACTAAAAACAGTTATAATTGAAGTATCTTATAGTCACTTCGAATTACCGCATAACGGACCCGATTTCTGGAAAAACTCCTTGTATTTAAAGTTTTATGATGTGAATGCGTTCGAGCGACAGACCTATTTCAAAGACCACTTTGTTTATCTATCAAACCCTCCTTTCTTTTCAAAAAAGATGACCGAGCTTTATTTAGATAAAACCCGAGAAGTGGATTACAACGAATTCGGTTTCAATACGAAAAACTACTATGGAGAGTTTATGGACTTAGACTATGATGAAACGAAAATAGCACCCAGAGGATTTAAGATTAACAAAACTCCTAATCTTTCTATTTTTGAGACCAATGTTGCACTGTTTAACAAGCTAATGGAATACACAAAACAGAACAAATTACAAGTAATACTCTGTGAAGTACCCATGTATAAAACCTACCATCATAAGAAACATCCTAGTATCTTAAAACGAAGAGATAGTGTAGTTTCTGAAGTACTTCGGAAATATTCTCATGTCGAACTATTCTCTCTAGAAACAGATACGCTTCATTACGGTGTTCGTGATTATTGGAACCAAAGTCATCTTAATCCCAACGGCGCAAAAAAATTTAGTACCCAGCTAGATGTAATTTTGAACGACTAACCTATCCTTCTTCACCTTTCAGTTTAGAAAAATAAATCTTGGCTTCCTTCACAACTTTTGGAGCCAAAATAATTGTTGCCGTCATGGTTGGAATTGCCATAAAGGCAAAAAATGTATCGATAAGGCCTAGCATGGTGTTTAATGTGGTGGTCGCTCCTAAAATTACGCTGGCAATATAAAAATAATTATAGACGCCTTTGTTTTTAGCCCCAAAGATGAAAGACATACACTTTGTCCCGTAATACGAGTAGGAAAATAAAGAGGAAATACTAAATACTGCAATACACAATAACAATCCATATTTCCCAATGGTGGGAAGTGCCTGATGGAATGCAGACGCAGTTAACGAAACTCCATTACTCGCACTGGTTTCCCAAACTCCAGTAACCAAAATTGCAAGTGCGGTGAGCGTACAAACTATAAGTGTGTCGATGGCTGGCCCTAACATGGCTACCAACCCTTCTCTAATGGGTTCGCTAGTCTTTGCTGCGCCATGTGCCATTGGTGCCGTTCCTATCCCTGCTTCGTTCGAGAAAGCACCTCTTTTGATACCAAGTAAAATGAGTCCACCCACAATACCTCCTAAAAAGGCGTCTCCTTTAAAAAAGGAAGCTGAAAAGGCATCTGTTACTATTAGTGAAAGATAATGCGGAACAACATCGATATGTATTCCTAGAATAATAACTACCATTACAAAGTAGAGAGCCACCATCGCGGGCACCAATTTCTCCGCAGTTTTACTTATTCGGGACAATCCGCCCAAAATTACTATTGCCGTAATGGTTGCTAAAATGAGTCCGATAGCCAGATTGGAAACCCAACCAAAATATAAGTCGGCTGGCTTAAGGAGCAAGTCGTTGATAGCTTGAGTAAGCTGATTTACATTAAATACTGGCAATGCTCCCACCAAACCACAAACACTAAAAAATAGGGCCAATGGTTTCCAATTTTTCCCAAGACCTTCTGTAATAAAATACATGGGGCCACCTTGTATCTTTCCTTCCGAATCTTTTCCTCGAAACATCACTGCTAATGATGCCGTAAAAAACTTAGTAGACATCCCTATCACGGCACTTACCCACATCCAAAACACGGCACCTGGGCCTCCCAAAGAAATGGCCACTGCAACCCCAGCGATGTTTCCCATACCCACGGTTGCAGAAAGAGCTGTAGTGAGCGCTTGAAAATGTGTTATTTCCCCTTCGTCGTTATCGTTGTCGTATTTTCCGCGAAGAACGGCTATTGCATGCAGTAGATATCTGAATGGTAGAAATTCGATTCGGACAATTAAATACAGTCCTCCTCCAATTAGAATGATTAATAATGGAAGCCCCCACGCTAGAGAGGACATCTGAGATACGAAATGTTCGAATAGATTACTGAGCTTTTCCAAATTAAATAATTATCCCTCTAATGTAATTTAAATTTTGAAATTCATTTGGATTGGTTTTATTTGTATTCGAAATGAAAAAACCACTAGTACTCCTTTTAATCCTTCTTCCACTTTTAATGTCCTCTCAAGAGGATAAAAGTTGGAAAAAGGAAAGCCTTGTTTTTACTCCAGAAATAATGTTCGGAAAAACCGGAGAATCGAACGAGAATTTTCCAGACAGGAACTTGCAATTTCAGTTCCTTGCCAACATTGGTAGATCGCATGACAAAAACCCTCAAGAATGGGCATATTGGCTCAAACACACCAAAACAGGTGTTGGACTTGGGTATACTAATTTTGGTAATCTAGATAGTCTCGGTGTTGCTTACACCGTGATTCCATTTATTGAGTTTAATGCATTCGGACTGAAAAACCTGAAGGTTTCGACGGGATTGGGAGCCTCTTACTTCACAAAAATATTTGATGAAGAAACCAATCCTAGAAATGCGGCTGTTAGTACAGATATCACCTGGGCATTCAGATCTTATATTTATTATCAATTATTCTCTACCCACAAAATTGATTGGCGTATTGGTATGGGATATTCGCATCACTCTAACGGGCATACTAGATTGCCCAATCAAGGCTACAACTCTTTTTTGGTGAGCCTTTCAGCAGATATTAACAACCCGTTAAACCAACCCACAACAGCAGTTCCTTCAAACACCAACAACTTTTCAAGAAGTATTTATTCGTATGTAAACTTAAGGGCAGGAATTGGACAAAATTCTTTGACTGAATCCCTAAACGATAAAAAGAACGTATACGTTTTAAGTGCCGAGTACGGAAGGGTTTTAAACAACACTTTTAAATTTGGAGTGGGTGCCTATTACCGATTATATGATCACTATTACGACTATATAAAAGACAATGAGGCGTTGGTACAAGAAGGGAAAGAGTTTGAATACTTTAAGGAAGACCCTTGGCGATATGCGACTAATATTGGTTTAACTATTAACGGAGAATTTCTTTTAAATCATATTGGACTTGACTTACAACTAGGTTATAATTTACACAAGCCAGCTTATAAAATAGATTGGAGACTCAATGAAGGTTGGGATAATGTTCCTCTAGAAATCCCTGATTATTTCGTGCTGGGTGAGTTTAATTCAAAATTTAAGTTGAAACAGCAAATCTCTTCTAGATTAGGTCTAAAATATTATCTCATAGGAACGACCAAGGCTCCAGAACACAATGTATTTGTTGGAATGCATTTAAATTCCAATTTGGGACAGGCAGATTTCACCGAATTAAGTATGGGGTATGTCTATAACTTTAACTTTAGGGAAAGAAAAGTTAAGAACTAGCTAAGTAGTTAAGAACATTGGTTTCAATTCTAGATTGAATATCAGAAAGGTCTGCTTTTACAAACTTTTCACCAGTGATATTTTCATAGAGCTCTATGTATCTTTCTGAAACGGTCTCGATATAGGCATCGCTCATAAAAGGAACTGTTTGTCCTTCCAAGCCTTGAAAGTTGTTCTGAATAAGCCACTGACGAACAAATTCTTTAGAAAGTTGCTTTTGAGGCGCTCCTTTTTGCTGACGTTCTTCGTATCCTTCAGCATAAAAATACCGCGAAGAATCTGGTGTATGAATTTCGTCAATCAATACCACTTTACCATCTTTCGTTTTACCGAATTCATATTTCGTATCGACTAGAATTAGACCTCTAGAGGCAGCTATTTCTGAACCACGCTGAAATAACTTACGTGTATAATCTTCTAGTTGAACATAGTCTTCTTCAGAAACAATTCCACGTTTCAAAATGTCCTCTCTAGAAATATCTTCATCGTGATCGCCCATTTCGGCTTTAGTAGCAGGAGTAATAATTGGCTCAGGAAAAGCATCGTTTTCCTTCATTCCGTCTGGCATAGCAACTCCACACAACACTCTTTTTCCTGCCTTATATTCTC
This sequence comes from uncultured Flavobacteriaceae bacterium, assembly GCA_947495135.1. Classification (GTDB taxonomy): domain Bacteria; phylum Bacteroidota; class Bacteroidia; order Flavobacteriales; family Flavobacteriaceae; genus Aureisphaera. The sequence continues at coordinate 9,553 of CANLXN010000011.1, forward strand.
TTGCGGCATGCCCGCTCATATAACCCCGAATTACCATTTCTACTTTGAAAGGATCGCAGGCTTCTCCTATCGCAACATTAGGATCTGGAGTAGCTGTTAGCCAATTAGGAACTAGATCCTCAGTATCGCTCATCATTTTAGTGGCGATTTGATTCAAAATCTGTCCCTTGTATGGAATTCCCTTGGGCATTACTACATCAAAAGCACTTAAACGATCTGTCGCTACCATGACAAGCACGTTATTTTCTAAAGTATATACTTCACGTACTTTCCCTTTATATAGGTCTTTTTGTCCTGGGAAGTTAAAATTAGTGTCGGTAATAGTATTGCTCATGTTTTCTTTTGAAGAGTAATTATTGAATGTGCTTACAATTTATTAATATGAAATATGCGCTAAGATTACAAAGGTCGTAAAGAAATTCTATTTTTTAGTCTCTATTTTCGATGGCTTTGTATGCCGCGATTACCTCTTTTACGAGACGGTGACGAATTACATCCTTATCATCTAAATGAATAACGCCAACACCTTTTACATCTTTAAGCACTAAAAGGGCCTCTTTTAGACCAGAAATAACTCTTCTTGGCAGGTCAATCTGTCCAGGATCTCCTGTAATCATGAATTTTGCATTCTTTCCCATACGAGTCAAAAACATCTTCATTTGCGCATGCGTAGTATTCTGAGCTTCATCCAAAATGACGAATGCATTATCGAGTGTGCGTCCACGCATAAATGCCATTGGTGCAATTTGAATTACCCCTTTTTCGATATAGGCATCCAATTTTTCGTTAGGAATCATATCACGCAATGCGTCGTAAAGTGGTTGCATATACGGATCTAATTTTTCTTTCAGATCCCCTGGTAAAAACCCTAGGTTTTCTCCAGCTTCAACAGCTGGTCTAGTTAGGATTATTCTGCGTACTTGTTTTTCCTTTAACGCTTTTACAGCCAGTGCAACCCCAGTATATGTTTTACCAGTTCCTGCAGGTCCTACGGCAAAAACCATGTCGTTTTTCCCCATAGACTCAACTAGTTTACGCTGGTTCGCTGTTTGCGCTTTAATTAACTTTCCGCTCACACCGTGTACCAAAACATCTCCGCTACCGGCAGATGTTTGATAATCTGCTTTGCTTTCACTTTGTAAAACTCGCTCTATGACGTTTTCATCCAACTTATTATAGGTGGCGAAATGTTCTAAGAGCATCGTGATTCGTTTATCAAACTCCTCAAGAACCTCTTCATCTCCATAGGCCTTAATTTTACTGCCACGGGCAACAATCTTAAGTTTAGGGAAATACTTTTTTAATAAGTCGATATTTGAGTTTTGTAGTCCGAAAAATTCTCGAGGACTAATCTCTGTAAGTTCTAAGATAAGTTCGTTCAAAAGCGATTGAGTTTAAGTGGTTAAAAAACTACAGTAAATATAGTTTTCTAGTGGAAAAAGTACCGTATTTTCGCAGTACACATATGAACAATATATCAACAATTTACGCATGCCAATTGTCACATTAACTACAGATTTTGGAGAAAAAGATCACTACGTAGGTGCAGTAAAGGGAGCAATGTACAGTGAACTTGATGATATTAAGATTGTTGATATCTCCCATTCGATCTCTCCTTTTCACATAACAGAAGCCGCGTATATCATCCAAAATGCGTATCGTAGTTTTCCAACGGGAACCATACATATTATTGGTATTGACAGCGAATTAAACCCAGAAAACCGCCACATAGCAGTGTTGTTAGATGGGCACTATTTTGTATGTGCAAATAACGGGATCATTTCGATGCTAACGTCGGAAATTAACCCTGAGAAAATGGTGGAAATCAACATTCACGATCGGGTGGAAACTAATTTTCCAGTATTGGATGTATTTGTAAAAGTTGCTTGCCACATTGCTCGAGGCGGAACACTAGAGGTAATTGGCAAGAATATTTCAGAAGTAAAACAGCTTACTGGAATTAAACCAGTTATTAATACCGAAAACACGCAACTAAAAGGCAACGTTATTTATATAGACAACTACGGAAACGTAGTTTGTAATATCACCAAGTCTGTGTTCGACAAGATTGGTAAAGGGCGAAGCTTTAAGATTAATGCCCGCACTGCAACCTTTACTCGAGTTTATAGTGGTTATAGTGAAGCAATTAATTTTGACCTCCCGGCAGAAAAACGAGAAGAGGATGGAAAAAAATTAGCTATGTGGAACTCTTCGGGTTATTTAGAGCTGGCAATTTATAAAAGCAACCCAAAAACGGTTGGTAGTGCCTCTTCCCTATTTGGGCTAGAATATTGGGATAACGTGACTATTACTTTTAATTAAAAAGTTTGAATTATGAATTCAGTATTGAGTATTTGGTATTGAGAATTGATTATTTCTAGATGTTAATAAGGATTGTAAAAATGGAATTTCAACAGGAGTGTATTCCTGAATTTTTGAATAATTTTGAGGTAATTAAAGAAAAGATCAGACATTTTCCTGGTTGTCGCCATTTAGAATTACTTCGTGATAAAAATGATGATACCATCTTTTTCACCTACAGCAAGTGGGAAAAGGATAGCGATTTAGAGAATTACAGAAAAAGCGAGCTGTTTGGAGGCATTTGGGCAACAACAAAACCCATGTTTCGTTCTAAAGCTCAGGCTTGGAGTGTGGATTCAATGTTTGATGTTCTATAATGTATATATGATAGCATTAGTAAAAAAAGAAATAAACAGCTTCTTCGCCAGTCCAATTGGATACTTGGTGATTGGATTGTTTTTGGTGATTAATGGCCTCTTTCTTTGGGTATTTAGTGGCGAATACAATGTTTTTGATGCTGGTTTCGCAGATCTATCTGCATTTTTTGAGCTTGCTCCTTGGGTGTTACTTTTCCTGATCTCTGCAGTAACCATGCGCGCCTTTAGCGACGAAAAAAAGATGGGAACACTGGAACTGCTTCTTACCAAGCCCATTTCGCTCAAAAATATAGTTCTAGGTAAGTATTTCGGTGCATTGCTATTAATCGTTTTGGCAATTTTGCCCACCCTTATTTATATTTTGGCTATTGCTGATCTTGGGAATCCAAGTGGCAATTGGGATCTGGGAAGTACAGTTGGCTCTTATTTGGGCTTGCTTTTTTTAGCGATGGCCTACACAGCGGTTGGATTGTTTGCTTCTACACTTTCAAGCAACCAAATTGTTGCCTTTATAGTTGCTGTATTTCTTTGCTTTTTGTTGTATTTCGGATTTGACGGAGCATCTTCGATCTCTACCTCTTTGGATATTTCTAATCTGGGAATGAAATCTCATTACAACAGTATTGCCAGAGGGGTTATAGATACTCGTGATGTGATCTATTTTCTAAGTGTTACCGCCCTATTTTTAGTATTTACTTTTTTAAGACTGAAGAAGGAATCGTGATGAACAAAAAGAACATACAACTAATCCTTTTTACCTTAGTTGGCGTTGTCGCCATTAATTGGACCAGCCAATACGTCTATAAGAGATTTGATCTCACCAAAGATCAACGCTACACCTTGTCTGAAGAGGCCGAAAACACCTTGTACGATGTCGATTCGCCCTTGAATGTGGAGATTTTTCTGAAAGGTGAGTTACCCTCTGAATTTAAGCGTCTGAAACTGGAAACAGAGCAACTGTTAGAAGGGTTTGCAGCTTACAATCCCAATTTAGTCTATAAATTTATCAACCCGTTAGAAGATACCGAAGCTGAGGCAGAAGCAGTCAAACAACAAATGGCGCAATTTGGTCTGAAAGGGGCACAGGTAGAAATTCGTGAAAATGGAAAAGTTTCAACTGAAATTGTTTATCCGTGGGCTCTGGCTTATTACAACGGTAAAACTGTTAAGATTCCATTATTAAAAAATCAATTAGGTGCGACTACTGAAGAACGCGTAAATAGTTCTATTCAAAATTTGGAATATGCGTTTGCCGATGGTTTTGGAAAACTAACACAACCTAAACGAAGAAAAATTGCTGTTCTCAAAGGTAACGGAGAAATGGACGATCGCTATTTGGCAGATTTCATCTCAACACTCAAAGAATACTATTTTATAGGTCAGTTTACCTTAGATTCGGTCGCAACTAGTCCGAACCGGACACTTCAAAGTATCAAGGAGTATGACTTGTTGGTAGTTGCACAGCCCACAGAAATATTTTCAGAAAATGAAAAGTATGTCTTAGATCAATATACCATGAATGGAGGATCATCGCTATGGCTAATGGACGCTACCATGCAACGTATCGATACGGTTAGTGGAAATGCATTTGCTTTTGGACAAGATCTAGGTCTCAACGATTTCTTCTTTAAATACGGAATTAGAATCAACAACAATTTGGTTAAGGATATTTATGCTGCTCCCATTTCATTGGCATCAGGAGAAGGGCGAGACGCCCAATACAATAGATATCCGTGGCTATTTAGTCCCTTGTCTTCAAGTGCAAACAATCACCCTATCGTAACCAATATTGAAGCCATAAAATTCGATTATGCAAGTGCTATCGATACACTTCCTAGCCCTCTTAAAAAGACGATCTTACTGAGTACTTCTCCCATATCTAAAATTGTAGGTCTTCCAGCCGAAATTGACATAGACAAGGAGATTCCAAAAAATTTACGAATTGTAAATGAAGGGCCAAATATGCAGGAATTTAGCGCTGGAGAAATTCCACTAGCCGTATTAATCGAGGGTCAATTCCCGTCGGTTTACAGCAACCGGGTGAAACCATTTAAAATTTCAGAAGATAAAAGACTAAGTGCTCCAACCAAGATGATTGTAATTAGTGATGGGGATGTAATTAAAAATCAATTAGATCGCGGAAAACCACTAGAATTAGGCTTCGACAAATGGACAAGTGCTTTTTACGGAAATAAAGAATTTTTGCTAAATTCGGTGAATTACCTTTTGGACGATAGCGGACTTATAAACATTCGTACCAAAGAAATAGCGGTTCCGTTTTTAGATCAACAGAAAACAGCCGAAAAACGAACCCAATGGCAGCTATTGAACCTGCTATTGCCACTAGGTTTGTTAGCGGTATTCGGAATTTTCTTTCAATACCTTCGAAAAAGGAAATACCGACGTTAGTTGTTGATAAGTTTGTTTTAACAAACAACGGTTTTAAGATATCTTTGTGTTGAACCCGAACTGCAATTTTAAAGCACTTTGATCCAAAATAAAAGTGTGTGAGTTTCAAGGTTCGTAGAACAATTTAGCCTTAATTAAGAAAAAATAGCATTAATGAAATTCATTGTATCAAGTTCGTACTTACTGAAACAATTACAGGTGCTTGGGGGCATCATTAATAATAACAACACCCTTCCAATATTAGATAATTTTCTATTCGATCTTGACGGAAATTCCTTAACGGTTTCTGCATCAGATCTTGAAACGACCATTTCTTCGAAGTTAGAAGTGGAAAGTGACGCGACTGGGAGTGTATGTATTCCTGCTCGATTATTATTGGACACTTTAAAGACCTTTCCGGAGCAACCGTTAACTTTTACAGTGGAAGAAAATAGTACTGTTGAGATTAGTTCTAATCACGGTAAGTATGCTTTGGCGTATGCCAGCGGAGAAGAATTCCCAAATGCAGTAGAATTAAAAGATCCAAGCGCAACAGTAGTGCAAGGAGATATTCTAGCGACTGCCATCAGTAAAACAATTTTTGCAGCAGGAAATGACGATTTACGTCCGGTAATGAGTGGTGTGTTCTTTCAGTTTTCTACCGAAGAACTTACGTTTGTAGCGACAGATGCTCACAAATTGGTGAAATATACACGTGCAGATGTAAAAGCCTCTCAAACAGCTGAATTCATTATGCCGAAAAAACCGTTAAATCTAATTAAAGGTATTCTTGCGGGGAGTGAAGAAGATGTAACCATCGAGTACAACGAAAGCAACGCTAAGTTTACATTTGAGGGCACAGAAATGATCTGTCGTTTAATAGATGGCAAGTATCCTAACTACGAGGCGGTAATCCCGAAAGAAAATCCTAATAAACTTACCATAGACCGCAACCAGTTTTTGAATTCGGTGCGTCGTGTGAGTATTTTTTCGAATAAAACAACCCACCAGATTAGGTTAAAGATTGCGGGTGCAGAGTTAAATATTTCTGCAGAAGATATTGATTACAGTAATAAAGCAGATGAGCGTCTTACCTGTGATTATCAAGGGGACGATATGCAAATAGGCTTTAACTCACGTTTCTTAACCGAAATGTTGAACAACCTAACAAGCGACCATGTTTCATTAGAAATGTCTCTTCCCAACCGTGCAGGAATTCTAACACCAGGAGATGGAATGGATGAAGGTGAGCATGTAACTATGTTAGTGATGCCAGTTATGCTGAATAACTAAAGATTTCGAGCTTGTCTAGTTCCCCTTTTGAACTAGCCTTGTGAAGTCATCAAACATTTCCATTACAAAATATAAAAACCCGACAGTCTTAGACCTTCGGGTTTTTTGTTTTGTAATTTAACTCAACTATACCTTCGTATTGGCGGGAAGTACTTTTCCTTTAATTTTTAGGACTTTCCGGCTTTCTCTTGCATTGGAAATGACTGTAATCGATTTGGTAAAATTACCTACTCTGTTTGTAGCATATTTTACGGAGATTTCAGAAGATTCTCCTGGAAGGATTGGTTTGGTAGGTTTGGTTGCAACCGTACAGCCACAACTTGTTTTAACATCCACAATCACTACTGGAGACTTTCCTGTATTCGTAAATTTAAAAGTTCTAAGTCCGTTAGCCTTATGCTCCACCGCTCCATAGTCGATGGTAGTGCTTTCGAACGCAAGGACCCCAATATTGGCATCCGCGCTTTGTTGTGCCTGAAGTGAATTAGCAGCAAATACTGTAAATAAAAGAACTAAGCCTGTAGTAAAAAACGTTTTGATTTTTTTGTTTGAATTCATGTCTAATAAGATTATAATGATTAATACATTACAAACTTCAACATAAATACACCTAACCCAGTAAAATCAACGGTTGATTAAGGTACTAGACCCCGTTTGAATTACCTCCTTCTGTTCTCTATTCTTGTTTTTTCTTAAAAACCCCCGCAAGGATTAATGTTCCAAAAACAATTACTAAAACAAACATGGTAGTTAAAAATACATACATAATTATGAGATAAATTGAATAGTTCCCCAATAACTTGGACGTTCCCCGTTACTCGCTTTTACTGCATTTACTATTGGCATAACAAACCCTGCAATACCTACATATATAAGGCCTAATATTCCCGCCCCAAAAACAAAGATTCCTGGAATGCTTATAACTGTAATGAGTATAAGTGTAAGCTGAAAGTTTACTATGTTTTTACCATGCTCATCCATTCCGGCTACCTGATCTTTCTGAGAAAGCCATATAACTAAGGGAACTACGAGTCCGCCAAATCCAGTGACATAATAAAGTAGTTGTGATAATTGGGTTAATACTATTAGGTTAGTATCGATTCTTTTTGCTGATTGATTGATGATTTCCATTTTGATTGATTTTTTTGATTGATAACTGATCTGCAATATATTGGTACATTTTTAGGTTGAAATGTTACAAGACAAAAAATGTTTTTGAACCGTTTTCAAGCTTACCTCACCCACTTACATCGATGTCATTTTTTTTTGATACCTTTAAAAGAGACACAACTAACCTATAATAGAGATAATTATGACACAGCCAACTACATCCGCAGGTGACTTTTATTTTGAATTAACTGCGAACGGAGAACAAACAACCTTTAATGAGGTAGATGGAATTTCAACCGAAGTAAAATCTGGCCACCTTATTAAACCTGGTGAAAACCCCTTTAAATATAAGCTCCCTACCCCACCAAAAACTGGGAAACTACATTTAAAGCATGGTAATTGTCCAAATAACTCCAAGTTGGTGCAATGGTGTTCGGGTAAAACGGAAGAAGGGAGTGAGATTCCAAAGTCGAACAGAATAGCACTACATTTAAAGGATAGGAGCGGCAATTCACTTATAGAATGGACTTTTTACAATGCTAAACCAGCGGGAGCACAACAATTGGCTTCAGAGCCCAAATCAAATAATACTGAAATTAAAGATTTGGAGCTTAATTATTCCTTCTACACCTTTACAACGAAGTAATGTGAGATGTTTATTTGATGACATCGATTGATCACTAAAAAGTGATAGCTTCTACTTTGTCAATTACGTTAGATTATTCAAAAAAAAGAGCAAATGACATTATGGAATGATGAAATTTTAGGAATTGTTTATTTCAACAAGAATAATTAATGCTCACGAACAAAAGTGCAATATTCCAACGCATTTCGTCCTCCTCATCTGGAACTACTGAAGAAGTGGTATTTATTGAAGGAAAGCCTCTTGAAATAACTTATAATTGGGATAAAAGAAGAATCGAACTAACACTTACTTATCCAAAAAGCACTATCATTACTACAGACTCTTGGAGCATAAGAAGAATAGACCTTTTGGTATACTCTAATTATGCTATAACCGGCTCTGGGAACCATCTGTCGGAAAAAATTCTAGCGAATTCTGCAACTGTCGCACTGCTAAAGTGGCCAAAATCGAAAATCTCCTGTACCCACCAAACCATCTCTTTCTCTGCAAAACTAAGACGAAAAAATATAGGTGATACGGAAAAAATATTCAGGATTTTTAAAAATCTATGCAACAATAATTACGGTTAAACCACATCAAAACTACGGTTAATTTGAGAAATTATTATGTAATTTTAGACTATTAATTTAATAGCATTTCTGAAGTATGACCGTTGTTTCAAATCAAGTGGGTACCCCAAAAAAAACTGCTGTTATCATCGTTGCACTTTGCCTGTTAGGAATTTTAATTGGAACGATAGCGCAAGCCTTTAAGGCAAGTGAGTTCGATTGGATTTATAGATACGGTAGTATAATCAATCACGTTCTATTACTTATATCAGGAAGTTGGTCCTTGGTGCATTTGCTTCTTTTTGTTGCAGATCGCCGAAAGGATTGGAAAAAGTGTCTTCCATGGGCCATTCTCGGTACGATTCCAGTGATCTACATTACCGTAATGTTGTTTACTATTTAATAAACAGCTCATTCTAATATTAGGTGCTGTCCTCAAACTTCGTGAATCTTCTTTCTTACTAATACAATTTATAAATAGTACTATTATTTCCGATTAGTTTCTATTGCATACTACCTATTATTAATATCAAACCAATTCAGACAATCCAACCAACCGGTTGTCCAGTCGGCCCCAATCAATAATTCCTATCAATACTAAAAGAATACCCTAGCTCCTGTAACAAATCATCTTTTAGAACACTAATACTACATAACACTCTAAAAATCAATATAAATGAAAATAACACGCATCGTTTTTGGAATTATAATTGGAAGCCTCATTGGATATTATGTGGGTGGATTCTACGATCATGCTCAAATTGGGATGTACATTGGAGGTGGCTTCGGATTGTTGATAGGTAGTTGTAATCTAATTTTTGGAGATCGGAAAAAAGTAACCCACTCAAACTAGGAAGTTCTCGATGGAGAGAATTTATATATCTTCGTTACTCAACACAGATTAAAACAAAACATATACATATCAAACAGCTCTTTACTTTCATAATTGGGGCCGCAATGCTCTTGTCTTGTGGTAACTCCAGTGGCCAGTTGAAGTCTTCAAATAACGATGGTAACCAAATTCAATGCTCCAAAAATGGATGCAGCGGAACATACATTGGTCCCGAATTTGTAAACGGGGATGATATAGCCCATCAATTCTCTAACAAAATGTCTAAGGCAGTTGGAGAACAATTAAAAGAACTTTTCAGAAACAAAGAATACTCGAAGGTAGATTTCAAGAACATTTCAATGTCTACAGATGGAATGGGATCTGGAAACGTAACCTATACGCTATCCATTCCTTTTATGGCAGTTTTAGAACCGTGCAATGCCTATACTTCTTTCGATCACGTGGGCGGCTGGAATCATAGCCCTGCATTGGCATCACGAAAAAAACAATTACAAAGTGTGCTTTTAAATGAGGAAACCCTTGATATTAGTGCCTTAAAAACCACTAACGAAGGATTACAAGAGTATTGGATTCAATGGAAAAATAAAGAAGTACAGGCATCCTGCGAATAGGTTCAGTTACTTAAAAGTTAAACATAAATATAGTTATATACCATATACACTTTTAAAACTATCAAACACAAAACGGCAGCGCGATTGTGCTGCCGTTTTCGAATACCAAAGTTTGGGACAAATAATTAGTCACAATTCGCTGCAACATCTCTTACTTCGGTTTGCGTGTCTACCATGTTGTCTAGATACATATTACCTCGAATAGTTATTTCAACATAGTCTGTTCCTATGTTTGTAATAGTTCCTGAGAAACTCGTCATTCTATTCTAAGTTGGGTGGCAATATCATCTAGGATTGGAGAAAGAACAGGATTTGAACAGCTACTTGAATACACTTTAAATTAGTCTGGAAATTTGAGCCGTAGGCCGTAATATTTTATCGATTCTTTAACGTAAACTGTTGTTATTTAGGTATATATTTAAGTGAAAAGAATCTTTAAACTTTATTGCTTTGAAAAAAACACTCACCTTACTCGTCCTATTCATTTCCTTTTCGTTAACAGCGAATAATGAACTCACCATTGCGTGGGATACTTCTCTCTCAATGAAAAATAGAGATTTAGCCAAAGAATTTGATCTTCTTGAGAGCTATTTTTCAAAATATCCAGAAGCTACGGTCACCATCCTTGAATTCAATAATATTAGAATTTTAGAAAATAAAGTCAAAGTGACGAATGGAAATTGGCAAGAAATTAAAACCCAGCTATCCACTAGTATTTACGACGGTGCCACTTCCTACGAGAAATTACCTGCTAAACTAGGAGAAGACATCGTACTCATTTTTACCGATGGCGTGGAAACCCTCATACGCGACACTAAAATTTTGGGAAAGAAGCCATATATCATTAATAGTAATGCCGATTTGGATATTGACAACCTTAAATTTCTAGCTCTTTCCAATAAAGGGAGATTGATTAATCTGAAATTCTTAGAAAACGCAGCGAATATGCCAGATCAAGAAATAACCTATATGGGTAACATCTTTTCTCCTCTCGTTCCCCTCGAGGATATTCGTATTAGCGTTAAAGGTTCTAGCACGGAAGCTACACCGCGAAGGGATGGAACTTATAGTATTCAAGCAAAACCTGGAGAGGTAATTTTGGTTTCAGCAGGAGATCAGACCTTAACCGAAAAAACTCTGAATGAAAATAGAATTCTTAATTTATGGGTAACCGATAAAATTGAGCAATTAGATGCTGCGCAAGTACTCCAAAATGAAGAGTTCAGAGAAAGTGAAAAAGAAATACAAACTGGTCTTCGGAAAACGAATAAGCGAAGTTTAGGCTTCTCGGTGGCTAGTGCAGACGAATCGGATATTTCAGGATATAGAGAATTAGCAGATGCCATTAGGGGCAGATATGCAGGGGTTTTGGTCGATCGGGATTTGGGGAATATTCAGCTTACCAGATTTGCCACATTCAATGGTAATCGAAACGCCTTGGTTATACTAGATGGCGCTCCTTTGGCCGATGGAGTTAATATAGAAGGTATTGTGACTCCACAAAATGTGGCTTCTATTGATATTTTGAAAGGCTTCGCTGCCACCAACATTTACGGTTCGGACGGCAGAAATGGCGTAGTTCTTATTACTACAAAGGCAACTGCCTCGGCAATGAACGCTACAGCTAAAAAGAAAGCTCCAAAAAACTTATATACAGGTCCTGTGCTATCAGAGGATAAAATTAAGGATCCAGCCTACCTGTCCAATCTAAAGCAGCAGCGAACCTTGGCCACACTGTACGACACCTATTTAAACGAACGAGAAAACTACTGGGATCAATCGCTGTACTTAGCAGATGTGAGCGAGTATTTTTCAAATTGGAACGAAATTCTGGCGGAACAAATTGCGTACAACGTTCTCGAACGGGATAGCGACCTTTCTACACTAAGAGGACTGTTATTTACGGCCTACAAAACAGGAAACCCAAACTTGGCCTTAGATATCGCCTATGCGACCTTAGAAAAGTATCCACAACAGACACAATCTTATCTAGACTTAGCAATGGCGCATAAAGCAGCTGGAAATTACCAAGAAGCACTTAATAGATTATTGGCAATAGAATATGGAACGGCCAATCAATCTTTAGACTTTTCAAATCTAAGAAGCATTGTAGATAATGAGATAAGAAACTTGGTTCAAGAACAAAAACCGAATCTAAAACTAGGAAAAATCCAAGTAAAACATCTAAAAAAGAAAGACCTTAACTCTCGTATTGTGATCGATTGGAGCAATCGAGATGCTGAATTTGAACTTACCTTTATTAGTCCAGATAACTTGTACACTAAATGGAGTCATACACTCGCAAACAACGAACTAATGGAAGAAGAAGTACTTCATGGTTTCTCACAAAAAGAATTTGAAATCGATGGTGGAGTGCAGGGAGAATGGACTGTTAACGTTAAGTACTTAGGAAATAAGATAACGGCTAATAACGACCCTTCCCTATTAAAATGTACGATCTACCATAATTATGGCAGTGAAAACGAACGCACCGAAGAAAAGATTATTCGTTTACAGGAGAAAGGAAGCGACAAGTTAATGGTAAAACTGGTTACTGAATAAGCAGTTTTAATTGGTGGTTGATAATTGTTAGTTCCGAAATAATACGTTTACATCGGCTTTCCCACATGGACAAAGTATAGACAGATTGCATTCTTATTCGTACATAATCGAAAGATCACGTGTCAGAAAAAAACTATTAACATGCTGATATATAGATTATTAATGGCTATTTCAGATTAAACAATTATGGATAAAACATTGACTGGCACACTTCTCGATATAGACGTGTGGCTTTCCTTTTGTAAATTGAGTTATAAAATCTATTAACTTCGAATTCAGATAACTAACTCCTTACATCATGAATTTTCGCTTTGTTCTATTAGTCATTTTATTCCTCTCCTACCAAATGTCTGCCCAACAGAAAAAGATAATTGACAGCTTGAAAACTGTTTTAATAAAGCAGACCGACTCTTCAAAAGTTGGCACCTACAGCGAATTAATAAAAGTCTTGGTTCGATTGGACGCTGAGAAAGCAAAGTTGTATTTAGATAAAGAATTAGAATTAGCAACTAGTTTAGGCAACCCAGATCTAATTGCAAGAGCTAAAATGGATGAGGGAAATTACTATGGAGTCAAATCTGATTTTGCTGCAGCCGAAAAATCATATACCGAAGCCAAAAGAATCTACGGAGAATCGAACGACAGTTTAAGTATGGCGAAAGTTTTAAATAATATGTCTCGCGTACTTTTCTTTAAAGGAAACCTGGAAGGCGCGCTTAAAGCTGCATTGGAAGCCGCAAGAATAAACGAACGACTCAACACAAGTAAAATTGAACTTATTGGCAATTATATGTCCATAGGTAATACCCAGTCTGCGTTGGCTAGGTATGACAGCTCTCTAGAATATTACAAGAAAGCAGAAGCAATTGCTTTGGAGGAAGACATCCCACTGCGTTTGGCACAAGTACGGCATAATTTGGGTGAAAACATGAAATGGCTAGAGCGCTACCCGGAAGCCCTTCCGTATTTTAATAAGAATGTGGAATACTACACAAGCGTACAAAATGAATTCAAATTAGCAAACACCTATAACAGTTTAGGTACGGTTTATTTTGAAATGGATAGTATTAAAAAGGCTAAGCACTATTTCGAAAAATCGTATGCGATTACCGAAAAGTTCGGAATTAAGGAAGGTATGGCGTTCAACGCTCGTAACCTTGGCAGAATAAGCATGAAAGAGAATGATCCAAAAATGGCTTTAGACTATTACACTATTGGAATGAATCACTCTCTGGAGTCTAATTCGAGGTCAATTCTGGTGGCCGATTATAACAATGTATCCAACGCATACGCCGCCTTGGGTAACTATAAGAATGCATATAATTACAAAGCAAAGCACCAGGAGCTCAACGATTCCATTTATAGAAAAGAAAACATAGACAAGTTGAGCGAGCTGGAGATCCAATATCAGACCGAGAAAAAAGAAGCAGAGATTGCCCTTCAAGGTGAAGAAATTAAAACATTGAATCTACAAGCCAAAAACGATCAACTCACCAAAACACTTTTCGGTATTGGGATGTTTTCCTTTATTGCGATAGCAGGTCTGCTCTATTTTGGTTTTAAACAACGTATTAAAAAGAACAAAATAGCACAGGAAAAACAAGAAGCCATTCTTACACAAGAAATAGAATTCAAGAAAAAGGAGCTCACCGCTCAGACACTACATTTAGTTCAAAAAAACACTTTTATACAAGAGCTTAAAGATAACCTTGAGAAAATTAAACAGTCGCCAGAATTATTCAAAGTAGAGTTTAGGCGTTTGGTACTGCTCTTAAAAAAGGAAAGCGCAGAAGATAAAGATTGGGAAGTGTTTAAATCCTATTTCTCTGAGGTACATAATAATTTTGACAGCACATTAAAATCCATCTACTCAGATATTTCAGAAAAAGAAATTAGACTGGCATCCTTTTTAAGAATGAATCTAACCACCAAAGAAATAGCATCCATGTTAAACGTTCTTCCAGACAGTGTGTTAACCTCCAAATACAGACTAAAGAAAAAACTGGGATTGGATAAAGAACAGGATTTGAACGGCTATTTGAATACACTTTAGAAATAGTCTTGAGATTTTAGTATTGAGTAGTGTGCTGTTAGTGTCAATTGAGATTGCCACTTATTATCCCAAATACCATTTACTTACCGAACACCGAACACTGATCACTGAATACTCATTCCCCCCTAACACCCTTCTGCCACTGCCAACTGCGACTGCCTACTTATTATCCCTAATTCCATTTACTTACGGAACACCGACCACTGAACACTGAATACTGAACACTTATTCCCCCTCTCCTATTTCCTAAAATAATAGGATAGACGTATCTTGCACATCTATTTAAATGTAAAAATTATGGAAGGCAGTAATATGCTCGGTTATATCAAGGAAGTATTGAAAAATATGCCAATTGGATGGTTGGATTTGACCACACACCGACTCGATATTTACAATGAAGAATTGGCCAAAACTCAATTTCTAGAGGAGTTTGAAACCTTGTATACTGACTTTAATCATGATACTTCTGCTTTAGACGCATTGCCTACTGCCTATGACTATATTAGATTAGGGCATCCGTTATCTTCTATATTAGAATGGGTCATTGCCCGCTTATTCGATACGACACCTGAAAGAGTTATTAGTTTTTCATCGAAGACGGTTCCTGTTTTGGCAATTCTGCGAAAAAATCTGTTAGCCCATAAAAACACCCAAATCAGTTACAAAGGAAAATTACCAGCGTTTTTTGATGAGGAAGTATTAAGGCGTGTTTATGGCTACCAATTTGAGTTAAATGAAGTAGAAAATGCAGCGTCTATTTCTGAGTTCGATGGAAGTAGTATTTTCATTTCACAACAAGACGATATTGGTCATTTTGAACGTACCGAAAGTGTTGACTTTTTCATCAATGTTCATCCTCAATTAGGAAGTGTTTTAGTGGTAAACGGAAGTCAAAATGAAAGTTATATTTCAGAAATACAACATGTTAGAAGAAGAGAAACCATTGCAATGACGCCAAACAATTCTCTTGTGGCTTTAAATGTATTGGTGGGAAAAACTTCATTACCGCATACCAAAAGTAATGTTGAAACTCACAAAACAAGTGTTTTAGCGTCCATAAAAGAGATTAATGGTATCCACACAAAACCGCTGGTTGCTTCTAGCGGACTATCCATTCAATATGCGATAATGATGGGCCTCATCCACGATGCTATGGAAAAACATAGCGACAAAGCGATCAAATTTATTGTTCCTCCAAATTGTTACGGTGGAACCAATGACCAGGCAAGGCGCGTTGCGGCTTGTATTGATCAAGTTGAAATAGTAGACTTACCAGTAGACGGGGATAACGATATGGTTCAAAGTATCGATATCGTTTTAGATAAAATTGCTCAAGAAGATGCCATCCCTTACATTATTGCCGAAATTCCAACAAATCCCAGAGTTGAAGTTCCAGATCTTATCAAATTAAAAGAAGTTTTAAGCAAAGAAAGAATAACACCGAACGGGGAAATTGCGATCGATCCCGTTTTTATTTTGGATCAAACCTTTTGTCCGAACGTACACTTTTTAGGGGAAGGTAAAATACTTTCTGCCGTTAGAGCCATTTCGTATGCTAGCGGATCTAAATTTCCAAGCGGAGGGAAATGTACTGCCGGCTATTGTATAGGAAATAAAAAGACTTCCGCATTGATGGAAAAAATAGAGATGAATCTAAGACTGTGCGATAATGAGGCTACAGACCTTCAATATGAAATATTAGCAGAACAATTGCCTTCCATGAATCAAAGAATCGTTGATGCCTACAAGAATACGCGCGAATTTGTGAGTTTTATCAATGATACGCTCCCCGAAGCGAAGATCAATTTTGTTTCAGAAGAATTGGCAGCACAGGGATTTACGCCCTCTGTTTTTTCGTTAGATCTTCCCACTAAAGGAACTACCCCTGAAGAAAAGGAATCTTATAAACGAGCGTTAAATCTTCAATTAATCAATTTAATGATTACTGAAATTCCCCATGAAAGTAAATTTTGTGTGAGCTATGGACAGTTACAAGGATGTTATTGGACCATTCCCGCTACCTCTACTCAAGGAACTACTAAAGAAGGGGACAAAGACTATATTGTGCGGGCATCACTTTCTCCTAATCTAGATCTTGAGCTTCATAAAAAGGTGTTTTTGAAATTTGTTCAAAATATTTAAATCCGGGTGCCTGCCTTTCATACTAATTCCTAATCCCTTATGCCTTCTGCTCATTGAATATTGAAATTTGAGCATTGAGCGTTGCCAACTACAACTGCCTACTTTTTAAAACTATTCAGCCAGACGACGGGCAAGCTCCCAATGTCTGCTGATCATTTAGCATTGCTTTTTGAAATCTGCGGTTTTACCACAATTCTTATCAAGAATTAAGTTGTAACTTAAAGTGTCTTTTTTACATCTTAAAAAACATCTTAAAAAACACCTTATGAAACACCTTATGAAACATCTTTTATTAACACTCGCCTTACTTGGGATTATGATAGGCTGCCAAGAAAACGAACTGCTAACAGATAAGGAACTAGAAGAATTAAATTTAAATTCCTCTGCGGTACTGCCAAATAAACTGCCTATTGTAGTGCCTAATGATTTTATTTGGGGAACCAATGGACATCCAATTGCAACGGACAAACCCTATTATGATGATACCAATCCACTCCATAACATTAGTTATCAACTAGAGAGATTAAAAGAACATCAAATAGATCTTTATAGAGTAGACTTAGTAACTTGGCCGGTTGGCACCCCCAATATCCCCATTGGGACACCCAAAAAAATAAGCGAATTGAATAAACTAATCAATCTTACATCATCACCTGCCTATAACAGTATCAAAATTTTTCCGATAATTATGGGGAATAGTCATATTAATTATCAAGCAAATATTACCACAAACTATAACCTTGGATATGACCAGGTAGAAGGCGTATTAAGTACCAACGGATACGCTGGTGATTTTGAATATATAGCGTTATGTAACGAATTAGACCTTAAGTTAATAACTCCAGGTACCGAGGGCGTTACGGCCAATGAGTATGACGCCGCAAAATCAAGTCGAGCTGCCGCTTACCTAAGGGGAATGGTAGAGGCAGTTAAATTTTTTGATCCTGCGGCTAAAATCGTAATGAATAATGCTGGATCTTTAAAAGTTGGTTGGTTTCATTTACTAGAGAATGAGGGTGTGGAGTATGATATTATTGGCTATCACTGGTATTCCGACCAAGGTAGTCTTACTAGTATTCGAACAACTTTAGGCGGTGTTAGTGTATTAGATTATTTGTCTAATGAATTCCCCGATAAAGATGTTTGGATCACTGAATTAGACCGAACTGATGGCAGTGTAGAATTAGTACTTTATCCTGATCCTTGTGCCCAATGTAATCCTAATCAACCCTG
The DNA here is from genome assembly GCA_947495135.1 of uncultured Flavobacteriaceae bacterium. GTDB lineage: Bacteria > Bacteroidota > Bacteroidia > Flavobacteriales > Flavobacteriaceae > Aureisphaera. Next base: position 27,670 of record CANLXN010000011.1, read on the forward strand.
TGAGCAATGTCGTGATGATGGCTATGGTATTGAAGATGGTGATCCTCAAGATACTGGTTATGAATCTGAACAAGCGCAGAGTGATGATATTAATTTTCATATTGATGAGTTAAGTGGTACATCTGTTAAGGCCGTATTTAGCTATGAATTATTAGACCAACCCAACCTGGATGATGGTACGCCCTATGAAAAAGCAGTCTCGGCCTATCACGGCATCATGAATTGGAATGATACATTAGCCCCTGCTCAATACACTCACAAAAAAGTATCCAACACCTGGAAAAATAGAATTGAAGAAACCAAATATGGGTATGAAGACTTCGTAAAATCTCTGTATCCAAGCATTTATTATAGAAATGTTTTCCCAAACGACAATGCAAACATTAATTCCTATATTACTACTCTCAAGGATAATCGAAATAAAGCCGATTTAGTAGAATCTTTTATGGTTCCGGGTAGTTATAGCCCATGGGTTAATAAATTGTACATGGACATTCACGGTCGACCTGCAAATTTGGGTGAACCAAATTATTGGATCACTCAAATGCAAAATGGTATGACAAGAGAAAATGTTATTAAAGGATTTTGTATTAGCGATGAGTTCTGGGGCGCTGCTGGAAGTGACAATGAAGGCTTTGTAAATCACTTGTATTTTAAACTTGCAGATGTACCTCTTAGTGTAGACCCATCTGGTAAACAATTTTGGATAGATAAATTAAATAATGGAACCGCTACCAAGACCACTGTAACCTTTGCCGTTCTAAATTCTACCAACGCGCGTGAAAAATATATTAAAAGCTTATATATAGACATTCATGGCAGAACTGAAGCCCAAATTGCGCAAAGCGAATTAGATTATTGGGTAGGCAGAATGAATAATGGCCTCTTAAGGCAAAATATGATCAAAGAATTTGTAGTCTCGGACGAATATTGGAAAAACTGTTTAAGGGATGGTTACGAAAATAGACCATCACAATCTGCATATAATTTTGAAAATTAATATTAGATTTCTATAGGAAAACAAGGATACCAATGCCAAACCCTCATGAGATCACCTGAAACTTGAAGTATTTGGTAGACAACAACGGTTTCCCGTAATGCATTAACAACAAAAGCACTATATTTATACCTCAAACGCTCCCCTTTCATTCCCTAATGGCCCACAAAGCTTTTAGGGAATGGGTGGGGAGTTTTTTTGTTTTGTGCGTTGTATTCCGTTCGCTTTACGGTATGTGAACGATAGAATGGATTATATAACTAGTTAGGCACAAGCTAAAGAAACACCTGAAATAAAATTAAACTATATGAAATTAGAGAAGATTTTGGATAAACTCGGTTCGATAGAAAAGAACTCATTTATTAAAATTATTGACAATATAATATCTAAAAGTCCAAAAAACGCGAAACAAATTGACAAGATTTTAAGCTCATCAGACAAAGGACTAAAATCTGTTGATAATCAAAATATTTCCAAAATTTTTGCTTTAACATCAGGCGAGTTTCAAGAACATATTAAATGTGAATTTCAAGAAATCACATCGCAATTAGACATTTTGATTGATATTATAATCCGTGATGGAAACTGCATAATGAAACAAGATTGGTTTTCACGTTTGTATGAAACAGAAATCAAGCATATTAAAAACAGGATAAAAATGCTAAATGCCGATTTTGAAAATAACAAATCGGAATTAAGTGCTTCACGAAAAAGAGACTACAAAATTTACAAAGCGTGTTTGCATACAGCTTACCATAATGATATCGAGAATAACCGAGATGCTAAAATATCTTCAGACGAGTTATCGATAATTCTTACACTCTCAAAACAATTAGGTTTATCCCAAGAAGAAGTAAAGTTGATTAACTATTCAATTTTACCGATTAAAAAACTTGACATTCAAGAGGTAATTAAAGGACTTAAAAATATTGGTGTCATTTTCTACTCAAACAAAGAAAATACAATCTATGTGGCTGACGAAATGGTTAGAATGTTGCGTAGAGTTAGACAAAAAGAAGTTGCCGAAAAATTCTATCGTAGAACTTTAAAACTTTTGAGAGCACCAATCATTAACCAAATTGCACGTGACCATAACATTGACAGAATATTGTCCTATTCTCAAAAAATTGAGGAAATAATTAAAGAAGGTGTTTCCTTTACAACTTTACTTTCAGAAGATATTTACAAACCAGGAAGTACATTAACTGAAAAGAAAAAAACGCTAAACGAACTTTGCGAAAAGGGTTTAAATATTCAAAACTTAAAAGGTGGCGTACTCGAAGAAAAGATTAGTAGTCTTATTGAACACTTTGAAAATGTTGAGCGAGACGAAAAAGTTGGAATTTCATTAGATGGTTTTGATAAACTACTTGCCGAATTAAACCAATCATTACCAAAACTCAACAAACAGATAAAAGAACAATTTGAACTACAAGACGAATTTGTTTTAAAAGCAGATTTTTTACTTGATTACAATATCAAACCAAGAGATATTTTAGACCTAATTGTGAAAGAAGATTTGTCTAAGTTCATAAAAGACAATGGCATTAAACAACGTGGCGATGATATTTTAAACATTCTCGAACACTACAAAGATGTCGAGAACCTTTATTTAGAAAATTACGAAAATGTAGCTTACAGAAATCTGAACCTCTTAAAAGAAAACGGAATAACTGTAAAAGAAAGTGAACTCGGTTTAAAATTTGAGGAATTGACAAAAACCATATTTAGTGGTTTAGGATTTAATGTGGACGACACGTTAAAAAACAAACTAAATACTAAAAAAGATATGATGGATATTCTTTTAAACTTGGAAAACAACGAAATAATTATTGTTGAATGCAAAACGAGTAAAGAAAGAGGTTACAATAAGTTTAGTTCTGTTTCCAGACAATTAAAGTCTTACCAAAACGTAGCATTAAAAAATGACTTGCGAATTGTCAAAATTCTTCTCATTGCACCTGAATTTAGTGATGACTTTGTTACAGACTGCGAAATGGACACCGAAATGAATTTGTCATTGATGACAGCTTCTACCCTATCGAATATTTCAGAGGCTTTTAAAACATCCAAGTATTCGGAATTTCCACACGTTTTATTCCGTGATATTGTAATAAACGAAGAGCGAATAATTAAGGCGTTGAGTAAATAATGGGAAAAAGCCAGTGCCTAACAATGTATAAAAAAAATAGGGCGAAAAGTGCTTAATCGAAAGGTCTGTGTGTATTTGCCAAGTCACCAAATTTTTAAATTTGGTATAATTAAAAAGTCAAAAGATAATTAGCAAAATTTAAAAATTCGGCTTTAGCTTAATCCGAAAAGTATCGCTTACAACTGCCCTACTTTTCTTATACTAGACCGTTGGGTGTAATTATGAAATAACATTATGGAAGATGGAATAGCACAATTTCTGATAGGATTATTTGGCAAACCTGTAGTGGATGATACGTACAAAGGTCTCAAAAAATTTATAAAAGTAAGACAATCAAAAATCGATTTAAGTCAGATTGATAATATAGAAAGTGACCATCTTATTGACGCAGAATTTGATGATTTTGATGAACGGATTAAAGAGAATATTCGTGAAATAAACAATTGGTCAAAAGTTGTAAAAGTTGAAAATAAGGAAAAGGATATAAATAATATTTATGTAAAACTCAAATTCTATTTGAGCCAAAGAAAAACTCATTTCGAAGAAGTAAGACCACAAAAAATAGAGATTAGTGAAATATTGAATTACGATAAAAATATAGTTATTTACGGTGGACCTGGTGCTGGGAAATCCACATCAATGAAATTCCTTTGCCAAGAAATATTTTCAAATCCCAATTCAAATACAATTCCAATAGTAATTAGGTTTAGAGAAATGTACCCTAAATGGGGTGAAAAGTGGACTGACAGTTTAAGTATATCTAAAAAAATTCTAGAAACATTTGGAATTAAGCTTTTTAATTTGAAAACTAAAAAACCTAGTGATATAAAATTTGAAGATTATCAACGATTTTGCATTAAACTCTTAAACAGTTTAAAATGCACCCTTATTCTAGATGGGTTTGATGAGATTTCTACTATCGAGCAAAAAGATTTCATTACGGATGAAATCAGAAAACTTACAAAGAATTTAACAGATGCAAAATTCATAATTACTTCTAGAACTGGGGACTTAAACGTAATTCTTGAAAATACACTTAAATACGAAATTGCGCCTTTGAGTGATGGACAAATTAAAGAATTTATTAAAAATTGGTTAGGAAATGAACAACAGTCTATTGACCTATTTAATCAAATTAAAAATTCACCATTTGATGATACAGCAGTTAGACCATTAACTCTTGGCCAATTGTGTAATATATACGATGACAGTACAAATAAAAAAATTCCAGAAAAACCAAAATCTGTTTATCGCTTAGTAATTCAACTTCTACTTAAAAAGTGGAACCAAAGTAGAAGTATCAAAAGAAGTTCAAAGTATGCAAATTTTGAAGTCGATAGAAAAGAAGAGTTTCTTTACAACTTATCATATTTGCTTACTGTAAAATACAATACAATTAAGTTCAATGGCGAAGTTCTAAGAGAAGTTTACAAATCTTTATCGAGAAATTTTAACCTTCCAACTAATGAAGTAGAAATGGTACTAAATGAGTTGGAAAGTCACAACGGCATATTCGTTCAGTCTGGTTTTGATACTTATGAATTTTCACATTTATCTCTTCAAGAATATCTTACAGCAAGTTATGTTGTAAGTATAGGAACAATACCTACTCAGCTTAATATACTAAATAGAATACCTAATGCATTAGCCATAGCAACTGTAATTTCGGCAAACCAAACCGAATATTTTTATAATTTGGTATTTAATGTTCTAATAAAAGTAAATATATCTTCAAAATTTTTAAACAACTATTTTGAAAGGCTTATATCAGAGAAACCAGATTTTTCAATAGCACCACTATTAGCAATTTCACTACTAACCGCAATAGATAAGAACATCAAGATTATTAATAAAGAAAATAATAGCGATAGAGAAGCAAACATTGAAAGCTTTAAAGCACTTGAAGACGAATTTTATCAAGTTTTCAATTATCCCACAATTAAAAAATCGTTTAAATTTATATCCGAATACTATAGGTTTAAGGGAGATGTATTTGTAATAAAATATAATATCAAAAACTACTTTTTTACAGTTAAAAGAGCTAAGATTTTGAAGGATGATTTTAATACATATAAGACTCCAAATCAATTAACCTTGCCGCTTTGGAGCTATAAATATCTAGCCGCAGCAAGTAAATCATACAATTCTGCCGAACTTAATAATTATTTTGACAATATACCTTAGAATAACTACACCTAACAATGAATTACGAACTATTACTCTTAATACTTATCGTAGTAATTTGTGTTATCGGGGTATGGCTCGCATGGCTCTTCGATCGATGGTTATTTAATTTAAAACGCAAACGACGTCGAGACTATTATCGAAATGTCTATCTAAAATCTGATGCATGGAAACGAAAGCGTTTTGTAGTGCTCCAACGAGATGATTGGAAATGTGGTTATTGTGGAGCACGTGCCACTCAAGTTCACCACAAAAGATACGCAAGAAAGAATATTGGAAAGGAACCTATTAAATGGCTTGTCTCCGTCTGCGCATCATGTCACGAATCTTTGCACGAATAAAAAAATCCCCAACCAACCGGTCGGGGATTTTATATTTAATTCAGTATGATATATCGTAAAACGAATATCGTACTTCGTAAATTTATTTACTTCACTTCCTCAAAGTCAACATCCTCTACATCTGCATCTGCATTGTCTGCTCCTGCACCAGCATCTGCTGCTGGTTCTCCTGTTGGAGCACCTTGTGAGTCTGCCTGAGCTTTGTACATTTCCTCGGAAGCTACTTTCCAAGCTTCGTTGATTTTCTCCAACGCTGGCTCGATTGTTTCTACTTCTTTGGTTTCGAAGGCTTTCTTCAAGTCTTCTAACGCAGCTTCAATTGGCGCTTTCTTGTCGTCGCTTAGCTTATCACCAAACTCCTTCAATTGCTTTTCCGTTTGGAAGATCATGGCATCTGCTTCGTTGATCTTGTCCACTTTCTCTTTTGCCGCCTTATCTGCATCTGCATTTGCTTCCGCTTCAGCTTTCATTTTCTCGATTTCTTCTTCGGTTAAACCTGAAGAAGCTTCGATTCTAATGTCTTGAGATTTCCCAGTCGCTTTGTCTAAAGCGCTTACTTTAATAATACCATTGGCATCAATATCAAAAGTTACCTCAATTTGTGGAACTCCTCTTTGTGCTGGTGGAATATCGTTTAAGTGGAAACGACCAATTGTGTTATTATCTGCCGCCATAGGACGCTCTCCTTGCAATACGTGGATTTCAACACTTGGTTGGTTATCTGCTGCGGTAGAGAATACTTGGCTCTTCTTAGTAGGAATAGTAGTATTCGCTTCAATTAACTTCGTCATTACGCCACCCATAGTTTCAATTCCAAGAGAAAGAGGTGTTACATCTAATAACAATACATCTTTTACATCTCCTGTCAATACTCCACCTTGGATTGCAGCTCCAACGGCTACTACTTCATCTGGATTCACTCCTTTATTAGGAGATTTTCCGAAGAATTTCTCCACCGCTTCCTGAACTGCAGGAATACGAGTAGATCCACCTACCAAAATAATCTCGTCAATATCGCTTGTACTCAAACCTGCGCTTTTAAGGGCAGTCTGACAAGGCTCTATGGTTCTCTTTACCAAATCGTCGATCAATTGCTCGAACTTCGCACGTGTTAAGGTTTTTACCAAGTGTTTTGGTCCGCTTGCAGTTGCTGTAACGTATGGCAAGTTAACTTCTGTTTGTGCAGAAGATGATAATTCGATCTTTGCTTTTTCAGCAGCTTCTTTTAAACGTTGTAATGCCATTGGGTCATCTCTCAGATCCATGTCATTTTCGCTCTTAAACTCGTCTGCCAACCAGTTGATAATTTTTTGATCTACATCGTCACCACCTAAGTGTGTATCTCCATCTGTAGATAATACTTCAAATACACCGTCTCCTAATTCAAGGATAGATACATCATGTGTTCCTCCACCAAAATCGAATACTACGATCTTTTGGTCGGTGCTCTTTTTATCCATTCCATAAGCCAATGCCGCAGCAGTAGGCTCGTTGATAATACGCTCTACTTTAAGTCCAGCGATCTCTCCAGCCTCTTTAGTGGCCTGACGCTGACTGTCATTAAAATATGCAGGCACTGTAATTACAGCACGTGTTACATCCTGTCCAAGGTAATCCTCGGCAGTTTTCTTCATTTTCTGAAGAATCATTGCACTTAATTCCTGCGGAGTGTAAAGACGACCGTCGATGTCCACACGAGGTGTATCGTTGTCTCCTTTTACTACTTTGTAAGCAGCGCGTTCCGCTTCTTTTTTAGACTCGCTGTATTTATTCCCCATAAAACGCTTAATTGAAGCAATTGTTTTTGTTGGGTTTGTTACCGCTTGTCTTTTAGCAGGATCTCCTACTTTAATTTCACCATCCTCTACAAAGGCGATGACTGAAGGTGTAGTACGTTTCCCTTCCGCATTTGGTATCACGGTCGGCTCACTACCTTCCATTACCGAAACGCAAGAGTTAGTAGTCCCTAAATCGATTCCAATAATCTTACTCATATCTCTGTGTTTTTATTTTTTATACTTTAAAATCTACCATCTGGCAGACGGTTACCATAAGTCAAGTATTATGCCATCAGAACGAGACTGCCATGATGTCAGAATGAGGATTCAGGGTTCCGTAAGTAGTGGCAGTTTTAGGTTGTATTGATGAGGGCCATATAGACCAAAATAGCATTCTATCTATCCATAAGTGCTTGGGCAAGTCCCTAGATCGGGTCGGGCTTTCCTCGCTACACGGTAGCATAGTCTATCCCTCTTGCAAATAGTTTTCTCCTTATAGAAACGCAGATCTTCATATCAATAGTTGGCTTTAATTACATTCGCCAATAATTATACCGCGTAGTATTAAAAAAAGGAGGTAGGGAATATAATTTAATAAATAGCTAGGAAGTACTTTGCTATGCATTCACAATAACAGCATTGGATAACTCTTCTGCAGTAGGAGTTTCGAACCAAGTTTCCATGAATTCGAAATCCACTTCAGAAACTTTAAACTCAAAGGTCTCTCCTTTATCAAGATTTCGTTGGATAATACGCTGTCTCCTCACCTCTTTTGGAATATCAAGAAAGTGTAATCTACATTCAATTTGGTTGGCTTCGGCAAAAGCTCTGAACTTATCCCGATGCGATTTCTTAGAAAGTCCTAGATCCAAAATTGCATCCACTCCCGCGTCATTAAGCTGAAGAATTAAATTGGTTATAATTGTTTCTGCTCGTTCAATGCGCTCTAAGAACCATGTTAGTCCGTCGCTTTCAGTTTTATCCATTAAAAACAACGTCTTATTCCATTGATCGATAGAGAAAATAACGCCTCCTATTTTCTTTTTTAAATGAAGGCCATAGGTAGTCTTTCCAGAACCGGTATTACCAACTATTAGGTGTATCATTTTACAAAGTTACATTTTTCTATTCTTCATCAAGCCACTTGTAGACCGGTTTAATAGAAGGATAGTCCAAAAAGAAATCGGATGGGTAATAAATAAGTGTGTCTTTTTTAAGATAGAATACGTGCTCACTTGGTACTTTCATTTTGGTCATAGACAAAAGGTACCTATTGTTGGTTGTTTTATTCATGAGTTTATAAAGAAATTCTGAGCAATAAAGTTGGTCATTAGACTGGTTATCGAATTTATAGTCGAACTGAATATTCTGTTGTATTAACTTTGAAATCTCGGTCTCCATTTCGGCAAGTTCGGAAGTAGAGAAATTTTCTAATTCCCAAATAGCTAAATAGTTATACTTATCGTCTTCAGAATCTAAGAAACTATCTAAAGACTCGGTGAGTACGTGTTGTCCATTTTGTGGTTCCGTATTTACATGGTATATGCGAAGTGAGTCCTTAAAAATACCCATTGCAACATGGGTGGCATGGGCATCTGTCTTATTGTATTGTTTGGCAAAACCTCCCAGCTTCGTTTCGGATCCTCTTAAGATAAGATAGAGACTACTTTTATTATACTCTACACTTTTAGCACCCCTTATTAAATCGGTTGAACCTGTTTCACTGGTGGATCGCATTCCAAAATAACAGGCGGCAGATAGGAGTCCGATAATTAGAAATTTTGTGATGTTCATAGTAGTTATTTAAAAAGGCCCCTTTTCTAAGATTATACGAATAAAATCAATCGAAAAGGGGCCAATTATTAGTTAAGATGGTATGTCCTATTTCCCGTCACCAGCAAACCAACCAATAATTCCACCTATAATAGCTCCACCAACTCCGCATACAGGTCCGCAAAGACTAGTTCCAATAGAAGCTCCTAGAATAGCTCCTCCAAGCGCACCAGCAACATTACATGGTGCAGGCTCTCCATTGATATAGCATCCCTGACGAGAATCTGCAGATAATCCCATTCCAGCCATGTAGCTAGCGGCAATTTCATTAGCGTGTAAAAGCAATTTCTTCTCAGCCTTTGGAAGTGCGTTGAACTCTTCAATCTCTTCTAAGTTTTCAAAAGGTCCAGCCTGTGACATTTTTACAAGCGTAGATTTTGTGAATTTGCTGAAACTTGTTCTTTCATCAAGTACTCTGGCCATTCCAACTTCTTTAGAATACAATAAGGCATCCGCAATCTCATTCGCAGCACCTTCCTCTATTTCACCATCGTGTCCTACTAAATCTGCATAGTTATTTACGGTCGATTGATCTAAAGGTAATTTTGGATAGTTCTTTCCAATTTGTTGGTCCAATTTTCTCGTTGCTTCATAGTAATTAAATCCTTCTCCTTTAAATTCATTAGGATTCTCAAAGCTTAAATCTGAGTTTTGTTGGTTCTCAACTCTATCGTCTTCTTTGGAGCAGGATACTGCAAAAATTGATAGAAAAAATATAGCGGTCATTGTATAAAAAACTTTCATAATAATGTATTGTTTAAAAAAAATGCCTACTCATGCGCTTTTCGGCTTCCGCGACTTATTTTATAGTGTAAAAAGTGTAACACTCTTAAAATAAACCTGCGACGTCTTCATCATGAAAAATTTTTATATCTTTGTCTCGATTTAGACGCAAGTTTATTTCGGTTTTAGCGAACCACGAGAGCTTCTACCTAGTAGAGGCTTTCTCTATTTTGGAATATATACTATTTCATTGGCAGTACGAATTTCATTAAATTTCTTCTTTTATACTAGCCTGTTACAGCGACTTGTTTTTTGTTACCCTATATTTTCAAAAATATTTTTATTTTTTATATTTTTTATCATCAAACCATCACAGATAACTGACATACAGCTTTTTGTGATAAATAAAATAATGTAAAAAAAGTATTTATTTCGAGAATACATCCACCACTACTCTCACAATAAAACCCACAGCTCCTCCTATAATTGTTCCAGCCACTGCGCAAATATCACAACCTCCAACGTCTATATCAGCTCCTGCTAGATAACTATGAGCAATTGCATTTGCGTGTATAAGTATTTCTTGCTCATTCGACGGAAGGTTATTAAAATTAGGAAGCAGTATATTTCAATTTTAGCGAATTTCAAGTATTTCTACCTTGTAGAGACGATCGCTGTTTTGTGAAGGAAACTATTATATAGGCAGTGTAATTAAGTCGAAATTAAATGGTTAAATTCTATGGTTACCAGTGCGTATCTATTATTACCAGAGTTTTATAAAAAAATAAACGCAAGGAGATTCAAATTTAGAAATCTACTAGTTCTTTCTTCGGTAAGCGGCAAAACCAAGTATGGTAAATAAGAGCAGGGCAAGAAGAATCCAAGAAGATACCGACATAAACTGCGTTCCAAAATTGATAGACTCCGTATCTCCTACTAAAATAAATGAAGCCCAATAATAAGGAGAAGCATCGGACAAAGAACTAGATTCAATATAATCCAGTTTAGCACTTCTTAGGGATGAGGATTTAGTTTCCCCTTCTTTCAATTTTGAATAAAAATGCGTCATAATAGATGAAGTGGATTTATCGTTCACGTTCCAAAGAGACGATACGACCGAGTTAGCTCCTGCGTAAAAGAAGCCGCGTGCTAAACTTAGAACTCCTTCTCCTTTTGCGTGTTCCCCCAAAGATGTTTTACAAGCACTTAAAACAATTAACTGAGCATTGTTTCTGGTAAGGTACAATTCATCCATTTCCAATTTAGAATCTTTAAATGCAATCCAAGGGTTTACCCCACCTTCAGCATGGGTCGCCAAGTGAATAATTGAATAATCTTGTTTTGTATTTAAGAATATTTCCTTTTGAGCGTCACCGTCCATTAGTACATCACCTTTCATAATTAGTTGAATGTCTTCCACTTCGCTTTGTGTATGCGGCAATGCGCCCAACCCATTGTTAAAGGTCTTAGGGCATAACGCCAAAAATTGTTTAGAAGCAGTTCTAGAAAGTGTTTTATTGTGTTTGAGAAATGCCCATGAATAGCCATAACTCAATTCAGCATCTTCTAAAAGATAGGTTCCATCTTCTAGAGAAGTAACCAATGCCTCAAAAGATAGGTATTGAAGTTTCCCATCGGGAATGATCAATATTTTCTTACCAAAGAGTTTACTCCGAAGTTCTTTGGAAGGGAATAACTTTAGGTAAAGGGTATGAGCTATTTTTAAATATTGTTGTTGTTCGTTTATAGATTCAAAGGGTCTGGAGATTGTATTTTGATAATCCTCCAATAACTTTTCTACTTCCTCGACCCCTTCAACTTCAAAAATTTCGCTGGAACTATTCGTTATTCCCATGCCAAAAATAACATTGGATCTGTTGTCTCTTTTATTCCACAAATAAGAGATAATAATCGTCTCATCATCCAAGGTGTTTTGGGCATCTTTTAATGAAAATATCTTTGTCTTTTCATCCATGGTCTTGAGATGCGGGTAGTTTTCTTTTGTATGTGCTAACAGCGCTTCGTATTCGTGCTGCAAGTCGAAAAGAGCGTTTTGATATTGTGCGCGCTTAACCGAATTTGTTTCCGTAGCTATTCCTTTTCTTTGTTTCAGTAAAAGTCTTCTCAATTCAGCCTCCCGGTCAATCAATGTATCTGAAATTTTCATTTTTTCAGCATTTGTAAGAATACTTTCTATCAGCAACAAGGCTTTATTCTTTTCAGTAAAATAAAAAGCGAGATCTGGTCTGTCTAAAAGTTTACTGCAGGAAACGGCCTTGGCGTATACATTAGATGCTTCCTTTCTCCAAAGAAATTTCGAATCCTCATTGAAAACATTCCCCTGGATAGAGGTAACCAAGGAATCTGCTAATTGTAAATAAGACAATGCTTCTAAGGCGGTGTTTTTATTTTGTTCTGAAAGTTTCATCAAAACAGATGCCTTTTTTGTCAACGCCCAAAGCGTCACAAAAGGATCGGTTGAAGAACTGAGTTCTATGAGTTGAGGCAGTTCTTTATAAGTGCTCTGTTTCCCAATACCAGCGGCTAAAGATCGCTCTATATAAGACAATGCTTCTTCTGGTTTTTCTTTATGAGCGTAATAGTCAAAAATTAGGTTATTCACTCTTGCTATATTGTTTTCATTTTTACAAAAAGGCAATCCTTTTTCTAAATAGAAGATGGCGCTATCGCTCACAATTGTATTGTGTAAACTACCAACATTAGCGTAGAGACCGCATACTACACTGGAATCGTTTAAAGAAATCGCTTTATCAATGTGTTTTTTGTAATAATCGCTAGACTTTTTAAAATCGAATGTAGAAATGTTATTGTAATAACTAGCAAAACTATTGTAGAGGCTGTAGTAATCGCGTTTTGAAAGTTTGTGTTTTTTACTTAAGCTCTCTACTTTTTGAAGCAATACTAACTTCTTTTCCAAGCTCTTAGGCGTATTTACTTGCTCATAAACCACAGCAAGGTCTAAGTAACGTTTAATCAATATTCTATAATTACCAGCCTCTTTAAGTAACTGAATACCTTTTAAGTAGAAATCGATTCCCTTATAAGAATCACCTAATTCGTGATAAATCTGTCCCATTTGGCAGTACGCCAAATCTTCTTTACCCATCTGCAACTCCACATTCTTGTTATAAAAAATCAAACCCTTTTCTAACTCACCTATATTATAATGGGCTTTCCCCATATTGTAAAGGGCTCCTGCATAACTATTATTTACAATTTTTTGATCTTCATACACCTCAATTTCTAATAGACCGTATTTAATTGCTTTAGAATACTGTCTTTTTCTATAAAATTTTATCGAATAGTCGTGGGCTATTTTAATGGATTCCATAAAATTGGAATTCGCAAGGCATGCAGAAAAAACACTGTCGATTTGTTGCTCGTTTTGAACTAGGTTTTCGGTAGCGACAAGTTTTTGGTAAGTTTCAAAAAAGTTTTGGCTGCAAACCGTATGCATATTGCACACCATCCACAGCCAAAATAAAATTATTCGTATGTTTTGAATCAATCTTCGTTTTTACAAGGTTCAAAAATAGCGGCTCTTTTTACGTCGCAATCGCTTTCTTCATCTTCACAGTCATCTGTTTTAATAGGTAAATCACTGTCCTTTTTACACAACGGACAATTAATATACCATATTTCACTGAATTCATCATCACATGGGGTCCAATCTAATAAAATATCCAAATCGACATAATGTTGCCTAATTTTAGTTTTACGTCCTTCAGATACTGAAGAATAATAGGTAATCTTTACATCGACAATGTCGCTTCTTGTAGAATTATTCTCTTCTACAATCTCTATGTCTAGAGAATAATCTGCTGCGCTCGTTAGAAGCTCTTCAGTACTACTATCTTGACTACAACTGGTTAAAATGAGGATTGAAAATAGGAAAATTAATTGAATGGTTTGATTTACTTTTTTCATGATTTACGAAATTGATATGGTTAATAATAATACGCTTGGTAATTTTAAACTGATCTTATTTTTTACAAGGTTCAAAAATAGCCGTTCTTGCTACATCGCATGCATCATCTTCGTCCTCGCAGTCGTCTGTTTTAATAGGTAGATCTTGATCACTCTCACAGTCCTCACAATGCACAATCCAGATATCGCTAAAAGGATCGTTTGGACAAGGAGACCAAGAAATTAAAACACCTATTTGTATATATTCATCTCTTATTTTTTGTTTTCGGCCTTCTTTAACATGAGGATAATACGTTATTTTGGCATCGACAACTCCCGAGCCGGCTCTCATTGTATTTTCGGAAGAAATTTCTAGGGAATAATCTGCAGAATTAGTTTGAAATTCTTCAGTACTAGTGTCACGACTGCAGCTAGTAAAAAGGAGAATTGAAAATAGGAAGGTAAATAGGAATGATAAATTAAATTTGTTCATAATTGTTGAAAATTAATAGTTAATGATAATTCACCCTACCGTTCCTATTATTTTATTTTGTTACCCATTCAAATATAAAAGTTTAATTTTGTCTTAGAAGACCTAATAAATGAAGAATAACCTCCGCTACTTAAACGCTCTATTAACAAGCAACTCTAAAGAATTAAAAGAACTCTATTCGGAAAACTTTCCAAAAGTAAAAAGCTTTGTTCTTCAAAATAAAGGGCAAGTGGCAGATGCAGAAGATATTTTTCAAAAGGCATTGGTACAAATAGCCGTTCGTTACCGCCGAGAAAAATTTGAGATTACCTCTAGTTTTGAAGCATATTTATTCACTGCTTGTAAAAATTTGTGGCGGAGAGAGCTAAATAAATCAAAAAGATGGGTAACAACAGATAGTGATTTGGAACGTGGAGGTGAAGAGCATGATGAAGCACTCGCACTTCTAGAACAAAAAAGATGGGAATTGTTTGGCAAAAACCTCGAATTAATCTCTGAAAATTGTCAGAAAGTGCTAAAGTTGTTTTTTGCTAAAGTTTCTTATGAGCATATAGTTGAACAATTAAACTACAGTTCAGAAACAGTCGCAAGACAACGCGTTTTTAAATGCAAGGCGAAATTAACAGAACTGATAAAAAATGACCAAAATTATCATTCATTGACCCAATTATGAATAATCCAGATCAACAATTAATTGAACACTTTTTAAGAGAGGTCCTTTCAGAAAAAGAAAAAAAAGAGTTTTTAGAAAGAGTAAAAACGGATCATGAATTCCGTAAAAAATTCCTTTTTGAAAAACAACTTTTTGAATCGTTAAATGAAAATGATTGGAGCTTTATTGAACATGAAAATCTCGACGAAGTACAGACCTACTCTGCACTTTTTAAAAACGATAAAACAAAAGAGTTAAGGCAGGTGCTAAAAGAAGTACAAGTCGAACAAAACAAGCCTGTTAAAAAGAAATCGAGACAATGGTTACTTTATGCAAGTGCTGCCGCAATAGCTATTTCGCTTTCGGTACTTTCCTTACTAACCAATAAAACAAACAATAACGAATTATACGCCAACTATTTAGACATTTCAGAGCTTCCTTCTCTAAGTGTCCGTGGAGATAATAGCAACGAACAAATGATTACTGTAGAGCAACTTTTCAAGAAAAAAGATTATAAGAACGCACTACCCTTGCTTGAAAAAGCTTTGAATATTTCAGAAAGAAATAGGGCCACTCTATTTCTTTACAAAGGAATTTCTGAAATGGAATTAAAAAAATACCAGGCCGCAGAAACTACTTTTAACACACTTATTAATAGTGAATTAATGGATGCTCCCAAAGGCTATTGGTACAAAGCACTGCTTTACCTAAAAATGAATAATAAACAGAAGTCTATTGAGGTCTTAAAAGAAATTTCTACAAACGCCTTCTACAATCATCAAAAAGCAAAAAAACTACTCAAAGATTTAGAGTAGATTCTGAACGCGGATTCTGTAAGATATGATAGGCATATAATTAAATTATATGCCTTTTTACTTTAAAATAAGTTAGTTACGCGCAAAAAACATCCTTTATTCTATAAGCGACTTCATTATAAGTTGTCAACATAATTTGGTTAACTTGGAAATATTCCATAATATTGGACTATATCCAAAATGTATATTAATACGCACACATATTACAGCCTTCGCTACGGCACGATAAAACCAAAAGATTTGCTAGAAAACGCAAAGAAATTGGGGATAGCTTCGTTTGCCTTGACCGATATTAATACTACATCTGCCTGCATGGACATACTGCGCTTAGCTCCTAAATATGGTATTAAGCCTGTAGTTGGAGTTGATTTCAGGAATAATTCCAAGCAACAATTTATACTTTTAGCACAGAACAATGTGGGATTTCAGCATATCAACAGCTACCTTTCTAGCCATCTTCATTCTGAAAAGGAGATTCCTTCAAAAGCGCCACAATTACCCCATACATTTGTTATTTATCCCTTCGGAAATTTTCTTGGAAAGCAATTATCTGCCAATGAATATTTGGGAGTTAAAGCCGAAGAACTTAATAAGCTGAAATTTTCTCCTTGGCGAAAACGACTGAACAAGCTTTTAGTACTTCAAACTGTTTCCTTTCAGAATAAAAAAGGCTTCAACACACATCGATTGCTCCGAGCTATTAATTACAATACTTTATTAAGCAAACTGTCTCCTTCTCAACAAGGTAGCGAAAAAGACTTACTCTGCTCACCACAAAGTATTAAAGAGACTTTTAAAGAATTCCCAGAGTTAATTGATAATACAAGAAAATTATTAAAATGTTGTAAAGTTTATTTTGATTTCTCTAAAAAAATTCCAAATAATCAGCGTTCATATACTGGTAATGAAGCACTGGACTTTAGGTTACTCAAAAAGCTCACCTACGAAGGACTCCCCTACCGATTTGAAAACCCCAGTCAACAGGTGTATGCTCGTATTGAAAAAGAGCTGGATATTATCCATAAAAAAGGCTTCGTATCCTACTTTCTTATCAATTGGAAAATTCTAAAATATGCGCGTAGCAAAGGTTACTTCTATGTAGGACGAGGAAGCGGTGCTAATAGCGTTATTGCATATTTGTTACGCATCACCGATGTAGACCCAATTGAACTCGATCTTTATTTTGAGCGATTTATAAATTTATATCGTACCAATCCGCCCGACTTTGATATCGACTTCTCTTGGACAGATAGAGATGATATCACCGTATTTATATTTACTCGCTTTAAAAACGCCGCATTAATCACGGTATACAACACCTTCAAATACAGGGCTGCAATACGAGAATTAGGAAAAGTATTTGGGCTTCCAAAAGCTGAGATCGATCTACTCTCAAAAGGAGAATTTAAATTCGAAAAGTTAGATAAACTCTCCCAGTTGGTGGTAGTGTACAGTGAATCCATTCAGGGATTTCCTAATTATTTAGGAATTCATGCCAGTGGCATTATTATTTCTGAAAAACCAATTCACTACTACACTGCCACTTTTATGCCTCCAAAAGGCTTTCCAACTACCCAATTTGATATGGTAGTTGCAGAAGATATTGGTCTTTATAAGTTTGACATATTAAGTCAGCGCGGACTCGGAAAAATAAAAGATGCTGTAGAAGTGATCAAATACAATCGCCCCAAAGATGCACCTTTTGACATTCATGATATTAAGCGTTTTAAGGAAGATGAGCAGATAAAATACCTCTTGCGAAATGCAAAAGCCATTGGTTGTTTTTATGTAGAATCTCCAGCAATGCGAATGCTGCTTCGCAAACTGCAGGTAGACGATTATCTAGGCCTAGTAGCAGCGAGTTCTGTAATCCGTCCTGGAGTTTCTCAGTCTGGAATGATGCGAGAGTATATTTTGCGTTACCGTTATCCTGAAAAACGTAAAGATGCGCATCCAGTGATGCTAGATATTATGCCCGAAACTTATGGAGTAATGGTCTATCAAGAAGATGTGATCAAAGTAGCTCACTATTTTGGAGGACTTACACTTGGAGAAGCTGATATGTTGCGAAGAGGAATGTCTGGAAAATTTAGATCACGGGAAGAATTCTTAAAAGTAAAAGATAAATTTTTTGAGAATTGTGCTAGAGATGGCAAAGCTGAAGAACTCACCAAAGAAGTATGGAGACAGACCGAAAGCTTTGCTGGTTATGCATTTGCCAAGGGGCATTCGGCATCTTATGCTGTAGAAAGCTACCAAAGTTTATTCCTAAAAGCATATTATCCACTAGAATATATGGTCGCGACGCTCAATAACGGAGGCGGCTTTTACAGAAGTGAGTTCTATGTACACGAAGCGCGAATGCATGGAGGAAACATTCTACCACCATGCATAAACACTAGTTTTGCAGTAACTACTATTAAAGAGAAAGACATCTATCTTGGATTTGGATTTCTATATTCTCTAGAATCAAAAACTATCGAACGTTTCCTCAAAGAGCGTACAGAAAATGGTGTTTTTAAAAGTTTAGACAACTTCATTGATCGCGTTATCATTTCAATGGAGCAAATAGCACTGCTAATCAAGATTAATGCATTCCGATTTACAAAAAGAAATAAAAGAGAACTTCTGTGGGAAGCACATATGAAGATCAATAAAGTAACATTTGAAGAAAATAAGCTCATTCTTTTCAAAGCTGAAAAAGTAAATTATAAAACTCCAAATCTGCCAAACACGGAATTAGAAGATGCTTTTGATGAGATAGAACTATTGGGATACCCATTATCTAATCCGTTTGAGCTTTTAGTAGAACCTTCTTCTTACACTTTGAGGGCAAGACATCTGCCTCACTTTATAGGAAAGTTAGTAATGATAGATGGGTATTTAGTCACTACTAAAAGAACAGGTACTTCCAATGGAAAGCAAATGTACTTTGGAACCTTCCTTGATAAAGATGGAGATTTTTTAGATACTGTACACTTCCCTCCAGTTGCTGCTCTATATCGATTTAGAGGAAAAGGTGTTTATCGAATTACAGGAAAAGTAATGGAAGAATTTGATTGCATCACAATTGAAGTCACCAAAATGGAACGCCTCCCAATTATTGAGGATCCACGATATGCAGAAGGAGTTGTACAAACCAAAATGAAAGGAAAACGATACAAGAATGATGCTTCTACTTCAATTGGTACAAAAAATTCGACCAAGGTTAGTAATGGAAAAAACATTCTTGAAGTATAAAAACAAGTTGAAAAGAAAGAATTATGGAATTTAAAAAGAAAACAAAAAGAGCAAGCAACTCCAGTGTAATGAGAACTTACTACGTCTATATTTTAAAATGTTCCGATGGAAGCTATTATACCGATTTCACCTCTAACTTAGATTCACAAATAAAAAGCCATCAAACAGGAAAGCAAGAAAATACTGTAGGACGCCTTCCGGTAGAGCCTGTATTTCACACAGAGTTTAAAGTTCCCTTGTTTGCCATCGAAGCAAAAAGACAGATCAAGCGATGGTCTAGAGATAAGAAAGAAGCCTTAATCAACGGAGAGTTTGAAAAGCTTCCCAATTTAGTTTGAAGAACTCTTTCTCGGTTCGAGTGATTTTAGCTGACATTGCGAAGTAGAATGTCGGCCCACTTCTCGATACTAATTTCAAGACACAAATATTTCAGCTTAAATCAAATAACCCGCTTCTTAAAATTCACTCGAAGCGGTCATATAACGTATACTAACAATCATACGCTCAAGACAGATTCCAAGGAATAAATATTCAAACTTCGACATTGAGCAATAAACATTAAACCTTGAACAACGCTAACCGACACATTGTACATATGGATCTCGATACTTTTTTTGTGTCGTGTGAACGCTTACTCGACAGTAAGCTTGAAGGAAAACCTGTGCTTATTGGAGGCACCACAGACAGAGGTGTTGTAGCATCCTGTAGTTATGAAGCTCGCACATTTGGAATTCATTCTGCCATGCCTATGCGAATGGCAAAACAACTTTGTCCAGAAGCAATTGTACTAAGAGGTAATTCGGGAATTTACAGTAAGTTTTCGCATATGGTAACCGACGTGATCAAAGAAAATGTACCCACTTACGAAAAAACATCGGTAGACGAATTCTATATTGATCTAACTGGTATGGATAAATTTTTTGGCTGTAATAAACTGGCAAGCGAATTAAGAGCAAGAATTATTAAAGAAACTGGTTTGCCAATTTCTTTTGGCCTGTCCCAGAATAAAACTGTTTCCAAAATCGCAACAGGAGAAGCTAAGCCAAATAACCAAATCCAGATACTAAAAGGAACCGAAAAACCTTTTCTCTCTCCCCTTTCAGTAAGTAAAATCCCGATGGTGGGCAAAGTTACTTACAGACAGTTATGCGATCTTGGCATTAAACAAATAAAAAGTATCCAAGAAATGCCCATTGAGATGATGGCAAAGGTTTTTGGAAAAAATGGGCAAGTGATTTGGAAAAAAGCCAACGGAATAGACAATTCTCCTGTCGTACAATATACAGAACGTAAATCAATCTCCACGGAGCGTACTTTTGATCGAGATACAACCGATGTAAAAAAGTTAGAAAGTATCATTATTGCAATGACCGAAAACTTAATCTACCAATTGCGACGGGGTAATAAACTAACAGCCTGCGTAACTTTTAAAATTCGTTACTCCGATTTTCAAACTTATACACAGCAAAAAAGAGTTCCATACAGCGCAGCAGATCATAAATTACTCCCCATAGTAATGGATTTATATAAAAATCTATATCAGCGTAGAATGTTAGTCCGTTTAGTAGGAGTTCGATTTAGTCATTTGGTAGAAGGAGGACAACAAATTGATTTATTTGACGACAATGAAAAAATAATTAATTTATATCAAGCTATGGACAAAATGCGGGAACGGTATGGAGATCGAGCAGTAATTAAAGCTGCAGGAATGGGAGCTAAAAGTATTAGCAGATGGAACCCATTTAATGGGGAACCGCCTCCACTACTTGCTAATAGACGGCAATAAAATAAATGTATTTTTCTAATTATTAAATCAACTTTATCTACTCGATTTGTGTCATTTTCCAATTTCATTACCCTATCATTCTAGTAGTTGTTAGAAGTAATTTAATTCACCATATTTGTCTAACTAAAAATCAATTTTATGGAAAGCATTAGTGTTTTCGATATGCTCAGTATAGGCGTGGGGCCATCAAGTTCTCATACTTTAGGTCCATGGCGAGCGGCAAAACAATGGATCGAACTATTGCAACTTAATGAGCAGTTTACAAGCGTTGCCAGTGTTTCGGTTGAATTGTACGGTTCGCTAGCACTTACAGGAAAAGGTCATGCCAGCGATATCGCTGTGGTCATGGGACTGTTGGGAACCGATCCTGTTAGCTTTCCAATTAACGAGATTCAAAGAGAAGTAGACAAGTTAAAAGCTTCTAATTTGCTAAAGCTCAATTTCGAGAAAGAGATTCCTTTTGTTTTTTCTGAAAACATTCGATTTAATAGGAAGTTCTTAGAATTCCATCCTAATGGGATCACTTTTACTACAACTCTCATCAACGGAACCAAAAAGTCTTCCACTTACTATTCTATTGGAGGTGGCTTCGTTGTACAAAAAGAACGCAAAAGAGCTAAACGACAAATTGAAAAATTTAGCAGCTTTCCCTATCCTATTGAAAAAGCCACACAAATATTAGAATATTGTTCTCAAGAAAATTGTAGCATTAGTGCGTTGGTGTTACAAAACGAACTTTCATTAAGAGACCCAAATAGAATTGATGATAAGTTAAAAGCAATCTGGGATGTAATGCTCGATAGCATGTATGTAGGTTGTCATACCAAAGGAACTCTTCCTGGCGGACTCAATGTAATTCGCCGTGCGTTTGAGACACATGAAAAGTTAAAAGGAGACACTCCCTATACCAACAAGAACGAATGGATTAGCTCTATCAGAAATACGGAGGTTAAATTCAGGCAAATCCTTAAATGGGTTTCCTGTTTTGCTTTAGCTGTAAATGAAGTAAACGCCTCTTTGGGACGTGTTGTAACAGCCCCAACAAATGGAAGCGCTGGAGTTATACCAGCTGTCCTAATGTATTACCTCGTAATCGAGAACCATGATGGTAATTTCGAAGACATCAAAAAGTTCTTATTGGTTTCAGGAGAAATAGGAAGTTTATTCAAAAAAGGCGCTACTATCTCGGCCGCCATGGGAGGCTGTCAAGCAGAAATAGGTGTCTCCTCTGCCATGGCAGCAGGAGCCTTGACCGAATTAATGGGTGGTTCACCCGAGCAAGTACTAATTGCCGCGGAAATTGCAATGGAACATCATTTAGGCCTTACCTGTGACCCCATAGCTGGTTTGGTTCAAATACCATGTATAGAGCGAAACGCGATGGGTGCTATCAAAGCAATAAACGCCTGCGAAATGGCCCTAGATCGCGACCCATCGGATGTCAAAATACCTTTGGATAAAGTAATTGCCACCATGTGGGAGACTGCCAAAGACATGACTTCCAAGTACAAAGAAACTAGTGAGGGTGGCTTAGCTGTTCAAGTTAATTTAAGCGACTGTTAATCTTTTTCTACCCATTTAACAAGCTCGATTTCACCCTCTATATTTCTCCTATTTTTCTAATAGCGAGAATAATTTTCTAATAACCTCGTTCTATTAACTGTTCCTTTTCAGATTGAACATTGCGATATTACCTACAAATTATTTGTTTTGTAGGAAAAAGACTATAAAAACAAAATTTAACATTAAAAATGCAAATAATTGTATTTAATCGTGTTTATTTACCTTTAATCGGTTATACTGCCGATTTCCCTAATGTAACTCGTTGAATTATGAAGAAGATCATCCTACTTATGCTGCTTACGCTTTCTATCTCCAACGTCTCTGCTCAAGATGTTCAAATCGATGGAAGACTACAACCTTTACTAAACGAATTTTTAGCTCTTTGTAAACAATACGATATCCAATACCATGATAAATTGTTTAAACTAGAATCTATCGACATTGTAAACACCCTCCCCGTTTCAGAAAATTCTTCTACGTTAGGTATGCTTAGACGTGATGAAAATCGAACTGTTGTAGCTATCGAAATTAATTGGATGGCACAATTGGATTCTGAAATTTTAAAAGTAGTTGCATTTCATGAATTCGCCCATTACTTTTTAGAATATTCAACCCACATTTGCGATGACTGTGGGGAAATTATGTCTGTTGTTAACTCTAGCTATTTCGATATCGTTCGAAACTGGGATCATCAGGTTCGCACATTATTTGAAGATTCTCCTGCCTATGCTAAGCGATATGGTTATGTTGTTGCCTCCAATCAACTAGAGACTAATTAATTTAAATACAATTTTCCCGTCTTCGCGAATCGATTAAGTGAATTATTTTCCAACCCTTATCGGTTTTTGCCAATGTAAAAGCGTTCGCTCCGCAATGACTAAAGGTACCATTCAGCCAAAATTCGTACGGGGTCCATACATGTGCTAAATTACCATCTATTTGGATCTTATAATCTAACAGTCGTTCTTCCCATTTCTGATCTTCTGCCCTATTTGCAATCGCACCTAATAGCTTTTGCAAATTGTCTGTGGTTAATTTATTTTCACCCGCTTTAGTAACAAAAGCCGTTTGCAGAGCTACTTCAGACCCAATAACCGATTTCATTACTGTAGTATCTCCAGCGTGAAAACCTTCAAAAAAAGTATCAACAATTTGTTGAGCATCCTTTTTAGAAAAAGAATCCTGTCCAAACGACATCACACTAAAAAAAATACAAATAATGAAAAGTACCGACTTCATAATAGATTAAGTTATTGATTAACTCAAAAGTAGTACTTTTACGTTGAAATTTATACCCTATGTCTGTAGCAAAGAAAGAATACAAGAGAATCACCACTAAAACTCTCGTGGATATGAAGAAAAATGGAGAGAAAATCTCCATGTTAACTGCCTATGATTATACCATGGCAAAAATCGTAGATAGCTCGGGTATAGATGTTATTTTAGTTGGCGATTCTGCTTCCAATGTCATGGCAGGACACGAAACTACCCTTCCTATTACTTTGGATCAAATGATCTATCATGCATCGTCTGTGATTCGTGCTATTGAACGTAGCTTAGTAGTAGTCGACCTTCCTTTTGGAACTTATCAAAGTGATCCAAAAGAGGCGCTAAGATCTGCCATTCGTATTATGAAAGAAAGTGGTGCACATGCGGTTAAAGTGGAAGGAGGAAAAGAGATCAAAGAATCTATAAAACGCATATTGAACGCAGGGATCCCAGTAAT
The DNA here is from genome assembly GCA_947495135.1 of uncultured Flavobacteriaceae bacterium. Taxonomy (GTDB): domain Bacteria; phylum Bacteroidota; class Bacteroidia; order Flavobacteriales; family Flavobacteriaceae; genus Aureisphaera. Next base: position 51,880 of record CANLXN010000011.1, read on the forward strand.
GGGACACCTAGGCCTCACTCCTCAGTCCATTTACAAATTTGGTACCTATACGGTACGCGCTAAAGACCAGGACGAAGCAACTCAGCTAAAAGAGGATGCACTTATGTTGGAAAAGGCAGGATGTTTTGCTATAGTTCTTGAAAAGGTTCCAGCTCAATTAGCCGAAGAGGTAGCGAAAAGTGTTACCATTCCAATTATTGGAATTGGTGCAGGTGGCGGAGTAGATGGACAAGTGTTGGTAACACACGATATGATTGGAATGACTCATGAGTTTAACCCAAGGTTCTTACGTCGCTATTTAGATCTTTACACCGAAATGTCGAATGCATTTGGAAAATACATCACCGATGTTAAGAGTGGTGATTTTCCGAGTGAAAAGGAACAATACTAGTAATAAACATTCTGTTACCTCATAGATTTCAGCAATTTAAAAACGGCCATTTCGAATTCAGCCATTCATAGCACCAAGGACAATCTTCAGGTACTTTTTGAGGACAATCATTTATTGATAGTGAACAAGCGCCCAGGCGATATTGTTCAAGGCGATAAAACTGGTGACACGCCTCTTTCGGAAATTGCTAAGGAATATATAGCCGAAAAGTACAATAAACCTGGAGCCGTCTTTTTGGGAGTGGTTCACCGTTTAGATCGCCCAACCAGCGGCGTGGTGGTATTTGCAAGAACATCCAAGGCCTTAAGCCGATTAAACAAGCTCTTTTCAGAAAGAAAAACTAAAAAAACCTATTGGGCAGTGGTTAAAAACGAACCGCCAAAATCTCAGGACAGATTAGAACATTTTTTAAAAAGAAACCCAAAACAAAATAAGTCGTATGCCCATCTAAAGCCTGTTACAGATAGTAAACAAGCGGCACTGAGCTATTCGGTGAAAAAAAAACTAAAGCGTTTTTATCTTATAGAAATTGAATTAGAGACTGGCCGACACCATCAAATACGATCACAACTTTCGTTTATTGGAAGTCCAATTAAAGGAGATTTGAAATATGGTTTCGACCGAAGTAACAAAGATGGTAGTATTCATTTACACGCTCGACAACTCACTTTTGAACATCCAGTTAAAAAAGAAAATATTACCATCGTCGCTCCTCCACCAAGAGAAGTTATTTGGGATGCCTGTATTTAAAGTTCGATCAAACCGTTCTTTAGCGCGTATATCACAAGTCCTACTCTATTTTTAACATGCAACTTATTAAAGAGCTCTTGTCTGTACCCGTCGATTGTTTTCGGACTTAAATGCATTACGTCTGCTATCTGCTTATAAGTCATTTCACTGCATGCCAACTGAAGAAATGTAAGTTCGTTTTCTTTAAAACGTATTTTTTGCACCTTATTTTCAGGTTTTAGAGATTCTACCATCGTGGATGTTACCATTTCAGAATAGTAATACCCCTTACTAATCACCTCCACTAAGGCTAGTTTCAAATCGTCTGGATGAATATCTTTAAGAAAATATCCTTTGGCTCCCTCCCGTATCATTTTTAGAACTGTCTTTTCATCATCCTCTACAGAGAGTGCAAGCACCTTTATTTCCTCCTTATTCTCGGTAAGCCACTTCACCGTTTCAAACCCATCCATTACTGGCATATTAATATCTAAAAGTACGATATCGGGAAGCGAGCCATGCTGCTCTAATGCTTTTTGAAGCTCCAAACCATGACGTGCATGAAAAATAACTTCAAATTCTGGGAAGGAATTGATAAGACGCTCCAATGAACTCGCAAATAACAAGTGATCATCGACAATTGCAATAGTATGTTTCTTCTTACTGCTCATTTGGTGGGTAGGGATAAATAATTGTTAGCTCTGTACCTCGATTTATTTCGGAATCTAGGTTATATGTTGCATTTAAAATTTTTGCCCGACTTTCCATATTCTGAAGCCCCGAACTTGTTCTCCTCATTTTGGCATTAAAGCCAACTCCATCATCTTTAACAATAATAGTGAGTTCTTGCATTGTATAACATAAATGTACGAATAAATGTTTAGCTCGAGCGTGCTTAATAACATTGGAGAAAAATTCTTGAATAATTCTAAAGATGATGATTTCATCTTCACTCTTAATATACTGAACTTCTCCCTCTAATTTTAAGTCGGCGTAAAGAAAATTTAGACGGTTAAAGCGCTCTAATTCAGTCCGAATTGAATTTACCAAGCCGTTATTTTGAATAACATCACTATTCAGTGTTTTAGACAAGGCCCGTACCTCTTGAACGGTTGCAGTTATAACTTCCTTGGTCTCTTTTACACGATCGTTGATTTCTTCAGAGGTAACTCCAATGAGCATATTGAGCTGCATATTGGCCACCGAAAGCAGTTGCCCTACATTATCGTGCAACTCCCAAGCAACATTTTTTAAGGTTTGTTCCTGAATTTCCAAACGCGAATCCACTAGTTCCTTTTCGAAGCGCTGCTCTGCTTCTAGACGTTCTAAAAGTAGCTTGTTCTTCCGTCTAATAAACGTTGAAATAAAGATGATAGTTATAATTATGACAATCAAAATTATAACTCCAAAATAAAATATTAAGACTATTTCTTGGTTCTGCATCGTATAAATCCAATGATAAATATAGTGTACATTATTATATTCATCGTAATAAGTGTATAAAAGTAAACTTTAACAAACGATTCACTTACTGTACGGGTGTAATAGCCATTATAAATAAACAGAGGTGTTACGCATAAATGATATAATAAAAGACCTACCGAAAAGTAAAACGGTAATGATTTTTTAAATTGAAGAATATAATCACTGGTAAGTAAGTTGAAATAGTAAATCAAAATTGTAAGAAACAAGAAAACTGATCCTGTTACGTAAGTGAATTTAGATATCGATTCAAAATAAATATCTGAAAACACCAAATTGCTTACGGTAGCTAATACGTAAAGTACGCATAATACTCCTATTATCTTTTTCTGTTTCTTATTTTTCAATAAATTTCGAAAAAAGCTGACGTAGAAAGTAAAAGTAATTATTAACTGCGCATTATGAATCCAATAATTATTTTCAAACACAGTGCCTTTAAGAACATTACTCCCTGAAGTATCTGCAATTGTGTTATATGTACCTATTACTTCAGTAAACGCAATGAAAAAAAGGATATACACAAAATACTTCGTGTATATCCCTACCTTATTCGTCTTTATATAGAATAATCCAACGCATGCCGTTAAAATTTCCAGGCATACCGCTAAAATCACTAATTGTGTCATTTAAAATACGTTCGGAGGATATCCACCAGTTACGGTATTTAATGGATCAATAGTATAGTTATTTTCTGAATTTACATCCGTTCCTTTGGTAGCCGATAAAAATACGGTCGCCTTGTTACTTATACTGCTATCATAAGCCCCAAAATAGATTCGTACTCCTGGAGCTAATATGCCCTGTTTGTCGGATGCATCTTTTACATAGTCTAGAAATTGTTGTAGTTCAGCATGAGAAAAGACAAACTCTCTTGTGTCTTCAGATCCTCGCGCTCGTTCGATCTCAGCCGCTCGTGTCGCCACCCAGGTGTCTTGTAGTTGTCTTGCTTCCGTAACGGAAATACATTTAGTAGGTTTAATAGCCATAAGTTGTAAATTTAATAGTTAATTATAGCTCAAAATAGTAAAAATTAAAAGGTTCTAGCTAAAACAAATCCAAAATACAGGAAAAATCCTATTAAAAAATACGGGGTTTACCTGCATCTCAATTAATACTATTTTTTATTATTCAAAGTTTCCCTAGATGTATCTATTTTAATTCGAACTACCTATTCAACGGCAACTTATTGAAGGTGAGATAAATAAAAATAGTAACCTGAAAATCACTGAAAAGAATCAACGATCAAATCAAGTCTCATTCAACTTAAAGGTAATTATTTCTCCTGCTCGTTTTTGAGCCAATAGATTGATGGAATCTTCAGTCAACTGTAATATCCGTCCATAGCCACCTGTAGTTTGTGCATCTCTCATTAGCACAATTACATTGCCACCTGGAGTTAATTGAACGGTTCCTGGTTGAACAGCAGAAGTTACTATCTCCTCAACATAGAAGCGTTTTTTATGTTCAAGCACATAAGCCATCCTACTGCTTTTACTCGAAACTACGAACCTAGTAATAAACAGATTGTCTTGAAAAAAAGACGAAAGCTTATTAAATTCAGGACCTTTGTCTACGAATAGGTTAGACCCGTTCCCTATTGGCTTAAAGTGTGTTCTTATTCTGCCAGAAGGAGCCTTTTTCTGGACATCATAACGCAATAGATCTCCCTTCGTTAATTGAGCCTGTCTAGTAATACTATTATAAAAACTGGTGCTTCCCAGCACCTTTTCAGTTATAAAACCACCCGCTATTGCCAAATACCCTCTCAACCCAATTGACGGTGCCGTAAACGAAAGAACCGCTCCTTTCTCCACTTTTAAAAGAGAATTTGAATGAACTTGTTGTCCATTGACCTTGGGTTTAAAGTCTGCCCCCGTAATCGCAATATAGGCTTCATCCATAAATTTTAATACCGGACCAGAAGCCGTAAATTCTAACACCGAAGCCATCTCTCTATTACCAACAAGATGATTGGCCCAAGAAGCAGATTGCAGATCCATGGCCCCACTTAATGGTACACCAGAACTTCGATGTCCAAATCGACCCAAATCTTGAAGACTACTATAAATTCCAGATTTTAATACCTCAATCATGATACGCTTTTTTATTTATCTGAAATGTTCCAGATGCCACCTCCAGCTCCATTAAATTAAATTGAACTTTGGTAACCGATTCAAATTTCAAGTAATCACCTGCCCTCAATAAACTTGGCTTCTCTAAATGAGGATCAAATAAACGTACAGGTGTTTTCCCTATTATATTCCAGCCGCCAGGAGAGTCAACCGGATAAATTCCTGTTTGCCCACCACCAATACCCACGGCTCCCTTTTCTATGAAGGGACGAGGATTCTCTTTTCTAGGTGTATGAAGCGGCTCTCGAAGTCCGCTTAAGTAGGGAAACCCTGGAAGGAATCCTATAAATTGAACCCGATAGATAGGTTGAGTATGTAATTCTATTAACTTTAGAGTGGAGAGGTCATTTACTTTTGAAACTTCTTTAATATCTAAGCCAAACTCTTGATCGTAACAAACGGGGATGGTAAATACAAAATGATTGGTTTGATTTTTTAATTCTGAAATTTTCGGAACATACTTCTTCAGCTTTTCTATAAAGAAGTGTACATTCACCTTTACAGAGAGGTAGATCACTGCCGAATGGTAGGCTGGAACTGTTTCCTGGATCTCTTCTGGAAATTTTTTTTCTATCCAATTTAAGTATGCAACTATTTCATGACTTAGAGTTAACTGGGCAGCCCAATTAATTAATACCGCATGTTGGCCAAAAGCTTCAAGTGTAATATGGTCTTTCATTCTAAGATTATTCCGTGTTCTTTCATCTTTCGGTGTAAAAAATTTAGAATTACAACAGCATTCTTAGTATCTCCATGCATGCAAAACGTATGAGCTCTAATTGATTTCTCCAAAGAAGAAATAGTATTAATAGTCCCCTTCTCTATCATTTGATAAAATTGATTCCAAGCTGCATTTGGACTAGTTATGATGGCTCCCTCAACGGTTCGATCTGCTAAAGACAGGTCGTCGTTATAAGCGCGATCAATAAAAGCTTCAAAGACCAATGGCAATAAATTCTCTGCCTTTCTATGTAACACCGAACCGTATGCAACATACAGTTTCGGTCTTACTTTGGTGGCTATTATTGCTTCTACAACGGCATCTGCGGTTGGTGCATCTTTGGCCGCATAATTATAGAGTGCTCCATGTAGTTTTATATGATGAACGGGCTCTTTTTCCTTCTCACAAACTGCATAGAATGACATTAATTGTTCATAGACAGCATTTTTCAATTCTTGTTTTGTGAGTGTGAGTACTTTTCTTCCAAAATTATCTCGGTCTGGAAATGAGGGATGTGCACCTACCTTTACTCCGTGTTCTTGAGCCAATCGAACAGTCTCTTTAATCGTATTCTCGTTCCCAAAATGGCCCCCACACGCAATACTACAAGAAGAAATTAGGGGCATTAGAAGATGGTCAAAGCCTATACCTTCGCCCAAATCTGAATTTATATCAATATGTTTCTTGTTCATTTTAATACACCTCCATTTTTAATCTAAAAAATTGAAAACCCGAAAACCTTCTCTAAGCTTCTCATTCCCAGCATAACCGTTGTTAAAACAATTAAAATTCCAAGAACATTTTGTGCTCTGGTATTTTTATGAATGCCCAGCACCTTTTCTTTATTTACTACCCACAATAAAAATATAGCAATTATTGGAAGTAATAGACCGTTCGCAACTTGAGCAAATTTGATAATTTCTATTGGTTTCCATCCCATAGATGAAATCACTATTCCAAGAACTAGGATAAACATCCAAACCATTCTGAATTTAGGAGATCTAAGACCATCGCCCCATTTAAAACATTCTTTTGCAACATAAGCCGCCGCTAAAGGCGCAGTGATTGCTGAAGTAATACCTGCTGCAAACAGTCCCATGCTTAAAAAGTATTTCGAGAATGATCCGTAAAGTGGTTCTAATCCAACCGCCAGATCCGCTGCAGTGCTAATATTGGTAGCATCAATTGCGGCAGCACAAATTATAATTGCCATGGATACCAGTCCGCCCAAAACAATGGAAATATAAGTATCTCTTCTAGCAGTCTTCAACTGGGTAGCGTCTTTCCACTTTTCCTTAACAAGAGAAGCATGTAAAAAGAGGTTATAAGGTACAACCGTGGTTCCTACAAGAGCTACCACCGTTAGCCATCCGTCATCAGGGACTTTTGGTATAAACAATCCTTTAACAACGTCTAAAATTGGTGGGGTTGTAATTACAGCGGTTACTACAAAAGAAATGCTCATAAAAACCACTAAAAAAATAAGACTTTTCTCAATAAGTTTATAGTTCCCAATGAATAGAAGAACAAAAGCGATAGCCCCAATGAGTAAACTGAGATAATTGAATTGTACATTCCCTAATTCCAAGGTCGAATTCTCTACTAAAGTTTGTAACCCTAATACTCCGCCACTTATGTTTCCAGCTTCATAGGCTGCATTTCCAATTAGTACAGCAGATAATATGAGTGCAACTGCCAGCCATCGCAGCCATGGCCATTTTATGGTTATTCGTACCGTTTCTGCCAAACCTTTTTGATAAACCAAACCAAGTCGAGCAGCCATTTCTTGCAAGACTATAGTAGCCAATATAGAAAGGGCCATTGCCCAAAGCAATGTGAAGTTGTATTTTACACCAGCGAGCGTACATACAGTAACCGTTCCAGGGCCAATAAATGCCGCTGCCACTAACGTCCCTGGACCTATATTTCGAAAAAAGTTTTTCATAAGTGTTACTAAAGGTATTTAAAATAAACCAGTGTATTGTTTCGGATATTTCAGAAATAAAAAATAGTACATAAAAAAAAGGTGCCCCTAGGAGCACCCAATTAATTTTAGTTAGTTATGAATCTATTCCTTAAGAATTCTTTTTAGCAATACCTCACCATTGCTTTTAACCATACACATATATACACCCGTAGCCCAACCAGAGTTATCTATCACTTCAGTGAGCTCTTCAGTCGATCCTGAATGAACGAGTCTGCCGTACAAGTCGTAGATTTCAAACGAAACGCTTCCATCACTATTCAATTCACTAAAATTAATAGTTACTTCACCTTTAGAAGGGTTTGGATACACGTCAAAACTAGGGAGTGCATTTTTAGATCCTTCCGGGCTGTCGTAATAAACACATACCGTTTCTTGACAACATTCGTCTTTAGTAGAAATACCGTACACAGTCAAACATACTTCTCCTCCGTTAAATGGAGTTCCGAAGAATGGGTCTGTAGAAACTATGTTTCCATTAATGGTCCATTCGTATCCTACTATGGTCGTAAACGCATTTGTATTAGATACAGAGCTGAATAGGGCGGCTCCATTGGTGATCTTCTCCATATCAATTAGAGGATATAACCCACATTTCTCTGGACAAGGTTTTGTTATTTGAATTCCCTTTTGGATAGTTTCTACACAACAATTACCATTTTCATCTACTCCGTATACTGTTAGCGTAAGTATGTAGTTTCCGATGGACGTATAAGAATGAGAAACATTAGGACCTACTGCGGTTGTACCGTCTCCAAAATCCCATAAGTAACCCACAATGTTAGTTCCTGCTCCAGTGGTTGAAATATCCTGAAGAGAAATAGTACAATACTTTTTCTGTAGTTTAAAATTAGGATAAATGGCACAATCGGGTTCACAACTAACTACAGAAACGACTACAGCATCTGTTGCGATACATCCGTCGTTGTACTCAACAATGACAGTATACGTTCCCGCGCCTATAGTGGTAACAGTTTCAGAATTTGCATTTTGCGGAAAAGGTTGTCCGTTTAACTCCCAAAAAATTGACGTAAATCCTGGTACTTGTCCTGTTATATCAAGTACTGGCCAAGCATCTTCTTCACATATTTCAATATTGGGGCCTAAATCGACGTCATAATCACAACATCCATCATTATTCACTTCTACACTTCCTATTGCGATACAAGTTTGAGAGTTGATAACTTCAACGGCATATATTCCGTAAGAGTTAGTTGTTAACGTAGTACCCCCATTTTGGACTACTGAACCGTCTAAAGTCCATGTAATTGTTGGATTACCGTTTATTTGGCTGGTGATATCTAAGACTGGAAAAGTTCCAGATCCGCAAACAGTTACGGCTTCCCCAAGATCGATCGTAGTATCGCAACAACTATTATAACTAGCATCATCATAGCGTCCAATGAAATAACCATAAGCAGTAGCCGATGTGTTACTTCCATCAATAATGATAGGCTGAGAGCTTCCACTCGAAAAATACGATCCAACAAAAACTTCTTTATCATTGGAGTCAATCATCACTTCAATTCCATAAGAAGAACATGATGTAGCGTTAGATGGCCATACCGTAGCCCCGGTAGATGAATCTAATAACAACCCGAAAAAGTCTCCTCCGCAGGGTGCTCTCGAAACCGGAGCATCGGCTTGACCTGTAGCGTAAACGTCACCACAATTATTTGTACCAAGTGCGTACACTTTCGAGCTGTTTGAAATAGTATGAGTCCATAAAAACGCCCCAGATCCATCTTTATCGTAGGCATTGATATTGTTGGACTCTGCCCAATAAACGGTACTATTAAGGTCACTAATCTCTACATCGTAACTACGCTTGTTACCGTTTAGAGAACTGGTTTTTAATCCGAATGTCGTGTCGAAATCACCGCTAGAGTTGAATTTCGCAAGAAAGGTATCTGGGTATGTATTACCTGTTGAATTAAAAATATTCGAGTTACCACCATTATAAAAAATAGCAGTTCCGCGAAAATGTCCTGTGATGTAAACATTACTATTTGTGTCCACATCTATGTTTACGCCTGTTACTCCATTGGAAGCATCTACTTTTGCTGCCCACACAAGTGCTTTAGGTGAAATGGTGTATTTTGCTACGAAAGTAGCTCCATATGAACCTGTTAAAGTTGTACTTCCACTGTCGAAGGATACCGTAGAAGAACTCCCATTACTGAAACTTCCAACAACGTACATTTCGTTTCCTTCAGTCTTAATATCATAGATTTCGCTATTTGCAGTTCCCCCCAGTTGTTCCCAGGTTGTGGGAACATCTGCTGCATTTACGCCAGATTCGATAATAACACCCTTATTAGATGTTTTTCCAACTGTATAGACATTTCCATTTGTATAATCTGTTCCAACCGCTGCGATATGAACTGAACTTGCGTAGTCCAATTGAGCAGAGATATCTTTGGTCCAAGTCAAATTTCCTGAAGAGTCAAATTTCCGAAGTACCCTTGTGTATCCAACATCTGCCCCATAGGTGTAGACATTGTCTGAGTCGTCTATACAACCAGATTGAAGGTATCGATCTGTACCTTCGGTAAAATTCACATAATCCCATTGTGCCATTACACTAGTAGAGGCAAACAGGAACAGCAATGAATAAACAAACGCAAGTTTCCATGTAGTAAATAAGTGTTTCATAATTTATTGTATTAACGCCTACTCTTAATTGGTTTTCGGCATATCCCATTTGGTTTATTAAAGTGTTCTCCAAAAAAGAAATCCGTTACCCATTTTATTTTATAAAAGAAAAAGCCCTCTCGAGAGAAGGCTTTCCTTTTAAACTATTATTACTTTTAGAGATCTAATTCACTATTACCTTTTTGATAATTGTTTCATTTGGTGTGATAAATTTCACAAAGTAAATTCCAGTTCTCAACATTCCACGTCCATCCCAAGAAACTGAAGCTGGCTCATTTGGAGTTAAGGAATTAGCAAGTTTTTGTACCACTACTCCGTAGAAGTCGGTTACCTCAATTGATACATCTGTTGCGTTTTTGGCTTCGAGTACAAAATTCAAGATTCCGTTCGTTGGATTAGGAGAAACTATAATTTGTTCAAAATCTACGCTTTGCTCATTGGTAAGAACTTTTTTTCCTCCATAACAGGCAGGATAAGAAGATGGAGATTTTACACCATCACAAACAGCGGTAACTTTCCATTTAAAGCACTTCTTTCTCAAATTGGAAGGAAGCGTATAGCTATTTGTACCTACCGAGATAGGAGCAATACTAATTGGAAACTTACATTTCTTACATTCGATTTTTGGATCGTTAGGTCCTGGTGATTCGATTATATAAGAAGTAATTCCTGGAATAGGATCCCAAATTAAAGTGAAACCATCCACATCAAGACCCGTAGGAGCTGGTATATTTTCACATTCAAGATCAATCTCGTCTAAGACACTACAGTCAATTTCTCCACATAGTTCGCAACCGGCCCTATTACAATTTCGACAAATGCTCTGTCCATAACAAAACTCTCCACAATCTGTGATTACTTTGTGAATTAAGAAATAGTAAACATCGTCATCAATATTTGAATAATTAAATGTTTCTCCCTGCCCAGAAGCGACAAATGTATAAGGTCCTCCAGACGCATTAGGACTTGACAATAAGAACCATTGGTGAGTTGCATCAATATTTGGATACGCTTCAATGACCTCTCCCTCTATTTCACCAGAAGTGGTAAGTCCGATATTAAATTCGCCGCTTAGGCTAGAATTACAGCACTCTAATGAAAAACGATGTGTAACAGGAGTCCAGCCAACACAATTTTCTAAATTGGCAACAGCAAGTTTCACTTCATACTCGAAATCGGGTTCTAAGAACACAGGAGTTGAAAGATTTGCAAAAGCTTGAGAAATATTAATGGTTCCTACCTGACTGCCTACAGTCCACCCTAAAGATCCATAATTGGTGAAATTGGAGCTACTCCCTAACGGACGTCTCCAAATATCGATAAAGTATCGATTTTCCCCTTGTGAGGCTTGTCCGTCTATATAAATATCTTCCCCTAAGCAAAAGGTATCTTGGGTAGATCCATTTTCATTTTCAAAATGAAATGCAGCCGTTGCTTCAAATTCTATTACTGCTTTTCGAGTCTCTCTCCATTCGAAGCATCCATCGTCCCAAATTCCATGTTTGATATAATAGTGGTTTGAAAGGCTTAAATTACTGAAAGTTGCCGAAGTTCCCCATTGGATGGGCGCCACAGGATTTACACCCGCTGCATTTGGATCGCCATCGATGGTATCGTTATCTGAGGTTGATCCCTCAACCGAAGTAAGATAGAGTCCCCAAAAGTGGGAAACCGAACTTCCCACAACCGCTACTCCAGTTACGCTAAAATCTCCATCATCACAATTCGATTCTATATTGAAATCTGATGAAGCTGTAGGATCACAGCATACCTCAATACAGCTGGCGTTTTCAACATTATTCCGAATTAAATTCCCAGGCTGAGGACCAAATCCGTTATTAAAGTTTATTCCAACCCCTTGCAGGTGGCAATAACTCATAATGGTACCTCCTGAAGATGGATACCCTGGATTACTACAACCTCCTTCTGTTCCCCAAGGTGAGCAACCATCAATTGCCGTACTGTTTCCATTCCATACGCAGGCATGGGTGTGGCGTGAACCAAAAAGGTGTCCTAGTTCGTGAGTTACCACCATAACGGTCCAACTATAAGTAGGAACTGTTGGGAACGTGGACTGTAAGCTTCCAGATACCGATAAGCTTAAATCTGAGTTCGAATTACACAAACCACTAAATCCAGCAGCCTTCCCTCCCATTGAACGAAAGGTAAGTAATTGTCCCAAATCACCATTAAAGTTACCTGTAGCGGCTTGAAATTGGTTCAATAGTGCGGTAGTGTCTCCTCCTGTATAAGGATCTACAGTATCCCAAACCACGATTTCTGATATTTCCGTAGTAATACTTTCATTTTGATAAAGAGTTGCTACTTCATTGAACAAGGCAGAAACATAATTTACAACAGCCGCAGTACTTCCTAAATTTTGATAGATATCATATTCAGTTTCAAAGTAAATTTTGACGCATTTGGCGGAAGCAGAACCTCTATTAGACGTATTTAACTCCTCTTTTCGGTAAGGTAATCCAACCGAGTCTTCTTCCGTTTCACAATTAAAATCGTTTTGGCGATTCACATTCGCATCGTTAAAGATAATGTGTGTATTACTGTTTTTTAACTTACCTATGGTATAAGTTCCGTAGCCATCGATAGAAAAAACTCCCATCATTTGGTCTTCAAAGAAGCTTACCGCAATAATACTGTTTCCAGCATGCTCACGAATTACTCCGCGATAATGCTTCGTAGATTCAGGAACTTCTGCTTTTGCTCCTGAAGACGTCCTAACAGAAAAATCGTAATAACTTTGCGGCACCTCTACCAAATCGGCAATAATTAATTCATTATTATTAACCATTAGAGGTAGGGCCATTGTAGGTTGTTGTTCATCAACACCTTTCGTTTTAAGGTTCGAATAATTGTAACTAAAAAAACTAACTTTTGAAGGCTCTAGAATTTCTGGAGGACTTTGATCTCTCTCTTGAAAATTAATGACTCCATCTATTTGCTGAAAAGCGGCTCCAGCCAGTCTATTTGATTCTATATTTTGTGCTACTGGTTTTAGTTGCTGGGCACTTAAGCATACAGCAAACAATAGTAGCATCGAAAAAATGAAATACTTTTTCATGATACATAAATTATAACTTATTCCTACTCTATTAAAGGCTTTTCAGATTCCGCCGGTTACTTGAGAGAACAGTTGAAATACTTCTAGCTATAATTTTTGTATCTTTATAGTCGAAATAAACAACCGTTTATTTTACTTGAGAAAAATGATGAGAGCCGCTACCTTGTAGTGGCTTTCTCTGTTTTAAGATAGATCACTGTCTGGTTTTTGTTTGAAATGTTTTGGTATTCTAAACTCCGTTCAGTTTTGGGTAATTCAAAAAAGCTTCTATAGTGATGGCCCAATTACAAACGTTGTCTTTGAAGATTAATAATGAGGTTAACAATCGTATAAGTGTTCTCATTATTTAAGAAACGTTACCCAAAAAAATTATCGTCTTAAAAATTTAAGTAGAAAAAGGGCTATGCTTAAAATAAGCAACAGGAAAATGAAGAGATAAAAAACGTTGAAAGAAGAAGGAGACTTTAATGGAGATACGCTTCCAGTAAGCGTGTTTGAAGCCCAATAATAGGGAGAGCTTTCCACCCCAATATGATTAGACAAATACTCTTTTTTAGCCTCAGATAGCGCTTGGTCTTTTGGAAGGTCCTGATATAGTTTATTATAAAAATTTACAATTATCTCTCGACTACTTTTATCGTTTGAGTTCCACAGGGACGCTATTACACTATTGGCTCCAGTTTTTAAAAACCCTCTCGATAAGCTCATAATGCCCTCGCCTTTAACCAATTCTCCCTGCAAGGTTTTACAAGCACTCAGCACCACTAAATCTGCTTGATTTTGGACCGAATACAACTCTGAAAACTCTAGTTTTTCATCTTCAAACCACAGCCAAGTTCGGTTTTTTGTATCGAAACTAGCATGGGTAGAGAAATGCAAAACATTATAGTCATTAATCTTGTTAAGCACGTTTAACTTATTTGCATCTTGATGCTTTAACACGGTACCGCTAAACAGACGATTTATTTCGTCCACTTCCAATTCAGATTCTGTAAGACTCGTTAGATCTAGGTTTTGAAATGTAATGGGTGCCACTCCAAGAAAATGTTCCTGAGGTTTGCGTGAAAGTTGATCGTTTTGTACCAAATGACTCATGGATAAACCATAACTTATATGATATTCGTACAGTAAATATTTAGGTAAAGCAGAGGTGTCGGGCAGGGCTTTTTGAAGTACTTCAAACGGAAAAAATAACAGGGACGCATCTGGAATAACTATTAGATGTTCTGTCCCTTCTAGATAAGGATCAATTGCCCCAAATAGTTTTCTATAAATACTAACCGATAAGCGATTAAACTCCTCAAAATCCGTCGTGGTGAAAAAAGGTTGAGATATGCGAGATTTCATATTGCTCAATTGCTTCTGTAAGACCGATACACTGTCTAACTTTACAAACGCTCTATTGTTTGGAGTTCGAAAATAAGCATACCCGTCAACTGAATCCAAGACAAATTCGACTACAGCCGTATGCTTACTTAGCAGTTTGGGTGCTACTTCGGGTTCTTTTAGAATTTCGATCTGTTTCCTTATTTGAGCATATTTTGGAAAATCGTTCGCCAACTCATCCCGAAATTTCTGAAAATCTTGTTTAATTTTAAAAAGACTATCTCTAATCACATTTGTCCTGTTTTCAGCCTTCGAATTCACTAGTAACATTTCAGCATTTATTATTGACTTCTTAAAATTCATTTCGGACAATCTGCTACTATCAGGAATGTTAGCAAGCGTTTTTGCTTGTTGTTCTGTTAAATCTTCCAACAACAGAACTACTTTGCCCTTCTCCATAAAATGAAATCCCTTTTCAGGCAAATTGAGTAAGTACGCAGCCTTTACACCTTTCAAGTATACCTCCGTTCCTTGTTCTCTCCAAAACAGTTTAGACACCTGTTCGGTACTTTCAAGTCTAATAATATCTAGGAGGCCATCTGCTAGCTCAAATCCGTTTAAGGCTTTTTTTAAGGACGCTAGATTGGGTTTTACCTGATGGTAGTCGAGATAAAAATTAGAGAGGTCCTTGATGTAGTTGAGCAGGTCTAACTTATTAGTTAGGTTGTTGAGTTCACTAATCGAAGGAAGTGTACCATTTTCGTTCCCTGTAAGAAAACCAATGGCCTTTAAGTGTTCTTTTTCGGCCATGGACCACTTTTCGGTGGCGGTAAATAGTTCAGCTCTCATATTAGAGAGTAAGGCCCGTGCACTGTTGGTTGATGCAAATTGTTCGCTTTTTTCAAATTCTTTTTCTGCTTTCGAAAAATCTTTTAGATCAATGTGAAGCTTACCCAGACTAGAGTGAATATATGCTAAACCCATTGAATCGTTATATTTCATGGATACCAACAACGCTTTTTCTAAGGATTCTTGTGACTTTTCAAACTTATTCTGCTCAAGAAACAAATTTCCTTTACGCAAATTGATTACCAAAGACTCGTTTTCTTTCATAATAGAAAGGTCGTTGTTCAGGTGGATGGAATCGCAAAGACGCAGTTGTTTCAAAATTTCATTAGCATAGCCCAGTCTGTCCATTTGGGTGTAGGTATATGAAATTTGTAGGTGGGTGAGGAATAAACTTCTTGGAATATTGTTTTTTCTGAAATAGTTCTTTGCATATTCAAAATAATCCAAAGCCTTGTCAAAATCTCCTATTTCAGTATAAATAATACCTAAGTCCAAATAAACTTTTGCCGAATATCGATCCTCTTTCCCCTCATTAAGTATTTCCTTGTGGACTTCAATACTTTTAAGTGTCTCGTCATTTTTTCTATGAAAAAGGCCCAAATTGTAGAGACTTTTCTTTAAAAGTTCGGGATGTGTGTTCTTATAAGTACGACGGATTTCTACGGCCCGATATAGGCTAGATATAGCTAAAGGAAGGTTTTTCTCTGAATAGAAAATTTTCGAAATATCATGGTAAAACTGAGACTGCTCGAGTAAGTATTGCTGGTTCTCTTTTTTCTGAAAAAAAACATCAATTGCTTTCAACTTTTCAGCACTCGAGAGTTCCTTATTCGTGAAAACTGCATTTACAAAAGACTCCAAAGAATCATTTGCAAATGCAGTTGAAGAACATAAAATGAACAAAAGAGCAAAATATATTCTACTTAACTTCATATGGTTGGTTACTCTTGTATATAAACAGCATTTGTTAGCAATCCGTCGAGCGAACCAAGTACCACCCCAGATGAAATTATGGAGTTTTTAAGGGTCACTGGTTGTATTCCTTGGCTAAATAACTTCGCTGCCTTTGCAGACACAAACGAATTGGAGAAAGAGGTTCCAGTAACGTACAAGTCTCCTCCTACTACTGCAAATGGAATAGATTCACCTTTGGCAGCGACATCAATACTCTGAGGTCCAAAATTAGAGTAATTGGACAGTCCAGTAAATTGTACATTCATTCCTGCAACTCCCATAACATTACTCATACCATAAGAAGATGGATAGTGCGGAATTTCTTCCGTATTTACACCCGAATTTCCTCCCGAAGTAACAATAAGTTTATCTGAAGCGTCCAAAATAAACTGCCCCAAAAAGTCGAATGGTTCTAAGTACCAGCCAAAACTCATATTAATAATATCTACAGAAGGAGTATTAGCAGCATATTGAAATGAACAAAGTATATCGAAATAATTACCAACTCCTTGATCGTTAAATGCTTTTATAGGTAAAACTTGAAAGTCAACCTCATGAGACGTCAAGTTCTTATAGAGTAAATAGGTTACAACCGTACCATGGCCATTGTCGTCGTGCACATCATTGTCGCCATTTACAAAATCCCAGCCTGAATAATCACGTAACCCAGATTTGTCTATACAAGGTTCATCCCATCTTCTGTTATATAAAAACGGATTCTGAAATAATTTGTAATTATAATCCAAACCGCTATCAATAACTGCAATGGTAACTCCCGTATTGGACGCTTTTGTAAGTTCTAATTGCCCCGTAATATCTGCATTGGAATCATTGAATAAATAATTATTAGAATTGACATAATACTGTAACTCCCCTTCCAAATCTGGATCCACTACTATTTCTCCCAAATGGCCCTCTATAGTGCCACCTGTAGACATATCGAATGTCCAGAGTTCCAAGGTGTCGTCTGCACATGCGCAGGTTTTGTAAGCAACGATCTTATGTCGACTCCTCGCTTCAATTTTTTTAGCCTCGGTTGTATTTGGCTGGAACCTTACAACAAGCTGGTTTCCAGAATATCCAGGAGCACTTACGGATGCTCGAACATTGCTTAGTGGTTCGGTTGGTAATTGATTTTCTTGTAGTATTTCAGTGCTTTCTGGACTACAGGCCACCAATAGAAATAGAATGAATAAGAGAATAGAGTTCTTCATGGTTTTAAAGTTTTTGTTATTAGATACATCTATTCAATTGTTCAAAAAAAATTAAATCCGTTACCCATTCTTATTATTTTTTGTGTTAATTATGTACTCATATACCTCATAAATGTCTGTTGAAAATAACAATTACTTATTTAATAGCCTAATAAATGGCAACTCAAAAGGCATTCTTCAAATCTATAAAGTGGTCTTTCCCAAGGTTTATAGCTTTGTTGCAAAAAATAGCGGACAGAAAGAAGATGCTGAAGATATCTTTCAAAAAACATTGATGCAACTCGCTACGAGATTTAAGGATAAAAAAATAGCCTTTTCGTCTTCTTTTGAAGCTTATTTATTCACCGCATGCAAGAATCAATGGAGAAAAAAACTAAATTCTGAAAAAAAATGGGTTACGAATGTGGTTAGTGAGGAACCTATTTATGACAACGAGGAATTGGAAGTCCACTTAGAAACAGAAGAGAAGTGGAAACTTTACAAAGAGATGTTCGAGCAACTATCTGCAAATTGCAAGGAAGTACTTAAACTCTTTTATCAAAAACTGCCTTATGCAGCGATCTGCCAAGAATTGGGATATGCTTCCGAACCAGTTGCCAGACAACGTGTCTTTAAATGCCGTTCTAAACTTAGTTCGCTCATAAAAAAGGACATTAGGTATAAACAAATTAAAGCATCACAATGATTAGTGAGAAAGAATACGAATTGATAGACGGCTACCTCAAGGATGAATTGAGCGACGATGCTCATATAGAGTTTGAAAAATTTGTGAAGGAAAACGAAGCATTCAAGGAAGAGTTTGAAATTCAAAAGCAGTTATACATCGCGCTGGCCCTAAAAAAGGGAACAAATACAACAGTGAGTCCGATTAAAGAAGCAATTGAAACCGCCAGTAAAGAATATCATCAAAGCGGAGGAAAGGTTATTAACTTTGATCGACGATGGATGATGGGTATTGCCGCCTCCATTCTTCTTTTGATAGGGTATTTCGTTCTCAACCCAAGTGAACCCAATTTATCAGACTTATATGTTTCCAATGCAGATTGGACAGAACTTCCATCCTTTACTGTTCGTGAGGATTCTAAAAATGCGCTAAATGAAGCACAAGTTTCTTTCGAAAATAAAAACTTTGAGGAAGCCAACGCACAATTCAACAAGCTGCTTGAAAATGGCTCTAACAATCCGCAAATTTTAATGTATTTAGGAATTAGTTACCTAGAATTAAATGATTTCGAAAATGCCATTACAACTTTTGAAGGTTTACAGAATGGTAAATCTTTGGATAGCAATAAAGCCCTTTGGTATAAGGCACTTACCTATCTCAAATGGAATCGAAAAGAATTGGCAATTAACACATTAAATGAACTTCTTAAGGATCCTAGTAATTACAAACATGCAGAAGCTCAAAAGATCTACAACGAATTAAATTAAAAATAGGGCAACGTCTCCATTGCCCTACTTTTTTTTATTTATTCATTCTTTACTGCTTCACATCTTGAAGGTCTACTTTTTCTCCTTTTTTATCTACGAGCATTACTTCATCAAAGTCCATTGTTTTAAATTGTGGATATTGGGTTACGGCATCACCAACTACCAAATAGGCCATCTTAGATTCGTCTAGGTATTTATTTGCTAGTTCCCGATGTTGTTCTAGAGTCATTCCCATAATTACAGCCTCTTCTTCTGCAATGTAGTTTGCATCCAATCCATAATTACTTCGTTCTTGTAACATGCCTAACAGTGCAAACTGAGTTTCAAAACGACGTGCATTAGATTTAACCATAGCATTTTTTGTAAATTCTAAATCTTCCTCTGTAATACCCTCTTTGTAAGCTGCAATCTGCTCTTTAAAAATAGAGACAGACTCTCCTGTAGTATTTGTTCTTACGCTAGAACTTGCAGTAAAAGTTCCAGGGATCTTGGTTCCGCTGAAGCCAGTACGAGCCCCGTAGGTATAACCTTTCTCTTCTCTAAGAATAAGATTTACATTCCCGCTAAATGAGCCACCCAATTTGTAATTCATCACTTCAGCGGCATAGAAGTCCTTATCTGTTCTAGGCATTGAAATGTTTCCAATATTTATAACAGATTGCTTGGCTCCAGGGATATCTACAAAATAAAGAGATGATTTATCTCGGTTGTTTTCTATTGGATATTCAGGAATTTTAACATCTTTACTCGCCCAAGCTTGCTCCAACTCATTTAATCCGGCAAGAGCTGCTGTTTGGTCTATCTTACCTACTACGTGAAAACGAGCTATGCTTGGAGAGAAATTAGTGTTGTAAAAATTCTTGAGATCTTCCATTGTAATCGCCTCAACAGATTCTTCTGTACCAATGGTAGGATAGCTAAAGATGTGATCTTCTCCATAAAGTAGCTTATTGTAGACATTTCTAGCAACCACATTTGGATTTGCGGCCGACCGTTTAATTTGATTAATGGTTGATGTCTTAATTCTTGCAAATTCTGCTTCATCCCATCTTGGTTCTAAAAGAATTTCTTTTACAAGGTCCAACGTCGCCTGATAATTTCTCACCAACGTATTTACCTGAATCACAATGGACTCATTTGTAGTATACATATTAATGTTTGCTCCTAGCATCTCAATTTCTTCCTCCAGTTGCTCTGGAGTTTTAGACGCTGTTCCTTCCATCATTATGTCGGTCATCAAATTAGCTACTCCATTTTTCGAAATATCATCCAATAAATGACCACCTTCCATAATAAGACTAAAATTAACCGTAGGAATTTCATTCTGTTCAATTCCATAAACCTTCATTCCGTTGTCTAATTGAGCTGTCCAACTATCTGGAACGGCTAATGCGGGTGCAGGGCCTTGTGTTGGCTCCACAGAACGATCAAAATTAGAAGGGGTCTTTGCAACTTCTTCGTTTGAGTCAATAATTTTCTTTTCTACATTTTCCTTTATCTCTTCTTCAACAACGGGTGCCTTGATAGAGTTATCTGCCATTAAGTTGGTTTGTCCTTTAGGAACAAAACTGGTTATAACATAAGGTTTGTCTTTGATGTACTTATTATACACCCGCAAGACATCTTCTTTGGTTACTTTTTTAATATTTTCAATATCTGTTTCAATAAAGCCAGGATCTCCAGCAAAGACATTGTACTGCGCTAACTGAAACGACTTACCTAACACACTACTAATGCCATTATAAAATCCTGTTTCCAATCCCGCCTTAATTCGTTCAATGTCGCGATCTGTAATTCCTTCTTCTTCAAATAAATCGAACGCTTCGAAGATTCCTTTTTCAATATCATTTAAACTTTTTCCATCATTTGCAGTAATTCGTATTACAAATTCACCTGCAATTTCCTGTGCATCACTAAAAGAAGAGGTTCTGGATGTAAGTTCTTTTTCTTTTACTAACACCTTGTACAACGGAGCTTTTTTTCCACTTGATAAAATTTCAGCTAAAAAATCCAAGGCGTATGCATCATCTGTGTACTGTTCTAAAGTTGGCCAAACCATATTAAGCTGTGGAGCTTTTGCAAAATTATCTTCATGAAAAAGTCGCTTGGTTTCTGAAAGAGTTACCGGTTGCGGTTTTAATTTTGGTACTTCCTGACGACGTTTAATTTCTCCAAAATACTTTTCGATCATTGCCTTAGCGTCTTCTGTTTCAAAGTCACCTGCCAAAACTAAGGTAGCATTATTAGGTCCGTAGTAGCGATCGTAAAACTCTTTTACATCTTCAACGGTTGCGTTCTGTAAATCGACTAATTCTCCAATCACTTGCCAGTTATAAGGATGTCCTTCTGGGTAAATGTTTTTATCGAGCACCCATCCTGTATGTCCATAAGGATTGTTGTCTACTCGCTGTCTCTTTTCGTTCTGTACCACTTCTTGTTGGTTGTAAAACGCAGATTCGGTAACAGTATTAATTAAAAATCCCATGCGGTCGCTTTCCAGCCACATAATAGTTTCCATGGCGTTTTTTGGAACTACTTCGTAATAAATAGTTCCATCTTTCCAAGTTCCGCCGTTAAGTGTTCCTCCTGCATCTTGAATTTTCTTAAAAAATTGATCCTGTCCCACGTTTTCAGATTCTTGAAACAGCATATG
The DNA here is from genome assembly GCA_947495135.1 of uncultured Flavobacteriaceae bacterium. Lineage (GTDB taxonomy): Bacteria > Bacteroidota > Bacteroidia > Flavobacteriales > Flavobacteriaceae > Aureisphaera. The sequence continues at coordinate 73,480 of CANLXN010000011.1, forward strand.
TTCAAAAAGGTGAGCAAAACCAGTTCGACCCGTTTTTTCGCGATTAGATCCAACTCCGTATTGTACGGCTAATGAAACAATAGGGTCACTCTTATCTTGATGCAAAACAACATCTAAACCATTGTCCAATTCATATTTTTCGAACTCTACAGACAGCCTAGTGGTTTCTTCAACGGGCGCAGCAGATTCTTTACAAGATGTAAGAGCGATAAGGCCAATACCGAAGCATAGAAGGCCAATTTTTAATAATTTTTTGATCGACATGAGTATTCTTTTAGATTAGTAAGCTAAAGATACAATAGGGTATAATTGAGTTTCCTTAAAATGATGTTAAAAGCAACTAGGCATGAGATTTATGAGAGATTTCGGCTGTCTATATTCATGAATCATCTTAAAATATTCCATTTCATACTGCAGTAAATAATGTGGAACATAAAAAAAATGATTCTGAGGTTTTAAATGAAGTAAAAACGATCGGATCAATTATCCATTTTTTAAGTTTTCTCTTCTACCATCGTTTTTAATGGTGATAATTGTCATCTTTTTTTGAACTTAAATTGTTGAAATTGCTCTTTCAATACTTCAAATATTGGATTATGGGAGAACAAGGAGTTAAGTTAGCTAAGACAACAGAGAACACCAGTCGATTTATTGGGCATTTAATGAATGACATAAGGGCTATGGACTGGATGCTAGCCAATAATATGTTTGAAACTGGAATTACTCGAATTGGCGCCGAACAAGAATTTTGTCTCGTTACGGAAGATTGGAGGCCTTCTAACAGGGCAGTAGAAATTTTATCCAAAATAGATGACCCTCATTTTACAACCGAGCTTGCCAAGTACAATCTAGAAATTAATCTCGATCCAGTTGAATTAAAAGGCAATTGCTTTACCAAGGTGGAACAACAACTTACAGAGCTACTGCAAAAAGCGTCAAAAATTTCCGAAGAAAACAACACCAAAATAATTTTAACAGGCATTCTCCCCACCATAGGTAAAGAACACCTTTCGCTAGACTACATAACGCCAAAACCTCGCTACTTTGCACTCAATGAAAAATTACTCCAGCTCAAAAAAGAGAACTTTCATTTGCATTTGCAGGGTGTTGACGAGCTAACAATTAGACATGACTCGGTTCTATTTGAAGCTTGCAATACTAGTTTCCAGTTGCACCTTCAAATTGATCCAGACGACTTTATATCCAGTTATAATTGGGCGCAAGCCATTTCGGGGCCCATTTTGTCTGTATGTACTAACTCTCCCATTTTGTTAGGAAGAGAATTGTGGAATGAGACCAGAATAGCTCTTTTTAGACAAAGTATAGATACGCGCACTGTTTCTACCGTAATTAAGGAGCAACCTCCGCGAGTTGGGTTTGGATTAGAATGGGCCACTGGAACAGCCTCAGATATCTTTAAAAATAATATTGCTCAATACAAGAATATACTTTTCAAAGAGATTGAAAAGAACTCTTTCGAAGAAGTAAAGCAAGGTAAAATACCGAAATTAGAAGCTCTTAACCTGCACAACGGTACTATTTATCCATGGAATAGAGCGTGTTATGGTGTTGGTAATGGAAAAGCACACCTTCGAATAGAAAACCGGTATATCCCTTCAGGTCCGTCTATTTTGGATGAAATGGCCAACTTCGCTCTTTGGGTAGGAGTTATGATAGCTCGACCCAAGAAATTTGATGATATGTCTACTATAATGAACTTTAAAGATGCAAAATCGAATTTTATAAAGGCAGCCCGCTATGGGAAAGACGCATTATTAATCTGGGAGGATAAACATGTTACAATTAAGCAGCTAATGGAAAATATAATGCTTCCATTGGCATACCGCGGCTTAGCATCTTTGAATATAAACACTACAGATATACAAAGATTATTAGGAATTATTGAGCAACGCGTCAATGGCAAAAGCGGTGCTCAATGGATTGTTAGAAATTTCCGGGAATTAAATAAGATTTACACCAAAGACACTTCCCAGCGTTTACTCGCTAGAGCCATGTATAAAAAACAAAAGCTTAATACTCCTATTAATCAATGGGCAGACATTAAGAACAACGAAGTCCTTAAAAAGGAATCGTTAAAAGTTGGCCATGTTATGAGCACCCATCTATTTACAGTACAAGAAAATGACCTAGCAGTTTTGGTTGTCAACATTATGGATTGGAAAAATATTCATCACATGCCTGTTGAAAATGAGCAGGGACAGTTAGTGGGGTTATTAACTCATACACATATTCGAAAATTTCAGAATAACACAGACATACACAGATCTATTGTTCGTGATATTATGACCACCAACGTAATTACTGTGAAACCAGAAACCACCATTAAAAATGCAATCGCGCTAATGAAAAATAAGGAAATAGGCTGTTTACCCGTTAAAGATCAAAATGAACTCATAGGTATTGTAACCATTAAAGATATAATAGCCTTTGACCATGATTAGACTAGAAAATCCTGTTCTTAAAGAAATTGTAGAAATAGAAAGGATTATAGGACATTTTAAAGGCCAAAAACCCGGACCTACATTAATTTTCACGGGAGGAATACACGGTAACGAACCAAGCGGAGTATTTGCACTTCATACTGTTCTAGAGGAGCTAAATACTTATTCTGAAGGGCTCTCGGGAAGTCTATACGCTATTACCGGAAATATGTCCGCTTTAGAAAATGGAGTTCGCTACAATACGATGGATTTAAACAGACTTTGGACCGAAGAACAGATTGCTTCCATTGAAAATAATACAGTTATAACAACCAATGCCGATGTAAATGAACAAATTGAGATTTATAATGTCATTAAATCAATATTAGCAACAGAGAGAGGTCCTTTTTATTTCTTCGACCTACATACTACTTCTAGTATTACACAGCCATTTCTAACTATTAACGACAGTCTAATGAATAGGCAATTTACCAATCAATATCCCTTGCTTACCGTACTGGGAATTGAAGAATACCTAGATGGACCATTATTAAGTTATATAAATAAGTTAGGGTATATCGCTTTTGGATTCGAAGCTGGACAGCACGAATCCCCTGCTTCTTATCAAAACCACCTGTCTTTTATTTATTTATCCATGGGCTTTGCAGGTTTCCTACCGGCTACTTCTGCAATATTCAAAAGACATTATAAAGAATTGACAGATGCATCACAATTCAAGAACAGTTTTTACGAAATAATATATAGGTATGAGTTAGATGGAAACTCCAATTTCTCCATGCGAAATGGTTATACAAATTTTCAGAACGTTAAAAAGAATGAAATTGTAGCTTTGAATAATGAACAAGTGGTCCGAAATCCTAAAGCGGGTAAAATTTTCATGCCCTTATATCAAGGCAAAGGCAATGATGGTTTTTTTGTGATCCGGCGAATCCCGAAGATTTTTCTTAATATTTCTTCCTTTTTAAGGCGAATATCGTTTGATCGATTTCTAGTGCTTCTTCCAGGAATTAAATGGACAAATGATAAGCATGAAGAACTTATTGTAAATCAAAAGGTCGCCCGCTTTTTTAGCAAACAATTATTCCACCTCTTGGGCTACCGAAGTAAAAGAAGAGATCACAAGCATCTTATTATGAACAACCGTGAACGGAATTCTCGTACCTATCCATATTCGAATCTTCAAAACTAAATTACCTAGTTAATGGTCTAAGTCAAGCTATATATTTTGAAATGTTTCTGAAATTTGCACACCCATAATACGTTCCACATTTTCACATTAAGCATATTGTACCGTGATGCATGTAAAACACATTAATAATGATCACCCAGGGACCGCTTACATTTAGCCAATAAAGACCTATTTCAATAAACCTTAAATTTCTTTTGTGTTTTTCCGTCACCAATAATTAAATCTGCCCTGTAAAACTGTTTCTTTGTTAAGGCACCTCCTCCAGATTTGTCAATTTCGTTTGCTGCCATATTATACGTAGAAATTTTATTGGTTTCATAAACCAAAAATGCTCCTTTGGGCATTTCTATTATAAGTCTTCCAGTAGCGAAACCACCTTTTTCTCCTGCAATTCCATTAGCGTCAGAATAATCATGAGCAACTCCTAAATAAGCACCCAAATTCACTGCTTCGCCTCCTCTAAAACTACTGTAATCAATTTCAGCTAGGTAAGTTCCCTTTGGAACTAATCCTCCTTGTTTTTCCATTGGACCGTCACTATCATCTAGTAATTTAGCACCTGTCCAGACTCCAATAGCTTTCATGGCAAACTTTCCGAAAAACAACCAATACTTATCTTTAGAGGATGCCACTCTAACTTGACTTTCCAATCCAGCTAAACTACCGTCGACAAATCGAGCTGCAGGTCGAGGTCCTTGATCGTGCAAGAACCAGCCTCCTGTATTCAATCTTCCAATTAAGAACGCATGTGGCCCAAGATTATAATTTCCATTTTTATCGGGCCCAGAAGTTTTAACATACCAGGCAATTTGAGCTATTTGGCCTGGTTGTAAGTTCGCGACTACGCTATTGGAAAAGACTTCGCCTCCGTTATCAATAAGGTCCGATTTGCCATTGTAGAGGCCTAACTTTCTTTGAAGACCTTCAATTTCACTAGCAGAAAGGCCACTTGTCTTATCCACGTATAAAAGGTACAATGCCATTCCCATAACCTGATATTCACTTTCCTGTATTGGAATTCCCTTCGCTAGATTATCTCGAGTACCTTGTAAAACGGAAAACACCTGACCATAGAGTTTTTCCCCTTTTAACCCTTTCTTAGTCCATAATTTTATGGTTTTCTTCTTATGCTGAATTAACCAAGTTAAAATTATATCATGGGCCGCAAGAGTAGTATCAAAATTTTTGTTTTGTTTGTCGTAAATCATGAGAGCAGTTACCAAAGAAGTGGCACCACAAGTATCTCCCTCCTGACTGTAGTTAGGAAGCATATCTATAGGAAGTGGCTTTCGTTGAATCGTTCTACCACCCCCACTCTGCTGCACCACATGTGTCAACTCATGTGCCAACAAGTGTTTTCCTTCGGAACTCTCTGGGTTATATTGTCCTTGATTAAAATATACATCCGCACCATTCGTAAAGGCCTTTGCATTTAACTGCTGGCTCATCCGGATTGCATTATTATCTGTGTGAATTTTCACCTTAGAGAAATCTGCCCCAATAGAACTGCTCATTTGTTGTTGTGTAGACGTATCCATGGTTTGTCCACCACCTCTACTTTGCTGAAGAGATGATTCTAAACCACCATCCAATCCTGCTACATTGCTTATCCCTTTCATTTGAAACACTTCATCTTCTTCTTGTTTTTGAAGAATTGGTGTAATTGTGGGACTCAAGGATTTCATCTGTAATGATTCTTGCTCGCAATCATCGCATTTACGCTGAATAGGTTGCATCCCTGAAACAGGTGTTTTCATCACATGATCGGCTACGGCATCTGCTTCCTGCTCATAACGGTCGTTGGGTTGACCGATAGCCAACTTAGGTTGAATTTTATTTTTTGAGCTTAAAAAAAGCATACGTTAAAGTGATTAAATTAGTCTATTAATGCATCTCGGTCGAAACCAATAAATTAAATAATTTTTGCAATGTGTTTATCATGTGTGCGTTCATAGGCTTACAAATGGGCCTTTACTATGGTTACTTTCAAAATACGGAAATAACTTGGTCATTAGAATACATTCATATCTCCCGGTGTTTCGAAATAGGTATAACCGCCTGCCCCGGGCAGCCTTAAAGTTTCTGCTTTAATGTAATCACGTGCAGTTATGGAAAGGGCATTCCAATCATTAATCGTGGACATAGCCCTATTTTTCGCCATCCTCTGAATAATCGTTTTATCCTCAGAGCTAATCGTTTTATTTTGTACAAGTTCATCGGCCATATCATTTTCAAATGGGAGAGAAAGCATTGAAATTAATACTGGGTTTGCAAAAATTGATTGGAAATCATCGGTCGCAAGGAATCCTTTTAAGGTGTCAACTAATTGACTCCAAAGCTCACTTTTATCGGAAAGTATACCTGTTTCTGTATCTCGAACTTGTGGCATTTCAGTAGTAAAACTTCTAATTCGATCCACTAATGATTGTACGTTTTCATGTTGAACTGCACCTATCCCCAATTGGTATTTTACTTCCCAAGCATCAACTGTGGCTTTCCCCATGGCCACATTTGGGATGTCATAAATTGCGGATTGGAATTTCATCTTGAGATTTGCTTCAGCAGATTCACTCATGATTCCTAAATCGGAATGTGTCATACCAATATTATGTCCAATCTCATGAGCAATCACTGCGGCGATGCGTTTATTTCTTTCCTCTGGTGGATAGGTAAATTGGGTTAGCTCATCGAATTTTTTATCCAGGTTATACTTTCTATAATTTTCTTTCTCTCCTTCTATTTTTTCATATCGGTTAAACTCTATAGGCTCATCGATTGCTGTTTTCCTTGGATCCACTGAAATTCCTCCTGAGTTTCCTCTCCCCAACACTTCCTTACCTTTGGGATTGGTTCGTAAAGCTTCAGGTGAACCTCCAAGACGTAAATATTCCTGTCGTATTATTCTTTTCAAGTCCAACTGTTGATCCGGCAGTGCAAAAATTTGAGGTGTTCCTCCTCCATCTGGAGTGAAAACAGCTTCTTCATAATACTTATCCTTTGGAAAGGTAATGGTACTAATATTATTCTCCGCTAGGAAGGCTTCTAAGCCATAAGCACCATAAGACGTAATACGGTCAATATGTTGTAATAAGAAAAAGTTATCCCATGGGTTTTGCGCTACGTCGTCAACTAAATTAAGCGGGTTATCATGCATTAAATAGTCGGGGTCTTGTTCGCTATTTAAAGGCTTATGAGGAATAAAATTAATATCAAAGCGAACACCTATTGGATGTGGGTTCCCTTTATCATCGATCCAAGTAATATTTGGAAAAAAATCTGGCTGAGTCTTCATTCTGAATTGTTCTTCAACTTTTTTGATCACATCATTATCTAATTGGATTGGGCGTTCGGGATCATTTGTTGGAAACTCAGTAAAGTGATGATAGTTAGCTGTAACACGAAGTATACGTTCAAGAGATGGTAATTGGATTAATCTTTTCTCTTTAATCTTCTTTCCTTCCTTTAGTTTTTCCTGTTGACTACTGTACTTTCGCTGTGTCTTTTTATCCATCATATTCGTTCTGTCTATATCGGTTGCTTCTTCCCAACTGGCTAAGGCGCTTCTTTGTATGGTAGATTTATCACCAGATTGCTGAACTACATGCGTTAACTCATGTGCCAACAGATGCTTCCCTTCCGAACTCTTTGGATTGTATTGTCCTTGATTAAAATAAACATCAAAGCCATTGGTAAAAGCTCGTGCATTTAACTGTTGGTTCATTTGAATGGCGTTACTGTCTGTATGTACTTTTACTTTGGAAAAATCTGCACCTATTCCTCTGCTCATTTGTAATTGAGTAGATGAATCCATGGATTGGCCGCTCCCTTTACTATTCTGAAGAGATGATTCTAATCCACTCGTAGACGAGGTATCATTCCTTTTGCCTTTCATCTGAAGCACTTCTTCTTCCTCTTCCTGTTTCTGAACAATTGGAGTAATTGTTGGAGTCAACGATCTCATCTGTAGTTCTTCCTCACAGTGATCACATTTACGCTGGATAGGCTCAATTTGAGAAGCGGGCATTTTCATTACCTGATCGGCAACGGCATCTGCTTCCTGCTCATAACGGTCCTTGGGTTGACCTATTTTGAGTTTTGGTTGGATTTTACTTAACTGGGTTTTGTCGAATATCATTTTAGTTTTGCTCAAATAGATATCTTCATTCGCTTAACTATTGCAGTTTATTTCTGGCTCGTTAAAACTAAGTTCTGCAAGTAATACAACGCTTTAAAAGCCATTTAAAATAGCGAGTAACACTAGACATTTTATGGCCAAGCGAAGTATGTGATTTGAATGAAGCTTTCTATTAGTTGCAGAATATTATTTAATTAAACACTCATTTCTTAATCATAATTATAGGTCATTTCGGACATTGGCCGACCATCAATACCATAACTCACTTCCTTTTTTAAACGGCCATTCTCATAAATAAATGCAGACGATGGTTTTTCGTTAATCAAAACCTCTATAAGGCGCCCCTTTGCGTCATACTTATTTTGATGCCTAATCACAGTTGATCCTTCTCCATGTTCTTCACGAATTTCTACAACATTCCAAGAATCGTCATATTTATAGTCATTTCTAAAACCATTTTTGAAGTTGTATTCCCATAATAAAGTACCATTTGAACTAAAATGACGCTGAAATTGCTTGTTTTGTTCCGAAAAAACTATCTCATTATATCCACCGTTTTCCAAATATTCGTATTCAAAAGTAGAAGACCACAAACCTTCATTCACTATTTTATCTAGCTTACCACTATTTCGGTAGTAATACATTTTTTTCAAAACAATATTCTTATCCCCATCCTTATGAATTTCCGTATCCAATTTGTCATTTTTATAGTTATAGGCAATTATATATTCGATATCTCCCAAATGGTCGAATGTAATCTCTTCAACAATCAAACTATTTTCATCCATAGTAATCTGTTTATACAAATATTGAGACGTACCCTTATGAATATCTCTTAAAAAAATGCTCTTTCTCATACTTTTAGAATCACTTATTAGCGCAATGCAACTACCCGTAAAAACCAATATTAGGGGTAATAATACTATTTTTTTCATCGTTTCTATTATGGCGGTGGTGCTGGTCGCGAAAGTAATGTGCGCACATCGTTCATATAAGTAACATAGTGAGGTTCCAGTGATGCGCTTATATCCGGCATCGCAGTTACTAGCAGTTCCATTAACTTTAGAACTTGATTGAGCGAACTAAGCGCAAAGAAACTTGCATCCACCTCCACACTATTACCCGGACCTGAAGTCCAAGCATTGGTTAAACCTTTTGTAATACTTACAGGGCTCCAGAATATATTTCGCATTGTTCTGTATCTATGAAATACAGCGGCTAATTTTACTTGATCCGTCTCTGTAGTTGGAACCGTAGGAGGGGAAGTTACCCCAAAATGAGTTGCTGCCGAAGTCATCATATTACGATAAAATCCTAATGGCCAAGTTCTTGTTCCAGCCGTGCGATGTCCGTGTGCGCGATCATAAAGCGTATTTGTTTGTTGATACGTTCCCGTTAAATACATTTCTAACCAGGCCAACGCTTTCTTAGCTGTATTTTCTTCTGCTGAAGACATCCCATGTGTAGTGTCGGGTCTTGACGGACCCACAGAAGGGCTATGACCGTCTACAGTTAGCAAAAATAAACGATACGAGTCTGGGTTTTGTATAGATTGAGCCTGCCCTAAATACTCGATTAAACGATGATGTCGGTAGGCAATATCACGTCCACTAATACCTGTAGTACCATGGACTGCTTCATGCACAGTTGTTGCACCTCGCTCCAGTAAGGAGCTTCCAAAAAACGTAGGGCATAATGTAAGCATTGCACTGGCTCCTGTTCCAATATTACTCGCAGTACTGCCACTGCATTGGTTAACGCATTGGTGATTGCCAGCACTTAAATATTGCGTCACTTGACCACTTATCTGAGTAAGCTTACTTGAAACCAATGATGCTCTACCATTAGTCGCACTGCCAAAAAACCGTGTTAAAGCTGCATTTGTAGTAGCAGATCGGCTTCCTGTCAACTTTGACTTACCGTTGGTAATTAATCGTTGTGCTTCCTTTTCTGCCAAGGTCCAAGCATTGGGATAATTAGCTCCTCCGGCCAGTGGATCGTTGCAAGGTACAACAGATACCGAAGTAGGAACATTTGACGTTGAACCAGCTGGAATAATTTCAACAGATCGCATTCGTTGATATTCAATATTTCCAGCACCAGCAGCGACATCCACATTTCGTGTAATACTTCCTGTATGACCAACACCACTTAAAGCAGTAGCGACCGAACTAATCCTTCCGTTAATCACATTGATATTACCTCTGTCAGACCCTTCTTCGCTGGAAAACCCTTTTAAAGTAAGGTTTGTGCCAGAACCTCGAAAAGCATTTAATTTACCCTGTTCTGAAGCAGGTATTGATCGTCTTCCTCTTAGAAAGAAAATTCTATTGGGCATGGAAGAGGCATTCGGCGGAAGGTTATCCACATCGAAATCACCTTTTTGAATCATTTTTCGACGCACACCTTTTTGCTGAATTGTGTGCGTCAATTCGTGTGCTAGTAGGTGCTTTCCTTTTGAACTATGCGGACTATACTGTCCTTGATTAAAATAAATATCATTGCCGTTGGCAAATGCTCTAGCATTTAAATGTTGATTCATCTGAATTGCCCTACCATCTGTATGAATCTTTATGTTTGAAAAGTCTGCGCCTATGCTTCTGCTCATAAATGATTGCGTTGAAATGTCTAAGCTTTGGCCGCTTCCTTTGCTTTGCTGAAGAGACGACTCCAAGTTATTTATAGGAGTAGTTTCATGGCTTTTTCCCTTCATTTGAAGTACTTCCTCTTCTTCCTCTTGTTTCTGGAGAATTGGACTCATTATTGGAGTCAAAGCCTTCATCTGCAATTCTTCCTCTTCACAATGATCACATTTACGCTGAATAGGCTCAATTTGAGAAGAGGGCATTTTCATCACCTCATCGGCAACGGCATCTGCTTCTTGCTCAAAACGGTCGTTTGGTTGACCTATGGTCAATTTTGGTTGGATGATATTTCTTGACGTCTTTACAAACATTTCAATTAGTTATTTACACATTTTACGATCTATCTTCCTCGGTCCAAATTTCTTTTCTATCGCCCCAATGCGATTGACAGGAGAAGCCTGACTTCGCTTATTTTTTAGAATGACAACAACATAGTCCACCGATGCCAAAACCTTTTTCGTAACCATATCGTAGGCATACAATTTAAAATTCGCGATATAACTCACAGGGAAGGGCTTTTCTTTATCCTTCTTTTTAGTTCCTCTATAGCCAGGACTATCTGCGACTACAATATTCTTTCCTGAACGTACTACCGTTGGAAGACTAGGGCCATCGAGAGAAGTCTTATGTATAGCTTTGTCTCCAGCTCGTCCAACACGGTCAACACACCTCAATAGCTTGACGTCATTTGGAGATCCTTGACTTAAATGAAAGGCAATTTGATGAATATTCATAACACTTCCCTCCCCTGTAGTTAAATTATACTTGCCCGGTTTATTGAGATCTACCCCTTTAACAACAGGAAAACCGCTAAAGCCTCCCGAACTTTTAATTACGTCTATCCGATCTACTACAGGCGTCGAACTATTGCTAGAAGAAGCCGTTTTAGATGCCTGACCCTGCATCTGAACTAAATCAGACGTAGCAAGTTGCTTCTGTGATATGGGCGCAATATCATCTTGGAAACTATTCATTTGTAATTGTTCCGTTCCATATGCGTCGTATTTTCTTTGAAAAGATGCAGTTTTTGATGTTGGTATTCCCATCACCTGATCAACACCTTCCCCCACTTCCTTCTTACACTGGTCATTGGGTTGACCAGTTTTAAGTTTGGGTTGGACTTTATATGGAATTTCAATAGAATACATTGCTTTAAGTATAATTTTATGGTGGATTGGATCCTGGTGGTTTAAATGAAATCAACTTACCGTTACTGTATATTGGCGGAACAGGCCCCCTTAGAGAGGTTAGGTAAAAAATGACTTCATATGCGTCTTTTCCTTTTAATGATGGGTGTGGATAGCGCTTACGTAAATACTTTACCATTTCGATCCGTGTATCTTTTAGTAACTTAGGTGTAATTAGGTTTTTAGGCCCTGCCATCCCATCGAGTCTATTATTCAGAACATACACTAAACGGCATAGCTCATTTACTGCAGACTTAGAAGGCTGATCCTTACTTACTGTTTCATGTCTTTGCTGAATGCGAACGTAGGAGAGTTCTTCGATCTTGGTGTAGATTTCTTCCACTAGATAAGCACTTCTCTGATAAAGTCCGCTGATATAGTCGGTATCGGTGGCATCGGCTTCTATCTTCTCTCTAATATTCTTATCGATGTCGGTCCACTTATCTATTTTCTTATCCTGAGGAATTTCTAATCGTTTTCGAGTATTATTGGCAAATCTTCCTTTGTTAGGCTTAATATCCCTTAACCAATTATCTCGTACTTTTTGTAAACGATCACTGGCTTCTTTTTCATAAACAGGCTGAATTGGATTTCCATCGTGTTTTTTCTTTTCACGCCATAGGTGATGCATTTCATGACCTACCGTTCTGATCAATTCATGAACCTTCCCCTCTTTACCTACTTTCAAAGTAGCCTTAATTTTGGAATTTCGCTCCTTAGCAATATCCAATAAGTCTTGCGGGAGCCATATTGTTGGCTTTCCACCTTCCCAAGACGATTTTCCATGAATAGCACCTAAACTTCCCCCTAAATAGGACTTCTGATCTTTTTCATCAAGCTTCTTAAACACTAGATCACTAAATTTCACATGAGGTTTATAGCGGTCTTGCATAAACATAATAGCCGCCTGAAGTCCAGCATTTGTTTCTAACTTCGGATTACTTAAGTAGCTTTCCACATCGGCCACTGTTGCTTTGGCAACCTTTTCCTTTTTCACTTCTTTGCTCGGTGCCTCTTGTTTTTGAAGCATGGGTTGTCGACTCCCCTGTTGCTGCACTATATGAGTTAACTCATGAGCTAGTAAACGTTTTCCTTCAGCACTAGTAGGGTTGTATTCATTTCTATTAAAATATATATCGGTACCCGTAGTAAAAGCCTTTGCTTGTATTTGATTATTTAGTTGAGCTGCATCCGTATTTGTATGTACCCTTACATTGGAAAAATCGGAACCTAAATGTCTAGACATCGAGTCCTTCGTTTTAGAATCAAGCTTCTCTCCCATTCCGCTTACAGATGCTAGAGCATCGTCAATGGAAGTGCTATTTTCATCTTCTTCAACGACGGATTGTTTCCTCATAATTGGTGTGGATCCAGTCTTTAATAGCGGTTTCATTTGTAAGGACTCATCTTTACAATCGTCACAGCTTCGTTGAATTGGCTCCGAATTATTGGACGATTTCTGAACTACTTGATCCGCAATACGATCTGCTTCCTGTTCGTATTTGTCGTTAGGCTTTCCAATCGTCAATTTTGGTTGTGCAATTGATTTCCTATTTCCTTCTAAAAATGCCCGCGACCCCATAGTTGTGTAATTAATTATATTTAAATAGTTCTCCCACTTTTATGATATTCCCTTTTCACCCCTTTTAAAATATCGCTCATTCTTATTTCAGAACTCTCTCTGTCTAATGCCATCAGCGATGCGTATTGAACAGCATTAATAATTGAGCCACCTGCCAATTCATAATTATCTGCTATGGCTAACAGATCAATATCTCCTGCAAACGTGCACTTTTCAGAAAAAGCTTTTTGCCATATCACATATCGCTCTCTTGGCGACGGAACCGGAAAACGAACAATGGTCTGGAATCTGCGCAAAAACGCATCATCTATGTTACTTTTCAAATTGGAGGCTAGAATAACCATCCCGTTGTATTCTTCTATGCGCTGAAGTAAATATGAAACTTGCTGATTCGCATGTCGGTCGTGGGCATCCTTGGTAGCTGTTCGTTTACCAAATAGTGCATCGGCTTCATCAAAAAACAAAATCCAATTCTTACTTTCCGCTTTATCAAAAACCTTGGCAAGATTTTTTTCCGTTTCTCCAATATACTTTGAAACGGTCTGAGATAAATCAATTCGATATACATCCAAACCAACTTTTTTAGCAAGTAGCGTAGCCGTCAAGGTCTTCCCTGTTCCTGGAGGACCGTAAAACAGAGTTTTATATCCTGGTTTTAGTTTAGACTTCATTTGCCAATCATCCATCAATTGATCATGATGATTTAACCAAATTTCAATTTCTTTGAGTTGTACTAACGTGTTATGATCTAACACCAAATCATTCCAATTCATATTTGTTTCCAAGAGACGTGCAGGAAACTCTGTGCTAAAAGTTGGCTTTTTTATTTCTCCTGTAGTGATCATATCCAACACTTCCTGAGAGAGGCAAATCTGTCCATTCAAAAAACTAGCGTGTCCAGAGACCTGAGCCAACCATAGCATCTGTTTTTTCGCAAAAGGGTGATCTCCTTCAAACGGTTTTATAAGTGCAAAACGCCTTGCAAGGTTATTTGCTGCCAAAATAAACATGACCGTTTCTCCAGTAGGCAAAAAGCCTAAATGCTGGTCGCTTACCTTTCCTCCAAACTCTGTAAATAGTTGATGAGTAGTCTGATTTTTCTGAATAAACACGTCTAAAAGCTCCGGTTTTATATAGGGTACTGCGGAAAGGATCAATATAAAACGCTCCACAAAACCGAAATTATTAGCTTTCACGAGATGTGCGTAGCCAGATTCGCTTTCGGTAATATTGGGAGGCTCAATATCGAACACATCCTCAAAAGGGCTTTCTTCATTGGCATTTAACTTTGAGCGAGTCATAAGAATTTGCCGAAGCCAATTAAGTTCATTACCAATATCGATGGCGTTCAGTTCTATTTTATACGTTACCATTCTGTCTGTATCATAAAGTTATTCCAAGGCAATTTCACAGTCGAAATAGTCCAATTTAATCGGTCTATAAGGATATCAAAAGATTGACGTTCAACTTTCAAAAGCCAGCCGCTTTCATTTCTAACTAGCAGCCCATTCCGTTTTAAAAACGTATTCCTCAGACTATCGGGACTTGTGTTTTTTAGAACAGGCCAATTTTCAACCACCGCGGCGAGTAAATTTTCACATTCGTTCATCTCTTCCGAAGAAAGTTCTACATACTGGGGGATAAACTCAGATTCGGTAAGTCCGCATAATAATTTATTTAGCACCCACATTGTTTCGTCCCCAGCTTCAGATTTAAAAACCAGGTAGTGTAATAAGTGTACTGCTTTTGCAGACATTGCATCGTCTATAAACGCACGGTCTTGCATCAAATTCAATCCAGTAAAAAAGGCTTGTAAATAAGGCCACACCAGAATTAAACCGGCATTATTGACCGCTAAACTTTCACCAACGCTCATTTGTTCTAATGGACTAGATATAGTGACATTCTCGGCCGTTTTCGCTTTAGCAGTGTTGCTTTTTTCGGTATCTAATGTCCTATTTTTGGTTTCTTTTAAAATTCTTTGGAGTTGCTTTTTTTCTTCTGAAGTACATTTTACCATCGACAAAACGATCTCTTTTTGAAACAAATTCTCTATTTGGTTCTGAAATCTCTGAGGCCAAGCACCAATAACTTCAGAAAAATTAGAAGGCCGTTTACCACTAAGAAGTTGAGCCATACTAACTAGAAATAACTCCTTTTTAGGAGCTAGAGCCTTTTCAAGGATTTGGGCCTGCATTGACAGTTGCTTATTAGACAACTTTGAAAATTGATGCAAGAGGCTTTTAACAAGTCCAAAATCGTTTAAAGGATTATTCTTCTTTTCAGCATACCTCTCTAATAGTAGGACTTCTATTATTTCAACTTCAAAAAACTGTGTGGCTCTTAATATTTCAGAATAATTACTCAAATGTTCCAGAAAAATAGTTCGAGCCAAGGGTAAATCGCTAGAAAATCCTTCCTTCAGTTTGGATAGACCTCCTTGATAATGCCATGGAGTTAACCCTGTCTTTAAATAATGTAATAAAGTTTCTTCCCTACTCTTGAGATAGTTGTTTGGGTCTTGGTTCTCTGGTTTCCACAAATCATCATCAAGAATCTTCGCATCCTCTGCTTCTTTCTGTTGTTCTAGTTCTGAAGGTTTTATCCAAGATTGGACTTTGCCGTCTCTAATATGCCTATAGACTTCTTCTTTAATAGCGTGCTTAATTGCTCTAGGGAAATCAACGTGAACCTTATCTAATTTTATATTTCCTAAATCCAATTCTAAAGAATCGATTCGGACAACTTGATGTTGCGGAATAAGTTCTAGACAAACTTCATCGATAATGGATTCAATCGTGTTTTTATAAACGTTGCTGAATATAGAACTCACTTCGGCTTCATCTACCATATTTGAAACGGTTAGATCCAGTATTTGCTGCTTTACTATATGTTTTGAAGAAGCTATCAATTATTATAATTTCAAATTAGTATTCAATCTATTTACATTTTTAGCGCCTAGTACTTTTTCTTTCGCTGAGGTCCATTTGTTAACACTCGTTTTAACATTGATCTTATTTTCCTTAAACAATTTACCCGTTTCGTTTAAGGTCTTTTTACTTATCGCACTTAACTGTTTTGGCTCCGTAAGGGCTAAACGATCCATAAAGGAAGTGGTTAAAGTTGCTAGCCCTTTTGTTTTTAGCTTTTTAGCCTCTCCTTTCGACTTACCAATTTCTATAAGCAACGCATCTCTGTTCTTTGTGAAAATGGCACTTATTTCTTTTGGTGAAAGTGTAGAATCGGTAGTAAGAAGAGAAATTGTCTTTTCCGCCTTTATCAATTCAGATTGGCGGTCTCCGTCTTTCTCAATAAGTGACTTCATTATCTTTTTATTCTCTAGATCGGCTGTCTGTAATTCCTTAATAATCGCCAGCGACTTTTCAGAATTGACATCTTCTCCAGTTGCAACTAAGAAATCCGTGAAAATTGGAATTCCCACTGTAAAAGGAACTAACTGTACCGTAATAAAAGGGATATCATTTTTTATCGTAATTAAAGTGGTTTTTGGAATAAATTGATTCGCCACGACGGTTACATTATAGGTGTCATTTGGAAGAACGGTAGATACCGTAGTGATAGAAAAATCTCCAGTACCTGTGGATGTTGCACTTAGATCGGGAAACTTATCAAATTGAATTTTCGCTCCTACAATTGGAACTTCTTCATTGTCGTCGAAAGTAATCACTCGACCTCGCACTCCCACCTTTCCAACTTGAACATCGCTTTCAATATTTGGAACTAGTATGGTAATAGACGAGCTATCCAATATTTCGCCTGTTTTAGCGTGCTCAATTTCGTATCCAAATTCATCTATGAGATATCCAGCATCAGTTCCTGCAGCTATCACAGCCACAACATCCGCCTTGTACTGTAAATAAGGCACCAATACTTCTTCATTTAAATCGGATGGACTATACTCAATTGTAGCAGTACCAAATTTTGGCGCCTGACCAGTAAAGCGAACATGGTATCTTTCGATTTCATATACCTCATGGAGCAATATCTCCTTGACCAAACCATATGTAAAGCTATCTAATTCACCATCTCCATCAGCATCGAACTGAGAAATGGGTACAGTTTCGACAATTGGAGTAGCTATAGGGTTTAATTCTGCTACCTTGGTTTCGATGCTACTGCAAGGGTCACAACAAAGATGAGGAATATTAAAATCCCCTAACACGGCACCAAACTCTATTTCTATCTTTCCGAGCTGTTCAATAACCGAAGGATCTACTTTATTTTCTTCTAGGTATTTCTGAGCTCTCGGAATCATTTCCTTTAGGTATTCCTCAGTGTAATCTGCTTGGCATAAAAGCACGAAGGTCTGTCCCTGTTCGGTTCCAGCTTTATGCACTAAACCAGGATTTTCTGTCATGAAGTTCGTGAATTCATAAGACCGATTATAATCGTCAATTTTGGCCTTTATATTGTTCTTTAAAATTCCGATTTCTATGTAAGGATGAATTGCTAAGTTTCTCAATAAAGAGTGCAACTGACAGAATAAAGAAAAATAGGTGTTTAGCTGAATAGTTATTTGAGAGCGATCAAACTGTTCGCTTGCAAGTTTGAAAGCTTCTACTGCAATTTTTAAAGGGCATTTATACTTCTCTAACCACTTCTCAAACTGGAAATACCGAAAATCTTCTGGCATCTCCTTCCTAAGATCTATCAAGCATTGTCTTAACTCAACAAAAAGCTCGCTAATTTCGGATCTACCCGATGAACGACTATTGGATCGAAAGGCACCCGATTTTCCTTGGGTCCATTCTCGCATATTTAACGAAGAAGTTTTAAATAAAATCTCATCGGTTGCCATGGACCAATTATCGCTGGTTACTTTCGTCTTTAGGTTATTTAAGACTCCAGAATAAACAGATTTACTCTCGGTGTTAGATTCGGTTTTCTGATTTGTTAAACCGGTGATTTTTGATTCATCACTAACGGCAAACCTAGAGATATCGACTAGTTTCCCAATCCCCACCAGCATATAAAGAAATTTGTTTCTCCAAATTTCATAATCTGGCTGTAATTCGCTAAACAGGCAATCTGGTCTTTGACTTTCATTTAACTGTTGTCCGAAGTACGTAACCTGTACATCAAAGTCTAAATTGGCTCCGTTTTTTACTTCCATCAATGTAGGCAATGCCTCTTTCAATTGTTTCTGTTGAAAACCTTCAATACGCAAAAAGTTGAGTTGATCTATGTCAAAGTGCAAGGGAGTTGTTAAGGGTGAAATGATAGTCCCATTCATTGTATTATTGTCGTAAGACAAATTGAGTGCTTCGCTTTTTTCCTCTTGAACTTGGCATTGTTTGTATGTCCGTTCATAATTCCATTCGAATTCGAGACTATTCAACTCACTAAATTCACTTTCACTTTTTGAATCGTAATAAAAGGGAATACTTCTATGCGATAAAAGTGATTTCTTCTCGCAACTTGGAGTTAATTTTTTTTCTGTCTTTTGAGCGTGCTGTAGCCGTTCGAATGAAAATTTCTCAAGCATCAAGACTATTCGCTTATGTAAAGAAAGTGTCTTTGCTAATAAATACTTTTGATGATTGTAAATGGAGGGTTGGGTAAAGCTATGTCTGTATTTATCAATTTCACACCGTTCATTCTCCACATTGAAGGTTCTCCCCAACATGAGGTGTCTGGGGAATCTAGACATATCTGGACAGCATTGGATCATAAGATCGTAGGCACATTCCTTAAACTCTTGGTAGGCCAAAATAAGATCTTTAAAAAAGTCGTAAACATATTGAACTCCCAACCATGTAGGTTCTACCAATCCACCACTCAAATATTTGTCAAACATCTCAAAAGCATTCTTGATCACAGGGCCTTCGAATGGATTACCACCATATACATTATTTAATATGGGTTCATATGTTTTGTACGATAACTCTAGAAGTTCTCTAAGAGGATGATAAATGAAATTAATGGCCTCCACATATTTATATGCAAAAGGCAAGTAGTGAACCGTGTTTATCTCTTTGAGCAATACCCTTGGGAGACTAATATCCTTCAGTTTAAATTTTTCCAGAAACAAATCATCTTGTCGACCGCCATTACTGCGAAGATTCACCTTGTCTAAGTCATCTCTAGATATCAATAATTTTCGCAATGTGAATATTCGATCTATTCCAAGTTCATCACAACTTTTCCCTAAACAAGATTTCAAATCTTTATCCAAACATTCTAAGAATAAGACCACCACTTTGTCACTTAAAAATTGACTGGTAAGCGGTTCTATAGTCTCATCTGCATCCGACTCAAACTTGTCGGTCAGTAGTTCAAAAAGTGTTACATCTTGATTGAGTTTATTGTCCTGAAATGGAGTATATACGGTTCCCTCCGGTAATTTATAGTCTCTATATTGTACCGTTACACAAGCAGTGCTTTCTGGACAGAGTTTTATTAAAAACCCTTCCGAACTAACTCCAAGTCCTTCGTGAATTACAACGGCAGGTTTATTACCTTGAACAATATCCAACTCTAATCCACAGGCAATTCCCATCCCAATTAAGCAAGAACGTGTTAAACGTTCTTGTTGATCAAGATATTTAATTAACTGGTTAAGCTGGTCACTATTGAGTACCTGATTATCTTCGAAAATAGGGTAATTGTTTACTAGAATACTCATAATATTATTTTTAGGTTCCTAAAACGGAATTATTTAAAATGATGGCTCCTTCAAGTGATTCATCGTCATCACAGCTGTGTAAGGTTCCCACCGGGTATATATTTCGACTCGCAGTAAGCGCATCTATAAATTCATTTAAAGCCAACGACAAGGCTGGTTTATTCCAAACGGTCTTATTGATCTCTAACAACCAATTTTTATAGGTTCTTTCAAAAACTTCTATTTGCTCACAATTAATCCAACAAATATTTAGCATTACATGAGCTGGTGTTTCAAGGCGGATAGTTTTCTCAATGAACTTTCTAAAATCAATATTGATGAATCGATCTGCCCAATATGGGAGAATAACCGTAGCAATACAGGAATAGACATCACTTATTTGACAGGTTTCGCAGTCTTGATCCAAATGCACGGGAAGTAACTTGTCCTGAACCCACTGTAATTTTGAAATCAATCTTACATTGTATTCCGTTTCCGAATTCGCTACCTCACCCACCATGAATTGACCGTTATTGTTTTCTTTATCTGGGTTTACAACTGTCACAATATCTCCATCTATCAAATCTTTAACAGCATCGTTCTCAATAGTAATGGTATTAGACAATGGTTTCACCTTGGCTATATCGGTTTCGCTGGTATAACGTATCCGACCATTTTCAATAGAGGGTTGTGGGAGCTTAAATTCGATATCTTCCTTCACCTTTATTTTCGATTTCCCCCCTTGTGTAGTTATTTTTTCAATTTGAAACTCCATTCCATCATAGATCCCTCCTTCAATAAAAATGGCATCCCCTGCGACCTCTGTTTTAATATTATCCTCCACAAGGAAGGTATTGCTAACAGGGTTTGCACTTGTTATTATGGTCCGTTTGGGAAATAATAGCTGTGCTAAACTGCCGTCTAAAGGCACTAAGTATTGAGGTACTATTTTCACAAATAACTCTTCATTTATTCTTGGCCGTAAAAGCGTATGTTCAATTAGATGCATCCCTTCGTGTTTGAAGAACACCCTCTTAATAAATTCGATGAATTTCTGAATCGCCTTTTCATCTTCCCCTCCCTTTATAGTTAATTTGTCATTAACAATACTGGTCATTTCAAAAACATGTTGGTCAACTACATCTCCATCCACATCATCCGTAGGAATCGGTTCCCAAAATTTTAAAACAGTCTTTCCTGCATCATTATTTATAGATCTTATGGTATACACTCCATCGTTACTTGTAGCGTTTCTTATCTCAAAAACATCTCCCACCATAAAATTAGCGCTGATGTCTGTAGTAGCCTTTAAGGAGCGCTTCTCTACATCGATCTCTTCAATACTAAATAGTTCTTCCCAAATCGCTTTTCCATCAAATATGTTTGAAGGCAGTGGAGCACTCAACTTAATTTCTATGGAAGGCCCCTTTGCCACTGCGGTATTTATGGTATAGACACCATCGTTCGCCGTAGAATCTACTATTTGCAGTGTATTAAAGGAACTGGTATCAATCTGGTTGGCCAACGTATTATTAAAATCCTGAGCAACGCTAGCTCCCAAAACAACTCCCTTTTTACTGCATAGTTGAAAGCGATAAGGCACAAGTCCTTCATCCATAATATACAATCGCCTGTCTGCAGCACTCATCACAATTTCCCAAAGCAGTTTTGATACTCGAGCTTCCCCTTTTCTTCTCACCTGTGCTTCGGTTAAAGGCAAGGTTTCGGTTTCTTCCAACACCACTTCTTCCGTGATGCTCCCTGTTAATAATTTAAAAGGATTGGTGTACTGAAAAGCTTTCGCATAAATAGAGTAATCCAATGTATACGTAGGTAGATCGGGCGCAACTGGTGTGAGGTCTGTACTAAGGGTATACTTCATATAGTTATCAAAAGGACATGCTAAATTTTTTCGGTTCGATTCATGATTTTCAAAATGTTCTCGTTTTAAAACAGCTATCAATTCGTGTATGGCCATATCAGCATCTCCTCCATCCGCGCCAGAGGTGTAGTCCTTTTTCGCACTTACCCCAAGAATTGATTCTTCGCACATTAATTGAAATGCAAATGTTCCAGCGTCTTCTATAATTTCATAATTGCTTCGGCACAGGCCTGTCATTATTATTTTCTCAAACAGTTCCTTTATTTCGTGCTCGCCATCTAAACTTTCGTTTTGACTTAGCAATGAAACATTAGCATCATTTCGTATTTTGAAAGTAGTGGCAGCTGGATTTATTCTGAAATTTTTACTGAAATTGAGTGCATCTATTTCTCGTTCTGCTATACCGGTTATAAATGAAGCGCGTTGTTCTACTCCTGAAACATTTTCAACATGCCACTGATAGCACTGTTGTAAATAATTAAATCCTTTTCCTCTTTCTGAACTAATCGCTGGATATCTGTTTAAAAACTGAAGTTTATCTTCAATCAAATCTCTTCCTGCTTTGTCCTTATCTATTTTATGCGCTAAAATGGCGTAATCTGTAAATGTCTCTGCAAACCTGCCAAGTAGATGATCCAGAAATTTGTTTCGCCGTTCGATGTAAAGAGCTTCACTTTCTACTATTTCCTGGAGACTTGCCAAATGCCCGGCCTGATCCACGTATAAGTCGGTTCCATTCGGAATAACGTCGTACAAAGGCTTTGCAAAATAAGTGTGATCTATGGTATATTCACCAAATTCATTTTTTTCGCCGTTCATGGAAAACAGATCTTTCACCTTGTCTAGCTGCGCCAACTCATTTGCGATTAGCTGATCAAAAAACGTTAGAAACGCTTTGTGTTGCTTCACTTTTCCTTTTCGTTCCTCTTTCTTCAATCCTTCAAAAGAAGACAGGTCTGGAATGCCAGAAGAACCGACTCCGTAGATATCTGGAAAATCTTCTTGAAGCGAAACATAATTGTCAATATCCTTGAAAGTACCCATTGGCGCATCAATGTCCATTTTGGGGTAATGTATCTTTTGTGGTCTCTCGGTGGCTTCCAATTCATTTAAAAATGACTTCACATCCACATCATTTGCAATAAAAGGTAGTTGTTCTTTGTAATACGTAATTTTGGAATCGTCTAAATTTAACCTAGGGACATAGTTGTGTTCCCATGCCAATTCTAGGCACCATTTAACGCTTTTCTCGGTTATCCCGAGGTCATTATCAAGAGGTCTATTGGCAATCTGTATGTTTTTAACCGCAAGAACACCTTCAATATCCATGATAATCCGGATTAAATCTGAAACATGGATTACTTTAGTTAACTGCGCGGCCTCTAATTCGGTTTCATCAATAAAACCATGAGTTAATTTAGGGCCCTCGAAAACCTCATCAACGGTCCGACAAAGATTATCGTCAATTCTACCAACAAATAGAACAGCACCTTCCGAAAATTGATCGGACGCTATTTCTTCCTCCACATAAATATCTGTAAAATTGGGATTTAGTTCATTTCCCTTTACACAAACAACGGTGTATTCACCTTTAATGAAATCGTCACCCATAAGCGATACTGTATCCTCGCTTCCAACATCCTCCTTTAACTTTGAAGAAATGGTAATTACTTTTTCACCTGTACGAATAGCGGCAATAGTATAGGTGTTTTCTACCGCACATTTGTTGAGCATTTCGTCCAAGGTGTAGAAATAAACGGTAGGAGAAAGGAAATTAGAAATAGCGTGAAAAATAGCCGCTTCGGTTTCTTCTACATCGGCCAGATTGTTTAGTTCGATATCGGTACAGAGTATTATTTCCTCCACTTTCAAAGCATTGAATCGAAAGAAATCATCACACAAACTTCTATTTTGGTGTAATCGTATATTAACCTCATCTACTATTTGATGAATAATACCAATTTTTTCTACGTAGGCTACTATTAAGCCTTCCATAGGATTGTAAAGAAAATCATTAAAACGATCGCTCAAAGCAGCCAAAATAGCAGGTGTCAAGCTTCCAGAATCCTCGCCTAAGACAACTCTCATGTCGTTCCTAACTTGGTAGCTAAATTCGAGTCCGTCGATTTCGTTTAAAAACTTAATCTTCACAGATCCAACAGACTGTCGAACATGATCATAACTATCCCAATCAATAGGATCATCCCAATTTGGAAAAGTAATGATTACTCCCATTTTTAGGCCGACTAAGCTCTGTTGCGGCGGAAAATCGTAAAGTATAAACTCTCCTTCTATATTATTTTCATTGAGGTCCCCATAAATTTCATTCTTGTTGAACTCTAATAAAACATCGTACAATGTCTTTACGTAGAATTGGTCTTGTTCTGTAACATCTTCAATAGGTGATAGACTCAATTTACTATTTTTATGATCCACGAAAATGGCATGTTCGGCATCTGGAGATTTATTAATCCATGCATTTTTTACTCCGTAATACTGAGTTTCTTCCCCACTATCATCTACAATTTCCACATCGATAATAACCTCTCTAAAGTCGTTAAACGTAACCGGACATACGGGTAATATTTCACAAGCGGTGTAGAAATTTTTAATGTCGTAATAATTTGGGTCACTAAGTTTTTGTGCAAGAATATCCTTGATATCATAATTAATTCTTCGACCGATATCGGTGAGCACGTAACTTAATATTTCCAGCATAGTAATACCTGGATCATGTGTATTATAGTCTGTCCACAATTTACCTGCGAGTTCTTGAATACGTTCAATACCCACATCTCGCAATGTTTCGTATTGCATGCTGGTTAGGGCAGGTAGTTGTTTCGATATGGTTAAAGATTCACTCATTTAAACGTATTTTAGCAATTATCAATTGAAGTCAATTCTTTGGTGTCTTTTATCACATTATCCTCGCATTGGCATTGATCTGAAACACTGGCAGAAATTTCTTCTATCTCATGGGTGTTTGCGGAGCCAATTATGGATACAGAAGTCAATGCTATCGCCTCGTCCACGTCTTTATTGGGTTTGTTATTTGGATCTTCTTTTACAATATGAAACATCTTAAAACAGGTAACATAATCCACGTAAGACCGTTCTTCAACGAAATTCAAAATCACCGATTTGTGGATTCTACCGCCAAAAACAATATCGGTTGCACAATCTGAAGCCCATGGAGAAAGGAAGAATTTGATCTCCTGTTTTAACTTGGTCAAGTGATATCCGGCATCTACATTCTCTCTAAACTTCACTTTAAAATCTACCTTGATCTCCTCGTAAATGGGGTTTTTAACATGAAGGGTTGCACACGGCGGCTTAATTTCATCTAAAAAAGAATCTATTTCACTCAATTGATCCAAACTCGCTAACGGACGTAAAGGATCTACCGCATTTTTATTTTGAACATTGGCAATTATCACCAAACAAACGTTCCCTGGTGCGGTCTCACTATAATTAGTAATAGTACCGTCAAATTTTGTGTGGTTAATACATTTTGCTTTATATACTTTCGGAAATTTCTCCAACACCAAATGTTCATAATCCCAAATAGTGATTGCTCGATTTTTATGTCTTAACCGTTCGCTAACTCGTGTATAAAAGGCTTTTTCTTTTTCAGGTGGTTTTCCATCGGAAGAGGCATAAGGCTGCTCTAGTTTTTTAACGGAAGCATTTGCGTTTACAAGTTTCGAAATGGTCCCAGACTCCAAGGCATTCTCTAAGAACTTTGGATCGTTCCCATTGTCTACAAATGAAGCACTGATCGCTTGGGCTCTAATATCAATAATATCACATACGGCATCAGAATCATTCTCTACAGTTGCCTTTATCCAATAATAAGCAGGATTCATTCTAGAGTTGTCTGAAGACATCTCTCTGGGCGTGGCCAAGGTAATTATACCAGAAGTAAGCAATCCATTAGTAGAATCGCTCAAAAGGCTATCCTTTTTGAAAGGTTCCCATTTATTATCCACCAAATAATGCCAAATAACATTTTGCTTGCTCTTTTTAGGGTTGGCACTTCCCTCAGCCACTTGTATGAGCAGCGACAAATTTTGAGGAGGCACTAAATCTTGAATTCCAAGAAACAAGGTTCCTTCAGCTTTTATGGTCGGTAGAAGAGTGTTCGACGGATCGGTTTTTTCTACCTCGTAATTTCCGAAGGGCTCCAGATGAAAAAACTGTTCTACTATGTTCTCATCTTCAGTAGCGTTCGTCTTGGAGTTTAAGTTAAAGGAGATGGACGACTTATAATAAATCGAAAGTTCCTCAATAGATGGAACGTAAGGCGGATTGGGCAACACCCATCCATCATTTGGAAAACCTGCCATTTTAATCGCATGAAAAGCATAGGCATTTTGAAAATCTGAATGTCCAAAATCTACTCCTTGTAACGTCATTCGCATAAACCCCTTGGTAAGGTTCGAATTATACTCCTCGAAATCCTCGATCTCCGTAAATCTGTCTATGGAGTTCAATTCAGTACTCGAGGAAGACAATTTACTTTTAGTACCATCCTGAGGCAATTGCGTATCATAAATATTATTACCGAAAGCATCCGTAAAAAGTTGAGTGGAAGGAGTAATAGTTTTCCATTCCTTCTTTCTCAAAGTTTCTAATTTCAGATAGTAATCATGATTATGGCGCTCTTGTGAAGTGGTAGTTGCAGATCCGGTAACATTGTAATATTTATAGTATTCTTTAAAGCCTTCGGAGTCATCTGGTAAACCTACCCATTGAAATTTAAGATTGACATAGTCTAACTTCTTTTGAAATATTTCCTTTGAACCTATATAAAACTTACTACCTAGATGGGGTTGATTTCCGAAAATCGGCAATGGCTTTTTTGGATCTAATAAGGCCTGATCATTCTGAACAATTAAATTTTGAACTCCTGGGATTCCGTCTGCCTCTCCATCAATTTCCACAGTTAGGGTTACGTTATCCACAAACACGTTGATTAAGTTTTTATACAAAGAATCTTTAGTTGGATTATTTGTATGAATAAAAAACTTAATCACTGGCCATTTGGTGTGGATGTTTTCGCCAAAAACCTCATTATTATAAGCTACAATGGCTGGTTGTTCTATAGTTAAGTGTACAGAGATGGCTAACATCCATACAGCACCTACTTGTTCAAGTCTGGCATAATCTCCTGCTAAAAAGTGAGCTCCTATCCATTCTTCCTCTCCAGATAACAAAACCGAAATCCGGTCTTTAATATCGATTGGAGAACTTTCACTACTTGTAAAATTAGTAGTTAACAAAAGCGCTACCTTTCTTTGCCCTTCTGCCAAAAATAATAGCGGGCTTGCAATGGCGAAACCTATGTCTCCTTCTTTTCGATCTGCTATTTTAAGCCCAGAAGGTTGTAACGGGTTTTCGATAAAGTCTGGACGTCCAAAGACCCTCCAATCCATTTCTTCCGTTTCAATTTTTTCCCCTAGCCCATCTGCCGAATTTGCCGTTGGTGAGATAAAAATTCTATGACTCGTTTCTGGATGCTTCACCTCTCCATCCCACACATCAAACAGGTTGGTAAATTGGGCTTTTATTTCGGCTATTTGTGCTTTATTAATAGTTGCATCTTCATTGAGCGCATAAGTGATATTAACTCCTTCATTGTCTTTTCCTGCCTTCAATCTTGTACCTGCCTTTAACAAAGTACTTTCGATGTGCTTGGCTAATTCAAAAATGATCGCAACCTTATCAGATTCTGCGGGTCTTTCTTTCAACTGAAGCACTTCTTTAAAGTAAAAATCTAAATGGCGCTGCGTGATTGTATTAAGATCATCCTGCACTAACTTAAACATGTATAAGAAGCCAAAAAACAATGCTAAATGAGGATCTGTAAATTGATCTAATTTTAACTGTGCCAGATAGTCTTCTAAAGAAAAAGAAGACCATTGCTGTTGTGTAATCTTAAAAAAATCGGCCCAATGTCCATTGGCCGTGTTTGTGCTATCATAGAATACAATCTCTTCTCCAAAAGAATGTACAAACTCCATCAAATCCTTCATGCTCCGCTCATCTACCGCCACATACGATGGGAGCAAAGTATTTAGCGTACGCTGTTGTTGGCTTGTGCCGTCTCTTCTTAAGGTGTTGCTATGAAAACAATTTTCGCTCATTCTATAATGTTTGTGCCTTCATTTAAATAGAAAGGGAAGACTAAATTCGATCTTGTATTACTAGAGATGATGGTATAATTAATAGCTACTTGTAAGGTTCCATTAAGCGATTCTTGTGTAGCTAATACCTTGTCTACAAATACTCTTGGTTCATGCACGAGAATCGCTTTTTTTATTTCTTCGGAAATAAACGTAGCCGTGTTCGCGTCTAGGGGTTCAAATATTAACGTTCGAACGCTCGTTCCGTAACTAGGGCGCAAAAAGCGACTGCCTCGGATGGTAGTAAGTAATATGATTAAGCTTTCCTGAATGTCCTGCTCATGCTGGACCAATGTGGCTCCGTTCTTTCCCCTAGTAAATTCTACTGGAAATTTCCATCCTCTTCCAAGAAACCCTTTGTTATCAATGCTATTTTTTTCTTCGTTTGTCATTTACTATCCTATTATAACTGTTGGTTCTCCTACCACTGCACTAGCACCACAAATACATGCATCCCCTACTCTAATAGCTGGTTTACCTCCTATAAGTACAGAAGTACTTCCCATTGGAAACGGTGAAACCGTTGGTTGATGCGTATTTGGCGGAAGTACACATGCATGATTATCCCCAACTACCGAAGCTGGCATCCCACCTATTAATACCGTAGGCTCACCAGGACCTATAATAGTCCCTCCGTGGTTGGTTGTATCCAATATTCTTGCTGCTGCTGCCATTTTTCTAATTGATTTGTACTATTGATCCTTTAACTGTTGTTGAAGCTCCAGAAGAAATTTCCGCACCAGTAGAACCTTCTACCTTTAAACCAGCCGATGCACTGAGGTTTATGTTAGTTCCCTCAATAGTTACATCACCACTTGCCTTAATCGAAACATCTGCCGAACTACTCATGGAAATTCCATCGCTATCTAAAATTACCTCGTTGCCATTTTCGTCTATAATTTGAATAGCGCCTTCGTCTTCAGACAGCAAAACTTTGTTTCCATTAGGCGTTTCTAGTAAGATGTGATTCTTATCGTCATCGAACACCAATTTCATTTCACTTCTTGTAACAAACCCTTTTTCATTATTCTCCTCCGTTGCATCGAAAGGGGCTGGTTTAGCACTGCTATGTACCATTCCAAGAATAATTGGATCCCTAGGGTCGTCGTTGAGGAATCCTACAATTACCTCATCGTCGATTTCGGGTCTAAAGTATGTCCCTCTGCTATCTCCTGCGTCCAAAGTAACTAAGCGCGCCCAAGTACCTTCCTCTTCTGTACTTATCATGGGTAATTTGACCTTAATTCGGTTTTCACCAAGAGGGTCTTCGTGGATCGCACTAACCTTGCCCACATGCAGTCCGTTAATGGCCGGCAATAACGCAGATGCTGGCAATGCTTGAACATCTTCATACGATTCTGTTAAGAATTTGGAATTCAAACCAATTTCTAAATGGGTATACCAGGTAGAACCAAATGAATGACTCACGGCCGAAACGAAAGCCGTACCGCTAAAACGTTCTCCAACTCCCTCTATCGTCACAAGATTTCCAGGTTTAATCTGATTATTTCCCTGAATCTTAATACTTCCTACAATTTTGGATAACTGACTTCTAATCATTCGCGCATTGGTCCAGGTTTGTAGTTCTTCCGAGTTCAATGCGCCCGTATGTTGGTACTTAAATTGATCTAATCCCAAAGTATCTGAAAGATCCAAAGAAGACACATTACCCAATTCAGTAATGTCTTGTGGCTGATTGCTACTCACAATCACTTCCTGATTTGCCATATCCCATGCGCTAGTTTCAATAGTGGAAAACTGATTTCTAGCATCCATTTCCACATCAAACGATAGGATATTATGACCGTAAGCTAGGTTCGCAACAGGATCTTGTGAAAAATCTGGCGGACCCGTTTTTATAGTGGCATCGTCTACCATGGTAAGGTGACCATTGGTTTCTGCCCTTGTACATAAAAAGTCCCAATCTGTGCAGTAATACTGAACCATCTGTCCATGGACGTTTGATGTAGCTTCTATTTCTGGGGTTATATCTGCATAATCTCCCAATATCGTTTCTAAAATATCGCTATCGGTTACATCCGTGAAATATCTATTTTTTCTTCCAACCGTTAACTTAACCGCCATGTCTTTGGCTTCAATTATTAGAACAGAATTACTGTTTGCACCCATCGTTTTAATTCTGTGCTTTACAATTACTCCCTTAAAAACTGTTTCCTCATCTCCCTTATATCCTAGTTTTATTTCAATTTCGTTTCCTGGAGCTAAATTGTCTTCATTGCTACTTCTGAAATCTGCTTCAGCAATGCTGCCGTCCACTAATTCAATTCGAGCGGTTGGAATTTTATTGATGGTTTTTGTAACTGCCAAACTTCTAACCGTACGCGCGCCATCCAATTCGGTAGCATTTACCAAAATTCTATGAGTTGGTAACTCTGTACCAGTTGGGATATTTAAGTTCGTAGTTAGCATTTAGTTTCTTTATTTTTCCACTGGAGGAAGAATAAGCTCTTGTCCAGGTGTTAGGTTTCTAAAGTTTAATAGATTGTTCGCTTCGGCAACCTCCATGTAGTAAATCGGACTTCCATATACCTCATTTGCTATGGAGGGAAGTGTTTCTCCTGCTTTCACGATATGCACCTTGGTGAGGTCTGATGAAAACAATTTGCTCAATGCAGCCTGAAGTACTCTAAACTCGTGTCGTTCGAAGGTTGCGGTTACTGTCGCCCGCAAGGGTCTTCCAATAGAACTGAACAACGTATAATCTACCTTCGCTGTTTTCAATTTGCAATTAAAAAGAAAGGTCCCCCAAACCAAGGTTAAGGTTCTCGGTTGATGTTCTTCGGGGTCTGGAGTCATCAATGCTAGAAACAATTCAATTTCCAGATCTACTCCCCCTATTGCACTAGCCACTTCCCCGTTGATTGAATTTACAGAGGTTCCTGTAGCATCAAACAGAAATTCGAAAGTGACGTCTCCACTTTCCACGCTATGGTACTCTAGTTCCTGACCATTATCTCCTGGGGCACACGTTTTTTGATAATTAACTGTTAGGCTTTTAGATAATTTTTCAGGATTGTACATAACGGGATACGGAATGGGAAACCCCTTCGGCATGCCGTTTTCATCTGCATGATATGAAAAGATCATCATCTTAAGTAGTATGCCGTCCAATAAACCCATTACCGTTCGTTTCTATTTTTGATCATTTGTAAAACTTCATTTGCCTGTATCTCATCGGTTTCATTCGACGATGGAGTTGAACAATTCTCATTGGACGCTGTCGCATTGGAAGTGTTCTGATTGTCTACAGAGGTTCTAATAACCAGTTCTTTAATTTCTAATGGCATAATGGTTTGTTTTAGCTCACTTCCAACCTTCTAAAATATTGAAAGCTCAATTCGATTGTTTCGATTACAATTTCGTTCTGTTGTGCATTAAAATTTGAA
Organism: uncultured Flavobacteriaceae bacterium; assembly: GCA_947495135.1. Lineage (GTDB taxonomy): Bacteria > Bacteroidota > Bacteroidia > Flavobacteriales > Flavobacteriaceae > Aureisphaera. Next base: position 104,779 of record CANLXN010000011.1, read on the forward strand.
ATAGACCATTTTACAGGATAGGCTTTTACGAAGCTCCAAGATTCAAGTGGTTCATGATCTGCGTTTAATAAAGTGACGATAACATCCTTGGGATCGAATGAGAAAGACTCTACAGCATCTCTAAACCACGCTATCAGTTTAGAACCTATTAGCAATCCTCGTTTTAAGGTTAGCTTTTCATAGGTTACACGATCTGCCAATCTATGTACAAATCTATTTTCGCCTCCTTCTTTATAGGGAAATTCACCCACAGTAGCATTTAAGCCAGACACTTCTTGAAAACGAATATCGATTCCGTCTGAAGTAATCCCTTCTATATCAACTCTAAAGTGAAAACCGACTGGAGGATAGTATTGTGCCATAATTTCTAAACAAATTCTACGCTAAGACCTTCATGGCATAGTTCAATAGACTCTACTGCCACCTCATTTCCGGTAGAATTAAGAGAAGGGCCTTCTACTTTACATGGCCAAGCTTCTTTAATACTCCATACCATTACTGGTTCATGTTCTTCGTTTAAAAGACTGACAGTGATATCTCTTCGCTCGATTTGATTCAAGGAAACTGTGTTTAACCACTGAAAAAATTCGTTATCGCCTCTAAACATTCCTCGTTTCAAAGTAATATTTGAATACTGTGGAATGCCAGGCATTTTCGTAACCTGATATTCGTTTGCGTTTCCTTCTCTATAATCGATGGATTGTAGCTCGACCGTTAAACCAGAAACTTCTGTAAATCCGATTCGTGTTCCGCCCCATTCAACTTGAAAATGAAATACCGAAACTGGATAAGTAATTGCCATAATGTATGTTTTAATGTTAATTTATGATTCAGAAAAAATTAAGATTCTTGTAGTTTGTGAGAAAATTTCAGAATAATGAATTCGGCAGGCCTTACGGCAGCCAGTCCAATTTCAATGTTCATTCTTCCCTCTAAAATGTCTTGTGCTGTCATAGTCTCTCCAAGGCCAACTTTTACGAAAAAAGCATCATCTGTCTTGGCTCCTGCTAGTGCTCCCTCTCTCCATAGTCCGGTGAGGAAATTTTCGATCATCGCCTTCGCTCGTACCCATGTAAGTTTTGTATTGGGTTCGAATACCACGAATTCGGTTGCTTTTTTAATCGATTCTTCAACAAAAATGTAGAGTCTTCTTACTGGAACATAACGCCATTCGTTATCGTTTCCGGCCAATGTTCTAGCTCCCCAAATTAGAATACCTTTACCCGTAAACGCACGAATTGCATTAATCGACTTACCTGTAGAAGGATCTACGTTAAGGTTATCTTGCATTTCATTGGTAACCATAACGCTTGGCGCTAAAACAGAATTTACACCCACATTGGCAGGCGCTTTCCATACCCCTCGATCTGCATCTACACGCGCGAAAGCCCCTGCAACTGCAGGAGAGGCAGGAAGGTGAACATATAGTTTACCAATTTCAGCAATGATAGAACGATAGACACTTGGATTATTAGATTCAATAACACTTAAAAGATCAGTACTAAAATCATCTACACCACCTGGCAGTGCAGTGTGGTCTGCTTGAAGATGAGTAATGGTAACCGTGGTCTCGTCGAAGCCGTAACTAAGCGTAGTTTTCAAACTTGGGCCATAGGAGGCTCCGTATTTTAGGTAGTTCATTCCCAGCCCCGTTCGATAGTCTAATACGTCTGCATTATCGCTAATATCTCCGTAAAAATCCAGAATGGTGAATCGGTCTTGTACCTTGTTACATAGCGCTAAAGATGCCTGTGCCATTTGTCCGTACGCAACTTCATCAGCAAGCTGAGTGGCTTCTGGAAAAACAAGCAAAGTAGGTTCATCTACTTTTTCGATTGCTGTAAGTCCGCCAGTTAAACCACCTGCTATAGTTGCAGTAGTAGCATCCCCTAAAATAATTGGATCTGTATCGCTCCCCACCGAAACCACATAACACGGACCTCCACCATTAGCGAAGTATAATTTCATGCAGTGATACAGCATATACGGAGATGCAGAACCCGTTAAAGTTGATGTATATTCTCTTTGAATCACTACGTTGGCAGTATCAAAGGTGTCTCGGATGTTCACAGTTACATTCTCGTTAACGGCCCCTCCAAAAAGCTCCAAGTACTCCAGCATAGAAGTAATACGCTTTGGCTTAAAAAGAAGGCTTACTCCGTCTGTATCTGCGGTAAGTTGAGTATATCCTATGAACGCAGGTACCGCAGTCGCAACAGGTGCAATAGAGGCTGGTAGCGTTGAGATTTCTTCGATATATACTCCTGGTGTTTTATACGTTGGCATAATGTTGAGTTTTTAAAAATTATATACTATGATTCTTGTAATTTGTGAGAGAATTTCAGAATAATAAATTCTGCAGGCCTAACTGCGGCAACTCCAATTTCTATATTCATTCTTCCTTCTAAAATATCGAGGGCCGTCATGGTTTCTCCTAACCCAATTTTCACGAAATACGCATGTTCTGGTTTAGCGCCTGCCAAGGCACCTTCCCTCCATAATTGGGATAGGAAATTATCGATCATTCCTTTTGTTCGAACCCAAGTAGGTTTGCTATTTGGCTCAAATACCACGAATTCTGTTGCTTTCTTAATAGATTCTTCCATGAAATTGAAAAAACGTCTTACTGGCACGTACCTCCATTCGTTGTCGTTTCCTGCAAGGGTTCTTGCTCCCCAAACCATATTTCCTTTACCGTGAAATGCTCTAATTGCATTAATCGATTTTCCAGTGGTTGCATCCACATTTAGATCTTCTTGCTCTGCACTTGTAACGGCAATTGTTGGCTCTTTGACAAGGCTAACGCTTACATTCGCTGGAGCTTTCCAGACCCCTCTGTCCCTATCTACCGAAGCATATATTCCTGCTACAGCTCCACAAGGATAAAGCGTCACCTTATTCTTTTGCATTTCCTTTTTAATTCTGTTGTAGAGATTGGTATCTATATATTGATTGACGCCTCCTTGAAGACTCGTTCCAGAAAGTGTTACGGCTATTCCATTCCCGCTATCTGTATACAACAATGGAACACCATTCCCCAATGCACCTACTAAATCTGAAGCTACTGTAACAACATTTCCTACACTACTGGCACTTATATTTGCAACACCATCAATCGCAGTAGCCAAAGCAGCCGCAGTAGCAACAGGGTCTGATGCATCCTTATTAAAGGCCGTTCCTTCTTGCAATCCGGTTCCGTCGATAGTAATAGTGTCGCCATCAATGATAGAATTATCGTTAATAGTGATGGTTGCTGATGCAGCAAAAGGAATTGGAGCATCGGCAGCATCTAAACCAGATGCAATAGATTGAAGCATTTGGTCGTTCCAAATAGTCCCTAATACACCAGATGTGGTATCGACAATACGCACTTTAGATTCATCAAAGGCAAATTCAATAAGTGTTGACAGTGAAGGATAATAGGCAGCTCCGTACTTTAAGAAGTCGGGTCCTATATGGTCGTTTCTAAAATTATTCCCATCATCAAAAACGGTAGAAGAAGCAACCGCCTCCACATCCATTACGGCGAATCGGTCTTGTAGTTTATTACACTGAATAAGCATGTTGTCGTAAAGTGTTTTTCTATCTGCATCCGACACAGAAATAGCTTCAGGAATAGTTAGGATAGTAATCTCATCTATTTCCTCACAAACACTTAGTCCTGCATCTAATGCGGCATCGTCTATCGCTATACTATTTAAGCTTAGTGTAATTGAGGCTAAATCTGTTTCATCTACCACTTCATAATTGCCAATGGAGACTATGTAGCAAGTACCACCTCCATTAGCATAAAACATTTTCACCTGATAATACAAGCTATACGGACTCTCATTGGTGCCAATACTACTAACACTTATGGCAGGATCTGTATCTCCCAAAGCAGCGTCTGAAATGGCTACACTGTAATATTCTGGAAATGGCCCTCCAAAATGTTCAACAAAGTCTAGCATGGAGGTAATTCTAACAGGAATTCGGTCTGTTGAAGGGTCGATGGACACATTGTCCACAATTGCTTTTTCGGTATACCCAATAAAAGCAGGAACGGCAGTTGCTACAGGAGCAACGGACGCTGGAAGTGTGCTTATTTCTTCAATGTATACGCCGGGTGTTTTGTAATTTGCCATAATCTTGTTTTATCTTTATATGAATACGAATATTTCTTTTTCGATAGTGCCGCTATTGTCTTTCTCTACAGCATTAACTGGAGGATTTGGCAAGTGTTGAACTATCTCTTTATTATTATTGTCTAACAAGTGAACATTTAGTTTGGGCTGCTCGAAACTTGGGATAGAACCATCAGATTTGAAGATGACCGTTTCAAAACCTTTTACCTGAGTGTTCGCATTGGGTTGTGCACCTTCTAACAGAAAATCGATGTGGGCATAAGGATCGCCGTTCACTGGATCTGAATCTTCAATTCGCAATACAGTTGTATTAAAATCGATTCCTTGGGATTTGTTGATGATGTAATATTTCCAGACGGTTGTTTTTCTTTCAAAATGAAGCTGAAAATAATCGGTGTCCGCGTAGATGGTATTCTGCGCAGTATAATTGATATCTACAACCCCTAAAACCCCGCTGTCTAAACCATCATTATCTATAAAAACCGTGAGGGTGTCTAAGTTGATAGTTCCGTTGAGATTGTCTAAAAATATAGTGTAAAAACCACTTGGCTTATCTCTTAAATCTACTTGCTGACTAAAAACTCTAGAATCATCTCTAGTTAATGGAATAATCAAATCCAAAGGGTCGCCATTAGCATCTTTCCCAGGAGATACAGTATTGCCTGCGCTATTTTCTATTCTGAAATTTGCTGTCACATTTGTTTGGTTCCCTGGAAGTGTATACGAATAGGTGAATAATTTCCCAAAAGCCTCATCTATTAATGCGTAATTCAAGACTTCTGGTGCATCACTGCTACTCTGAGGTGCAGCTGGATTATTTGTAAAATAGAGTTTATTGCCAGCTGAATAGCCGTCCAATTTGGTGATATTAAAGAACTCACTACTATTTTCGGTAGTGATATAAAATCTGAAACGTACATCGGTTCCAAGATGAATAAAAGGATCTGTCTGGTTGGCATCAGTTTTAAAGAGTACCAAATTATTATTTCCCAACTTTTTGAATAATAACTTCCCATTAGCTAGTAGCTTCCGTGTTTCGAAATCTGGCCGGATCGAAAGATTACTATTGACATTGCTCTCAAAGAAATTATGAGCAATGGAAATATTGAATAATCTGTTATACTTTATATTCACAGCTCCTTATTTTTTGCTAGTAAACCAATTTCTTCAATTGGTAAGGCCTCACTAATTAATTCCCCTTCTTGGACTGTTAACATTCTTACTTTGTAGAGCACTGAGGGAAGGTATTTTGTGCCCAGAACGCTCCAGAAATTGTACATCTGTTCGAAGGAATAAGAATACAGTTCCAGAATTAGTTTCTTAATATTTGGATCTTCATCTGCAAGGGCTGGGGCGTTATCATTTGTAAAAACGTTTTTAGCCTGAAAAAAAGAAATGATGTAAGACAATTGTTTTAGTCCCTGATAATAGGCATCAGACGTACCGTCGTCTGCGCTTTGATAGTTGGCCGAGATTAAAACATAGAGGTTTAATTTTAATTCTGGATTTCTATATTCAACTTGTCCATCTCCATTGATGAACGTTGTATTTTGATCCTTAAAGATCTTTTCTTCTTCAATATTCACTAAAGACAAACCAAGTGCCTTATCGGGAATAGAAACTCCAGACTCATCTGAAACATGTGTCAAGAAAATTTTGTCTTCATCCAAACCATTCCTAATTTTTAGGTAATCGTTAATAGATTTAGTCAAAAACTGAAGTGACGCGTGAATCATGGTGTTAGGCTTGCTAGATTCCAAAAAACAATACCAAAAGAAATTATTAGGTTTTATTTTTTTTAGAACACTGTAAATCTAGCAATCTAACAATCAATAACATACAGTTCATAAACTGCTTTTTTAAGGGGAAAATATGGAAAGAAAAAGGGGGTTTATCCTTAGAATTAATGAAATTTTAGAGTTATATAAACTTGATTATTTTCAATTCTCACCCAAACCACCCGTCTCTATCCAAACTTCTGTATTGGATTGCTTCGGAAATGTGCGCACCTTGAATGTGTTCTGACGATTCTAAGTCGGCTATAGTTCTTGCCACCTTTAAAATCCGATCATAGGCCCGTGCGGAGAGATTGAGTCGTTCCATAGCCGATTTCAGTAAATCCAAAGAAGCAGCATCCAATTGACAGAACTCTCGTATTTGCTTCACACCCATTTGGGCGTTGTAATGAATGTTCTCATGGTTCTTAAAACGGCTGGTCTGCAATTCCCTACCTCGAGTAACTCGCTCTCTAATGATAATACTGCCTTCTCCCTTGCGTTTGTCGCTCAACTTATCGAAAGGCACAGGAGTTACTTCAATATGAATGTCTATTCTATCTAAGAGGGGACCTGAAACTTTACTTAAATAACGCTGCATCTCTTGCGGTGAAGAAACTACTGGAGCGTCGGGATCATTAAAATAGCCACCCGGACTCGGATTCATACTAGCCACCAACATAAAACTGGCAGGATACGTAACCGTAAAACGCGCTCTGGAAATGGTGACATCCCTGTCTTCCAGTGGTTGTCTCATTACTTCCAACACACTTCTTTTAAACTCAGGAAGTTCATCCAGAAACAAAACCCCGTTGTGCGCCAATGAAATCTCACCTGGTTGCGGGTATTGGCCACCACCAACGAGTGCAACGTCTGAGATGGTATGATGAGGCGACCTAAATGGCCTAGAAGTCATTACTCCTCCCGTTTTCATGGTTCTGCCCGCCACGCTATGGATTTTCGTAGTTTCCAGTGCTTCATTTAGGGATAAGGGCGGCAATATGGACGGTATTCTTTTCGCTAACATCGTCTTTCCACTTCCAGGCGGGCCAATTAAAATAACATTGTGACCTCCTGCAGCGGCTATTTCCATACATCGTTTAATAGACTCTTGTCCTTTCACATCGGCAAAATCAAACTCCGGATTTTCCAGATGCTCGTAGAACTCAGCTTTGATGTCGATGATGGTCTGTTCTAAGGGAATTTCAGCATTAAAAAAATGAATCACTTCTGAAATATTCTCAACTCCATATACTTCTAAGCCATCAACAATAGCAGCTTCTTTTGCGTTCTGTTTTGGAAGAATAAATCCTTTATAACCTTCATTTTTCGCATTGATGGCAATAGGCAAGGCTCCTCGAATGGGTTGCAAAGCTCCATCCAAAGACAACTCACCCATAATTACATAATCACTTAATAAATTCAGTTCTTGGATTTGTTCGGTAGCAATTAAGATTCCCATGGCCAAAGGCAGATCGTAGGCAGAACCTTCCTTTCGCATATCGGCTGGGGACATATTGAGGATCAGTTTCTTTGCTGGAATTTTGAATCCGTTGTTCTGCAATGCAGCGGCAATTCTATAATTACTTTCTCGAATAGCATTATCGGGCAGACCAACCAAATGGTAGCCTACGCCTATATCTACATTAACTTCAACTGTGATGGTGGTGGCTTCTACGCCAAATACGGCACTCCCGTAAACTTTTGTAAGCATGATTTATAGCTTTTGGTTTACCTAGGGAGAAAGTAGAAGATAAAGTTAGTAAAAGATTTGAAATGAGCCTTTATACGAAGCGATAATGCTAAAAATCTGATAAATCAAATAATTTAATTAACTTTATAGTCTCCTCGGTTAAATATCTCTTGTTTAGCTCCCACAGTACTGACTGTACAAACTATTTTACAACAAGCTGATATAAAGCAAGTTGAATACTATTAATTCGATTTTTACGTTTTAAAACATCCTCCCTTTACACTAGCATTAATTGTTACTTGTCTACTCGAGTCAACAACTTTGTTTAACCAATACTTCATACAATGACCACAAAATTCGGATTTACGTTAATGACCGTTTCAGAATTCAAAACCTGGATTGCTCAGCAGAACGTTGCCAGAACCATTCTTTTTATTCAACAACATCATACTTTTGCGCCAAACTATAGGCATTTTAAGGGCAATAATCATTTTGAACTACAGCGAGGCATGAAGAATCACCATGTCCATAATAACGGCTGGAGCGATATAGGGCAACATTTCACCATTTATCCAGATGGTATGATTGCAACCGGACGAAGTCTAGAACGATCACCGGCCTGTATTTTCGGAAATAACAACCATTCTATTTGTATCGAAAACATAGGGTTCTTTGATACAGGTGAAGACCAAATGCTCCCAGAACAGCAAGATGCTATTGTTCAAGTTACAGCGGCTTTATGCGAAAGTTTTCGCGTACCAGTATCAACAGACAGGATCGTTTATCATCATTGGTTCGACCTTGGATCTGGAGCTCGTACTAATGGTTCTGGTTCAACAAAATCATGTCCAGGAACCAATTTCTTTGGAGGTAATAAAGTAACCCACTGCCAGCAGAATTTTCTACCATTAGTGAGTGCAGCCCTCAACGATACAATTGTAACTGCCATACCACCTGCACTCATTGAATATGGATCGGTTACAGCCAACACACTAAACATACGGATTGCCCCCGACGCATCTTCTTCCCGAATTGGACAAACCTCTCTGGGTGCAATTATCCGCATTTATAAGAAAAATGGAAACTGGTTTAAAATATCTCAGAGTAAGGAAGAATGGGTTTTTGGTAATTTCGTGAAGCCCGTGCAACGAGCCACCGTAAATGCCAATGTTCTCAATGTGAGAAGTGGACCATCCACCCGTTTTAATCGTGTAGGAGCAGTTGTAGAAAATCAGGAAGTCTTTATATACGAACAAGAAGGAAATTGGTCGCAAATTAGCTTAGATGAACAATGGGTTTCTACAAAGTTTTTAGACTTGAGTAATTAAGCCATCAAGGAATTACGCTCTATGTCCAAACGAAAAATAAACCGATAGCACTATAACTTTGCGCTATCGGTTTCATTAGTACTATTTATAGCACCTCCCACAACTTCTTAATAATCTGTGGGTGCTTAGGATGTAAATATCCAAAGTGACTCACTTCTTCATTGGCAGAGGCGATGTAAAACTGATTCATTTTTAACACTACATCACTTTCAAATTTATCATTTTGAAACACGGCTCCATCTACTGGTGTTACGCTGTCATTTAATTGTCTTTTAAATATGGCTCTGTCCACTAAAAACTCATCAAACAAACGTTTTAATAGTTTTTGATTGGGCTCATAATTAGACGTAAACACAAAATAATTACCTCTATTTGCCTTCATCGTATTTAATCGTTCTAACACCTTGCTCGTCTCTTCTAAATCGTCAATACCTGGTAAATTAGTAACTCCCATAGCCACCGCTTTGCTAATGGTTAACAGTCTAGGCACCACTGGTGCAATGGTCCCTAAGGCCAGTCTACAAATATTAGTGGTATAATTAAACAACGATTTCCAGTTTTCAGTAGAAGCCATCATGGTTCCCTGATTTGGAGTCCCAAACATTATCAATTTATTGAGAACAAGTGGCGCATTTACCAATGGTTTCAATGTTTTATTATTCACCCATGTATCTTCAAAAAGGTAACGAGCAACTACTCCTCCTCTACTTCTTGCAAGCACATTGCATTTCTTACCTTTCAATTGTCCGGTCAATAATTCATTGAACTTGTTGGCGTTGGCTTCTATACCTTGCACAACAGTGGGCATATTGAAACCAAGTACATATCGGCCGTGTGTTTTGAGCAATTCCTTTCTTACTTCGGGAACTTCCAAAAATACATTATACCCTCCTTCTACCGTACTAAACAGACCTGGTAACATTACCATGACTGGTTTTTTATCTTTCTGAATAGCAGCATAAATCTTCTTTTTATCCAACAATTCAATATTCATCCAACCATCTGCAGATAGCGTTTGTTCGCCTTTTAGATCGTATACCTTTACCGCGTATCTGTTTTCACCAAACTTAGCAAGTACTTTGTCTACTAACTTAGACTTTACGGCAACATCTGGTTTGATCCATTTAAAAACTTTTACCCCTATGCGTTTGAGCTTGTCTATTAATCCGCGTTCATTGGTCGTAAATTCTTTAATATCGAAGGAATAAACATTGTCGCCTCCCTTAGTAGCTCCCCTTGTTCCTTTTTTTGAGATGTTGTCTGGGTATTTCCATTCGTAAATGGAACCTTCTTCATATACTTTCTCTACGAGCATGACAGAATTCATATTTTCTAAGTGACTGTCCACACCTATCTCCATTTTGGGAGCTAGGTCACTTCTAAATCCGCGAGAATTCCCCACTTCCATTTCAAACTCTTCTACCCAAACCGAATTTTCTTCAAAAGTCTCGTTATACGATTTTCGATTAGAAACACTATAAGCAACATTGGTGGCACGAACAGATAGGGAACCTGAAGGATCACCCATGACTAGGTTATTATGATCACCGTTGGTCATTTTCGGCAATGGATCATTGGGTTCTGGAACAACAAAAAGATGTTGCTTCAGAAAATCGGATGCATGGGGAGACTTCAAAATGTCCTTTACCAGCTCCTTGTTTTCGGAAAGATTAAAATCTGGATCTTCCAAATTTAATTCATCTAAATAATCAAATAGATTTTCATCCTTATGCAAAAGTTGGCAAATTTCAGTCACCATCATATCCTCCAGTCGTTCTTTCATAGAATCGTCTCCAACATTCACCATACTTCTATTTCCGAAGACTCCAAAAAACCCTCCTAAAAACCTTCGCTTTTCGGGTGCTTTTTCAGCCTTCTCAATTTTGGCTAACATTTTGGCTGGAGCAAATTCTGGTGCAAGTGCTTGATGGGCCTTCATTATTCCAGTTCCATAGACAAAATTATAGGCGGTGGATTTATCTGCGCTTCTAAACAACGCTTGCCTTACAATTTCGGCTTTCTTCCAAGCATCTTTTCCTTTAAACTTAGAGAGCTCTTTTTTATACTTCTGAACATAAATAGCTGCTCCAGCTGCTACCTGCGGTGTGGCACTAGAGGTTCCCCCTCCGGCTTTCACATAATACGTTTTACTTCCATCACCATTGGTTGTAACCTGATCGAACCAAGATATGTTAGGCGTATATCCAGCAATAGAAGTAGGTAATACGTAATCGGGGCCATAGCAAGTTTGCATATAAACCCCTCCTGCTGCTCTGCTTCCGTCGTGGTATCTGTTTAAATATGGTTTATGATTGTATGCTACTCCTGTTGCTGCTACTACTCTATCATAACGAGCCGGATACAAAGTTCTCTTCGGAAGAATTTTCTTCGCTCCTTTAGAAAAGCTATTACTTGCCGCTGAAACTATAACCACTCCATGCTCATACGCTCTATTTACAGCTTTGGCCATTACTTTACTTGGCAATCCAGCCATGGACATAGTAATCACGTCGCACCCTCGATCTACTGCATGATCTACCGCTTTTGCAAAGTTCTTACCAGACAACAAAGCCACGGTTTCACTAACCTTAATAGTCAAGACTTTCGCATATGGAATAGCTCCAAAAAAGCCTTTATAATTTCCTTCTGTTTCTTCCAAATCGACCCAGTTTCCAGCCAAAATAGACATTGTTGCCTGTCCGTGTCCCTGCTGTTCCGCTATAGCTACCTTTTTGTCTTTATCTACCGCCCCTTTCTTTACTTTACCCTTACTAATATGTACATGCCCAGATTCTAAATTAACTGGTGTGGAAGGATGATTTTCAATAAAGCCTGTATCAATGTGTCCAATTTTCACAATATCTTGTATACTCGTGTTCGGTTTACCGATTTTAATTTCGGGGAAAACAGATTCGTTCGCACTTTTTAACTGGCTATGGGCATCGTCCAAATGCCAAATAAAAGGATTGGAATCGTTGAATTGCTGTGGATTGGGATAGGTGTGCAAATAGTCTCCTGCACTTCTGGTTCCACTTTCTGTCGCCGGAATATGATACATGCTGGAAATGGTTTCTGGCTCGACCGACTTAATATTCTTGTCGGGGTTGGCCAATAATAGGTTGTATGCTTTATCCCAGTCTGTATGGCCCTTCAATTCTTTGGCATCAATGGCTCCGTTGGTAATCTTGATGCTCCTGTCTTTTGCTAAACTTCTGGAAGAACTTTCTTTGGTTACGGTAACGCTGGTTTCGTCCTCTGTTTCGATCAGTAAATTTTCTGCTTCCATAAATAGTGGTCTATGATCTTCTTCGGAAATTTTCACTGGTGCACTAGGTTTCGCGGGTTGAGATAGTTTCCCATTATCTGGTTTTTTCACTGATCCCGTTCCATCCAGCGCGACGCTTTCAGTAGAAAAAGGAAACTGAGACTTAAACGAATCATTTTCGTTATGAGCAAATGTAAGTACTGGGTTCTGAGTATCATCATCGAGTGCATGCACTATTTCATGCATAAAATTGGCATAATCGATAGTTCCTTCGGCTGCTTTCTTGTTATAAACTTCTAGAAGTGCTGTGGTAAAACGCCCTTCCCCGTTGATCTCTTTAGCTAACTCATCCTTACCACAGGCCGAAAGGGAAACCACAAACACCTGTGCATCTTTAGTTCCTCTTGTCTTTATGGAACTCCTCATACCTTCCAACGTTAGTCCATTTCTTTCTAAGATGGCATTGGTGGCTTGCGGACTAATACTTCTGGAGATGAGGGTAGTTTTAAAGTCATCGTTGGTAAAGAAAACACGAGACATGGATTCGCTATGACAGGAGTCTGATACAGTAACGACTCTTATTCTATTGGATATTTCGGCTAATGCGACATTCACCTCGTCGTCCAGCATGAAACCGTTGTAGGTAACCCATGCTTCATCGAAACCATCGGTACTATCGTCTGTATCGCCATCAGAATCGCCTTTATCTGGGATAGGGGCGCCATGACCTGCGTAAGTAATCAATAAAATTCCACCATCCTCTACTGTATTTCCAAGCTCCACGATTTTACCTTTGATCGCATCCCGTGTGGCTTCGTTATCTTGTAAAAAATGAGTTTCGTACCCCAATCGCAGCGCTAAACTACCCATCCGCTTCATATCATTCACACATCCAAATAAAGGTGATACGAAATTACCGTAGAAATTGGTATCTACATTATTGATCCCTATATGCAGGGAAACTGCTTTTTTTTGTGTGGTTGCCATAGTTTGTTGTTTTTTAGAAAATTCTATTGTTTTATTTAGTGCGGTATCGGCCCTAAGTAGACCGTATCCGAAATTCTGACTATATCCATTGAGGTCGTATTCGTCTATCCCTCCTACTTTTTCACAAGAATCTGTAAGTAGCTTGCGTACCTCACTTTGTTTTAGAAAGGGATTGACGGCGTACATGAGAGAAACAATCCCTGCAACTCCGGGGCAAGAGGCGGACGTTCCTGTAAAAAATGCATTGTATTGGTCCTTAGAGTATCCTAAGTCTCTTAGTCGATCTGCGACATAAATTCCTGTACGATTTATAGGGCGATTGTTCTCATCCCATTCATTATCGCCACTTGGAAAACTACAAAGAGTTGGAGAACCATAGTCTGAATAAGCGGTGGGTCCGTCTTTATAATTGATAGAGCTTATAGCAAATACATCCTTGGAAGACGCATAACCATCGTATTTTACAGGTTCTTTTCCATTACCTGCCGCGAAAACAATAGTGCATCCTTTTCCATTTCTCCCATGGGTAACAGCATACTCGAATGCTAAACGTGTATGATCGGGAAGCGGAAATTCAAAACTATCGTCTTCTGGTGAAAAAATATTACCATCTGGAGGCCCCCAGCTGCAGGAGATTACATCCGCATTATGCTTTACAGCCCAGTAAAAGGCTTCACTTTGCAAAACAGATCCAATTCCTGTAATTTTTATAGGCATTATCGAGGTTTCCGGAGCCACGCCAAAACTGGCTTCGTCACTGGAGCCTGCAACGCTGGCGCAAGCCGTTCCATGACCTTCCCCAAATTCGTGCAAAGGCAGTTCCTTCATTGTTTTATCGAGCATATCCCTTGGATGAACAATTCTATCTTTAAATGCAATATGATCCAATTCAATCCCGTCATCGATTACTGCGATAGTAACGCCCTTTCCCTTGGTAATCTTCCAAGCATCAAAAACTCCAGTACGATCTAACCACCAATATTTATCTAGCATAGCAGTGGTTGTGGAGTTAGTGGTTTCGAAATGCTTGTATTCTGGATGCAGCTGTGTTACTAACTCGGGATGACAACATTCAATTTCTTCTTTCGCAAGAATTTTTTCGCAGTATTCAAAAATGAGTCTACCAACACTTTCAGTATACTCCATGAAGAAAATATTCTTTCCAAAATTAAGTTTGCTTTTTACGGTAAGTCCGTTTTCTGAAATAAACTTTTCAATAAATTCTTCTGAAATGGAATCGTAAAATTTTAGGAAGATATTCTCTGTGTACAGCTGATACACTCCTGTATCGGCAAACTGGAAAACAGAACCAATAAAAATTAGCCTTGGATCGTCTAGTCCCACTACATTTGCCTTAAACGTATCTCGAAAATTTTCCTCATCTGTTAAGCATTCATATACATATACATTGGACCTTGGAAATGTAGCCTTTAACCGAAGCATGGACTGATAGCTACCTACTTCCTTACTAGTTCCAAAAATATCGTCGGGTGTTGCGCCTTTCTTAACTCTTACTACAAATAGCGTCGGGCTTTCTTCCAATTGATAAGGCCGCTCTAGATTGCCATTAAAATAGATAGATCTAGATGCCATTCTTCAAATTAAAAAGAGTTAGAAAAGCAAAAAATACAGAGGACAATCGATTCGCAAAAGAAAGGCAAATCGAACAAAAAGGTACTCCGTGTGGTCCATTACACTGCATAGTGATTAAGATTAACTTGGGGAGTTACCTATTGGGGATCACTAATTTACACAAAAAAATAAATATGCAACCAAAATAGCGACCTATTCCACTTCGAAATACTTTTTAATGGACACTGCAGTACCATCGGTCTTATAGCCTTCCAGCGCTATTTCAAAAATGCCAGAGTTGTCTGAAGTGTAAAAATCCACCGTTTTGTTTTCAGCATGTACTGTAAGATCGGGCATCCAAAGAAGCATATTTCTGAAGTCTGGAATACGCTCAAGGGATTCATTTTTCGCTCCATACTCCTGTGAAAAATATACCTTATCCTGTTGAGCCGTAAAGAGCGGAACTTTTTGAATGGCGGTATCTCCTGCAACCTCATGAAAGTTTTCTTGAATTGTTTTCACAAAAATCACTCCCTGATACACTTTTGCGCCCAAATAATACTTGTCTCTAACAATTGTAATGGTTTGCACTTTTTTTGAACTTAGATTGAGAAGTGCTTCGGGATCTTGTACTATTAGGCCATCGACTATGGTTAAGGGTTCGAAATAGGTCTCGGCAGCATATTCTAGAGGTCGAACTACAAAATAGGTTTTTCCATCTTCTTTGCGTGTCCAGGCATCTTCTATTATTTCGATAAAAGTTTCTTTGATAGTCTTAAACCTGCTAAAATCATTTAAATCGTAGGTAATTCCTGTAGTTCCAAAAAAATTAACAGAAGGCGCAGCAGTTTTAATGGTATCTGGTTTCACCTCGAAATAGGCATTTTCAATTTGATTGTAAACACTTCGCTGTAAAATCTCTGTGTTTATAGCTGCATCTATCGATACCTCCGGAAATTGTAGAGAACTGTAATCCACAGATTGGTGTGGTAATAGTTCTATACTGTACGTGTCTTTTTCGGCGCCAAGCACCTGAAAAAGAGCGGTATCTGTGTCATACTCTTCTGCAATATTAAAGAAGAACATTCCGTCTTTATTCGAATTTACAACCTTTAAAATAGGAGTTGCTCCTGGAATAGACATGGTTACTTTTATATCCTTTGCAACTTCGTTGGTCTCTTTTTTGCGTACCACACCAATAAGCAGCTCCCCTCTAAGTTCGGGCAAATATTTTGGTGTTGCGTTTGAAGATAAATTGCGCTTATTTTTAAACATAGCTCTTCTGTCCGCACTTGTTGGTCTAACTAAGGAGGTATTCACAAGACGTACCTTGCGAACGTTGACCGAATAATTTCCTGCCATTGAAGATAATTCTGACGACCTTACCGTTAATTGCACTTTTTTTCGCTTTCCATACTTCTCCTTATCCAATTCGAGACCTGCGGAAGGATCATTTTTAAACAGTCCATTAGCCGCTAATTCAATTTTATGCTCATTGCTGGTGTTTAGGGGCTGATCGTTTCTATAGGGATTAATTATATTAACATCTGCTTGAAAAAAATAATTTGGCCCGCCATTCTTCATCCATTGTGTATATGCTAATAGTTTGTAGCTTCCAGAGGTTAGATCAACCGGCACAAAAAAATCTCCCTTACCTAGACCATTTTCCAGTCGGACCTTTTGTTTAAAAACGGTGTTTTTGAATTTTGAGACTAATTCGACATAAGCCACTTTACTCAAACTACTCAATTGATTGGTACTGGTATTGACATTATACAATTTATAATGAAAATACTCTCCAGAAAAGACCAAGGGTGACGAGAAATGAACGAATACTTCTTCCTGAGGCATGACGTCAAGGTCCATCGATTTGTCCATCATTTGGGCAGACGACTGCCCTAGGGCTTGAAATGTAAAAATCAAGAAGAACAGATAGACGATATGTGTATGTTTTAATGTCATAATTTGAAAATTTATTCTTCCCAAAAATCGGGCACTACATTGCTACCTAGCGCTGTACAATCCCCACATGCTCTAATAACCACTAAATAGGGTCCTTGCTGACCAGAAGGAGGATTGTTGTTAACAGCAAAATATTTGATTCTATTTCTGAGTAACTCTGTTATTAGTAAACCGCATATATTAGGATCTATAGTGTATTGATCTGGTGCAAATTCAATACAATTTCTAAAATATGGTGGCAATGGTTCTCCTGGATAGTAGTCTTCATAATTAAAAAACACTCTTTTTGAGCTCACTGTAGAGACATCGAAAAACCCGAGTACTTTTTCATCTGGATTTACTTCAGAGCTAATATTTCCGGAGAAAAATCCTGGTTGTGTTTGAGAAAACAGACTTCCGTTGCCAGAAAAGTCCTTTAAGGTCTTATAATAAGAATAAGCTTCTAGCGACTGGACATACTGCTTAACCAATAAACTATATCTACGCGCAATCTTTGGATCGTCACTATCTAAAAATCTTACCCGATGTCTAACCAAGCGATCTTCCGAGAATCCTGAAGTAGTTGCTACATTAATTAAAACAGAATTTTCTTTCCCATAACAGGTTTGTTCTTCCTGTGTTCTATTAACTACCTCCACATCGCAATTGGCCTCATTGGTAACTATGAGGTCGCTCGTAGTCCATTTTGGAGCTATAATTTTATAGGTTTCTTCATATTCATATCTGTAATACAACGAAGATCCAGTGGGGTCGAACGTATCTATAAAAACAGACATTCCGTCTACTCCAATATCTGTGGTCTCCCTTGTGGCATATACGCTTTCTATTTCACTTACCGCTGTTTGCTGAGTTGGATTTGAGATGTAACTTCTACCATCTTGCGTTCTAATTTTTAAGGTATAATCTACTCCTTCCTCTGCAGCAAACGATTGGGTAGAAACGTAGGTTCCATTCTCATTCTCTGTAAATTGAAAGTTGCCCATATCGCTTTCGATCGTTACCTGCGCACCACTTTCACCTGAGGGTCCATCATCTTCGAACTTATAGGTTCTGCTAAGGAGAACCTCTTGAAACTTATTTTCGTTTGTAATGGTAGCCTCTACTACTAAAGCACTCTCAAGACTTTCGGTTTCAAAACCAATTTCCTCAATGCAACCAAAAGCGGTAAACAAAGTGCTTAAAACCAATAAACCATATCGAAGCTTAACTCTCATATTCTATTTTATTCTTCAACCCAAAAATCTGGTGCTACATTTGATCCTAACTCGGTACAATCTCCGCAAACGATAGGCACCATTAGATAGGGACCAGTTTCGATACTCTCTGGCTCGGGATTTTCCATCCAGTAAGAGATTTCATTGTTCAGCAATGCCGTTATTAGTAAACCACATTCGTCTGTAGGATGTCCTTGGTCTCTTACTGGGGCAAATTCAAAACAGGGAGATACATATGGAGGTTGATCAACTCCAGGAAAAAGATCGTTATAATTAAAAAATATCCGTTTCTCTGAGACATAAGTAAGCTCGAAAAAACCGATTACTTTGTCTTCAGAATTTGTTTCTGAGGAAATATTACCACTAAAAAACCCAGGCTGTACCTGCGAAAAAAGGCTTTCACTCTCAGAAAACTCTTGTAGATTACTAAAATAGCTAAAGGCCTCATTCGATTGCACATATTGTCTTACCAAAATACTGTAACGGTGTCCTATAATATAGTTATCGGTATTGACCCTTCTAACTTCAAAACGAGAGAGTCTGTCCTCTTCTAAATTAGCTGTAGTACCCAAAATAAGCGTATTAGAGGTGTCTGTAGCGAAACAAACCCTGCGCTCGTCGGTTTTTGGGACTAACTCCACCGAACAGGCTGGCCATTCTGGATCGATTACGACCAAATCATTTGCCCTCCATTTAGGAGCAACCACCTTATAACTTTCTTCGTATTCAAAACGATAATATTGAGAGGTACCAGTAGGATCGTAGGTGTCCACAAAAATGGAAACCCCATCTTCTTCAGTATCATTAGTTCGTCTTTCTGCATATAAATCGCCTATATCAGTAGTAGTGGTTAAACGTGTGGGCTTCGAACTATAACTTTCTCCGTTTGCCGTACTAATCTTTAGCACATAATCTAAGCCTGGTTGAGCGGAAAATGATTGTGTAGAAACATACTTCCCAGATTCGTTTTCTGTAAAATTAAAAGTACCCGATTCACTCACCATAACCACAGTGGCATTTTCCTCGGGAATGGGTCCATCTGCTTCGAACTTATAGGTCCTGCTTAACAAAATCTCATGATTCTTGATTTCATTAGTAATAGTTGCTTCAATAACCAAGGCACTTTCTAAGTTTTCTGTTTTAAAGCTAATTTCTTCGGTACATCCACCCAAGACACTAATTATAGCGAAAAGAAGGAAAAGCCTGTATATTGTATTTATATGTTTCATTAAAACTGAAAATTATAGGTGATCGTAGGAATTGGAATGGCAAAAATAGAACTCTGAAATGCCTTTACTTGGCCATCTTCATTTACGAAAAACACCGAATAGGGATTGTTTCTACCAAGCACATTATAAATAGATAGGTTCCAAAAGCTATGTGCCAATTTCTTGATTTTATGATTTCCCTCTACATTTAGACTAATATCTAATCGATAATAATCTGGAATTCTAAATTCATTGCGATCACTGTAGAGGACAAATTCCGAATTATTGATTACGAAATTACCCACTGGAACCGTTACGGGTCGACCGGTTTGGTAAACGAAATTAGCCGAAAGACTGAATCGCTGTGTGAGTTTATAATTTGCGACCAAACTTAAATCATGCGGCTTGTCAAAATTAGATGGGAAATAATCGCCATTATTGATGGTTTCTTCTGAAAAATCGCTTTCAAATTTAATCAAGGAACGAGAATAGGTATAACCGAACCAACCGTTAAGCCTGCCCTTGCTCTTCCGAAGTAAAAATTCGACCCCATAAGCTTGGCCTTCTCCTTGCAATACTTCCCTTTCGATGTTTTCATTCAACAACAACTGGGCTCCTGTTTTAAAATCGAGAATGTTTTCTGCCGTTTTGTAATATCCTTCTAGGCTTAACTCAAATTCATTCTCTTTTAAATTTTTATATAACCCAAGTGAGTATTGTTGTGCTCGTTGTGGTTCAATATTCAAATCGGATAGCTTCCAAGTGTCTGTAGGTGAAATAGTCGTGTTGTTGGTAAGGGTATGAATATATTGATACGTATTGTTGTAACTCGCTTTTACCGAAAGCGCCTCATCTAAAAAATAACGCGAAGAGAGTCTAAACTCCGGCCCAGTATAGGTCTTAATTGCCTCATTATTCCCGAACTCTTGCGACTCGATAAATGTGCCTTCATTTTTCGGTAATCCATCTGCATAGATATTCTGAAAAGCGGATCCCAATGCGGTAAACGTGGAAAATCTAAACCCTGCACTCAGCAAAAGTCGATCGCTTACGGTAAATTCGTCTGAAATAAAAATAGCAGACTCGAGTGCCCTCTCCGAAGCTATGTCCACAGGCACAACAATCGAATTGTTAATTGGAGAAATACTGCCAGGGTTCGAATTATACAGCTTGGTAGAAATACCATAATCAAATTTATGTGCCTCACTATGATTATACCCCATTTTTAGTTTTAGTTCCGTTTCAGTTATATCGTACCCAAGATCGAAATCGTTGTTGGCATCTCCATCAAAATCTATATTGAATTTATATTGACTATTTGCAAGTATAACACTTCCGTTGTGTTTATCATTGAATTGATGATCCCATCGAAGCGATGCCGCACGGTTGGAGTATTTAAAAATGGAATCGCTAGTGATGCTAAAGTTATCCTTACTGTAATATCCTGTAGCCTTCAGTTGATCATCTTCTCCAAGTTTGTGGTTGTATTTCACCACAATATCATAAAAGTTTGCCTGACTGTTCTTAAGAGCTTCATCGTCTAAGGAACGAAGAATCCAATCTGAGTAAGTACTTCTTCCACCTACAAGCAAAGCAGCTTTGTCCTTTTCAATAGGGATTTCCAATGCCAGACTGCTAGTGACAGGACCAATGGAAGCTTCTCCAGCAAATTCGCTCGCGTTTGCATCTTTTGTGGTTAAATCAAAAACAGAGGAAAGTCTGCCTCCGTATTCGGCTGGAATATTTCCTTTATAGATGGTCACCCCACCAGTGGTGAAGGGATTTATTCCGGAGAAAATTCCGAAGAAATGTGATGGATTATAGATCACCGCATCGTCTAAAAGGAATAAATTTTGATCTGCATTTCCTCCTCTAACATTAAAACCGGCACTTCCTTCCCCTGCATTTGCAATCCCCGGAAGCGTAGTTGCTACCTTAAGAATATCTCGTTCACCAAGAACTAGCGGAATGTTCTTAATCTTTTTGACATCAATTACGGTAGTTCCAGTAGTGGCATCTTCTACATTACTCTCCGCCTTTGCGTCGATAAGCACGGCGTCCAATTGCTCTAAACTCTCTGTAAGTAAAAAATTTAGACTGCCGTCATTGTAGATCACTACCCTATTTTCTGAACCTGTGAATCCCAATGAACGTAATTCCAACATATTTTCTCCCGCTGGAAGTATTATTTCGTAATACCCTTTATCGTCGGTCGTGGTTCCGCGTCCTGTTCCTTTTCTAATAATCGATACATTATCGATGGGGGCATTTGTATCATTATCGGTTACAAACCCCTTCAGCTTGAAACTTTTCTTATTAGAATTTCCATCTTCTTTCCCTATTCGAAATGTTCTAGTAGGTATTACTTCTTTTCTTTTTTGAGCAGTTGTAAATACGGGATTGGTGGTTACAGGAGAAATATCTTCAGATTCTTCGGGCAATACAGGGGCTTCTTCAAAAAAGCCTTCTGGCAATTGATCGTATATAATGTTATTTCTAGTGAGAATCACTTTTGTTCCATTTAACAAATAATAGTTTATAACCGTTTCATTGAAGAGATCATCCAAGATGTCTGTAATAGTCGCATTCGAATACGTTCCAGAGAAACGGTTTTCGCCCAACCAATCCTCGACATAATAAAAACGGTAGTTAGTGGTAGATTCTATCTTAAGCAGTGCCTCTGTGGCCAATTCGTCTGTAAAAGAAATGGTGATTTTCTCTTCTATTTCTTGTGCCTTTGAGTATTGACTAATAAGCAGTAACAAAATAAGACCTATCAATTTTAGTGTTTCACGCATCATCTAAAGGCTAATTTGATCAATTTTGTTTGCAATGGCTTTGAGCTGTACTTCTTTGGAAAAAGTTCTTAAAGTAGAACCTGCATAAAAGTCATTAATTTCTTTTTTATACTGTGGAAACAGCTTTATAAAGTCGTTTTTAGATTTCACATAATAAAAGCTACCATCGATCTCCACAACAAATTCGCTCGTATTGTCTGAGAACTCATAATAGTAAAATCGCTTTTCGAGTCGTTTGGTTTTCTTTTTGCGATATTTTTTAAAAAGTGTACAACTTGGATTTCTAACCAATACCTCATGATAGCCTGAAATGCCCACTTTTTTTGCTCCTTCATCGCTAATGTTTTCGAAAAAGTGCGTTCCTATATTAAACGAATAAAGTTTGTTTTTGAGCAATTGAATGACAGATTCTTGAGAATTGCTAATTAGATTAACAATGAGCTGATCTCCGTAGACATCATATTTCATTTTTATGTCGTAATAAGATTGCCCACCGTAATGAACATCCCCAGTTTTGAAATCGGAACTCAAGAAAAACCGCTTATTGTCGCGACCTGCAGAAAACTCTTCCACATAAGCCACTCCATTGTAAAGATCTGTGTTCTCGACACCAACAGCGGCATCAAACCATTTGTAATAGGATTTTTCGGTAGAATTGACCTGTGCAAAATTGAGGCTAGGAAGCATCAACAGTAATGTAAAGGTCTGGAGGATGTAGACTTTCTTCATTAATTTTTGGATAGTTAGTATGGTACTCGTTGTACCCATTGTTGCATAGCTAGTTTACAACAACTGTCATAAAAATAGAAAATAAAACAATGGTAAACGGTGAATCCCTATAAAGGTTTACGTCTCAAACTATCAAAAATGAAGTTCTAGGACATTAGAAAGCATGCTTTTGGTTGTGCAACGAATTTCTATTCTATGATTATTGGGGGGATGAGGCTATTTTGAATGGCAAAGATGACCAATCCTGCAATATTTTTCACATCTGTTTTTTCAAGAAGATTTTTTCTGTGAACTTCAACGGTCCGCTTGCTGATAAAAAGAATATCGGCTATTTCTTGAGAAGTGTGTTGTTTGCAAATAAGCTCGAGCACTTCCTTTTCGCGCAAGGTTAGAAAGGTATCGTCAAATATGGACTTTTCTAAACTATTTTTGCTGGACAAGGATCGTTCGTTTACTATTTTCATTACGTGGCTATCGTAATAAAAGCCATTGTAATAGACTTGTTTGATAGTGTGTATTACTTTAGAGGGAGCGGAGTTCTTTACGAGATATGCACTTGCTCCTACGTCGATCATATTTCTAATAAAAGGTTTAGTATTGTAAGTGGTAAGCGCGATTATTCCAACTTCGCTATACGCCTGACTAATAACTTTAGTAGCCTCTACCCCATTTAGCTCTGGCATTTTAATATCTGTAATAATAATATCTGGTAGCTGTTCAACGCTTGCAAGATATTCAAGCAATTCCTTACCATTTCCAGCTTGGTAGATAATGGTAATTTCGGGATCACGAGAAAGAATATGAACTAGACCAACGCGGAATAGCTCTTCATCATCTGCAATTACAACGTTTATATTCAAGGTATAAAACTATTAAGTTAGGTATTGTAAAGTTAGTAAAAGCTTTGGTCAGTTAGTTACGATTTTACCGTTTTTTCGATACGTACTTCCATTCCTTCACCCTTTTCAGATTTAATATGAACCGTGGCATCTAAAAGAACGGCTCTATTCTCAATACCGCTCATTCCCAAGCCTTTCGCTTTTTTTGCTTCTGAAATATTAAAACCTTTTCCATCGTCTGTATAAAACAGTACCAACTTATTCTCTGCTTCGGTAAGATGTAATTTAATATGTTTGGCTTCAGAATATTTGATCGAATTATTAAAAAGCTCCTGTGCAATTCTGAAAAAATGCAGCTCCTCATCGGCCGTAATATTTTCAGATTGAAAATCGACCCGATAGTCTATATCGAACTGCCTAGCATCTCCCACTTCTTCACATAATTCCTCCATAGCCGCTTCCAAACCAAATTTATCTAAGGTAGGTGGAAGTAAGGCATGAGCGATGCGACGGGAGCTTTCGAGTACAGTGGTAGTGACTTTTAAAATACTATCCCCCATTTTATTCGCTTCTGGTATGGTTAGGGTTTCATCCAAAAGAAAGTTAGCATTTAAGGAGACTATATTGAGTTTAGAACTAATTGCATCGTGCATGTCTTGAGCAATTCGTTTGCGTTCCTCTTCTTGAGTAATAATTGTAGATTGTAAAAGCGCTTTTTGGTGCTCAATAACCAAATTAGCCTTCTCTAGTTGCGTTTTGGCAATTCGCTTACGCGAAAAGTAAAAGAACAAGACAATAACCACAGACATCAATAATAAAAGTCCTATAGCAACTAAAATTATATCAATAATTTGACTTTCGGAATCAGTTATTTGGTCCATACATCTACGAAGATACTAATTATGAAGCTTATGATTATACTATCTTTTTTGGGCGGTAATTTCGCCACCATTCAATAAAAATTAATGTTTGGAAAGTAATAGATAAAAAACGATTGACATTTATAAGAATCCGTTTTGTTTCTAATGAGAAATCCAGGGACAGCACGATGTTTCCTGAAACGAAAATTAGGGCACTAGACAGGAGATACATGAAAATCCCAATGTTAACAATTATAAAACCTCTGCTAACTGTTAAAGACTTGTAGAAATAGATAATTGAATAAATTACAATTATCATTTGGGTAAAAAACATTCCAATGGAATTATATCTATAATAGATACTTGGATCATCAATGAACTGATAAGCTATAAATATGAGACCAGCTCCTAAGACGTACTTTATCCATTTTAATTCGAGCAGCTCGTTGTAAAAAACTGACAATAAAATAAATTGAGCAATAAAATAATAATGTGAGTAATATAAGTTCGGCTCACACCAGTACCCACGTCCAACATAGTAGGCTCCTATTTGAACCAAAGAAATGAAAAAGAGATAAAACGTAAAAACTTTATAAGCTCTATTAAATTTAATAAAGCCTATAAAGTATAATATTGAAATTATAGGCGCAAGGTAAATAACGATATCACCTATTAGTCGATAAAACTCTTTCACTGTTAGTTTAAAGGGCTACCCGGGTCGCATGCAGAAGGACACGGCTCGGTAAAATCATAAATTTTATATGCTGGATTTACACTTGGCAGCATATCGCGATATATAGTTCCTACCGGAGAAGAATTGTCTTGTGTAGTCCCAACAATTACTAGTTTTTCTACTGTTCCATCCATTGCCAAATAAGCTCTTGCCATTGGCTTACCGCCTTGACCTTTAATTTCATCAATTACACCCTGCATATCACCAATGGGTATTAAAAATGCTCTGGCTGCGGTTGAAGGTGAACTTCTATAAGCACCCGTCCATGCGATTGCCTGTCCTTCTGTAATTGTATTGCCTGTTGCTTTCATAATTTAAAAAATATGTTAGTTAATAATAAGGTTACACGATTGGGTTGGGAAATTTAAACTAGACATAATTTAAGATGAATTAAGAATTCTTCTATTTGTTAAAAATAGTAAAACCTTCGGCAAAAGACGAAGGTTTTTGATTTATTGTAAATTTTCAAATGATTATATAAAAATTTTAATCTCCAAAACCAGCAGATAATCAATTGCTATTCAATTACTATTCTAAATGTTCTAGCGGTTCGCTTGTAGTCTACCCTAACAAAATACATTCCCGCCGCAAGACTTTCTAAATTCACCGGAACGGCAACGTCTGCTCTATCCACTGGTTGTCGATAAACGAACCTCCCCATTATATCGCGAACTTCCCAGTGATTAATTCTATATACATAAGGATTATTTAAGGTAAGGTTGCCATTGCTTGGATTTGGCAGCAAGGCCAAGTCGTCATTCAAATGATCAGGCAATTCAGGATCGCTAAAAAACTTGCGCTCTACGGTAAGTTCGAAACCACAAGAAGCATTATTTCCTCTCTCGTCTTCGGCATTAAAAATTACATTAATAGTACCTGGTTCGATCATTGTTCCTACTGGTGGATTTTGGGTAATAATTAGATTGGAGGAACATTCGTCTGTTATAAATGTATTCTCTCTAAAATCTGGAACCTCATAGAGGTCTAAACTAGCATGAAGACGATGAATAATAGGACCATAACATTCCACTATGGGTGGCACCGTATCGGCTTGAACAGTTAGAACTGTGGTAGTAATCGAGCCAGGATAACAGTCTGTCTCCTCCAACGTATATGTGGCAATATACTCACCTACACCAACGACCCCTGGGTCAAAATTAAAACTTCTTCCATCCCCATTATCGGTTATTCCTGGGCCAGAATAAATTCCTCCAACTGGAAAACCTCCACTTAAATCGGTTATTAATCCTCCAACCTCGCACACAGGCGGTAGTTCTAAGTCGAATAAACCCAATCCAGCTTCATAATTGTAGGAGGCTATTTCGTCTCCCACTACAGCTGTTGAACCAGAGGTAGCCTCAAAACCCAAACCTCGCTTTGCGAAATGTTGCCATAAATCGCATTCTACTTCACTACCGTAAATATTTTTTGCAGCAGAAAGCATCGCATCACGGCTATCTATAAAACCAGGTACACAAGGAGTTAATTTCAAAGCTTCGGTTGCAATTGCTAGCATCATAATATTACCGGCATCCTGATTTACATCTCCCGTAAAATTGTATAAGTCTGGATCGAATCCGTATTTATCAATAATTCCCCATGATACTTCCCACAAAATTGAGGCCCAAATAGAGCCAACTCCATGCCGCCCCATACCTGCTTGAAGGAATTCGAATGTTTGAGGGTTGATCTCTAGGTCGGTGCTGTAAGGATACGGTCTAAATCCTCCTCCATTAATACCTTGACTCTTTAAATATGCGCCAATAGCTCTTGGACGATCTGCTGTATCGGTTTCCGTCATCGTTAACATTAAGGCGTACCAATCGCTCCATCCTTCATTTGGATTTTCGTCATTTCCGCCACAAGTAGTTGAACCTACAGATTCCAAGCGTATAGAAACCGCATGGGCGTACTCATGAAGTAAAATAGTAGAATCAAAGCTACCATCCTTTGTATTGCACAAATACAACCTTATTTTCGAAGATACACCGTCCGGAAAATTCAAATATTGGGCGTTACATGCATCTAAGGGGCTCTGCACAGTCACAATTAACGGATCATTTTGATACGCACTACTACCATTTCCATAATTATTGAATTGATGGTTCCCAGCCATCTCATCAAAACCGTAGACGTACGAAATATCATGAAAGATATTCATCCAATAGAAAACATTGGTAAGGGAAGCCTCTTCAGATTGATTAGAAGGCACAAAAATTGGATCGTATTCATATCCTACAAAGTTCAAATCACCGCTAACATCTGGATTGTATCCGTAATTATCTCCCCCTTCGAAGGCTATTATATTGTTTCCTTCAGTAGTTAACTCTTCTGCTCCTGCCAACCCATTTGTATCATGCCATCCGTAGGGCGATGCACCCACATAATGCGGAGATTCTACAATGGTTCTATCTCCGAAATATGGGTTTTCCATCGGAAATTCAAAAACTTCATAACAATTAGTACAAGTAACAGGAAGAATGATTGCCTCCTCCTTTTTGTAATTCGGAATATCGAAAAGATTGGCATTATAATTTAATTCTTCAGACGAATCATTCTCGTAAGCACAGGTTTTTACTTGATCTTGCTTTTCGATGAATGTTCCATCTGTTGCATCCATTTGAATATTCCAAAAGTGAGTTTCATCCGCTTCTAGAATCAAAAATTCCCAGAGTAGACGAAGTTCTTTCTCCGGTGTTAAAATGTATTTCAAGGTTGCCGTATTGCTTTCTTCTGAAATATCCGTACTCGAAACAAGTGCTGCCTTTTCTTTAGAGGAACCGGGCGATAAAAGCTGATATCCACTATCATTCTTTAATTGTAAGTGTTTAAGTGCATTTATAAGCGCTTCTGAAGAAGAAACAGCAGCAATAGGGTCGTTGGTAGTTCTAACGGCACCCAACGATAAAAAACGTCGATAGTCTGCAACCACGCCCCCATTTTTATCGATATGAATACTAGAGTTGGTGCCTAAAATAGGAATTCCATTGAGCAATTGACTGTAATAGACATGTCTAATTCCACTTGTAGAACTTACATGTTCTTTTTCAATCTTCCATTCGATATTCGTTTTTTCGAATCTCTTGGATAGTAACCTATCACCTTCTTCAGAGCTTAATGATTGGGAAATTCCATTAGATGAACAAAGCAAAAATAATAGGAGGATTTTTAGTTGTAAAGCTTTTTTCATAGTTGATAGTGTTAGTTGAAGGATTCTTAAAGTTACACTATTCGTGTGCAAATAAAAAGCCTTGACCGTCTCTATTTATGAAATAAGACAATAAAACAGTAGCTGTAAGTGATTTATTTAAAGGTAATTAAGATGCGTATTACTCCGAAAGGGAGGAAATAAGCCGCTTCGTAGAACTATTATGTAAGTTGCTTGAGTTGCCATTCTGAATAGCCTCCAAAGTTCCTTTTGCCAACTTTTTCCCTAATTCCACACCCCATTGATCGTAACTAAAAATATTCCATATCACCCCTTGTACAAATAATTTATGTTCATACATCGCGATTAAACTACCCAAAGAACGAGGAGTTAACTTTTCAATTAAAATAGTGTTGGTAGGTTTATTTCCTTCAAATAGTTTAAAATTATTTTCGACCTCGCTTCCATAGGTACCATGTAATAAAGCATCTGTTTGGGCAAAACAATTGGCCAACAACTTATTTTGATGATCGTCATTACCGTAAAGTGACGCTTTAAAAGCAATAAAATCTGTTGGGATAAACTTGGTTCCTTGATGGATTAATTGAAAGAAAGCATGCTGAGCATTGGTCCCCGTACTCCCCCAAATTATAGTTCCTGTTTGGTAATCTATGAGATCACCATTTCTATCGGTGCTCTTTCCATTACTTTCCATAATTCCTTGCTGCAAATAAGGAACTAACTTACTCAAATACTGAGAATAAGGTACTATGCACTCGCTTTCAGCTTCAAAGAAATTATTGTACCAAACCGATAGAAGAGCTAAAATGACCGGAATATTTTCATCCAATTCTTCATTTCTGAAGTGAGCGTCCATATCATGGGCTCCTTTGAGGAGGCTTTCAAAATTATCGTAACCAATTGCACAGGCAATAGATAAGCCAACCGCACTCCAAAGAGAAAATCTACCTCCAACCCAATCCCACATAGGGAAAATGTTTTGAGAAGCAATACCAAATTGTGCTACTGCCTCTAAATTAGTAGAAACCGCTGCAAAGTGCTTTTCAATATCCTGTTCAGACGCTTCATTCAAAAACCATGTTCTAATTGTTTGCGCATTTGTTAATGTTTCTTGAGTAGTAAAAGTTTTAGAAACAATAATAAACAAAGTCGTTTCTCTATCTAGATCCTTTAAAACCTCCATAACGTGGTCACCATCCACATTAGAAACAAAATGTACGTCAAGCCTATTTTTATAATACTTTAGAGCCTCATGAACCATATCTGGCCCAAGATCACTCCCTCCAATACCAATGTTCACTATGGTTTCAATAGGTTTTCCCGTATAACCTTTCCAATCGCCCTCTATCACCTTTTCGGTAAACTCTTTCATCTGCGCCAATGCCGAAATCACTTCTGGCTTCATAGCATCGAAATTACGCAAAGCAGTATGCCCAACTGCACGTCCTTCTGTCTCGTTAATGGTTTCTTGGGTAAATTGCGCTTCCATTGCGTCTTTAAGTCCTACTTCTTCTGCCAGTTCCAATAACAAACTTAACGTTAGATGGCTTACTCGATTCTTAGAATAGTCTACATAAAAATCGTTCCACTGGATTGCCATGCTTTCTGATCTTTTGGGGTCATCAACAAACATTTCTTGCATTTTTGAATCCTGAATATCAGAAAAATGTGTTGTTAATTTTTTCCAGGCCTGGGTAGTAGTAGGGTTTATTTTTGGGAACATGATTTTCGTTTTAGGATGAAAAGCAAACAAGTTATGAGTCTAGACTTTTCTAATATGATGCAAATTTGAATCATTTGAGGAAACGACACAAATATTGACGAAAGAATCTAAGAATTACAATGAGATAAATACTTTATTGATATGGTAATTAGCAAAGTTGAATAGTAGAATGGTGTATTAAACATTCTTCCCCAATTTATGGGCTCGATAATATTCAATTAAACCATCGATAGGTCTGCGAATTATATTTCCTAATTGCAAATTGTAAGGCACCATGGCATCTCTTATCATTTCTTCACTGAAATGCGCTATAGACCCTATAAAGTGAATAGGAACATTTTGAGCTTCTCGATAACAAAGAACCCTGTTATCTAAAAAGTTAGTAATTCCTTCACTTATTAACTTGTAGAAATAGCCATTCACTTCTTCCGAAGTAAATATAAATTCTGCAAACGACGCAAGATACGTGTTAGGGTTGGGCTCCTTGTAGACATTTTTCTTAATCACATCAGGATCGAGATCGAATCGCGTTTCAAACTCCTTTGCAAGCTTTTGTGGCATTTTAGAATAGTAATAATCTCGAATAAGGCGCTTTCCGAAGTAATTACCACTCGCTTCATCCATTAAAACATATCCTAATGAAGGAACGCTTGCATGCACTTCTTTGCCATCAAAATAGCAACTATTAGAACCCGTACCAAGGATACACACAATCCCAGGCTCATTGGTAGCTGCATAAACAGCCGCTAACAAGTCTTCATTTACGGAAACAACCGCATTCGGAAATAATTGCTGGAATACACTGGTTAATATTTTATTCGGGATTTCGGTTCCACAACCCGCTCCGTAAAAATCTACCGCTTTCGAAGTTTCGAAAGCGGTTTTTAGATCTTCATTTTCAAGCATACGGTTGTATAACTCGTCTTCTGGAACCACCGCTGGATTCAATCCTCGGGTTCTGGTTTTTAGCACCACGTTTCCTTCTGGATCTAAAAGAATCCAATCGCACTTCGTAGAACCACCGTCAGCTATTAATGTCATATACTATCTTAAATACTCGCTACGTGTGCAGCCAGGTCAATTAATTTTGCAGAATAACCATATTCGTTATCGTACCAAGCAATTAATTTAAAAAAATTATCATTAAGTGCTATTCCCGCACCTGCATCAAAATTACAGGTATTTGGATCACTTACAAAATCTTGAGACACTACTGCATCTTCTACATAATCAATAACACCTGCCAATTCGCCGTGTGCTGCATTTTTAAACATGGCTTTCACCTCTTCATACGTAGCACTTTTCTCGGTACGTACTGTTAAATCTACAACAGACACATCTGCCGTAGGAACACGAAAAGCCATTCCTGTTAGTTTCCCCTCCAAAGCAGGAATTACCTTGGTAACGGCTACTGCCGCTCCTGTTGAAGTTGGTATAATATTATTCATAGCACTTCTTCCCAAACGGTAATTTTTCTTTGAAGGACTATCAACTGTGTGCTGTGTAGAAGTAGCTGCATGAACAGTGGTCATCAAAGCTTCTACTATTCCTAAGTTATCGTTGATAACCTTCGCCATTGGGGCGAGACAATTTGTTGTACAAGAAGCGTTAGAAACAACTGTATCTGTCGATTTCACTTCATGATGATTTACTCCCATTACAAACATAGGAGCATCTTTAGACGGAGCAGAAATTACGACCTTTTTTGCTCCTGCCTTGATGTGTGCTCCAGCGCTATCTTTAGTTGTAAATATTCCAGTACAGTCAATAATTACTTCTGCGTTAACTGCGTCCCATTTTAAATCTTCTGGGTTTCTTTCAGCACTCACTCTTATTTCCTTTCCATTCACTAAGAGATTGCCTCCTTTGACTTCGACGGTTCCTTTAAATTTACCATGAACCGAGTCATATTTCAAAAGATATGCTAAGTGATCTACATCTAACAGATCATTTATAGCAACCACCTCTACATTATCATTCTCCGCTGCAATTCTAAATGCGATTCTTCCAATTCGGCCAAAGCCGTTGATTCCAATTTTTGTCATAGTGTTTTTTTGTATTATACAGATGTAATATCTGCTACTCGAATTAAGTCTAAATCTATTTCATTACTTCCTTTAATGGCTTCGGCAAAGGGAACTTGCACTATTTTGCTACAAGCTATGCCAACCATAATATCTCTTTTACCATCCAGTAAGGCATCTACTGCTCCCACTCCCAATCTACTCGCCAATACTCGGTCATAGCAACTTGGAGAGCCACCACGTTGGATGTGTCCCAAAACTGTCACTTTTACTTCATACTCGTCCAAATTTTGACGAATATAATCTGCCAGTTCAATAATATTCTTTCCTATTTGATCTCCTTCGGCAACCACAACGATACTGGAAGACTTCCCAGATTTTTTACTTCGTTTTAAAGAGGTTACTAAACGATCTTTTCCCATATCCTGTTCAGGAATAAGTATTTCTTCTGCTCCTGCTCCTATTCCAGCATTTAAAGCTATATCCCCCGCATCTCTTCCCATCACCTCTATTAAAAATAAACGGTTGTGAGAATTGGCAGTATCCCTTATTTTATCAATGGCTTCTACTACGGTATTTAAAGCTGTATCGTATCCAATTGTATAATCGGTTCCATTAATATCATTATCTATAGTTCCAGGAATTCCAACAATGGGAAAATTAAATTCGTCGTTAAAGACTTTGGACCCAGTAAAAGTTCCATCACCGCCAATTACCACCAAGGCATCTATCTTCGCGTCCTTGAGATTATCGTAAGCAACTTGCCGACCAGCCTTGGTACGAAATTCTTTGGATCTAGCCGACTTTAATACAGTTCCCCCTCTATTAATTATGTTCTTAACAGATCGTGGGCCTAGTTCTTTAAAGTCTCCTTCAATAAGTCCTTGTAGGCCTCTAAAAACACCTACACATTCAAGTTCATGGTAGGAAGATGCACGTACAACAGCTCGGATAGCGGCGTTCATGCCAGGAGCATCTCCTCCGCTAGTTAGCACTGCTATTCTTTTAATCATTTCACTCATTAATGTAAAATTATAGCAATATTTTCACATAACAAGCGATAAAATTATCGATAACGTTTTCGATTAGATCATTTTATAAAAAAGTCATAATTTTTACGGCAAACAACTGCTATTTCTTCAAAATCCAGTATTCCCATGCGGAAAAATCGTAAGCCATTTCTGGTTCTATTCGCACCGTTTCTTGGGTAATCACATTTGTATATTCCCCAGAAATCTTGGTAGTGAATTTAACCGGTTTATCAGACAAGTTAGCCATGTATATTGCCTCACTAGTATCTTTCTGTCTCCGAAATGCAAGAATTGAGCTGTCTTCTGAAGTTGATAATCGCTCATAAGACGCAGGTGTTTTTCCTCCGCTAAGTGCCGCAATATCGTTCTTTAGAGCCCCTAATTTTTCAAGAAGTGCATAGGTGACACCTTTAGTCTTAGGAATCGTGTCTTTTTCAAAGAATTTTAGTCTTTTATCTAGTCCGTATTCTTGTCCGCTATAGATCAATGGCATCCCAGGAATGCAATACGTAAGAGCTAGCATAGCATCGCTTGCATCTCCCATTCGCTCATTAACGGGTCCTGCCCAAGAATTCTCATCGTGGTTGGTGATAAAGTTCATTAAGATATCGTCTTTCTCCCATTTTTCATTGGACATGCTCATGTGGGTGTCAAAATCTGGTACAGACTTCTCTCCTTTTGCGATTGCATTGAGGAGGTGGTGACGTTCCCAGGCGTAGGACATTTCAAACAAATCGCCCTTCATAATCTCAGGAATTTCGGCCTCCGCTAACATAAACAGTTCTTTCCCTTTTCTTAGCTCAGGAATTGCTTGCTTCCAAAAATTGGCTGGTACTCCATGTGCGACATCACATCTAAAACCATCAATTCCTTCTACAGCAACCCAATAGTTCATTTCGGCAATCATTTGCTTTCGCATGGCCTGATTAGAATAGTCGAGATCTGCTACATCGGTCCATCCCCAAGGCTCCCCTTGGTCGTTTAGAGGATCTGAAATTTCTCCTTGATCATTCTTAGTGTAAAACTCTGGATGCTCTTCTATCCATGGATGGTCCCATCCTGTATGGTTAGGCACCCAATCGATGAGCACAAACATTCCGCTGTTGTGAGCGGTTTGTACTAGTTTGCGGAAATCTTCCTTGGTACCAAAATCTGGATTTACCTCTCTATAGTTTGCTATAGAATAAGGACTTCCTAAGTACTTTTTTCGTTCTTCTAGATCGGCTATATCCTCGACAGACGAATCATTTTCTGCTTTGCGCTTCACCATAGAAATTGGATGAATGGGCATTAACCAAATAATTTTCACTCCCAACTCCTTCAACTGAGGAATATCCTTGGTAAAGGCCTCAAAAGTTCCTTCAGGCGAGTATTGTCTAATATTTGCTTCGTAGATAACGGCGTTCTGCAGATCTTCATCGCTTATACGAATTTTTTCAGGTTTGGCCCGATTCTCTGTTTCGGTTGTAGACTTGGTGGTTTCTTCTTCCTTGTTTTTACAATTGGCCAATGTCACCAAGCAGATTAAAAAGACTATTTTTTTCATAAAATTAATTTGAGCGTTCTAGTAGTACTATATCGAAATTGGAAACAAGACTAACACGTCCATCTTCTACTGTTGCTTGTAGTCCGCTATACGCATCTCTTAAGCGCGCCCCTTCTTCGAATAAATTTCCTACTGAAATGTTCTTTTCCTTTTCTGAAACGTTAAGAGCTACAACTACTTCGTCTGAGTAATCGCCGTTTGCGTAGGTTCTAGAAAATGTATAGGGGGCTTCAGAGATCATTGCATGCACTCCTGCCCCTATGGCCATATGATCATTTCTAAATTGTCCTAATTTTTGATAGTGCACTAACAATTGCTTTCTATCGCTATCCCTTTTTATTTCATCCCAAGGCATTATAGATCTTAAAGTGGCATCCCCATTTGTTCCTTCTATTTGAAGAGATCTAGCTATTTCATCACCGTAATAAATTTGAGACGCTCCTGGAGCTAGCAGTAAACGGGTAGCCGCCTCGTATGTTTTCTCTCTGCCAACATCGTAGGGTTGACCGTCGTCATGAGAAGTAAGGTAATTAAGTGTTCCAAACCCGTCCATTTCGTTATTTAAAATTTCAGAATAACGACTAAAAACCTCCTCATAGCTCTTATCTGCAGTGGACCGAAGATCAAAATTGATCATAGATGTAAAGCTATGGTTATCGAAATAATTCACTTTCTTATCCCCAAAATCGTATACTTTCCCAGCGTTGATATTATAAAAATAAATCTCTCCTACCATATAAAATGGGGCGTCGTCCATAGCTAGAGAAGGATGATCCTTTTTCCATTTTTCAAAAGAGTAATCGCATTCCCTTCTAAATTCTTCCCAAACATATTCTTCGGTGTGTTTTACAGTATCAACTCTATATCCATCAATTCCAAAATCGGTTATGTAATCTGTGAGCCACTTCATCACATAAAAGCGAGGTGCTCGAGGATGACCTGTTCGCTCAAAAAAGGCATCTAATTCTGCTACTTCCTGCTCATACCTGCCTTCCGCTTTCCACTTTTCTATTAATTGTGGTGGCAAGCCAACTTCTTCATTGCTCTCTGTAAGAATATCTGGTAGATTTTCCACCAAGGTGCATGCTGTGGTGTTCTCATAGGTTGTAAACTCACATTTTGGAGCCGTTCTTACCCACTCTTTCGGCCAAACTCCATCCTTATCGGTTGCTGGTCCATGGTGATTGATTACTGCGTCCAGAACAATTCTAATTCCTTTTCTATGAGCAGCCGCTACTAATTCCTGTAAATCTTCTCTGGTTCCAAAATTGGGGTCCATAGCTGTCCAGTCTTTGGTCCAATAGCCATGATAACCGTAAGTATAACCTGTACCTTCATCTACACCGTCATGAATTTGTTCAACTATGGGTGTCATCCAAATAGCATTTACTCCTAAATCTGTAAAATAACCGTTTTTAACCTGCTGGGTTACCCCTTTGATATCTCCACCTTCAAATCCACGTAAAACAGCGGTTTCATTTGTTCTTTCAAAATTGACATCATTTAGAGAATCGCCATTTTTAAATCGATCTGTTAACAGAAAGTAGATATTGGCTCCTTCCCATGTAAAGTTTGTTTTTTCCAATTGAACTTCGGCAGACTCTTTCACTATTTCTTCCTTCTTCGTCTCACCGCAGCTAATAAAAACGATTGTAAATAAAACAAAGATTAACTTAAGATATGTTGGCTGTTTCATGATATTTTTTTAATTAATGGTTATTATTTCGCCATTTACACGAATAGTTAACTTCTCCCCTCTTTCGAGGTTAAAGCTATTTCCTTCTTTTCCTACGTTCACTTTTAGCACATTACCTCTAAAATTAACCTTAAACGTATAACGCGTCCATTGCTCGGGAATTTTTGGCTCGAAACTTAAGATACCATCACGTACTCTCATTCCACCATACCCTTCTACTATGCTCATCCATGTACCAGCCATACTCGTAATATGACAACCTTCTTCTACTTCTCGGTTATAATCGTCCAAGTCTAATCTAGACGTTCTTAGATAGAACTCATAAGCTTGATCCATGCGACCAAGTTTAGCTGCCTGAATACTGTGAACACAAGGAGAAAGCGACGACTCGTGAACTGTAAAAGGCTCATAAAAATCGAAGTGTTTTTCCAATTCGGCTGTACTAAAATGCTCTTCAAAAAAATAAAACCCTTGCAAGGTATCTGCCTGCTTAATGTAAGGTGAACGCAAGATTCTATCCCAAGACCATTTCTGGTTAATAGGACGATGTTCGCTAGCTAATTCTTCCACTGGGATCAATTCTTTGTCCAAAAAGCCGTCTTGCTGCAAATAAACTCCCAATTCTTCGTTGTATGGAAGGTACATTCCATTGGCAACCTTCATCCACTGTTCAATTTCAGAGGTATTCAAATTGGTTTTGGACATAACCCGACTGTAATCACTAGAGTAGTTAGTCTGAACAAATTTCAACTGTTCCTCCGCATATTTAATGCACCACTGTGCAATATAATTGGTATAAAAGTTATTGTTGACATTGTTTTCATACTCGTTGGGTCCCGTCACTCCTAAAATCACATATTGATCTTTAGGTTTGCTGAAAGTTGCTCGTTGATGCCAAAATCTAGCAATTCCAATAAGTACTTCTAATCCCATTTCTGGAACGTAGCTAAAATCGGCTGTATAGCGCGTGTAGTTATGAATGGCATATGCAATTGCACCGTTACGGTGAATTTCTTCAAAAGTAATTTCCCATTCATTATGACATTCTTCGCCGTTCATAGTTACCATAGGATAAAGGGCTGCTCCATTCGAAAAACCAAGTTTTTCAGCATTTTCAATGGCTTTATCTAATTGTTCGTACCGGTACTTAAGAAGGTTCCTCGCTACAGCTTCGTTTTTGGTTGCCATGTAAAAAGGAATGCAATAAGCCTCGGTGTCCCAATATGTGCTCCCTCCGTATTTTTCACCTGTAAATCCTTTGGGTCCAATATTAAGACGAGCATCTTTCCCCAAATACGTTTGGTTCAATTGAAAAATATTAAATCGGATACCCTGTTGTGCTTTCACGTCACCTTCGATGGTAATATCTGCCATATCCCAAATCTGTTTCCAAGCCTGAGCATGCTGTGTCTTTAAGTTTTCATAACCCACAGTTACTGCCTTGTCCAATACTGCCATGGCTGCAGCTGTTAGGGCGTCTTTTCTATGGTTAAGAGAAACCGTATATCCAGCAAATTTTTGAAGTGTAGCCGTCTGTCCTTGTCGCAGAGCGACCGTATATTTTGCATGAATACTTTTTTGTCGTTCTTCTAGGTTGTAGGTGGCATCAATTTCATTGCCTTCCAAAAGCACTTTGGACTGCATAAAAGTACAGACATCGAAGTGAGTTTTTCTAGTTTGAGTTCGAATAAATGCTTGTTCATTTTCTTCTGAAATATCTAAAATATCCCAAAATTTATCATCCCAGTTACTGTCTTCATTGGTAATCCCTGCGTCTAAATAAGGGCTAAAGATAATTTCAGCGTCTTTATTAACTGCTTTCACTTCGTAATTAACAACTCCTAACTCGTCTAATTCGAGGTGAAGGATGCGTGTGCTTACTACCTCTATTTCGGTACCGTTTTGAAGGGTTGCACCAAACGATCTGCGGTACCATCCTTCTCTCATGTTCAATTCTCTTCGGAAATTTTTAACCTCAATACACTTATGCAAATCAAAATTCTCACCGTTTATTGCAAGCTTAATTCCAATCCAATTAGGCGCATTTAAAACCTTGGCAAAATATTCTGGATAACCATTTTTCCACCAGCCTACGCGCGTTTTATCCGGGTAATAAACGCCCGCTATATAACTCCCTTGAAAAGTAGGACCACTGTAATCTTCCTCAAAATTAGCGCGCTGTCCCATGGCACCATTTCCAATGCTGAATAAACTTTCGGATGATTTCACCAATTCTGGGTCGAACCCTTCCTCGATAATGCTCCAATTATCTGGTTTAATGTATTCTTGATTCATAACTATAATCTTGTCGTGAGAAGTCTTTTTGTTCTATTTATTAATTAATTCTTCGATAAATTCATTGGACATTTCAGTAAAATCTGAAAACACATAATCTGCTTCAAATAGAACTTCGGTTTTTCCTATTCCGATACTTATCATTCCGGCGCTATTGGCGGCCTGAACTCCTGCAACGGCGTCCTCAAATACAATACACTTTGTGGGTTCCATTTCAAGTTCTTTAGCAGCAACTAAGAATACTTCCGGATTTGGTTTTCCTTTGGTGACATTGGTTCCGTCCACAATGGCATTAAAACTATCGAATAAATTGACTTTTTCAAGAATAGCTCGTGCGTTCTTACTCGCAGAACCTAACGAAATAGGTTGGTTAGCCGATTTCAGAAAGGATAAAACACGGGATACATCTGGAAGAATTTCGGTTTCATTCATATGCGAGATATGGTCCAAATACTCTTTATTTTTTTGAGCCATAAGTGCTTCAAATTTCTCATCACTTATCTTCATGTCTCCCCATTCGAGTATCTTTTGAAGGGACAATACCCGACTAACACCTTTTAACTGTTCATTTTGTTTTTCTGAAAAACCGATACCTAAACTATCTGCTAAATCTTTCCATGCCAAGTAATGATACTTGGCTGTATCTACAATAACTCCGTCCAGATCGAAGATGAAACCTTTTTTATTCATAGTCGTTTTTACTATTTGATGTGTTTAAAAACCCCAAAGAGATGTAGTTATTACGGACCATCCTCTGTGACTCTCTAACTATTGTTTTGTATATTTTTATAAAAAAGCAGACAAGTAGATTCCTTGTATCTTCAAAAAGAAAACGACCTACCATCTTAGCCATCGGCAT
The DNA here is from genome assembly GCA_947495135.1 of uncultured Flavobacteriaceae bacterium. Lineage (GTDB taxonomy): Bacteria > Bacteroidota > Bacteroidia > Flavobacteriales > Flavobacteriaceae > Aureisphaera. The sequence goes on from CANLXN010000011.1 coordinate 144,209, forward strand.
CAACGGATCGCGCATTCCAAATAAAACGTGAGAATTAAGAAAAAAAGTGCCCATATCGACTGCTTTAAGAGCCTCGACAGTTCGACTATACATGAAAAGAGTAATCGACTTATCAAAACAAATTCTGGTGGAAGTAGAAATAGTCTCGACTTGTCGATTACAAATATATCAATATTCTATGATCCTAAATAGAAAAAGCGAATTAATTAGCTGGTAGAAAAGAAGGAAAGGCCGGATTGTTGTCCCAAAACACTTGCACTCCTAGGTTCGGTTTTTGCTGAATATTAGGATTGTTATCAACAGCTAAGAAAGGATAATAGAACGATCGCAGAAAGGCTCCCGGATTGGCATTTAAATGATATTGCAGATACTGGGAAAATTAGCTCGTCGTTAAGAACTAGGTATACGAATAAGTCGTTTCACGTTCAATTAACTCCGTGGCTACAACAATGGTTTGATAAGGCCTTTCTTGATCTTTAGATTCTAAGCGCTCAATAAGTAAATGAGCAGCCTGTTCTCCCAATTCCTTTCCATGTTGGCTTACTACAGTTAAAGTTGGAGAGGCAAATTTAGACAGCACTCCATCTGTAAAACCAATTACTTTCAAGTGTTCCGGAACTTTCCGTCCTAAGTTTTGCGCTACTTTGACGGCCGTGAGGGCATATTTTTCATTTACAGCGAAGATGCCGTCTATTTCTTCGTTTTCCTTTAAAAAGGCGCTCACTGAATTATAAATAAACTCATTCCTATTTTTATCTTCAGATCTACCTTCCAATTTCAGAATAAAGGATTCATTTACTTCAATATCGTTTTCTTTATGAGCCTTCATGTAACCAGCTGTTCGCAATTTTCCAACATTTACATGATCCCTAGTGGTAATAATACCAATGTTCTTACAACCTATGGAAAGAAGTTTATTAACGGCCATTTTCGCGCCATTTTCGTCGTCTACCACTACTTTGTCACAAAGTACAGTATCGATAGTACGATCGAACATTACAATTGGCATTCCTTGGTTGATGGTTTCAATTAAATGATGGTGGTCATTTTTGAGCTGCGTACCATTAGAAACGGAAATAATAAACCCATCGATGCTTCCATTGGCCAACTTTCCAATATTGGTAACTTCTTTCTCGAACGATTCGTTTGAAAGACCGATAATTACCGTATATCCTCGCTGGTTAGCTACTTTCTCAATTCCACTTATTACCGTGGTAAAAAAATGATGTACAATTTCAGGGAGTATCACCCCTATAGTCTTCGTCTTTTGATTTTTTAGACTGAGTGCAATATTATTAGGTCTATAATTATACAATTTCGCAAAGGCCTGGATCTTCTCTTTGGTATCCTGGCTAATTTCACTACTGTCCTTAAGCGCCTTTGATACGGTAGAAATGGAGACATCTAGTTCTCTAGCTATTTTCTTTAAGGTAAGTTTTTGCATATATAATAACCGTTGATGACAAAACAATAGTTACTGAGTTTGCCTGTTCTAAAATACCTAAAACTTATCAACACTACAACGTTTTCGTAGTGCAAATCCATCTAACTCAATAGAAATTAGCGCATTTTTAAATTACTTTTGAATTGGAAGTAGAAATAAGTCTTATGTATATATTTACCGGATACCTTAGTGTATTGCGGTATTTAGACAATCGCATTCCTTTCTCCTTTTTAAGAATTCTTTAACCTAATACACCCCTCTACCACCCTAAAAATACGTGTTAACACTTATATTGAGATAGAATAAAGTTTCTATCTTTGAACTATTAGTAAATATGCGTCAGAATAATTTTTTGTGGGGATAAAAAATTACCTTTTGATACTAAAATAAAAAATTTACTAAGTTAGGTTTGTTATAAGTGCCACTGAAGAGTGGCACTTTTCTTTTATAAGGGTTTTTCTATTTTTTTAGCTCCCTGAACCCAATGCAAAGGTCTTTGGAAAATAGCGTATTTAGCAGGGTCTTAATTCAACCAGTCCCATTTAACTTCGTTGGATATTGACACTTCCCCTACTATTCTACTATTATTTTTCAGCTTTAAAGTTCGCCGCACCTTCTTGCAGCCATTCAAGATACTCTTCAGCATCTGGCGTATATCCTACTGGTTTGTTTAATAGGTTGAAATTGGCATCCATCAATATGTAGTATGGTTGAGAGTTATTCTGAAAATTTACAGTTTGAAAAGTAGCCCATTTATCGCCAACGGTCTTAATCTTTTTCACGCCGCCATTTGGTTTCAAATAGTTAAATTTATCTTCATCCGAAAGTGCTTTGCGGTCATCTACATAGAGAGAAATGAGCACGAAATCTTCACTAATACTTTTAAAGATTTCTGGTTCACTCCATACCTGTTCTTCCATCTTTCTACAGTTAACGCAAGCCCAGCCGGTAAAATCCAACATGATTGGCTTATTCCTTGCTTTAGCAACAGCCAGACCTTCATTAAAATCTTTGTATGCCTCCAAACCTAAGGGAGCACTTGTTCCTTTATCGTAAATACTGTAGAACAATGGTGGTGGAAACCCACTTAAAAGTTTAAGGTTCGCGTAACTAGTGTTGGTAAGACCTGGTAATAAATAAATAAGAAAGGCAACTGTAATGCTACCCACGAAGGCGTTCCCTTTAGAGATTTTACCTCCTTTAGGGCCATCATGCGGAAAACGAATAAATCCAAACAGATATAACGCCATTCCTAAGGCACAAAGAATCCAGATGGCAAAGAAAATTTCACGCTTCAATATTCCCCAATGCTCCACCAAATCTGCGTTGGAAAGGAACTTAAACGCAAGCGCCACTTCTATAAATCCAAGAACTACTTTCACGGTATTAAGCCAGCCTCCACTTTTTGGTAAATTACTTAACAAATTAGGAAATAGCGCAAAGACTGCAAATGGCAAAGCCAAGGCTAAGCCAAAACCTCCCATTCCAATACTTAGTTGGGTTGCCCCTCCATCGCTTGTTAAAGAGCCTCCAAGAAGAGTACCTAAAATAGGCCCCGTACAAGAAAATGAAACAATCGCAAGTGTCACTGCCATGAAGAAAATACCCACCACTCCCCCAATGGTGTTCGCCTTATTGTCCATTTTAGCGCTCCATGAACTCGGCAAAGTAAGTTCGTAATAGCCAAAGAAAGAAAAAGCAAAAGCAATAAAGATGACGAAGAAGATCACATTGAGTACCACGTTGGTAGAAATATTATTTAGTATTTCTGGGTCTAATGAATCTAATAAATGGAACGGAATACTCAATAAAATATAGATTAGGAAAATGAAGAAGCCATACAGAATAGCATCTCTTAATCCCTTCTTTTTATTCGACGCACTTTTGGTGAAAAAACTCACCGTTAAAGGAATCATAGGAAACACACAAGGTGTAAGCAATGCAATTAGTCCTCCTAAAAAACCTAATAAAAAAATCGTGAAAAGTCCTTTTTCTTCTTCATCAACTGCTTTATACTTTTCCGTTCCTTTTAAATCAATAGTGAGCGCTTTAGTTTTCGCTATATCAGCTTCCGTTAGTTTAGCCTTTGCTGCTTCACCCGATCCCGAAGCCAAATCAACCTCGAAGGTTTTGGTGTCTGGCGGTAAGCATTTTTCGTCATCACAAACCGAGTAATAAATTTCTACCTTGATTTTAAGATTAGTTGGATTAATAACATCAATCGCCTGTGTAAACGTAGCTTGCTCCCCAAAGTAAATTACATCTAGCTCAAAGACAGGATCGAATACGGGTTCAATAGTTGGTTCTTTAGTAGGCCCCGCTAACTTATATGTTTCGGGGGTATGGTTATACACAAACTCAGTTGCTATTGGTCCGTCGAACTCCCCACCAAACTTCTTCTGGCTATACAAATGCCATCCATCGTCGATAGTAGCTGTCATTATAACATTATAGCGAGTTCCTTTTTCTTGTTTCACGGAGACATCCCACTTCACTGGGTCGTAAAAGTCTTGGGCCGATGCAGAAAAGAAAATGAAGAAAATGGGTAGTAAAATCAGTAATCGTTTCATAAGCTACGCTGGAATATATTCTATTCGTATTATTTGTTTGGTCTGGTTAGTTACTTTAAATCGTTCATCTGTTCTATGGCCAACGACCCAAACTATTTGGCCATCGCTACATAGTACCCAGATGTTCTCTTTTGCCGCTAAAGATAACTTTTCATCTTTAAAAAACTTACTTAATTTCTTTTTTCCTTTCATTCCGAAGGGCTGAAAAACATCGCCCTCCCGCCATTTTCTCAGCATTAAAGGAAACACCAATTTATCTAAATTAATGTAAACCGTAGTCTCATTAGTATATCCCATTCTATCGATAGGAATTAAAGATAATTGAATGGGATCCTTAATTTTTTTTGTGCTTTTTGAGATCAAAACGGACTCTAAAGTCGTACTATTTTCATCACGACTTGTGAGAATAAATCTATTCCTGTCTTTTAATAATCTATGAGTGGACGAAAACACCTGTTTTCCGCTTTGTGCCTCCATCATCGAATAAATATCATCCCAGGCGGTAAATTGATAGGTGTGTAAAAGCTGATATAAAAGGGCTTTAGGGTTTGGAAGATTGCTTAGCTGCGCTAAATCGAAGGCATATCCTTCTGGTACTTCGCTTACCACCAAGCGCTTAATTAAAACCATATAATCGTTTACCAAAGCTTGGCTATCCTTGAGATGCGACTGAGTGTTTTTAAAGTTATCCAATATATTTTTAGCCGCTTTTTTATAGGGAGGAATCACATTATGTCGCAATGAGTTGCGCAAATAATCATTCTTAGCGTTACTACTATCTTCTCTCCAATAAAGATTCTTCTTTTTAGCGAAGGCAAGAATTTCATTGCGACTAAAAGGAAGTAGCGGCCTAATTAATCGATCCTTGCAAGCTGGAATCCCTGTGAGTCCTTTTAGTCCTGAACCTCTGGAAAGGTTAATTAAAAAAGTCTCTAAATCGTCGTCGGCGTGATGTGCCGTAATTAAATAACTCAAATCTTGTTCCTCTAGTAATTGCTCAAACCATCGATATCGGAGTTCTCGCGCTGCCATTTGTGTGGAGACTTTATTCTTTTCAGCATAACTTTTGGTTTCGAAAATTTCAGAGTAATTAGTAATTGAAAGCCTATTTGCCAAATCACTCACAAAGATTGCGTCTTCGTCACTTTCTGCTCCCCTTAGTCCAAAATTACAATGTGCAAGACGAATGTTATAACCTAATTCATGGAATAAATGCGTAAGCACCACACTATCTAAACCTCCACTGCACGCAATAAGCAGTGATTTGCCCAACAATTGCGGAAAATTTTGTTCTATATGTATTTTGAAACGGTTTTCCATGAATATTTATGTAGTAAAAGTACCGAAAAGCATACCAATACCAAAAAGTGTAAACCTAGGTAATATGCCCATTATTTGAACTAGCTGTTTCCGAGAACTTCGCGCATAGCCTTCGCTTTTAAGAGACACTCTTCGTACTCTTTTTCTGGAACCGACTTAGCGGTAATAGCTCCTCCTACCGAAAAGCTCAAATACTTAGTGGTATTATTGTACAAGATACTCCTAATAACCACATTAAAATCGAAATCGGATGTAGGAGAAAAATAACCAACGGCTCCACTATATAATCCACGCTTAGCATCTTCTAACTCTTCAATAATCTTCATCGCCGAAACCTTTGGAGCACCCGTCATACTGCCCATTGGAAAGGTTCTCTTTATTATTTCTACCGGTGTAATGGTCGATGGCACTTCGCATTTTACGGTCGAAATCATTTGGTGCACCTGTTCGAAGGTATAGATTTTGCATAGTTCTTCTACCTTTACAGATCCTTTGGTTGCGAACTTAGATAAGTCGTTTCGCACCAAATCGGTAATCATTATGTTTTCGCTACGTTCCTTGGGATCATTTTCAAGGTCTTGGATCATTTTTTGATCGTCTGCAGGATCTTCAAGTCGTTTGGCCGTGCCCTTAATGGGTTGTGAAATAACGGTGCTTCCCTGCTTCTTCAGATATCTTTCAGGGGAGGCCGACAATACAAAATGACGATCTAGTTTTAAAAAGGTAGCAAATGGTGGACTAGAAATTTCGTTTAGATGTTCAAACGCAGTAAGGGGATCGATTTGAACATTTTCAGAAAAAAACTCCTGACAAAAATTTGCTTCATAAATATCACCTCTTTCGATATGTTCTAGCATAGAACCCACTTTCTCGAAATAACTATCCTTAGAAGTCCGAAGTCTAATTTTTATTGGCTTGTCTCGGTAGCCGATCTCACTTCCTGTAGATTCTTTGTAAGGTTTCTCTGAAATCTTCACATTTAGAATTTCCTCCCAATCACTCTCCCATTCGTCATCTACCATATTGAGATACTGCAATTCAACTTGGTTGTTAGAAAATAAAAACACCTTTTTTGGTCTAAAAAAATACAAATCTGGGAAATCCAAACCGTCAAAATTTCTTGATTGAAGCCGTTCTACATCATTCTTTAAGTCGTAGGTAAGATATCCAAAAAGCCAATCTTTGGATAAGGATTGATACTCATCCAATTTTTCAAAACCATTCTGAAAGTCGGTTTTAATAGCGGTAAATGCGTCGATTGCCAAGATAGCCTTATAACTGCCATGGTTTTCGGTATGTTCATTCGAGTCCAACCAAGCTACCTCCTCAAACTGTTGCGCCCAGAGCAGAAGCTTCTTTTTAAGGTTATCGTCTAGTTGTACCTTGATTTTTTTTGATATTCTCACCTAAGATGGAATTAAGAAGCATAAAATTACTATTATTGAGTTTCATAAGAAAACATTCTTACACACATTATTTATGAATCTATCTTCTATTAAATTATCACTAATTTTTTTATTGTTTTTAATAGTTCAAAACGCAGCTGGTCAAGAGCGTAAAGACTATCAATTATTATGGGAAATAGAACATAAGAATAGTTCAAAAAAGTCGTACATATTTGGAACCATGCACGTAAAAGATGAGCGAGCTTTTAGCTTTAGTGACGCGGTTATTCCTGCTATCCAGAACTCTGAAGCCTTTGCCATGCAGATCCACCCAGACTCTATTGGAGGTTCTTTGAGTTCAGAAATGTTTGAGTCTAAGGAAGAGAATATTTATAAAAGAATTCTAAGTTCTGAAGAGTACCAAAGGCTGGCTGATAAATTCAAAGAAAAAACAGGGAAATCTCTTGATAGCACTGCTTTTAGGACTCCAATGTATATTAAGTCTTCTTTAGAGGAAGACATTGTTAGTGAGACCGATAAAAGGACATTTCTGGACGGATATCTTTATGGAATGGCTTACAATTTAGACAAAGATATCTACGGACTGGAGCAACTGGAGGATCAAATGCCTATGTTCGAAGGAGTAACCGACGAGGAAATTAGGGAAAACATTTTGGCCATCCTCGATGCAGACCCTTCAGAAAGTAAAGACGCTCTTGAAAATTTAATCAAACTTTATTACGAAGGAGATATCTACAAGCTCTATTATGCTTCCGTTGGGCTATTCACAATCGACGAGATTCTCGATAAGAGAAATATAGTAATGGCGAACGGCATTGAGGATGTAATGGGCAAGGACACCTCAATTTTCGCTGCAGTAGGCGCTGCCCACCTCGCGGGCAACAAAGGGCTCATTAAGTTAATGACCGAACGCGGTTTTAAGGTCAATTTAGTTCCCGCTACCTTTACAAAGACGCTCAAGGACTACCCTATTACTCCCAATCTAAAAAAATGGCAATCTCAGGAAGATCTTGAGCTTGGTTACAGCGTTTCAACTCCTAACATGGCATCGCCTTTGGCAATAGCAGAATCTTTTGCTGTAAACATTTCAATAGATTTAATTTTCGGAGGAGCCTTTGGGTATATGGCAATTGACATGAGAGGAAAAGGTGTAGATCCAGGAATTGACATGATCCAACGAATTGTAGATGAACAAACCAACAACCAACCAGAAAATATCATTAAGCAATCTCAAAAAACTAAAAATGGTGTTTTAATAAAAGACATCAAATACTACGATAAGGATAACAAAGAAACGCGCATGCAAGTGGCTTATCACAATGAAATCCTTTACAGTTTTTTTGTACAGCACGACCTAGAGCAACTAGACGGACCCTATGTAAATGCATTCTTCGATTCGGTTAAATTTTTTGAGCCAAAACAACCAAAAGCCGAATGGTCTGTCGAAACCAACCGCATGGCTGCATATCAAGTTCATGTTCCAGGAGCCAAAACAGATGCTTCTCGCGAACTTGCCAATCCGATAGACCCGGAAGGTGAGCCTTTTTTTATGGACTTATCCATTTGGCAGGATCCAGCAAATGAAATGATCTATATACTTCGCCACAATACCCAACCATTAGGTTATTATATGGACGACAAGTCTGCTTTAGTTGAAGACTTTCAAACTCAGCTTGGGGAAAAAGGAACCATTTTAGAAGAACCTAAACCCTTTAAAGCAAATGGTTATGAAGGTTATGAAACACAGATATTATTACAAAATAAATACCATGCATACGTACGCATCATATTTAGAGGAAATAGGACCTATGTAATTATGGCGCAAAGCAGCAATCCAGATAAAAAAGTATCGTTGGATAACTACTTCTTTAATTCGTTTAAGCTCACTCCTATTGAATATCAGGAATTTAAGAATGATTATAAAATTGAGGATCGCTACACCATTAAAATGCCCGAAAAAGTATCAATGGAAATAGATTCCAGTTATTACAGCAACAGCGGTTACGATAAAGCAATCTCACATTTCGGAAAGCAAGAAGGCTCTGGCGCATTATATGCAGTAGTCCAGACTACCTTTAAGCCTTATTTCAGATTAGAAACAGAAGAAAAACTATTTCAAGAAGTGAGTGAATCATACCTAGAAGAAGGTGATACTATTACGCGTAGTAACAATATCACTATTGCTGGAATGAGTGGGAAAGAATTTCTAATTGAAAAAAAAGACTCAGACGTACAACAACTAGCGAAAATGTTTGCCGATGGGAACAGTGTAATATCATTGTATGTATATACCACAGAAGACGAAATTGATTCTAACTTCTCTGAGTCGTATTTTAAATCGTTTAAAGTGCTCAAAAAAGATAAGACTTTTGATATAACCGCTCCAAAATTAAAAGAGCTATTGAAAAATCTAAAATCGAAAGATTCACTAGAAAGAATAGAAGCTGAGGAAGGTTTTGAATACATTATTTCTCTAAAAGATGATGAAAAATTGCTAAGAAAAGGACTCGCTAAAAGTTACTTTGACGAGCCAACTACGGAAAGAATAAAGAAGAAAATCTTGAGAGAGTTATGCATTATTGGCGATCTAGAAACTTTAGAATTTTTAAAATCATACTACTTAGATGCAAATTCTACCAATAACGAAAGAATTACCATCCTAGAAAATATATATTTAACAAAGTCGGAAAACACCGTATCCACTTACTTAGAATTGCTTAAAAACAGTAAACCACGAAGAGTTCTAGGAGAAAATTTCGATGTTTTTAATATGTTACACGATTCGATACCGATCTTTATGACTCAGCAACCTATAATGAAAGAATTGCTGGACGTAGATGATTACAGAGATAAATTACTCTCCTTTTATACAGACAAAATAGTGAGTGATTCGATAATGCTTAACACAGCAAATGAGTTTAGATACTATTCGTTAAGCCACTTCAAGGAGGATGCAAAAAAATACGTAGATACGGTCCAGCGTAATAACTCAGACTTTGTTAACTATTCGCTTATCTACAACTATTTAGACATCGCAGAGGTCGTAAATGAGGAATCTACAACTACCAAGGAAGCTCTAAAGACCTTATATTCTATGGAGAACGAAAAGGATTGGACAAAAACTAGAGCATTAATACTAGCGATAAAAAATGGACATGAAATTTCCAACAACGTCTTAAATGATGCACTCCAAAGTCTTTACACCAGATGGGAGGTTATAGAAGCACTCATTAAATGGAACCCAGCATATAAAATTGATCCAGTATATTTAAAAACAGATGAATTCGCTAAGCTTTCTCTATACAATGCTGTTGGCTACTGGGATGATGAGTATCCAGATAGTATCACAAAACTTGGTGAGTTCGAATACAACGGGAAAAAATATGCTGCCTACACTTATAGTTTCGAGCAAAAAGAAAACGCTTTAAAATATCACGGAGTATGCAGTTTAGAAACGTTCGACATAAAAAACCCTGCGCTCTTAAAAGCCTATTATCAAGGAAGTGAAATAGCAACAGATTGGCAGAAACAAAGCATAGAGCTCATGAAAGCTCAAGAGGACTAACTAAGTGTCTTTAAAAAAGAGGAAACCGCTTTCTCAATTACCGATTCTAAATCTTTATTGGCAACGGTGTTATTATCTACTGAAAAGTTCTCAGAAAAAGATGGAAAGGTGAAACCACTAACTACTTCTGCTCCAAAGCGAGGTAATACATTTTCTGTGTATTCGTAAGAAGATATCCCTCCCCGTTTGCCAGGAGATGTGCTCATTAAAAGAACTTTCTTTTCAGCTAGGAATTTATATTCAATTCGGCTCAGCCAGTCTAATACATTCTTAAAAAATGAGGAAACGGTACCATTGTGTTCATTTACTGAAATTAGCAGTCCGTCTGCCTCTCTTATAAGTGTTAATAGTTTCGAAAGTTCCGGTGGAAAGCCATCTGCTTTTTCCAAATCTTCACTATACATAGGTAAAGGAAAATCTGTTAGCTGAATTATAGCCGTTTCATGGGATGTAATCATCGTTGTTACATGGGAAACTAATAGATGATTAATGGAATTACCGCTGTTACTTCCAGCGAAGGCAAGAATTTTCTTCATAGTATAAAGATAAAAAAACGAAACCATCTCACAAAATAGGAGATGGCTTCATCAACAATTAACCAGTCAAAGCTAATTACTTTTTGACCAATTTTTTAGTGCTTGTTCCAATATTAGTAGTTACTTCAATAAAATATACCCCAGACGAATATGGAGACATATCAATTCTCAATACATCCGTATGTTCCATAATTAAAATGCCCTGTAAATTATACACTTTTATAGCTGAAATGGTTTCCTGAGAAACTATGTTAACTATTGAATTAGAAGGATTAGGAAAAATCGCAAATTCACTTTTTGTTTCATCGTTTACTCCAAGTATCCCGTTTGAGTAGTTAAACTCATCGATATAATATTCAACATTATTTGAAAGAGGTAAGAAATTGAGCCCTCCGAGACTTGTGGGTATGATTCCGGCAGAATTTGTAAATGGCGTTCCAAGAGGAATCACTTCAAATTCATCCACAAAAAACTGCCATGTAGCATTGGATATTCCCGCGGTCATATCCACCAGAATATTTACCTCAAACCAACCGTCATGTGGAAAAGCAAAGCTAACTTCTCCTAAGGCAGAATTGTCTATTAGTCCAACTCCCGGACTTGCTAAATCCTGATTAAAGAAAATATTTCCAACAATCCACTCACCTCCGCTAATTGGAACTTCTCCTTGTAGATTAAAATAGCCTTCCTTACCGCTAGGCACATACATATAAAAATGGAGATTCCATTCGCCTGAAGTTTGATTTCCTAGATTCAAAACGGGATCTACAGTGCTATTACCGCTAATATATCCCGATTTATTGGTTCCATTTGCCCCGCCAGCACTTATTATTTCTGGGCAGTTTTCTCCAGTCCAAGTAGTCCACCAAGGCGCACATGCTTCTGTGGTTGGGTACTCCATGTCGTCGGTAAAGCCGTCGATGGTGTCTATAAATCCGGAAGTATAGTAGAAGTCGTCTAACCAGAATTCATTATTTGCAGAAATTGAAAAGAAATCGATTCCTCCCAGGCTAGTCGCCGTGTTCCCACCATTATCAGTGAATGGTGTTCCGGCGGGAATCACCGTATTATCGGCCACTTCAAATTCCCAAGTGGCGGTTGATATTCCAGAGCTAAGGTCCCAATTCATTACCACCCTAAACCACTCATCGTGAGGAAAAGTAAAATTAACTGACCCTAACGCACTATCATCTATTAAACCAACGCCCGGACTAGCCAAATCCTGATTAAAGAAAATATTTCCTACTATCCATTCTCCCTGTCCAACAGGTAGCTCTCCTTGTAAATTCCAATATGCTTCCTTATTGGAAGGAACATACATATAAAACTCCATTCCCCATTGACCAAAAATTTGTGAGCCTAAATCGAAAATTGCTTCGGTTGTACCATTGTCCGGTATATATCCCGACCTAGTTCCACTTCTGGCTTGCGCCGTAGATATGCTGATGCAATCTGCGCCTTGGTTAGCGCAATTATACCACCACTCACCCAACGGCTCTCCATTTTCATATTCCATATCGTCTATAATTTGAGCATCCACTTGGAACATCAAAAAACAGGATACAATCGCCATAATTATCTTGTTTTTCATAATCTATTGATTTTTAGTTGTTTTTTCAAGGTAACTAAAAAGGTCTGCAGAAAATAAGCAGGCAAGTCGATGATTGTCGATATTTATGAAAATCGAGTCGAAAAAAGCAAAAAACCACCTCAAACTGGTTGAGATGGTTTAATTATTTCAAGATTTTAGATATTCTAAAAGTATAAGTCTATTCTTTTAGATATGAAGTGCTCTATCTCCAGTCGCAGCCAAAGCAGCTTCCTTAACGGCTTCTGCGTAGGTTGGATGCGCATGGCTCATACGAGCAATGTCCTCTGCACTTGCACGGAATTCCATGGCCGTAACTGCTTCCGCAATTAGATCGGCTACACGAGCTCCTACCATATGCACTCCAAGAACTTCGTCTGTGGTAGCATCGCTTAAGATTTTCACAAATCCGTCTGTATCTCCGCTGGCTCTAGATCTCCCTAATGCACGCATTGGAAATTGACCCGATTTATACGCAATTCCCGCTTCCTTCAATTGTTCTTCATTTTTTCCTACTGAAGCAACTTCAGGCCATGTGTAAACTACTCCTGGAACTAGGTTATAATCAATATGTGGTTTTTGTCCAGCTAAAACTTCAGCTACAAACACTCCTTCTTCTTCAGCCTTATGAGCTAGCATCGCACCGCGAACCACATCTCCAATAGCGTAAATATTCGGGATATTAGTCTGTAAGTGTTCATTTACATCTACTTGTCCGCGTTCTGTAATTTTAACGCCTGCGTTTTCAGGTTTTAATTTTTCAGTATACGCTCTACGTCCAACAGAAACTAGGCAATAATCTCCTGTAAAGGTTACTTCTTGATCTTTTTTATCGGTAGCCGTTACTGTAATCTCGTCGTTGTTTCTTTCTACTGCTGAAACTTTATGTGAAAGGTGAAATTTCACACCTTGCTTCTTCATCGCCTTCATTAACTCTTTACTCTGCGCACTATCCATTGTAGGGATAATCCGATCCATGTACTCTACTACCGAAACTTCAGCTCCCAGACGGCGATACACCTGTCCTAATTCGAGACCAATTACTCCTCCACCAATAACAATCATGTGTTTTGGTATCTCCTTAAGACTCAAAGCCTCTGTAGAGGTGATAATTCGTTCTTTATCTATTGTAATGAATGGTAAGGAAGAAGGCTTACTACCTGTAGCAATTATAGTATTAGTCGCTTCGATAGTCTGTTTTTTCTCTCCGTCTATCTCAATATGTGTTGCATCTTTAAATGAACCCATTCCATGAAAAACATCGATCTTATTCTTATCCATTAAAAAATCAATTCCTTTGGTAGTCATGTCAACTACCCCTTGCTTTCGCTCGATCATCTTTTTAAAGTTGATCTTCACTTCGCCTGGAATCTCAATTCCATGATCTTCGAAATGTTTGATCGCATCCTCGTAATGGTGTGACGAATCGAGTAATGCCTTACTTGGAATACACCCAACATTAAGACAAGTACCTCCAAGAGTGCTATATTTTTCGATAATTGCGGTTTTCATTCCTAGTTGAGCACAACGAATTGCCGCTACATATCCTCCAGGACCTGAACCAATTATTGCAACATCATATTTTGACATATCTGAAAATTTATATTTGAAGTTACAAAGTTACAACCCTAGAACTGACTTAGAAAATTTCACAATGAAAAATTAATCACGGTGAGATTCCAACGCCTCAACTATCATCTAATTTGATTTACGTACGGACTTTTGCATTTCGTCCGACATCATTTTTTGTATCATTACTTACTCTTTTAATTCGGTTAGTTCATTTTTAAGGGTGGGAATTTCAGCATAAAAACTCAAACAATTACTCCAGATAATTAGCGAAAAATCTATCCCACCTCGCCACACAGCTCATTCATTACTGAAAATTGCACATCTCATTCTAATTCTCCATCCCTGGAAACGCAAGCATCTGCCCCATTCCAACAGTAAACAACCAATTTCCGTAGAGCGCGTGTTCAATACTGACTATAGTGGTGCTTCGGTATTTGAGATAAGTGTAGCCAAATAGTAAACCTCCAATGAAAGTTAAGACAAGGACTAGGGTATTTCTGAAGAAGAAATGTGCCAGTGAAAAGACGATACCGTTGATAAATACGAACAACGATTTACTTTGAAAAAGCAACTTATATCGTTCAAAGAAGAAAGTGCGATAGATCACTTCCTGAGGCCAAACGGAGAGGAAGGTATAGATAAACAAAATGATGACAAAAAGTGCAGGGTTGTTTATCGGAACATAAAACAAGGCCGATCTATCCTCATATAATACATAAGCAGTTGTCACGACCATCACAACAATGCCAGTAATAAACATTCGTTTCCAGAAGCTTTTCCAATCGAGTTGTTTTTTTATTCCAAAGGAAATGCGTTCCACTCTTTTAAGAATCCATAAAATATATGCGAACCCAGTCAAGACTAAACTACCTTTTAACCAAAATGGATAATCTATTGCCAAACTCACCGGCATTAGAATGAACAACAAGAAAAATTCTGAAATTAGATAAGAAGTACTTTTCATTATAAATTGATCGCTGTTATATTCTTTACTTCGTTTATGGCAAAAGAACTTTGCGTACTACCAATATACTGTATTGTTGTAAGCTTATTGACCATAAAGTTTCTAAAATTTTCCATGTCTCTCACCACTACTTTGAGCAAGTAATCATAATCCCCACTAATATGGAAACACTCCAACACTTCATTCAACTTTGCTACTTCGGCCTCAAAATGATGAATAGAATTTTTTGCATGCTTTTCTAGTTTGACATGACAGAACACCACAAAATCCATCTCCACTTGCTGTTTGTTCAATATGGCAACGTAACTATCTATTACATTGATACGCTCCAGTTTTTTTATCCTTTCGTATACCGCAGTAACCGAAAGATTGAGCTTCAACGAAAGCTCTTTATTGGTCTGTTTACAATCCTCCTGAAGAAGCTTTAGCAATAGTTTGTCTATGTTATCAAATTCCATTGTGGATAATTTTCTGAAATATATGAATTTCAAACAACGTTTTCAGAAAATAAAACCCCTTAATTCATTTTTCATAGTTTTATATACTGAAAATATTACAATGTATTGACAAATAGTCTAATTTAGATTAATTTTGGTTAAGTAAATTATTAAGATCAATTAAAAATAACTAGTCGGGCATAGCCCTATACTAATTGTCTTATTAAAAAAAGATTTATTTCAACTTAAAGCGATAATTATGAAAGAATTTAAACCAGCAAATAATATTCAAGACCTTCAGTATTTTGGTGAATTTGGAGGAGTAAACCCTTCCATTTCCGATTCTTCTACCTATACCTTCCTATCTGCTAAAACCATGTTCGATACCTTCGAAGGGAATGCAGACGGTTGTTACTTATATTCTCGCCACTCTACGCCTTCTAACCTCTATCTAGGAGAGGCATTAGCAGCTATGGAGGGAACCGAGACAGCGAATGTAGCAGCTAGCGGTATGGGAGCTATTACCCCAACTATATTGCAATTCTGCCAAGCGGGAGATCATGTGGTTTCTAGCCGTACTATTTATGGAGGAACCTATGCTTTCCTGAAAAACTTTACTCCACGCTTAGGAATTGAGACTACGTTCGTAGATATTACAAAGCTAGACATCGTTGAAGCGGCCATAACAAAAGACACAAAAATCATCTTTTGTGAGTGTGTAAGTAATCCACTATTGGAAATAGCCGATATAGAAGGCTTATCAAAGCTCGCGAAGAAGCATGGACTCCAATTATTAGTAGACAACACCTTTTCTCCTCTTACCATTTCTCCAGTGAAGTTAGGCGCAGATGTAGTGATGCATAGCCTAACAAAATTTATCAATGGAAGTAGCGATACTATGGGTGGAGTTACTTGTGGGAGCCAGGAACTAATAGACACCTTACGAAATGTAAACGATGGCGCTAGTATGCTATTAGGAGCATCTATGGATAGTCTTAGAGCCGCTTCTATATTAAAAAACATGCGCACGTTGCATATTAGAATGAAACAGCATAGTTCTAACGCGATGTATCTCGCAAAAAAGTTCGAAGCAGACGGACTTCGAACTGTTTATCCAGGACTGCCCTCTCACCCAGGACATGAATTGTTCAAGAAAATGATGAATGAGGAATACGGGTTTGGAGGAATGTTGACCATTGATGTAGGTAGCCTCGAAAAAGCAAATACGCTCATGGAATTAATGCAAGAACGCAATTTAGGCTATCTAGCCGTAAGTTTAGGCTTCTACAAAACATTGTTCAGCGCTCCCGGTTCTTCCACGTCTAGTGAAATACCAGAAGATGAGCAAGCAGAAATGGGACTAACAGATGGCTTGATTCGCTTTTCTATTGGTCTAGATAATGATATCGAACGTACCTATGAAATGATGAAAGAATGTATGGCCGAAGTGGGCATTTTGGTTCCTGTAAATAACTAGGTTACCCTTTGAGCGCACAATTTCGTATTGACATTCAATTTTGTTATTCACAAACCCTATTAATTCATCCGTTCAATCTTAACATAGGACTGATTTGCCAATACCGCGGCACCAACTCCATTTGATACAGTAAAATCGATTACGCCGGAGGCTGCGGTAATTTCAAAAACCGCAATTTGTTTTACGTTGCTTGCATTTGTATTAAAGTTAGCGGGATTAGTTGATCCTCTTACGCTACCAGCTATCTCCGAACCGTCCAGACGAATAGCCCAATCTACGGTATTGTTAGAATTGAGTCGTATTTCAGATTCGATGGTATAAATTCCTGTTGGCAAGGTTAGCGAGGTTCCGGTGTAACTAGCACCAGTAATATTGCTAAATGATTCGCTGGGAAAATTAAAAACAGAACCGCTACCTCCTATTCCTCCTGCGACAAACTTGCGCAACATAATTTCGGTTTTGGGCATAATCCGATTCCAGTTAGAACCATCCCAGTACACAAATCCATCCCTAAGCGAATTGCTTCCAGTGACAGTTGCAGAATTGTAAACTAAGGTTCCTGTTTCTAGAGCTCCGCCCTGCGGATTAATAACAGTCACAGCATCATTATCTCCAGTTAGGGCATAACTAGGGACGAGAATCCCTCCATTGGTAGTGTTCGAAACTTCTAAAGCCCCTCTTGGAGTGGTAGTTCCAATACCAACCTGAGCAGCAGAGTAAAATGCAAAAAATGTGGTGAAAATAAAAAACAATATTCTTTTCATAGCGTGAGGTTTTAAGAATAAGAAATATTGATCAATTAGTTGAAACAAAGATAAAATACTCATTTAAAAATAGTTACGGTTTTAACGTTATTAACACAAAAGCCAGAACATTCCTCATAAATTCGTTCTGTATGTTATATAAAAAACCATCCAATATATTGAAGGGTTTCCAGTAACCGATTAAAATGCAAATCGAATCATTAACATTTAATCAGTTGCTCTACCAAAACCTTCGAAGCAAACTTCGGTTGCTTCGCTACAATTTAGATTAGCTGCGCTGATCCCAAAGAGGGAAACCTGCCAAACGAAAGCCCTCGAGGCTAACGCCCCTGAGGACTTTTTTTATTCCAGCAACTTCGAAGCGAACTTCGGTTGCTTCGCTACAATTTAGATTAGCTGCGCTGATCCCAAAGAGGGAAACCTGCCAAACGAAAGCCCTCGAGGCTAACGCCCCTGAGGACTTTTTTTATTCCAGCAACTTCGAAGCGAACTTCGGTTGCTTCGCTACAATTTAGATTAGCTGCGCTGATCCCAAAGAGGGAAACCTGCCAAACGAAAGCCCTCGAGGCTAACGCCCCTGAGG
>CANLXN010000012.1 GCA_947495135.1 uncultured Flavobacteriaceae bacterium
GTAGAGCCCGTATCTACTCCTGTTGAACTTCCAGTGACTTTTGAAGACACCACTGCCAATTATGTTATCACAGGTTTTGAAGGAGCAGATTCTGCCGTAGAAGCAAATCCAGATACTTCTGGAATCAACACTAGTGCAACCGTTGTAAGAACCATCAAAACGGTAGGTGCACAATTCTTTGCAGGAACTATTCTCGACTTAGATGTGCCTATCGACTTTACTACTTCGGAAATGATCTCCATTAAAACATGGTCGCCTAAAGCAGATATCCCGGTAAGATTAAAACTGGAAAATGCAGACGGAAGTCAGTTTGTAGAACTCGATGTAAACACCACCGTGGAAAATCAATGGGAAGAACTAACATGGGACTTCACAGGAACGACCGCTGGAATCGATTTTACAAAAGTGATCGTGTTCTTCGAATTTATTGACGGACTAGCAGGCGACGGATCTACTTATTACTATGACGACATCGCAGTTGTAGAGCCCGTATCTACTCCTGTTGAACTTCCAGTGACTTTTGAAGACACCACTGCCAATTATGTTATCACAGGTTTCGAAGGAGCAGATTCTGCCGTAGAAGCAAATCCAGATACTTCTGGAATCAACACTAGTGCAACCGTTGTAAGAACCATCAAAACGGTAGGTGCACAATTCTTTGCAGGAACTATTCTCGACTTAGATGTGCCTATTGATTTCTCTTCTTTTGAAACGATTTCTATCAAAACATGGTCACCTAAAGCAGATATCCCTGTAAGATTAAAACTGGAAAATGCAGACGGAAGTCAGTTTGTAGAACTCGATGTAAACACCACCGTGGAAAATCAATGGGAAGAACTAACATGGGACTTCACAGGAACGACCGCTGGAATCGATTTTACAAAAGTGATCGTGTTCTTCGAATTTATTGACGGACTAGCAGGCGACGGATCTACTTACTACTACGATGACATTATAATTGCCGAACCAACTGCTGGTGTAAGCGAAAATGCTCTTATTCAAGTACAGTCTTATCCTAATCCAGTTACTTCTTTATGGAATATAACTTCTGAAGACACGATTAACGAGATTTCTATTTTCAATGTGCTTGGAGAAAGAGTACTATCTGTTAAACCAAATACGGTTAACTACAGTATCGATCTAAGTGAACTAAGCACTGGAATGTACATCGCAAAAGTGACTGTAAACGAAGGAAGTAAAAGCATCAGGCTTCTAAAAAAATAAAACTAATGCTGCTTGTGGAAATGGTTTCCACAAGCAGCACACTATTAATAATTCATCAAAAACAACTAAAAATAATTTAACTACTAAAATTACATTATCATGAAACAATTTTATTCTTTTTTATTTATTGCGCTAGGCCTTGTTTTTACAAGTCAGGCCCAAAATACTGTAGAGGTTGATGCCAATGCAGAATTTCTAGGATTTGCAAATGTATTTGAAACTCCCGCTAATGGTGGAGGATTTGTATTTGGCGACTTCTGGGGCGTTCCAGATCTTAAAACAACAGTAGATGCGGGTGCAGGGACCGTTACTTTACAGCCTAATTTTAACACCTACGCAGATAATCCAACAGATCCTTTTTGGGTAGATCAAACTACTGGTGAAGGGAACAAAACTTTTGAAGGAAACACCTTTTTAGAAGACAATACACTTGTAGGAAGTGAATTAACTTTCAACGGTTACTGTGAGAGTAATACTTTGGATGCTGGTTATGAAGTAGCTGCATTTATCAAGGTATTTAATTCGGATTTTTCAGTATTAAAACTTGAAACAGCCGATTTAGTAGCTGGGCAAAATTTCAGTGTAAACTATACCAACGTGGAAGGAACAGATACCGTTGTTCAATATGGATTTTTCGTTAGAGGAATTAATGCCAACCCTGCAAATGAAGGTGCTTTAGGAAGTGTTGTAGTCGCTGCTCCAAATCTTGGAGTAAACGATTTTGAAACTCTGAACGTTTCTGCTTTCCCAAATCCTTCTAATAGTGATTGGAACATCAGCACAGGAAATCAAACAATGACTTCTATTGAAGTTTATGATACTTTAGGGAAGAAAGTTCGCGCTATCTCTGTTAACTCAAATAAAGCCGCCATAAGCACTAATGGTTTAGCTAGCGGGTTATACATTGCCAATGTATCAACTCCTTCAGGACAGAAAACCATTCAATTGGTTAAAAAGTAATTTCAATTAGAATTATTTAGTTTTCGGAAAGAGGAGGTCGTAGTTATTTATGATCTCCTTTTTTATGTTAATTGTTCATCTAACTTGAAAGTCATCAATACATCTTAGCGATAAGATGCTTCTTACAAGAACGCTCATCTTAAAAAATTAATATTGTGGTTTTATTCTCCTTTATTGCCTTTACACTGCTCGTTGCAGCTGTAGCTTATTTCGCAACTCGAAAAACGAACGAAAGTACATCTGATGGATATTTTCTAGCGGGCCGCAGCCTTACTGCTGGGGTGATAGCTGGATCACTATTACTCACCAATCTTTCTACAGAACAAATTGTTGGACTGAACGGATCTGCATATTCTGAGGGGATTCTGGTAATGGCATGGGAGACATTAGCTGCTATTGCCATTGTGGTAACGGCACTCTTTTTATTACCACGCTATCTCAAGGGAGGACTTACAACGGTTCCCTCCTTTCTTGCGAGACGATTCGATATTACCACTAAAACACTCACGTCTGGTTTATTCTTAACTGGTTACGTTGTAGTGTTGCTCCCCGTAATATTATACTCTGGGTCACTAGCCTTAAGTGGCATGTTCGACGTTCCATCTCTTTTAAATATTTCTGAAAAGCAATCGCTTGTATTATGCGTTTGGGGGATTGGGATTATTGGTTCTATATATGCTGTATTTGGGGGATTAAAAGCCGTTGCTGTATCGGATACCATTAACGCAATTGGCTTACTCATTGGCGGTATTATGATCCCAATATTTGGTCTAATGGCCATTGGAGATGGCAGCATTATGAGTGGTATAGATGTATTAACAACAAATCATCCTGAAAAGTTCGATGCAATTGGAGGCAAGACGGCATCTATTCCATTTCATACTATTTTCACCGGAATGATGTTAGTACAACTTTTCTACTGGGGAACCAATCAACAAATTATTCAGAGAGCGTTGGGAGCTAAAAATCTGAAAGAAGGACAAAAAGGACTTATGCTAGCCGCGGCTATCAAAATATTAGGCCCCGTCATTGTAGTCCTCCCAGGAATTATAGCTTACCATATGTTCGAAGGAGGATTAGAAACCGCAGATGCTGCTTATCCTGCGTTAGTAAATAAAGTATTGCCAGCTTCATTGCTAGGTTTCTTTGCCGCAGTTATATTTGGAGCCATCTTAAGTTCATTTAATAGCGTACTTAATAGTTCTGTAACCCTTTTCGGAATCGACATCTACAAACAACATATTAATAAAGATGCGGACGAGAAGACAGTGGTTAAATACGGAAAGTACTTTGGATTATTCTTAGCATTCGCAGCAATGTTTTTAGCTCCTTTAGTTGCAAAAGCAGGTAGTCTTTTTGCCTATCTCCAAGAAGTTAACGGAATCTATAGTATTCCTATTCTCACCATTATAATAGTTGGATACCTCACAAAACATGTGCCTGCAATAGCAGCGAAGGTTGCACTATTATCGGGTTCTCTCCTTTATGTAGTAAGTCAGTTTATAGCCAAACCATATTTTGAAAAAAAGGCCTTGGCAGAAGCGGCAGCCAACGGAATTACGGATGAGTTAGTCCTAGCTGAAGTGAAAGTGGATGCCTATTTGCCCTATTTGGATGTAATGGCTCTTCTCTTTGTTGCTAATGTGGGACTCATGCTTATTATTGGAATGATAAAGCCCAGAAAGGAAGCCTATCTTCAAAAATATACTGAGCAAGTCGATATAACTCCATGGAAATTTGTAAAGCCGGCTGGAGCAATCATTGTTGCAATTGTGGTCGCTTCTTATATGTATTTTAGATAGTCAGCACTCTTTTTTTCTGAAATGTAATTTATTCTTGAGGAGAATTTATACATTACATTCATTATTTACCGTGCAATGAGCGTATTCAAGGAAAACTCAAACTATTAATGACGTATAAGCAATTACAACCCACTCCTATAATTAAAGTCATTTTCGCTTTTGTGCTTACCCTATTAGCAATATATTTATTTCTTGCTGGAACTCTTTTTGGAGCAGTACTATTAGGAATTGCATTAAAATTTGCACTACGCGAAGGTGTGGAAGTTGATTTTAAGAATAATCGATTCCGAAAGATTTATTCTTTCTTCGGACTAAATTTCGGTTCATGGGCAAAACTCCCCCAAATAGAATATATCTCTGTCTTTAAAACAAAAAAGAACGTTAGATCTAGGGCCCTTACTGCCGAGACAACTCGAGGCTTTGAAGTTTACAAATTGAATCTGTTTTATAACACCAATCAACACATTGAAGCTTATATCACCGACAGTAAAGAAGATGCCTTTGAAGCGGCTAAACGCATGTCCACTGTGTTGGACGTAGAGATCTATGATGCAACAGAACAGTAATTCACGATAACCGTACCATTTTATAGCAAAATAATTTTCAAGACATTGAGGTTTAAATTCCTACTTTTGCTGAAAATTGAACTAATCTACTTCGAAAGATGCTCTTTAACTCTATCGATTTTGCCATCTTCTTACCAATAGTATTTATACTCTATTGGTTGGTAAAGGAACAGTTAAAATTACAGAATTTACTCATTGTACTAGCCAGCTATATCTTTTATGGCTGGTGGGATTGGCGATTCTTGTCACTAATTATATTTAGCTCTATTGTAGATTATTTAGTAGGATTGGGGTTGCAAAAGAAAGAAAAAAACGTAGAAAATTATTGTTGTGGGCCAGTATTCTCGTGAACCTTGGGTTTCTTGGATTCTTTAAATACTACAATTTCTTCCTGGACAATTTCACTTCTGCCTTTTCCTTTTTTGGGCAGGAAATTAACGGGAATTCCCTTGAAATTATTTTACCTGTAGGCATCAGCTTCTATACTTTTCAAACCTTGAGTTATTCCATAGATGTTTATAAAAAGAATTTAGAACCCACCAAAGATTTTATTGCCTTTGCTGCATTTGTAAGCTTTTTTCCACAACTAGTTGCTGGGCCCATTGAAAGAGCAACTAACCTCCTCCCTCAATTTTACAACAAACGAAATTTCAATTATCCAAAAGCGATAGATGGTCTTCGGCAAATTCTATGGGGTTTGTTTAAAAAAATGGTAATTGCAGACAACTGTGCTGTTTTCGTGAATACCATTTTCAATAATTCTGAAGATTATTCGGGTAGCACACTACTTTTGGGTGCTGTGTTATTCGCCTTCCAAATTTACGGAGACTTCTCTGGATACAGTGATATTGCAATTGGAACCTCCAGACTCTTTGGATTCAATTTAAAGCAAAATTTTGCCTTTCCATACTTTTCTAAAGACATTGCCGAGTTTTGGCGTCGTTGGCATATGTCACTTTCCACATGGTTCAGAGATTACTTATACATTCCCTTAGGAGGAAGTCGCGGAGGAACTTAGATGAAAGTGAGAAATACCTTCATCATTTTTGTAGTGAGTGGATTTTGGCATGGAGCCAACTGGACATTCATTGTCTGGGGTGCATTAAACGCCTTGTATTTTTTACCGTTATTATTAGCCAAGAAAAACAGAAGTAATTTAGATATCGCGGCCAAAGGAAAACTATTTCCATCAATAAAAACAATTGCAAGTATTTTTCTCACATTCAGCCTAACGGTTCTTGCATGGATTTTCTTTAGGGCAGAAAGCGTTTCCCATGCAATCTCGTACATTACTGAAATAGGCTCTTCTTCTCTTTTAACCCTTCCAGAAATAAGACCAACATACCTCTTATTTCTCATTGCTATTTTTATGACAATAGAATGGTTGGGGCGAGAAGGACAATACGCATTGGAAAAATTGGCTCTATCTTGGAGAAAACCATTTCGGTATGTGTTTTATTATGCACTTATTTTCGCAATTTTCTATTTTGTTAGAGAGGAACAACAGTTTATATATTTCCAGTTTTAGATATGAAAAGATTCGTTATTAAATTAGCATACTTTGTTCTACCTATTTTGATATTCTCGATAGGAATGGACCACTTTTTATCTAAGAATTTGAAGACTTCAAATCAATTTGCGCGAGGCGAGTATTTAGTTTGGAATGATATATATGACGGTGCAATCAACTCAGAAATTGTCATTTATGGATCATCAAGAGCTTGGGTACATATTGACCCTCAAATGATAGAAACACAAACAGGAAAAACAACCTATAATCTAGGAATTGATGGACATGGATTCTGGCTACAATATTTGAGGCATTTGGAACTACTAAAGCACAACGAAATTCCTGAAACTATTATAATGTCTGTAGATGCCTTTAGTTTTGGAAGAAGAAAGGAACTCTATAATAAAGAACAGTTTCTTCCCTACATATTTAACTATAATGTTTATAAATATACTTCGGTTTATGAGGGTTTTACTTTAACAGACTATACCCTGCCTCTAGCTCGCTACGTAGGAAATAAAAACCCTGTAAGAATATCATTTTGTCAATTTGACAAATCCTGTATTGAAGAGCCCAGTCGCATTAAGGGTTATCGAGGGGTTGAAAAGACTTGGAATTCCGATTTGTCAAAGGCGAAAAAAAAGATGAAGGGCTTTACTGTAAAATTTAATGAAGAAAGAGTAGGCTTATTTAACCAGTTTTTAAACGAATGCGACCAACTAGGAATTGAAGTCATTCTAGTCTACACTCCTGAATATATAGAAGGACAAAAGTTTATGACAAATAGAAAAGAGCTCATTACATTCTATGAAACAAAAGCAAAAGACTACAATATAAAGTTTTTAGACTATTCCAACGACGAGCTATGTTATGATAAGAAGTATTTCTATAACGCCACGCATCTCAACAAACAAGGATCTCAGTTATTTACAGCAAAATTAATTCAAGATTTAAAACTTTCTCAATAGCCTATAATTAGGCTATATTGGTAATTTGAATCTCCGAACCATTAAAATAAAAGCTATCGCCAACCGCTTTCCCCTGCAACAACTTTCCAACAGGAGCTAGGGTCGAAATACAAAAATAAGTGTCACCATTCACTGTAATTGCTCCCGCAGATATACTTAAGAAGTAGGTAGCTGTTACTGTCGTCACTAAGCTCCCTAATTTTGCCAAATCCGATTTGCTGTCTAAATTAATCGCATGCACAACCCGTTCAATCTTCTCTACTTCCAAGAGCTGTTTTCCAACATTCTCACGGTCAATTTGGAGCATGGCTCTTCCCGTATGGTGTTTATCCCCCGCAGTACTTTTACCTTCTTCAAAAAGTGACTCTTCAATATTCGCAATGCTAGTTAAAATTTTTTGCTTTCGTGCTTCCACATAGCCAAAACATTTTTCCAGCAAAGCTTCTTTAATTTGATGCATCGTCATTCTTCTTAAATATTAATACACCAAAGTTATTCATTTGCCTTATGATCCATTGCTTTCTTCCCTCTAAATACGAAGTTCTTGGCGAAGCTTTGTACTTTCTTGGATTAGGAAGAATTGCTGCAATGGAAGCTGCTTCATGTCTAGACAGGTTTTTTGCAGATGTATTGAACCAATGCGCAGCGGCAGCCTCAGCACCAAATACTCCTTCTCCCATCTCAATACTGTTGAGATATACCTCTAAAATGCGCTCCTTACCCCATATATTTTCAATTAAGAAGGTAAAATAGGCTTCGAGTCCTTTTCGAAACCAGCTTCTCCCGGGCCACAAAAATGCGTTTTTCGCGGTTTGTTGAGAAATGGTGCTTCCTCCTTTTAGTTTTTTTCCTTTTTTATTACTGATGTATGCCTTTTCTATCGCCCTATAATCGAAGCCGTTGTGATTCAAAAATTGTTGATCCTCTGCACAAACGACAGCTAGTTGAAGTTCTTCTGAAATTTGCTCCAACGGAATCCATTCATGTTGAGTTTGGTAGTTATCGTTACCTTTAATCGATCTAATGGCCATTAAAGGAGTATAACTCACTGGCACATATTTATACAATACTACCCACAGTATTGTAAGTCCAAAGAACCAGAGTAGTAACTTCAATATAAATTTGGTCAGTTTACGCAGCATTGGTAGATTCACTTACTTCCACTTCTGTCTAAGACAACAGGTCCTATTAATCAGATAAATTAGCTAGAGCGGCGCCTATGGAACTTCCAATGGCAACTCCCATTCCGCCCATACGAACTCCACAATATACATTTGATACAAGTTCTCGCACTATAGGCTTCTTTTGAGGGCCAACACCCATAATACCACTCCAAGCAGTCTCAATTTCAAACGCTGTTTCTGGTAAAATTGTTGTTCTCAAGAGATCTTTCAATTTATTCTGAATTAATTGAGTGGTTCCCAAAGTAGAAGTTTCCTCTCCTTCAAAATCAAGGTTTCTACCTCCACCTAAGAGAATTCGATCATCGATATTTCTGAAATAATAATAGCCTTTATCTAAATGAAAAGTTCCTTTAATATGCAGATTTTTAATCGGTTTCGTAATAAGAACTTGGGCTCGGGCTGGTGTAACTCCTTGGTCAAGAAATTGACTTGCAAAACCATTGGTGGCTATAAAAACTTGCTTAGCAGAGATCTCATTAGAATCGTTCAAAATCAATGATACTTGTCCGTTTTTAGATGAAAATGAAGTTATTTGAGTCGAATTGAGTATAAAAATTTCACTTTTAGCGCATTTTTGAATAAGGGCCATCATCATTCTACCGGTATCTATCTGACCTTCAAACTGATTGAAAATGAGCCGGTTTTTAACTTTTTTAAACGAAAAGGAGTCACTTTTCACTGAAAACACTGCGTTTTCTCCTAAAAAGACTTCTTTCAATAGATTATTTATATAATCGATCTTTGAGAGACATGTTTCGTATAATTTGGTATCGTCATCACTGAATAATTCGTATCCCCCATGCTGCTGAAAAGCGATAGGGTCATCGCCAAGATTTTTCCGAAGTAATCTTAAGCCATCCAATCTATTTCTAACCAATTGAATAACTTCTTCTTCTGAATGGGTAGTTAAGTCGTCTAATATTTCAGACATACTGCCAAAACAAGCAAATCCTGCATTTTTTGTACTAGCTCCACTGGGTAATATTCCCTTTTCAAAAACCACAATTTTGGCCTTAGGATGTTTCTTTCGAAGTGATAGAGCACAACTTAATCCAACAATCCCGCTGCCAACAATCGCGAAGTCGATATTAGCTAAAAAAGTCTTTTGTTCCCAGTAAGATAAATTCATAAAACACCATTAAAAAAGCACCAGATTCCAAAGGTACTCTTTTTGGAATTTGGTGCTAATGATTTATTTTTCGAAAAAGGTTACTCCTCTTCTGGTTCGTTCATTTGCCAATCGTTCATCAAAGCGGTAGTATATTCTCCTTTAACGTATCTTGGATCGTCCATGAGTTGTCTGTGAAAAGGAATAGTCGTTTTCACACCTTCAATAACGAACTCATCTAATGCGCGCTTCATTTTACTAATCGCTTCCTCACGTGTTTGTGCGGTAGTAATTAGTTTGGCGATCATAGAATCGTAATTTGGCGGTATGATGTACCCTGCGTACACATGAGTATCTA
The DNA here is from genome assembly GCA_947495135.1 of uncultured Flavobacteriaceae bacterium. Taxonomy (GTDB): domain Bacteria; phylum Bacteroidota; class Bacteroidia; order Flavobacteriales; family Flavobacteriaceae; genus Aureisphaera. The sequence goes on from CANLXN010000012.1 coordinate 9,681, forward strand.
AACGAACTCCGTGCCCACCTGGAGCATGTAAAACAGTGATCCTTCCAGGAGAAGGTCTAAAGTTATTGTATGGGTCTTCGGCATTGATACGACATTCTATAGAATGAAGTTGTGGAAAGTAATTCTTTCCAGAGATTGGTACTCCCGCAGCCACTAAAATTTGCTCACGAATAAGATCGAAATCTACCACCTGTTCTGTAATTGGGTGCTCTACCTGAATCCGTGTATTCATTTCCATAAAATAGAAATTTCGATGCTTGTCTACCAAAAACTCAACAGTTCCTGCACCTTCATATTTAATGTATTCAGCAGCTTTTACAGCAGCCGTACCCATTTGTTTACGAAGTTTATCCGTCATAAATGGGCTAGGTGTTTCTTCTGTTAATTTTTGGTGACGACGTTGAACCGAACAATCTCGTTCACTCAAATGGCATGCCTTACCACTACTATCTCCTACTATCTGAATTTCTATATGACGTGGCTCTTCGATAAGCTTTTCCATATACATATCATCATTCCCGAAAGCCGCTCTACTCTCTTGTCTAGCAGATTCCCAAGCATCTTCCAATTCGTCTTCCTTCCACACAGCACGCATTCCTTTTCCACCACCACCGGCACTTGCTTTTAGCATTACAGGATACCCTGTTTCTTTGGCTACTTTCTTGCAGGTTGGAAAGTCTGGTATTACCCCTTCACTTCCTGGAACACATGGAACTCCAGCCTCAATCATTGTCGATTTCGCCATGGCTTTATCTCCCATACGATCGATCATATCTGGAGAAGCTCCTATGAATTTTATGTTGTGTTCTTCACAAATCTTCGAGAATTTTGCATTCTCAGAGAGAAATCCATATCCTGGATGTATTGCATCAGCATTGGTAATTTCTGCTGCCGCTATAATATTTGATATTTTCAAGTAACTCTCACTGCTTGGTGCTGGTCCTATGCAAACAGCTTCATCTGCGAAACGTACATGAAGACTTTCTGCATCAGCGGTTGAATAAACAGCAACTGTTTTAATTCCCATCTCTTTGCAAGTACGAATAACACGTAACGCAATTTCTCCTCTATTGGCTATTAATATCTTTTTAAACATAATGTTATAAAATTCCATAACCCAAACACCCCTATAACTTTAGAGCGTCCGAATTAAGATTAATACTTAAGATGGGTCCACCAAAAATAATGGTTGATCGAATTCAACGGGAGAAGAATCGTCTACTAAGACCTTAACGATCTTGCCAGAAACTTCACTTTCAATTTCATTGAAAAGTTTCATTGCTTCAATTACACAAAGCACATCTCCTACAGCGACACTATCACCCACTTCCTTAAACATAGGTTTATCTGGAGATGGTTTTCTGTAGAAAGTACCAATAATTGGTGATTTAATAGTAATAAACTTAGAGTTATCCTCTGCCGTTTCAACAGTCTCCTGTTCTGCAACAGGTGCAGTTTCAGTTGGTGGAGCAGCTGCCATCATAGGCTGTTGGGCCTGGGCCATCGCTGGAATTTGTTGAATGTAAGTGGTTTCACCTTTCGTACCCTCTCCGGTTCGAATTGTAATTTTTACATCTTCCATTTCAAGCTTTACTTCACTGGCTCCAGATTTAGCCACAAACTTGATGAGATTTTGAATGTCTTTAATGTCCATATTATTGTTGTTAATTGGTCTTTATTTTGAATCGTAGGCCCATTTTAAGTAAATGGAGCCCCAGGTAAATCCTCCCCCGAAAGCGGCAAACACAAGGTTATCCCCCTTTTTAAGTTGCTTTTCATAATCGTTTAAACAAAGTGGTAATGTCGCGGAAGTAGTATTTCCATATTTATGAATATTCATCATCACTTTTTCCTCTGGAAGTTTCATCCTATTGGAAGTAGCGTCTATGATTCGCTTATTGGCTTGATGAGGCACTAACCAGTCCACATCTTCCCCAGTTAAAGCATTTCTTTCCATTATTTTTTCGCTCACATCTGCCATGTTAGAAACAGCAAACTTGAAAACAGTTTTACCATCTTGATAAACAAAATGTTGCTTATTCTCAACTGTTTCAGCAGAAGCGGGCAGAATAGATCCCCCAGCATCGATTTTGAGGTGTGGTCTTCCAACACCATCTGTGCGTAAAATTTCATCCTGAATACCAAGGCCTTCAGTGTTTGGTTCAAAAAGTACTGCTCCAGCACCATCTCCAAATATTATACAAGTAGCTCGGTCTGTGTAATCAATAATAGATGACATTTTATCGGCTCCAATAAGTAATATTTTCTTGTAGCGACCAGACTCAATATATTTGGCAGCAGTAGACATTCCAAACAAGAAGCTAGAACAAGCCGCAACTAGATCATACGAAAAAGCGTTTACGGCACCTATTTCAGTGGCTACGTAAACGCCTGTGACTGCGACTGGCATATCTGGTGTGGCTGTGGCCATAATCACCATTTCAATGTCCTTAGGGTCTGTATTGCTCTTTCGAAGAAGGTCTTTGGCTGCTTGAATTGCCATATAGGAAGTTCCCTTGCCTTCTTCTTTTAAAATTCTTCGTTCTTTGATACCTGTACGACTGGTAATCCATTCATCGTTGGTATCTACCATAGTCTCCAGAATCTGGTTGGTAAGCACGTATTCCGGGACATATGCCCCTACAGCTGTAATCGCCGCTGTGATTTTACTCATATAATTGAATTAAAATTCACTAAAAAGGTATAAAACCCTTAAAAAGGACTGAAAATTACTAATTTTTAATCTAAAAAAAGCCATAATTAACTTTTTTTGCCATTTTAAAAAAATTAATAAAAAACTCTCACTATCCAGATCAATAGGATAGTGAGAGTTTTAATATTTTATGTAAGATTGTTTAGGCTTCTACCTCTTCAACCGCATCAATTACAATCTGACCTCTGTAGTATAATTTACCTTCATGCCAGTGCGCTCTGTGGTACAAATGAGGCTCTCCAGTAGTTGGATCAGTCGCAATTTGAGGAACAGTCGCTTTGTAATGAGTTCTTCTTTTATCTCTTCTAGTTTTCGAGATTTTTCTTTTAGGATGTGCCATTACTTATATTATTTGTCCGTTAATAGTTTTTTTAAATCGTCCCATCTTGGATCTGTGGTCTCTTCTTCGACCTCGTCTTCCATTTTGAGACTCAATTCTTCAAGTTTTTCGAGTATTTCACTTTTTAAAGTACCGTCTTCAACCCCAGGATGAACTCTACGTGTTGGCATGGCCAATACAATAGATTCGTAAATGTATTGCTGAATATTTACTTGATAGCTTCCGTGGGGAAGAATAAGAAGATCTTCGTTCTCATTGTTAAATTCATCTCCAAATTTAACCACGAAATGATATTCTCCTTCTACCTCCTGATCGAAAGGCTCGTTAGTGGTATCGCAATTCACGTTTACCGATCCATTATAAGAAAGAGTAAACTCTAAAAGCGTAGTTTTTTTTTCCAGCAGTACATCGAGATTAATAGTTGCATCATTAAATTCGTCGTACTCAAAATGCTCAAAGAACGTATTTTTTATATCAAAATTATAGGTGTGCGCTCCAAGTTTTAATCCCACAAATGGAATAGTAAATTCTTTCAGATCCTTCATAATCACACCTAAATTTATGCTATAGCCTTACAAATAAGGCAACCCTGCTTTTCAGCGAGGCGGGTGCAAAGATAAAAAATATTTTAATACTCCAATTCGTTTTACGAATTCTTTTTCGAAACTGGTCTTTTTCTATTTAAGGCCAAGGGATTTTTCGAAAACTCCTTGTATTCATTACGTTTACGGTAAACAGTAATTGCGGTAAAAACGGCCTCTTTAAAAGAGTCGGCGCTTGCAATATTCTTTCCAGCCACATCATAAGCTGTTCCATGGTCGGGCGATGTTCTTATCCTGTTGAGACCTGCCGTATAATTAACTCCACTTCCAAACGCTAAGGTTTTAAAAGGAATAAGTCCTTGATCATGATAGGAAGCAATCACCACATCGAAATTCTTGTGATTTCCTGAACCAAAGAAACTGTCGGCCGCATAAGGCCCCATTACCACCTTACCATTGTTACGAAGATTATCTAATGTTGGCTTCAAAACGGTATCATCCTCATTTCCAATTACCCCATTATCTCCATTGTGCGGATTAATTCCTAGCACCGCAATTTTAGGTTTGACAATTCCAAAATCTTCGACCAGCGTCTTGTGAATTATTTTTATTTTCTTTTCGATAAGTTCTCGCGTAATATGACTTGTAACATCTTTTACTGGCACATGATCTGTTAATAGACCAACCTTCAGTTCGTCTGAAGTCATTAACATCAAGCTATCTCCTTCTAACTCTTTCGCTAAATAATCTGTATGTCCAGGAAAATTAAACGTTTCAGACTGGACATTGCTTTTATTTATTGGTGCGGTTACCAATACATCTATCTTCTCACTCTTGAGAGCAGAAACTGCTGCCTCAAGAGATTTTATTGCGTAGGCTCCAATTTTTGGGTCTTCCTTCCCAAATTTAATATCTACTTGCTCCTTCCATACATTTATAACATTGACTTTTTTGTGTACAATGTCATCAACAGATTCAATCCCGTGTAAATTAACATCCATTGAATAGGTTTTCTTGAAGAAGGACATCAGCTTAACTGAGGCAAAAATAACTGGCGTACAAAAATCCAACATCCGAGTATCCTGAAATGTTTTTAAAACAATTTCGCTTCCTATGCCATTTAAATCACCAATGGAAATTCCTACGATTATCTTTTCCCCTTTGCTCATCACAAATACTCTTTTATTGTGTTATTTTTGTTCTACAAATGTAACTAATTGAATTCATGTTTACAGGAATTATAGAGACTATCGGTGAAATTACGGACTTGCAACGGGAAGGCGAAAACCTTCATATAAAGGTAAAGAGTTCTATTACCAACGAGTTAAAGATCGATCAAAGTGTTGCTCATAATGGAGTTTGTCTCACGGTGGTTGAGAAAGATGCCAACCAGTATGTGGTAACTGCTATTAAAGAAACGTTGGATAAAACCAATATTGGTCTTCTTGAGAAAGGAGATCAAATTAATTTGGAACGGGCAATGAAGCTAGGCGATCGTCTTGATGGTCATATGGTCCAAGGACACGTAGACCAAAAAGGCACCTGTATTCATATCGAAGAAATGGGGGGAAGTTGGCTCTTTACTTTTTCCTACGATGATTCCTACGGAAATGTAACTATAGAAAAAGGCTCCATCACCGTAAATGGCGTGAGTCTGACTGTAGTAAACTCGAAAAAAAATGAATTTAGTGTAGCAATTATACCGTTCACGTTTGAACACACCGGTTTCAACACCTTCAAATTAGGAACGGAAGTGAACCTAGAATTTGATGTGATCGGTAAGTACTTAAAAGTGCTTAGTCAAGGATATTTCTAGCCTTGTTTTTCATTACAATAGCATATACACCATACACAATTCCCGCAATAACAAGTAGTAAAATTCCATTGTCCAATGGTAATTCAACAGGAGTTCTTTGGGGTGGAGGGGGTGGATTCGCACCAGATTTTTGGGCGAACATAGCACTATTGCTTAAAGCAAGCAGTACAAAGGTTAATATAGTTACGATTTGGGGTCGCATAGGGCTAAATTAGTCTTTTTTTTATAATATCAAAGAAAAAAACAAGTTATCAGAAATTTATTAACTTCTTACTTTGCCTTAATCTTTCTTTTTATTAGTAAGAGCATTATCACTCTTAATTAATTGTAAGTTATTTATTTAAGGGTGTTTCTTAAAACAACCTCCTTATAACGTATTTTATTGTCAATTATTTTAAATCTCTCGGAAGCCTCTTCAATAGGGGTGTAAACTTCCTATTTGTCCTTTGCTTCAATCTAATTACGATTAGATTTATATTCTATTGAACCGGGCTAAACTACAACTATTATAGTTATAGCCATCAAATTCTTTCATTATGTCAAAAAAATAGTGATCCGCTTGGGCTCACTTCGACGATGCTCTGTAAAAACTTTTCACCCAAGTGAAAATTTTTATTCCTGTTAAACTCCTCTCTGCTTCAGCATGTCAAAAAATTGTGGTCCCACTTGGGCTCGAACCAAGGACCCTCTGATTATGAGTCAGATGCTCTAACCAGCTGAGCTATGGGACCAAAAACAGTTTGCAAAAGTACAATACTTTATTTTTTCAACAAAATTATTTGTCCTTTATCTCCTGACACAGCTCTACCAGTACTCCATTAGCCGATTTAGGGTGTAAAAAAACAACCCATTTATTGTCCGCACCTCTCTTTGGAGTTTCATTTAAAACGATAAAACCTTCTTGCTGTAGTCTCTTTACTTCAGCTTCTATATCGTCTACAGCAAAAGCTATATGATGAATACCCTCCCCTCTTTTTTCTATAAATTTGGCAATTGGACTGTCTTCGTTGGTAGCTTCCAACAATTCGATTTTACTTTCTCCCAATTGAAAAAAAGAAGTGGTAACTCCTTCACTCTCTACTTTTTCCGTCTTATATTGAGTGCGCCCTAATAAACTTTCGTAGACTTTATTAGCCGCTTCAATATTCTTCACAGCGATTCCAATGTGCTCAATTTTATTCATAGCTTGATCTATTTTATTAAGGTAACTAGCATTTTATGAACACCTATTCTGGAAATTCACAATGCGAGTTTTCAAAAATAGTAAAACCCTCTGGGAACCAAATTGGTAATAGTACTATTTATTGTAGTATTTTTGCAGAATGATAGAAAGCAACAGACAAAAAAAAATAGCTGGCGTACTGCAAAAAGACCTAGCTGCAATTCTTCAACAAATGCTTCGTGAGGCAGGGCAGACTGGCATTATTATTTCTGTTTCGAAAGTTACAGTAACCGTAGATTTATCGGTTGCCAAAGTATACACCAGTGTTTTTCCAGCAGATAAAGGAAACGATGTAGTGAAGGAGCTGAACATTGTTAAGCCTCAAATAAAACATCAAATCGCATTATTGACCAAAGATCAGTTAAGAAAAATGCCAGATCTTACTTTTTACAATGACGATTCATTAGAATACATTAATAATATTGAGAAGGCCGTAAAAGGTGAAGAGGACCCTTTAAAAAATCCCGACCTACTTCCCAAGCGAAAAACAACCTAGTGTTTGAATCAGTCCCTATACATCGCCAAGCGGTATTTGTTTTCAAAAACCAATAAAAACGCAGTCAACATCATTTCACGGATTGCTGTTATTGCCGTTATTATCGGTGCAATGGCTTTGTTTATTGTTCTTTCTGGTTTTGCAGGACTTAAAGATTTTGCGCTCCAATATACCAACGTATTTGACAGTGATATTAAAGTATCCCCTATTAACGGAAAAACCCTCACCTTAACCCCCCAGCAATTTTCTTCACTACAAAACATAGAAGGAGTTGCAACGGCATCTCAAATTATTGAGGAGCGGGTTTTTCTTCAATACAAGAACAAAAACCATATCGCCTATATTAAAGGAGTAGATGCCAATTATCAAAAAGTAACTCCCATTGATAGTATTCTATTTTTGGGAGATTGGTTTGAAGAAGGGATGGATGAAGTTGTCATCGGATTTGGAATAGCCAATAAACTCTCTCTCCCAGCAAGAGACTACGGAAATTTATTAGAAATATATGTTCCAAAGCCAGGAGTTGGTCAAATTAGCAGTATTGATCCAACCTCGGCATTTAAAAAACAACGCGTAGTTGCTTCGGGAGTATACGAGATTAATGAGGACCTCAACAGCAAATACTTATTCTCAGACATTTCAAATGCCCGTTTACTTCTAGGGTTAGATTCTACAAAGATTTCCGCAATTGAATTCAAGCTTAATCCTGAGGCTTCAGAAGAGGTTGTGTTCAAGAAAATTTCAGAAATCATTCCAGTGGAAATAAGTATCAAAAATAGGATTCAGCAAAATGACGCTCTCTACAAAATGCTTAATTCGGAAAATTTATTCACCTACCTTTTTGTGAGTCTCATTGCATCTATTGCTATTTTCAATCTGGCGGGAACCATTATTATGGTAATCCTAGAAAAACGAAAAAACATTAGAACACTCTATTTTATGGGCTTAACAATCAAAGAAATAAGAAAAATTTTCTTTTACAACGGGATGTTAATGACCCTTATAGGAGTTGCTATTGGTCTCTTTCTAGGCACTGTGCTCATCTTATTACAGATGAAATTTGGTTTCGTTCCAATTACCCCAACCTTGCCTTATCCAGTAAAATTTAAACTCTTGAACTTACTCTTGGTATTCGTTACCATTTGCGGATTAGGCTGGATTGCTTCTAAAATGGCCTCCTTAAGAGTAACAGAAAAGTTGTTAGCTTAGGTTAGACAAACTGAAAGTCTCCAAACTTTTCCATTACCTCATCGAAAGCAGCAAAGACAGATTCGGAGTCATCGCTAGTAACCATTTTCATTCTGTATTCTTTAAAGTTTGGGATTCCCTTAAAATAATTGGTGTAGTGCCGTCTCGTCTCAAAAACTCCCAGTCGTTCCCCCTTCCAATCGATTGCCATTTGTAGATGACGCTTTGCAGCCTCTACGCGTTCTGGCATTGTTGGCGGTGCTAAATGAGATCCTGTTTCAAAATAATGCTTTACTTCTCTAAAAAACCAAGGATAGCCAATACTCGCTCTACCAATCATCGCACCATCCAACCCGTATTTATCCCGCATTTCCATAGCCCTTTCTGGGGAGTTTACATCTCCATTTCCAAACACTGGAATATGCATCCGCTGATTGTTTTTTACTTCGGAAATGGGCACCCAATCGGCATCGCCCTTATACATCTGTGCTCTAGTTCTACCATGAATAGAGATTGCTTTACAGCCCACGTCCTGAAGACGCTCGGCAACTTCCACAATTTTTATGGAATCGTGATCCCAACCCAATCTGGTTTTTACGGTTACTGGAAGTTTGGTGTGTTTTACCATTGCTTCGGTTAAAGAAACCATAAGGTCAATATCTTTCAGAATTCCTGCGCCAGCTCCCTTACTCACCACCTTCTTCACCGGACATCCAAAATTGATGTCAATAATATCTGGGCCGCTTGCTTCCACAATCTCGACGCTCTTCAGCATAGATTCCAGCACTGCTCCAAAGATTTGAATTCCTACCGGTCGTTCTTTTTCATAAATATCCAATTTCATGACACTTTTAGCAGCATCACGAATTAATCCTTCAGAGGAAATGAATTCCGTATAAACCACATCTGCCCCCTGTTCTTTGCAAAGCGCACGAAAAGGAGGATCACTTACATCCTCCATGGGCGCAAGTAATAAGGGGAATTCTCCTACATCAATATCTCCAATTTTTGCCATAACTGCTGCAAAAATAATGATAAAACAACGATTGTACGCTTTGCGTCTTAAAAACTAGCTTTTTGAAGTATATTTGCACCTCATCTATCTGGTTGTACTTCGGGTAGACTATGGAAAAAGATACTATGAAGAATATTCGCAATTTTTGCATTATTGCACACATTGACCACGGAAAAAGCACCTTGGCAGATCGATTATTAAGTTTTACTGGCGCTGTTACAGAGCGTGAAGAACAAGCGCAGCTATTAGACAATATGGATTTGGAGCGAGAGCGTGGAATTACTATAAAAAGTCATGCCATCCAAATGAATTATACGCATGAAGGAAAAGAATATGTTTTAAACCTTATCGACACCCCTGGTCACGTAGATTTCTCTTACGAGGTCTCCAGAAGTATTGCTGCTTGTGAAGGAGCACTGCTTGTGGTGGATGCAGCTCAAAGTATACAGGCACAAACTATTTCCAACTTATACCTTGCTCTGGAAAATGACTTAGAAATTATTCCTGTCTTAAATAAAGTAGACCTTCCTTCTGCAAATCCTGAAGAAGTTACAGATGATATTGTGGACCTGTTAGGTTGTGATGCAGAAGAGGTGATTCCCGCTAGTGCTAAAACTGGGATTGGAATTGAAGAAATTCTTACTGCCATAATTGATCGCATTCCGGCGCCTACTGGGGAACCAGATGAATCTTTACAGGCGTTGATCTTTGACTCTGTGTATAACCCGTTTCGTGGAGTAGAAACCTACTTTAGGGTGCTAAATGGAGAAATTAGAAAAGGACAACACATAAAATTTATGGCAACTGGCAAAAACTATTATGCCGATGAAGTTGGGACCCTTAACTTAAAACAAACACCTAAACAGGTTATAAAAACAGGAGATGTAGGTTACCTCATCACTGGAATTAAAGAAGCAAAAGAAGTCAAGGTTGGTGATACCATTACCGATGCGAAATCTCCTACCACTAATATGATCGAAGGTTTTGAAGATGTAAAACCAATGGTTTTTGCGGGAATCTATCCGGTGGATACGGAAGATTATGAAGAACTACGCGCTTCGATGGAAAAACTACAACTCAATGATGCTTCCTTGGTTTTTATTCCTGAAAGCAGTGCCGCTCTTGGCTTTGGTTTCCGGTGTGGGTTCTTGGGAATGTTACATCTAGAGATTATTCAAGAGCGATTAGAACGTGAGTTCGACATGACGGTTATTACCACCGTTCCTAACGTATCCTATCACGCATTTACTAATAAGAATCCAGACGAGTTGCTTCTTGTAAATAATCCAAGTGATCTTCCAGACCCCTCTAAGCTTAACCGTATGGAGGAGCCATATATTAAAGCGACCATTATTACAAAGTCGGATTTTGTTGGTCCTGTTATGTCTCTTTGTATTGAAAAGCGCGGGCAAATTACCAATCAGACTTACTTAACTACCGAGCGCGTAGAGTTGTCGTTCGATATGCCATTAGCCGAAATTGTATTCGACTTTTACGATCGTCTAAAAACGGTTTCCAAAGGTTATGCATCGTTCGATTACGCTCCAATAGGCATGAGAGAATCGAAACTCGTGAAAGTAGACGTCTTATTGAATGGAAACATAGTTGATGCTCTATCTGCTTTGTTACACCAAGACAATGCGTACGATATTGGTAAAAAAATGTGTGAAAAGCTGCGACAGTTAATACCTCGCCAGCAGTTTGATATTCCGATACAGGCCGCAATTGGAGCAAAGATTATCTCCCGTGAAACAGTGAAGGCCTTGCGTAAGGATGTAACTGCAAAATGTTATGGTGGTGATATTAGCCGAAAGCGTAAGTTGTTAGAAAAGCAGAAAAAAGGTAAAAAACGAATGCGTCAAGTAGGAAACGTAGAGATTCCACAAGAGGCATTTATGGCTGTTTTAAAACTCAACGATTAATCGTTTAAATTTTAAGCGAAGACATTCTACAATCGCTAGGATTCACTAAATTATTTCGTAAATTTAAGTCAGTTATAACTGACCTATGAAAATAATTCACATTACTGCTGAATGTTATCCCGTTGCTAAAGTGGGTGGTTTGGCAGATGTAGTTGGATCCCTTCCAAAATATCAAAATAATTTAGGCGAGGACAGTAGTGTGCTCATGCCTTTTTACGACACTGCGTTTACAAAAGAAAATTCATTTTCTGAAGTTTTTTCCTCCGAAATTGATTTAGACAGGACGTTTTCATTTTCTGTTCGTAAACTAGACAAAAGCACTCTTGGTTTTGAGCTTTACTTTATTGATATTCCCGAACTACTCTTTACAGAATATGTTTATTCTGAAGATGACACCCTTCGATTCTTAGCTTTTCAGATTGCAGCACTTCAATGGATTTGTGGTTTAAAAGAAAAACCCAATGTTATTCATTGCCACGATCACCACACAGGGCTCACGCCATTTATGATGTCTTATGCGAACGATTTTGCCCAACTAAAAGACGTTCCTTCCATTCTTACTATACACAATGCGCAATACCAGGGTTGGTTTTCTCACGAAAAAAGCCATTTAATTCCAGAATTTGACCATCAACATTTTGGGCTTCTAGATTGGGATCATAGCATTAATCCGTTGGCTGCAGCCATTAAATGCGCCTGGAAAGTGACTACTGTTTCACCTAGCTATATGGAAGAATTGAAACAAAATGCCAATGGACTAGAGCAACTCTTGGCCCACGAAAGCGCTAAATGTATTGGTATACTTAACGGAATCGATGTGAACGTTTGGAATACGGAGACCGATCCATTCATTTTAAAAAATTATTCACTCTCAACTCTAGATGCTGGAAAGAAGGCTAATAAAGACTGGTTGTGCAAAGAATATGGTCTCAACCCAAAACTTCCACTCTTTGTTTTCATTGGTAGGTTAGTGGGTGAAAAGGGAGCCGACCTATTTCCAGAAATTTTCGATAAAGTTCTCAATGCTCACCAAATTTCGGTACTTTTATTAGGGTCTGGTAGTAAAGATATTGAGCTTGGCTTGAGTGAACTCAACACTAAGCATTCTGGCGCTTATAACTCTTATATTGGATATGATGAAAAACTATCTCATATTATATATGCTGGTGCAGATTTTCTATTAATGCCTTCTAGGGTCGAACCATGTGGGCTTAACCAGATGTATTCTTTGAGATATGGAACCATTCCAGTAGTAAACGCTGTTGGTGGTTTGAAAGACACCGTTATTGATCTAAACGAAGAGGGTTTCGGAATACTGCATAAAGAACTTTCGGTCGATTTAGCTGCTGAAGCCATCGCAAGAGGAGTAGAATTGTTTAAGAATCAAAAAAAGTTTAAGGAAATTCGAAAAGAGATTATGAGTATTGATCACTCATGGGATGTTTCGGCAGAGGAATACATAAAATTATATAAATCTATAAAATAGTGCAGCAATGATTAACAATAAGGTTTTAGGAATTATTTTAGGTGGAGGTCAAGGATCGAGACTATACCCATTGACAGAAGAAAGATCTAAACCAGCTGTACCAATAGCTGGGAAATATCGATTGGTTGATATCCCAATCTCTAATTGTATTAATTCAGACATCAAACGAATGTTTGTTTTAACCCAATTTAATTCGGCTTCACTGAATAGGCATATTCAAAAAACATATAATTTCAGTTTTTTTAGTTCTGCTTTTGTAGATGTATTGGCTGCTGAACAAACTATAAAAAACAAGACGTGGTTTCAAGGGACTGCAGATGCGGTAAGACAAAGTATGCACCATTTTTTACGTCACGATTTTGAGTACGCACTTATCCTTTCTGGGGACCAATTGTATCAAATGGATTTCAATGAGATGCTCGCCGCACACATTGAATCAGAAGCGAAGATTAGCATTGCTACACTTCCAGTAACAGAAAAAGAAGCCACCTCCTTTGGCATTTTAAAAACAGATGATAAGAATGTGATCACTTCATTCATTGAAAAACCGAGCAAGGATTTACTTCCAGAATGGACCTCACAAGTTGGCGACGAAATGAAAGCTGCAGGTAGAAATCACTTGGCGTCCATGGGGATTTATATTTTTAATCGAGATTTATTGATTGAGTTAATGGACAATCCAGACACCATCGATTTCGGTAAAGAAATTATTCCACAGTCCATCGACACACACAAAACACTGAGCTATCAGTTTGAAGGTTATTGGACCGATATCGGAAATATAGACTCTTTCTTTGATGCTAACCTCGGACTTACAGACGACATTCCTCAATTCGATTTGTATGATAGGAACAAAATGATCTATACAAGGGCTCGTATTCTTCCAACAACTAAAATGACTGGAACATCTCTAAATAAAGCTGTTATTGCAGAAGGTTGTATCATTCATGCCGCCATAATTGAACGTTCGGTAATTGGGATACGGTCAAGAATAGGACATGAATCGACCGTGATTAATACTTATATGATGGGAAGTGACAAGCATCAAACTTGGGAAGAAATTTCAAATAAAAACAAAAGTATTCCTATTGGAATTGGAGATAGATGCTTTATCAAGAATGCCATCTTGGACAAAAATTGTTGTATCGGAGACGACGTGAGAATAAATGGAGGTCCTGGCCTTGAAGATATTGAAACAGATGCTTATTTAGTAAAAGACGGAATTGTTGTTATAAAAAAGAATGCAATTATTCCTAACGGTTTTGTTATTTAAAATCTATGCCAGAAGTTATAGCGCACAGCTTATTTACAGAATTTGACATATCGCTTTTCGCGTCGGGAAAGCACTTTAAATTGTACGAAAAATTTGGCGCTCACCCGCTTGAATTAGATGGTGTTGATGGTGTTTATTTTTCCGTTTGGGCCCCATCTGCAAAGACCGTTTCGGTAATTGGAGATTTCAACTCTTGGGATGGTAGCCAATATCAATTAAATGTTCGTTGGGATTCCTCAGGAATCTGGGAGGGCTTTATTCCGAGCGCCAAAAAAGGAATGCGTTACAAATTTCGAATAACATCGAACAATAATGACGTAGTTACTGAAAAAATAGATCCCTATGCCTTGTTTTTTGAAGAATCTCCCAAGACCGCTTCTATTATTTGGGACATTTCAGACTATAGTTGGAATGATCGCTCCTGGATGGGTTATAGAAAAGACAAGAACAGTCTTGACAAACCATATTCGGTATATGAGATTCATGCAGGATCCTGGAAGAAAAAAGCAGAAGGAAATAAGTTTTTGTCCTATAGGGAACTAGCAGATGAATTGGTGACCTACGTAAAAGAAATGAACTTTACGCATGTAGAGTTTATGCCTATTATGGAGTATCCTTACGATCCATCATGGGGATATCAACTCATTGGATATTTTGCCCCCACTTCCCGCTTTGGTTCTCCTCAAGATTTTATGTATTTAATAGATGAGTTTCATAAAAATGATATTGGTGTTATCCTCGACTGGGTACCGTCTCACTTTCCTTCAGATGCACACGGATTAGGTTTTTTTGACGGTTCTCATTTATACGAGCACCCAGACACCAAAAAAGGGTATCATCCAGACTGGAAAAGCCTCATTTTTAATTATGAACGAAATGAAGTTCGTTCTTTCCTAATTAGTAACGCCCTGTTTTGGCTTGACAGATATCATATTGACGGACTAAGGGTTGACGCGGTGGCATCCATGATTTATTTAGATTATTCCAGAGAGCACGGCGAATGGGATCCCAACGAATTTGGAGGTAATGAAAATTTAGCTGCTATTTCTTTTCTGAAAGATTTCAACCAAGCTGTTTACCAGAATTTTGATGGTGTACAGACTATTGCCGAAGAATCTACTGCTTTTCCAATGGTTACCAAACCAGTATCCCTAGGAGGATTAGGGTTTGGAATGAAATGGATGATGGGCTGGATGCATGACACACTCGAATACTTTGGTAAAGATCCTATTCATCGAAAACACCATCAAAACGATATCACATTTAGTCTGGCCTACGCCTTTACCGAAAATTTCATGTTGCCACTCTCGCATGATGAAGTAGTTTACGGGAAGCATTCCATTTTAGGTAGAATGCCCGGAGACGAATGGCAGCGCTTCGCCAATTTGAGATTACTTTACGGTTATATGTTCACCCATCCCGGAACAAAAATTCTCTTTATGGGTGGTGAATTTGGTCAATACGAAGAGTGGAATTTTGAGACTAGTCTAGACTGGCATTTATTAGATTATGAGCCGCATCAAAAACTACAGACATTTGTAAAAGACTTAAACCTTTTCTACAAATCGTATCCAGCCCTTTATGAAAAAGGGTTTAGCATAGAAGGTTTTGAATGGATTAGCTACGGAGATGAGGCTAATTCAGTAATTACCTATATGAGAAAAGGTCACGATCGAGAAAACGATCTGGTCGTAGTTTGTAACTTCACTTCAGTAGTGCGCGAGAACTACAAAATAGGCCTTCCAAGAAAAGGTGTTCTAACCGAAGTTTTTAATAGTGACAAAACTACTTATGGAGGGAGTGGAATTAAAAATTCTATTCCGTTAAAAGCTTCAGAAGTGCAACGAGATGGGAAACCTTTTTCAGCAGAAATCACCCTTTCTCCATTAGCTTTAATAGTATTTAGTTTTAAATAGGCTTTTATTGTAAAATTCGTAATAGAATGGCCTTATTTTTAAGGAATTATAACCTTCAAAAACAGTATTATTTCATATTTTTCCACCCCTAATAAGTGAATTTATGATTACCAACACAGAGCTTGAAAAAAGAGGAAATCAGTTTCCTTCAAAAATAAAATCGTATAGTAAAAACATTGATACGCTTCATTTCCAAACGGAGAATAACGTTGTATTACAGCTCACCGTTCTGAGAGATAGTGTGCTGCGTTTTCGATATTCCACTACCTCAAACTTTGACAACGATTTCTCTTACGCTATTACTAAATATGCGAGTACCGGATATAACCATTTGGTGATAACAGAAGATGATAAAAACTACATTGTTACCACACAAAAACTGATCTGCGAAATAAGAAAAGAGGATCTAAAAGTTTCTATTTATGACGCTGTTGATAAGGCTTTAATTAGCCAAGATGAACTTGGATTTCATTGGGAAGAAAGTTATGAGTACGGCGGCAACGTTGTAAAAATGAGTAAAACTTCCTTCACAGGAGAAAGCTACTACGGCTTGGGAGATAAACCCGTACACCCTAATTTAAAAGGGAAGCGTTTTGAAAATTGGGTAACCGATTCTTATGCCTATGGACGTAATACAGATCCCATTTATAAGACTATTCCCTTCTATACTGGCTTACACGACGGCAAATCGTATGGAATATTCTTCGACAATACCTTTAGATCCTTCTTCGACTTTGCTCACGAACGAAAGAATGTAACTAGTTTTTGGGCGCAAGGTGGTGAGATGAACTATTACTTCATCTATGGTCCGCAAATGGTAGATGTTGTGGCAAATTACACCGACCTAACTGGGAAACCCCACCAACTACCTCCTATGTGGGCATTAGGTTATCACCAGTGTAAATGGAGTTATTATCCCGAGTCTAAGGTGAAAGAGGTGACAAATAAATTTAGAGAACTTCAAATTCCGTGTGATGCAATCTATCTCGACATTGATTATATGGATGGCTTTAGATGTTTTACCTGGAACAAGGAATATTTTCCAGATCCTAAAAGAATGGTAAAGGAATTAAGCGATGATGGTTTTAAAACCGTGGTCATCATTGATCCAGGAATTAAAATTGACCAAGAAAACGATGTTTTTAAAGAAGCACTCGAAAAAGACTATTTCTGTAAACGTGCCGACGGCCCCTACATGAAGGGGAAGGTCTGGCCAGGAGAATGTTACTTCCCAGACTTTACCAAACCCGAAGTTAGAGATTGGTGGTCTGGATTGTATAAAGAGCTAATCGAAGATATAGGGGTGAGAGGAGTTTGGAACGACATGAATGAACCTGCTGTCATGGAGGTTCCTAATAAAACCTTTCCAGACGATGTAAGACACGACTACGACGGCAACCCTTGCAGCCATCGCAAAGCGCACAATGTATATGGAATGCAAATGGCACGAGCCACTTACCAAGGGTTGAAAAAATTTGCCTATCCTAAAAGACCTTTTGTAATTACGAGAGCTGCCTATAGCGGAACGCAACGATACACCTCCACTTGGACAGGAGACAATGTTGCTACTTGGGAACATTTATGGATAGCTAATGTACAAGCACAGCGCTTGGCAATGTCTGGATTTTCTTTCGCCGGAAGTGATATTGGTGGTTTTGCAGAACAGCCCAACGGAGAGCTCTATGCGCGCTGGATTCAGTTAGGTGTTTTTCATCCATTTTGTAGAACACACTCTTCAGGAGATCACGGAGAACAGGAACCATGGATGTTTGGTGACGAAATCACAGGCATTGTAAAAAAATTCATTGAATTAAGATACCAGTTGCTTCCGTATTTATACACCACCTTTTGGCAGTATTTAAAAGAGGGAACTCCTATGCTAAAATCACTTGTTTTATACGACCAAGAAGATATTCAAACGCATTATAGAACAGATGAATTTATATTTGGAGATAAGATGTTTGTTTGTCCAATCAATGAGCCTAATTCAACAGGGCGTAGGCTTTATTTGCCGAAAGGTAATTGGTACAACTATTGGACCGATGAATTAGTAGAAGGTGGAAAAGAACTGTGGGTAGAAGCAGAATTAGACAGTATGCCACTCTTTGTAAAAGAAGGGGCAATTATTCCGAAATATCCTATCCAACAATATGTAGGCGAAAAAGAATTCGATGAAATTACTCTCGATGTCTATTACAGTAAAGGAAAAGAAACTTCGGTTGTATACGACGATGCTCACGATGGGTACGATTATACAAAGGGAAGATATAGCCTGCGAAACTTTAAAATGACGGGTAAGAAAAACGAACTGATTATTCAACAACACAAATCGGGTAAGTTTGAAAGTAAATACACCAAATTTAAACTACAGTTAAAGGGAATTCCCTTCCCTATCAAAACTATTCAGATAGACAACGTAGAAATTCCTTTCGAAAAAGCCAAAGTGAATGGAGATAATACGCTGCTCGTAGATAAGAATTTTTCAGAAATCCACATTATGTAATTGGATATACTGAAAAAAAGTAAAACCCAGACGATATTTTGTCTGGGTTTTTTATTCTGAAATTCTATAAAACTAAAAGACTTTAGGTCCCCTAATTGAAACAGCCTTATCCACCACAACTGGTCCCAACCTCTTCCAATCCCTCCAAATAGAGGTCATAATCTGTACCTGTATCCTCGCCATTAATCGACGCATTCCCATTGCTCTCTCTACATAACTCAAACGCGGAAGTAACTTCACTACTGCAGGTAGTGCAACTTCGCGAATCATCCTCCTTACAGGAAAAAAGTATAACAAAATTCAGGATAAGCGAGAAAAGAAGAGTCTTTTTCAATATAAATGCTATTAATTATTGTTCGTTGAACGTGGTCATGTCAGTGGTTTCCCAAGGTATACTAAACGCCATCCTTTATCAATGGTGTCTATTTCCTTATTAAAAGACGAAATTATTTCCAATTCGCCATCCAACTTTTTAATGAATAGCGGAATACTATCTTGATCTTTATCAGTAGTATCTATAAGTTCGTTATAATGCTCTCTATCCCGCAACTCCAATTCCAGAATGGTTGGATACTTACTCATTACCTTGTTTACCGAAGCAAAATCGTCTATATGAGAAAACAGACCTTCTTCAGCATTATTGTTTGGATCCTTCATTTCTTCCGCAGAAATAAGTCTAAAAGCTCCATTTTCTCCAAATTGCTTCTTCAATTTATTAATGGCGTATTTATTAATTTCAGCATTTCCAGTAAGCGATAACAAATAACCCACGTCATTTAACTCGACATTGTCCAATAAGGTGTCTGAATAGACATCTGCCGCGAAGGCTTCAATTCCCATATCTTTCGCCTTTTGAATATTACTATCATTACTATCTACTAATACTACGTGCCTTCCATTCTTGTTGAGGTAATCACCCAATAATCTTGGAAATTTCGAAGCTCCCACAATTAAAATACCTTCCGAAGTTTTGAGAAACACCCCCACAATTTTTGCGAAAAATCGAGCAGTGGTTGCGTTTAAAAGTACGGTTGTAAGTACCAAGCTAAACACAAGAGGTGTAATATACTCGGCTCCCACCACTCCTTTTTGCACCAATTTACTTCCAAAAAGTGATGCTATACCAGCTGCCACAATCCCTCTAGGCCCTACCCAACTAATAAATAACTTTTCGTTTGTTTTAAGTGAAGAGTTAATAGTGCTGAGAAAAACTCCTATAGGCCTAATTAAAAAGATAACGACTGCAAACAATAGTGCAGTTTGATAATTTGAAACTAACATTAAGTCGTCCAATGTGATGTTCGCCGACAATAGTATAAAAAGAATAGAAATTAACAACACACTTAACGACTCCTTGAAGTACAAGAGTTCTTTTAAATTAGGTAAGTCGCTATTCCCTAAAAACATTCCCATCACCACTACCGAAAGCAGTCCAGATTCATGGGCGAAAACATCACTTTCCACGAAAATCAACAATACCACCGAAAGAGAAACAACGTTCAGTAAATAATGAGGAATCAACTTCTTCTTGATCGCAAAGTACAAGGCATAACCTCCCGAGATCCCAAAAGAAAATCCTATTAAAATAATTTTTCCAAATTCAACAAATGCTTGCTTTGTAAAACCTAAATCGCCTTTTACAGAAATAAATTCGAAAACCAATACTGCTACTAATGCACCAATTGGGTCAATCAAAATACCTTCCCATTTCAATACAGCTGAAATATCCTTTTTTAAGGGGATGTTTCTAAGAATTGGGGTTATTACAGTAGGTCCCGTAACAATTATTAACGCCGCGAATAAAAAAGAAATTTTCCAACTCAATCCCATAATGAAGTAGGCCGAAACACCAGAGCCAATAAAAGTGACAAACGAACCAAGGCTTATTAGTTTACCAATAACGCCACCTACTTTTTTAACCTCTCCAAATTTTAAGGTAAGACCTCCTTCGAAAAGAATAATTCCAATGGCAAGGGAAACAAAGTAAAAGAGGCTTTCTCCGGGAAAAAGGCCCTCTTTTCCATTCCAAATGGGTTGAATCCACTGCGTGCCGTCTTCAGACATCAAGGTGGAAATAGGCCCAACAAAAAGACCAATAAGAATAAGCGGAAGAATTGCTGGTATTTTAAACCTCCATGCTGTCCATTGCGCTAATATTCCCAGTATAATAATTCCTGCTAGCTCTAACATTGGTTTTAGATTAGTGTTCCCTGCTAAAATATTAAGAATTGTCGAGACCAAAAGACTCTTTCCTTTATAATTTACACAAAGACCAAACAAGCCAGCTCCATAAAATATAGTATCTTTCCCCGATATACATTAATTCGTAGATTTTACTATTACTGTGTATTTTCGAAAGATATTTCAACAAATCTGTGCCCAAATACAACTTGACAACCAATCCATTTGAACAATAATCAATTTAAGATCGTAGGAATTGGGGTAGCCTTTTCCCCTAATCTTAAAGCCAATTTATATGAAGCTGCAAGGCTTTCATTATTGTTCGGCTCTAGGTTATTGCTGATTCATGTGGGTGAAGCTTCGGAAGAAAAGAAACGCACTATAGATGAAATTCTTAAGCCATTTATTGAAAAGCAATTGGACTTTGAAATTGTATTTCAGCCAGGGGATCCTGTAGAGGTTATTTTGAAAACAGTGCTGACCAAACGGGTGGATTTATTGATACTAGGAGCCCTCAAACAAGAAAACTTTTTAAAATACTATGTGGGTTCTATCGCTAGAAAAATAACTCGAAAAGCCCTGTGTTCTGTATTATTGCTTATCAAGCCATCTATCGAAAGAATTCCATGTAAACATGTTGTTGTAAATGGACTAAAAGATGATCGCACCAAACACGCTATTACAGCCGCCTTTTTTGTTGCCAATGCTTTAAAAAGTGAACAACTCACCATTGTAGAAGAAATTACGCAACAAGAGATTTCCATTAAGGTGAACGACAATAAATCTCTGAGGAAAGCAAACCTTATGAAGGAGAAATTAAAACGACGGGAAGACCTAAGAATTCAACAAATCTTAACCGAAATTCCTGAAGAACAAAAGGTTCAAATTTCTGTCAAAACTCAACCTATTTTTGGAACACGAGGATATTCCATTGGTCATTATGCTCAAGTAGCAAGAGCAGATTTGTTGGTGATGAATGCCCCAGGAAAAGTTGGTTTTTGGGACCGTCTTTTCCCACACGACATTGAACATATTTTAACCGAACTCCCAACAGATGTACTAATTGTTCAATGAGACCTAAAAAACATGGCGTAGCCAATTTCTTTAAAGCACTTCCTAAAAACATCTTTTCAGGGTTTGTGGTGAGTTTAATCGCCCTGCCATTAGGCCTCGGTCTTGCCATGGCAAGTGAGGCCCCGCCTATCGCTGGTATTATCGCCGCAGTTGTGGGCGGTTTGCTCGTATCTATCTTAGGCGGCAGCCATGTAACCATTACGGGGCCTGGAAACGGACTTGTGGGTGTTTTATTAGTAGCGATCACAACCCTTGGTCTTGAAGGAGCTTATGCCGCAATTATTTGCTCAGGAGCACTCCTTATTATTCTTGGCTTTCTTAGAATGGGAAAATTAGCAAATTTCTTTCCTTCCTCAGCCATTCAGGGAATGTTAGCTGCCATTGGTCTTATTATATTGGGGAAGCAATTCCACATTATGATGGGGAACAAATTGGTAATGAACGGCAGTATCGACTATTTATTAGCCATACCGAACACTGTAAAGAACGCTTTTTTCTATCAGGACAAAGGACTAACCTACGCTGCAATTGCAGGAGTCTTTTCACTAGCCATTATGTTCTTCTACGCTCGAATTCGACATAAATATTTACGCCTTATTCCTGCTCCCATGTGGATTGTTTTAATTTCAATTGGATTTAGCTATTACTTCGAATTGATTGTAAAAAAACCGCATCCTATTGATCCTAACTATATGATATCGGGCATCCCAACTGCCAACGAAATAGTCTCTCAACTGCCAATTCCCGATTTTAGTTTTATGGGAGATCTTCCATTTTGGACCAGTGTTCTAGCGCTCACCCTTATTGCTAGCATCGAATCTTTATTGAGCATTAAGGCCGTAGATAATCTGGATCCACAAAAAAGGAGATCCAACGTAAACCGTGACTTAAAAGCGCTCGGACTTGCCACCATTGGAAGCGGATTAATTGGAGGTCTCAACGTGGTTACTGTAATCGCCCGGAGCTCTGTAAATGTAAATAACGGAGGAACAAATAGATCTGCTAATTTCAGTCATGCCGTTTTCTTAGTCATATTTATTGTTCTGTTTAGCACACAATTAACCCGGATTCCGTTACCAGCACTCATGGCAATTTTGGTATATACAGGATACAAACTTGCATCTCCAGCACTAATTAGAAAGATTTTTTCAGTAGGAAAAGAGCAACTCATTATTTTCTTCACTACGCTTTTGGTAACTCTTTTTGTAGATCTCATTTCAGGAATTGTAGCAGGTGTAGTTATTACATTCGTTATTCACTTATTTATTAATAGAAGTTTTTCCTTATTCTTCAGAAATGTGATGAAACCAAATGTTCTCATGTTTCAAGAAGGACATTCTGACGGAAATTATTACGTGAGCGTAAAACACTTTTGCACCTTTCTAAATTTCTACAAACTGAAAGAAAAGCTGGACGATATTCCCGAAAACGAAGATGTAGTAGTCGATTTTTCCATGTGCGAATTTGTAGACCACACCGTCATGGAAAACCTCAGCGGGTATCAAGATCTATTTTTAAAAAGAGATGGTCATTTTGAAGTTATTGGTTTAGACTTACATGAAACCGATTCAAAACACCCTTTTGCCCTGCGTCGTTTAATTCCAGGTCTTGGCCTTTTGCAAAACAATCTTACCAAACGGCAAACCACACTTCAAGAAATTGCAGATGATTACAACATACACTATGAAGCAGAGAAAACACAGAACGCCCATTTTCTAGATTCGTTCTTATTTTTTAAAACAAAGCAAATTGAAGCCGTTTATAATCGACTTTACAATACCGAAAATACATTTAGGTTATTCGATATCAATTATTCGGAAGGAGAATTAATTGCCAAAGAGAATGTAAAAACGACCATGCTTCACATTAAACTTAATCGCCAAGTGCCCGAATTCACTTTAGATCGGGAGGGTTTTCTAGAACGAGTGTACGCCTTTGCGGGTTTCAAAGATATTCCCATCGCCAATCACAGAGATTTCTCAAAGCGGTTCTATCTGCTTGGAGAAAGCACAGCATACATACAGTCTTTTTTCGATGACGAGCTGGTACATTTCTTCGAAAGCAACCCATATTATCACGTGGAATCCAACGGGACGAGTTTACTAGTTTTCAGCAAAGAAAGAGTCGCTGGGATCAAAGAAATCAAAGCGCTCTACGACTTTGGAAAACGTTTAGGCAAAGTAATTCAAGAAACTTTCGATTAATTCTTTTCTTCTGAAAACTCCTTGCATTTGCCCCTCTTATGAGAAATAGCCACTTCTTAGACCGCCTAACCTAGTTGATACTGCACGTTGGATCTAAAATATCGACATTCAAATTAAACCATTTTCAACTAGGAAGGTCTAACTGAAGTAAATCAGTAACTGGAGCGTTACTTTTTTCATATTAGGTGAAATTATTCAGGAATAACTTAACAATCAAAAAAATGAAACGTCATATTCTCCCCATTTTATTTCTTTCTGGAATCTTAATTTGTTTTACATCTTGTAATAATGATGATGATGAAACTGATGAAACAGGCGGCTCATCTGCCGAAATCAGTACCCCAATATCAGCATTTGATGAATTTAATCCGGATTCGGTCACTATTTCCTTTGATGGTGATGAAATTACTATTGAATCGAATGGTTTACCAAACCATACCTCTCCATATTGGGCCCCTACAGATCCTCTTTATATTGATCCAATTGTAGCTACACATTTAACTCCTGGTGGAATTGGGAGTGGTAGCTTTATTCTTACGGTTCCTTCTGCCCCAGAATTGGCCGCATCAAGTACCGCTACGGGATTAGGTCCCATTGGAATTTCCGTAACTGGTGTCCCTATTTTTAATGATACCGAAGGACCAAATAGGCCATTAGAGGAAGAAATTGCAGAGTCATTTGATTATGCAGGTGCTCACAATGGACCTTCAGGATATCACTACCATGTAGAGTCTTCAGACATTCCTGAAAATACCGTTCTTTCTCATGACGACCAACAGTTGGTAGGAATAATGGCTGATGGTTTCTTGATTTATGGCAGAAAATGTAACTCAATAGGAGATCATCCAACAGACTTAGATGTCTCAGGGGGACATAGGTCTTCAACACAACACAGCGGCGAGGAAGAGTTTTACCACTACCACATCATTAATGAATACTATTTAGGGACATTAATTGTTCTTTTTGGTGGTGATTTACAAGGCACTCCCAATACTATAATGTAGATGCTGCATTTGATTTTGTTTGAAAAGAAACCATCTGTAAAAATTTGTTTGAATTTGCGATGGTTTCTTGTTTTAACAATACTAAAGTTAAAAGTTATTAAAATGAAACCATCTTTTTGGATCCTTCTCTGCTTAAGCATTCTCTTGATGAGTTGTTCCCAACCAAAAAGAAAATCAACTCCAAGCGCCAATTCGAATACTCTTTTGGAGATACCAGAAAAAACAGTTTCAATAGCGGATCTTCATTACGATCATAAGCAATCCTTATGGATGTTAAACGAACTACCTTATTCTGGATTTGCCGAGAGCTATTATCCAAATCACCGTTTAATGGAAAAATTCGGAATATTAAATGGAAAAAAGCAAGGCGAATATATGCAGTGGTACTCCGACGGGCATCTTAAAAATGTTGCGAATTACTACAATGGGAAGTTAAACGGGCAGAAAAAAATATGGTCTAAAGATTCGACGCATGTCCTAATTGCTCAATTCAATTATTATAGGGGAAAAGCACATGGAGAACAGAAGAAATGGTATACCACAGGAGAGTTGTTTAAACAATTACATTTAAACATGGGAAAAGAAGAAGGCCTTCAACAAGCATATAGAAAAAATGGTGCCCTATTCGCTAATTACGAAGCTCGAGAAGGCAGAATTTTCGGGCTAAAGAAAGCCGCTCTTTGTTTCGGTCTAGAGGATAAAAATGATCAACTTGAAAAGTAATAGTATTCGTTTCAACAACGGCCATATCTCCGCTTAAAAATATTACAACAAGGGGTAACACATACAAAACAATGAGATCTATAGTTATAAACACATAAAAATAACTATTATGAACTTGCGATTATTTAAAAAAATAAGACAACAATTAAACAAAAAAGTAAAAACCGCACAAGGAACTCCTGCAGGTGATCTTTGGAGGCTAAAAAGAGCCATCGATGGCGGTACTCTTGGTCGAAAAGGTAGAAAAGCAGCCTTACTAGGGAAAATACCTAGAGTCCATAAAGGATAAAAAATTACGACCTACAACGAAAACCAGTAACTATACGGCTAACGCTTTCATATAAATTCTTAATAAACCCTTAACTCTCCCCTAATTTTACGGCACTTTTAGTATTTTGCGCTTTGTATGACTTTATACCCAATTGAGGCGGGAAATTTTAAGTTGGACGGAGGCGCCATGTTTGGTGTTGTTCCCAAATCTTTGTGGTCTAGAACCAATCCAGCCGATTCTAATAATATGATCGATATTGCTGCGCGTTGCCTTCTTATTGAAAATGGCGATAGACTCACCCTTATCGATACGGGTATGGGCAATAAGCAAAGTGATAAATTTTACGGTTACTATTTTCCTTGGGGAGATTTTAATTTAGACGATTCTCTTAAAAAGCACGGTTTTCACAGAGACGATATTACCGATGTTTTCATGACGCACCTTCACTTTGACCATTGCGGAGGAAGTATTCAGTGGAATAGAGATCGCACTGGCTATGAGCCCGCCTTTAAAAATGCAACGTTCTGGAGCAACCAACGCCACTGGAAATGGGCCACAGAACCTAATAGAAGAGAAAGAGCGTCGTTTCTGAAGGAAAACATTATCCCCATGGAGGAAAGCGGTCAGCTGAAATTTGTTCAAGATCCTTTGACCGACTTTAGTACTGCTAAAGAATTGGATTTCGGCATCTTCTTTGCAGATGGTCACACCGAGAAACAAATGATACCTCATATCACATATCAAGATAAAACCGTTGTTTTCATGGCAGATCTCCTGCCCACAGCAGGTCATCTACCCATTCCTTTTGTAATGGGATACGACACTAGACCTTTGCTAACCCTGCCTGAAAAAGAGAAATTTCTCCATAGGGCAGCGGACCATAAATATTACTTATTTTTAGAGCATGACGCACACAACCAGCTCATCACTTTAAAACATACAGATAAAGGCGTTCGCCTGGATCAAACTTTTACTTTTAACGAACTATTTAATTAAATAAATACTCATGACTATTTTAAAATCTTCATTTTTCGCAGCTCTAGGAATAGCTGTTTTAACAAGTTGCGGTGGCGGTGTAGCCCCTATCATTTCAACGCCTATTGCAAATATTGATGTTTTACCACTCAAAGCAGCTCCTTTAACCGATGACCAATTGAAAGATTGGGCGGCCGCAGATCTTATGACAGATACAATCCCAGGGATGAGTGTAGATAAGGCCTACGCAGAAATTTTAAAAGGTAGAAAAGGCCAAAAAGTAATTGTGGGAGTTATTGATAGTGGTGTTGATATCGAACACGAAGACCTTAAAGATGTTCTTTGGGTAAATAAAAAAGAAATTCCAGGCAATGGAAAAGATGACGATAAAAATGGATATGTAGATGATATTCATGGCTGGAACTTCCTTGGAGATATTGTGGAGGAGAACATGGAATATGTTCGGTATATGAAAAAGCTAGGCCCAAAATTTGAAGGTCAAACAGCTGCTACAGTTTCTGCGGGAGATATGGCCGATTTTAAAATCTATGAAAAAGCAAAGGCTGAATTTGAAAAGGATTTAGCGGAAGCAAATGGAGTGATCGCTCAATACGGAGGAATCCGTGATCAGGTAAAGCCTGCACATGCAGCGATGTCTAAAAAGCTTGGAAAAGAAGATTATACCGCAGCAGACTTAGCTACGATTAAAAATCCGACAGAAGCAGAACAACAGCAAATTGGAATGTTGACACAAATGCTCTCTTATGGAGACTCTGTCCCAGCAGTCCTTGAACAATTAAATGGTGGTATCGATTATTACCAAGGGCGTCTAGATTCCCACTTCAATTTAGAAAAAGATTTCCGTGGAGTTCTAGGAGATAATCCAGACACTATGGATATGAAATCTTACGGAAATGCAGATGTGGATGGCCCAGATGCAAAGAAAGAAGACGCAAAGCACGGTACACATGTAGCAGGAATAATTGCAGCACAAAGAAACAACGGTATCGGAATGAACGGTGTTGCTTCTAACGTTGAGATTATGGCTGTCCGCGCTGTGCCAGATGGTGATGAATACGATAAAGACATCGCTTTAGCAATTCGTTATGCAGTAGATAATGGAGCCAAAGTAATTAACACCAGTTTCGGAAAATACTATTCGCCACACCCAGAATGGGTTTGGGATGCGTTAAAGTATGCGGCCAAAAAAGATGTTTTAATTGTAAACGCTGCAGGAAACGAAGGACTTGATTTAGATGGGATCCAAGTATATCCAAATGACCAACAATTAACTGGATCTGAAGTTGCAGATACTTTTATTACTATTGGAGCATTGGGTTACAACTATGGAAGTGAAGTAGTTGCTAATTTCTCGAATTTCGGAAAGTCGAATGTAGATGCTTTTGCACCAGGGGTTAAAATCTGGTCTACTACACCATTAAATACATACGAATATTTACAAGGTACCTCAATGGCCGCACCAGCAGTTGCTGGAGTTGCTGCAGTTATTCGTTCTTATTATCCATCACTTTCTGCAAAACAGGTAAAACAAATTCTTATGAATAGTGGTTTACCAACCAATGCAGAAGTAATATTAGGAGGGGACCCATCTAACAAAAAGCGATTTGGAGATATTTCTAAATCGGGTAAAATGGTCAACCTATATAACGCGCTTATCATGGCTGATCAAATGGCTAACTAATTCATAATACAACTATGAAATTATTCCTCAAAAGCATCTTTGTCTTACTTTTTGTAAGCTCAGTTACTGCACAAAACAACACCTCCTATTGGCAACAAAAGGTGGATTATAAAATGGATATCGATGTCGACATTGATAATTGGCAATATGAAGGTTCTCAAGAACTTACTTATACCAATAATTCTCCAGACACCTTGAATCGCGTGTTCTATCATTTGTATTTTAATGCCTTTCAGCCAGGAAGTGAAATGGACGTCCGCTCAACAACTATTGCCGATTCAGATCCTCGGGTTGGAGACCGAATTTCTAAACTATCTCCTTCTGAAATAGGCTATATTAAGCCAACATCTCTTAAACAAGATGGAAAAAAAGTGAACTACGAAGTGGTGGGGACGGTACTAGAAGTGAACTTAGACCAACCCATTCTTCCTGGGGCTAGCACTACACTCGAAATGAAATGGGATGCTCAAGTTCCTGTTCAAATTAGACGTAGTGGAAGAAATAATGAAGAAGGGGTAGCCCTCTCTATGGCGCAATGGTATCCAAAATTAGCGGAATACGATTTTCAAGGTTGGCATGCAGATCCATACATTGCGCGTGAATTTCACGGTGTGTGGGGAGATTTTGATGTAACCATCGCTATTGATAAAGACTATACTGTAGGTGGAACTGGTTATCCGGAAGGAAAAACAAAAAAACGTCGCGGGAAAAAGCACTGGCGCTTTCTTGCACCCAATGTGCATGATTTTACCTGGGCAGCAGACAAAGATTACATCCACGATGTGTACGATGGTCCAAACGGCGTTACTTTAAACTTTTACTACAAAGACAATCCAGAGATTAAAGAGAACTGGAAAAAATTACAACCAGTAACTGCTCAGCTTTTAGATTATTTCAATAAAAACATTGGAACCTATCCTTACAAACAGTATTCGGTGATCCAAGGTGGTGACGGAGGAATGGAGTACGCTATGTGCACCCTTATTACAGGAAACCGTAAATATGAAAGTCTAGTAGGTGTTACCGCTCACGAAATGGCTCACACCTGGTTTCAGTTTCTATTGGCAACCAATGAAGCAAAGCACGAATGGATGGATGAAGGATTCACTTCTTATATCTCTGCACACGCCATGAATGAGGTAATGAAAGGAAAAAAAGAAAATCCAAATGCTGGATCTTATCGCGGTTACAACTTTTTAGCAAATAGCGGACAGGAGCAACCCCTAACAACGCATGCAGATCGATACAATACGAACAGGTCTTATGGAATTGCAGCATACAGCAAAGGAGCTGTTTTTATGGCTCAATTAGGCTACGTTATTGGATCACAAAATTTAAAGAAAACTATTAAGCGATATTTCGACGAGTGGGCATTTAAACATCCTACTCCAAACGATTTTATTCGTGTGGCTGAAAAAGTTTCCGGAATGGAACTGGATTGGTACCTAATGGATTTTGGACAAACCACTAATAAGATCGACTACGCTATTACTAGTGTGGAAACTACAAATAACACCACTAGAGTAATTTTAGAGCGCAAAGGATTAATGCCAATGCCTTTAGATGTTGTAGTTACGTATGAAGATGACTCTAAGGAGGCTTTTTATATTCCATTACAGATGATGCGTGGAGAAAAGCCGAACGAAAACACTTCCATGAAAAGAAGTGTGTTGAAAGACTGGGCTTGGGCATATCCTACTTACGATTTTGAATTCAATAGTCGTAAAAAAGTAAAAAATGTATCGATCGATCCTTCTAAATTGATGGCAGATATAGATGCAACAAATAATTCGTTTGACGTGAAGTAATTTTTCTTCGGAAATTTTCACAGAATCAAAATGGCCCGCCAGGTTTTAATCATGGCGGGTTTTTTTATTTGAAATTAAAATTCGAATGTGATTAAATGGCTTAAGAGATATAGAAATAATACTAAACCGATAGCACCTAAAATCTGAATTACAATCACCTTTTTAAGCTGAGAAGTGTCTGCTGCGCCCCCATAATCTGAGGTAATATTGATTCCCAAATCCATATTTATCTGGTCGACCTTCGCTTGATCAGTCTCTCGAAAATAAAATACCATAAACGGTTCGGCCCAATCTTCTTCTACGATAAAAACAACTCCTGCATCATCCAATGCTCGCATAAAAGAACTGGACTCATGTGGAGCTACGTATAACCGAAAATGAGGTTCGTCTAGCATTTTCATACCAAAAATATACGGAGTTTGATGAACTCTTTCGCGTTAGGGATAGCAGCGGCATCCTTTTTACGAGTTACTGAGCGCAGCGGAGGTGAGTGGTAAAAAGATACAGCGGATAGCCCGACCGCCAAGTCTTTTCACTTGGTGGTAACGCCCAAATAAGCTACTTTTAACCTGTGAATCTCAGCTTTAAAAAACACGAACGTCTCAAATCGCGAAAGACTATTGAGCTCCTTTTTTCGGAGGGGAAATCGGTTACCAAATTTCCGATCAAACTATTCTATCTTAGTGCAGAAGAAGCCGAATTCACACAAGCCGCTTTTGCTGTTCCCAAACGAAGTTTTAAAACCGCTGTCTCCCGAAATCGAATCAAAAGACAACTGCGAGAAGCATATCGATTAAATAAACATATACTCGACGCGGAAAGCGGCAAGAAGTTTGCGCTATTATTTTTATATATTGGTAAAGAACAACCGCAGCATCAAAAACTGACTTCCTCCATGACAGCGCTGCTTAAAAATATATCCAAATGAAGTATTTAAGTTTATTGGCGCTAGCTGTATTAATATCCTGCTCCAACGCTGAAGAATCTAACTATGCGAAGGACCTTCCTACAAGTTATGAATATGAAGTGGGTGGTGAAATGGACATGGTAGAGGAAGTCATGATTGCAGATAATTTTGAACCTCCCGCGCCTCCTACGAGTGAGCAAGCACCAAAGATTATTAAAAATGCAAGCCTTAGATACGAGGCTAAAGACCTACAGGCAACGCATCAACAGATTTTAAATCTCACACAATCTTTTAAGGGAATGATCACTTCCGATAATTCTGGCAAAACTTATAACCAGCTTTATCGAAATCTATCGGTTAGAATCCCAACGCAAAACTTCCAACAATTTATCGATGGCGTTTCTCAAGGGGTCGCTTATTTTGATCGAAAAGACATCACTCAACAGGATGTAAGTGAAGAATTTGTGGACATTGAAGCGCGACTGAAAGCGAAGCGTGAGCTGGAAAAACGTTATTTGGAACTGCTGAAGCAAGCTAAAAATGTAAAGGAAATGCTCGAAATTGAGCGAGAACTTTCCAGTATACGCGAAGAAATTGAGGCAAAGCAGGGCCGGCTTAACTATCTACAAAATAAGGTGTCCCTTAGCACCGTTAACATAGAGATTTATAAATACACTGCCGAAACTGGTGTAACAGTTTCGTACGGACAAAAAATACTTAATTCCTTTCAAGAAGGATGGAATGGAATCTCGGTATTCCTTTTAGGCATCTTATCCATTTGGCCATTGCTTTTGGTGCTTATTATCGCTATTTTAGTGATTCGTAGATATTTAAGAAAAAAAAGAGCGAAGGCAAATAAATAAAATTTCAGCAATGAAAAAGAAACTCATTATACCCATATTGGCGATTGGAATCCTTATCTCCTCTGCTAGTTTTAAAAGCGATTTTTTTGAGATCGCTAAACAAATAGAAATTTTTACCACTCTTTTTAAAGAGCTGAACATGAATTACGTGGACGAAAATACACCCGCGACGCTCATGGATAAGGCTATTAAAGGAATGCTATCCGATTTAGATCCATACACCGTTTACTGGAACGAACAAGCCGTTGAAGACGCACGCATCAAAAATTCTGGGGCCTACACCGGTATCGGTGCTTATGTGAGAACCTTGGATGAAAAGATCATTATTACGGAGCCATTTAAAGATTATCCTGCAGACAAAGCGGGTCTTAAAGCGGGAGATGAAATTTTAAAAGTAGGCAACATTACGTTGGCCGATTTTGAGGATGATGCCGGAGATTTATTGAAAGGAGCGGCAGGTAGCACTGTTGAGCTTACTTATAAAAGACAGGGCAAAACAGAAACTACTACTCTTGTTAGGGAAAAAGTGGAGGTAAATGCAGTTCCTTATTATAAATTAATTCAAGAAGATATTGGGTATATCGTACTCTCAAAATTTAACAGGAAAACTACTACTGAAACCAAAGCTGCCCTTGAGGACCTTAAATCTCAGGGTGCCTCCAAGATCATTTTAGATTTAAGAGGGAATCCAGGAGGGCTGCTTAATGAAGCCATTAGTATTGTGAATCTTTTTGTTCCAAAAGGCGAGGTGATTACTACCACTAAATCTGTGATAGAAAAATACAACAAGACTTATAAAACAAGAAATGAGCCGGTGGATACTGAAATTCCGTTAGTGGTTTTAGTGAATGGTCGCAGCGCATCTGCCAGTGAGATTGTTTCAGGCGGTTTACAAGATTTAGATCGCGCTGTGATAGTTGGAGCAAGAAGTTTTGGAAAGGGACTCGTACAGCGCCCTAAAAAGCTTACCTACGGCACTCAATTAAAAGTAACTATTTCTCGCTATTACACTCCTAGTGGAAGGTGTATTCAGGCATTGGATTACTGGAACCGAGATGAAAATGGCGACCCAGTTAGACTGGACCCTAAAGAATACAATAAATTTAAAACCAAAGGAGGAAGAACGGTCTATGACGGCGGAGGAATACTTCCCGACGTAGAGGTGGAGACGGCAAAATTTAGTCCCATCACAACTGCTTTGTTGAAGGACAATGCGATTTTCGATTATGGGACGGAGTATTACTACAGTCATAAAATGACAGACTGGAAAGAATTTGAATTCACAGATGCTGATTTTCAGGATTTCACGACTTTTCTTAAGCGCAACAACTTTGACTACGAAACAAAGACCGAGAAAGAATTTGAAGAAGCAATTCGACGTGCCGAAGATGACGACCTAAAAGATGAAATTGAATCAAGCTACAATGCGCTAATGGCTTCTATTGATCGGGCCAAGGAAAAGGACTTAGTTTCCAAAAAAGCGGAGATCAAATCCTTGATTAGCGATGAAATATTAAAGAGATATTTTTACAAGCAAGGGCTCTATGACTATCAGGTAGAGAACAACTTGGAGATATTAGAGGCCGTTTCCATCTTAAACGATGCAAATCGATATAAGAAGATCTTGAAGTAGACTTTACATATAAACCCGCCGTTTGCTTAGTCTTTGTGGATGAGAATTCATTGCTGTTTCTCGTAATAATTAATAGGTATGGATGCTTTTTTGAATTTTTTTGAAACAATGCCCACCTGGATGAAGGCTGGGTGGATATTCTTGGTGTTATCTGTTTTTTGGATATTTGAGGGTTATTACCAATTAGTGTCTTTCCAATATAAAAAGTGGAAACACGCAAAGGTCAATTTTTTTCTACTCGCTTTAGTAATGATTATCAATACCGTATTTGGTATTGCGACTATTGGTGTATTTACATGGCTAAACGATTCCCAATTTGGTTTACTTCACCTCATCCAAGCTCCAGTTTGGGTGGAACTGTTGATAGCCATACTCGTTCTCGATTTAATAGCTCAATACGGCGCTCACTTTCTTTTGCATAAAGTTCCGACGCTTTGGCGTTTGCACATTGTTCATCATAGCGACAAGCATGTGGATGCCACCACTGGAACAAGACATCACCCTATCGATTTTATTTTTAGAGAAACCCTTGCTTTGGTAGCAGTTATTATTACCGGCATGCCTATTTCTTTTTATTTTTTCTATAGAATTCTAAGCGTTCTGTTTACCTATTGGACGCATGCCAATATTTCGCTCCCTTTGAAATTAGATAAGGCACTCAGTACAATTATTGTCACTCCTAACATGCATAAGTTCCATCATCATTTTGAGCTTCCTTGGACCGATAGTAACTACGGAAATATGCTTTCTATATGGGATCGGATCTTTGGAACTTTTCAATATGGCGACGTGTCAAAAATCCAATACGGAATTGACATTGCAGACCATACCGATGATGAAAATATCACCGTTCAGCTCGGGATTCCTTTTAACAAGAGCGTGAAATCTAAAAATACTTAGTCGTATACATTTTCTCCATGTTGAGATGCATCTAAACCTCGATCTTCTTGATCTTCCCTTACCCTAATTGGTATTAGTAAGTCTGTGATCTTATAAATACCTAAACTTCCGAAAAAGGTGAAAATTGTTACTAAAATCAATGCTAGGATATGATAAACGAACGTATTGGTCTCACCATAAATTAACCCTACATCCTTGGCTAAAACACCTGTCAAAATCATGCCGACGATACCACCCACTCCGTGACTTGGGAAAACGTCGAGGGTGTCGTCGATCTCTGATCTCTTGTGAATCTGAATAGCAAAATTGCTAACTATTGCTGCCACAAAACCAATAAATATACTCTGTCCTATAGTTACAAAGCCAGCGGCTGGGGTAATAGCAACTAGACCTACTATAGCTCCTATACAAGCCCCTATAGCCGACATTTTTTTATTCTGAAATCGTTCTAAAAAGATCCAAGCAATCATACTGGATGCAGAAGCTAAGTTCGTATTAGCAAATGCGATCACTGCATCCGAGTTGGCGCCAAGGGCAGAACCAGCGTTAAAGCCAAACCATCCAAACCACAGTAGGCCTGTTCCTAAGATGACGAAAGGAATATTTGCGGGTTTCTCAATCCGTTTTTTTCTTTTCCCAAGGTAAATAGCTCCAGCTAATGCCGCCAGCCCTGCTGACATGTGTACTACCGTTCCTCCAGCAAAATCGAGCACTCCCCAATTGCGAAGTAAACCTTCGGGATGCCATGTCATATGAGCTAAAGGAGCATAGATGAAAATAGAGAAAAGAACCATAAACAAAATGTAACTTCTAAAGCGAATTCGTTCAGCAAAACTTCCTGTTATAAGAGCTGGTGTAATTATTGCAAATTTCAGTTGAAATAAAGCAAAAAGCAAAAACGGAATGGTCTCGGCAAAATCAGGATTAGGAGACACTGAAACTCCATTAAATGCAAAAAAGGTTCGCGGATCACCAATTATTCCGTATATACTGTCCCCAAAAGCGAGGCTAAAGCCTACAACTACCCAAAGAACGCTTATTACTCCTAAGGCGACAAAGCTTTGAAGCATAGTAGAAATCACACTTTTCTTACTCACCATTCCACCATAGAAAAACGCCAGACCTGGAGTCATTAATAGAACAAATGCACTTGCAACAATCATCCAAGCGGTATCTCCTGTATCAATTTCTCCGGCAGATTCTATATACTGATATTCCGTTCCAAGTAGTAAGCAAACCAATACTAAAATCGCGAATACAATAAAGTTTAATTTATGGCCCATAAAAGTTCGTTTTTGAAGAGTTATGAGACTAAATTTATTAAAATAAACAAGCCCGACATATTGAAAACAAAGGTTTCTCGAAAATTTATGGACTTGACAAAAAAAGTGTAGCAAAATTTAGAATATCAAAATTAAAGCATGCTGTTTTTGAGTTTTATATACACTGCTTTTTTCCTAGCTATGCGGTTTTAAAGCATATAGATCTCTTGGTTAAAAAATAAAAGAGCCCACTTTTATGTAAAAGCAGGCTCTTCTTATATACTTTTCCGTTTGAATTATTCTTTCATAACCCTCTTTGCGACAGTGCCGCTTTCAGAAGAAATCATCAAAACATAGGTGGCACTTGCAAGGCCCTCTAAATCTATTGTAACCTTACTCTTTTGTGGAGTAATAGTCTGTATTATTCTTCCCTGCAAATCTCTTAACTCCACTTTTGAGATGAGCTCCTCCGCTACACTAAGAATTTGAATTAAGCCAGAAGTTGGATTAGGATACACTACTAGTTTGGACGCTAGTGAATTGTCTGCTGCAGACAAGACTGCTGCTTCAAAAAACACTGTAAATCTTTCGTTATAAGATCCGACACTGCTTGTAAACGAATAACTGTCTTCACTAAGATTGGTTACTATACCCGTTGAATTATCTAACAAATATACCGTTGCGTTTTCAATATTAGGTCCTGCAACATCTTCAATACTAATTTTATAGTTATAGCCTAATTCTTCTCCCATTTGTGTAGCAAAACCCATTGGAATCTGCATTTCGGTATCAAAAAGCCCTCTGGTTTGGATTCCTAATTCATGGCTTCCGTCATCCAAATGGGTGTAAAGAGATACGACCGTTCCCAATCTTTTGGTATCGTATCCCTCATCTAATTCTGCACTTCCTTCGACTGCAAAGGCCATTCCAGTAAATGCACCTATTCCTGTACTCGGGTTTCTAACTTCTAAAGTTAAAGTTTCTATAGGGGTGCTTTGTGGACTTCTTAAAGTGGTATTCCCGCTTGTAAGACGCATACTATTGTTAAAGCTAATGGTGCCTGTTGAACCCGCTACGCCTGCTGTTCGAATACCGAATCCCTGTCCAGTAGAAACAACATTATTAGGCGGGCTACCTCCATTGGCTGCAGCAACTCCCATGCCCATATTACGAATTGAAATATCATCCATATCAAAACGCAAGTTCGAGCCAGACAAACCTGTTCCTGGAGGTGTTATATGTTCCCAAAAATACAATGCTGTCAATCCGTTATTAGTCATAAAAGCATCTGCTGAAATCGCAGAAGGGTATGGATTGGAAACCACGTTTGGAGTGCCATCTGGATTAGCAGTTGGACCGTTATTTGTGTTAGTATATGAAACAACTCCGTTATTGAACACACCTCTTTCGTGTGTAAAGTTGTAGCTCATATTTGCAGGGTCTGACCAGCCATTTTGTGGACGTACTACGTATCCTTTTCCTGGTTCAATGGAGCCCGAGGTTAAATTGTTATAAAAGTTACCATCGTCATCTGCCCAGTTAGTGCCTCCTGCTGGAACATCTGGATGTGGTAAAAAATTAGCGGGTGTAAAGCCTAA
The DNA here is from genome assembly GCA_947495135.1 of uncultured Flavobacteriaceae bacterium. Taxonomy (GTDB): domain Bacteria; phylum Bacteroidota; class Bacteroidia; order Flavobacteriales; family Flavobacteriaceae; genus Aureisphaera. The sequence goes on from CANLXN010000012.1 coordinate 47,218, forward strand.
GACCATAAAAGCACTGTTGTATACTCCTGTGCGAGTTTCGTCCGTCATGGGAGTTCCCATTACCATAAAGTCTCTGGTTTTTAACACTGGAGTAGTTAACTCCACTTGAATAGTTCCGCTCGCTCCATTCTTTGTAACCACTGCACTATCGTCTAATTGTCTAACAGTACCTTGATGGCGAACAATTAAGCTTCCGTTGTTTACTGAAATATCTCCTTGCACATCTACATACATATTGGCTGTAACCACAAACTGCGCTCCGTCGTCTACAGTTAATTTACAGGCTTCTAGATTCCCGTTTACACTTGTGTTATAATTTCCCGTAATCATTACTTGATTGCCGCTTCCAGGAGCTCCGGTTGGTGACCAGCTCGTTCCATTCCATGTTTTCAATGCTCCAAGACAACTTGGGACAAATGCTTCCATTGGACCAAAATAGTAGGTTCCATTTAGGCCTGTAAAATTACCTGTGAACGTCACGTTGTTTCCAAACGATCCTTCAGTTGCAACTGCCGTTTCCACAATAGCTCCACCTACTTCACGCCCAATAATCATATCTGCCGTCGTGTAAGGGGCAACCGCCGTTTCCCAACCCGAAGCTTCTACATCTGCAAAGTAAAATGTAATTGTAGTATCTCCAGACCCATTGGTGTTTGAGGGTGTTATGGTAAATGTTTTGTCCATAACTAAGTCTGGAGAAGCACTTCCGTTATATGTCTGTGCTCCCGCTCCAGATCGTGATACAAAGGTATCTGTACATCCATAATCGAAGCTGTCATTATTACTCATACCCATCATCACAAAATTTGAAACGGGATCACTCGAGTATGCATCACCTATTCCATTTAAATTGAGTTGATCTGGTGTTCCAGAATTAGCGGCAGTTTGAACCACTGCGTCTACTTCTGCAGTGATTTGTACATTGTCTACAGCCATACCGTAAGACCAAGCGCCTCCATCGTTATATCGAAATTGAATTCGTACATCGGGCTGACCAATGTAGGGGTTTAAACTAAGTGTTTCCCCATAAACCCAAGGAGTAGTAAACGAACCTCCTCCGTTACTTGTTGATGTGTTTGAAATTGTAAGTGCAGATAGAAAAGTGCTTCCCCCATCTGTACTAATTAGCACCTCTGCCGTTTCTGAACCTACATCTGCAAAAGCATGATCAAAAGAAAGAGATGCTCCAAGATATCCTGTCGATAAATCAATTGCCGAGGTGGTTAACAAGTCGTTGCTTTTATCACAGTTACAGGCATCATCATTTGTGTAAGCAAATGTTGTTGTATTCAACCCATCAGTATTCCAATAGGTGCTTGTAGCTCCGGCTGTATCATCAAAGTTCCATGCATCACTTCCATTTCCACTTTGGTTGGTGCTTACCTCATAAGGCGCAGTTTCCATGTCTTCCGAAAATAAAGTAACGGTACTTGTCGTAGAAAGTGGAAAGTCGTCATTAGATATTGTAAGCGTGAAAATATTATTTGTTGAGCTCATTTCTGCATTACCTCCATTTACGTCTAAAGAAGTATTGATAATGATGGTTTCGTCCAATTCGACATATTCATCATGAAATACTCTTACCGTCATGGTTTGAGAAGTTGTGCTACCATTCGTAAAAGTTACACTACTCGTGAGCAATTCGAAATCGGAGTTTTGTGTGGCTGTACTTGCTCCGTCCACATTAAATGTTACCTCAGCATCTGCGGAAGGTGGATTGGCAATTGTTAGTGTTATGTCGTGATCGGTAAAAGAACAATCTGTATTTTCTAATTGACTTTCAGCAATGGAAGAAAAAGAAATAACTGGGGTGGTAATATCTGGCTCTAGTGGGGATCGCCATGCTCCACGCCCATAAGTTCCAGCATAAATCTTTTCAGTTGCAAAATTAATTTCAAGCTCCGTAACTGAAACGTTGGGAAGGTTGTTCGAAAATAATTGCCATTCGGTCACTGTATCGTCGATGTAGTAAATACCATAATTCATACCTACGTATAAGCGGTTATTTACGCTGTCATCCCAAACGACAGAAAGGGCAGAAAAATTTGGTAGATTAAGTCGTTTTTGAGTCCATGTTGCTCCACCGTCTTGGGTGACATACACTTTGTTTGAATCTGTTGTAACCAGTGCAACAACATCCTCATTATTAGGGTGGATGGCTATGCTATTAATAACTCCGCCAAAGCCTGATGGGGTCGACCAGGACGCGGTAGCACCACCATTGGTTGTTTTATATAGAGTTTCACCAGCAGAAGCATATATCACTTGGTTATTTGTTGGAGCGATCTTCATTTCGTCCAAATTTCCAGAAACGTTATTAGATATTGCACCCCAACTAGAACCTCCATTGGTCGATTTATACACTTCGCCATAGCCTACGTAAATAACATTACTTGTTACAGGGTCCTGTTCAAATGGTGTTACCCAGTTTCCACTGCCAGGAGGAGTAGCTAAGTTGGAACGACTTGCACCTCCATCGACAGATTTATACAAAGTTCCTCCTTGGCTTGTTCCATAAAATATATTGCTATTATTCTTGTCGATAAAGCCCTCCATTCCGTCGGCTCCTAACCAATCGAACCAATTTCCAGAAGTATTATAAAAAGAGCTTCCGTTGTCTTGGGACCCTCCCACTAGTATTTCTGGATCGGTTTGTGAAACCCCTATTTTATAAAACTGACGTATTCCCAGCCCCGCTGTTAAATCGGTATACATATTAAGATCTATAGTGCCATCAGAATCAGGGTTTACAAACAAGCCTCCGTCGCTTCCTACGTATAAGTCATTTCCTATGAAAGCCATAATATCTACATCTGCATGACAATAACCAACATTTCTAGAAGTTGCCCCTCCTATTGACCAATAGGAGGTCAAGTCAAAACTAACTCCTCCATTGAGTGACCTCCAAGTGTGTATTCCGGCAATATGAACCTCTTGAACATCGTTTGGAGCAACTACGATGTCCATGTCTCTTGGGGCTTGACCACTTGAGTCATTTCCAGTGTCGCTATATCCAAAGTAATTTGCCGAATGGGATAATTCTGTAAATGTTTGTCCGCTGTCTGTAGACTTATAAAGCCCTCCAAAAATACCATTGTTTTCTTCTACCACATATACAGTGGTTGTACTTCCAGATCCACCATTCACGGTTGAAACGCCTATCATTTTAGTTTGTCCTGCTGTAAAAGGAGAAGAAATTTGTGCAAAAGATGTTCCGCCATTTGTGGATCTATAGAAGTTATTTCCTGTAGCGTAAATAGTATTAGTATCTCCAGGTTTGAACTCAATATCATATCCTGTGGATTCACTAGTAAGTGCGGAAGACCATGATGCTCCTGCATTTGTGCTTCTAAAAATTCCTCCCCCTGCAATACTACAAAACATAATATCTGGGGTGGTTGGATGGATTAATATTTTATTGACACTTCCTCCTGGTAGGTTTACCAGCTCATTCCATGTTGTTCCCGCATCTGTCGTAATAAAAATGACCCCAGAAGTGGAACCCCAATAATAAGTATCTTTATTCACTGGATGAATCGCTAATGCATATACATCCATATTGATAAAGTCGTCTGTTAAAACGGTCCATGTCGATCCTCCTGTGGTTGTCCTCCATACTCCTCCAGAAGGAGACCCTATAACAATGTGATCCTGATCACTTGGATCTACATCAAAAGAGGTAACCCGTCCTACCCCTGGGTTCCAACCAGAAGTTGCGTTCCACGTGGTAGGCCCCATTTCTTCCCAGTTACTAGCTGCGGACATTCTACTTTCTTGAAAGTTGGCTTTAACAAGCTGAAATTCTTTTAATAAATCTTCAGTAGGTGTAAGAAAGCCTTGCTCATTCATTTTACGACGAGCCATGTACTGCCAACGCTTAAATTGTTTGTATCCCGTTCCTTTTCCTTTTCCACGGATCTCGAAATAAGCTTCTGCATTTTCAGAAATTTGAGCGACAGTATAATTTCCTGAGGTAATCATTTCCTTAAATTCTTGCGCGTTGGACGCAACGGTAGTCGCAAAAAGGATTACAAAAGAAAGTAGGAATTTTTTCATGGTAGTTATTTTTTTGGTGCTTTTTTTCTTTAAGTAAAGCACATTAATTATCCCCATCTTCATTTCAAATAAAGAAGATAGTTCTCATAAATAGGTTTTTGAGGCGGGTAAATATAAAAAAATTACTGACTGTAAGTCGTTTTTGATTTATAAATCAGTTCTTTATCATGAGCACATGAGGAATTCCGTCTTCTAGATATCCTTCACCAACTTGTTTAAAACCGTGGGCATTATAAAATTTTATGAGGTGTTTTTGTCCAGATAAAGCAATACGTTCTTCATTGTAATGTTCTTTTATCGCTTTAATAGAGGCTTTCATTATATCGTGCCCGTATCCGTATTTTCTTTGAGTCTTCGGAACAACCACCCTTCCTATTGCGGCTTCTTCAAAATAAATACCTGGCTCAAAACATCGTGTATATGCCACTATTTCTCCCTCTTTTTTCGCAAGAACGTGTAATCCTTTTTTATCTTTACCATCAATATCTTGATATACACAGTCTTGTTCAACTACAAATACTTCAGACCTTAGTTGAAGTAGATCGTGCAATTCATAAATTGTTAATTCGTAGAATTTTTTTACTGAAATTTCCATACAGCCGTATTAGTCTTGAACAATAATATCCTTAGGGTCATCTTTATTATATTCGGGTTGAATGTTAACATGATTAATATTGAAATCGTGATACAGCACTTCTTCTACTTCATTTAAAATTTCATCAAATCTAGAAAGAGAAATATCCTTGTTAAAATCGATGTGAGCCTCTAAATGCGTTTCTTTCTCGTTCAGCTGCCAAATATGAATATGATGTACATTATTTATTTCAGGGTGTTTTGAAATTGCTTCTCTCAGTTTTTCAAGTGAAATATCGTCTGGGGTGAAGAGCATTAGAATTTTGAAAGAGCTTTTCAGAAGGTCATATCCCATATAGACTAAATAAATAGCAATTAAGACTGTAAGTAAGCTATCCACCCAAAACCATCCAAAATATTTCATTAATAAACCGCCAATAAGTACTGCTACGGAAGCGGACATATCGGTAAGTAAATGTAAATATGCACTCCGCATATTCATGTTTTCTTTAGCATTCTTCTTTAATAAAAGGACACTAAATCCGTTGGCAATTATACCTAACAGTGCCAACCAAATAACTAATGTGCTTTCTATTTCTTGCGGATTCAAAAATCGTTCTACCGCTTCAAACACTAAATAAACTGCTACAACAATAAGCGTAGAAGCATTCACAAAAGCTGCAATAATTTCGGCTCGTTTATATCCAAAAGTCTTATCAAAAGAGGCTTCTTTTTTAGAGTATTTGTCTGCGATATAACTTACAATTAATGAAAGAACATCGCTAAAATTATGCAATGCATCGCTAAGTAATGCCAAGCTACCAGAGACAATTCCTCCAATTACTTGAGCAACGGTAATAATAATATTAAGGAGAATGGAAATAAGCAGATTTCTCCCTTTCAAGTCTGGATGATCATGAGAATGGGAGTGCGAATGTGCCATTAAATAAACAAATTATGAGCAGGCTATTTTATCTACTCGGTTTTGATGTCGTCCACCTTCGAATTGGGTATTTAAAAATGTTTCTACCATTTTCAAAGCCTGGGGAATTGCCGTAAATCTTGCAGGAATGCACAGAATATTAGCATCATTATGAAGACGAATAAGTTCCACTATTTCGTTGGTCCAACAAATTCCTGCGCGTACTTCGGCGTATTTATTAGCAGTCATTGCTACACCATTTGCGCTTCCACAAATAAGAATTCCTCTATCCACTGAGCCGTTGGCAACAGCCTTAGCAACTGGGTGTACAAAATCTGGATAGTCTACACTATCTAATGTATCGGTTCCATGGTTTTCTACTTCTATACCTTTCGATTTTAACAATTCAACAATTGCAAATTTGTAATCGGGTCCTGCATGATCGTTTCCTATAGCTATTTTCATCTTCACTTAGTTTGTTACAAATATAATGACTCTTGTTGATCCATTTTCATATTGTGATTGTTAATACAATTACATACCACATAGTTATTAACTTTAGGTATTTATTTGATAATTATAACTTTATATTTTTCAACTTAGAGTTGTCAATTTAGTTAACAAGTATGTTCATATTTAAACACTCAAAAAAGATAGAAATATTTGGTAAAATGATTCAAAAAACGAATAGCAAAAATTTAATGGTCTTCACAAATTTTTTAGAGCTCACTTGTTGTCAACTTATCTTCTAAAATTTTACAGTTAGGAACAAATATGGAGTAAATACTTGTTAAAAAAAGGTTGTTAACTTCGGTTGTTGACAACTGTGAATGAAACACTCAATTTACTTATTTATCAGTCTACTAGTATTTTTATATCTTGTTCATAAGCAGACCAAAAAAAAGTATAACTCTTATTCAAAATAAACTATCAAAAAGTTATACTACATTTCAACACCCCATCATCATCATCATTTTATTTTTAAAATTTATAAAAAAACAAATGATGTATATAATATATGTTGATAACTGTTATTTTGAATTTGAAAATTTCAGAATTACTTAGAAAGAAGAATTAAACAATTCGTAGATCTGACGAATTATTTAAATGATCTATAATACCTTCTGCGGCCGCGATATCATCCAAATGAACCTTTAAAAGGATGCCTCCTAATGCATTGGAGTGAAAAGGAAGTACACTGATCATAGTTTCGTTTTGAAAAACAAAACGTATATTGCGCTGCTGTAGCAGGTGTTTGAGCACCGCATACTCGCTTGGGTAGGTAAATATTGCTATAGTTTTGTAGTCTTCCATCATCACTAAATTACAAAAATTTTAAACCCTAAAATTAAAGGGAACAATTATTCACGTTTATTAAATCTATTAGACTATTTACAAGATTAAGTCATTAATGGAAATCACTTTAACAAATTAACAAACTTTAGAAATAGTTAAAGACCATTTACTTAATAAACGTATTTTTAAATATTATAATAAATAACTATGCCGAAAAGACATAAAAGCAGAAAGAAAACACAACACCCAGAAGGATTATCACAAAAGATTTTAGAAATACTTAGAAAAGACAGATCCCAAGGATTTAATTATAAACAGATTTCAGCAAAACTTAAACTAGACGATGCTAGTAGTAGAAATCAAATCATAAAAAATTTAAAGAATTTACAAGGAAAAGGAACACTTCAAGAAATTGACAGAGGAAAATATATTCTTGCTCCGTCTATGAATTACCATACCGGTATCCTCGATGTTAACTCACGAGGCACTGGATATGTAATAGTAGAAGGAATGGAAAAAGACATTTTCGTCAATACCAAAAATTTAAACAAAGGTCTTAAAGGAGATGTAGTAGAAGTTTACGTATTTAAACGAAAAAAGAGTGGTAAAATCGAAGGAGAAATCACTAAAATTTTAGAAAGAAAAAGAACAGAATTTGTTGGAACTATTAGTATTTCAGACCGATTTGCGTTTGTAGAATGTACTGGATATAATATGTATACCGATATATTCATTCCTAAGAGCCAAATTAATAAAGCAGAAAACGGTGATAAGGTCCTAGTTAAAATGGAGGGTTGGGAAGAAAATAGTGATTCTCCGATAGGAACAGTACTTAAAGTACTTGGAAAACCTGGAGAACACAATACGGAGATTCATTCGATTTTAGCTCAATATGGATTGCCATATGAGTTTCCACCTGAAGTGGAAGCATATGCAGATAACTTGGATACTTCAATTCAACCTTCAGAAATAAAGAAAAGAAGGGATATGCGTAAAACGCTCACCTTTACAATAGATCCAAAAGATGCGAAAGATTTTGATGATGCATTGTCTTTTGAAAAGTTGGAAAATGGAAATTATGAAATAGGAATTCATATTGCCGATGTTTCACATTACCTAGTTCCAGGAACGGTATTAGACGATGAAGCTTTCGAACGAGCCACCTCTGTTTATCTAGTAGATCGAGTGGTTCCAATGTTACCAGAAGTATTATCTAACAATGCGTGTTCATTAAGACCTCATGAGGAAAAATATACATTCTCTGCCGTTTTTGAAATGAACCATAAAGCAGAAGTTGTTGATAAGTGGTTTGGAAGAACTGTTACTTATAGTGATGCCAGATTTGCGTATGAAGAGGCGCAACATTTAATAGAAAATCCAAAAAGTTTAACGATTCCGAAAGATATTTCAATTACGGATAAAGCCTATGATGTAGATCCTGCAATTGCCGAAGCAACCTTGGAATTGGATCGTTTAGCAAAAGTATTACGTTCTAAACGAATGCGAGCTGGAGCCATTTCTTTTGATAAGGTGGAAGTTAAATTTCGTTTGGATGAACATAATGAACCAGAAGGAGTTTATTTCAAAGAAAGTAAGGATGCCAATAAGCTAATTGAAGAGTTTATGCTTTTAGCAAATAGAAGTGTAGCAGAATTTATAGGAAAACAAAGCCCTACTAAAACTTTTGTTTACCGTGTTCACGATGAGCCGGATGATGAAAAAATTGCGGCTTTAGAGAATATTATTCGCAGATTTGGATATAAGTTAAACACTCAGGATAAAAATTCTACTTCTCAATCTTTGAATAAACTTTTGAAAGATGTAAACGGAAAAAAAGAGCAGAATTTGATTGATACACTGGCAATAAGAAGTATGAGCAAGGCTGTTTATACTACCAATAATATTGGTCATTACGGACTAGCATTCGATTATTATTCTCATTTCACATCTCCAATTAGACGTTATCCCGATGTGATGGTGCATCGATTATTACAGCATTATTTGGATGGTGGAAAAAATGCAGATTCTTCAGAATACGAAGATAAGTGTAAACATTCCAGCGATATGGAATATTTAGCTTCCAGTGCAGAAAGGGATAGTATTAAGTATATGCAGGTGAAGTATATGATGGATCATCAGGACCAGGATTTCTTAGGAGTTATTTCTGGTGTTACTGAATGGGGAATTTATATAGAAATTATATCAAATAAATGTGAAGGAATGGTGCGTCTTGGAGATCTTCAGGGTGATCATTTTACTTTCGATAAAGAAGAATATGCTGTAGTCGGAGATAGAACAGGAAAAAAATTCACATTGGGAGATGAAGTCTATGTTAAAGTGAAAAATGCCGATTTAGTAAAGAAGAATTTAGATTTTACCATGTTGGGATCTAAGGAAGAATATACACCTAAAGATATGTATTAGGTTTACTATTTATTAAATAATTGGTTTAACACAGCTTTAAAACTGTAACATTTATTAAAAATTAGACTCTTTAGGTAAATAAAAACACAATACCATGAAACTAATAACTACTCTTTGCCTTACAATTATTTCTCTTTCAGCATTTTCTCAGCGCACCATTACAAAAGAGGTTGGTGAATTTGATACATTGAAAGTATACGATTTAATGGAGGTAAATCTTATTCAGTCTAATGAAAATAAGGTGGTAATTAAAGGCGAAAAAACCTATGAGGTTTTAGTAATTAATGACGATGGAAAATTAAAACTTAGAATGGAAACCGATACACGTTTTCAGGGCGAGGACACTTATATTGAAGTTTATTTTACCAATATTAAAACTATTGATGCAAACGAAGGATCTGAGATAGTTGGGAATGCCCTTATCGAACAGGAAAGTATTGAATTAAAAGCGCAAGAAGGTGGTAAGATTAAGGTCGGTTTAGATGTTAATCACACAAAAATTAAAGCGGTTACTGGGGGTATTGTTGAAGCATCAGGTTTATCTAAAAGTCAGACCATTAAATTAAATACTGGAGGAATTTTCGAAGGAAGAGAATTAAAAACGTTGGAAACAAAAATTGGGGTTACGGCTGCTGGAGAAGCGGAAGTTTATGCTAGTGATAAAGTAGAGGTAAGTGTAACTGCTGGAGGAGACGTTGATATTTTTGGAAATCCGAAAGAGGTAAAAGAAAAGAAATTTGCAGGAGGTAGAGTTCGGATCATGAATTAAACTGCAATCTAAAACTCACAACAAACCATCAAGCAAGCCAAAAGTAATTTGTACTTTTACGTTAATGTTTGATGGTTTGTTATATGCGGCTTTTTATGGTTTCGTCCTGGCTTTTGCTGTGGGCCCTGTCTTTTTTACTTTAATTGAAACCAGTATAACAAAGGGTTTTCGTGCTGGAGTATTCTTCGATTTAGGTGCGATGTTTGCCGATATCATCTTTATTCTTATTGCTTATTACAGTACCAGCCATATTTTAGATCGAGTAAAAGATGATCCAGGTTTATTGATTTTTGGTGGTGCTATTCTCATTGTTTATGGCGTTATTTCTTACATACGGACATCACGATCTTTTATAAAGATAGTACGGGAACACTATGCAGTTAATGTAAAGAAGAATTTAGGAGGATTATTTCTGAAAGGTTTTCTTCTCAATTTTGTTAATTTCGGGGTACTGGCTGGCTGGATTGCAACTATTATCATGGCTAATGCATTAACCACGAGCCCTAATGGAGTCTTTTTCTTTTTAGCTACTGTTTTAATTGTGTTCTTTCTAACAGATTTACTTAAGATTATGCTGGCGAAGAAGTTGAAAAATAAAATGACTCCGCGTTTTATTTTTAAAACAAAAAAATGGGTAAGTATTTTAATAGTAGGATTTGGTATTTTGTTGCTTTTAGAAGGGATTTTCCCGAGTCAGGTGCAGAAAGGTTTGGATAAAATTCCAAATACAAATTTACCGGCCGATGTGACCGAGTAAGATAAAAATAGTAAAGACGAGCTTAACTTTCTTTCAACCTTATTTAGAAATTATATTACTTGAAATATAATTGGGCCTTAAAACAAAAAACCAGCCCTTTTAAAAAAGACTGGTTTAGTTGGAGGCGTCTAGCGGATTCGAACCGCTGTACGAGCTTTTGCAGAGCTCTGCCTAGCCGCTCGGCCAAGACGCCATTTTGAATGAGCAAATATAAAAGATTAACTTTTAATTTCCCTATTTAAATAATAGAGATTTTAATAAAGTGAATTCCTATCGCTTCTTTGTTTTTAATCATAAAAATTATACAGTAGGGCGTTTGGATTTCATAGTTACACTTACCTCTTTGATATCTCCTCCAATAGGCGGATTTAATTTTGAAATAGTCACTTCTGCTGTATTTACAAGACTAATTTCTTTAAAAATCCTATCAATAATGCGTTGTCCTACGTGTTCCAACAGTTTAGATCTTATAGACATTTCATTCTTTACAATATATTGAAGGTGTACATAATCCACAGTGTCTTTGAGCTGATCTGAGTTGGCAGCAGTAGATAAATCGGCTTTCACCTTTAGATTAACTAGGTAGTCACTTCCTATTTTTTCTTCTTCAATTAAACAACCATGGTTGGTAAAAATGCGAATGTTTTTAAGCCGAATAGTACTCATGTAATTAGTTTTTGTAAAGATACTTTTTTCAGTTTATTAGTTACCTTTGTGTTGTTATAAGTTGTCCGTTTGAACGGACAGAATAGAGAATTACAACTATGTCTGAAGAAAGAGAATCACTCCATTTTATTGAGCACATCATAGAAAACGACCTAAAGAACGGAATGGATCCAAAACAGCTCCGTTTTAGATTTCCGCCAGAGCCCAATGGCTATCTTCATATTGGCCATACCAAAGCGATCGGTATCAGTTTTGGATTAGGAGAACGCTATAATGCGCCTGTCAACCTAAGGTTCGATGATACCAATCCAGCCAAGGAAGAACAGGAATATGTCGACGCTATTAAAGAAGACATTAGTTGGTTAGGTTATACGTGGGCCAACGAGCTTTATTCTTCAGACTATTTTCAGATTTTGTACAATTGGGCCGTTTTGATGATAAAAAATGGAAAGGCCTATGTAGATTCTCAAACTTCGGAAGAGATGCGAGAACAAAAAGGAACCCCAACACAAGTTGGTACTAATAGTCCTTATCGAGATCGCTCAGTAGAAGAAAACTTGGATCTTTTTACAAGAATGAAGGATGGAGAGTTTGACGAAGGAACACATGTTTTACGTGCTAAGATCGACATGGAGGATCCTAATATGTTGATGCGCGATCCATTAATGTATCGTATTTTAAAGAAGTCACATCACAGAACAGGAAACGATTGGTGTATCTACCCAATGTACGACTGGACACATGGTGAAAGCGATTATATTGAACAAATCTCACACTCTCTTTGCTCATTAGAGTTTAAGCCACATCGTAAATTATACGACTGGTTTAAAAACGAAGTATACCCGTATGGTAAGGATCAATACCCTAATCTTCCCAACCAGACAGAATTCGCCCGCTTAAATTTGAGCTATACCATTATGAGTAAGCGGAAGTTGCTTCAGTTGGTAGAAGAAGGAATTGTGAATGGGTGGGACGACCCGCGCATGCCAACCATATCGGGTCTTAGAAGAAGAGGATATACCCCAACATCTATTAGAAAGTTTATAGAAACAGTGGGAGTGGCTAAAAGAGAAAATGTAATTGACGTGTCGCTATTGGAGTTTTGTATTAGACAAGATCTAAACTTAAAAGCGAATCGAGTAATGGCTGTTTTAGACCCTGTAAAATTGGTAATAACTAATTATCCAGAAGGAAAAGAAGAGTTTTTTGATGCAGAAAATAATCCGGAAGATCCAAATGCAGGGTCACACAAAGTTCCATTTTCGCGGGAATTGTTTATTGAAAAAGAAGATTTCAAAGAGGATGCTGGCAATAAGTTTTTTAGATTGACATTGGGTTCTGAGGTTCGCCTTAAAAATGCATTTATCATAAAAGGAGAAGGTGTTGTTAAAGACAAGAATGGACAAATAACAGAGATTCATTGTACCTACGATCCAGATAGTTTAAGCGGTAGTGGAACCGAAGCAAGCTTGAGAAAGGTAAAAGGAACCTTGCATTGGGTGTCTATTAAGCATGCTATAAAAGGAGAAGTAAGAGTGTATGATCGTTTGTTTAGTGATGAAGCTCCAGATAGCCACAAGGATAAATCGTTTATGGATTTTGTAAATCCAGACTCTCTACATATTTCAGAGGCCTTTTTGGAACCAGTTTTAGCGTCTGCAAAGCCTGGAGATAGTTTTCAGTTTCAGCGTATTGGTTATTTTAATGTAGACGACGAGAGTACAGAAGGTAGACTAGTTTTTAATAAAACGGTAGGGTTAAGAGATTCTTGGGCAAAAGTGAAACCAAAGCCAAATGGCGGTCAATCCAAGCCTCAACAATCCAATGAACGACCTCCTATTGAAGAGATCAAACGTCTTGGAAAAAAATACACCAATCTACCTGAAGAAAAACAACTTGCAGCCAAAGCAGCCATTCAAGAGTTTGCTAAAAAAGTAGCTTACGAAGATTTGGAGCCATTATTTGGTACAGCTGTAAAGAAGGCAGGAACTAGAATCGCAGTTATGATAGCTCTTGGTGTTTTATTAGAAAATGGACAAGAAAGATCCGATGAGGTGAATGCATTCATTACAACAGCAAGTGGGGATAAAAATGAACTACTTGTTGCCGAAGCGAATGCACTCTTGTAAGTTTTGTAAATAGTTAATAGAAAAGTATAGGTACGGCTGCAATGAGATTGCCAGTTATATGGAAGATAATACTAAGCCAAAGGTTGCCTGTTTTTAACTTCATTGTAGACATAAATAGGCCAATCAAGAATATGTAGGCCATTATTATGAGGTTGTATTGCAAATGGAGCACTGCAAACAATAAGGAGGTAATAAAAATTGCAACCCATTGTTTTTTTTCTGAAAGTAGAATACTCATTCTTGACAATAGAAAGCCCCTAAAGAGTAATTCTTCAAAAACAGGGGCAAAAACAACCAACCCTAAGACCAATAACGACTTTTTTGTGATGGTGTTGGCAGTTATAAGTACTGTTGGTTTAAGATCAAATATTTCTAAAAGTAAGGTGCCTACACCTAAAATAATAGCGCCATATATCAACCACTTGTAATGTTCTCTTTTTATCTTTTTGAAACCAAGGAAACCGTATGGATCTTGGTACATAATAAGTTTTGTTGTTAAGAGAATCATGATTCCAATAATTGTTGAACTAACAATGGTAGCCATATAAAACTCTGGAAGGTCCCATATTTGATAGGGAGTGTTGTCTATGGTTACATTTAAACCGTTTAGATCAATAGATTTACCCGAGTTGTTAAATGTTAATAGCGCAAGTGCTGTACATACGATTTGTAGAAGAATATATCCTCCAAATAGAAAAAAGAAAGTATAGTATAAAACGAGCCATTTCATAGCTATACTTTCTCTTATTTTTTTTATCAATTTTTTCAAGACGGTGAATTTAGTTTTGACCCGGCTGACAATTACTACAGGACCATTCCCACGTGTTTGCAGGGGGACCAATATGAATGTGTACGCAGCAAATGTGCAGCACTAAGCACCATACGCCACATCGCTGATTGGACAATTCGGATAGGTTTACTGCTTTGAGCAACCCGTCTTTTCCTACAAACCGAATCGTAGTATTGGGTTGGATATCTTGTAAATCTTCCACTTTTGCCGCCACAGCAAATCTATTGTCCTCCAACTTTTTTACTCGAAAGGTGTAGGGTGTTCCCACTGCATCCCGCATTTCAACGTAGGTGGATTGCCCCAGGCCGAGCCTGGTTAGGTCCAGATTGGTTCCAGCGTTAGGATTAATAACTGTTTGGCTGTCGGGTTTAACAATTAGCGTTGGCCCGCCAAGTACCTGTTGCGCAAATGCGTCGTGATTTCCGAAAGAAGAGAAAACCCCCAATAACAATGTCAAAATAAATGTTCTTACATAATGTCTCATAATTAAAATTTAATGGTGAATATTTAAAGCCTGCTAGGGAGCATTCTCGAGACGTATTGGTGTAAATGTACCTCCAGAAGCAACAACTGTTTATTCTTCAGGGGTATAAATTATACGCATGAGGAAACACCTTAATAAGACAGTTGTTGCGAGAACCGTGAATTCTTGAATTGAGACCACAAAAGACATTTTTAAAGAATTAAAAAACGAATATAAATGTAGAATTGAACTAATTTGAACTGCAATTTGAGTAGTAAATGAATCTATAAATGAAATGAAAGTAGGAGCAAACATTAGAAAGATCCGAATACTTAAAGGCTACAGTCAAGAGTACGTGGCAGACTCACTGGATATTTCGCAAAAGACGTATAGTCATTTGGAGAACGATAAGTCTAAAATTAGCTTAACCAGACTCTCTCAAATTGCCAAATTGTTTGAGGTAAATGTGATCCAGATATTAACAACAACTGGTCTGGTAGATGATGATGTTTTGGACCTCAAGAATGAGCTCGAGGATTTTCAAGAAACTAGACTTTATTCCAAGCTGATCAATGTGAACCGTCAACTAGAAAACTTAATTGAAGAAATTAAATTATGGAAAGACCAGCAGTAGACATCAAATATTCCCCTTAAAAATCATAAGTTGTACCAATTTCATATATTTTCGTAAGATGGATAAAAGAAAAGGGTGGATTGATCAAGCTCGTGGTCTCTCCATATTTATGGTAGTATACGGACATAATTTCCCCTCGGTGGAACCTTATATTTACAGTTTTCACGTTCCTTTATTTTTTTTTATTGCTGGAATGTTCCATCCTTCAAAAGTAAACTTGTCTGTGATAAAAAGAAGAACAAAAATGATCTTGGTTCCTTATTTTTTCTGGGCATCTACCTTGTTTTTATTTTGGTTCTTTTTGGGTCGAAAATTTGGAAAAAGCAGCGATTTAGAGCTATCTGCCACGGATAACTTTCTTGGAATATTTTATGCGCAAGGTGGTCAACAGTTTATGGATTGGGGAATTCCTCTGTGGTTTCTTCCGTGCATTTTTATGGTGTTTTTGCTGTTCTCATTAATAAGAAAAATACCCAATAGAATTGTTTCCAATGCAGCGCTGTTCTTGGTTATTGCTGTCGGATTTATTTGGCCAAGGCTTACAGGGATTAATCTGCCATGGAGTATGGACGTAGCGATGGTGGCGCTTTCTTTTTATTTCTTCGGAAATATCCTCAAAACAGCAATTTTCAGCATTAAAAAACCCCAACTCTACATCGCTTTGCTAGTTTTGTTTGCTGTTCATTTTACAGCCTTCTATTTCAATACGTTAAAAGTGGATATGTATCGTGCGCTGTATGGAGAGGAAGCCTTGTTTTTTATCAGTGGTCTTGCTGGAGCCATGTTCTATGTTCTACTTTTTAAAGCAATACCTTTATTTAAGTTTTTAGAATATATCGGAAAACACACCATAGTCATACTTGCAACTCATTTAAGAGCTTTGACTGTTATTAAATTAGGTTTGATGTTGATAGTGGGCACTACAGTTTTTAATTTTTCTGAACCAGAGCGGTTTCTGTTGGCAATAGGACAAATTATCATCATTATTCCGGTAATCTGGTTAGTTAATAAATTTGCACCCGTATTAGATGGTAAAGTTAAAAAAGCATAAAAAAATAATTCTTTTTCACTTATTGGTGAATGTATTGGTCGTGCTTTTTATAACAGGAGCATCCTATATTCATGTTCCGCTAGAGGGTTTTAAAGACACCGCTATTTATTTGGTTCATCTTTGTGTACTGCAAATAACAGTAGCTGGGTTTATATATTTCTTAAGTTTATTTAAGTGGGTTTTTAGAGTTCTTTTCTCCTTTTTGTTTGTGTTGTACTGTTTGTTCTCTTTTTGGGCTTACACACAGGATATGTCTATTACCCCCTCTCTTTTACAAGCAATATTTGAAACCAAAACAGACATAGCTGTGGATCTTATTACTTGGCCCTACGTGCTGTTTGTGAGTTTTTCTCTATTGGTTCTGTTTTTTATTCTGAAATTTCACAGTAAAATAAACTATAAACAGGGTTGGAGGGTATTTATAATTCCGGCAATTTTGTGCCTTGTTGCATTCTTTGTTATGGAAAAAAAACGACCGGGAAGTCTTAAAAATAGGCTTCCGTACAATTTAATTCTTGGCATTGATGCGTTTTACGAAATACCCCAGCTTCAACTCAACCATGAAATTACAGAGAGCGTCTCCAATACAGAGAGCCTCAAGCTAGTTTTCGTTTTAGGTGAAACAGTGAGGGCAGATCACCTTTGGCTTAATGGTTATGAGCGAAATACCACCCCAAAACTTTCAGAAAAAAACAACTTAATCAGCTTTCCGAAGGTATTTACCAAGCATACCTACACGGGCGCAAGCGTACCACAAATTTTAACTAACCAGGACCTAACAGATACCATTGGACCTTATACCAGTCTTTATGCTATTGCTCAAAAAGCAGGGTACGAAACAACTTGGATTGGAAATCAGACATTGGAAAAGTCCTATGCTCCGGTGGCCGAAACTAATAAGCATATATTGTTGGTTGACGAATATAAAAGTGAATTTAGTTTTGCCAAAGCCCTAGATGAGGTCATGCTACAGCCTATGGATTCTATTTTACGACGAAGCGAGAAGGAGTTGATCACATTGCACATGATTGGCAGTCATTGGTGGTACGAAAACAGATATACCGATCAATTTAGAAAGTACCAACCAGTAATTGACAGTAAATATGTTCCCTCCTTGAGCGCGGAGCAAATGATTAATTCTTACGACAATACTATTCTGTATTTAGATACTTTTCTGGACAATGTAATTAATAGACTAGAGAAAGAAAATGTTCCAACGGTGATGGTTTATGTTTCGGATCATGGTGAACATTTGGGAGAAAATGGAAAGTGGTTGCACGCCCAGGCAGGAGATGAAGTTAAAAACCCGGCTTATCTAATATGGTATTCTAAAAGTTTTCAAGAGAAGTTTCCTGAAAAGGTGCATTTACTCTGTGACAGGAGCTTTAATCCAACACCCACAGACGTTGTTTTTGATCATGTATTAGATCTATTAGATATTGAATTTAAACTTCGTCCATAAAAAAACAGACCACCGTTAAGTAGTCTGTTAAAAAGTATTCTGAAATTTTAAATTCTAGTATTCTTCCGCTTCATCACGATTTGGTGGAGTTCTTTTTGCCTTCGGCTTGCGAACAATTCCTTTTGCTTCATTTGTTTTCTTCATCTCTTCACCAATTTGATTGCTCGCCACAAAAGAAGCGATCATATCGTTGAGCATATTACTACCCGCTTGCGGAGAGTTGGGCAACAAGATCAAGTTGGTGTTGGTTTCTTCACCAATAGATTGAAGTGTATCGTAATGTTGAGTTACCACAATTAAAGCCGAAGCTTCTTGAGAATTAATACCTACATTGTTCAATACATCTACAGATTCCTCTAGTCCACGAGCAATTTCACGACGTTGATCTGCAATACCTTGTCCTTGTAGACGCTTGCTTTCTGCTTCTGCACGGGCTTTGGCAACGATTTTAATTCGCTCCGCCTCTGCTTCATATTCTGCTGCAACTTTCTCACGCTCTGCTGCGTTAATTCTGTTCATGGCTGCTTTTACTTGTACATCTGGATCAATATCTGTTACCAATGTTTTAATGATGTCGTAACCATAATTGATCATGGCTTCATTTAATTCTGTCTTTACGGCAATTGCGATATCATCTTTTCTTTCAAACACATCATCCAACTTCATTTTTGGAACTTCAGCACGAACCACATCAAAAACATAGGAAGTGATTTGGTCATGCGGATTTTCAAGTTTATAAAATGCATCGTATACTTTTTCTTTAATTACCTGAAACTGTACAGAAATTTTTAAACGAACAAATACATCATCTTTTGTTTTTGTTTCCACTAATACATCTAATTGTTGTATTTTTAGATTGATCCTACCAGTAATTCGATCAATTAATGGAATTTTGAACTGCAGTCCAGAGGAGCGTATACTATGAAACTTACCAAAGCGTTCTATAACTGCGGCAGTTTGTTGCTTTACAGTAAAAACGAACATAAGTATTATAAAAAACCCTACGATTAGCACAGGGACTAAGAGAAAACCATTCATAGTTTAAAAATTTAAATTAATAAGATAATGAAGGTACGAAAATTACTATATTTTAGTGCCCATCAAAAGAACCTATTTTATGAGTCTCAAGAACCTCTTATTTGTTACGATCGCCTTCGTGTTTATTCAAACAACGAGCGCACAAAGAAATTTTGACCAAAGCAATCATATCGGCCTTTCCGGAGGTATCTCCCTTTCAGATATTCAAACAGATAACTTCACCACAGAACAAGGTGGAGGGTATTATTTGTCCTTCAATACAAGGGGTGCTTTTTGGAACGACTTTGACTTAATTTATGGAATCGGCTTTTTACAATCTGAAATAGGTATTCTTGGTAGTGATGTTAATAGTACGAATGGAAATTTTGATGAGCAGTACATCGACTACGAAATGACAGGAGCGCAGATTAAAATGTTACTTAGCTATAATATCATCGTTAACCACTTGAGCGTAGAGGCTGGACCATTACTGAACGTAAATGGAAAACTCAAATTGAAACGCAGTGGCTTTGAAGATTTTGTGCTAGACGGTTATGAAACCTTAAGAGCCGAAGATATTCAAAACGTATCTCGTATTCACGCAAGAGTTGCTGCTGGTGTAACCGCAGGAATTACTAATTTCCGTTTAGGTGTGCAGTACCAATATGGCTTGACCAACCAATTCAATAGATTTAATGATAACCCAGATTTGGAGCAGTCAAGTGCTGGAGATTTCAAAGGAAATACCTCTAATATTTTGTTCACAGCCGCTTTCTATTTCTAGCCAATAGTTTGAATTGCCTTTTGAATACGCTGAATGGTTTCTTCTCTTCCTAGCAAAGAAGAAATCTCAAATACATCTGGACCACTCATGCTACCCACTAGCGCCAAACGTAATGGCATCATTACTTTTCCAAATCCCATTTCCTGAGAAGTAATCCAAGCTTTGATGTTTTCTGAAATAGCTGCACCTGTAAAATCATCTGTATTTTTAAGGAGGTCTATCACATTTGTAAGAATTTCTGGAGTATCTTCTTTGAATGCTTTTTTAGACGCTTTTTCATCATAAGAATCTGGAGCAACAAAAAAGAAAGAGGCCTGATCCCAAATATCGGAAACAAAAGTAGCGCGCTCCTTTACCAGACTAACAATGGTCGATATGGGTAATTGAGTTTTCACACCTTTTTCTTGAAGCAATGCTGAAAATTGCGTAGCTAAAACGACTTCGTCCATTTCCTGTAGATATTGGTTTTGAAACCACTTGGATTTATCTGGATCAAATTTAGCTCCTGCACGGTTCACACGTTCTAAACTGAAGGCGTCAACCAGTTCGGGTAAAGTGAAAATTTCTTGTTCGGTACCCGGGTTCCAGCCTAGAAACGCAAGCATATTTAAAACGGCTTCAGGTAAATAACCATCTTCTCTATATCCCGCAAAAGATTCTCCTTCTGGTGTTTTCCACTCCAAAGGAAAGACTGGAAATCCTCCAGCGTCTCCATCCCGTTTGCTCAATTTTCCTTTTCCGTTAGGTTTCAGAATTAAAGAAAGATGAGCAAATTGAGGTGCGTCCCAACCAAAAGCACGATACAGCATATAGTGCAGCGCTAATGAAGGTAACCACTCTTCTCCTCTAATAACATGGGTAATATCCATAAGATGATCGTCCACAATATTGGCAAGGTGATAGGTGGGCATTCCGTCACTTTTAAAAAGCACCTTGTCGTCTAGTGTGTTGGTATCTATTTTAATATCCCCGCGAATCACATCGTTTAAATGAAGAGTTTCGTTTTCTGGAGACTTAAAACGAATTACATACTTTTCTCCTGCCTCCAACTTAGCAGCAGTCTCTTCCGAAGAAAGTGAAAGTGAATTATTGAGTTGTTGGCGGTTGTGCCAGTTGTAGATGAAGGTCTTCTTTTCAGCCTCATAAGCACTTCTTTGTGCTGTAAGTTCTTCTGGAGTATCGAATGCGTAATAGGCGTTGCCATCTGCGATTAATTGATCTGCGTATTGTTTGTATAAATGTTTACGCTCACTCTGTCTATAAGGGCCATAGCCTCCATCGCTGTGTGGTCCTTCATCGAAAGGGATGTTTAGCCAGTTTAACGCTTCTACGATATATTCTTCTGCGCCCTCCACATAACGTGTCTGGTCTGTGTCTTCAATACGAAGCACAAAATCTCCTCCATGTTTTTTGGCGAATAGATAGTTGAATAAAGCGGTGCGAACACCACCAATATGTAATGGTCCTGTTGGACTAGGAGCAAAACGAACACGCACTTTTTGAGACATTTTTTTCAGAATTGAATTTAAGTCTGCAAAGATACAATTCTAAGATTTCATTTCAGCAGGAATTCGTTTATTCATAATTGCAAACCATAAAGGAGGTACTAGGCTTAAAATCATGGAAGTAGGATAACCAAATGGCATTTGCGGACTTACATCATGATAGTCCATTAATTGGTACTTTTTACTCGATTTGTAATGATGATCACTGTGCCTTGTAAGTTCATACAGCATGATTCTTCCAAGAACATGGTTGGAGTTCCAAGAATGAACCTCCCTCACCCTTTCATATCGTCCACTTTGGGTCTTTTTTCTGCTTAGTCCGTAATGCTCAATATAGTTAATTGTTTCTAGTAGAAGAGCTCCAATAACACCCACTATAACAGCAATAATAGCCGCAAAAGGACTCAACGCAAAATAAATAATGGAAACGTATGACAACTGAATTAAATGAAACCAAAACAGGTCATTCTGAATACTGAAGAACCCTTTCTTGTTGCGTTTCAGAATTTCTTTTTGTAAGCGCCACGAATTAATATATTGGCCAATGATCGATGTGAACCAAAAAGAATAGACACTTTGGTTGTATTTAGCACTTGCCGGGTCTTCTGCTGTCGCCGCTTTTGCATGATGACCATAGTTGTGTTCAATATAAAAGTGCATGTATAAAGCAGGAAGCAATAACAGTTTCCCTAGGGTCTTTTGCCACTGTAGGTCTCTATGGCCTAATTCGTGGGCCACGTTAATTCCGTTAGACCCAACAACGATTCCTACGGAGAACACAAGACCAACTAGCTCGGGGGTAGTATAATTTACAACTGAAAGACTCCAGAGAAACCAGCCTACTAAACCAAAAACCACAGGAATATTGATCAATAGAAGCAAATCGAATAGAAATTTTTTCTTTTTAATCGCTGCTTCTTCTTCGGAAAGGTTTTTGCGATCAAGTGGCATAATTGATTCAAGAATGGGAATAACTACAAAAGCAAAGACGGGCGTAAAGAACACCCAATGGCCCTTGAATAGGAGTCCGATAAGAGCCGCAAACGGAATAGCGAATGCGGTAAGATATTTAAGGTCTTTCATGTAAGCAGACAGTAATTTGTTAGATTCAGCACTAGTAAACAGCTCGCAAATGCCTTAGAGATGTGTTAAATTTCCTGACCGAATTCATAAAATATCTCTTTGGAGTAATTTTTGTGCTATTTTAGGTGTTCTGTTATACAGTAAAACCACTCTATGAGTACATTCAGCGTTATTCAGCAAAAGCTGGAGCAATTTATAAAAAAATACTATACTAACGAATTAATAAAAGGGGTGATCCTTTTCTTCGCTATAGGATTGTTGTATTTAATTGTGACGCTGCTGGTAGAACACTTCCTTTGGCTCAGTTCTAGTGGAAGGACCATTCTCTTCTGGACATTTGTATTTGTGGAAGTTGGATTGTTCGTGCGGTTTATTGCGTTTCCTTTGGCCAAACTATTTAAATTACAGCAAGGGATTGGTCATGTAGAGGCTTCTAGGATTATAGGAAGTCACTTTCCGCAGGTTAATGATAAGCTTCTTAATGTTATTCAATTAAACCAAAATCAGAGAGAGTCTGAGCTTCTCGCGGCGAGTATAGATCAGAAGGCAGGAGAGCTACAACCAGTTCCATTTAAAAGCGCTATTAATTTCAAAAAGAACGCGAAATACCTCAAGTATGCAGCTATTCCAGTGGTAATCATTTTAATGGTGAATCTACTCTGGGATAAAGAACTTTTCAGCAATAGTTATGAGCGGGTAGTGAATTACGATCAGGCATATGAAGCACCTGCACCTTTTAGTTTTATTTTGGTGAATGAGAATTTAACGGCAATAGAGAATAAGAATTTCACTCTGAAAGTGAAAACAGAAGGAGCTGTGGTTCCAGAAAATGCCAGTATTCGCTTTAAGAATGAGGCCTATTATTTAGAGCAAACGTCTCCTGGCCGATTCGAATATACATTCTCACAACCTTCCGATGCGGTTTCATTTCAGCTAAGTGCCAATGATGTTACTTCACAAGAATATACACTAGACGTAGTTAAAACACCGTCGTTGTTGGGTTTTGAAATGTTTTTGGATTATCCTGGATACACTGGAAGACGAGATGAGACGCTTAAAAGTACTGGAAATGCAACTGTGCCAGAAGGAACACGGGTTAGTTGGAGAGTGAGAACCCAAAATACTGATGAGGTTCAA
The DNA here is from genome assembly GCA_947495135.1 of uncultured Flavobacteriaceae bacterium. Taxonomy (GTDB): domain Bacteria; phylum Bacteroidota; class Bacteroidia; order Flavobacteriales; family Flavobacteriaceae; genus Aureisphaera. The sequence continues at coordinate 70,736 of CANLXN010000012.1, forward strand.
ATAAAAACGAAGGATACATCATACGCATTTACGGCAACAGCTCAGGAATTTAGTTTTAATAAGGGTGTTTATCGGAGAATGGATTATGCCATTACTACATCGAATAAGAACCTAAAAGAATACGAAAACCTATCGTTTACTTTAGGAGTTATTAAGGATGAATACCCAGAAATCAAAGTGGAGTCTAAGGAGGATAGTACGAACGCTCAAACAACCTATTTCTTGGGAGATGTGAGAGATGACTACGGGCTCAGTAAGTTACAAGTTGTTTATTATCCAGAAGGAAATGAGAAAGAAAAAAAGACGGAAGCAATTGGTATAAATAAAACGAATTTTGATCGATTCGTCTATTCGTTTCCAGGAGATCTAGATTTGCCAGAAGGAATTTCTTACGAGTATTACTATGAAGTTTTTGACAATGACGCTATTCACAATTACAAATCTGTCAAAAGTGGGTTTTATGCTTTTCGTAAATTAACGAAGGAGGAGTTGGAAAACCAACAATTGGATAAACAGGAGGAGAATATAAAGGACCTTTCCAAGACTTTAAAGGAGATGAAGAGGCAGGATAAGAAGCTTGAAGAGTTAAACGATCTGCAGAAGGAGAAGAATGAAATGAATTGGAATGATAAAAAGAAGTTAGAGAACTTTATTCAGCGGCAGAAGCAGCAGGAACAGATGATGAAGAATTTTTCCAAGGAGATGAAAGAAAATTTGCAGCAATTTCAACCAGAGGAAGAAAGCGACCCGTTTAAAGAACAACTGGAAGAGCGACTTGAAGATAACGAGGAGCAAATGGAAGAAAATGAGAAGCTATTAGAAGAGCTTGAACGGTTACAAGATAAAATCGATAAGGAAGAATTAACTGAGAAATTAGAAAAGCTTTCTAAGCAGAATAAGAACCAGGAAAAGAACTTGGAGCAGTTGGTTGAATTAACCAAAAGGTACTATGTGACTAAAAAAGCCGAGAAGCTAGCGGAGGAATTGTTTAAACTTGGAGAGGAACAGGAAAAGTTGTCTGACGCACCAAAGGAAGAAAATACGGAGGAAAAACAAGGAGAGCTAAATAAAGAGTTTGAAAAGTACAAGGAGCAAATGAAAGAACTTCAAGAGGAGAACAAAGGGTTAAAAGAACCCATGGATATTCCTCAAGATAGCGGAGGTGAGGAACAAATACAGGAGGAACAGAAGAAGGCGACAGAGCAATTACAACAACAGAAACCAGAGGGTGCAGCTCCTAGTCAGAAAAAAGCGGGTAAGAAGATGCAAGAAATAGGTAAACAGATGCAGGCCCAGATGCAAGCTGGACAAGGGGAAACAATGGAAGAAGATGTGGAAATGATGCGACAAATTCTTGATAATTTGGTTACTTTCTCGTTCGAGCAGGAGGACTTAATGGAGTTATTTAAAGAAACGGATTACGGAAGTGCTGCTTTTGGAAAGCGTTTAAATATTCAAAATGATCTTAAACTTAATTTTCAACATATAGATGACAGCCTGTTTGCTTTGTCATTAAGGCAGCCAATGATTAGCAAGGAAATCAATGAATCTTTGACGGAGGTGAGTTACAATCTCGATAAAAGTTTGGAGCGTTTAGCAGAGAATAGAAAGCGTAATGGAATATCGAGTCAGCAGTACACGGTGACTGGTGCTAATGAATTGGCAATTTTGTTAAGTAATATTCTTGGAAATATGCAGGCGCAAATGAATGCTTCAGGGCAGGGAAAAGGACAGGGCAAAGGAAAAGGTCAAGGTCAAGGACAGGGTGAAGGCTTTCAGTTACCAGATATTATAGAAAAGCAAAAAAGTTTAGGTGAGAAGATGGGTGAAGGAATGGGCAAGGGTAAGTCTGGCAAAGAGGGTCAAGAGGGTGAGAGCGGAGAAGGTGGTGAATCTGGTGGACAGGAAGGGGAGAACGGAAGAGAAGGAAAAGAAGGCAAGGGAGGAAAAATCGGTCAGGGTGAAGGAGAAGGTGGCGGAGAGAATGGCGGTGGTTCTGGAGGAGACGGCAAGGGAGGTAAGGATGGAGAGAATGGTGATGGTGAAGGATACAATGAGGATCTCAACGGGGAGTTATATGAAATATATAAGCAACAGCAGCAGTTAAGAAATCAGTTACAAGACAGACTAAACGAAAAAGGACTTAAGGGAAGAGGAGGAGACTTGATCAAGGAAATGGAGGGGATCGAGCAGCAGCTCCTAGATAAAGGATTCAACCAAAGAACGCTTGAAAGAATGTTGAACCTGGAATATGAATTATTAAAATTGGACGAAGCCGATTTTGAGCAGGGTCAAGAAACAAAGCGAGAAGCTAGGACGAATAGACAAAAATTTAGAAACACTCTACGTTTAAATCCAGAGGACATTAAGAAATATTTCAACACTACAGAAATTCTCAACAGGGAAGCATTACCTTTGCGCCAAGAATATAAAAAGGAAGTGCAAAAGTATTTTAAAACAAGTAATGATTGAGTTTTATTCTGAAACGGAATTTGAATTAACAAATGGTGCTGAGGTGGAAAAATGGATTTCTTCGGTGATTTCTTCTGAAGGATTTGAGGAGGGAGATATTACTTATGTCTTTTGTAGCGACGAGTATTTACATAAATTGAATCTTCAGTTTTTGAATCATGATACCTTAACGGATGTTATAAGTTTTGACAACTCTTTGGGAAAACAAGTGCACGGAGAAATTTACATATCAATAGATAGGGTGCGGGAAAATGCAAGCGAGTTTGGGGCAGTGATCATGGACGAATTACATAGAGTAATGGTGCACGGGGTTTTACACTTCTGTGGATATAAAGATAAAACGTCTGATGAAGAAAAACGGATGCGATTAAAGGAGGATGAGGCATTAAATGCGAGGATTTTCGTATAAGTGGTTGAAAATCAATTAAATAGGCTCTTAGAATATTGAGTGCCAGCGATTTAAGTACAACTAGAGTATAAAATTTAAATAAATTGTTCCACGTGGAACATTGTAACGATGTTTAATAAAGAATATGATGTTATAGTAGTGGGTGGTGGCCATGCAGGTTCTGAAGCGGCGGCGGCGGCGGCCAACCTCGGGTCTTCTACGCTTTTGATCACTATGAATCTTCAAAACATAGCACAGATGTCATGTAATCCTGCCATGGGAGGCATTGCCAAAGGGCAAATAGTTCGTGAAATTGATGCGTTGGGAGGATATAGTGGAATTGTCTCAGACAAAAGTGCGATTCAATTTAAGATGTTGAACAAAAGCAAGGGTCCAGCGATGTGGAGTCCTAGAGTGCAAAGCGACAGAATGCGTTTCGCAGAATCTTGGCGATTGATGTTGGAGGGAACACCTAACTTAGACTTCTATCAGGAAATGGTGGGAGGAATATTAGTGGAAAATGGTCGGATAGTTGGAGTTAAAACCTCACTTGGTATTGAGGTTCGGGCAAAGAGCGTTGTGCTAACAAATGGAACTTTTCTAAATGGACTAATTCATATTGGAGAGAAGCAATTTGGTGGTGGACGTGCTGGTGAAAGAGCGGCGACTGGTATTACAAAAGAACTAGTAGAATTGGGATTTGAATCTGGAAGGATGAAGACAGGAACACCCCCAAGAGTGGATGGTAGATCGTTGGATTTTTCAAAAATGATTGTTCAGCCAGGCGATGCGGATGCGCAAAAATTTTCTTATTCTGATGAAACGAAACCGCTAACTCATCAAAGAGATTGTCATATGACTCATACCAGTGAGATCGTACATGACTTATTAAAAGAAGGTTTTGATAGATCACCAATGTTTAATGGTGCTATTAAAAGTATTGGGCCTAGATATTGCCCTTCTATCGAAGATAAGATCAATCGATTTGCTGACAAAGATCGACATCAGCTTTTCGTTGAACCTGAGGGATGGGATACGGTAGAATATTATATTAATGGGTTCTCTACTTCTCTACCAGAGGAGGTGCAGTTTAAAGCTCTTAGGGAGTGTGCAGGTTTTGAAAATGTGAAGTTTTTTAGACCTGGCTATGCTATAGAATACGATTATTTTCCACCTACACAGTTGAAGCATACGTTAGAGACCAAATTGGTAGATGGATTGTTTTTTGCTGGCCAAATTAATGGAACCACTGGATATGAAGAAGCTGCTTCCCAAGGGCTAATGGCCGGAATCAATGCGCATCAAAAAGTGCATGGCAAAGGTGATTTTATTTTAAATAGAGACGAAGCTTATATAGGGGTGCTTATTGATGATCTTATTACGAAAGGAACCGAAGAGCCGTATAGGATGTTTACTTCAAGGGCGGAATATAGAACGTTATTAAGACAGGACAATGCCGATTTTAGATTAACTCCAAAGGCCTTCGACATTGGTCTAGCTAGTGAAAAGCGTCTTCGAAAAATGGAGGAGAAACGAACTAAAAGCAATGCATTTGTACAGTTCTTTAAGGACACCAGTGTTGTACCAACGGTCATCAACCCTATTTTGGAAGCCAAGAATTCGGCTGCGGTTAAACAAAGTGATAAAATGTTCAAGATGTTTTCGAGGCCTAATATTACGATGGAGGATATGCGAAAAGTCCAAAGTGTTGATGATTTTATAATTGAAAACAATCTGGATACAGAGGTGTTGGAGCAAACCGAAATACAAGTAAAGTATGCGGGATATATTCGGAAAGAAAAGAACAACGCAGATAAATTAAGTAGGCTGGAGAATGTAAAGATCCCGGCTAATTTTGATTATACAAAACTAAAGTCTCTGTCTTATGAGGCAAGAGAAAAGCTTACAACAATACAACCAGTGACTATATCGCAGGCATCTCGAATAAGCGGGGTGTCTCCTAATGATATTTCTGTATTATTAGTTTATATGGGTAGATAACACATAAATGTTCCACGTGGAACGTTCTAGCAAAAAATTGAATTGGATTCAGCAAAGGAACATATTTCAATAAAAGATTTTTTAGTTTCAGGTGAAGAATTTTCCTTGAAGCTGAATCAAGATTTTGGGTTTTTAGAAACAATTCCCCGGCCTAAACTAGAAGATTTAGCTAAATATTACGAGAGCGAGGATTATATTTCGCACACCGATTCTAAGAAAGGGGTACTTGCTTTTTTATATCAGACGGTTAAAAAATACTCGCTTAATAAAAAAGTAGCACTCATTGAAAAACGAAATTCTGGAAAGGGGTCTTTATTAGATATTGGAGCTGGAACGGGCGAGTTTTTAAAGGTTGCAGAAAATAAAGGTTGGGATATTTCTGGAGTAGAACCAAATTCGAAAGCTAGGTCCTCTGCGAAAACAAAGGGGGTGTCTCTTTTGGAAAGTATGGATGCAGTGGCAGGCAAACAATTTGACGTTGTTACTTTGTGGCATGTGTTAGAACATTTACCAGATTTGGAAAAAACTGTTGCCAAAATTGAAAGTTTGATTAAAGTTGGAGGCACGCTCATTATTGCAGTTCCCAATCATAATTCTTATGATGCAAATTATTATAAGAATTTTTGGGCAGCTTATGATGTGCCAAGACACCTTTGGCATTTTTCCCAATCGTCTATGCGAAAATTGTTTTCGAAGAAAATGAAATTGGAAAAGACGAAGCCAATGATTTTTGATTCCTTTTATGTGAGCTTGCTTTCAGAAAAATATAAAAACGGAAATGCTTTTTCTATCCGAGCATTTTTGATTGGACTCAGGTCGAATGTCCTTGCAATGTCTTCAAAAGAATACTCTTCCCTCATTTACTGCTTTAAAAAGACTGAATAGGTCAATAGAGGGCAGCAGCGGGCAGTTTTCTCTTTATGTGTTAACATATAGGCTCGAGCAACAAAACGCTCTAAAAACGCTTAAAAACAGATGTTTTTAAATTGATAAATCCTATAGCTGTGGGCTATGTTGATAGTTTTGCGCTATGGTTGCTCTTTTTTATGAATAAGTCTTGTAAGTTGAATAGATAGGTCTGTAAAAATAATTTTGGAATTACCGTTCCTTTCAATGTGGTAAGAAGCATTTTCTAGTGCAGAAGTGATTTCGAAAATATTGTTTTGGTGAACGAAAGGAGCAAATTTATGGATCGTAAATTTTGTATCCTTCGTTTCGAAATAAACCAGCGAATCTGCCTTGTAGTTTTTGAGCAGGGCTTGGCGAAATAGTTCGATACAGTACAACAGGAAATTTTTTTGGGTTTCACGACCCTTTCCTGCCATCATATCGCTCCATTCTAGTAAAGATTGAATCGCTTTTTTATTTCCCTTGGCTTTAAATGCTGTTCGTACCCATAACACAAACCATTCTTCGAAAATGGCGTCTTCACTGTCGTTAGTAATAATATGTAAAGCGCGGTTATAATCGCCATGGGCTTGACGACTAGCTTTGACCGCTTCTGTTTCTGAAACGTTCATTTCAGAAATGAGCGCTGTGGCAATGTCATTTTCAGATAAAAGTGGAATATGGAGGGTTTGACACCTAGATCGAATGGTATTAATGATCTGTTCTTCATTCTCGGTGAGTAAAAGTAGGATGGTTTTATCTGGCGGTTCCTCTACTAATTTTAAAATTTTATTGGAACATTCCGTATTCATTTTATCGGCCATCCAAATAATCATGATTTTATACCCCCCTTCATATGCAGTTAATGCTAATTTTTTGGATATTTCTTCCGCCTCTTTTACACTTATATTTCCTTGTTTATTCTCGATGCCTAATAGCTGAAACCAATTAAAGAGTGAGCCATACGGACTTTTTGACATAAAATCTCTCCACTCCGTGGAAAAAGAACTAGAAACAGCATTCTTTTTTACACTGTCATTGGTGTTAACGGGATAAATGAAATGGAGGTCGGGGTGTGAAAAACTGTCGACATTCTTGGCACATCTATGATAGGCTTCACTCTCTGGTTCATGTGCGCTACAAAGTAAGATTTTAGCATACGCTAAAGCTAGAGGGAGTAATCCGCTACCACTTAATCCTGAAAAAAGTTGGGCGTGCGCAACACGGCCATTGGTAAGCGTAGTTTTTAAGTGTGATTTAAGATGTGGGTGTCCTATTACTTCAGAAAAATCCATACGCAAAACTATACATTTTATGTCAATTCTGTTTCTTTCACAACCGAAACCCGGATCTCATTTCTTTCTGAAACACGCTAAACTAAATTATAGCAAATTTATACTCCTTTAGACCTCTTGTTAATGAGTGGTTTGAGTTATATTTGTTATCCAAAATTATTCAGATGAAAACAGTGACCGATTTCAATTTTGAAAATAAGAAAGCGCTTATAAGAGTAGATTTCAATGTGCCTTTAGATGAAAATCAACAAGTTACAGACACTACTCGAATTGAAGCCGCCAAGCCAACCATCATTAAAATTTTGGAGGATGGTGGAAGCTGCGTCTTAATGTCCCACCTCGGGAGGCCGAAAGAAAGAGAAGAGCAGTTTTCCTTAAAACACATTATTAGTGCGGTTTCTGATGTTTTGTCGGTACAGATAAAATTTGTGGAAGATTGTGTGGGAGACAAGGCGAAAGAGGCTGTTGCCAATTTGCATCCAGGAGAAATACTCTTGTTAGAGAATCTAAGATACTACAAAGAGGAGACGGATGGAGATGAAGATTTCGCGAAGCAACTTTCAGAACTAGGAGATATCTATGTAAATGATGCTTTTGGAACTGCGCACAGAGCCCACGCGTCAACGGCGGTTATTGCTCAATATTTTCCAGAGAATAAATGTTTTGGAATGCTCCTCGCTTCAGAAATTACAAACGTGAATAAAATACTAAGTGATGGGGAAGCTCCTATTACCGCTATTATTGGTGGCGCCAAAGTTTCTTCAAAAATTACTATTATTGAGAATATCCTAGACAAAGTAGACCATCTCATTATTGGAGGGGGAATGGCGTTTACATTTATTAAAGCGCAAGGTGGATCAATTGGAAACTCTCTTGTAGAAGATGACAAACAACAATTAGCGCTTGAAATTCTGGATCTAGCTAAGAAAAAGAACGTAGAGGTGCATTTACCATATGATACGGTAATTGCAGATAGTTTTTCAAATGAAGCTAAAACGCAAATGTGCGATATTAAAGCTATTCCCAACGATTGGATGGGACTTGATGCTGGCCCAGAGACCAGATCCTATTTCGCAGATGTTATCCGAAACTCTAAAACCATTCTTTTTAATGGTCCAGTAGGCGTATTTGAGATGCCGAGTTTCGCGGCAGGAACCATCGCGGTCTGTTCGGCTATTGCAGATGCTACTAAGAACGGCGCTTTTTCGCTAGTAGGAGGAGGTGATTCTGTATCTGCGGTAAAACAATTCAATTTTGGCGATCAAGTGAGTTATGTTTCTACTGGTGGAGGAGCAATGCTTGAAATGTTGGAAGGAAAATCCTTGCCAGGTGTGGAAGCTATATTGAGTTAATTTTCAATATATAACACCTAAAAGTTGTACAATTTTTGTAAATCCGTATTTTTAGCAAAATTTACGCGGTGACCCCCCGTTACTTTATTATGAAATCACCTTTTATATACTCACTTCTATTTCTTATGAGCGTTACATTGTGCGCTCAGGAAACGAACATAATCACAGAGACCACTTCTGAAACAGACTCACTTCCCACAAAAATGATCCAAGTGGTAGATAGCATAACGGTGCAGCGTATCGACAACGATTTGCCAACTACTGTAATTGCTACTCAAACGAAGGATACGGTTGTTTTTAACCTCCGTGACAATGCATTGGCGAAAAAAGTAGATTCGTTATGGCTTCACGAACTTTACAATAACGATTTATTTGAAGAAGTTTATGGTTCGATCACCCAAATGAATTTCGATCCAGTAGAATATGAAGAACTACCTACCGAACTTCTTAAATCACGTCTAGAAGAATTAAATGCTCGAACACCTTTTAACGTCGAGTACAATCCATCCTTGGAGAGTGTAATTAAACGCTATCTCAAGAATAGAAGAACCACAATGTCAAAGCTAATGGCGTTGAGTGATTACTACTTTCCTATGTTTGAAGAGGAATTAGATAGACAGGGTTTACCTCTGGAAATGAAGTACCTAGCAATTGTAGAATCTGCGCTAAAGCCACAAGCGACCTCTCGAGTAGGTGCTCAAGGGTTATGGCAGTTTATGTTTAGCACAGGTAAAATGTTTGGCCTGGATGTAAATTCGTATGTGGACGAACGCTCAGATCCAGTAATGGCAACTGAAGCCGCGGCAAAATATTTACACAGCCTTTATACAAGTCTTGGAGATTGGGACTTAGCTTTGGCAGCCTATAATAGTGGGCCAGGGAATGTTTCCAAAGCAATTAGACGTTCTGGAGGACGAACTAACTATTGGAATATTAGACAACATCTTCCACGTGAAACAGCGGGTTATGTTCCAGCTTTTCTTGCGACAATGTATATTTTTGAGTTTGCAGAAGAACACGGCTTTAAAAGTAACGGACCAAAATATCCTTACATCTTAACAGATACGGTGAAAGTGAAGAAAATGATTTCCTTAGATCAGGTCGCTAGAGTTACTAATCTTCCAATTGAGGAACTAGAATTTCTTAATCCTTCCTATAAACTAGGTATAATTCCAATAGTGAAGAATGAAAACTATATGCTTCGTTTGCCTATAGAATCTGTTGGACTATTTGTTTCAAATGAAGAAGCCATCTACGCTTTGGCTGAAAAGGAATTTAACCAAAGAGAAAAGCCCTTACCAGAATTGTTTGAGCAGAAAGATCGAATTCGCTATCGGGTAAGAAGTGGCGATTACTTAGGAAAGATTGCTTCCAAATATGGAGTCACGGTTAGTAAAATAAAAAGATGGAACGGTTTAAAAAGTAATAGACTAAAAATTGGTCAACGACTTACCATCTACCCACGTAAAATGAATGTAAGTAATTCCTCTTCAAGCACCACTAAGAAAAGGCCAGCGGTGAATGGCGCTGCATATACTGTTAAAAGTGGAGATTCGCTTTGGAGCATTTCACAAAAATTTCCAGGTGTTACTGTGGAACAAATTAAAAAATGGAACGATATTAGTGGTAGCAATCTCAAACCGGGAATGAAACTTAAAGTATCGAAAGGTTAATTCCCTTAAACTTTCTGAAATGAAAAATATATTTTACACTGCACTGGTACTCTGTTTGGCATTTGTCTCTTGTGACAACGATAAGAAAGGAAAGGGTAGCAACACTTATTTGGCGAAATCTGTTGGTAGAATAAACAGTTTACAAGTAATTGTTGAGAACGATTTGTGGAATGGAGCTGTTGGAGAAAAAATTAGGGAACATTTTGCGGCACCAACCTTAGGATTGCCTCAGGAGGAACCTATTTTTACTATTAGCCAAATGATTCCCGAGACACATGAAGGTTTTGCAAGAAGTTCGCGTACTTTTCTGCATGTTTCTATAGGAACTCAGGATACGCTCAAGCTTAAAAAAGATGTGTATGCAAGGCCACAAGCAGGAGCCTATATAATAGGTACTTCAGAAGAGAACCTAATCACACTCATTGAAGAAAATCACGAACGAATTATCAATGCTTTTAAGGGTGCAGAAGTAAAAGAAAGACAAAAAAGAACAAAAATCTCTGCGTTAAAGATCGATTCGTTAAAAGAACGTTTTGGATTATCCCTATCGGTGCCTTCGGCCTACAGAGTTGCCTCTGCTAATGATGAGTTTTACTGGCTCCGAAAGGATTTAAGAGACGGAGAAACCAATATTCTAATTTACCGTGTTCCTATGGCAACAATTCATAAAGACAGCTTGGTTATTGGTGAAATAATTAGAATGAGAGATTCAATTGGATCTGGATATTTATTGGTAGAGGATGATGGCTTATTTGTAACTGAAGAAGCCTATGCTCCATTTTTAGAGGAAACACAGATTGATGGTAAATTTGCTTTTGAAACCAAGGGAACTTGGGAAGTAAAAGGAGAGTATATGGCCGGACCCTTCACTAATTATGCGATACTAGATGAAAAAAGAGGAGAATACCTTATTCTTGAAGGCTTTACATATGCCCCGGAGGTTGAAAAGCGAGACCTGCAGTTTGAATTAGAATCAATTCTGAAATCGGCTAAACTAGACTAGCAAATTTCAGAAAAACAAATAAAAAAGCCCGAAAGGATATACCATTCGGGCTTTTTCGTTTTAGAATAAAATCTAAAACTATTTTTTATCTTCGATTTTGTCGGCGTCTTCTTCCTTAGAAGCTTCTTTAAATTCCTTAATACCACTTCCTAGTCCGCGCATTAATTCAGGAATTTTTCTTCCACCAAACAATAGTAAAACAATTACTACGATTAACGCTATTTGCCATGGGCCAATAGCTAAAGGGATGAGTATTGCATTCATGATTCAGTAATTTATATGACAAAGGTAACAAGAATTACTTAGATAATGCGTTTTCTAAGATAACTTTCATACAAGGAATGCCTTTGTTGAGTTAAGGTTTATGTTAATTTAGACCGTAATAATTTTGAGAGCTAGGCCCTAATGTTCATGGCTCATTTCGGCTAAAGTCTTACATTTGTAATGCTTATTTTTAAAAGATGGCAAAAAAACAAAAAAGAAGTAAAAACATTAAGAGAAAACTACTTCATAAGTACCGCTTAGTGGTATTGAATGAAGCTACTTTCGAGGAGCGGTTTTCTTTTAAGCTTAATCGCCTCAATGTTTTTGTTTTTAGTTCTGTTTTTGCAGTGATTCTGATCGTCTTAACAACGATTCTCATCGCGTTTACTCCACTTAGAGAATACATACCAGGATACTCTTCTACCGCTTTAAAGAAACAAGCGGTTAATCTTACATTCAAAACAGACTCTTTAGAGCAGGAACTCCAAGTAAATGAGCAATACCTAGCCTCGATTAAGAAAGTACTTACAGGAGATGTGAAGTCGGTTGATTTTAACAAAGATTCTATCTTGGAGGCAGTTCAAATAGAAATGGAAGGAGTAGATCTCTCCCCTTCTAAACAGGACTCTATTTTAAGGGAAAAAGTGTCTCAAGAGGATAAATATAATTTACTTACTGCAAGTGAACAGCTCAATGTAGTCCTATTTGCCCCTGTGAAAGGCTCGATCTCTGAGCCGTATAATTTGGAAAAGAAACACTTCGCAGTGGATATTGTGACTACCAAAGACAGTCCTGTGAAGGCAACCGCGGATGGTACAGTGCTGTTCGCTGGATGGACCGCCGATACAGGAAATGTGATAATTTTACGACACAACAACAACCTCATCTCAATTTACAAGCACAATGCCTCATTAAACAAGGAACAAGGAGAGTTGGTAACGGCTGGAGAGGTGATCGCAATTGTTGGAAACACAGGAGAATACACTACAGGACCGCATTTGCATTTTGAACTTTGGAGTGATGGATACCCTATTAACCCCACTCAATTTATAGATTTCGATTAAGACATGTCACTAAAATCTTTTGGAGCAAAAATCTTCGCAAAAAATGTAGTAAAAGGCATTGATGCATGGGCCAATAAGCCTGTAGAAACCCAACAAAAGGTTTTTAAAGAACTTCTTTTAGAAGCTGAGAACACCCAATTTGGTAAGGATCATCATTTCCGAGAGATAAAGACTTATGCAGATTTTGCAGCACGCGTTCCCATTCGAGACTATGAGGCTTTAAAACCATATGTAGATAAGGTGGTGGCAGGAGAGCCGGACATTCTTTGGCCTGGAAAACCACTTTATTTTGCAAAGACTTCAGGGACCACATCGGGCGCAAAATATATCCCACTTACCAAGGCCTCTATGCCGTCACATATAGATGCAGCTAGGAATGCAATTTTGTGTTATATCCACGAAACGGGCGATTCTAAATTTGTTGATGGAAAGATGATTTTTTTACAAGGAAGCCCTGAAATTAGCGATAAAAACGGTATTGGACTGGGTAGACTTTCGGGTATTGTGGCTCATTATGTCCCTTCCTATCTACAAAAAAACAGAATGCCTAGCTGGGAGACAAATTGTATTGACGACTGGGAAACGAAGGTAGATGCAATTGTAGAGGAAACCAAAAATGAGGATATGACTATTATTAGTGGTATCCCTTCTTGGGTACAAATGTATTTTGAAAGGTTAACGGCAGATACAGGAAAGAAAGTAGGTGATCTTTTTAAGAATTTTAATCTATTTATCTATGGAGGAGTTAATTATGAACCCTACAGGACGAAGTTTGAAAAGTTAATAGGTAGAAAGGTAAATAGTATTGAACTCTACCCTGCTTCAGAAGGGTTTTTTGCATTTCAGAATAAACAAAACGAAAAAGGATTACTATTACAGCTTAACGCTGGTATGTTCTATGAATTCGTGAAAGCGGATAATTTTTTCGATCCCCAACCCAAAAGAATCACCATTGGGGAGGTGGAATTAGGTGTCAATTACGTGATGATCATTTCGACCAATGCGGGCTTATGGGCATATAATATTGGGGATACGGTTATTTTTACATCTCTTAAACCATATAAGTTAGTTGTTTCTGGGCGTATTAAGCATTTTATTTCGGCTTTTGGAGAACATGTAATAGGCAAGGAGGTAGAACAGTCAATGCAGGAAGCTATGGAAGAATTTGGGTTTTCTATTTCTGAATTCACAGTAGCGCCTAAGACCATTATCGAAAATGAGCTGCCATATCACGAATGGTTCATTGAATTTGATAAGAAACCTACTAATCTTGACGAAATAGCGCGTTTTATAGATGCCGCCATGCAAAAACAAAACTCATATTATTTTGATCTAATCGAAGGAAAAGTACTACAAAGGCTGAAAATCACCATTCTTAAGACAGGTAGCTTCAATGAATATATGAAAGGACAAGGGAAATTAGGTGGACAAAACAAAATTCCAAGACTCTCTAACGACCGCAAGATTGCGGATCAGTTAATAAAACTACAAGCATAAAATAAATATTATCTTTGCTTTTTAATGAGCATTAAGAAAAAACACACCCGAACACGAGCGCAGGAAAGTAGCGGCGCCATTGAACGACTCTACATTACCATGAGACATCTTTTTAACCGAGGCTTTTATAAGCCTATGGGAGTCTCCGGTGAAACCTTACGAGATTCGCTACTTATCTTACGTCCAGAGATTTACGGATCTATAGCTGAAGAAAAGATTGAGTTACAAGGATTAATTTATGTGATCGACAGACTTCCTTATGGAATTGAAGAATGCCGGTTTATAAATCTCACCAGTGATGAAGGTTATAAAGACTCGCATTTTGAACCGATAATACCTGCTAAACGCCGCCGTAATTGCTATAGAATTGACGACGAGCAGATGAATATTGAAGTTACAAGAGGACGGAGTGAAATTTATGACGTACTCACCCATCTCACCTTTCTATATATTGAGTCTCATAAAATTATGAAACGTGTACTCATTAATGAGGAGGGGGAAGTAGTTCGAGATTGGCAAAAACTAGAAACAGCAGTACTAAAAGGAGGTAAATTATCCCAGAAAGAGAAGGAAATTGCACTTACGCATACCGCCAACTTTTTAGGCAGAACCTTTGAAGAAGTGAGCGAAGTATATGGAGATTTTAGCTGTAAGGAGGACGAAAATCGCTTTTTAAAGATTATATATTACCTCGGAAAAGGCGCCATAGCAGAACATTTGAATGAATATAAACGCCTTATTTCGTTTAGTCCAGTCCTTAGAGAACGTCTTGGCCATCATATTCATGGAGAAGTGTGGGCTGAAAGAATTAAGAGCGTATTACACAATAAAGGCCTTTTACAAAGACCCATTCATATAATCAGTGCTAATATGCACAGTGTCATGAATACTTTATATGCTGAAGGGGCACTAGTTACAGAGAGAAAAGGGAAAACTACGTTTGAATTATTCGAAATGCTGAGTAATTCTGAAAATAGCAAGATGAGGTTGAAGGTCAGCAAAAAAGCGGCCGCGAATGGTATGACTTATCTTAAAGATGAAAGTGGCACTAATATAGACGTGCAAATATTTGACACTCAATTATTGCCAAAAGGGAGTTTTTATGCTGAAATGCTTGAGTCGAATACTGCCGAAATGCCTGTTATTATTGTAATGGACTATGCTTTTGGAGAACAAGCTTACGAAACTTTGGATGAGCTATTGAAACCGTTCGCAACAGCGAATAAAGTTGAATTACTCAATGTGGACTCTGTTTCTATTATGGGAAAAGCGGGTATTTTAGAAGGAGGAAAAGGAGATATTATGATACCTACTGCACATATTTTCGAAGGTACAGCAGACAATTATCCTTTCAAAAATAAACTCAAAAAGAAGGATTTTGAAGGGGACGGAATCAACGTCTGTACTGGGGCAATGATAACTGTTTTAGGAACTTCCTTACAAAATCGAGATATTTTGAGATTCTTTTATGAGTCTACCTGGAATGTAATAGGTCTTGAAATGGAAGGTGCTCATTATCAAAAGGCAATTCAGTCGGCTTCCAAGATTAGGGGTAGTATTAACCCAAAAGTAGAGGTTAGATATGCTTATTATGCTAGTGATAACCCATTGGAGACTGGAAGTACTCTGGCTTCTGGCGGATTAGGAACCACAGGAGTAAAACCTACATATCTAATTACTGAAAAAATATTACGTCAGATATTAACGTAGCGAAACAGGATCACATAGCGGTGTGGTACAATACGTACAATACTATAAGAAAAGGAGTGTTAATTTAGCTTTAGGCTAATCTAAAATATAATTTTGGAAAACAATAAAGTGTTAGTTACTGGGGGAGCAGGGTTCATAGGATCTAATTTTGTCCAATATATTTTGGAGTGCAGTAACGATGAAGTATTTGTTCTCGATAATCTTACATATGCAGGAGATCTAAAGAATTTGGCGTTTGCTGAGGGGAATTCTAATTACCATTTCATTAAAGGAGACATTTGCGATGAATCCTTTGTAAAGGGGCTTTTCAATGAACATAATTTTGGTAAGGTGGTTCATTTTGCAGCAGAGTCGCACGTAGATAACTCTATTTCTGGTCCTGGTGCATTTATTCAAACCAATATTGTAGGAACGTTCCATCTTTTACATGCGGCCTATCTAACTTGGATGGACGGACCCAATAAACTGAAAGACGCTTTTATTCATGCTCGGTTTTTACATATTTCAACCGATGAGGTATATGGAACACTGGGAGCATCTGGTCTTTTTACAGAAGAAACTCCCTACGCACCCAATAGTCCGTACAGCGCTTCCAAGGCTTCGTCGGATTTTATTGTGAGAAGCTATTTTCATACGTACGGGATGCCTGTGGTAACTACTAATTGTTCGAACAATTACGGGCCTAATCAGCATAAAGAGAAGTTGATCCCAACAATAATTCGAAAAGCACTGTCGGGTGAGCCTATTCCTATTTACGGAGATGGTCAGAATATTCGCGATTGGTTATATGTCTGGGATCATTGCATTGGAATAAAATTAGTTTTAGATCACGGCATCCTGGGAGAGACCTATAATATTGGAGGAAGGAATGAGCGTAAAAACCTATATATTGCAGAAGCCATTTGTGAATTGCTGGATCAATTGAGGCCAAAAGAGCGTTCGCATAAAGAGCAAATCACTTTTGTAACAGATAGACCAGGCCACGACTTTAGATACGCCATTGACGCATCCAAGATTGAAGAAAATTTGGGATGGAAGGCCAAAGAGGATTTCGAAAGTGGTATTTTGAAAACAATTGAATGGTATTTAGAACATACAGACCGACTTTAAGCTAACGATATGAAGGGAATTATTTTAGCCGGTGGATCCGGAACAAGACTACACCCTCTTACCCTTGCGGTGAGCAAACAATTAATGCCGGTGTACGACAAACCAATGATCTATTACCCTCTTTCCACTTTGATGCATGCGGGGATTAGAGAGATACTCATCATTTCTACCCCTCAAGACTTGCCCCTTTTCAAAAAGCTTCTGGGGAATGGCGAAAAATTTGGCTGCAATTTTCAATATGCAGAACAAGAAGATCCCAACGGACTAGCAGAGGCCTTTATAATAGGGAAAGATTTCATAGGAGATGACAAAGTAGCACTAATTTTAGGAGATAATATCTTTTACGGAAGTGGATTAAAAGAACTTCTTCAAAGTAATAATGATCCGGATGGAGGAATTATTTATGCCTACCATGTTCTAGACCCGGAGAGATACGGTGTTGTAGAATTTGATAAGCAAGGGAAAGCACTTTCAATAGAAGAAAAACCAGATAATCCGAAATCTAATTACGCAGTTCCTGGAATATATTTTTACGATAATAGTGTCGTAGAAGTGGCGGCTAACATAGCTCCAAGCGCTCGCGGGGAACTCGAGATAACAGATGTAAACAATGTTTATCTTCAGCAAGGAAAATTACGAGTGAGTATTTTAGATAAAGGAACGGCTTGGTTAGATACGGGAACATTTAGTTCTTTGATGCAGGCAGCGCAGTTTGTCGAGGTAATCGAAGAGCGACAAGGATTAAAAATTGGCGCTATTGAAGAAGCTGCATATGAAATGGGCTATATTTCGAAGGATGAATTAATAAAATTAGCAGAGCCACTTCTTAAAAGTGGATACGGTAAGCACTTAATGCAGTTGAAGTAATGTTAGAAATCAAACCTACTCCCCTCAAAGATTGTTTTATACTGAAACCAAGTGTTTTTAAAGATGAACGCGGTGTTTTTTCTGAAACGTTCAATAAAAAAGTATTCCGAGAAGCATCTGGTGTTGATGTAGACTTCGTTCAGGATAACCAGTCTAAGTCTTCGTATGGTGTTTTGCGTGGACTACATTTTCAGTTAGGAGAAATGGCGCAAGCCAAACTGGTACGGGTGATTTCTGGACGAGTATTGGATATAGTAGTGGATCTTAGAAAGAATTCGGAAACTTTTGGACAAAATTTTTCCATAGAATTGGATGATCAAAATCATCTACAGCTGTTTGTTCCTAGGGGTTTTGCCCATGGCTTCGTTACGTTGTCTGAAAAATCTACCTTCTCTTATAAATGCGATAACTATTACCACAAACAAAGTGAGGGAGGAATTATCTATAACGACCCCACTTTAAGCTTAGACTGGCGCATACCGCATGATAAGTTGATAATCTCGGAGAAAGACCTAGAACTTCCTACTTTTGAAGATTTCATATTATGATAAAAGTACTGGTAACTGGCGCAAAAGGGCAATTGGCTTCTTGCATTAAGGATGCAGCGGCTCAATTCTTAGAATTAGAGATCACTTTTGTTCAAAAGGAATTATTAAATTTACAAAGCAAAACGTCTGTTCAGAATTTTTTTAATACCTATACGTTTGATTATTGCATTAATACTGCCGCCTATACCAATGTTGAAAAGGCAGAATCTGACAGTGAGAATGCATTTCTAACCAATGCAGAAGGGGTTAAATATCTAGCAGAAGCATGTTCAGAAGCCAATACGGTGCTTGTCCATATTTCTACAGACTATGTGTTTGATGGTAAAAAGACGACCCCATATAATGAAAAGGATGTTCCTAATCCAATAAATATTTATGGCGCTTCTAAACTGTTAGGGGAGCAATATATTCGAGAGCTTTGTAGTAAGTATTTCATCTTTAGGACTTCTTGGTTGTACTCGCAGTACGGGCATAACTTTCTTAACTCTATGCTGAAGTTCGCTAAAGAGAAAAAAGACTTGACAATTACCACCGAGCAAACGGGAACTCCAACCAACGCAAATGATCTCGCCATTACTATCTTAAAAATTGTTACCTCTAGAAGTGAAAATTATGGTTTATATCATTTCAGTAATAAAGGAAAAGCAACTTGGTTCGATTTTGCAGAAGCAATTTTCGAATTTACAGAAGAAATAGAAACTGTAAATCTTGTAAAAACCGACTATTACCGTACTTTTGCAGCTAGACCCGTTTATAGCGAGTTAAGTTTGGAGAAGTTCAGGAAAACGTTCCCTGTTAAAATTATCAATTGGGAGCGGAGTTTACAAAGGTTAATTGATCAACTTTGATTAGGTTAGAACTGTTTTTACTCTGATCACTCAAATTGGACATTAAAAAGAAGTAATTTATCAGCAACCCTTTTACATAATTCACATCTAGTAATAGATCTTCACTAAAAATGAATTTTTGAATCCCTTTTATCATGACAGAAAATAATACAGATGAAATAGATTTGGCTTTTGTCGGAAAGCAAATAAAGAAATTGTATCACAGTTTTTTGGTTTGGTGTTACCGAGGAGTTCAATTTGTAATAAAACATTGGATTGCACTTGCAGCAATTTGTTTAACAGGTATTGTTGTAGGCCATTTTTGGCAAAACTCTGTTGAACCAAATAATAGTTCGACACTTATTATTCAAACAAATTTTAAGAGCACTAACTACGTATACGAGTCTCTTAGTTTGCTTAGAGATAAGAGTATTCAGGGAGATTCGGCATTTTTGGTAAAAAACAATTTCAAATATGAAGACCGAGAAATTTTAGGAATTGCTATTGAACCTGTGGTAAACATCCTTGAAATACTTGAAAATCCAAGATCGTATAATCGAAACCTTAATGAATTTTTAGCACAGACGGATTTTGTGGATGATTTACTTCTTTCAGAAGTGTTTTTCAATGAATATAAATATCATAGATTGGTGATATATACAACTCCTTATGGAAATGAAAGTACCCTGAAAAAAGTGATTGAATACCTAAATAATAACAAGTTATATAACGACACAAAGGTGATTGCCATAAAGGATACAAAGGCCAAAATTGCAGCAAATAAAAAAACTATTGATCTAATAGATGGAATTTTAGAAAATAGCGCTAAGGCAATTAAGGGATCAGAGCCAGAGAGTGGCCAGATCACTTTTAACGCCCAAAACTATACTAATTTGGCAGATTTAGTTGATGGAAAAACAGATCTACTAGAAGAGAATGAAGATTTGAACAGGGAACTGTTGAAATATAACAATGTAGTTCAACTTGTAAATACGCCAAGTACTGTTCCAATCACTAGTCTTAAGCATAAAAAGAGATTATTACTACCAATTGTTTTAATTTTCCTCTATTGCTTCTTCTTTTTCATAAAAGAAATGTTTACAAAAGCAAGGAGATTGGCTGTAGAATCCTAAATGTATGAAGCTTCCTAATTTTATTCTTGCCGGTTTCCCAAAATGTGGCTCGACCTCATTGCATTATTATCTGAAGGAACATCCTGAAATATTTATGCCCGATCAAAAGGAGCTCCATTATTTTACATATGATATTATATCGAAACAAAATAAAGGAAAGGGTGATCTCGAGATAAAGAAATTCCACGTTGGTGATTTTTCTTCCTATCAAAAGCATTACGAAGATGTGGAGAATCAAAAAATGATAGGAGATGCTTCTCCTTCTTATGCAAATTACCCTGAAGTGTTTCCTAAAATTAAAGAAACTTTAGGTAATGATACCAAGGTGATAGTTTTACTCAGAGACCCCGTAAAGAGAGCTTATTCTAATTATCTACATCTAAGAAGAGAGGATAGAGAAACTCAGCCTTTCTATGAAGCCCTGCAACTAGAATCTGAACGAAGACAAATGGGCTATGGAGATTTTTGGTATTACCGTTTTAACTCAAGCTATTACGATAAAGTAAAATTATTAAAAGAAAGTTTCGATGAAGTGCTAATTATTACTTTCGAAGAGTTTATTAAAAACCCCAATAAAGGTATTGATGATCTTTACTCATTTTTGTCTGTTAGCAGGGATTTTCGTCCAGAGTCGCTCAACACTCAATTTAACCCAGGAGGTGTTTATAAAAAAAACATAGTGACTAACTTTATTTTTAGACAGAGCAAATTAAAGAGCAATATTAAAAAATGGATTCCTATAGGAACACCTATTAAGAAGGCAAAAATTAAACTAATTAAGAAGTACAAGGAACCTACTCCACCTATAGACCCTAAGGCTGAGGAATATTTGATAAATGTCTTGAAAAACGATGTTGAAAAATTGTCTAGAGATTTTGGTGTAGATATATCCTATTGGAATGATAAATTCATAGACTAAAATTGAAATATTGAATAATTCGGAGCTTGTTGTGAATACACCCAAACTGGAGAAACTTGGCATTTTTCTAGTTCTACTCTCTATATTTTTTATACCGTTTAGTTCCTACCAACCTATATCTTTTCTAGGCGAATTTTCGAGAGAAGCTCCTGTTATCTTTTTAATTCCCGCTATTCTTATTCTGGTATATACCTCCATACTAAGCAAGAAAATCTATATTCCATATAAAAACCCCTTGTTCCAGCTGTTGTTGGTAATTTTAGTGTTCTTTCTTTTAACAACCCTATTAAATTACCCTTCAATTAAAGACTATTACTTCAAAGGAACCACTGGTTCGATGCGTTTTATACGTCAATTTGCGGCATTAGTGGCTTCTTCCTTCTTTTTTATGCTTACCTATTATAATGTTTTCAGGAAGTATAGCGCAGAGAAGTTGTTTCGACTTATTCGACGCGTTTTTTTATATAGTTTTATTGTGGTCTGGGCGTATGCATTTTTGGAGATTTTGATTGTGAAATTGAATTTGCTTTTCTTAAGGAGTGCGGTTTCGTTATTCGATTATTTTCCTTTTACTCAAGCAAAAATGGATTATCGTCTAAAGAGAATATCTTCCGTTACTTTTGAAACTCCAGCATTGGCAACCTATTTATTTACGGTCGCTGGATGGATGTTCAGTTATGTATTTACTGAGAAGGGCTTAAAGAGATTTATACCAGGTCTTGCTGTGGTTGTTTTGGCATTGTTTTCTGGTTCTCGAGCTGGGTTATTCATAATTGTGTGCCAGACCTTGGTATTTGGTATTTTCCTGGTAAGAAAGGTAAAATACCATAAGTTGGTATTTTACATTTCGATTGTAAGTATAGTATTGGCGGTGACTGCAGATGCTGCCTCAGGAAGAAAGATTTCCACCTATTTAATTGAAAAGGCGACTTCTTTCGATTTAACAGATAGTGAACACGCTATTTCTAATCGCTCTCGTTTTGGAATACAGAGCGCTAATTTTGAAGTGTTTAAAGAGCATCCTATTTTGGGAGTGGGTTACGGTCAACAGAGCTTTGAAGCAAAGAAGAAGTACCCCAATTGGGCTAAGGTTGGAAATTGGGAGTTTAGATTAAAATATCTCAATAAAGACAATCCATCTTTCCCTCCGGGATATAATATTTATACTCGATTACTAGCTGAAACGGGTATCATTGGAACCCTTTTGTTTTTGTTATTTCTTGTATTCATCTTCATTATTGCGTTTAGGTTTGTCTTAAAGAATGACGATCGATATCTCATATCAATAGTTATTATTATTGCAATGACGGGGATTTTACTGAATTGGCTAAAAGTAGATAGTATGCGAAATTTTGGGTTTTGGATTCATTTAGCTCTATTATTGAGTATGATGAGAAACTCTAAGGTTGTTATCAATTATAAGAAAGATGAAGGTTGATTATTTGCGAAATGGAGTTATTGGGTTGTTTTCAAACAAAGGGTTTAAGGTCCTTTTATTGAGAGTTTTCGGTGTAGGTTTTTTTTTCGCCCTCTCACTTTTTATAACCAATAATTTTGAAGCCAATTTGGTCGGTAAGTACGATTTCGTGCGATCATTTTTATTGATTATTGGTGGGTTAACTATGTTGGGGACCAATCAAGGAATTATATATTATTCAGGTGTTTTAAAAGCATCGAATTCTTTGGGTTCTCTTAAAAACACCTACACGAAGATGGTCGTCATTATAGCGTGTGTTGCTCTTTTTTGTTTTGCTCTTTCTTTTTTTTTAAATGAAAATTGGGTAAATAAATTTTTCGACAAACCAGAAGCTGCTAGTTTAATCTCTAAATTAGTTTTGACTTTGTTTTTTTTCGCCCTTACTATGCTTAACATAGATACCATGAGAGGACTTAATAGAACATTGTTATCTGAATTGTTTAGAAATATCTTTAGATATTCACCTTTTCTTCTATTTACTGTTGTGCTATACATTACCGCGCAACCAGAACTGCTCATTGAAGCTTATCTTTTCGGTTTTGTGGTATTGTCTATGATTTCGACTATAGTCGTCTTTGTAATGTTTAATAGATATACCGTGTCCGAGGGAATAAAGAAGTATAATTATGTAAGCATCTTGAAGCGATCGTATCCAATGGCCTTGAGCGCAGTAGCTTATTTCCTTATGCAGAGCGTCGACATTATTTTGCTCAGTAAGTTTGAAAGCTTCGAAACGGTGGCTTACTATTCGATTGCTGTAAAATTAGTTACAGTTTGTTCCATGGCTTTATTTGCGGTGAGCGCAGTATTGGCCCCTAAAATTGCAGAAATTTATGAACGAAAGCAATTCAAAAAACTTTCAAAGCTTATAAAGACTAATACTCGATTGATGGTTGGGTTAAGCATACCTCTTTTCCTAATATTAGGGTTTTTTCCAAGTTTTTTCTTAGGCTTATTCGGAAACGATTACGTTTTAGCTAAGACAGCACTCCTTTGGCTATTACTAGGCCATGTATTTAATGTTTTTTGCGGACCTGTAGCTGTGTATATGAACATGACTGGCAGACAAAGCATATTACAACGCATACTTTTTGTGGGATTGTTAGTGAATTTTGGCCTCAATTGGATCTTGATTCCTAAA
This sequence comes from uncultured Flavobacteriaceae bacterium, assembly GCA_947495135.1. Classification (GTDB taxonomy): domain Bacteria; phylum Bacteroidota; class Bacteroidia; order Flavobacteriales; family Flavobacteriaceae; genus Aureisphaera. Next base: position 94,365 of record CANLXN010000012.1, read on the forward strand.
TATGGAATGGAGGGTGCGTCTTGGGCAACGGCAATTAGCACTATTGCATGGAATTTATTGGCGGTTTCCTACACTTACACTAAGGACAGGACGAAAACATTTTTATCTTAGCAACATAGAAATAATGAAAAAGAAACTTCTAATATTAATAGCCCATTATAATTACCCAGACGGTTTAGAAGCTTCATTACGATCTATTGAAGAGGACTTTCAAGTTGATATTTTGGTGGTTGATGACGGAAGTAATGAGGCCCTAGATGAGGAGAGGTTTAGAAATATTTTCAAAAGTGGTGATATATACTTTGATCACTTGCCAACAAATCAAGGGGTAGGTGTTGCTGCGAATCGCGCGCTAGAGTTGGCACAAGGAATGAACTATGAACTTTTGGGCCGCATGGACTGCGGTGATCTTTGTTATAAGGGAAAGTATAAAAAACAACTCCAGTACCTTTCTGAGAATCTGGATGTAAAACTTTTAGGTACATGGGCACGAGTTGTGGATGAAAAAGGCAAATTTTTACATATGTTAAAATTTCCTACAGATTATGAAGAAATTAAAAAGAAAATGTATCTCAACAGTATGTTTTTAAATCCGTCGGTTGTTTTTTATGCTGAAATTATTCATACCGTGGGTAATTATCCATACAAATATAGAAGAGCATCTCAAGATTATGCTTTCTTTTTTAACGTAATCAAACACTTTAAGGCTGAAAACCTACCTGAAGTTTTAATGGATTATGTAGTAGAATCACATTCCATTTCAACTACAAAAAGAAAGCTTCAGGTAAAAAACAGGTTATTAGTAATACAGGAGAACTTTTATTTAGGAGTATATCCTATTATTGGTTGGTTGCGGTCCGCTGTTCTTTATTTTTTTCCAAGAAGCGCAACCACATTTTTAAAAAAGAAATTTCGCAAATAATGAAAACACTAATTAGGAACCAATATTAGTTATGAGAGTTTTAATAAAGAGCCTGTATCCTTACTTGTTTTTATCTTTCTGCTTTGTAATCCCTCTGGACAAATACGCAACAGCAGTACCTAACATTATTTTGGTGGCATTATTAGTAAGTTTTCCTTTTGCTGTTACTAAACAAGATTTTGCGAAATTATTAAAGAAAGAAATAATAATTTTTGCGGGATTGGTTACCTTAATTGCCTTTAATACTTTTTTTTATCATGAGATGACTAGAGATGTTGTTGTCTTAAAAAAAATCGCTTCATCTCTTCTGCTTATCGTACTTTTCATCCCACTGGAAAAGACAGAAAATCTTAAAAAGACACTTATTGTTTCTGTATTAGTCTGCATTATTATTTGTCTATATAATCTCTATTGGTTCTATATGGAAGAAGGAGTCTTTAATTTTTCGAGTGGCTCTGTTATAAACGATATTCTTATAATTGACCGACTTTATTTAGGGTTTTTATGCGTGATAAGCATTATTGCGTCTATTGGCCTAATCGGAGAAAAATATAACGATTACAATAAGTGGTATTTTGCAAATATTGTGCTATGTGTAGCTTTCGTTTTATTGATTTCATCCCGGATTGCTATTCTATTATTGATTGTGTTATTTTTTCTAAAGATGTTTTATACTGAAAACAGAAAAAAGTACCTCTTGTTTTTCATAGGCATAGTAGGAATTGTCTTGGTCTCTTTTATGCTAAATAAAAACCTCAATGAACGATTCTTTTTTACCCATAGCACACAAAAAGGTAAGATTTCTTACATTGAACTAGCGAGCAAATGGGAACCCAGAGTGGTGATATGGGAGTGCAATTATGCTATTTTTAAGGAAGATCCAGCGCTGTTAGTTGGAAATGGATTTTACAATGTTAAAGATAAACTAGCAAACTGTTACCAAGAAAAAATACAACAGAGTGAGCGAAGAAAATATTTTGTAGAACAGCGATTCAATCCGCATAATCTATTCGTTGATTTTATAATAAGTAGTGGGCTCCTTGCCGGCGCTCTTTTTATAATATTATTGGGTTTTATGTTTATTAGAAATAGGACGTCTTATTTTAAAATGGCAGCTGTCCTTTCCATCATAGCGTTTGCTTTTATTGAGAGCTTTTTTCATAGACAGATAGGGGCGTATATTTTTGCAATCATCATTATTTTAATTATTTACCCTAAAACTAAGGAGGTTTCTAAAAAAAATGAAACTACTCAAGCATGACTAAACTTAAAGTAGCACATATATTACATTCAGTAGGCGGAGTAGACGTTTCATTACGTTTAATTTCGGGAAACTTAGACCCAGATCGTTTTGATAGTATCATCATTCATGGTATTAATGATACAAAGAAGCCTTTCGTAAATAAAAATGGAGAGGCCCTGAAAGAATATAAATTACCTATCAATAGAGAAGTTAATTTAATTCAAGATCTAAAATCTATTCGAGAAACTATAAAGATTTTAAAGAGGGAACGCCCAGACATTATACATGCCCATAGCGCAAAAGGAGGGATTATTGCAAGGGCGGCGTCTATTTTTCATAAAGTAAATGTGCTGCACACGCCTCAGGCCTATTCTTACCTCAGTGAACCAAAAGGGTTTAAAAGAAGTGTCTTTTTAACAATCGAAAAAGTATTCAAAAGAATTAACTCTTTTCTATTAGCATCGTCTAACTCTGAAAGAGATAGAGGAATAAAGGAAGTGGGTTATAAAAGAGAGAGAGCTTTACTCTTTAACAATTGTATTTTACCTATTTCTGAACAAGAGCTAATAGCCCATAATATTTCATTGCCTAAAGATTTTATTTGTACCGTTGGTCGTCCATCATTTCAAAAGAATATTGAAATGATGATTGAAGTAGTAAAGACGATCGCTATAAAGAAACCAGAAATCCACTTGGTGATAATGGGCGTAGGAGAATATAGCCCGAATAAAGAAAATGTCGAAAGATTAACTAAAGAATATGGGCTGGAGAATAACATCACCCTTATTCCTTGGATAGAAAGAGAAAAGATATTCTCAATTGTTAAAAAGTCTAGATTATATATATCTACTGCTCGCTATGAAGGCCTTCCATATTCCGTGATCGAAGCGCTATGTCTTGGCAAATCCTGTGTAGTAACAAATAGCGATGGAAATAGAGATTTGGTGAAAGATGATTTTAATGGATATGTTATTCAAGATAATTCGGTAGAAATGATGGCAAATCGTATTTTTGCGCTCTTAGATAACGATGAATTGAGGGAGAAATTCGAAGAAAACGCCAAAAAACGTTTCGATGAGCACTTCAATATTTTAAATAATATACAAAATTTGGAAAGCACCTACGAGCTTTTAAGAAAATAAACGAATCGATGAAAATAGCTGTAATTGGAACAGGATATGTTGGATTAGTAACAGGAACATGCCTTGCCGAGACTGGAAATGATGTGATCTGTGTTGATATTGATGCGGAGAAAGTAGAGAAAATGAGAAACGGGGCAGTACCCATTTACGAACCTCATTTAGATGTACTTTTTGAAAGGAATATTAAGGCAAATAGATTGCAATTCACAACTTCTTTGGATGAGGGCCTTGCACATGGGGACATTGTTTTTCTTGCTTTGCCAACACCAGAGGACGAGGATGGTTCTGCAGATTTATCCTATGTACTCGGTGTAGCTCAACAAATTGGAAACAAAATTAAAGAGTACAAAGTAATTGTTGATAAAAGCACGGTTCCAGTGGGAACTGCCGAAAAAGTTCGTAAGGCGATTGCAGAAAACGCGAACTGTGAATTTGACGTTGTCTCTAATCCAGAATTTTTGAGAGAAGGTTTTGCGGTAGACGACTTCCTAAAGCCAGAAAGAATCGTAGTTGGATCTAGCAGTGATAGAGCGACCAAACTGATGGAGAAACTCTATGCGCCATTTGTACGCTCGGGAAACCCAGTAATAGTTATGGACGAAAAGTCTGCAGAGCTCACGAAATATGCTGCAAACTCGTTTTTAGCGACTAAAATTACCTTCATGAATGAAATTGCTAACTATTGTGAGAAAGTAGGGGCAGATGTAGATAAGGTGCGACGAGGAATGGGAACAGATTCTAGAATTGGGAAACGTTTCCTCTTTCCCGGAATTGGATATGGAGGATCTTGCTTTCCGAAAGATGTAAAAGCTTTACAGAAAGCAGGTAGAGATGAAGGCTATGATTTTAAAATCTTAGATTCGGTTATAGAGGTTAATGAAAAACAGAAAACTATACTTCTTCCGAAAATAATTGGTCATTTTAATGGAGATCTTAAAGGAAAAACGATTGCTGTTTGGGGATTGGCTTTTAAGCCTGAAACAGATGATATTAGAGAGGCTCCTTCTATCTATATGATGAACGGCCTGTTAGAACAAGGAGCAAATATTTCGGTGTTTGATCCTGAGGCTATGCCAAACATAGAAAGAAGATTCGGAGATAAATTGAAATATGCAACCAATATGTATGGTGCCTTAGAAGGTGCGGATGTTTTACTTATTTGTACCGAATGGAGCATTTTCAGAACACCAGATTTAAATAAACTAAGAGGAGCACTTAAAATGCCCGTTATTTTCGACGGAAGAAACTTGTACGACGTGGATGAAATGGAACATGAAGGCTTCACCTACGTTTCCATAGGAAGATAATACCGCTAAAGCATGAAGAAAAGAATTGTAATTACAGGCGCTGCAGGATTTTTGGGATCTCATTTATGTGATCGCTTTATAGCAGAAGGATACCGTGTTGTGGGGATTGATAATTTGATCACCGGGGACATTCGAAATATTGAGCACTTGTTCCCATTGGAAGACTTTGAATTCTATAATCATGACGTTACTACTTTTGTGCATGTATCAGGTAATGTCGATTATATTTTACATTTTGCTTCACCCGCAAGTCCGATAGATTATTTGAAAATACCGATTCAGACTTTAAAAGTAGGATCGTTAGGCACACACAACCTTCTTGGATTAGCAAAAGAAAAGGATGCACGTATTTTGATAGCTTCTACCTCAGAAGTATACGGTGACCCCTTGGTACACCCGCAAACAGAGGAATATTATGGAAATGTAAATACCATAGGGCCAAGAGGAGTGTATGACGAGGCTAAACGATTTCAGGAGTCTATTACAATGGCTTATCACCGTTTTCACGGTCTAGAAACTAGAATTGTCCGTATTTTTAATACATACGGCCCCAGAATGAGGCTTAACGACGGAAGAGTAATCCCCGCCTTTATTGGACAAGCATTAAGGGGTGAAGACCTTACAGTCTTTGGAGATGGTCTCCAAACTAGATCGTTCTGTTATGTGGATGATCAGGTAGAAGGAATCTACCGTTTATTGCTTAGTGACTATTCTCTTCCTGTAAATATTGGAAACCCGAATGAAATTACTATTCTCGATTTTGCTAAGGAAATTATAAAGCTAACAGGAACCGATCAAAAGATTATCTTTAAAGAACTTCCTAAAGACGATCCATTACAAAGGCAACCAGATATTTCGAAAGCCAAAGAAATACTGGGGTGGGAGCCCAAAGTATCAAGAGCGGAGGGGATGAAAACCACCTACCAATATTTTAAAGGTTTGACTCAAGAAGAACTTTTTAAAAGTGAACACAAAGACTTTTCAAAGCATAATAGGCTTTAATAAATCATGATATTTAAAACAGGAAGATACTCCGGATTTTTACGACCTATTTCGTACGTCATCGATCTATGTATTATCCATTTATGGGCATTTTATTACTTTAAAGAGACGATTCCGTTTCTCAATTATTTCATCTTTATCTCAGTGGTATGGGTTATCTTATCGGTTCGTACAAGCTTCTATGAGATTTATAGATTTACGCACCTTGCCAAAATCTTGTCCATGGTGGGAATGCAAGGAGTGTTCTTTATTTTTATTGTATTTAGTTTTTTCGGCTTTTACCACGAGTTAGAGACAGATCCTCTCACTACAATTCTCTACATACTCTCAACCATGACGAGTATTGCCATTGCAAAAGTGGTGATTTTCTTTTTGCTGAAAAATTACCGCCGACTCTTTAGAGGAAACATTAGAAGAGTGGTTATTATTGGACTTAACCAGAAGACAGATCAGTTACGAGCATGGTTCGAAAGTAAACCTGAATACGGATATAAGTTGAAGCAAACTTTTGACCTTGAAAGCACAAGTATTGAAGAGTGTTTCGACTATATTACCGAAAATAATATAGATGAAATCTACTCTTCTGTTGCAGAAATCGACAACGATAGCCTTATAAAACTAATCGATTTTGCAGACAACAATTTAAAGATTCTAAAATTTCTTCCAGATAACAAAGAGATTTACTCTAAACGACTGGATTTTTCATATTACGGAGTACTACCTATCCTCTCAATGAGAAAAATTCCCATTGATGAACCCTTTAATAAATTGGTAAAAAGATCGTTCGACATTGTGATGTCTCTTATGGTTATTATTGGCCTCCTTTCTTGGTTAACACCAATTCTTGCGATCATTATTAAATTGGAGTCCAAAGGCCCTGTTTTCTTTAAGCAAAAGAGAAATGGCCTTGATTATGAGGAATTCTTTTGCTATAAGTTTCGATCCATGAAACCCAATCCCGAAGCGCACTTGCACCAAATTCGAAAAGGAGATCCAAGGGTTACCCGAATTGGTAAGATAATAAGAAAAACAAGTATCGACGAACTACCACAATTCATCAATGTATTAAAAGGAGAGATGTCTGTAGTAGGTCCGAGACCGCATATGGTTAGCCATACCGAAATGTATGCAGAGCGAATAGATAAATTTATGGTACGTCATTTCATAAAACCGGGTATTACCGGCTTGGCTCAAGTGAGTGGTTATAGAGGAGAAGTAGAAGATGACAGCCATATTATCAATAGAGTGAAATACGATATTTTTTATTTAGAAAACTGGTCACTGTTTCTCGATTTAAAAATTGTATTTCAAACAATATTTAACGCGCTAAGAGGTGAAGAAAAAGCCTACTAATATCGCCTCAAGGCTGGTTTCCATTATCACACCAACCTATAATTCTGAAAAGTATATTGAAGAGACCATTGCGTCTATCAGATCTCAAACACATTCTAATTGGGAACATCTCATAGTAGACGATGGCTCTACAGATGGAACTGTGGAGTTGGTTAAGAGACTTGCTAACCAAGATTCGCGCATAAAATTTATGCAACTAGAACAGAACGCTGGGAGCGCTATCGCACGAAACCGAGGCATAAAGGAAGCTTCTGGGATTTACATGACCTTCATTGATAGCGACGATATCTGGTTTCCTGATTTTATTGAAAATAGTATTAAGGAAATAGAAGTCTCGAAAGTTCCATTTGTGTATTCGTCTTATAGAAGATCCAACGAAGCACTGGAGTTTGTGTATTCAGATTTTATTGTGCCAAAGATTGTCAACTATACAGACATCCTTAAATCAAATTCTATTAGCTGTTTAACAGCCTTTGTCGATATCAGCGAACTAGGTAAGAAAGAAATGCCCCTGGTGCGTAAGAGACAAGATATGGGCCTCTGGCTGCGATATCTTAAGGAGATTCCTTACGCCAAAGGTATTTTGGAACCCAAAGCCATCTATCGCATACGGGAGGATTCACTTTCTAGAAATAAGAAGAACTTGCTGCGCTCGCAATGGTACTTCTATCGAAATGTAGAGAACTTATCTGTACTGAAATCGGCTTACTTTATGATCTGTTGGATGTATTATGGCTTTATGAAGTACCGAAATTAAAACAGCTTAATAAACTGTTTTAGCTTTCCACGCTTGGTTCGGTTAAGCACTTCTACTTTTTTAAAAACAATTTGAAGATCCCCACCAACGTAAGTTTCCAAAGCTTTTTGAATCTTTTCGAAATCTGTTGAGGTGAGTTCCTTTTCAGAAACATACACAATTGTAAATGTTTCCAAATCGTTTTGCTCAACGATAAATTCTTTTACATTTCCATCTTCTTCTATAACACTTTTAGTAACGTAATAAAACGTAAGCCCGGGAACTTGCTTTCCTCCTTTTAAGACAGCGACATCGTTGGTTCTTCCAATGAGTTTTTCGATGGCTTGGTCTTTGGAAGATCCGCCAGAGGAAAGAATACCGAAATCCCCAATTTCGTACCTAATCATAGGATGTGCTTTGTTGTACAATCCAGTCACCACAATTTTACCAGAAGTTCCAGGAGGCACTGGATTGTTGTAATCATCTAAAATTTCGATGTATAAGGTTTCAGTGTTCAATGAAAAACGGTCTTCAGTATTGGTAAACCCCATGACACCCAATTCACTAGCGCCATATTCATTGATGATGGGGACTCCCAGCCATTGCTCTAATAGTTTTTGGTCGCTCTCAAACAACATTTCGCTGGTAACAATACATTTTTTTAAAGTAGGACAAATGGTAGTGAGAATGGTATTTTTTGAACTTAGAAACTTCGCGAAAAGGACAATGGAACTAGTATATCCATTAATATAATCGAATTTTTTTCTTCGGAAGGTTTTTAAGAATTGTTCCATTTTTTCTTCGGAAAGATCAAATATCGGAAACCGATGCCTACTCCCTAACCTATCCTTGAGTCGCTCCTTCTGGTATCCGAAAGTGTCTAACGGAATTCCATAAAATCGCGCTTCCAAAGAAGATCCAAGATCAATAGACTGTTTTTTGTAAAGATCCATCACGCGCACCCAAGTTAGGGCATGGCAAAATTTGTCTTTGGCAAATATAAATGGATGTCCGCTAGAACCCGAAGTCTTATTAACATATACCGTTTTTTCGGAATAACCTTTGGATAAGCGCTCCTTTAATGGGCGTTGCAGATCTGCTTTAGTCATTACCGGAACGTCTGTCCAGCTTCTTATTTTCTCGTCTCCAATAAATTCTTTGTAAAAACTGTTTTGTGAATAGTGAAAATCAATAAGTTCTTCCTTTTTTAGATCTATATGAGAAGCGTAGTCGTTGTTAGAAATAGCCTGAATTTTAAGCAACTCCTCTCTCGCCTCTCCTACTGGAAAACCATTCATTTTTAGCGTAAGTTCAAATAAATTCAATGGGCGTGATTTTTAACTAAAGTACAAATATAACCAAACTCCCTCTCCAAGGCTCTTACAAAATTAGCTACTTTTTAACCCAACCAATTCTTGTCCCCGCTGAAAAATAAAGTACTTTTGTAAGGCATAAAAACCTCTTAATATGAATATTCTTGTACTTGGATCTGGCGGACGTGAACATGCTTTTGCCTATAAACTGTCTCAAAGCCCACGCTGCGAAAAGTTATTTGTGGCACCCGGAAATGCCGGGACTTCCTTTATAGCAAATAATGTGAAACTTTCGGTAACCGATTTTCAGGCAATCAAGCAATGTGTGCTGGCAAACGAAATTAAGATGGTGGTAGTGGGGCCAGAAGATCCCTTGGTACAAGGAATCTACAACTTTTTCAAGGGAGATAACGCACTCAAGAATATTCTGCTCATTGGTCCCTCCAGAAGAGGAGCTTTATTGGAAGGAAGTAAGCAGAGAGCAAAGGAGTTTATGATGCACCATAACATTCCAACAGCTGCATATATGGCTTTCACCAAAGAGAGTGTAGAAGCAGGAAAACAATTTTTAGAGACCCTTTCACCTCCATATGTATTGAAAGCCGATGGCCTGGCAGCAGGGAAAGGTGTGCTTATTATTAACGACATAAGCGAAGCCAAAACAGAGTTAGAGAATATGCTTTCTCATTCTAAGTTTGGAGCCGCAAGTGAAAAAGTGGTGGTAGAGGAATTTTTAGATGGAATTGAACTAAGCATATTCGTCTTAACCGACGGGAAAAACTATAAAGTTCTTCCAACCGCGAAAGACTATAAACGTATTGGAGAAGGGGATAAGGGATTAAACACAGGGGGTATGGGAGCCATATCGCCCGTTCCTTTCGTGGATGAAGTTCTAATGAACAAAATAGAAGAGCGAATAGTAAAACCTACTATAAATGGCCTTATTGCAGAAGAGATTGAATACAATGGTTTTGTGTTTATTGGTCTTATCATTGTGAATAGCGAGCCTTTTGTGATCGAATACAACGTCCGTATGGGTGATCCAGAAACGGAGGTGGTACTGCCTAGAATTGATAACGACTTAGTGGATTTGTTGGAAGCTACAGCCAAACAAACGTTGGATCAAGTAACCTTAGAAATTGACCCAAGATCAGCCACTACGGTGATGGTAGTTTCAGGAGGTTATCCTGAAGCCTACGAAAAGGGTAAAAAGATTTCAGGAATAGAAAGAATAGGAGATTCTATTGTGTTTCACGCGGGAACTATTCAGAAAGATGGAGAGGTCGTAACGAACGGGGGGCGTGTATTAGCGATTACTTCGTTGGATAAAGATTTCAGAATAGCACTAAAAAAATCTTACCAAAGCATAGACGAGCTATCCTTCGCTAAGATGTATTATAGAACCGATATTGGTTTTGATCTTTAGCCTTACTTTATAACAACAAAAAGATTGTAGTTTATTGAACGTCTTCTCCAAGAAAAGAGTGAGAAACGATCTCTCTTTGCTCCTCATTGTTATCATTGAATTTCTTCAATTGAAGCATCCAATAAACAAAGGCAACCGATCCAATGATCATAAACAACCAGTTAGCTGTATTTGCTGCTGTCCAGTTCTCTAATTCTAAAGCACGAACACCGTCCATAGGGTTTAGCAATAGCGTTTCTGTAATCGACTGTATTCCTTCAAAAGTTTCTTTCCAAGACATATCTGTATATTTACAATGCAAAAATATAAATAATGCGCTATGCTTACAAGCTTTTTCGGGAAATCTAGCCCTTTAAAATTTTTATTGATTGGCTTGTACGTTTTCCTTATCGGAATAGCAGCGTTTTATAAAGGGTATTCCAATGAAACGAGTGGTCTGGAAACAGGCTATTTTCTTGGAACTATTTTCATACTCCTAGCTACTAGTTTTCTTCTGGATTTCATTATCAGGAAAAACCTATTGACACTCAACAACTCCTTTGCAGTGCTCATTTTTGCCTGCATGGCAATGATGTTACCCGCCCTTTTAGAAAGGCCAAAACTAGTGATTGCAAATCTGTTTATGGTTCTTGCCTTGCGACGTATTTTTAGCCTGCGTTCTTCTAAAAACAACGAGATTAAGGTGTTGGACGCCTCCTTGTGGATTGGCCTAGCATCTATATTCTATTTTTGGAGTTTACTTCTTTTATTGGTGCTTTTTGGTGCATTGTACCTGAAACCACAGACCAAAATGAGGTATTTTTTGATTCCTATAATTGGTTTATTGGCCTTATTTCTTATGGTAACTGCGGGAAATTTTCTGGTCAATGATTCTTTTCAATGGTTTGTTGCTTGGCTTGGGGATACATCACTCGATTTTTTTGAGTATGCCCCAAGAAGAATACTTGTTTTTATAACGTTTATTGGAGCTATGCTTATCTGGGCCGGTATCTCCAAAGTGGCCACTATTAAGACCAAAGCAAGAAAAGAAAGGCCGTATCAGTATTTTCTGATTTATGTTTTGATTATTTCTATTATAGTGTCCCTTTTTTCTGCGGAAAAGACAGGTGCCGAGTTTATATTCTTTCTGGTGCCAGCTGCCATAGTAATTTCTTCGTATTTGGAGAAGAAGTCGGAAATATGGTTTAGAGAGGCCCTTCTTTGGATTTTTGTCTCACTGCCCATAGCAATGCTATTCCTTTAGAAGCGACACAGCTTTAAATTGGTTCTGTAACTTATTCTTATTTCAAAATATAATACCTTTGCCACAGGTTTTGGAGTGTGAGTTCCAAAAGTCGTTTAAAACTTATACTATGTTCACGGAAACTGCGAATAAAATTTTTCAGGAAGTAATAGACACCTATCATATCATCGATGATCCGTATCAGTCGTTTACCAATGTTTACAATAAAGAGAGCCATTTACTGGAGCATTTATTGTACAGAAAATGTTGGATAGATACTGTACAGTGGCATTACGAAGATATTATACGAGACCCTAATATTGATCCGGTGGCTGCATTGGTCTTGAAACGAAAAATTGATGCCTCTAACCAAGATAGAACCGACATGGTGGAGTACATCGACAGCTATTTCTTAGAAAAGTACAAAGACGTAACTGTTCAGGAAAATGCGAGGATTAATACCGAAAGCCCCGCTTGGGGAGTAGACCGTCTTTCGATTTTAGCGTTGAAAGTCTACCACATGAACGAGGAGGCGACTCGAGAAGACGCAGACGATGCTCACAGAGCTGCTTGTGAAAAGAAATTAAACATATTACTAGAACAACGTGTAGACTTAAGCACGGCTATTCAACAGTTATTAGACGACATCTCTAGTGGTGCGAAGTATATGAAGGTATACAAACAGATGAAAATGTACAATGATGACGAATTAAATCCTGTTTTGAGAAATCAGAAATAGGCTTGGACCCGATTTCTCGGGATGCCCTATCAAAAATGCCTAAACAAAGACATATTCTAATTATACGCCTCTCAGCTATGGGAGATGTGGCTATGACGGTCCCTGTAATTAGGGTGTTGGCACAATCGTATCCCGAACTAAAAATTACAGTTCTCTCTAGAGATCAATTTAAACCTTTGTTTTCCGATCTTCCTAATCTACAGTTCATTCAGGCAGAGGTAGATGGTCGCCATAAAGGGTTTTTCGGGCTTTGGAAACTAGCAGGTGAGTTAAAAAAAATAGGGATCACGGATTTGGCAGATCTTCACAATGTGATTAGGTCTAAACTACTGTGTTTTTTCCTGTCTTTTAAAGGAGTGAAAATTTCAGTATTAGATAAGGGAAGAGCAGAAAAAAAAGAGCTCATTCAAGCAAATGGATCCGAAATAGCTCCTTTGAAATCCATGCACGAGCGCTATGCAGAGGTTTTTAAGAAATTAGACTGGCCGCTCGACCTTTCTCAACATATTTTTCCTGAAAGAAAACGCCTCAATCCACGGCTACTAAATCTTATTGGAAAGGAGCCTAGAAAATGTATTGGAATTGCACCATTTGCCGCTTACACAAGCAAAATGTATCCGTTGGAACAAACAAAAGAGCTTATTGTCCAACTCAACACCAATAACAAATACAGGGTGCTTTTGTTTGGAGGAGGAAAAGCGGAAATAGAACAACTCAAGGAACTAGAAATACACATGGAAAATGTAAGCAATGTGGCTGGTGAGCTTACCTTTGGAGAAGAATTAGACCTGATCTCTAATTTGGATCTAATGGTCTCTATGGATAGTAGCAACGGGCATTTGGCAGCGATGCTTGGAGTTCCAGTAATCACACTTTGGGGAGTCACCCACCCATACGCAGGCTTCACCCCTTTTCAACAACCTAATAGAAATCAGTTAATATCCAACAGAGAGCAATATCCACTTATCCCAACTTCTATTTACGGAAATAAATTTCCAGAGGGATATGAGAATGTGATGGAGACGATTCCTTCTTCTTTGGTTTTAAGTAAAATTGAAGAGCTGATAGCTTAACTACACATCATCGTAATCAATCACCAATTTCGCACTTGTTGGATGTGCTTGACATGTTAGAATTAATCCTTCAGCAATTTCTGAATCGGTTAAAATTTGGTTTTTCGCCATTTCTGCCTTCCCTTCCTTAATTCGGGCAATGCAGGAGCTGCAAATTCCACCCTGACAAGAATACGGGGCATCCAATCCTTTTTCGAGAACCGCGTCTAAAACAGAAGACTTTTGATCCATTACAAAGGTTTCGCTGTCATCGTCCAAAATAATGGTGATCTCCGAGCTTCCTTCGTGAACTTCAGTAAGTTCCCCTTCTTCTGTTGAGCTAAATAGTTCGAAATTGATGTCTTCTTCAGCAATTCCACGACCCTTTAAGGTAGTGGTCACTTCGTTGATCATGGCTTCTGGACCACAGAGGTAAAAATGATCGAAAGAAATTTCGCCAAACTTATTTTTGAGCAGGTAGTTCACTACGCTTTTGTCAATTCGTCCACGCATGGCATTGAGTTCTTGACTTCGACTATAGATGTATTCTATTTTTAATCTTTCGGGGTTAGACGCTTTCAGCAATTCTAATTCAGAATGAAACATGGCCTCTTTTTGCGACTGATTTCCGTAAACCAGTACAAATTTGCTATTAGGTTCTGAAACTAAAACACTTTTAATAATAGAAATAACAGGTGTAATTCCGCTTCCTGCAGCAAACCCTCCGTAGGTTTTGGCGCTTTCATTCTTTGGTTCGAATGCAAACTTTCCTTCAGGCGGCATCACCTCCAAAATATCGCCCACTTTAAGATGGTCGTTGGCATAGACTGAAAAAGTTCCTCCCCCCACTTTTTTAACACCTACTTGAAGTGTTCCACTTTCTGGACTAGAGCATAGCGAATATGCACGACGCACTTCCTTGCCGCTAATAGTATGTTTAATAGTGATATATTGACCAGCGTTAAACTGGAACGTTTCGGTTAGGTGATTGGGTACTTCAAAAGCGATAGAAACAGCGTTCGGGGTTTCTTGTTTTACTTCTGAAATTTTCAGACTGTGGAAGTCGCTCATAACAAAAAATTTTTCGGCAAAAATACAAAGGATAATTTGTACGGGCATTAGAAGTGGTTCTAAAGCGTGTCAAATTTTCGCTCAAATCCCACCATATATGAAAAAGAAACGTATTTTTACGCTTCCTTTACTATCTTTAGATACTAAAAACAAAGGAATTAAGTTACAGTATCATACAAACAAAAGAATTTTGAATAAGCAGATACAAAACATTACCATACTTCTCTTAACTGTTTTACTTCTCACAGCCTGCTCGAGAAAGAAAAGCACCTTTCTAAGTCGGAACTTTCATGCAGTTACTGCAGAATACAATGCACTCTATAATGGAGACGTTGCTTTGGACGAAGGAAAAAGAGAATTAGCCATTTCGTATAGAGATAACTTCTGGGAAATTCTTCCCGTGGAACGCATTGAATTGAAAGAGGAGCTTACCAAACCTGGAGATAAAACCAACCCCAATTTTAATAGAGCAGAAGAGAAAGCTGCAAAAGCGATCCAGAAACACTCTATATATATTGATGGAAAGGAAAACAATCCACAGATTGATGAGGCGTATATGATGTTGGGAAAAGCACGTTATTACGATCAGCGTTTCGTTGCGTCTCAAGACGCTTTTAATTTTATTTTGAATAGATACTCCACCAGTAATAGTATCAACGAAGCACGAATGTGGAAGGCTAAGACCAACATTAGATTGGGGAACGAAGAGGGTGCTTTGGAGGAACTGGCTAAATTATTGGATGATGAAGGTCTAAGTGATGAGGATAATGCAGATGCTTCCGCAATTATGGCGCAGGCTTATATCAACTTAGATTCTGTAGAAGCCGCATTACCACTTATTAAATTGGCTTCCGCTTATGTGAAGGACAATGAATTGAAGGGGCGTTATTCTTACATTAAAGGACAGATCTATAATAGGCTGGAACAAAAAGATAGCGCGAATATGGCTTTTCAGGAAGTGATTGACCTTAACCGAAAGGCCCCTAGGGTTTATATGATCAATGCCTACATTGCCCAAGCGCGCAACTTTGATTACGAGAAGCAGGATAAAATTGCTTTTTTAGAGTTGCTCGTAGAGTTAGAAGAAAATAGGGAAAACAGACCGTTTTTGGACCTTATTTATAATGCGAAGGGTGATTATTATCGAAATACTGCTAATATCGACACCGCTGTGATCGAATACAACAAGTCCATTCGAGCCTTTAACGACAATCGAATTCTTCAATCTGTCAATTACTCTACTCTCGCGGAGATCAATTTTGACAATGCCGAGTATAAAACGGCTGGAGCTTATTACGATAGTACACTCGTTTTTCTTGAAGAAAAGACACGTCCATGGAGACGCGTAAAGAAAAAGCGTGAAAATTTGGATGACGTGATCAAATATGAGGACATCGCGGCCACCAACGATTCCATTTTGCGAATTGTAGCCATGTCTGAAGCAGAGCAAATACAATTTTTTACAGACTACACTACCAAACTGAAAGCAAAAGCATTGGCAGATTCTATTGCAAGTGTGGAAGCGCAGGAAAGAATACAAAACCAAGAATTTTACACCAAAGAAAAGGGTGATAATCCTGGAGGAGGAACTTTTTACTTCTACAATAGCACTACGGTTGCCTATGGAAAATCTGAGTTTCGTAAAATTTGGGGAAATAGAAAACTCGAGGATAACTGGAGAGTATCTTCTAAGAAAAATACCCTAAACGACAATGAAGTTGGAGATGCTACCGAAGCGATTGTGATTGCCGAAAGCGAATTGTTTAAGCCAGAGACCTACCTCTCAAAAATCCCGAAAGAACCAGCCTTAATTGACAGCATCACAGGAGATAGAGATTTTGCTTATTATCAGCTGGGTCTTATTTACAAAGAGAAATTCCGCGAGTATGGCTTGGCGACTAACCGACTAGAGAAGTTGTTAACTTTTGGCCCAGAGGAGCGCTTAGTGCTTCCGGCGAAGTATAATTTGTACAAAATATACGAGCAGTTACCAGACCTAGCCAAAGCCGAAAAATGGAAAAATGATATTCTAAACAATCATCCAGATTCGCGTTATGCCGAAATTTTAAGAAACCCAAATTCTCAGCTCACTACAGATGAGTCTAGCCCCGAGTTTAAGTACAAGGCGCTTTACGAAGAATTTGAGAAGTCCAGATACCAATACGTCATTGAAACGGTCGAGGATTATATTACCATTTACACTGGGAATGAAATTGTCCCCAAGCTGGAAATGCTAAAAGCAACTGCGCTCGCCCGACAGGATGGGTATGAGGCTTATAAAAAGCAATTGAACTTTGTAGCATTAAATTATCCGCAGTCTGAGGAAGGAAAACAAGCACAGCAAATATATGCCACTGTATTACCTAGATTGGCGTTCGATAAATTTGAACCAGAAGAAGAGGCAAAAGCATGGAAAGTGGTTTATAAATTTGGTGCTGCAGATACTGCCGGTGCAACTGCGCTGTTAGAGACTTTAAATAAAGCGATCACAGATTATAATTATTCTACTATGTCGGCTTCTATGGATTATTACGACCCGTCTACTCGGTTAGTGATTATTCATGGACTAAATACACAACTTGGAGGAAAAGGTTTCGCGGAAGTACTTCGTGAAAAGAAAGAGTACAAGGTAAGCCATCCTTATTTTGAAATTTCAAGAGCCAATTACAAGATTGTTCAGATTCACAAAAATCTAGACGATTATTTAAATAGAGGAGCATCCATAGAAGAAAACGATAATCCCCAAAAATAATTAACCCATGTTTTCAGAAAAGAAAGACAAAAAAGAGAAAAGTAGTATGGAACCATCAGCAAGCCAAAACAGAATCAATGAAGGAACAAGTCTTAAAGGAGATGTTGTCTCTGATGGATTTTTCAGAATTGACGGAAAAGTAGAAGGAACAGTTAGTAAACCTTCTAAAGTAGTTATAGGAAAATCCGGAATAATTATAGGTAAACTTACTTGTGATAACGCCGATATAGAAGGAAAATTTGAAGGTATTTTGGACGTGACTGGAACGTTAACCTTAAAATCGACCGCCCATATAGAAGGAGAAGTAGTAGTTGGTAAGTTGGCCGTTGAGCCTGGAGCTACCTTTAATGCTTCTTGTATCATGCATGGTTCCAAGCCAAAAGGTTCTACTGGATTAGATAGCAAGGGCAATCCATACGATCGTCAACAACGCGCAAAAAAGTCTGCAACCGAGCAGGCAGAGTAACAAAGGAATGGGAAATAGAGGCAATAGCGGACTCAAACGCTGGGCAGCCTTAAGCGCTATCGCCATTGAAATGGGAGTAATAATATATGCTTTTGTTCAATTAGGGAAGTGGTTGGATAGCACTTATAATGATAGTGGGAAAATGTACATTATCATTTGCACACTAGCTGGGGTAGCCATTTCACTATTTCTTGTACTAAAACAAACCAACAGGCTCAATTCGGATGAATAAAAATATAAAGTTCTTAGCTACCTTAATGGGTACCTTAGCGATTGTATTTGGTATTCATTTACTTGCACTGGACGCCCAGGACAAACCACTCTTTTCGCATAAAATTATCTTGGCTTATGTGGTTAATTTTGTGTTAGCGGCAATTATCTTATTTCTAGTACAACGTAATATGAAAGAGAATTCCGCGCAAGCAGGCTTCATTTTTTTTGCAGGAAGTTTATTAAAATTCATGGTCTTTTTTCTTGTTTTTCACCCTTCTTACAAAGAGAATGGTAGTATGGAAACTATTGAGTTTATAACGTTTTTCGTGCCTTACGCGGTCTGTTTAATACTTGAGGTGTACTATCTTTCCAAACAGCTTAATAATCAGTCTCCTTAGACTATTTTTAACAGGTAGATTTCAGAATAAAAAAAACAATGTAAATTCTTTTTTCTTTCTAAGTAATAACAGTATTTTTGCACCGATTTTTAAGGACACCATTTACTTGTTCGGTATGCAAAAACAGACACTCGTTAAAATACTTTTTATTCTAACCATCGCTTTTGGTACATTTTCTTGTACAGATAAAATGGATAATAGCGAAGAGGCGAAAGCTGAAAGAAAGAAAGAAGTAAGTGAATATGTAAAACATCACAACTTAGATACACACGACTTTACGTTGTATTCTTATAAAGGTGAGGATGGAAAAGATCACAGCATTGGATTTCCCCTTCCTGTTATTCTATGGTCTGATGGATTACACGTATTCTCTTCTGGGAAATTTCATCACGGAGAAGAGGTGGTTGAATCCAATGGAAAATACTTTGCTTTAGATACGCACAGTTATAAAATATTTGAAACCGACCAAACCGGTAAAATCTCTTATGATGAGGATCACCACGCCACTAATGTTAAACCTTTAGACTTCTCAATAACTAAAAGTGTTTTCATGATTATAGTAGTGGGCTTAATCATGTTTTTCTTGTTCAGAGGACTCGCAAAGAGTTATGTGAAGAATGGAAGTATAGCTTCTGGTCCTGGACGTTTCTTCGAGCCAATCGTATTGTACATTAGAGACGATATTGCCATTCCTAATATTGGAGTGGAGAAACATAAAAGATATATGCCATTTTTATTGACAGTATTCTTTTTTGTGTGGTTCTTAAACCTTTTTGGATTAACTCCTCTTGGAATTAATGTAACTGGGAACATTGCTATTACAACTGCGTTGGCAATAATGACGTTCTTACTAACTAATTTTACTGGTACAAAAGATTACTGGAAGCACATTTTTGATCCATTAGGAGACAGTATGCCATGGATTGCAAAAATACCTTTATATATAATTCTTATTCCAATTGAAGTACTTGGAATATTCATTAAGCCTTTTTCATTATTAATTCGTTTGTATGCGAACATGCAGGCTGGACACATTGTACTGGGAAGTTTATTAGGATTGATTTACGTTTTCAACAGTTGGTTAGGTGGAACCTTATCATTTGGATTATCGTTTGCTATTTCTCTTATTGAATTACTAGTGGCGGCGTTACAGGCTTATATATTTACCATGTTGTCGGCACTGTACTTTGGATTTGCAAGTGAATCGCACGACCATGCTGAAGAGCACGAAGGAGAGATACAACACTTATAGAAAGAAATTAGGGTGTCCTTTGACTTCGTTTTGGGCATTATCGAAAAATGGAATAGTAACTAATTGTTACTTAAACGAAGTATTAAAATTGAATGTTTAATTTTTAAATATATATATTATGACAATTCCAACTATTGTAGGAGCAGGATTAGCGGTAATCGGTGTAGGTATCGGTATCGGACAAATTGGTGGGAAAGCTATGGAAGCTATCGCACGTCAGCCTGAGGCTTACGGAAAAATTCAAACAGCGATGTTGATTGCAGCGGCGCTTATTGAAGGTATTGGTTTCGCCGCGATTTTCGCAGCTTAATCAGAAAAAAAAGATACACCGCCGTGACGGTTGGTTACGGAGGTGTATTTTATGCTGAAATAGATATTTCAGTAAAGATTAAACGTACAAGTATAATTAAATAGTTATCCGCCACGGCGGACTGCGAATATGGAAAAATTATTAGGAGAATTTTCGATCGGACTCTTTTTCTGGCAATCAATATTGTTTATTGCATTACTTCTGTTATTAAGAAAGTATGCTTGGAAACCTATTTTAAATGCAGTTTCTGAGCGTGAGGAAGGAATCAAAAATGCATTAGCATCAGCAGAGAGTGCAAAGAGAGAAATGGAGAACTTGCAAGCTGATAACGAGAAGTTGTTGAAAGAAGCAAGAGCAGAAAGAGATGCGATGATGAAAGACGCTCGCGAATTGAAAGCCAAAATGGTGGCCGACGCAAGAGATGAGGCTAAGGTTGAAGCAGACAAAATGATTACCAATGCACAGGCAGCTATTGAAAGTGAAAAGAAAGCAGCTATTGCAGATATCAAAAATCAAGTAGCTTCTTTATCTCTCGAAATTGCTGAGAAAGTAGTAAAAGAAGAATTATCTAACACAGACAAACAATTGAAATTGGTTGAGACGATGTTAGGTGATGCAAAACTAAACTAAGTGTAATTAAACAGTTTTCCGTCCAACTTATTTGAACGGAGTCGAAATATGAGCAGAGCAGCTATACGATACGCAAAAGCAGTTTTACAGTTCGCAAACGAGTCGAATACCACAGAGGTGGTCTTTGGTGATATGCAATCTGTGCACGGAACAATAAGCGCAAGTAAAGAACTGCGCCTTATGCTTAAAAGCCCAATTATCAAGGCCGAAGATAAAAAACAAGCTTTGGTAACTATATTTAAAGACCAATCCGATACAACCAAAGGGCTTATCAATTTATTGATAGACAACAAGCGTTCGGATATTCTAGGTGGTGTGGCAGAAAGTTATGTCAACTTGTACAACGAATCGAGAGGTGTAAAAGTGGCGCAAGTTACTACAGCTGTGGCGTTAAACGCTGATTTGGAAGGCAAAGTACTAGCCAAAGTGAAGGAAATGACAGGAAGCGATAGTGTAACTATTGAAAATACCATTGATGAGTCAATTATTGGAGGGTTTATTCTTCGTGTAGGAGACCTTCAGTACAACGCAAGTATAGCGAACCAACTAGGAAATATTAAAAGAGAATTTTCGAAATCAATATAGTCCATAGCTTTAGCGAAGGACTGCGAGTATATAAGTAAATAATTGTAATAGATGATGTAAAGGTTTTTGTCTTAAATCTAACATCTTAAATCTAAAATAAAATGGCAGAAGTTAAACCAGCTGAAGTTTCAGCAATTTTAAAGCAACAACTTTCAGGTTTTGAAGCGAATGCTTCATTAGACGAAGTAGGAACTGTATTAACCGTAGGTGATGGTATTGTTCGTGTATACGGGCTAGCCAATGTACAGTACGGAGAATTAGTAGAGTTCGAAAGTGGTTTAGAAGGAATCGTATTGAACCTGGAAGAAGACAATGTTGGTGTTGTATTATTAGGT
Organism: uncultured Flavobacteriaceae bacterium; assembly: GCA_947495135.1. Classification (GTDB taxonomy): domain Bacteria; phylum Bacteroidota; class Bacteroidia; order Flavobacteriales; family Flavobacteriaceae; genus Aureisphaera. The sequence continues at coordinate 115,834 of CANLXN010000012.1, forward strand.
CCATCTGTAGGAGTTAAAGAAGGAGCTACTGTAAAACGTACACAACGTATTGCATCTCTTCAAGTTGGTGAAGGTATTTCAGGTCGTGTGGTAAACACACTTGGATTCCCAATCGATGGGAAAGGACCCATCGAAGGTAAAACTTACGAAATGCCGTTGGAGCGTAAAGCACCGGGGGTAGTTTATCGTCAGCCAGTAACCGAGCCATTACAAACAGGTATTAAGTCGATTGACGCGATGATTCCAGTAGGAAGAGGACAGCGTGAATTGGTAATTGGTGACCGTCAAACAGGGAAAACAACTGTTTGTATTGACACCATTTTGAATCAAAAAGAATTTTACGATGCAGGAGAACCTGTTTATTGTATCTATGTAGCTATTGGACAGAAAGCTTCTACTGTAGCAAATATCGCTAAAGTACTTGAAGACAAAGGTGCTATGGCTTATACAACTATTGTTGCCGCAAATGCGAGTGATCCTGCTCCTATGCAGGTATATGCTCCTTTCGCAGGTGCAGCTATTGGAGAGTACTTCCGTGATACAGGTCGTCCTGCGCTCATCATTTTTGATGATTTATCTAAGCAGGCAGTTGCTTACCGTGAGGTATCTCTTTTATTACGTCGTCCACCAGGACGTGAGGCGTATCCTGGAGATGTTTTCTTCTTACACTCAAGATTATTAGAGCGTTCGGCTAAAGTAATTGCAGATGATGCGATTGCAGCAGACATGAACGACCTTCCAGAATCTTTAAAAGGTATTGTAAAAGGAGGCGGTTCTTTAACTGCATTACCAATTATTGAAACACAAGCAGGTGATGTTTCTGCATATATTCCAACCAACGTAATTTCGATTACTGATGGGCAAATTTTCTTAGAATCAGATTTATTTAACGCGGGGGTTCGTCCAGCGATTAACGTTGGTATTTCGGTATCTCGTGTGGGTGGTAACGCTCAAATTAAATCGATGAAGAAAGTATCTGGTACTTTGAAACTTGATCAAGCACAGTTCCGTGAATTGGAAGCATTTGCTAAATTTGGTTCAGACCTTGATGCGGCTACCATGAACGTAATTGAAAAAGGTAAACGTAATGTTGAGATCTTGAAGCAAGCTCAAAATGATCCGTTTACTGTAGAGGATCAAGTGGCAATTATCTATGCAGGTTCAAAGAACTTGTTAAGAGATGTACCAGTTGAAAAGGTAAAAGAATTCGAAAGAGATTTCTTAGAGTTTTTGAACGCTAAGCACAGAGATGTTTTAGATACGCTAAAAGCTGGAAAGCTTACAGATGAGGTAATTGATACTTTATCTGCAGTAGCTAAGGATTTATCTTCTCGCTATAATTAATGATTTATTCGAAATGCAGAATTAAACTATTAGTTCTGCATTTCAAATACAAACTCATAACCTGCATTGTTAACTCACAACTTGAGAAATGGCAAACTTAAAGGAAATACGAAATAGAATATCATCGGTAGGATCAACGATGCAGATCACAAGTGCCATGAAAATGGTATCTGCTGCTAAATTGAAAAAAGCCCAAGACGCTATTACTGCAATGCGTCCATATTCCGACACACTTACTACGCTTTTGCAAAACCTAAGTGCTACGTTAGATGGTGACACTGGAAGTAAATTTGCCGACCAGCGCGAGGTAAATAAAGTCTTAGTGGTTGCAATTACCTCTAATCGTGGACTCGCAGGTGCTTTCAATAGTAATATTGTAAAAGACGCCAAGCATTCTCTTGAAGCCGTCTATTCTGGTAAGCAAGTCGATTTTGTTACCCTTGGAAAAAAAGGGAACGATATCCTAAGTAAGACCGAAACAATTGTTGAAAATAACAATGAGATTTTTGACGATCTAAGTTTCGAGCCAACGTCTGCTATTGCGCAAAATTTGATGGATCTTTATGCAGAAGGAACATACGATAAAATTGTTTTAATCTACAATAAGTTCAAGAATGCCGCTACACAAATCGTGATGCACGAACAATTTTTACCAATCGTAGCACAGGCTAATGAAGGTGAGGTTGAAACTACGAGCAATGCCGATTATATTTTTGAGCCATCTAAGGAGGAAATCGTTGAAGAGTTAATTCCTAAAATGCTTAAAACACAGTTATTCAAAGCACTACGTGATAGTGTGGCGAGCGAACATGGTGCGCGTATGACGGCCATGCACAAAGCAACAGATAACGCGACCGAATTGCGTGATCAATTGAAATTACAATACAACAAAGCCCGTCAGGCTGCCATTACCAATGAAATCTTGGAGATTGTTGGTGGTGCAGAAGCATTGGCTGGTTAATAGTTGTAAAAATTTATATTTAGAAGGCCTCTCTTTAATAGGGAGGCTTTTTTTGTACCTTTATGGCAGGACTTTTGATTTGTTTCAAGGGTCTCCTTAAACGCAGTTAAAGGGTATTAATTTAACACCTATATGAAATGTCTATAAAGTTAACATTCTTAAGTATTGTACTATTCAGTTTGTCGAGTTGTGCAGGGGGAAAAGATTCCATGTATTCCCTAGAACAAGAGGCTCCCTTTACCTTCGGAAATATGTACTTCCAGAAATGGGTTGCAGGAGTTCAAAATGGAGGATCTGGAACCAATGTTTATGTGGAGATTGAAAGCTATAGTGACGAAGTTGAACTAAAAGACATCTACTTTCGAAACGCTACACAAAGTCTAAAGGCAAAACCGAATCAACCAGACAACTATATTGGTTACTTTAACGACCAAACCAATAGAGACATTACGATGGATGGAGACGCAACCAAGGAGGCGAAGAATAAGCTTCCAGAGCCTTTTCCGTTTAAATTAAGCCAAGATGAGGCGGTATTGAGCTACACGCATAAGGGAGAGTTAAAGTTCCTTAAAATTGGCCCTTTAGAGGAAAAACCATTATTAGCTTATCCTAGTGCTAATAACGGTAGAATAGACTAGTTCATTTTTTCTTCGGAAATTTACACGAATTAAAAAACGTCAATTTATCGAACTTTGATCAATTATTAACTAAGTAGAATGACCATTAAAATTATTAATAAATCCACCCATCCACTTCCACATTACGAAACCGAAGCTTCGGCAGGAATGGATTTAAGAGCGAATATTTCAGAAGATATTATATTAAAACCATTGGAAAGATCGATTGTAAAAACAGGACTTTTCATCGAACTTCCAATAGGCTATGAAGCCCAAGTGAGGCCCAGAAGCGGACTCGCAGCGAAAAAGGGAATTACAGTGTTGAACGCGCCAGGAACGGTAGATGCAGATTACAGAGGAGAAATTGGAGTGATTTTGGTGAATTTATCGAACGAAGATTTTACCATCACCAATGGAGAAAGAGTAGCACAATTGGTGATTGCGAAACACGAACACCCGCAATGGGAAGAAGTTGAAGTATTGTCGGACACCGCTCGTGGAGCAGGAGGTTTTGGTAGTACTGGAGTAAAATAAGTAAGAGTAACAGCTAAAAGAAAGAACTTAAAATATATGAAAATAATTGTCCCAATGGCGGGAAGAGGATCTCGCCTTCGTCCTCACAGTTTAACTGTGCCTAAACCATTAATTCCAGTGGCCGGAAAACCGATTGTTCACCGTTTGGTGGAAGATATCGTTGGTGTTTTAGATCAAGAGATTGATGAAATCGCTTTTATCTTAGGAGACCCTGCCTTTTTTGGAGATGAGGTGGTAGAAAGCTTGAAAGAATTGGCACGCGGACTTGGTGCAAAACCTAGCATATATCGACAGTTAGATCCGAAGGGAACCGGACATGCCATTATGTGCGCAGAGCCTTCACTTTCCGGACCAGCGGTAATTGCTTATGCAGATACGCTTATTAGGGCAAACTTCGATTTAGACAAAGAAGCAGATAGCGTGATTTGGACTAAAAGAGTTGATAATCCTGAAGCATATGGAGTTGTTAATTTGAACGAACGTGATGAGATTATTGAGTTGGTTGAAAAGCCCGAAACATTTGTGAGTGATCAAGCCGTTATCGGAATTTATTACTTTAAAGATGTAGGTGTTCTTAAGAATGAACTACAATACGTTTTAGATCATAACATCATTAATGGCGGAGAATATCAAATAAACGATGGAATAAAGCGAATGATGGCAGATGGTAAGGTCTTCAAAACCGGAACTGTTGACGAATGGATGGATTGTGGAAATAAAGAGGTAACGGTTGAAACTAATGCCCGCATGTTAGGGTTTTTAGCAGAAAGTGGAGTGTCGCTTATTTCAGAAAAAATCACCAAAGAAAATGCTCAAATTATCGAACCATGTTGCATTGCGGACAACGTGATACTGAAAAATTGCACTATTGGGCCGCACGTTTCAGTAGGTAAGGGTACAATAATTGAGGATAGTACCGTTAAGAATAGTATCATACAAACTAATACAGTCATTAAAAATGCAGTTTTAGACAATGCCATGATTGGTAATCACGCACATTTTGACGGAAAGTTTACCAACGTTAGTATTGGGGATTATAGCCAACTAAAGTAAGGGCGAGGACTGGTGCAGGATAAATGAAGTTATGAGAGACTTTTATAAATATATTTTTTTACTTTTCTTCGGAATCTTAAGTGCTTCGGGCACGCTGTATGCGCAAGAAACGGACGAGCAGCCTACCGACGACTTGGGTAATGTAAGTGATAAGTTTCAAGAATATTTTTTCGAGGCCTTAAAGCAAAAAGGGATTGAAAATTATGAACTGGCCCTGGAAGCACTGAAAAAAGCAAAATTAGCCGCGAAAAAGAATGCAGCTAATGAAGCAGTAGTTCATTTTGAAATGGGGAAAAATCTCAAAGAACTAAAGCGTTATGACGAGGCCGAGGAGAATTTCTTAAAGGTAACTACTACCCTTGGAAATGAGCAATTAGACGTTCTGGAGGCCATGTACGACCTTTATTATCTAAAGAAGGACTACGCAAAGGCAATTCCCTTGGTGCAGAAGTTAATCCCGTTAGATGAGGATTATAAAGAGGATCTGGCCAATTTATATCACAGAACCAGACAATACGATAAGTCTCTGGAAATACTAGACGAACTGGATGTTCTTTGGGGAGAAACTACCTACCGCAATGCTTTAAGAAGGCAGATTTATAGAGTTACAGGTAATTCGGAAGGAGCAATCAAGGATTTGGAAACAAAAATTGATAGAAATCCCAAAAAAGAAAAGGATTATCTCAACCTCATTTATCTCTACAGCGAACAGGGCGACACCACTAAGGCTTTTGAAACAGCTAAAGAATTACTTAAGAATCGGCCAAAATCGAAATTAGTTCACTTATCTCTATACAAGTTTTATTTAGACGAGGGCAATACTGCCGATGCAATGAAGTCCATGAATGTTGTCTTTGGATCTTCAGAAATCGAAAAAAGATTAAAATTTAAAGTTCTTGGAGACTTTTTAGAATTTGTTGGAGATCACCCCGAACATAATCAGGATTTAGATCAAGTTATTAGCAGATTCACAGGAGAAGGTGATGGCAAAGCGTATGAGCAATTAGGAGACTTCTATTCGGCACAAGGAAAAAAAGAGGTGGCATTGAGTTTTTACGAAAAAGGAGCGATTTTGGATGAAGACAATTTCAGCTTACTCAAAAACACTTTACTTATGCAAATTGGCGTAGGTAAGTATGATGAAGCCGTTAATTTGAGTGAGAACGGGCTAGCTACGTTCCCCGCCCAACCTTTGTTGTACCTCATCAATGGAGTTGCAAACAACAATTTAAACAAACCCGATGCAGCCATAGAAAGTTTGGAAACAGGGATTGATTTTCTGTTAGACAATCCTCAAATGGAAAAGGATTATTACGAACAATTAGGGTTGGCATACGGCTTAAAAGGAGATCAGAAAAAAGCTGATAATTATAATAAGAAGGCAGCAGAAATCAATATTTCAAATTAATGCGGATCACGAAAATATTTTTATATACGTTGGCGCTATCGCTTCTACTAGTCTCTTGTAAGGGAGGAAAGACCGTTATTGGCAGCACTACTGCCGATGCATCTTTGGCCGTTGCAAGTATTATTAAAACACATAAAGCAGCTTCTCCTAACTTCAAAACACTAGCATCTCGCGTGCAAGTGGCGTACGCAGACGAAAAGAAAGAACAAAGTGTTACGGTAAGCCTACGAATGGAAAAAGATAAAGTAATCTGGATTAAGGCAGCACTTTTGGGGATTACCATTGCCAAAGTAAAGATTACCCCAGAACGAGTGAGCTATTACGAAACCATTTCCAACACCTATTTTGATGGAGATTTCGACTTGTTGAGCGATTGGTTAGGAACCGATTTGGATTTTGATAAAACTCAAGCCATTTTGCTAGGGCAATCAATTTTTAGCTTAGAGAAAGGAAAGTATACCAGTTCGATATCTAGTAATAAATATGAGCTTGCGCCTAAAAGTCAGCCCAATAACTTCATTCATCGATTATTATTGAATCCTGATAATTATAAAGTAAATAGTGGTTATCTCAATCAACCCAACGATGATAGGGAGTTGAGTATGCGATATGGAGATTACCAAAAATTGAATGGAAGTTTTTACCCTACGCAAGTTTTCATTAAATCTTCGGAAGGGGATAGTGAGACTAACATAGCCGTAAAATACAAGAAAATTGATCTGAATGTTGATTTGAGCTTTCCGTTTAACATTCCGAGTGGATATGAAGAAATAGAGTTGTCTAAATGAAAAACCACCGTTCCTATATCACATTATTGATTTGTCTACTTCTAACGGTAGCTGTTTCGGCACAGTCGAAAAAACAAAAGGAGCTGGAAGCTAAACGGCAATCTATTCTTACGGAGATTCAGCAAATAAACAATCTACTCTTTAAAACTAGAGGCGAAAAGAAATCGGTTTTAGCGCAGGTAGAGGACTTAGATCAGAAAATTGCTGCTAGGAAAAGTCTGATAAGAGTAACCAATCAACAGGCCAATTTACTCACGCGAGAGATCAACGACAACCTTTCAACTATTGAACAGTTGCGGGCTGAACTAGTGACGTTGAAAAAAGATTATGCTTCCATGATCGACAAATCTTTTAAAAGTAAATCCCAGCAAAGTAGGATTATGTTCTTACTGTCTTCGGAAAATTTCTTACAAGCCTACAAGCGTATGCAGTACATGAAGCAGTACACTTCTCATAGAAAGAAGCAAGGAGAAAGCATCAAAGGAAAAACAGAAGAGTTACAGACACTTAATAAGAACCTAATTCAACAAAAAAAGGATAAGGAACAACTAATAGCCGAAAACAGAGCCGCTAAGAAAAAGTTAGACGAAGAAAAAAGAGATCAGGAGGCATTAGTGGCCAGCTTAAAGAAAAATGAAGGTCAGTTTGCGAAACAAATTCGCTCTAAACAACGCGCTGCAGACAAAATAGACAAGCAGATTGATGATCTTATTAAGGCAGCTATTGCGGCGAGTAATAAGGCATCAGGAACCAAAACCAAAACTGGTAAAAGCACAAAATTTGCACTTACTCCAGAGGCAAAGGCTCTGGCAAAAAGCTTTAAAAGCAACAAAGGAAAATTGGTGTGGCCCGTACAGAAAGGAAGAATTTTGAATGCCTATGGAACCAGACAGCACCCTCAATTCCCGAATGTAAAACAAACCTTTAACGGAGTAGACATTATTACCGAACCTAATGCAAAGGCAAGAGCGGTCTTTAAAGGTGTAGTAATGCAGGTTCAGCAATTAAAAGGAGCAAATAAAGCTGTTTACGTGCGTCATGGAGATTATATTACCATTTATAATAATTTGGCGAGTGTTTCGGTTAAAAAAGGAGATAAATTGAATACCAAACAGGAAATAGGAACGGTCTTTACGCATCCTACCTCTGGACGTGCTATCCTGAAATTCTTCATCTATCAAAATACAACCAAAATGAATCCTGCAGACTGGGTTTATAGGATGTAAGGGTTATTGTTATTTCTGAAATTTTCTCTATAAAGAAATGGTTCTTTCATAATTAAATGAAAGGTGCTCGGCCCAATTTACATAGCCAAATTGATTGGTAACCATCCGTGTGTTGCCAATGCTGAAGTCTTTTTTGTTTCGATGGCTGTGCCCGTAGACCCAATAATTAATGTCATTTTCCAAAATAAACGCAGTTCTTTTGGCACTAAAAGCATCGTTTAACTTACTGTTTTTATATTCATCGACACTGCAATTGATACTGGGAAGGTGATGCGTAACTACTATTTGTTTACCACCTTTGTTAACTTCGCTTTGCACAAATTGAAATGCTTTTTCATGCAGTTGGTTAAATTGGTCGATTCTTAGGTGTTCTCCGTTGTAGTTTATTCTTCTAAAATCGGGCACTCCTCTCAACACTTCCGCTATATTTTTTTCAATAACAGACCAAAAGGTGCTGAAGATGAGAAGAACATCCTCAATTTCAACAGACTTATTATCAAGAACGGTGACGTTGTGGTACACTTTCTTAATAAAAGGAAGAAAAGCATGGGCAACGTCGAAACCACCATAGTATTCGTGGTTTCCAGGAATAATATATACCTCTTTAAAGTCTTCTGAGGCTTTTTTCAAGAAATCGAGCTGTGTATAATCTCGGTCGAGGTAATAAAAGTCGCCAGCGATAATTAAATAATCGGCTTTGGGTTGAAGAGGGTTCTTTTTGAACCACGCTCTGTTTTCAGCATATTCTAAATGTAGATCGGAACATATTTGAAAAGTCATGCTGTTTTTTGGTTCGTTTCACGCTTGCTGAACACTTTATGTCGAACAGTTCTATACTAGAGGAATCGTTGTTTCCTTGATATCTTTAAATCCACCAGCAATATCGACTACATTATGGATTCCTCTACTTTTAAGAATGGAAGCGGCAATTACGCTGCGATACCCTCCTGCGCAATGAACATAGAACGTATCTTCCTTCGGAAATTGGCTCAAGTGATCGTTTAGGAAGCTAAGCGGTGTGTGATGGGCATTTTCAATGTGCTTTCCACCAAATTCGGTGTCGTTTCGAACGTCGAATACGGGAGTATCGTTCGTGGTAGTTATTTTTTCAAATTCTTGTGCAGAGATGGAAGGAAGCGAATCTGTTTCGCGGTTTTCTGCTTTCCAAGCTTCAAATCCACCTTCAAGAAAACCAAGGGTCTTATCGAACCCTACTCTAGACAAACGGGTAACTGTTTCTTCTTCCCTTCCCTTTGGAGTCACGAGAAGAATAGGTTGCTCTACGTCTGCAATAAGTGCTCCTACCCAAGGTGCAAAGCCGCCATCTATGCCAATAAAAATAGATCTTGGTATGTGACCCTTAATAAATTCGGATTGGTGTCTTACATCTAGTATAACGGCTCCTGAGGCATTGGCAAGGGTCTCGAATTGAGTTGGGGATAACGCTTTGGTTCCCCTTTCGATTACCGTGTCAATATGATCGTATCCTTCTTTATTCATTTTCACATTAAGTGGAAAATAAGGTGGTGGCGGTAAAAGTCCTTCGGTGACTTCAGAAATAAATTCTTCCTTGGTCATATCTGCTCTCAAGGCATAATTCATTTGCTTTTGGCTCCCCAAGGTACCTACCGTTTCTTTGCTCATATGTTTTCCACAAGCCGAACCAGCACCATGTGCGGGATAGACAATTACATCATTGGCTAATGGCATGATCCTATTTCTTAAACTTTCAAAAAGAATACCGGCCAAATCTTCCTGGGTCATATCTGCTGCTTTTTGGGCGAGATCTGGTCTTCCCACATCTCCAAGAAAAAGAGTGTCCCCTGTGAAAATTGCATGGTCTTTCCCGTTTTCATCTTTTAGCAGGTACGTAGTGCTTTCCATGGTGTGTCCAGGAGTGTGCAATGCTGTAATAGTAATGTTTCCAAGTGTAAACACCTCATTGTCTTTGGCAATAACAGCGTTAAAGTTAGGGTTTGCATTGGGACCATAAATAATGGAGGCGCCCGTTTCTTCCGCAAGCGTTAAATGCCCGCTCACAAAGTCGGCATGAAAATGGGTTTCAAAGATGTATTTTATTTTCGCATTGTTGCGTTGTGCTTTTTCAATATAGTGCTTTACTTCACGCAGAGGATCAATAATTGCTACCTCTCCGTTGCTTTCTATGTAATAAGCTCCTTGCGCTAAACAACCAGTATAGATTTGTTCAATGTACATAAACCAAGATTTAATATTCCTACCTACGTCGTTACGTCCTTCGGTAGTGCAAAGATAGCATTAAAAAAGAGCCTCGTAAAAAACGAGGCTCTTCTTAACATTGATTTATTAGGAAATCTATTTTACTAGCAACTTTTTGGTCGCTGATAAATTTTCAGATTTAATAGTAATAAAATAAAGTCCCACGGCATAATTAGAAACGTCGATTCTTGCTTGGTTCGTTCCATTAAAGATAGAAGAATCAAACTGTTGAACTATTTGTCCCATACTGTTAGTAATTAATAGTGTGGTGGACGGGTTGTAATTAGCACCTAGGTTCATTACCACCTCGTTAGAGGTTGGATTAGGATATAGACTAACGTTTGATAAGGCAGCATCTGAAGTACTTAAGATACCTTCAATGTTTACATTATCGATGTGAGTACTGTTTCCATATCCTGTGATATTCACAAAACGAACAATAGCAGTATTCCCAGCATACGCATCTAAATCAATAGTTTCCGTTCTCCAGTCTGTTGGAACTGCAGGAGCCCATTGTGCGGTAGTAGTGTATCCTGCGATGGTCGAAAGATCTAAACCGTCCTTTTCGTAGATGGTTGTAAATGTAGTACCACAATCGATAGAAATTTCAACTCGCATTGCATCGCTAAATCCAGCAGAATATTGCGCCTTTGCTAGGTCGAAATTAAGGATAGGCGCGGAAACATTCGTTAGATCGAAAACTTCAGTTGCCAATAGATCTTCTTGTCCAGCAGCATTGTAGGAATAGTTATTAATATAGGCAGCGGTAGTTAATGTTCCGTCTGAACCGGCAATATTCGTACGATCTTCCCAGGTAATTTGATCGTCTGGATTGTCGATGATCCAGTTAACAGGCGGTACTCCTTCTGTTTCAAAGGATTCGTCGAATGGAATAGCCGTAGCTTCCGATTGGATGGACAATTCTAACGTTTGCAAGTTGTTGCCACTGTATTCATCTACAGCGCCAGTTACGGATGTAGTTAGGGTATAATCTCCATTGGTAGTAATAGTTACTGGAGTTGCAAATTCATACGTTAAGGACTCTCCTGTTACCAATGTTCCTGAAAACACTTCATCTACAGCAGGCTCACCAGATATCTCATAAGAAAGGGTGAAGTCTGTTTGGTCGTTCACTCCATTGTTTATAACTGTTATTGAGACAATTCCTTCTCCTCCTCCACAAGCGGAAGAAAAGTCGGCAGCCGAATTATTAATCGATTCAAGCGAAAGATCGTCTACTAATACGCAGTCGAGCAATCCATCTTGGTAATTAAGAGCAATGGTTCTTCTACTTTCCCATCCTTCTGTTTCGTTCTTACCAACAATTGCATACCATAATATGGCATCTGGCCCAGGAATTGGAACCGTTGCAGTAGTGGTGGTAGATGAACCTACAACCTCCATATATTTATCTCCAAGTAAGTAAACATCATACGATTCGGCATTTGGTAAGGCGTCCCAAGTAAAAGTGGCATCCGTAGCACAAACTTGTATTACATCAAGGCCAGTAACCTGATCGGCGATAGAGAATTGACCGTCACTTTCATCTTGAAAAGATCCGCTAGTAATTCTAATCTTAGCTGTTCCAGTAACATCTGCAGGAACTGTCCAACCGTAATTGGTGATATTGCTTCCAACGGTGAAAATGTTGTTCCAAGTACTTCCATTATCTGTTGAATATTCTAAAGTAAAGTCGTCTGTTGTATTAACAGCATCCCAGTGAATACTTTCTATTTCTCCAGGAACGAAAGACGCTCCGTCGTTTGGATAGGTAACCGTTAAGTTGTCTTCAATGATCTCATACGTTACATAATAACTTTGAGGTCCAACTGGCACATCAAATCCAGTAATATCGATATCGTAGTTTCCGGCAGCTGGATTGTTAATTAATACCTGCTCCATATTATTTAGGTGATCTTCACCAGTAGTAGCTGGTAAATCGAGTAACGATGGATCTGGAGTAGAATCTAATATCCAAGGCAAATATGTTCCGCTTGATGGATCTGTTACTACTAGATCTAGGTCATTTACAAGCGCAGTGCTAGCACCTGGCGTAGCAGCTTCATCACTCCAATACACCATAAAACGAACCTGTGCAGTTCCTGCTGGCACATTTATAGTATGTGTATTGGTAGCGCCTTGAGAGATGTTGTCTGAAAGGTATCTTCCTTCTTCAATTAAAATTCCCGCTCTTAAAGCATTTACAATTCCCCATCCAAATTTGAAATCGGGACCAACATTTCCGTAGTCATTTGCGGTATTTAAAAGAGTTGCTTTGATCAAAGCCGACTCTGGGAAAGCACCGCCATTTAGATCTCCGTATGCCTCGTATAACTGCGCAGAGATTCCTGCAATACCTGGAGCGGCACCTGAGGTTCCTCCAAACACTAAATAATCATTGTTTTCGTCCGTAGAATTTTGATTCTGTCCATTAGCGGCAATGTCCGGTTTAATTCGTCCATCATGGGCTGGCCCGCGGCTACTAGAATTTACAAGTACACCATTAAAGAATACATTTGCGGTAGCAATTACATTTTTTCCTTGCTTGTGTCCACCAGTAATATTTCCCCATTGGTTTCCTGCGCCATACCCACAATTATTGTTGTTAGAGTTTCCTGCGGAGAATACGTGTAATAAGGAAGGAATATCCTTGGTTTGTTGATCTACAGTTTGAGTTCCTACGGTATAACCTGCATTACAACCATCGCTGTAAGAAGAGTTTGTGATTTGAACTGCGCCAGAATTGATATATCCTTGCGTTCCAGAATCTAAAAAGTTAGAAGCGTAGTTGGTGACATATAGGTTAGCACCTGCTGCCATACCTCTCATGGTTGGATCTAAGTTTCCTGAACCTGCCATAATTCCAGAAACACCGTCTCCGTGTGTTTGACCCGAATTGCTTGCTTCAGAATTGTCTATTCTTCCTTGGAAATCGATATGAGGTCCAACGATCCCGTCATCTCTACATAAAACTCCAATCCCTTCTCCAGTATAATTTCTTCCAGCACCTTGGGTATCTAGGCCGCTAGATCTGTGTAAGCTTCTTCCTCGTGTGTCGTCTTTAACTGGAGGAGCAGCAATTACCTCTACCCATTTTACATATGGTAAGTTTGAAAGATCTTCTAGGCAATTATTAGGAATTAATAAGTCAATATTGGTAGAGCCTTTATATTGTTGTTGCAATGCAATCTGCTTGCTTGCAAGATCAGCAATTACATAGTCTGCGTCCACACGGTCGTGGTATTGCAAGGTCACTAAAATTTGATCTCCCTGTTGAGCCCATTCTCCTATGTCCCCATTTTTAAGTTTTTCTGAAAGTTTAAATCGACCTTCAGTTGGGACAATAGCCCGAACCCCACGGTCTTGTAAGAAGTTGACCGTTGTAGAACTTGGAAAATAAAACAAGTACGTTCCATTAGAAATGTATTCCATCAATTCAAGTCCGTTGGAATTGAATTGATCTTGAATAGACTGGTTTGGAGTTTCATAAAACTGAACCCAACCAGTGTAACCATTTGCTAAGCGAGATGATTCTGGCATTTGATTCCAGTTGAACGAAGAAATGTTCTCTTGGATGTCAAATGTTTCATCTTGAAACTGAATGGTGTAATCGTTTTGTGCGTAAGCCACATGGAAGAAAAATGCCAACGCCAAAAAGGCAAAAGCGTTTCTTCCTCCAGTGAGGAAAGAGGTAAATTTTTTCATAACGAGATTTAATTAAACATATTTGGTTATCGCTTCTATCTGGTCGAAACGAAATTAAAGTGTATCAAATATATTTAAATGTAATGTAAATACAAGGCGCTCAGCTCCTTTTAACAGGGGATTAGCCTATAGGATAAATGGGGAATGCGCTATATAGTAGAGATATTGGATAATAAACTATTACTCGAAAAGAGCCTTCAATTCTGTGGCATCTTCTGGCTTTATTTTACCAGCTAGTAATAGACTTAATTGCTTTCTTCTCAAGGCTGCTTCAAACCTACTTTTTTCCAGGTCCGTTTCAGGAATTAATTCAGGTACTGGCACCGGGCTTCCCATTTCATCGACAGCTACAAAAGTGTAAATAGCTTCGTTGGCCTTGCTTCGCATTCCGCTTTCTCGATCTTCTATCCAGACATCCATAAACACTTCCATTGAACTATTGAAAGCGCGAGAAACTTGAGATTCTACGGTAACAACACTTCCTAAGGGAATCATTTTGTTGAAAGCCACGTGATTTACGGAGGCTGTTACTACAATCCGTCTGCTATGTCTTCTTGCTGAAATGCTCGCAGCTCGATCCATTCGTGCTAGTAATTCTCCTCCAAACATATTTCCAATAGGATTGGTTTCACTTGGAAGCACCAAATCGGTAATAATGGTTCTTGATTCTTTTGCGGTTTTAGCTTGCATGAATTTTTTTTGCAAAGGTAGTAATTACTGAAAAGGCAAAGAGTGGGTAATCGAAAATTTCAGAAGAAATAACACTAATTGTTGAGGTCCTGAACAAGTAACCAGGCGTCTTTATTCTCGGTACGTTTAATAGTACGAAGCATTTGGAGGGCCTCCAGTCGAGACTCGTAAGAATTATATACTACCTGATGCAAGCCGTATCGGTTAACTCCGATAAGTTGAGCCGAAAAACCCTTCTGAGCTAATTGCGTCATTTTCTTTTGCGCATTTTCCTCAATTCTAAAAGCACCAGCCACAATATGATAGCGACCCGTTTGTTTGGATAACGTAATGTTTAAGGCGGGCAACGGATTCTCGATTACAAAAGTGGCTTCTTGAATCTGACTTTCAAGTAGGGCGTCTGCCTTTTGTTTTTCAGCAAAATTGTGTTTTTCAACGTTTACTTCGTGCATTTTAAGTCCGCCAATACCTCCAACCATGAGAGCGATCAGTCCAATAGCCGCATATTTTAAGAAAGGATAGGCAGTTTTCTTCTTTTCCTCGTAAAGTGCAACTGTTTCTTTTTCAATTTCCACTTCTTTCTCTATGGCAATTACTCGTTCAATACTTGGAGAAACAAAAGAAGAGAGTCCAAAGGAAGCAGTATTAAAATTCTCCTTTTCGGAAGGCGTAAATTGTACTTTCTGTTCTTCGTTTAGAAAAAATTCACCGACGTGATCCAGTTTTACTGTTTTTCCTTCTGAAAGTTCGAGTGAAAGTTTACCAGTGAAATTTCTAATTTTTTGCAGAGCCAATTCGTAACTAGTTCCATCAACCGATGCTAAGTAATTAGCAAGAATACCATCGTTGGTTTGTAATTGCCTGTTAAACAGTAGTGTTTTTCCTGGAGGATAAAATGTATGTGTAGCAACATCTATTTTGGCCGAATGGTTTTGTGTAAGAAACGCACCAAAACCTGGTATGATCACACACTCATAACGGTAAAGAAGGTCGTTGATATAGGTTGCCAGTTGCATATAGACAAACATAGAATTTTTTTCTGCGGAAGGCAATAGTGACCTCGGTAATTTATTAACAACCTTGAAAAAAATGAATAGTAGAATGTTAAGGTTTTGATTTTCATTCTATTTGCGTTCAATATAAAAGATTGATTAAATTCTGTGAGTTGCTCTAAAATAAAAAATAGCTTTAATAGCTAGTCGCTAATATCTGGCAAACTTATTTTTTCGTATTTTTAAGCAACTCCCCAATTAGATATCATATTTATGCTTTCTGAAAATGAGCTATTGTACACGCTCGCCTTACAGCGTGTTCCAAACTTGGGGGATACTTCAGCTAAAAAATTAATAAGACTAATAGGTTCACCTGAACAGATTTTTAAAGAAAAAAAATCGGCCCTTCTAAAAATCGACGGTATTGGAAAGTTGAGAGTTAGAGAACTTGATCAAGCGCTTCAACTGCCAAAAGCAGAGGCTGAACTGCAGTTTATCCAAACAAACAAAATTAACTATCGCTACTTTCTAGATGAGGAGTATCCAGAACGTTTAAAACACTGCCATGATGCACCTATTCTATTTTTTGAAAGAGGCAATATCTCCAGGCGCTCTAAAAAAATGATCAGTATCGTGGGAACCCGTAAGGTAACTACTTATGGCACCTCTTTCTGCAAAAAACTTTTAGAAGATTTGGCACCACTCGATCCAATTATAGTTTCTGGCTTTGCTTATGGAGTAGATATCACCGCTCAAAAGACCGCTATGGATTTAGGTCTTGAAACTATAGGTTGTCTCGCACACGGATTTAACAGAATCTACCCAGCAGTGCATAAAAAGTATGTTGACGGCATCGAAGAGCGAGGAGGCTTTTTCACGGAATTCTGGAGCGACGACTCCTTCGATCGCAATAATTTTTTAAAACGAAACAGAATAATAGCGGGATTGAGCGAAGCCACGATCGTAATTGAATCGGCTAAAAAAGGAGGTAGTTTGGTTACAGCAGATATTGCAAATTCTTATAATAGAGAAGTATTTGCAGTTCCTGGCAGAGCAACAGATGCTCAAAGTGAAGGGTGCAACGATTTAATTAAAACCAATAATGCACATGTGCTTACCAGTGCAGCCGATCTTATTTATATGTTGGGATGGGATTTAGACGATAGGACCTCAAAAACTACCCAAACACAACTCTTCATCGATTTGTCTGAAGAGGAGCAAACAGTCTACGACCATTTGAAGCTTGGAGATAAACAGGAATTGGATACTATTTCTTTGCAATGTAAGCTACCTACGTTTAAAGTCGCTTCCATTTTATTGCAATTAGAACTGAAAGGAGTGGTGCGCCCGTTGCCTGGAAAGTTGTTTGAAATTGTCTAGCTTGGCCACTCTTCGCCCTTTCTTAATTTGTGAATTATTTTATTTGATTACTTTTAATGGCATGAAATTATTTCTTCAGAGAACTGTTCAGTTCCTTTTGTTGTTAGCTGCCATTAGTTTATTATATATCAGTTATATAAATAATTCGGTAAAGATGCTTGAGCTGTACTTGGTAATTCATTCGCTCGGGCTCATTTATCATTTGTCGTTTGATCGACCTAAAAGTAGATTGTTTATTTCTGTATTTTCAATGTTTCTTCTGTCCTCCACTGCAGGAGTTATTTACGGTCACATTATGCCGAAACCAGATTACCTAGTTTATTTTATACATGCCGTATCCTTTCTAGGACTCTTACTTATTTTCGTAGAAATGTTGAAACGAAACCCTCCCCGATGGGTGTTGAATAAGTACACCATTATTATTGTTGCAGTAATAGCAATCGATATTTATTTTGGGTATAAGATTATTGAATTAGTGGACAAATACCAACTAAGTTTGGAGCATTTATTTTTTGGCTTTATCTACACGATCTTTAAAATGGTACTTATGAGCGCTGGGTTTATTTTCTATTTAACTAGCGGAAGAAAATCTCGTAAGATTTCGTTGCTCAATTGGTCGTTTACCGCTTTCTTTTTAAGTGATATTATCGACACTCTCAATTCTGTGATCTACATGAGGGATCCTATTGTGGCAATTATTATTTTACAAAACGGCTTGTTATGCATCGCCATGTTCTTCTTTTACATGTACTGTATGTCACCAGATGTAACAGAGGAATTGGAAAAAGAACGTTTTATCTAAGTTTAGTACCCTAATTTGAGGCGCACTCTTTTTAATACGTCGTTTGCTATTGCAGTGGCTTTCTGGGCACCTAGCTCTAGTGCTTTATCTACTTCGTGTAGGTTTTCCATATAATAATTATAACGAGCTCGTTCTTCAGAAAAGTGTTCAATAATTAGTTCAAATAGCGCTTGTTTTGCGTGTCCGTACCCGTAGTTTCCTCCTTCGTAATTTTTTCTTAATGCTGAAATTTGCTCACCATTGCCCAATAGCTGGTACAAAGCAAATACATTACAGGTATCTGGGTTTTTAGGTTCTTCCATAGGAGTACTATCCGTTTGAATCCCCATAATCTGTTTCCTAAGTTTCTTATCGTCCAAAAAGATGTTGACAATATTATTTTTAGACTTACTCATTTTGCCACCATCGGTTCCTGGAATGAGCATAGTGTTCTCATGCACCTTCCCTTCTGGAAGTACAAAAGTCTCACCCAGTTTGGCATGGAAACGAGAAGCAACATCGCGCGTCATTTCGATATGTTGTAACTGATCTTTTCCTACGGGAACAATATCAGCATCGTATAAAAGTATGTCTGCCGCCATCAACATTGGGTAAGTAAACAACCCAGCATTTACATCTTCCAAGTGGTCTGCTTTATCTTTAAAACTATGTGCTAGCGTAAGACGTTGATAAGGAAAAAAACAACTGAGATACCAAGATAATTCGGTTACCTGAGGAATGTCACTCTGGCGATAAAAAACTGTTTTTTCTATATCAAGTCCAAATGCTAGCCAGGTAGCTGCCGTACTATAGGTATTATTGCGTAAGGTATCTGCATCCTTAATTTGAGTAAGTGAGTGCATGTCTGCTATAAATAGAAATGAATCGTTTTTAGGATCATTTGCCATCCGAACGGCTGGAATGATAGCTCCTAGAAGATTTCCTAAATGTGGAGTTCCTGTACTTTGTATACCTGTTAATATTCTTGACATAATTTGCTTCCCTTGAACGTGGAAAATTTAAGATTAATAAACGAATCTGAGCAAAGGTAATTTTTTTGCCCCATTTGCAAGTTTCAAATTAGTATTTTTGAGTCGAATGAAAATATTCAAGTATTTATTTTACGTATTCTATCGCATTTGGTTTTATATCCTAATGGCCATTCCCATTATAGTTATGTTTCCACTATTGGTGATTAGTATTTTGAAAGAGTCATGGTATCCTATGTTTTTCCGTCTTGCGCGGGTATGGGCCAAGGTAATTTTATTTGGAATGGGCTTTTACCCTATTGTAAAGAGGGATGTGGAGTATCAGAAAGGTGCAAGCTATATGTTGGTGGCTAATCATACTTCCATGACAGACATTATGTTGATGTTGTATGCTAGTAAGAACCCGTTTGTGTTTGTTGGTAAAGCAGAATTGGCGAAGATTCCACTGTTTGGATTTTTTTACAAGCGAACTTGTATTCTAGTGGATCGCAGCAATGCGCGCAGCAGGCATAATGTATTTGTCCAAGCCCAAAAACGATTACAGCAAGGATTAAGTGTTTGCATTTTTCCGGAAGGTGGAGTGCCTGATGATGAGTCTGTACTGTTGGATGAATTCAAGGATGGCGCTTTTAGATTAGCTATTGAGCATGGAATTCCCATTGCTCCTATGACTTTTCATGATAATAAAGAACGCTTTTCTTATACCTTTTTAAGTGGGAGCCTAGGTAAGATGAGGGCGCGCGTGCACGAAATAATCCCGACTGGAATTTTGGAAATGGAGGATAAACGAATGTTGAGAACGCAAACAAGGGATATTATCTTGAAAGAGCTAGAGAATCCATCGTTATAACGGACCAAATAAAAAAGCCGTTCTATGGCGAAGAACGGCCTTTTTTGTCATCATTGTTTGGTAAATCCAAACCTAACCAACTAAAAAAACTAACCTAAAACTTTAAACTTAACCCACTGTAGATACCTACATAGTAGGGTCTAAAGTCTACAGACGAATCTGCATACGGATTAAGCTGGTACTTAAACATAGGCTCAATATTAAACTTTAATTTTTCACTAATTTTGTAGTTGAAACCTAACCCAACGTTGGTGGTGAAACTCACCGAATTCAAGTTGTTGGCTTCTCCTAAAACTTCTCTAAAATCACCATCCTGCACAGAAACTTCGTTGTCTCCTAAGAACAGTGTGCTAAACCCTCCTATCATGTGTACGCCAATTCGTTTGTCAACGAGGGCATAATTTAATTCCATTGGAACTTCGTAGTAAGACAAGTTCTGTATAATTTCTGCGTTTCCACCAGTTCTTTTCGGAGTAACAAATGCAAGTGGATCACCACTTACAGGAGGCGGTAAGTTCGAAAGAGTACCCTTGTCGAATGCACTTAGTACTCTGCCACTGGTTCTACCTTCAAAATTTACACTTTGTAATGCTGCTTCAACAGGAGAATCTCCAAGTTCGATACCACCAGTGGAATAGCCAAGATTTACATTGCTTACTCCAGAGCGTATACTCAAACGGTCATTAATAGCATAGCTTACTTGGACTCCATAACTGAAATTCACATCACTACTTTGCGAGTTATCTGCGAAACTTGGATCTATAGATGACCCATCTCCAAGCGAATTATAGAAAACAGGTCCGACATTAGGAGTTACCTCCCAAGGCCGGCCATCTTTTTGATCGACTTTCGCAACAGCGGTTTCTTTGTTTTCTTCAATCGCATCAAATATAGACTTTCCTTCGTTCCCTGTACCTTCAGTGGTAGAGGGTTTCTCGTCCTTGTCGTTCAGAGAACCGTTGGTTGTTCCATCGGTTTTCGCAACGGCCTCTTTCGCTTCGACATGTTCAAAACCTTCTTTCTTGATAAGTGGATCGCGATCGTTTAATTTATTTTTTTGTGCCTTTGTTTTGTCTGACGTTACAATTCCAGTCTCTTGTGTTGTAAGACCGATAGTTTCTGAAGATTTGTTTTTAATTAACCGATCATTTTCTTGAAGCCCTTCTTTGGAATTGATAATACTCTTGTCATTATTTTCGAGACCATTTTTATGGTCCATAGACTCAGCAACCGCTTCTTTAGAGTTTTCAGTAGAAACCGAGACTTCGTTTTTAATTAAGTCGCTTCGTTTGTTTTTTTCCTCTGAAACGTTGTCCGCATCCGCGATTCCATTTTCTTTAGAGTGAGTTGGGCTTACTATTTTGTTCTGAATGTATTTTGAAGGATCATTTTCTGAATCTTCTTTCTGGTCTTCTAGCGTTGAATTGCTTTCTTCTTTCGAAGCATTCTCTACAACGGCATCTTGTTTTTTGATGAATGTAGAGTCATTATTGTCAATTTCGGAAGGCCCCTCTTCGTTGACAATTGTTTTATCAATAGATGGATTGGTGGAATTGAAATATACATTACCTACCGTAAGCAAAAGGGCTATAACCGCTGCGACTCCAGCTAGTTTCCACCAGATTGGAATTACTTTACGATCCTCCTTTTCCTTTTTAAGCTCCGCTTGAATATTATTCCAAACAGCAGGAGAAGGAGCCGCTTCGTAATTTTGAAGTTGCTCTTTAAAAAGCTCGTCTATATGCTTTTTTTCATTCATTGTATTCCGTTTCAGGGACGGTTACGTTATAGTGTGGCTTTTGCCTTTACTTCTTTATTTATTGGTTAGGTTGTAATCTTCAACCTTGGTTTTTAAAATCATTCTTGCTCTCGCTAGATTCGATTTGGATGTACCGTCGGTAATACCCATCATCTCGGCTATTTCCTTGTGTGCATATCCGTCGAGGACATAGAGGTTAAAAACAAGTCGATACCTATCTGGTAATTCCTGAATGATCTTCAGCAAAAAATCCAGAGGAACATTGCTTTCTTCCACTTCCTCAACAGCATCTTCAATCTGCCCTTCATTAGAAATATCGAAAACTTTCTTCTTCCTGTATTTTTGAAGCGCGGTATTCACCGTAATTCGCTTCATCCAGCCTTCAAAAGAACCTTTTCCTTGGAACTGATCTATTCGCCTAAAGATAGTAAGAAACGCGTCTTGCAGGTTGTCTTCTGCTTCAGCGCGATTGGGAGAATACTTTAAGCAAATCCCGAACAAAACACCAGAGTATTGCCTATACAGGGCTTCCTGCGCTTTTGCATTTTGTTTCTTACATTCTATTATGAGCTCTTGTAAAATCAAATATGGTTGGCTGTTTTATGTACAATTCAACTACCAAAAATAATAGTAGGCAACCATATAACCCAAGTTTCTACACAAGGTAGATACTGGGTATATGGAATGGTTGCGTGAAGTTCTAAAAAATTATTCAGCTACCGCAGCGATAGCTGCTTTAATTTTCACTTCTAATTCTTCCATTAATTC
Organism: uncultured Flavobacteriaceae bacterium; assembly: GCA_947495135.1. GTDB lineage: Bacteria > Bacteroidota > Bacteroidia > Flavobacteriales > Flavobacteriaceae > Aureisphaera. The sequence continues at coordinate 137,917 of CANLXN010000012.1, forward strand.
TGGGTTGTCAAGTAGTAAGGCCTTCACAGCGTCTCGACCTTGACCAAGTTTGGTCTCGTCGTAGCTAAACCAAGAACCACTTTTTTTAACGATCTCATAATCAACACCTACGTCAATTATTTCGCCAACCTTAGAGATACCTTCACCATACATAATGTCGAACTCAGCAGTTCTAAACGGAGGTGCAACCTTGTTCTTAACTACTTTAACACGGGTTTTATTACCCATTACGGCGCTATCGGTATTCTTTATTTGTGTAGAACGGCGAATATCTAAGCGGACAGACGCGTAAAACTTAAGTGCATTTCCTCCAGTGGTGGTTTCGGGATTACCGAACATCACGCCAATTTTTTCGCGTAATTGATTAATAAAGATCACCGTACATTGTGTTTTGCTAATGGATCCAGTTAATTTACGAAGAGCTTGTGACATAAGACGAGCGTGAAGCCCCATTTTGCTATCACCCATTTCTCCCTCAATTTCGCTTTTTGGGGTTAAAGCCGCTACGGAGTCAATTACTATAATATCAATGGCTCCACTACGAATCAAATTATCGGCAATTTCTAGTGCTTGTTCACCATTGTCCGGTTGAGAAATAATTAAATTTTCAATATCTACTCCAAGTTTTTCAGCGTAGTATCGATCAAAAGCGTGTTCTGCATCAATAAATGCTGCAATTCCACCTTTTTTCTGAGCTTCTGCAATCGCGTGAAGTGTTAAAGTTGTTTTACCAGAAGATTCCGGGCCATAAATTTCAATCACTCTTCCGCGCGGATATCCTCCTACTCCCAAGGCAAGGTCTAGACCTAGTGAACCCGTTGGAATAACATCGACCTCTTGGACTGGAGAATCCCCCATTTTCATTACGGTTCCTTTTCCGTAGGTTTTGTCTAACTTGTCTAAAGTGAGCTTTAATGCTTTTAATTTTGCGTCTTTTTCAGTACTCATGGTATAAATTTATTAAGAGGGAAGTCGGTAGGCTAAAATACTATTTCTAAAAGTTCAGTACAATACAGATTAATGTACACATTGTTTTTTTATTAACAGAATAGCTTCAATTTCCAAAGGTGTAGTCGTTTTAGAAGTTGTGACAAAACTATGACAAATTTGGAATATTTCCTAATTTTTGGAAAATTACCAATTTTTTAATCTGTTTTTGAGGGATTTAGATTTATCCGAAGAGATTACAAAGATATGGTAGCCTTCATAAATAGTTGTACTTTTGCAGTTCAAAATTGAATTATTCTTTACACTAAAAATTAGTATAGCATGCAACTGTACAATACCTTAAGTGCAAAAGAAAGAGCAACTCTTTTGGAACAGGCCGGTGAAGATCGCCTTACTCTTTCTTTTTATCAATACGCCAAAATTGGCAATCCAGAACTTTTTAGAAATCATTTGTTTGTTGCTTGGGACCAACTAGAGGTTTTGGGACGTATTTATGTCGCCAACGAAGGAATTAATGCTCAACTTTCTCTCCCAGCAAAGAATTTTGAAAGCTTTAAAGCCTTTTTAGACGGGATCTATTTTCTTGAAAATGTACGACTCAACATTGCTATAGAGCAAAATTTAAAGTCATTCCTTAAATTAAAGGTGAAAGTGCGTCATAAAATTGTTGCCGATGGGCTAAACGATGAAACATTTGATGTGACCAATAAGGGCGTACATTTAGATGCTCAAAAGTTTAACGAAATCATCGAAGATCCCAACACTGTGTTAGTCGATATGAGAAATCATTACGAAAGTGAGATCGGCCATTTCAAGAATGCTATCACCCCAGATGTGGACACTTTTAGAGATTCCTTAGATATAATTGAAGAGGATTTAAAAGAGCACAAAGAAGACAAGAAATTAGTGATGTATTGCACTGGAGGTATTAGATGTGAGAAAGCAAGTGCCTATTATAAACATAAAGGATTTCAAAATGTTTTTCAATTAGAAGGAGGTATTATTGAGTATACCCGTCAGGTTCAGTCTAAAGGATTGGAAAATAAATTTATCGGAAAGAATTTCGTTTTCGATCATCGAAGAGGTGAGCGCATTTCAGAAGATGTCATTGCTAATTGTCATCAATGTGGAAATCCATGTGATACGCACGTAAACTGCGCTAATGAGGCCTGCCACTTGTTGTTCATTCAGTGTGAAGAATGCTCCAAACAGATGGAAAGCTGCTGCAGTGCAGAATGTCAAGAAATAATCCAGTTACCCTACGAGGAGCAAAAGAAATTGAGAAGCGGGTTGCACAACAGTAATAAAATATTCAAAAAAGGGAGATCGGAGAAACTCAAATTTAAAAAATAAGCAGACATTTTTTAGACTTTTGAAAATACCAGCGTCTTGTTTTGTGTTTTTCTGAAATTTTCGATTGTTAAATTTTCAGCTTAGAAGAGAAAAATGGGACCAAGCTCTTTTAACAGATTCTTTTCCCAAAGCAACGTTTTCTTGATGGAAATCTACGATTACTAAATAACTAAATCGGATTCCTTAATTATTGGTATATTTACTCGTTCAAAAAAGACGTTTAATCTTCGACTCTATTTGGCATTTTCTTTCTGAAATTTTCGGAAATGATCACCATATTAGAGCTATATATAAAGAAATATGGGCTGCACAAGCTGTTCCAGTGGTGCCGATGGCCAACCTAAAGGATGTAAGAACAATGGTACTTGCGGAACCGATGGTTGTAACAAGCTTACGGTATTCGATTGGCTTTCAAATATGACCCTTCCAGGAAACGCCACTCCTTTTGACGGCGTAGAAATCCGATTTAAAAACGGACGAAAGCACTTTTATAAAAATGCAGAGAATCTTTCTCTTAGCATCGGTGACATAGTAGCGACAGAGGCTTCACCAGGTCATGACATAGGAATTGTTACCCTTACGGGAGAATTGGTTCGGGTGCAGATGAAGAAGAAAAAATTGCCTCCCAATACAGATGAACTCCCTAAAATTTACCGGAAAGCATCACAAAGAGATATCGATATTTGGCAGAAAGTAAGAGATCGTGAAGCGGCTGTTCAAAAACAATCTCGAGAGATTGCGATGCGCTTAGGATTGAAAATGAAGATTAGTGATGTGGAATTTCAAGGAGATGCCTCTAAAGTGATTTTCTATTACACCGCAGAAGAACGTGTAGATTTTAGACAACTCATTAAAGATTTTGCCCGCACATTCGCCACACGCATCGAGATGAAACAGGTTGGTTTCCGTCAAGAAGCTGCACGTTTAGGAGGAATTGGTTCTTGTGGAAGAGAATTATGCTGCTCAACGTGGTTGACAGATTTTAGATCGGTAAATACTTCGGCCGCAAGGTATCAGCAACTTTCACTAAATCCGCAAAAATTAGCAGGGCAGTGTGGAAAACTAAAATGCTGTCTCAATTACGAATTGGATACCTATTTGGAAGCTCTGGAAGAATTTCCAAAGTCTGACGCAAAACTGAACACAGAAAAAGGACGTGCTCACTGCCAGAAGACAGATATTTTTAAAGGCCTTATGTGGTTTTCTTACGAAAGCGACCCTATGAATTGGCTAGAGATGGAAGTTGGGAAGGTTAACGAAATACTTGCAATTAATAGAAAAGGAAATAAGGCGAGTAGCTTGGAAGATTATATTGAAGAGAAGCAGATTGTTGTTAAAGAAGTGTTTAACAATGTTGTTGGACAAGACAGCCTTACACGTTTCGATCAACCAAAGAGAAGAAAGAAAAGAAGAAATAACAAGTCGAAGGCGACAGTTGGAGCAGGCGCTTCTAAGAATGGTGGAAATAGAAATAGGAAGTCGAACTCATCATCTAAGAAATCCGCCACTAATAATGCGAACAGTGCCAATAAGCCAACTGGCAACAAGAATAAGAGTCGAAACAGGAATAGAAACCGCAATAGAAATCAAGACAATGCGTAGTTATTTTTTGGTAGTAGGGATGCTCTTTTTGTTTGCTTCCTGCGATTCAAATATGAAAGTTGGGGAGATGGCAAGCATGCCAGGCTATTGGGAAAAAACCGATGTAGTCCAATTTGAGATCCCTAAATTAGATTCATTAAAAAAATACAATATGTATGTGCATATTCGAAATACCAACGCCTATCCATACAATAATATTTACCTCATAGCTTCGATGGAATTTCCACATGGAAAAACAGTAACAGATACTTTGGAGTACCGAATGGCCAATCCAGATGGTTCTTGGTTAGGTACTGGTATTGGAACCGTAAAGGAAAGTAAGCTTTGGTATAAAGAGAATGTTTCTTTTTTTGAAGAAGGAACGTATAAATTTAGCGTCTCTCAGGCAGTACGCAATAACGGTGAAGTGCATGGCGTTTCACAGTTGGAAGGAATTACAGAAGTAGGCTATAGTATAGAAGAAGCAAACCAGCAAAACTAACGTCCCATGGCAACAAAGAAAGAAACAAAAAAAGAGGAGACCCCAGTTAGGAAGCATATCAGAACCTTTTGGATCATTTTTGGAATAGGAGTACTTTGTGTAGCACTACTTTTTATGATCACTGCTTGGGGAGTATTTGGAAGTTTACCAGATGAAACAAGTTTAGAAAACCCTGAGAAAGATCTTGCTTCGCAGGTAATTTCGCAAGATGGAGTAGTAATTGGAAAATTCTTTAAAGAAAACCGTACGCCAGTTAAATATGAGGAGCTGCCAAAACACCTAGTGGAAGCCCTTATCGCAACAGAAGATGTGCGTTTTTATGATCATGCAGGAATTGACGGTAAAGGAACCCTTCGTGCTTTTGTGTTTTTGGGATCCAAAGGTGGCGCCAGCACAGTGTCTCAGCAGTTGGCTAAATTGTTTTTTACAGACGGTGCGTCCAAAAACAAAATAGAACGTGCAGCGCAGAAGTTGAAAGAATGGATTATAGCAACCCGCTTGGAAAGAAGATACACTAAGGAGGAAATCATTACCATGTATTTTAACACCTATGATTTCTTAAACTTAGCTATCGGAATTGAATCTGCTTCTAATATTTACTTCGGAAAATCTCCAAAAGATTTAAACTTGGAAGAATCGGCCATGCTGGTAGGAATGTTTAAAAATTCTTCCCTGTATAATCCTCGTAGAAATCCGGAGGGAGTTATGAACCGAAGAAATGTGGTTCTAGCTCAAATGTCGAAATACGACTATATCACGGAACAAGCCAAAGATTCTCTGCAACAACTTCCATTAGGAGTAAATTATTCGCCCCAAGATCACATTGACGGAATTGGGACATACGTGCGAGAATACATTCGCGGATACATGAAAGATTGGGCTAGGAATAATCCAAAACCAAACGGAGAATTATACGATATTAATAGCGACGGGTTAAAGGTTTATACTACCATCAATTCTAAAATGCAGAAGTACGCAGAACAGGCGGTAGACGAACATATGGCAAATATTCAAAAAGAGTTTGATCGCCAGAATGAAACAAATAAGACCGCACCTTTTAGAGATATAACAGTTGAAGAAACCAATAAAATTTTGGATGCCGCCATACAGAGAAGTGATCGCTGGCGGGAAATGAAAAAACAAGGAAAGTCTGAAAAGGTAATTAGAGAGAGTTTTAAGAAGAAAACAGCCATGACTATTTTTTCTTGGGGTGGCGAAATAGACACCTTAATGACGCCTTTGGATTCTATTAAATATTACAAGTCTTTTCTAAGAGCATCTATGATGTCTATGGCGCCTCAAACGGGTGAAATTAGAGCATGGGTTGGCGGGATCAATTACAAGCATTTTAAATACGATATGGTGAAGACGGGAAAGCGTCAAATAGGCTCTACTTTTAAGCCCTTTGTATATGCAACCGCTATTGATCAAATGCATATGTCGCCATGCGATACATTACCGAATACACCTTATACTATTCCTGCAGGAAAATTGGGTAATACCAAAGATTGGAGTCCTAAAAATTCGAGTGGAAACTACGGAGGTATGATGTCTCTTAAAAATGCACTAGCTCAGTCTGTAAATACCATTACTGCGCGTTTAATTGATAGAGTTGGGCCAAGACCAGTGATAGAGTTGGTGGGGAAGATGGGAATCGATAAAACAGATATCTTGGAAGTTCCTTCTATTGCATTAGGTACTCCAGATGTTTCTTTATATGAAATGGTTGGTGCCTATAGTACGTTCGCAAATGAAGGAGTGTACATTCAGCCAATTTTGGTAGAGCGCATAGAGGATAAAAACGGAACTGTACTTTTTCAGAATATACCCGAAGCAAAAGATGTTATTAGTGGAGAAACCGCCTATGTAACGGTGAATTTAATGCAGGGAGTTACCCAATCTGGTTCAGGATCTAGATTGCGACATACTTGGAGAAAAGATGCAGTTTATAAAAGTTCTGTAACGGGATATCCCTATGGATTTGACAATCCTATTGCTGGTAAAACAGGTACTACACAAAATAATAGTGACGGATGGTTTATGGGAATGGTACCAAATCTTGCAACTGGCGTATGGGTTGGAGGAGATGATAGAGCGACACACTTTGCCAGAACGGCTTATGGTCAAGGAGCAACAATGGCATTGCCTATATGGGCTTTGTATATGAGAAAATGTTATGAGGATGGCACCTTAGATGTTTCTAAAAACAATTTTAAGAAGCCGTCAAAAATCTCTATTGAAACCGACTGTGATGACTACCGAAAAAATGGACAAAGTGGAAATGGTAACGGAGAGGTTCCATCGGACGAATTTGATTTCTAAGATCTACAATTGAAATGAACCCTCCCAGTGGGGATATTGTATAAAATTAAAACCTATCAGTGCTAAAAGAGCTGATAGGTTTTTGTATTTTTATTAAAATTTTAAACTTATGATCACAAAGACAGTTTCAAATGTCGAGGAGGCATGCCATGGTGTAAAAGATAGTATGACTTTTATGCTTGGAGGATTTGGCTTGAGCGGAATTGCTGAAAATTGCATAGCCCAGTTAGTAAAGTTGGGTGTCAAGGATGTTACCTGTATATCAAATAATGCGGGAGTTGATGATTTTGGTTTAGGATTATTACTTCAGAAAAAACAAATCCGAAAAATGATCTCTTCCTATGTAGGCGAAAATGCCGAATTTGAGCGACAGATGTTAAGTGGAGAGCTGGAAGTGGAGCTTATCCCTCAGGGAACACTGGCCCAACGATGCCAGGCTGCGCAGAGCGGCATTCCTGCCTTTTATACTCCCGCAGGATATGGAACAGAAGTGGCAGAAGGAAAAGAGTCTAGGGAATTTAATGGAAAGATGCATATCATGGAGCATGCTTTTAAAGCCGATTTCGCCTTTATCAAAGCTTGGAAGGGTGATACAGCCGGAAATTTAATTTTTAAGGGAACTGCACGAAATTTTAATCCTAATATGTGTGGAGCGGCAAAGATTACTGTTGCCGAGGTGGAAGAACTAGTTCCTGCTGGTGAATTAGACCCCAATCAAATTCACGTGCCAGGAATATTTGTACAACGTATTTTTCAGGGAGAGAGATACGAAAAGAGAATCGAGAATTTAACCGTAAGAAAAAGAGACTAATGGCATTAACAAAGAACCAAATAGCGCAGAGAATTGCCAAAGAAGTAAAAGACGGTTACTACGTAAATCTCGGAATTGGTATACCAACACTGGTTGCCAATTTTGTGCGAGAGGATATAGATGTGGAATTTCAAAGTGAAAATGGAGTTTTAGGAATGGGCCCGTTTCCTTTTGAGGGAGAAGAGGATCCAGATGTAATCAACGCAGGAAAACAAACAATTACGGCCCTGCCAGGAGCTTCATTCTTTGATAGCGCCACAAGTTTTGCGATGATTAGAGGGCAACATGTTGACCTTACTATTTTAGGTGCTATGGAAGTTGCGCAAAACGGAGATATAGCTAATTGGAAGATTCCTGGAAAAATGGTAAAAGGAATGGGAGGAGCTATGGACTTGGTTGCGTCTGCAGAAAATATTATCGTGGCAATGATGCATACCAACAAGGCAGGAGCCTCAAAAATGCTTTCTAAATGTTCTTTGCCTTTAACTGGAGTAAACTGCGTTAAGAAGGTGGTGACCAATCTCGCAGTATTGGCAATAGAAAACAATAGCTTTAAATTACTAGAACGGGCACCTGGTGTTTCGGTCCAAGAAATACAAGCGGCTACAGAAGGAGACCTCATAGTGGAAGGAGAGATTCCGGAAATGACCTTTTAAAAATGAGAATTAAAGCATTGTCGGGACATTTCTTTCCCTACCAATACTTACCAAACAGAAACTACCAGTTGATCAATGATCGTTTCCTTCGAAATACACTTATTGCCGTCGATTTTCTTTATAAAACAAATGCACTTACCATTGTCTTTAAGAATGAAGGAACCACTAAACAGATAGATATTATTGATGTTTTGGTAACCGATACTATCCATGATATCACCATAATTCCAGGAACTAATAACGCCTATAATCCAAGATTAAATAGTGTCATGTTTAATGATACTCATGGAGTAGTTTTCAGAAAAAATCACAAAAAGAAGTGGTTTCAAAAGAACAAGGGGTATAACTCACCTGTTACACTTTTGTCTCATGAGCTTATTCATTGCTATAATGAACTATATGAAACAGAAAACTACCTAGCGCGCAAAAGAGATCATTCTTCCAGAGGAGAAAAAATTGATAAGGATGGTCGCGATCTTTCTTTTCCAAATGCAGAAGAAGTGTTTGTAATTAAAATGACTAATCAAGTGGCGAAACGATTAGGAGAAGATAAAAGGTCAAATTATGGTCGAAGTTACTATCCTGTAGAGCATGTTCTTGCCATCAAGCGTAAAAAAGGAACAAAAAGAGCTTAAATAAGCTGAATTTCAAGATGTTAGATAAAGATAAGACTGAATTTCCATTGTAGGAATTTCATTCTTGATTATTGACAAACGTTAAATTTATGTGCATTTCATCGAAAAATGATGCGTTTAATCGTGTATTTCGAAATAAATGTACAATTTAGCAGTCCCAAATAATACGACCCATGAAAAATCTAAACGACTCAATCAAAAACACATTTCGACTTGTGAAAAGTGTTGTTTACGTAGCTAAGAAAGTTTTCTTATTGATGTAAACTAAAACTTATAAAAAGATACTTTACCCCAAATCTGCAACGATTTAGATAAAGTTAAACCCGTTCTTTGTGAGGTTAGAACGGGTTTTTTTATTTCATTAAATCATAGATTTAATGAAATAACTCTTCCTAGCTTCATCGAAGAAGAGTTCCGTCTATTAATGTGTATTGAAATGTGTAAGGAGAGAAGAGCTGTTCACTACTCTAATTAATGGCATACATTACCCGGATTTTAAAGACCCTTAGGGATGGCATCGATTAATTTTTTCGTGTATTCTTTTGTTGGGTTGGCATAAATCTCATCCGCATCACCCATTTCTTCAATTTTACCATTATTCATAACTAATAACTGATCTGCCATAAATTTCACAACTGCTAGGTCATGGGAGATAAATAAATAGGTAAAACCAAAATCTTCTTTGAGTTCATTTAAAAGGTTTAGAACTTGTGCTTGGACCGAAATATCTAATGCAGAAACCGATTCATCACAAATTACCAGTTTTGGCTCCATTGCAATAGTACGGGCAATGCCTACTCTTTGTCTCTGGCCCCCAGAAAGCTCGTGCGGATACCTGGAAAAATAACTATCGTCCAAACCTACCCTATTCAATATTTCGATAGCCCTATCTCTGCGCTCGTTTTTTGAACTACCAATACCGTGCACTTTCATTGGCTCTATCAACGCTTCTCCGATAAGAATTCTAGGGTTTAAAGAGGAATAAGGATCTTGAAAAATTAATTGAATTTCTTTTCGCAATTTCCGAATTTCGGAAGAACTCAATTGTGTAAGGTCTCTTCCACGATATTTTATTTTGCCTGAACTTGCCTTCTCCAATTGTAAGATTGTTTTCCCTAGGGTCGATTTACCACAACCAGATTCGCCTACCAACCCAACGGTCTCTCCTTCGTAGATTCGAAAACTCACATCATTAACCGCTTTCACAATTTTTTTAGGCTTAAAAAAACCTGCATTGCTGTAATACTCTTTTTCTACGTTCAGTATTTCCACTAGAGGTTCCTGTAAGTACAACTTTTTATGCTGAAAAGCACGCTGTTGAGGTGTAATTTCTTCTGGTACAAAGGTGTTATTTGCCAAAGAAGCAATCGTAGGTAATTTCTGAAACCGTTTCCCTAAAGTAGGTCGGGAGGCTAACAGGGCTTTAGTATAATCTGCTCTTGGCATCTTAAAAATGGAGAAAACACTTCCCTCTTCAACGATGTCACCTTTGTACATCACAATTACCTTATCGGCTATTTCACTCACCAAACTGAGATCATGAGAGATAAATACCAAACTCATACCCGTTTCTTTTTGTAGCTCTTTAAGAAGAAGTAGGATTTCTTTCTGAACCGTTACATCAAGAGCGGTGGTTGGCTCATCTGCGATAAGTAATTTCGGTTTACATGCAATAGCCATGGCAATCATAACTCGTTGCATTTGCCCACCACTTATCTGGTGGGGATAAGCATTGAATATCTCCCTAGGACGAGGGAGCTTTACCTTTTCAAAAAGTAGAATGGTTTCCTCTTTTGCTTCGGAAGAGGTCATGCTGAGGTGTTCTTTTAAAATTTCGGCTACCTGTAAACCGCAACGAAGCGACGGATTGAGAGCGCTCATGGGCTCTTGAAAGATCATAGCGATCTCTTTCCCTCTAACCGAGCGCATTGCCTTATTACTTTTCAACAATAAATCTTCTTGTTCGAAAAGAATTTCTCCACTGATGTGTGCGGTTTTTTTCGGAAGAAGGCCCATAATCGCCATGGACGTAACCGACTTTCCCGAACCAGACTCTCCAACAATACCGACCACCTCATTTTTTGGAACAGCGAAATTTATGCGATGTAAAATTTCAGTGAGATTCTTCTTGCGGCCAAAAGAAACTTGTAAATTTTTGACTTCCAAAATGTGTTCTGTCTGCATGATTTCAAAGATAGAGATTTAATTGGGTACTTCATTTAAATAAGAAAGTGCAGCTAAAACAGAGCCTAACAAGCTAAACAACAGGCTTGTAGGCTTATTCTTACAGACTTTTGTTAAAGAAAATTGGATTTTTCTTAAAAAAAGAGTTACTTCGTTAAATATTTCATAAAAAATATGTGAAATAACCCATAAAATGACAGTGGTTTAACCGTAATTGTCCGAAATCTTTAAGGATAATATAATATCATTTTTCGCCTTTCCCCAATAGGCTTATGAGATTGAAACTTGTAAAATTAAAAACAGAACATATGCATAAACATCAATTTTTTTAGTTATTCAAACCTAACTAGTAAGGTGTTCTTAATTTTTTGAAGAACATAAAGCTCTTTATTTTGATATCAAACTAGATTTCAAAAAGTACTCCCCACTGCAAGTGTGTAATTGCATTAATTTACACAAAAACCATCTAAACTTTTAAATGATGAAAAAAACATACTTAATGGCGTGCCTGCTAATTTTTATGGGTCAGACGCTATTTTCCCAACAACAAATGAATAGCATTGTACAATCTTATTTCGATGTTATTGCGGGTGAATCCAACTTCAAACAAGCAGACCTTGCTCAATGGAAGGTTACAGATGTAGTTCCGTCACTTAATCCGGACATCCAACACGTCTATATTCAACAATACCACAATAACATACCTATTCAATATGCTACCTATAAGCTTACAGTTAAAAATAATGAGGTTACCTGGCGAATCAACCAATTTGTAGCAGATGTAGCTTCAAAGATAAATTCTTCATCTGCCTCTTTAAGTCCAGAAAACGCAGTACTTAAAGTAGTAAGTAATCACGGTCTAGACAGACCAGTACTAAGAGGAAGTAGAGATGCCGAAGGAACTCTTGTTTATAAAGATTCTGGGATTAGCCTAGAAGATATTAAAGTAAAGCAAATCTACCATATAGAAAATAACACGCTGCTACTTGCTTGGAATGTTTCACTTTATCAAAAAGATGGACAACATTGGTGGAATGAAAATATTGATGCCTCAACGGGAAGAGTTCTTCGCACAGACGACTGGGTAATTACCTGTAATTGGGGAGAACCTCATGATGAAAAAGATCATTTGAGTTTAAATACCCACACAGAAACACATGTAGAAACTCCTGTTGCAATAGAAGGACCAATGGAAATGTCTATGGCTGGTGAGAGTTACAATGTTTACGCCATGCCTCTAGCAAGTCCTTTGGATGGTGCACGGAGTGTAGTGAACGATCCGCAGAATTTAACTGCTTCTCCGTTCGGTTGGCATGACACCAATGGTAGTAACGGAGCCGAGTTTACCATTACACGCGGAAATAATGTATGGGCACAGGATGATCAAAATGGAAACAATGGAACTGGTTCTTCTCCTAATGGAGGGGCTGGTCTAGATTTTAACTTTCCAATTAATTTAAACAACCAGCCAAGTACGTATTTAGATGCGGCAACAACCAATTTATTTTATTGGAATAACATCATGCACGATGTGTTCTATCAATACGGATTTAACGAGGCAAGTGGAAACTTTCAGGAAAACAACTATGGAAATGGTGGTGTTGGAAGCGATTCTGTAAATGCCGATTGCCAGGATGGTAGTGGTTTAAATAATGCTAATTTCTCTACTCCAACCGATGGAGGTAATCCAAGAATGCAAATGTTCCTTTGGAGTGGAAACCCTCAAATTGATGGAGATTTGGATAATGTTATCATTGCGCACGAATACGGACACGGAATTTCAATTCGTTTAGTTGGAGGGCCTGGAACCAATGGTTTGGGAGGCTCTGAGCAAATGGGTGAAGGATGGAGTGACTGGTTCGGATTAATGCTAACCATGCAGCCAGGTGATGCCGGAACGGATGCTGTGGCCGTTGGAAATTATGCGTTAGGTCAAGGAACCAATGGAGGTGGAATTAGACCAACTCCTTATTCTACAGATACTTCTGTTAACGGAACTACTTATGGAGATATTGGCGGTTTAGCTGTGCCTCACGGCGTAGGTTATGCTTGGGGAACTATTATTTGGGACCTTACATGGGCATTAGTAGATGATCAAGGTTTTGACACTGATTTTTATAATGGTACAGGTGGAAATAATGTGGCTTTAGCTCTTATTACGGAAGGGTTAAAGAATACCGCAAATAACCCTGGTTTTGTTTCTGGACGCGACGGTATTTTACAAGCTGATCAAGATTTATATGGAGGACAATACAACTGTATAATTTGGGATGTATTTGCCGCAAGAGGTGTTGGACTTGGTGCCAACGAAAACACAAACGGTGGAACCAATTCTAATAACGATCAATCTGTTTCGTTCACAAGTGGATGTGGCGGCGGTGGATCAGACGATTGTTCTGGAACAGTTGATTCTTTTCCTTATTCTGAAAGTTTCGAGAGTAATTTAGG
>CANLXN010000013.1 GCA_947495135.1 uncultured Flavobacteriaceae bacterium
TGAAGAACAAGCGAGACTAGCTGCAGAGGCGCAAGCTAAAAGAGATGCTGAGGAGCAAGCGAGACTAGCCGCAGAAGTGCAAGCTAAAAGAGATGCTGAAGAACAAGCGAGATTAGCTGCAGAGGCGCAAGCTAAAAGAGATGCCGAAGAAAAAGCAAGATTAGCTGCAGAAACACAAGCTAAAAAAGATGCTGAAGAACAAGCAAGACTAGCTGCAGAAGCACAAGCTAAAAAAGATGCTGAAGAACAAGCAAGACTAGCTGCAGAAGCACGAGCCGAGTTAGATGTTGAAGAAGAACCCGAGAACTTGATTGAAAAGCCAACCGATAATATCGGTAAAACAATTAGTACGTTGGCAGATCAAACCGAAGAATCTGGTCAAGAACAGGACAAATTATTGGCAAAACTTGAGACGGCATTAGCCATTAAGGACAAAGATCTTAAAGACTTAAAAGAAGAAAATGACCTAAGTGATAGAAATATCTATGTAGCTCCTAAGCCATTTAAAAGTGTTACTGCTGAAAATAAGGCCATAGAAGAATTAAAAATAAGTTTGGATACCGTAATAATAAGACGAAAAAAGAAAATTGCTCAACTGGAATCATTAATTCAGGATAGAATAAAGACCATTAACGATCCAAAAGATGAAACCAACCTCTATTACCTAAATATGGTTAGCAAGTTAGAAGCTGAACAGCTTGCAGCAATTAGAGCACGTGAATCAATCGTTTCTTCATTAAAACAAGTCGCGGTTGCCACAGATTTTGAACGAAAGCGAAGAATTAAGCGAGCTTCTTATGACAACGATCAGGACAGATATATTCAAGACCGAGCAAAACTAAGTAGTCTGAAACAATACGCTTCTACTAATAATGGAAGTACCCTTTCGAAGGATGATTTAGATTTTGGTAAAGAACGAAGCACGAATATTCAAATTATTAAGAATGTTCCTAATTCTGAAAGTGGATATTATTTAGTACTTGCCGTCCACAGTGATGTTAACAAGCGAAATAAATTTTTATCACAGGTAATTTCCACTGGAAACACCGATATAGATTTCTTTTACGATGTAAACACTAGTGAATACTATATCTACTCGAAAAAATTCGAGACGATTAAGCAGGCAAATAGAGAAATAGACAAACAAGATAACAAAGCATACAACGAGAAGATGACCATTATTAAAATTGAAAATTAGTTATGATAAAATAGGTAAACGGCTTCCCCACCCGCTTTTCCTTAAACAGTGTAGAAAGAAAATCAAACCAAAAATTAGTCGCCATGAACATCCCTACTATTCTTAAAAGAATCCCAATAATTCTTACCTTACTATTTATTGGTGCTCATTCCTACGCGCAAAACTTTGTGCCATTTGAGAGCTCTAACGGATTTGATAGCGACTTAAAAGGAGACATCCTTCTCATTGGAAACAACATCCTAGGGCCCGACAACAATCCATTCAACGACGGTTCGGTTTACAACTCCGACGTGGATATGCAGTATATCGATATTGACGGCGATCCAAATACATTTAGTTCTTCCAGTGCTGATTTAACTATTCCAAACCCAAATTGTTATGAAATCGTATATGCCGCACTGTATTGGGGTGCTGTGGAGCGAGACGAAAACCAAACTGAATTTAATACCGTAAAATTTAAAGGACCAACGGGACCTTATCAAGATATCACTGGAACGGTTATTTACGACAGATATACGGATGGCGGAGGTGCAATTCAGGGTAGTTATCCATATGCCTGTTTCGCCGATGTAACCAGTATAGTAACGTCCCTTGGGAATGATTTAGGAACTTATACTGTTGCCAATGTTCTGTCGCAACAGGGATTCAACGGTGGAACCGGTCATTCGGCGGGTTGGTCTTTATTTGTAGTTTTTCAGGATCCTACATTACCAGGAAAATCCATTACCAGTTTTAACGGTTTCAGTATTATAAAAGGTAATCCAAACCCAGTTGGTGTTGATTTTGATATCTCCGGATTTAGAACAGTGCCTGCTCCTACTCCTGTAAGAGCAAATTTTGCATTTGCAGTTCTAGAAGGTGATTCGCCTATTTTAAATGATCAATTAAGAATAAATACGAGTCCGATGTCCACATTGGATCGTCCCGTGAGTAATTTCTTTAATAGTTCGGTAACCCAGTTAAGCGCACTACCTGTTGATAACAGAGTTCCCAATAGTACAAACACTCTTGGATTCGATACTGGTATTTTGTCAATTCCAAATCCTGGAAATACCGTAATTGCCAACGACGCAACTACCGCAAATATTGAACTTACCACTAGTGGTGATACTTATTTTCCATATTTCTTCGCGATGGCGGTTGAAATTATTGAACCAGATATTGTTCTTACAAAAATTGTGGAAGATGAATTTGGTAATAACATTGGTGGGCAAACGGTAGGCTTAGGTGATGACCTAAATTATGTAATAGGTTTTCAGAACGTAGGAAACGACAATGCTACTAATTTTACTATTCGGGATATTTTACCTATCAATATCATCTATGATCATCCCACAGATTTAGTATTACCGGCGGGTGTAACTGTAGATAGCTATAACCCAACTACGCGAGAATTAATTTTTGCTATTGAAAACTCTCTAGTTGAAGAAAACGATCCCGTTTACGAGATCCGAATTGAAGTTCAAGTAGTAGACACTTGTCAACAACTAGCAGATGCGTGCTCGAACATTATCAACAACCAAGCATTTGCTACTTACCAAGGTACTCTAAATCCTACCTTCATAATTACAGATGATCCTAGTTATAGCGACAACACTGGGTGTCTTATTAGTCCGCAAGCAACTAACTTTTTAGCAAATCTTGACGACTGTGTATTCTCACAAAATGAAACACTCTGTGGGGAAAGTATGGAATTGACAGCTGCTAATGGATATGATAGCTATTCTTGGTCTACTAGTCCGACAGGAACCCCTGTTATTGGGACTGGACAAACCATTACTGTTACGGCAACCGGAACTTATTATTCATTTAATACCGCCATTGCTCCATGCCAATCGATTGTTCAAGAATTCGATGTAACATTATACGGAGGAAACATTACAAATCCAGTAATTCCATATGCAGACGAAGTAGTTACTTGTCCTAATGACGGTAAATTATTACCTAATATTTTCCTATGTGGTGAAAACGATTTTCGTGAAATTTCCATCGACGTAGCAGGTGCTGCTACCATCATATGGGAAATGCTCGATGAAGGCAGCTGTCCTCCAGTAGCCGATACAGATTGTGCAAATGAAAATAATACCTGTACCTGGAACCAAGTGGGTACAGGAAACGATTTTACTGCAAATACATCTGGACAATTTCGATTAACTATTAATTATCCTGGTGGATGTTTTAACCAATTTTACTTTAACGTATATCAAAACTTACTGGACCCTACAGTGGCAGTAACCGATATCATATGTACAACTCCGGGAAGTATTACTGTAAATAATGTGCCAAGTGGATATGAGTATAGTCTGGATGGTGTTAATTACCAAACTAGTAATGTTTTCTCAATAAACACTCCTGGGTTTTACACCGTTTATGTGCAACAAGTTGGTGTGCCTTCGAATGCCTGTGTATTTACTATTCCTGATGTTTTAGTAAGAGAGCGTGACTTTACTGTTTCGTCTATCATTACTCAGCCTTTATGTAATGGAGATTTAGGAAGTATCTATTTAGCTGCCAACGACGCAGAACCACAATACTTCTTTGAGCTCTATTTAGGAGGTACCCTAATAAATAGCGTAGGACCTATTGTTGACAATAATTATGCTTTTGAGAATTTAAATCCAGGGACCTATACCGCAACAGTAGAAACAGAAGATGGATGTACTTATTCAGAAACTATTACAATTATAAACCCTCCACTTCTAACGGTAACTGCTGCAATTACTACTCCGTTAACCTGTACAGATGGTGAAATCACGATCTATCCTGTTGGAGGAACTGCTCCTTATTTCTATTTCATTAATAGTACAACGGTATTCCAAACCAACCCAGAAGTTGTAGTTACAACTCCTGGAGTTTATAACATTACTGTAGTGGACTCAAATAACTGTAGTGCAGATACTACTATTTCTATAGATGCTACACCAGCACCCGAGTTTAACATTACCAAAACCGATATCATATGTGCTGATGCTGGAGATACCGGAACCATCACGATAAATGTCACTAATCCAAATGGGAATAGCCTGGAATACAGTATTGACGGCGGATCTTCATTTTCTAATTCACCTGTATTTACAGGACTAGCTACTGGCAATTATGAGGTAGTGGTGCAATATACCAATGGACCATCCGTATGTTTGTCGGACCCAGAAATCATTACAATCGAGTCAACCGACCCTATTTCTGGTGAAGCCGAATTAACCGCACCTTATACTTGTACATCAACGGCCACTATTACTGTAATAAATGTTACAGGAGGTACTGCTCCCTATATGTACAGCATAGATGGTATTAACTTCCAGACGAGTCCAATTTTTCCCAACCTAACTCCAGGAACATATGCCGTTGTAATAAAGGACGCGAACGATTGTACGTTTTTGACCAATGAAATTATTATACCGCAATTAGATCCACCAACAGATCTTACATTTACCAATACACCTCTTACCTGTCCAACTAATACAACCTCAGTTACAGTAACAGCTATTGGAGGTGTTGCCCCGTTAGAGTACCAAATTATTGCTCCAACAACTGCAGTAACTCCATATCAAACTTCAAATGTATTTTCAGGACTTGCACCAGATATTTATACATTTCAAGTAAGAGATGCAAACGATTGTATTTATAGCGAATCTTATGCGATTGATCCGCTACCAGCTATCGATGTTTTTGGCGAGACCTTAAACGATGTTACATGTGTTGGTAATGCGGATGGATCTGTTCAATTTACTGTTTCGGGGACTACTTCTTTCGAATACAGTATTAATGGAGACCCTGCTGTAGCAGGAACATCTCCTGTTGTGTTAACAGGATTAATTGCTGGCACCTATAATATTGTGGTAACAGATCTTATTACAGATTGCGAGGCAACGGCTTCAGCTATCGTAAACGAACCAACAGATGCGCTCACTGTATCTGTAGATATATCTCCTATTACCTGTGTTGGAAGTGGTAGCGTTGTAATTAATGCCATGAATGGTTGGGGTGGATATAGCTATACCCTTACCCTACCAGATAGTACTGTGCTGCCTACCCAAAATAGTGACACATTTACAAATCTAACACAGGATGGTCTCTATTCCATTGCTGTGGAAGATGCTAATGGATGTGTTGTTACTGAAACATTCAACCTTGATATCCCAGTTGTACCGGTAGCAACAATTAGTACAACTTCAGATATTTGTTACGATACAGGAAACAGTGCAACCATTGAGGTAGATGTAACTGCTGGTGAAGCTCCATTCGAATTCAGTATCAATGGAGGTTCATTTCAATCGAGTAATATATTTCCGAACTTAGTTCCGGGTACTTACATCATTACCGTGAGAGATGCTTTTGGTTGTGAAATTACACTACCTGCAGAAATCATCGCTCCTCAATTGCTAGTGAGTGCCGTTTTAACAAATGGCCTAGATTGTACAACTTCACCAGATGCGTTGATAACAGGAACCATTACAGGTGGAACCGCACCTTTTGACCATGCAGTTTCGATTGATGGTGCTCCTTTCAGTGGACTAGGTGCAACGGGATCACCTTTCACTTATACAGCGGCAACAGCTGGAACGTATCAATTTGAAATAACCGATGCAAATGGATGTACGGCTACTTCTCCAATTATTACAGTTAATCCAATTACTCCTCCTGCAATCGATGTAGTAACTCAAACTCAGGATATTCTATGTAATGGAGACGCAAACGGAGCCATTAATATTACCATCGATCCAAATTCGGGTACTCCTCCATTTCAAATCAACGTAAACAACGATACGACTGGTGTAGACTATGGAACTCAAACGTCTGGATTAACTGCCGGCGATTATACGATTACCGTTACAGACGCTAACTCATGTTTAGCAACAGATACTATTACAATTAATGAACCAGATGCTATGGTTGTTGATTTTGACACTGTGGATATAACCTGTACCACAGGTGGTGTTTCTCAAGGGTCTATTATAATCAACAGCGTTGTTGGCGGTGTGGCGCCTTACAATTATTTTGTTACTGGCTCCAATGGATATTCCAATTTTGAACTTAATGCCACAGGATCTACTTCTGTTACTTTTGACGTAGTTGATTTTGGCTTATATGAAATCAATATAGTAGACGCGAATGGCTGTTCTGTTTTATTTCAGGATGTATTAATAGCGTCTCCACCAGACGACTTAGACATTGATATTACAACTACCGTGGATTGTACCTTAGGTGGTGAGGCAGTAGTAACGGTTAGTTCGACACTTGGTAGTTCTGGACCTTTCCACTTTGCAATATATGAAGGTCCTGGAACTGTATACCCACTTCCTGCAGGAGCTTGGATACCAGAAAATCCGTTAGGAAGTCAGTCTACCATCTTTACTGGTTTAACACCAGGCGTAACATATACTTTTATTGTGTATGACGAATCTACCATGTGTAGTTATTATGAGCCTGCGACTACTCCAATACCGACCAATTCAACCCTAACAACAACAGCTGTAAGTTCAGATAATATTACCTGTACTGGTAGTGCAGATGGAGACGTAACGTTTACCGTAAATAGCACGTACGGTTCGGCAGTAGGCATTAACTATGAAATTTTTGATTCGTTATCTCTAAATACTACGGGGATATCAGGAACTGGTTCTGTTCCAGCTGGAGGTTCTTTAGTAGTGCCAGACCTTGGTCCTTTACCTTTCGGTAATTATTTCGTTTTAATTGAAGAAACTTCTGGTCCTAATGCAGGATGTGGAGTTGTAACAGCACCTTTCAACATAACCGAATCTGCATTTTTGCTAAGCCTATCTGCATCAGTAGATCAAAATGCTAATTGTAATGTAAACTCAGGAGTGGTGAGCGCTGTTGCTTCCAATGGAACGGCTCCTTATCTATATCAAATAACAACAACACCAGCTGCTCCCCTAGCTACAGACCCTTCTTGGGACCCTGCGAGCACTTTTAACGTAGACGCTGGTAATTACTATGTGCACGTCTTAGACGCATATGGATGTATCGTTACTAGTCCAGTACAAGTTGTGGGCACCGATCCAAGCCCTGAAATTACTGCGGCTACATCCAATCAATGTACTTCAGTAGAAGGACAATTTGAAATAGATGTTTCTTTAGTCGTAGCGGGAACAGCCCCCTATAGCTTTAGTATTGATGGTGGTAGTTTTCAAACCCAAACCGTGCCATTCACCATTTCAAATCTATCTTCTGGAACACATACCATTGAGATAAATGATGCAAATGGCTGTGGAAATACGGCGACTGTTATTATTGAACCACCTTTAGGAATAACTCCCGCAGTAACAGGACTGCCAAGTTGTGATGATGATGACGGAGAAATCACCGTAACAGCTGCCGGAGGAACTGGTAACTATGCATATACCATTAGCCCGAATCCTCCTTCAATAGTGCTAACCGGAAATGTGTTTTCTGGTGTTCCATCAGGGACTTATACTGTTACCGTAACAGATACGGTTACTTTATGTCCTGAAGATGTAACGATTACTGTAGATAACGCTACCCCTGTAACGTTTAATACCGATGTTACAGATGTAAGTTGTAACGGAGGAAGCGACGGGACCATAACTGTGGAATTGCCTCCTAGTAATGACAACCCAATATATACGTATGAAATTACGGCCCCTATTGTGATACCAGCTCAGACCAGTAATGTTTTTACCGGGCTAGCTGCAGGAACCTACACTGTAGAAGTAACCTCAGGAAGAGGCTGTATTGCTATGGCCGATGTTCCAGTTAATGAGCCTGTATTACTAACGGTTTCTGGAATTGCTACAGATTTTGCCTGTACTTCAGATAACACCGTATCTACGGCAACTATAACTATTACTGAAGTTGGAGGTACTCCTAACTATACCTATAGTATTGATGGTACTAATTATTTTGTAACTAATCAATTCGAAGTTATAGACACTGGTTCAATCCAAAATGTTTCTATCTATGTAAAAGACGCCAACAATTGTGTGGCAACCAATACCGTTGTAGTAAACCCATTACCAACAATTACGGCCGCTGCAGTCACCATTGCGACACCTGTAGATTGTAATGAAACGGGATCTGTGGCTATTAATGTTACAGGTGGTTCCGGGAATTTCACCTATCAAATGCTTCCAGATGGTATTGCTCAAGCTTCAAACACTTTTGACATACCTGGACCAGGAACTTATTTCTTTCAAGTGAATGATGTAGATACCAATTGTTATTTCTTAACCATTCCTTTTGAAGTAGCTCCATTCGACGAAATTGATGCAGTATTAACCACGACAGTGGTAAACGATTGCTTTGGAGATACCAACGGGGAATTAGAATTATTGATTAGTGGATATATTGGCGCATACACCTACCAGCTACTTGACGAAACAGGTACGCCAATAGGAGGACCTGTTGCAGCAAACACTTCTACCAATCCCGAAATTATTACTGGACTACCTTCCGGAAATTATTCGGTGACCATTGTAGAAACAGAAACGCCATTCTGTACAACCGATTCTAACGTTGTAAATATTAGTACTCCACCAACTCCATTATTATTAGATATTTCTGAAACGTCTAATGTTACCTGTAATAACAATGAAGGTACTATAACCGCAATAGCAACTGGTGGTACAGCTCCATACGAATACGAACTAACAGGTGATGCAACCGTACCCTATTCTGCCAACAGTGTATTTACAGACTTGAGCGCAGGAACATATACTGTAAACGTAAGAGATGATAACGATTGTATCACAACAGATACTATCATTTTAATAGAACCAGATCCTATTGATGCTGATTTCGTTCCTAGTACCACAATGCTATCCTGTTTTGACGATCAAAACGCATCGTTAACTGTTGAGAACATTACAGGTGGACAAGGAGGTAACTATGTTTATACCCTAAATACGATTTCTCCAGGATCCACAACTTCTGGACCGCAAACCTCTCCGGTATTTAATGACTTAGGAGCTGGTATATATTCGGTCACTATTACAGATGGATACGATTGTATTTTTACATCATTACCAGTTACCATAGACCAACCAGACCCTATAGTTTCTAGTTTGGTTGCCAATACGACCCCAACATGTCTAATTGAAGCGGAACTTACATTAAGCGCTATAGGTGGAACAGGGATGTACGAATATAGCGATACTGAAGATTTCGCTACCGTCTTGGGTACATTTACAACCTCGGTTACTTTTCCAGTGCCAGCAGGTGTATACGATTATTATGTGAGAGATGCCAACGGATGTATCACGAACGTTTCTAATGAAATTACGATTGACCCACTTCCGGATCTAGAAATTAACTTACTCTCTACTAATCCAGAGATAAACTGTGCTGGTGATAATACCGGAACTATAGAAGCAACGGCCTTAGGTGGACTTGGCGACTATGTATATGTTTTGAAAGACGAATTCGGAACCATTATTCCGGCAGATCAAAACAGTCCTGGAGTATTTACCGGACTGGTTGTAGGTACGTATTTCGTACATGTCGAAAGTGGTGATTGTTTAGCCACTTCCGAAGAAATTACCATTACAGAACCAGATGCGGCTTTGGGAATGACATTTGACGTAACGAATGTTCAGTGTAACGGAGAAGATAATGGTAGACTCGAAATCTTTCCTACGGGAGGAACGGGTATTATTAAATACGCGATTTCACCTCAATTGGATCAATTTTTTGAAACCAGTGTATTCGAAAATCTTGCTCCTGGAGTTTATGACGTAATTGTTCAAGACGAACTGGGTTGCTTCTTAACATTCGATTTTGAAGTAACGGAGCCATTACCAGTACTTATTACCATAGTAGCAGACTCTATTATTCCAGAGATATGTGAAGGAGATCAGGATGGTTTCTTTAGCATAGATATTGAAGGTGGTACACTTCCATATAGTGTAAGCTTAGACGATTACGATGGAACGTACGTAACAGGAGGACCAAGCCAAACTATTTTTGATTTTAACAATCTTGGCGGAGACGATCATGTTGTTTATGTAAGAGATAGCGCAGGATGTGAGTCTGAGTGGAATATAGCCTTTCCAGAATCGGCGTTTATCGATCCAAAGGCTGAGGTAGAAATTCTATGTATCAATAACGAAACGGCTAATAGCGTAACTATTACTGTTGACGAAAGCATTACTAATACTTCATTGTTAGATTATTCATTAAATGACGGACCTTGGCAAACGAGTAATGTCTTCGAAGATTTACCTCCTAGTACAGACAACTATGTTACCGTAAGACATACCAATGGATGTATCCAAATAACCGAGTTTTTCGATATTGAAGCACTTACTCCTGTCTCATTAGAACTGAGCCCCGGAGGTTTAAATGAAATTGTAGCAAATGCTGCCGGAGGAACAGGTGATTATACATTCACCCTAAATGAATCGAATTATGGTAGTACGAATACATTTACCATATCTGAATCTGGCACCTACGAAGTTACTGCAACCGATAGTAATGGGTGTATGGCTATGGCTATAATAGCCCTAGACTATATCGATGTATGTATCCCAGATTACTTTACACCGAATGGAGACGGTATACAAGACGGTTGGGGTATAGGATGTGCAGAAAAATACCCGAATTTAGTATTCTCCATATACGACCGATACGGCCGAAAAGTAGCGACCTTACGTGCAGACCAGAAATGGGATGGTAAATACAATAACGCAGACCTCCCAACTGGAGACTACTGGTTCGTTGTTGTACTCGATGCTAAAAACAGCCGAGACTTTGTAGGACATTTTACGCTCTACAGATAAAGCATTGCCCCATATCTTAATTGTTACATAAAACCTATACTTATGAAAAATTTACTAAAATACCTGCTCATCCTAATGGTGGCTCAGAGCTCGGCTCAGGAGCTTAACCTACCTGTATTTACTCAGTACTTAGCAGACAACGATTTTGTGGTATCCCCTACCTTCGCTGGAATCGGCGATAATTTCAGAATTAGAGCTAACGGACTAACCCAATGGGTTGGAATTAAAGGCGCTCCTCAGAATCAAGCGGTTTATGCAGATATTAGAATGGGAAACCGATCTGGTGTTGGAGTTTCGGCCTACAACGACAGAAACGGAAATACGCGCCAACAAGGAATGAAGTTTTCTTTTGCCCATCATTTAATTTTAGACTATAAAACAAAACAATACTTATCCTTCGGTATCTCTTATAATATCAATAGTTTCAGAATTGATATCGAAAATTTCAATCCAACTTTTGAGAACCCCACTATCGATCCTGCTGTTACCGATGACCGAGCTATTACCAATAACAATTTCGATGTTGGAGCACTTTATAGAATTGGAAAATTTTGGTTAAGTGCCAATGCCAATAACATCTTGCCAAAAGACATAGAAACTTTTGCTGAAATTGAGCCAAATACACTTCTCAACCTTCAGTTTTATACTGGCTATACAATTAAATCAAGTAACCATTCCGAATTCGAACCATCGGCTTATTATCAAATGTTCGCAAGTGATGGAAGGTCAAGTACTGATCTTAACATTAAATACCGACAATACAATAGAGATAATGATTTCTTTTGGGTGGGTGGATCTTTCCGTTTCTTAAACGATCAGGTAATGATGCCTCTAAATGTTGGCCCTATGGCTGGTTTTAAGAAAAATATATTTTATGTTTCCTATGCTTATCAAATTACCTTGAACGATTTAACAGGATATAACTCTGGTACTCATGCTGTCACTATCGGATTCGATTTGCTACAAGGTTTAAGTGATTGTCCGTGTACAGAAGGGAAATACAATCCTGGAAATAGATTGTGGCAATAAAAGCAATTGTTTATTAAGCGCTTTTCAGAAGAAAAAACATCCAAATACGTTATTCATTAAAGGTCTAAGTTCAACCCAAATAGTGAAGTGCTGTTGACAATACGGCCTAGTTTCATTGTTCCAACACCTATGTTTAGAACATAAAAAAGCCGTAACATAGAATGAAACGGCTTTTATAAATACTCTTAGGTTATTACCTACTACTGAGGCATAATTACACTGTCTAGCGCGTGGATTACTCCGTTGGACGCAGCAACATCTGCAATAACTACTGTAGATGTTCCTCCTTTGGCATCAGTTAAAATAACATTTCCATCGTTTAAACTTAAATCAATATTATTTCCTTGAACAGTCTTCACTGTAAACTTTCCGTTATTACTGTTTATTGCTTCAATCACAGCAGCTGCCTCAAATTTTCCAGCTACAACATGGTATGTTAAAATACCAGTTAGCGTTGCTTTATTTTCCTCTTTTAACAAGGTTTCGACCGTCCCTTCTGGTAATTTTGCAAAAGCATCATTGGTAGGTGCAAAAACAGTGAAGGGCCCTTCACCGCTTAAAGTATTTACCAAGTCGGCTGCAGTAACTGCTGCCACCAAAGTTGAAAAAGAGTCATTACCAGCGGCTACTCCAACAATGTTAGGCACTGTTTCTACAACCTCTGCTTCTTCTACTACCTCTACTACCTCTTCCGCCACTGCATCCGTATTCTCTTTAACCTTCTCTCCGCATGAAGTGAAGAAAGCCATTGTTAGTGTTGCAATGCAAAACGTTTTTAATATTTTCATAATGTGGTTTTTAGTGTTATTTAATAGATCAAAACTACGATAAATTCAGAGTTGTTTAATTTAATTAACAAAACCTTAAACAAAAATTAGTAATTCCTATTAATTATCTCTCTCTCTAGATATGGTTTACTAATTATTCACACTCTTTTTACACTTCTTTGACATATGCAGGCAAGGCTTCACCATAGCTTTACCCAATCATATAATCCATAAAATTTAATAATATGAAAATGAACAAATTCATAGTACCTCTTCTACTTGTATTAGGAACAAGTTGTAAATCCGATTTGCAACCGTCAAGAGAACTATTAGCAACAAACGAAATACAGCCACCCGTAACAGTTTCCGAAGATAAAACGGACATCTACTCCACTTACGGTGCCGAACCCTATGAGATAAAGCTAGAAATAAGTCCGTTGGGAAATAACTTATTTGATCTAGAGATAAATATGCTATTAAACAATGGCTCCTATTATGTATCCCCAAACTCCAAGGGTGACTTTACGGGAATGTTTACCTTACATATAGAAGAAAATGAAGAACTAGAACTAATTTCTAATTTAGTTGAAACACCAGCGTCTATCGAAGAATTCGACCCACATCCATTTGTTAACGGCTATGTGAACTGGGTGCGAGAGAATACTACATATCATCAAAAATTGCAACCCAAAACGAAAGACAAAATCATACTTAAAGGATATGTTCAATTTACTATTGAGCCTAGATGTACTTTAGAAAAGATCCCATTTATTATAAAATACTACAAAGGAGAAATGAGAATAGAAATCGACAAGTGTTAACTCATTCTAATCTAGATATCAATCAAGAACCGTAAACACGCACAATACCTATGACATCATTCAAAACTGTACAATCATCATTTCTATTAATAGCTCTAATATGTTATCAAGTAGTCTTTTTCTCTTGTAAGCAAACAGAATCTAAGGTTTTACCAGACCATACAAAATTGCAAGCGATTGACTCCCTAATTTCTGCTTACAGCGATTACGCTGGATTTAATGGCTCTGTTCTAATCGCTCATGAAGGTGAGGTTATATACAAAAAAGGTTTTGGCTTGGCTCACATGGAATGGGATATACCTAATGATACCAATACAAAATTTAGAATAGCGTCCATAACCAAACCATTTACGGCCATTTTAATTATGCAGTTGGTTGCGGAAAAAAAGTTGGATCTAAATAAACCTATTACTACGTATTTGCCAAATTACCCTAAAACCACTGGAGATCGTATTACGATACATCAACTCCTTACCCACACCTCAGGGATTGTAAGAGATTACGAATCTGCGGAAAAAACAAATCAATACCCAGATCGCCAACGTCCCGAAATATTAATTAAAGACTTTTGGGATCTTCCGCTCGAATTTGAACCAGGCGAACGCTTTGCATACAGCAATTCCGGTTACCTCATCTTGGGAAGTATTATTGAAGAAGTAACTGGCACATCTTATGAAGAGCTCTTAAAAGAGAAGATTTCATCACCACTTGAAATGAAAAATACTGGGGTAGATAAACATAGGCCCATAACAAAGAATCGTGCCGAAGGATACTTTAAAGGCTTTGGAGAATACTATAACTCGGATTATAACGACCTTTCTTCCATTACAGCAGTAGGAAATATACATTCTACCGTAGAAGATTTATTTTTGCTAGACCAAGCTTTATACGGCGAACAACTTCTACAAAATAAATACATTGATCTCATGTTTAGCAAACACATTGCAGATCCAGACTACGGTGGTCACTATGGGTATGGTTGGGAAATTAAAGAAAAGCCCATTGGTAATGGTACTGCAACAGTTAAAACCATTGGCCACAGCGGATCGCTGAATGGGTTTTGCGCCCTCTTTACTCGAATACCCACAAGTAATTCAACCATCATACTATTGAATAACACACGTCGCGCATACCTTAATTCGATTACGACAGCAGTGACAGGAATTCTGAATGATCAGCCGTACGATTTCCCAAAAAAACCATTAGCTAAATTTATGACACAGGTCATTGAAAAAGATGGCATCGAAGAAGGAATTTCGTTTTATAAGCACCATAAAGACCATGCAGACTACTACGTTTCTGAAACAGAATTAATTGTGGCGGGATATCGATTCTTGCACGCTGGAAACGCAGAAGATGCCGCTGCTGTTTTTAGATTGAGTATTGAAATCTTTCCCGACAGAGATAATCCATACGACAGTTACGCGGAAGCACTAATGACTCTAGAAAAAAATGACGAAGCAATTAAAAACTATAAAAAATCACTGGAACTAAATCCAAATAATAACAATGCCAAAAAAATGTTGATGAAATTAGAATAGTAATGGACAGTGAGTGGTAAAATCTACTGCTCACTTTCAGAACAAACCAAGTCAATGATCGAAATTTATCTTACATATCCAGCTTATACCCTACTCCGTGAACGTTCGTGATCTGAATTGATTGGTCTTCCTGTAACTTTTTCCGAAGCTTAGAAATATAGGTATCCAAACTTCTCCCAACCACAACTCCATTATCTTCCCATACTTTTTTGGTGAGCTCTTCTCGTGTTACGATCTGATTGGGACTAGCAACAAGAATAGCGAGCAATTCACATTCCTTTTGAGTGAGACTTATTTCTTTGGCTGCTTTTACTAGTTTGTGCTGTTCTGGATAAAAGCTAAAACTTCCCAAGCTTGTTCCTGTGTCGTCGATTTCATCATTATTTCGAGTTATAAATCTACTATAGAAAACGAATATGAGAAACGACAGTACCAAAAATACAAGTACATAAAACAAAAATTGATTCCCAGAAAGACTTGGATTCAGTTTTATAAATGATACTTGAATATAATAACAACCATATGGCAATACCCTGCTAGAACAGGGCACCAAATTGTTTGTCGTTTCTTGTTTCATTTCATAACTGTATGCCACTTCTCCGTCTACACACTGGAACACTTCCACGAGATAGCTTTTAGGTAGGTTGGCCTTCGAGAATACATCGGTAATAGTAGTGGTCAACTTTCCCGGAGCAAACAATAAAGAGCTCTCAAAAGACAATTTATAGGTGTTATTTGGTAACTCAACCACGGGTAACACTAAAGAAGTAGAATCTTCATTAGCGAGTAGCAACTCATTTCCAACCTCCCGTAAAGCTACTTTTACAGCGCTTGGAGCATCAACCTTTGGTTTTTTTTGGCTGCAGGCTGCGAATAGCAATGCGAGTAACAATTGGAACGCAATCGTGGTAGGAATCACTTTTCTCTTCATATACTGCAAAGAACTGGCAATTTGCCGACTTTTAATAACAGTTGACACTTCTTTTACATTCTTTTCACATTTTAGCCGTAAGTGCCTCTAGAGGTAATGGCAATACTTCGTAGCTATATGAAATGTACAACGAGTATTTGGCGGCTTTTATAAAATTCGGTGTTATTGTTAATCGAAGCTTTCAGAAAAACACCAAAACACAGCCTTCATTGAAGTCTTCTCATCAATTATAAAACACTACAGCGGGCATAGGAAGAAAGACGAATAGCAACTGGAGAAGCAGATCCTTATTACCATCGAAGTTTGGCACCATTATTTCCACTCCTCACCCCTTTCCCCATATTGATCTTTGTCCCTATAAAATACTCGAAATCTGTTTTTGGAATAAAGAAGAAATATAGTCGATTCACTATCATAAATAAATTACACCCATCGCTTCGGATTTTCATTAAATCCCTCCCAGTCTTTTCGCAACGAAGCCTCTAATTGGTCTAGACTATTAGAAGTAATACCTTTGTTCTTAAGTTCAAGTACATAGCTCAGTAAATTATAGCATGTAGTAAATTGTCCACAGGCAATAAGGGCATCCATTCTTTCTACTTCGACATCTTTTTGATCCCACCATAATGCAGTTGGAGCTTGGGAAGCTACAAGAGCAATTTCTTCTAGTGAGTTACTTGGTTTTGGAACTATATCCTTATGGAATTTAAATAAGCCATAGGCTGTTTCTTGCCCGTTTAGTTGATATACCGTAGAAGTAATTCGTTTATTATCTAAAGAGTCGTTCAAATACATCACATCGTAATTGAGACGTCTAATCTGTTTTAAAAATACATCATTGATCATTTTCATTCCTGAAGTTAATCTATTGGTAAGTAGTTGTTTTACCAAGCCAACTTCTAGTGTTTCGAACAATAAGATGTCATCCATTAAAGCCTCTGGAACGTTTTTCTTAAATAGTTTCTTAACCCAAGAAACACTTGTTCTTTTAAAACCAGACAACAGAGCGCCAATCCATGTTAGCAATCCTCCAACTCCAATAAGTAAACCGCTTATAACCAAGGCAAGTTGAGAAAACCTTTGAGGGATGATTTTCGAAATAGTTAAGACTAAACAAATAATCCCTAGGACCAATAGAATCCAATAAATAGGCCGAACGCTCGCCAGCTTTAGAACAGAACTAAGTACTCGCTTAATGGATGTTTTCTTATTTATTTCTTCTACATCTCTTTCCCATGGCGTCATTTTATAGCTGGCCACATCATTAACAATCAATAAATTAAATTCGTCTTTAACTCCCACTCGCCTGCTTATGTTCAATATACTTTCGATACCTTGGTTGTCTGTAATACCTCCATCCATTATACCAACTCCCTTGGCATATTTCTCTTGCTGCTTTAGTTTTTTATATAAATCATCTTCCCTATTACTTAAATAATCATCTGGAAATAGCAGCGGTTCAAAACCAATGGGGAAGCAGGATGAAGAAGCCACCATATCACCCAAAGGGATTTTGTACTTTAATTGGTCCAATAATTCCGAGCTTTTCAACGGGTTATTTCCGAAAACCCCTCCATTCTGAAACCGAAAGGGAAGCCCAAAACTAAAGTCGGTCGCATTAAAACACACATTTTTTAATCGGGAATGTGGTGTTTTTTCAAAAACATCAAAATTTCCCTTGAATAGTTCCATTTCAGCATACGTCAAAGCAAAAGCATTGATCAAACTTCTGTTTTTATGAATACCACTTAGCCACAGTTGATCATTTCTGAACTTACTAATTGCGCGCTCTAATAAACGATCATTGTTAGGAGTAAACTCATTGTAAAATTTGTTATAAAAATTTGAGAATTTAAAATCTTTAGACTGCGCTGCCTTAGCGTAAGCAACTCCTAAAATAGTTCCTCCACTAACAGTACTGATGGCAATCACTTCACTTAACAAGGATTTCTCTTGATACTGAACCTTATTCAAATAAGAAACCACGCCTAAAGCGAAGAAAGTGGCTCGATAACCGCCTCCACTGAAGCAAAGACCAATTCCATTAAAGGGAACTAATTGATTTTTTTTATCTGCTTCGGTCGTTTCCATGATCGTCAATATTGAAAAAAATGTTGAATTATTAATTACGCTACCAAAGATATACGATTTTTAATCTACTGGTATCATCTCTTGAGTAGGCATCTATTTATAGTTATTGCAAATCATTTGTCACCACTTTGGGCTTGTTCTTCACTACAAACAGGTCTTTTATCAACTTCTTTGGTAGGCAATGTATAATCCAGTAATTTCGGAACATGAGGAAGCTATTGCGCGTATTAAAATGGATTCTGGTGATTATTCCACCTGTGATTATTTTTGTATTGGTAATTGATGACCTAGAATTTGAGGCGACTATCTTTACTTTTTTGTATTCCATCATACTATTGGTCTTGGGAACGCGATGGATAATTCGTGAATTAAAACTGGTGAACCAACTCAAAAAAGAAAAAAAGGCTACCGAATTACTTCATTTAAAGAGCCAAGTGAGCCCTCACTTTTTCTTTAATACGTTGAACAATTTGTACGGTTTAGTAGAAAAAGATTCAAAAAAAGCACAGGAATTAATCCTGAAACTCTCCGAAATGATGCGTTATAGTATCTATGAAGGTGAAAAGAGCTTTGTGCCTATTAAACAAGAAGTTACCTATTTAAAAAACTTTATTGAACTACATGAAATGCGCTATCACAAAAAAGTAGACATTTCTTTTTTAACTGAAATTTTATCGGAAGAAACAAGGCTCATGCCATTGCTATTTATTTTATTGGTCGAAAACGCTTTCAAACATGGTGTAGAAAATCTACGAGAGAATGCTTACGTGCATATGAAACTGAAATCCACCGAGCATGAAATTTTGTTTGAGATAGAAAACAATTTTGATTTGGAGGACCAAAAAACAGAACAGGGTATCGGACTCACAAACTTAAAACGAAGACTCGAATTAATGTATCCAAATAAACACTCGTTGGATCTAATGCAAAAAGACGATACGTATAAAGCTCAATTAATTCTTCACATTATATGATAAGCTACTTAATTATAGACGACGAGCACATTGCCCATGATATTATAAAAGGGTATTGCGATTTATTGCCTAACCTAAAGCTAATGAAGAACTGTTACGACGCATTGGAGGCGCTAGAATATTTAAACAGTCATAAGGTAGACCTCATTTTTCTTGATCTAAACATGCCTAAGCTCAAGGGCTTCGATTTTTTGAAAACATTGCCGGCTCCTCCCAAAGTAATTGTCACAACTGCTTATCAAGAATTTGCCTTGGAAGGATACGAACTAAATATCACAGATTATCTGCTCAAACCATTCAGTTTTGATCGATTTTTAAAGGCTATTAACAAAGTAGCTAGTGCTAGCAATCACATCAAATCGAACATTTCAGTAGAAAATAATAATGCCTCACAAAGTATTTTTCTTAGAAGTAATAAAAAGTACACCCAAATCAATATTGGTGATATTATGTATTTGGAAGCTGCCGGAAACTACACCAAAGTAATCACTACTAAAGAAGTGATAACCGTTCGGGAAAAAGTCTCGGATCTATTGGAAACATTATCCAGTGATCATTTTTTGCAAGTTCACAAATCGTTTGCCGTTTCTACAAAACATATCAAAACAGTAGAAGGAAACAGAATTTTAATTCAAGACCACGTTGTACCCATTGGAAAACATTACAAGCTGAACGTCAATAAATTACTTAGTTAGCACGAGTATCAGTTCATCTAGAAAGCACTAGAATCGCTTTATTTCTGTTAGTGCTAGAAGTCAACGATCTCCCATCCTTACCATACATCTTATACCGCATGCCCATATCGAAACCTAAGCTTTCTTCTCAAACAATCTTGGAATCTGATTGTAATCAAGGAAATACTGCAATTTCAATGAAAAGGTATGATTAATGGGCTGGCTAAATAATTCAGTAAAACTAGCGTCGTATTTTCGCTGGGATTCGTTGTCGAAATTAAACAACTGGTTTCTATACAGTGCGGTTAAAAAGCTACCAGGTGCAAACTGCCAAGAATAACTCACATCTAGGTTCCAATTGGAAAAGTTAATATCTGGATCGTTTGGAATATTTGTTTTGGTATAGCCACTTTCGGAAGTAACACGCCCTGTATCCAAAAGACTAAATAACTGTCGATCGTATTTTACAACCGCCCAGTAGTTGCGGAGCGTAAGAGAAAGTGTATTGTAAGGATTAAAGTTGTAATTAGCATTAAACGTTTGTTCAATTTCCCGTCTCTGTCTATCTCCAAGAATAACGTCATCGTCTACCTGTGTTACATAACCACGATCTCCCGAATAATATTCTCTGTCGAAGAAGTAGGACATAACAAACTTATCACTCACTCGAAATCGAGGGCCAAATCCAAACCAATAGTTCACAAAATCTCTATTTTCTTCTAACAAGGTTTCCACTCCAATATTAGCGCTTATCGCCAATCGTTTATTGTCGTTAGAGTTAAACCACATGTTCGAATTAACTCCGTTTTCAGTAATAAAAAAACTGCCTGCTTTTCTTGGCTCAAAATAATCGTATTGCTTACCAGGCTGCAGGTTGAGGTTAAATCCGTAATTATTCAACTTCACTGTATTCCCGTTGAAATTTCCTCCAAAACCAAAACCTGTAAACGTGCTTGGATTTGCTAAACGTCTATAATTGACATACGTATTAATGAAAAAATTATTCCATTTTTCGGTAGCCTCAAACGTTCGGTAATTGGCATCAATCCCAAAGTTATTATAGTTGTTTCTGAAAATTAGTCCGATATCATTGATGTCGTATTTAGTGTCTGCATAACTATGATCAAAGCTATAACGGTAATTCCCATGAAGTTTTCGGGCGAAAAAGAAACTACTATATCCTGTTTCTGTGCCTGTTTCGAGATTTAGATTACTCATTTTAATATCTGCTCTAATCCCATATGTATTTCGTTTATTCACAAAATTTGAAAGCAATCCAGTTACATTTGCATCTCTAAAAGATCCTTCTCGCAACACGTTGGTATTGATTAGACTCACCGAAGAGTTACCATTAAATTGTTGATCCACCACCATGATATTATAATTGGTGAATGGTTCCACCACTTCACTCCTCTTCTCTCCCGTTACGGTATTTTCAACAGTAACTCGAGTAGTTTCGGTTATAGAATTAAAAATTCCGATTCCCAATCCCTTTTGAGTTCTTCCAGAGAATTTGATGGCATTCAAAACTTTAACCGATTCTGGATAGTCTATTACTTCCTCATCGTCTGTGGTATCAGGGAAAGTGGATGGTCCGTTTCCAACCCTCCTAGAAAAGAAGAGATTGCCTTTATTAAAGAGATCTACGCCTTCCGTAAAAAACTGTCGTTGTTCACTAAAGGTTTGCTCAAATGGTCCAAGGTTTAACGCCACATCATCAAACCCAGCTTGAGAAAAATCGGGAATCAAGGTGGCATCCAAAGTAAAATTTTCTGTAACTCCGTATTTCACATCTAAACCTGCGTTAAAATTAGATTCGTATTCTCCATCAAATGTATTTTGTACGGTAGATACAAATGGATAAAACGCAAGTCTCGTGGGTGGGTGCAGATCTTCCAAGCCTTTTAGTTCTGCATGATAGAGTCCTATATTCCCTTTTGAAATATCTATTGGATTCCAGGTGTATTGCGATTCATCTCTGCGGAACCGCCTATGAAACTGAACTCCCCAGGTTTCCACGTTCTTATTGTCGAAACGAAGACAGCGGTATGGTATTTTTATTTCTACCGCCCAGCCATCATCATTAATTTGCACAGCACTCTTCCAAACCGCGTTCCAACCGAAGTCTTCACCAATACTGGGGCTTGCTATGGCATCCGCCTGTGTTCCAGAAGCAAAAACAAAGAACTCGGTATCGTTTTGAGCATCGTTGTTGGGGTTAAGTATAAATCCGAAAAAATCGGACTGTCCAAAATTATCTCTACTTGAAAGCTGCTGAGCGATTAAGTTAGGGTCGTCGTATAAGTATGCCCCAACATAGATTGCCTCATCGTCGTAGGTCATCTTAACCACCGTTTTGTTAGCTTCTGTGTCTGCTACGCCCATGGTAGGTCTAAATTGAATAAAACCCTTTGCTTCCTGTGCATTTTCCCAAATAGCATCGTCGAGGACGCCATCAATTTTGGGAGCGATTGCAGCTCTTTCTATGGTAAGTACTTTTTTGTCTTGTGCTTTCATTGTGTTTGAAAATCCTAGGGTGATGAAGCCTACTATCACAATGATAGACTTTGGCCAAACCAAGAATAGTTTGGCGATTGATTGATGATGCATGCGTTGTTGGTTTTGCTAGTTGTTTTTTTAAAGAGCGCGAAGTTATAAAAACGTTACAGTTCCTAGTCATTGTTTGTCTCTTATTCAATACTAACGTAAAGACTAGAATTTTATTGACATGTCACAAATATCTCACATTACATTAAAAAAAACCGGCTTACTAATGGAGGTCTAACATTTCGAAAACCTGTAAGTGCGCTTTCAACACAACTAATACGATTTATAAGAAAATGACTTGTGAATAATAATCCATTCACCTCGTTCCTTTAGTAAAAGCAAATAATCTGTATAAAGCCGTTTACTGTTTGGCATATCAATCTCTATTTTGGCAGTTGCTGCATTACCTTCATAATCGATCGAAACTATTTTTCCGATGCGATTGCTTTTTCGTCCTGGTTTAATGTTTCCAACATAATCTTTACCAGACCAAACCGCGATACTATCGTTTTTAATATGGTAGAGATTAAAATCTGGATGAAATGCTCGTTTTAATCGCTCTGGCTCTCCATTGGCGGTACCTTCAATATAGTCCATTAGCGGTTTCTTTATTTCCTCTAATTCACTTTGAGCCGCTAGTTGAATAGACATCACTAATAAAAGGATGGTAAAAATTTTAGTTTTCATATGGTTTCAATTTTAGAGTTATTTTATCTTTTTAATAATTTCAATTACTTTCTTGGCCACTAAAGCGGAGCCAGATGGGTCCTGCCCAGTTACTATTCTGTTATCTAGCATATAATGCCCATCCCAACCTTTTTCAGAATAATTAAAAACACCTCCATTAGCGCGAATCTCATTTTCAATGGAAAATGGAAACGTCTTATAATAAGGTTTATGGGTTCGTTCAAAAGCATCTGGAAAGCCAGTTATCTGCATACCACTATAGAGCGCCAAACCATTTTCATTTTTTAGGTTTACTATTCCGGCTGTACCGTGGCAGACGGCCGAAATAACTCCATTATTATTGTATATGTTTTCTGAAATCTTCTGAATTTGTTCGTTCTCTGGCACTCCAAACATAGCTGCTCCTCCTCCACTGTAATAAACAGCCAAATAATCTGTTTCGGAAACAGCAGAAGGTTGCAGAGTTGTTTTTAACCTATTCATAAATCGTCTATTTTCTAAGTATTTTTTCTGAACTCTATCTGAGGAATCGATGTACCCAATTGGAATTTCACCTCCTAACGGACTCATAAAGTCTACCTCGTAACCAGCATTTTTAAATTCATCATAGGCCCAAACAATCTCTGCAAAGTGATTAGACGTTGGAAGATTGGTGTTTCCGTAGGTGGTCTGATTAGATGTGATAAAAAGAATTTTTTGGTCTCCAGATTGAGAGAAGCTCAAAGTGGTTTGCAGGAATAGAAAGCAGATTAATAATAATGCTGAAAATCTCATGTAATATTGTTTTGCCACAAGATCATGGATTTCTAGCAAAATGGGTTTGTCTATTATAATTCAGAAGTTCGGATTTATAAAATCGAACAAAGACTACTGTAAAATCAGGTGTTTTCCTTCTTGAAGTTAGCCGGAGTTGTTCCGCTCATTTTTTTGAAAGTAGTAAAAAAGGTTGACTTAGAATTAAAACCACACTCATATCCAATAGCTTCATTGGTATAGTTCAGGTTCGTTAAAAGCATCTTTTTAGCAGCATCAATTCGGTATTCATTAATAAAAGTTGAGAAGCTTTTTCCTAGATTATCATTTAAAAACTGTGACAAATAATGCGGCGCGGTGGAAAGTTCTTCAGCTAAATCAATTAATTTCAAATTGGGATTTTTATAAAGTTCTTTCGAGAGAATTGTACTGTTCAAATTGTAAAGAAACTTATCCGCTTCAACTGAATCGATTTTTTTATTCGCATACTTCGTTGGCTGATCAAAAAGTAGTTTAACATTCTTACTTCTTTTGTAGAACCAGATAATAATAGTAAGGTAAAACAGAAAAGAAAAGGACAAGGCCCCTACAATGTAAGAGGTATATTGAGTGGTGTTATATGCAAGCCATACCAATCCAATTCCTAGCACTATATTAACCAGCCAAAAATCGTTACTTGTCGCCTTCTCATCTCTCGAAAACACTTTTTTAATTGCGTTGCGTATGGTATATATAGCTATTAATAAGTAAGCTAACCATTGCGAGAACAAAATCCAGCCCAAAGTCCCTGTTGCGTTTCTTCTCCAGAGATAATAGTATTCAAAATATGGATAGTAAATCGCCACAACAGACATTAATACCATCACCGGTAAAATATGAACGAGCCATGACCATTTATAACTTGAACGCGGCTGAACAACTTGCCTAACGTACAAATATAGAAATGGCCCAATGAGCAAACAAGCTGTCAAACCTAACTCTATAAAAGCGTTGGATATATCTGGATAAAACGTAAGAAAAACAGACTTCGTTACGCGCACACTTACCACAAATAGTAAGGCGGACAAGAAATAAGTTGCAAGGGATTTTTTTTTGATAAAAAATGCAAAATAGAAGCTCAGAAAAAGCCCGTTAAAAGCTCCAAGTGCACTAAAAAAGAAAAGTAATTGTTTACTAAAATCCATAAGCTCTATCGGATACTAAATATAGAAATTTATGATCAACTTACCTCCACTCATTTTACTTCCATAAAACTAACTTAAAATAACGGCTCGTTAATGCGAAAATAATACTTCAAATAAAAAAAGGTTGGACTAACCAAAGCCCAACCTTAATAATGAGGACATTCCTTCATTTATGGTTTATAAATTTTAGCAATTGCCTGCTTGTCCTTGTTACTTAGACCATTTCGCTGAATATTAAAAGTAGAGCCATTTTTTCTGGTAATAGTTGGTTGACCGTTTTTGGACCAAAAGTAAGATCCATACATCATTACAGACCCTAGATTAAAGGAAGAAGTTTTAACATTGGACCATGCTTGACGCGAAAAATTCCCTTCATACCCAGGTCTAATATTGTTCCATTTAATGGTAACGAAATTATTTCTGGCAGGATGTGATTGCTCATGATACATTCCTACCGCATGCCCAATTTCATGAATAGTATTCCCACGTGTACACCCGCTACCTACCGAAATGGTTTGTTGTCCGCCAATCTTTCCAATATACGAATAACAACCGCCGTCGTCTGTAAAATAGACGTAATTGGCCTGTGTTGTCCTTTCTACAAAGCGAATCCGAGTATTATTCTTCCAGTGATTCATCGCTTGGTACACTCTACTCTTGTTTGGAAGGTCGGGGTCGATTTTGTAATAAACTCTATAAAAGGCACCTACTTTGGGCCACCTACGTGCTGGGTTATTCAAAATGGTTCCTCTACTATCGATATTATTTGTTTCCTCCACGTGCTCCGGATGAAATAACATATCGCCAAGTACAAGGGTACCATCTTCCAATTGATTAAAATCGGTAGGAACTCCAAAGTATTGATGTATTTCGGTCAATTCTGGGTTTTCTAATGGATAATTCTCTGCGTCGGCTTCGGAAAAAGGGGCTTGAACTTCGGCGACTAAACTTTGCTCATTCAATTCTTCACTCT
The DNA here is from genome assembly GCA_947495135.1 of uncultured Flavobacteriaceae bacterium. Lineage (GTDB taxonomy): Bacteria > Bacteroidota > Bacteroidia > Flavobacteriales > Flavobacteriaceae > Aureisphaera. The sequence goes on from CANLXN010000013.1 coordinate 25,929, forward strand.
GGGGATCGGAGTCACAATTAACGAAGAGTAATGACAATGCAGCGATTGCCGCCAAATTGATTTTGTTTTTGGTTTTCATACTAATAATGTTTAAAAGGTTTGTTTGAAATATTCATAACATAATATGTTAAGTAGACAAAGTAATTAGATGGAGGGTTCGACTTAAATTAATAAAGGTGCTTAATTAAAGTAGACCTATTCATCTAAATATTGTAGGAATGAGGCATCCTATTTATTAGGATTAGTGCCAAGAATATACCACCTTCTTAATACGACGAAGCTTTAGGTAAGAATAGGTCAATTTTTAAACAATAAAAAGTGTAAAAACATGTGTTCCAGTAAAAAAAACACAATACCCTATCAAAAAACTAGAGATTAAATAGCTCATTCGTGTAGTTCATCTATAAACACATAGGCTTCAACGAATAAGTGATTTTATGTAGGAAGTCCTACAAGAAGTTTCGTACATTTGAATAACACCCAAATTTTATGTTGGCTCGCCAAAACGAGCCATTATTACTTTACGTTCTTATATGCTGTAGTAGTTTAAAGCGATTTTTAATTGTTGCCATTCTAATAATTATGAATGAATTGAAGGTCGTGTAAATATATTAACCTCTAAAACAGTACATATGAAACAAAAACTACACGGATGGAATGAACGGTTGAAAAGATGGTATGCCATCTTGGAAATTTATGGAAAGGCAAGTAGTTATGCCATCCACAGATAAGAATTCCTAAAATAACTAAAAAAGGCCCTTACTAATTAAACTAGTAAGGGCTTTTTTATGTGTAATAGGTTTACAATTACACACTTTTTCGTGTAAAACTTACACAGGTAGAAAGTTTCGTATTCCTACAAATTAAAAAGACCCCAAGCTGTTTGCTAACTCGAGAAGTTTACATGTTTTAGGCATGTTAGTTGCCATTAACTGTAAAACAAACTGCTTTATTCATGTTCAAAACTGTTAAATCCCCAGCGCTTGGAATGTACCCCTACATTCCTGATAGTATTATTCCTTGGAACGCGAAAACCATCCAGCATCTCTTTCGAAGAATTAGTTTTGGTATTCCGCATACCAACGTCTCCAATTTTATCAATGAAGACCCGCAAGAGGTAATTGACACCATTCTTAGTGATGCACAGAATGCCCCAATTACCGATCCCCCAGTTTGGGCCTTCTGGACACAAGAAGATTTCAATAATTCTGACATCTTACCTTACGAAGCCCGCAGAGATTGGCAAAAACAGGCAGTTAACGATTTTATAAATAACGGATTGCGTGATAAGATGACCTTATTCTGGTCTAACCATTTTGTAACAGAAATGCAAGTTTATAATGCTCCTTCCTATTTGTACCAATACTATCATGTATTGCAGACAAACGCCCTTGGAAATTTTAAAGAATTTGTACGAGCCATTGGCTTAACACCTGCAATGCTTATTTATCTCAATGGTTTTGAAAATAGAAAGAACAATCCTAATGAAAATTATGCAAGAGAGCTGTATGAACTTTTCACTTTGGGAGAAAACAATGGATACACACAAGATGATATTGTTGAAACAGCCAAGGCGCTTACCGGTTGGAATACCAGAGAAGAGAATGGAGGCCCCATTACTTTTAACCCAGATACCTTCGACGACAGTGATAAAATTATCTTCGGAAATATAGGTAATTGGGGATATGATGACGTAGTGGATAACTTATTCGCTGAAAAAGCTCCTCTTATTGCCGAATTTATTTGTTCTAAAATCTATACCTTTTTTATAGGCCCCGAAATTGATGCCACCTATGTAAATGGAATGGCTGAAACATTTATAGATAATAATTTTGAAATTTTCCCTGTAATTAATCAACTTGTAAAAAGTGAACACTTCTTTGAACAAGTTCATCTGGGAGTAGTTATAAAAAGTCCTCTCAATTTACTAATTAGTTCGTATCAAGAATTAAATTTTGAAGTCGCGCCCGATTTTGACATTATTAATCGAATTGTAGCAAATGCACGTGACACTGGACAGAACTTGTTTAACCCACCAGATGTCGCAGGTTGGCAAGGTGATAAAGCATGGATGAACGCAACCGCTTTCACTAATAGGTGGTTATTTACTGAGCAAATGATTAGAAGGTTTTGGAATCATGATCGTGAACAATTTAGACAGTTAGCTGTTTCATTGGTCGATGGCTCGAACGACCCAGCCTACATTACCCAAACTATCTTAGATTATATTCTGGTCTACGAATTACCAAATCCTGAAGAGTACGAAGCCGCAATCGACGTCTTTAAATTGGACATTCCTCAAAACTATTACGACGAGGGGCTTTGGGATCTTAGCTGGGAACAGGTTCCGAAACAGGTCTTTGAATTATTAAAGTTTGTGATCAGAATTCCAGAATTTCAATTAAAATAAAAACTATGTGCAGTAATACTACCCATCAACATACTAAGAAGTCTGAAGAAGAACAATCCCCTAATCATCAGAAAGAACATAAAACATGGAGTCGTAGGGCGTTTATGCACGCCCTAGGACTTACTGGCGCTGGGAGTATGGTGCTTTCCAACACAGTCCTTTCTGCATCTGCCGCTTCTCCATTAGCCGATGCTATCAACAATTCTGAAACAGATCGTGTTTTAGTGGTTGTGCGCCTTAAGGGAGGTAACGATGGACTCAATACTATTATTCCTGTATACGACTATGACGCCTACGCAGGATATAGACCTTCCATTAAAATTAACCAGAACAACCTACTTAGTTTAGATCCAGATTTTGGAGTTCCAAACTATATGCAAGGTGTTAAAAACTTATGGGACGATGGTAAGATGAAAGTAGTACATGGTGTTGGCTACAACGATCAAAATTTATCACACTTCCAAGGTTCCGATAATTGGGCAACCACAGATGTTGTCAATGAAGATGAAGACACAGGTTGGCTTGGCCGCTATTTTCAAGAAATTTATCCTGACTTTCTAAACAACCCACCAGAAAAACCCGCTGCCATCCAAATTGGTAATAGAGGGAATTTAATTTTTGAAGGCACAGAGACCAGCTACGCGCTTACGGTTGCCAATCCGCAACAATTGTATCAAATTGCAAGCGAAGGGACTTTATATAGCCTCGATAATCTACCCAATAATCTCTACGGAGATCAGGCAGAGTACTTAAGAGGTCTCGCCAATACTACCCTCAGTTATGCCGAAGTAATTAATACGGCCTATGAAAGTAGTACAGATGGAACTGGATATACCAATGGAGACTTGAGTAGTCAACTCAATATCGTAGCCAGATTAATAAAAGGTAATTTAGGAACTAAAATTTACTTCGTTTCATTAGGAGGGTTCGACACACATAATTCTCAGCCGCAAAGACATCAGGCTCTCATGGAAGAATTATCGGGTGCTATGGAGGCCTTTTACAATGATTTAAGTGATCAAGGCCTTGATAACAAAGTATTAGCAATGACCATTTCAGAGTTTGGTAGAAGAACTGCAGAAAATGGCTCCAACGGAACCGATCATGGTGCGGCTTCTCAAATGATGCTTTTTGGAACTGGTTTAGAGGGAAATGGTTTTATAAGTCAGCATCCAGATCTCAATGACCTGGACAATAGAGGAAACCTTAAATACAATTTAGATTTTCGGCAAGTCTATTCCTCCGTTCTTACCGACTGGCTCTGTGTGGATCCAGAAATAGTAAATGTTGCATTGCTGGGAACCGAATTTGACTCACTTCCCATGGGATATAGCTGTGAAGGTATTCTGGGTACGGAAGAAATTATACCTGGTAGATCATTTGTTCATCATGCTATTTACAACAACAAGCAAGTTTCATTGCGTTTTGTGCTTACCGAAAGTATGCATGTAGATATTAAAATTTATGCGATTACGGGTCAACAAGTTACCACCTTGTCTAATACATTTGCGAACGCGGGAGAACATCTCATTAACATATCTGAAAAGACTTCGCTATTGCCAGGAACATATATTTATAAAATAGCAACCCGCAGAGGGTATTACAGCAAGCAATTTATTGTTCCATAATAGCCAGAACTAATATAAAGGAGTACAGACAGGATCAATAAACTTATTAAAAAACGGCATTCGAAACCTTTATAGTTCGATTGGGGTTGCTTGAGAAGCGTTTATTTTCCAGCGATCGTTGTAGATAGACTTATAGTTAATTTTATAGTCTAATCCCTCATTCTGCAATCGGCTTATCAATTCAACAAAGGTATCATAACTCTTTTGACCTCCTCCAACCGTTAAAACATTACGTCTAGAACCTGCAGGAATGGCCAACCCAATTTGAACACTGGAGTAATTTACAATATGTACGCTATCCATCTCCTTTATATGTTCCCGCAAAAACATTTCAAATTCCATGTCGTATTCCTTTCCTTTATAGATAATCACTCGGTTTTCTATAATAGCTGGTCCTACGCCGTAATTTTCTAAATCAAGTTTAAAAGTTCCGTCTTTACTATTATTTGAAGTTTCAAGCATTAAATATGGCATTACCGATAGATGACTTTGCGCTTCAATGATATTGGTTTGTTTAATGAATATGAAAAGAGTTAATAAACTTATAGACATGGCAGAAAAGCTTACGATTTTATCGGAAGTCCAGAATTTTTTTTTCATGTGTTAGCCGAATTAGTTGTCTAAATTTAATGAAATGTACGCTCTCATACAACTAAAATATATATTTGAACCATTGATATATAGAACTATAGATCGTTTTTAAAAATTTCGTTCTACCAATAATATTTCAACCTAACTGTAACAATTTGGGCCTGACGACATCTTTAAACAAGAAGAAATTAATCACTCTTAAAAATCAACCATTATGAACAGCAAATCCATCTTTCTCACCGCATTCATCCTTTTTATTAACCTCTCATTAGTCGCTCAGAAACGTTTTAATCTATCAAAAGAAACCACAACCACCAGCTATAACTTTGATGGCTACACACAATTGGACATTGCCAGTGACTTTGAAGTTGAATTAAATTTTTCGGACACGAAGGAAGAAATTACCTTAGAAACGAACAGTAACCTTTTAGAGTTTATTGATATCACTAAAAAGGGAAATACGCTTGTTTTTAGAATGGAAGATGGACTTTGGAATATGAAGGGGAATTTGATTCTAAAGGTAAACATAACCACCCGCCCTATCATAAACAAATTTAACCTGTCATCAGATGCTGTTGTTAAAGTGAATGACCCATTGACACAAGATAGCCTAGAATTAAATCTGAAAAGTGACAGTACGTTGTCTGCAGACATCAAAGTAAATTCCTTAATGGTAAACGCAAAGTCTGATGCTGTGGTAACACTTTCCGGTATTGCTAATTCAATGAAGGCAGCGCTTTCATCAGATAGCCAGCTAAAAGCAGATAACTTGACCATTCAAGATGTTAAAATCAAGCTTGCAAGTGATAGTAAAGCTGAGATAAATGTAACAGGATCGTTAGATGCAAATGCCAGCGGAGATGCCCTACTTCGCTATTCAGGTAACCCTAGCAAGGTAAATAAAAAAGCGAGTGGAGATGCCGAAATCATTTCTTATAACTAATGCTTCGTAAGTAAACTCGATTTAAAACGATCGCACCTATTACTATCTGTTTTTACCATTCGATTTTCCGAAGAAAAAGTTATAAGCCTTTCCAATAATGAACAGCCCGTAATAGAACACAATAGTTAAATTAATTAGAAAAAAGGCAATCACAAAAAACCATTTGATCCTAACAGACCAATAATAAAAGATGAAATTACGTTCTATATCTAGGTCATTGACGAAGTGTAAAAACGAGAAGTTTTCGACTAAATCAAACGCTCCTGGAATAATACAAAGCAGGTAAAACAGTTTATGAACCTTAAATCCCATAGACTGAGCCATTACCTTAATGGACAAAACAAAGAGGACGGAATACAAGAACATGAATACAAAATCTAAATAGGCGTTCTTGTTTAATCTTTCCAAACTATAGCCAGATACGGCCTCTTTAAAATGCTGCCAATTATCTGTAAACTGAATTGATAGTATATCAGGAATATTAAGCGATTTATTAAAATGAAATATCGCCAAAACTGTTACCACTGCGAAAAAGGCAACTCCCCATGACTTACTTGTTTTGTTTAAACTTGCCATTTTTTGATTATTTTAAAGCTGAATTTCGAATTTCTAAATACTCTTGCCATTCAAACTTATCTAGCTGCCGAATCGCAGCATCTACTCCTTTCTTAAACAATGCTCTCTTGGTATCGTCGGTCATCCAAAAGTCTAACCAATTAAAACCTTGTGTTTGAACTGTTTCAATACGCGAGGTAATTTCATCGTTTCTAAACAAAAACTCATTGTCATAGAAATTTCTGAAAGTGGCGAAGAAAGAGCCAATGTAAGCCACAAGTGAAACGGATTCAAAACGTAGTTTATCCAATGCATCCTTAATTTTTTTCTCGACTTCAGATATTTCAGATTTCTTCTTGAGTTCTCTTTCTGAAAGTAGCACTCCGAAAGTTGGAAACCTAGGATTCCTATTATCGCTTCTATGAAACTCCCTAATTGGAAAATTTGAAAGCATTCCTCCATCTACGAATCGGGCGTACAGCTTTATCGGATTCTCTGGAGCCACTCCCGCATAATGATATTGACTTGGGATAAAAGCGTGATAAATAAAAGGCAAAGACATGGTTGCCCTTAAATAAGCCCCCGGCTTTATACGATCAGGATTTTTCCAGTAATCACCTGCCTTTTCTGGAAACTTCACGATTCTATTGTGTGTGAGGTTAGAGGTGATGAGCACTAAACGAGGAGAATCTGACGAGTCTGCACCTTCAATAGTCGTTTCTTTCATCCTATTCATTAAATTAGCAGTGTCTTCAATTGCGACGATAGCTAATAACTTATTTGCCCAAGTATAAAATTGTCTTCCAGTATTAATTCCGAAATTCTTGTTCATTAATTTAACAAACAAGATATAACCCAAAGCCAACAAAGCAAAAACATTAAGTGTTCCTACTACAAAATCATAAAAACGCAATTCCCTTCCAGTAAGACCATTGCTAGTGCTAAAGACCATTCCGAATATGGTATAAGTAAAAATAAGAAAGGCTATGACCAATAGCGCCAAGCAAAATTTCATCCAAAAGGATTTAAAATTTTTGAATAGCTTACGCTGCATTGCCCCTACAATCCCTTTTCGCTCCATAAAACTACTGAAATCGGTATTGGCGATGATATGAGTTAGTATTTCAGACTTAGAAGCTTGTCTGGAATTAGCTCCTTCACTAAAAAGTGATTCTTGTTCATAGATACTGTTTGGCAGGGACGCCAAAAACATCGCATTAATTGCTCCAGCGCTGGTTCCTCCATGACTATAAAATCTAATTCCAACCTTCTCCATAACATAGGTATAGCCAAGTAGGGCAATTCCGTACATACCTCCACCCTGTTGAACAAGGTCAATAACAGGCCTGCTGTACTTCACCCCTTTGTATGTTTCTACAATAGTGGCTTTAGATATGAAAGAACCCTCAATTTGACCATTGATGATCTTATCTTTCAATGTTCTATTCTCATCGCCAATAGCTCTTGCCAATGCTTCATCGGCTTCCTTCAGCATCTTAGTTGTATTTTCAGTATTATTGGAGACAATTACCTTCTCCTCTAATGCCTTCTTAAAAACATTTTCAATATTCATATTTAAATTCTAGAGTTTCATTTAACCCGCACTGAGCATTTAAACTACAACGAGCATACTTCAATTAGACGAGGAGAAAATACCGATAATTGAAAATCAGTTGTCTAAATATAATCCGTTTTTATTTAGTATCAAAGCTGCCGTTGGGTCGAAAATGATTTTCATTACTATTGACACCATGCATTTCATTCTTCACCTCATACTTCGCCCTATTAATTCCTGAGAAAATTTTACATAGTGTTGAATTAGCCGTATTTTTAACTCCTATCATAAGCAACAATTAATTTTTCTCAGCCATGAAACAAATATTTGCTCTTTGCCTTGCCTTCAGTCTTTTTTCAATCCAGCTAATCGCTCAAAAAAAAGAGCAAGATCCAATAATCTCCAAAATTATCAATGAAGCGAATGAAAACTCACAGCTTGAACCCCTTGGACATCATTTAATGGATGTAATAGGTCCGCGTTTGGTTGGCTCTCCACAAATGGAAAATGCGCATAATTGGGCAATTGAAAAATATAAACAATGGGGAATTTCAGCGAGAAATGAAAAATGGGGTGAATGGCGCGGATGGGACAGAGGTATTACTCATATTGATATGGTCTATCCAAGAACTCAAAGTCTTCGTGGAACGCAATTGGCCTGGAACCCCAGTACATCAAAAGAAGGAGTTACTGCAGAGCTTGTAGTGCTGCCTACTGTAAAAGATTCTCTTGAGTTCTCTAAGTGGCTTAAAAAGAATGTAAAAGGCAAGTTGGTGATGATTTCTATGGAACAACCAACCGGAAGACCCGATTCTAATTGGGAAGAATTTGCTACTGAAAAATCTTTTCAAAAGATGAAGGACAATAGAGATGCGCAAACCAAAGAATGGCGAGCAAATTTTAGACGAATGGGATACACAAGTAGAACATTACCGGCTGCGCTAGAAGATGCAGGAGCGGCGGGATTAGTTGCCTCTTATTGGTCGAGAGGGTTTGGAGTGAACAAGATCTTTAGTGCGCGAACAAAGAAAATACCTACGGTAGATCTTGAATTAGAGGACTACGGAATGTTGTACAGAATGGTAGCATCTGGACAGAAGCCAAAAATTAATATTGTCGCTCTTTCAAAGGAACTAGGAACCGTACCTACCTTCAATACCATTGCAGAAATCAAAGGAAGTGAAAAACCTGAAGAATACGTCATTCTTTCTGCCCATTTCGATTCTTGGGACGGCGCGACAGGCGCAACAGATAATGGAACTGGAACCCTTGTGATGATGGAAGCAATGCGTATTTTAAAGAAATTCTACCCCAATCCAAAACGCACCATTTTAGTAGGTCACTGGGGAAGTGAAGAACAAGGACTTAATGGTTCAAGAGCCTTTGTAGAAGACCATCCAGAGATAGTCGATAAAACCCAGGCTTTATTTAATCAAGACAATGGAACAGGAAGAGTAGTGAGACTTTCGGGTGCTGGCTTTTTACACTCATACGACTATTTATCCCGCTGGTTAAATGCTGTTCCAAAAGAAATCAGAGATGAAATTGAAACCACCTTCCCAGGAGCGCCTGCCAGAGGTGGGTCCGACTATGCGTCTTTCCAAGCAGCCGGAGCACCCGGTTTTAGTTTAAGTTCTCTTAGTTGGTCTTACTGGGATTATACTTGGCATACCAATAGAGATACTTACGACAAGATTGTTTTTGACGACCTAACGAACAACGTTATACTAACTGCAATTTTAGCATACAAGGCAAGCGAAGACCCAGAAACTACTTCTCGGGTTAAAAGTGTACTTCCTATTGATCGCAGAACAGGCGAACCTCGCGTATGGCCTTCACCAAGATCTCCAACGAGAAGCGGGGGTTTGGATAAATAGAATTATAGTTCTTAGTTAGTCCATTTCTCGCTTTCTGGAATTAATGAAGTAAACACCGGTCAATAAAATAATAGCAGCTACAACGGTCTGCCCAGTAACCACTTCATCTAAAACGTACCAACCTAGAGCGACAGCAACTACTGGGTTCACATAAGCAGAAGTAGAAACTTTCTCTGTAGAAACTACCTTTAGTAGATAGTTGAAAGATGTGAACGCAGCTATACTTCCGAAGAGAATCAAAAACACCATTGCGCCTTTGGTTCGAAGACTCCATGATATTGGAGAAATCCATGCTTCCCCAAAAGCCATACTTGCAATGGCAAGGGATATTCCAGCGGTCCCCATTTGATAACCCGTATTAACTAGAAAATTAGATGGTAGATCGGCTTTGGCAACAAACAAACTACCTGCAGCCCACCCTAAAATGCAGGTGAAGATCATAATCATAGCCAGTGTACTACCCTCTTGTAAGTGCAGTTCCTTCTGACTTACCAATAGATACATACCAAAAATACCCAACGCAACTCCTATTCCAGATCTTGCCTTAATTTTAGTACCATGAAAAAATTTCATCATTAAAAGCACCACTAACGGCAGTAAAGCAGCCTCCAAAGATGCAAAACCACTATCTAGGTATTTTAAAGCCCAAACATATACTCCATTTCCATATCCGAGAAATAAAAACCCCGCCAAAACCGTATTAACAAATTGTTTTTTGGTAATTCGAAGACTTGCTCCAGAGAACTTTGCAATAAGCATGATCAAAATACTAGCGCATATAAAACGAAAAGACGCGAGCATAAACGGGTCTAATTGCTGGACGGCAATCTTATTAAAAAGGTAGGTAGATCCCCAAAAGACATAAATGGAAAAGAAAGCAGCAATTACCAGTAAAGGGCGTTTTTCCATTATTAGAGCTGTATTGAAGGTTCAAATATTAAAGCGTCTATCCCATGTTTGCTGAAATAGAATGTTAGATCAATCTTCCGGAGGATGCCCGTGTATCTCTTCAAATACCGCGTCGAAATTCTCTCTCAAATAAGACCGAAGCTTCAGTCTGTAGTCGTCTTTTAACCAACTCACAAAGTTATGGGTGCTCTTGCTAATGCACTTGGCGTAATCGGCAATACGCTGATCGATATCTGGACCCAACATTTTCGCTAATCCTAAAGCATCATAAATATCTTCACTATTCTCAATGCAAATATACGCGTGCTGAGCAATGGAACGTTCCAAAACTACTTTTGAAGACTCCCCTTTTGCGGTAGCAGTAATGTATGTCTGCTTTATATCGAAATAAACCTCTTCAGACTTCGAGAACTCTGCTCTTAGCTCTTCTGGCATTTCGTGCTTAAAATGGCTTTCTAGATCCTCATCGTTCAACAAACGATCCATGTAAAAATCTGGAGACTTAAAAATGGTCTGCCAATCGAGATCGGCTCCCCAAGGACCAAAGCGTTGATAGTTATTTCCTAAGTCAATTACCTTAAAGCTTGACTTATTATTTAGGATACGAGATCCACGACCAATCATTTGGTAATAGAGCGTCAACGACTTGGTTGCTCTATTTAAGATTATGGTATCTATGGTAGGTTCATCAAAACCAGTGGTTAAGATACTTACTGAAGTTAAAATAGCGTCTGGAGTCTTTTTGAACCACTCCAAAATCTGCTTTCTTTGCTTTTTTGTTGCGGTGTTATCCAAATGCGCCACTGGAAGTCCCGCTGCTTTAAATGTATAGTATACTTGGATAGAGGTATTAATTCCGTTATTAAAAATCAGCGTTTTCTTTCCGGAAGAATGTTTTTGATAAGCTTCCAATAGCTTATCAAGCATAGAATTGCTGGTGTAGAGATCTTCAGAAGATTTAACGGTATAATCTCCATGCGAACCTACTTCTAAGGAAGTTAAACTCATATCGTATTGATACACCTCTGCTCTCGCAAGAAATTCGTTTTCGATCAGGGCCTCGATTGTCTCTCCGGCAATTAATTCGTTATAATTATCTTTCATTGGTAAGTTCTTATTTGAACTTAATGGCGTTGCTGTAACACCAAGAATGAAAGAGTTATCGAAAAACTTAAAAAGTTTAGTAAAAGAATTGTAATGCGCTTCATCAATAATTACCAACCCAATGTCTGAAATGTCTAACTGATCATCGTTTAAACGATTGTTCAGGGTTTCCACCATGGCAACGAAACAACTATATCGATCCTGATCATCAAGGTTTGCAGTGCTATTTACCACTTTATTAACCACTCCAAAACTGGTAAGCATTTCCGAAGTTTGCTTACAAAGCTCAATACGGTGGGTCATCACCAATACTTTCTTGTTGTGGTTTTTAAGATATTGACGAACAATTTCGGAAAAGATAACAGTCTTTCCCCCACCAGTTGGCAGTTGATATAGTAAATGATAATCGTCTGGAGCAGTATCAAATTTTTCGAAAATCTGATTTATAGCTCCTTCCTGATAACTATATAATTCTTTGTCTGTTTTTCGTTCTTGTAATTCGTAAGCGATCTCACCCATAAATGCCATTTCTAAGATTGCAAAAATACCTCCTTTTGAAGGGTTTTGTTGAATATTTTAAAAAAAATGTAGAACTATTTTTCCTATAATTGGAAAAAAGCTAGACAGATGGAGGATAGAAGGGTTATTTCTTTTTGTTCCTTTTATTGAAATTCTTATCTCCCTTTGTCTTTGGTTTCTTATATTTTCTTTTAATAATACGCTGGTAAGACCCACCCTGATTCTCCTTTTTATTCTTGTCTTTCTTCTCATGGAATCCAGATGCATCTTCTTCGGTTCTTTTGGTCGGGTTGTTAGGTTCGTAATTTTTGGGTTGTTCTTCAGGGGTTAGTCGTGTTGCTATTTCAATTTCTTCAGGTATTGTTTCTTCTGAAATTTTCATATTCATTAGAGTTTCAATGACCTCTTTTGCGGGCTGTTCCTTTTCAGTATAAAACAAAAGTGAAACACCTTCTTTCTCTGCCCTACCTGTTCTACCTATGCGATGCATGTAATTTTCTGGAAATGCAGGCGTATCCATATTTACCACATGAGAAATTTCATCCAAATCCAACCCCCTGGACATTACATCTGTAGTCACCAAAATACGTGTTGCTCCCTCATTGAAATGCGCTATGGATCTAATTCGGTAGTTTTGAGTCTTGTTAGAATGTATCACCGCCACACGCTCTCCAAATTGCTCTTCCATCACCTCGAACAAACGGTCTGCACTCTTTTTATTTGAAACAAACACTAATACTTTCCTGTAGGTTTCGGCATCCTTCAATAAATGAGCCAACAGGTTTACTTTGGTGTAAAAATTTGGAACCGAATAACTATGCTGGGCAATATTGTCCAAGGGTGTTCCGCTTATGGCCACCGAAACTGTGGTAGGTCCAAAGAAAAAGTCTTGGATTAGTTCATTTACATCGTCCGTCATAGTTGCCGAGAACATTATATTTTGACGACGTTCTGGGAGTAGCTCAAAAATATTGATAAGTTGAAATCGAAATCCTAAATCCAACATTACATCAACCTCATCTATTACCAGTTTTTTTATGTTTTTTAACTGAAGCGCTCTACTTAAAACCAGGTCGTATAAACGTCCAGGTGTTGCTACAACAATATCTGCACCCATCGCAACTGCTTCTTTGTGCTGATTAATATTAACTCCTCCATATACACCCGTAACACGAATAGACGAGTACTTCCCAAATTTTTCTATTTCCTCTGTTACCTGAATAACCAATTCTCTAGTTGGAACTATTACCAAAATTCTAGGATGTAATTCTTTTGAAAATTTCAAGCCTTGAATGAGCGGCAACATATATGCAAAGGTCTTTCCCGTACCCGTTTGAGCAATACCCACCATATCTTTACCAGACATAATCACAGGAAAAGATTTGGCTTGGATGGGCGTTGGTGTTTCAAAGCCAAGATCGTCTATGGCGTACTGTAGCTGCTTGGAAATATTAAAATCCTGGAAAGAATCCATTTTGTTATATGTTTTTTGCAAAAATAGCATTTAAAGACGAGGAACTAAGTATCGTAAAGAACGAAAGAAGAAACTTCTTTATTTTATGCAAAGGTGACTATTGCGAACTGATATTACTTTAAATTTGATTTACAGGTTGAAAATGTATGGTATCAAAAATTGAAACGACCTATTGTTGGGTCGGGCAATAAAAACATGGTATTCGCATTTTTTATAGTAGCAACTTTTTATATGATGAAAATTTCAGAAATACATATGATCACTCAAAGAACAATTTATTTAATATTTACAATGCTGGTATTGGTTTCCTGCAAGGATACTAATGAAAGTAGCCGTAAAATTGAACCGGTTAGGGTAATCACTCCAAATGCAGAAACCACTCCCGAAGACCTTTTACTAGAAATGGTTATAAACGCACATGGTGGCGAATTGTATAACGAAGCCAACTTTTCATTCCGTTTCAGAGAAAAAGAATACACTTTCGCTAACAGTGGGAACAACTATACTTACACTGTTGAAAGCTCCGCAAATGGAGATACCATTATTGACGTTTTTAAAAATGGTAAATTCTCGCGGTTTATGAATGATCAACTTTTAGAGTTATCGGAGAAGAACATAGCCAAATATAGTGAGGCACTCAATTCTGTCATCTATTTTGTCACCTTACCACATAAGCTCAACGATCCTGCGGTGATCAAAAAATACAAAGGCACTGCAACCATAAAGGACAAGAATTACGAAATTTTAGAAATCACATTCGAGAAAAATGGAGGCGGAAAAGATTTTGATGATGTTTTTCACTACTGGATCAACTCTGAATCGCATAAAATAGATTACCTCGCTTATAATTATCGCGTAAACGAAGGTGGCGTTCGTTTTAGAAGTGCTTACAATAAAAGAGTTGTTTCTGGAATTACCTTTCAAGATTACATCAACTACAAAGCTCCAGTAGGAACTCCCCTAATTGATCTTCCGGTTCTGTTTGAGAAAGGTGAATTAAAAGAACTCTCTAGAATAGAAACAGAAAATATAATCAACCTAACTGACTTATAAACAATTAGTTAATCGCAATTTTTTTATTAAGAAATTTTAATGGCACGCTTATTGAACTCTACTAAACAACTAGACTAATAATTAGCTAGTGTAGAAAAATAAGTATTAACATTAAAATTCTAGATTATGAAAAATTTGAAGAAAGTTCTAGCAGAAAAACTGACAAAGTGGAATGAGAAATTAGAAGAATTTGCAAAAGCCAGTAGTTATGCAATCCACAGATAGTCCTCGCCCCAAATTTCAGTTTAAATAAAATCCCTTACTGCAGCAGTAAGGGATTTTTTTATGTCTTTACTCCCGTTTTATGGTACATGGAGCCGCCAATGGTTAAAGCAGCAGCAATAATTAGCAGGTTTTTAATAATATATTGCCCTTCCATAGTAGGCAAATAAACCAATCCAGCTTCTTGGTAAACAGTTTCCGGTAATAACACCAACGGCATAAAGGTGCCTACCATCTGCAAGAATAGGAGTCCAATGGCAATTCGCGTTGTCTTTTTAAATAGGAAACAAATACCTATAACAACTTCCCACCAGCCAATTACTGCAAGCCAACCTTCTGGGCTTCCAATTGGCATCCAAGCAACGGTGGCTTTTAAAAGGGGTTCGGCCGCAGATACACCCAATGGTTTTAAAATTCCAAACCAAACAAAAATAATTGCGAAAGAAATACGAACTGCAGGAGTCCCCCACCGTTTCATACTTCCAGCGATACGCTGATCAATAGTAAGAAAATCTAATTTCATATGGTAGCATTGAAATTAAGATACAAATTTCGTGAATAATGCTGGTATGTCCTAGATTTAGATAAAGAGTTTTAATTCTTATTACAACTTTGTACTATTCCTTTTTTAAAGTTTTAATATCGGCAATGAGCTGTGCGATGGCGGTCTTATTAAGTCCGTTATAAATACCTCTAATATGTCGATCCTTATCGATTAAAAGGAAATTTTCTGTATGCAAAAAATCATCTTCATTTCTTTCCAAACCTAAATCTTCCTCCACGTAGTAATGATTTCTTCCAAGGTCATAAATCTGTTTTCGGTCTCCCGTGACTAAATGCCACTTGGCAACGTCAATACCTTTGTCGTCTGCATAACTCTTGAGTACAGGTACCGAATCAATTTTGGGCGTAACCGAATGTGATAGGAGTAAAATTTCAGGGTCATCCTTAAAAGCCTCTTGCAAGAGCAACATATTGTCGGTCATTTTAGGGCAAATCCCTGGGCAGGTCGCAAAAAAGAAATCGGTTACATAGATTTTATTCTGAAAAGTGTTTTGCGTTATAGTGTCTCCCATCTGGTTGACTAATTTAAAGTCGGGAATACTATGAAATCCCTTTGTTTCCTTGCTTTGTGGAGCAAGCCAATGGGGTGTAAAAGTAGCTTCCCGATAAAAAGGGAGATGGTCTACTCTACTCGTCTTGTTCTTTGATCCCGACTCTGCACAGCTCAACATTAAGACAATTACCAGCAGTGCGTAAACTATAAGGCTAATTAAACCTAACCACTTCTTCTTCCAATTCATAACAGAGATTTGAGCGTTTTAGACCAAAAAAGCGTCCATTTTTGGCCTCATAATTCACATATATTTTACCATTTTCCTTCCACGCTTTTTGAAGGCCTTCTTCCTTGCCATCCAGGAGGGTTATTTCCCTAGACAGTTGTCCATTAGGATACCAAGACTTCTGCACGCCTTCCTTTACACCATTAACATAAAATGCCTTAGTGCTTAGTTCGCCAGATGGCCACCAACTCTTCGAAATGCCATCCAAACGGTTCGCTTTATACATACACTCCTTTTTAGGCCTTCCATTGGCGTACCATCGCTTGGCTACTCCTTGCTTTCTACCCTCGTAGTAACCAAATCGCTCTGCAAGTTGTTTGTTGAGATGATATTCGACCGCATAACCGTTAAAAGGAACGTCTTTATAGTACCATTTACCTTCCTCTGGGTGAAGGATTAATTCAGATTTATGAACTTCAACGTCTGAGATAACTAATGTATCCTGTACTTCTTCGCATCCTGCTAAACCGAAAAACAGCGCAATTAAAGTGATCCTAATTAATAGTACTTGGAGTTCCTTGATAGTCACCTGGGAAAATAATATAGTATTGATTAAGATATAATTCATTTTCAATATGATAGTGATATTCTTCTTCTGCTGAATGTTGTGTAGTACTTATATGTCCTCCTGAAGCATCTAAACCTGTTGGATAGGTTCCTGTAGAATTACATTTTCTTCCGTAAATGAAGAATCCGTCGGCTAAAATACCTATCAGCTCTTCATCGTCCTGAGACCAAGCCACTGGTTCAAGATGGTAATGGTATACACTGGGACCAATATGCCCACCACTATAATCCAAACTTCCTGCCGCCTCATCCAAAGGTCCATTTCCTTCCTGATCATTATAAATAGCGGCACCACTAACGGCGATACCAATGGCCCCTAGCGCAGTTGAAGTACTGCTACTAGCCAACTCAGGACTCGTACTTACGCGTAAGGTAGCAGAAGCATCGCGATCTGGAATAATGCTTGGGGTTAGCTGAACATCGGGTTCATCAATATACAACAGCTCCCCTACTCCCCAATATACAGTAGTATGATTAGGGCGTCCAGTGGTCTCTATTACCACTTCAGAGCCATCTAAATAGACATCGGTATTATCTGTATCAAATTCGGCAAAGGCCGCATGAAGTTCCCCTATTTCTCCTCCTTCATCATCGGTAGTTCCTCCGTCCGAGTCATCATTATTACAGGCGGTCAATAAAACTAATGTCAATGCCATTAGGCTGAGCCATTTTAAATTAAAAATAGTTGTTGTTGGTTTGTTCATTTGTTCATGATTAAAGTGAATAATAGCATTGGAGCGAACTGCTTCATTTTCATCTTAGACATGAACAAATAGAAAAGGTTTAATAGAATATAAAATAAAATCTATTAGACTGAAATATGCATAAGAAATGAGCCCTTTCTAGATAACTTGAAAAGGATTACCGATGAGTCTAAATTTCTCCCAATTTTCGATCACATGTGAGTCGTTTAAAGAAATAATCTTCTGGTGTGCTTTTTGAAGGACTTGTCCAATTGGTTCTTGTGATTTCTGACTCAAAATATCTAAGAGAATTTTGGTAATTGTTCTTAGCGGGACGATATGCACGGCATCCCAGGTTCCTAAAAAAGCACAACTCCTACCCTCCATTATGAGTTGTAGTCCCATTGGTAAAGAGTCTTTCTTATCCTTCTTTAAGCTACTGCAAGACAGCGATATAAGACTCCCTATTGGAGCTATTTGTTTAAACTTATCTAAGTGGTGTAATCGAAACCCTCTATAACCAGACCAGCCCCGACTTCTTCCATGCCCTACATAAATGGCCAAGGCACACCCCTTACTCAGTTTTCGACCTAACTCGTGGCTCGTTGTGGTATCTGGAAAATGCTTTCGCACATCCTTTTTAGCATAACGACTTTTGCGCAAACTACTGTAGATTTTCTCACCCCAATTCATGTAAAGTGGTTTCATCATACTCAACGAAAGAGCTTTCATTGGCTTCACCTCTTCAAACTTCTTTAAACCGTATATCCAATTAGAAATTTGTTCTGTCTTTTTATAGAAAACTAGGGTAATCAGGAAATCCCCAATGCATATTTTAGGAAAATGAGCAGGTTCTCTTTTACCGTATTTCACCAATATAATTACGGTTCCTGAAAGAATCCCATTCCGCTGGAGGAGTTGGAGGATTTCTTTTTGCTTGTAAGGAATAGAATTGGGCAGCAGCCAATGATTAACTGAAATAACTTCTTTTAACTTGGTCCCAATTAAATTGTTTACTGAATCTGTTGAAATTATGGTAGTTGGCCCCATGTTAAGCGCTCGCAACAAATTGTTGATACGGATCTAAGGAAGAGGCATCAAAACTAACAAGATCTCCATTGAAATCTGTTAACTCCAATTGCGTTCTTACAAACCAATGCATCATGATCTGCCCTTGTTGCTCTCTATTAAATGCTTCAAAATCACCATTTGCATCATCTAAGGCCTGTTCCCCGTTTCTACCGAGAATAAATCCCAAGGCGTCATAAGTGGTGGTCGTACCATCGTAACGGTCATTCATTGTAATTACATCTTCTTCTTCAACTCTGAAATCGTCATATCCGTAGTTGTATCCGCTTCCGAGGTCGGTTTGAGCAATAATAGCTTCTGCCATATAAATTCCACCAACAGTTCTACTTTGCCAGATATGGGTTAATTCGTGAATGAGCGTTGGCCTATCAATAGGACCATCTGTAACGTCAAAATTAATGAGGTTAATGGTTACAAATGCACGCGAATCTGGTTCTTGAGTAAATAAATCTTGTACCCCGAAGATTATAAAGTTAAGTGGGTCTTCGGTTGATAAAAACACATTCTGATAGTCCAGGCTATTCCCGAAAACAGTTCTGCCATCTGCTTCTTCCTCGGGAAGTAAGCCTCGGTAGCTTCCTAACTGACTAAACAGGTGAGCAATAAAACCTGCTAATGCCGCCGCACTTACTCTTAAAATAGCGCGCCCCATGTCAATAATTGCTTCCTCCAACTCCAGTAACGCTTCTACTACTTCCTCCAAAAATTCCTCTGCCGTATCTATAATTACAGCCTCGAAAAGATCGTCCAAGGTTTGTCCAACCTCCTGCATCCCTTGAATAAAAGTCTCCAGAGCTGAGCCTGGGTCTCTTGCTATCTCAACAAGCATAGTGCCAATAGTAATTCCTGTATCTAACGCTGCTCTTATTACCTCCGCGGCAATTTCGACTGTTCTCCCAACCGCCCAGCCTATCAAACCTCCAATAGCTACCCCTGCGGCAATGAGCCCGCGTGTGTAATCAAATATAAACGGAATTGCACTTGTGGTAAGAAAATTGTACGCATAATAAATAGAGTTTCCAATGGTAGCCGTAGCTTCTCCAATTGCCCTCCACACCAATGCTCCTGCTGTATTGGCCCATTCGTACAAAGTCTCTAGTGCCTCTCCTATACTCTCCCAAGCTCGAACCATGGCCTCCATTACCATCTGACTTTGTTCTGAGGCCCAATCCAGGGCATCCTGTAATGTCCCTTCTGCAAAACGAATTGCAAGCAGCGTACTTCTCCAAAGTCTGTCGGTTGCATTCTCGACCTGTGTGAGAATAAAGTCGAAAACTTCTCCAATAGGGCCTAAATTCTCTATAATTCCATTTACAAATCTCCTTAAGACGAAATAGGATTCTGAAACTACCGTCGCCAAAAGATCAGCGATTCTAAAACCTACTTCAAATGCCGCAGCAACAAAATTGGAAACTGCAGCATACGCCCAATCGAAGGTTGCTCCAACAAATTCTCCTAAATCTCGTCCGAGTTCAATTAAAGCAGCCAAAAGGTCTCCCATTTCTTGAATGGTCCAGTCTACGACGTCTTCAAAAAGATCTACAAGTGCAGCTCCAACATCGGTCGCTGCATCTATAATGGCATCAATAGCTTCGATAATGGCATCCACTCCATCTTCGAGCGCATCTACTAACCATTCTGCTGCGTCTCCGAGTGCATCCACCACCACTTCTGCCGTATCCGATGCCTTTACATTGTGTTTTCTTAATACATGTCCAGCGTGTTGCATCCATACTGCAATGTCTGTCATTCCACCTCCAGCACTCATAAAATCTTTCATACAAGCCCGTGCATCCTTCTTTTTAAGCATGGCCATATTTTGAATAAGAAAAAGACTTCCAGCCCTTCCCGTTTCATCTATCATCGCTTTTAAAACCATCGTACGGTCTGTTGAATCCATTTTCACACTTGTATCGAATAGTTGCTGGGCTTCATCTAAAAACTGTTCCTTAGATTGCTGCGTGTGAATCAATCCCCTTGAAAATGAATAAACTGCTTTATTCGATTCTCTAGCGGCGAGTTTTAGATGGTTACCAACCGACGCAGGTGCTATTTGATAGTCTCGAATTTGTTTACCTAAAGCTTTGTGGTCTTTAATACCGTAATTGATGTCTTTGTTGGAGTCTTGCGAGGGTTTCATAATTTTCTTTTTTTGCTGAATTCAAATCTAAAACATTGTTTATGAAAGGAATAGAGGTCTTAACTCCATTTTGAATAAGGGTTTTTCCTAAAGTAGGATTTTGTTCATCTTGATAACATCATCCTTGTTTTAAAACTGCTTCTTCCACAAGACAATCCTCTAGATTGTGGTATCTTCGTAAGGAATTCTAACAATCCTCCTTTTGCATCCAAATAACCTTCATAACAATCCGTATGATTTTTCAGCCTTAGAAAAGGCGCACCCATCTTTAGCCGAATTTACTTTTCAGAATGAATTTGGCACCAACACCATCGACTTTGCCTCTCGCGATGCTGTTTTTCATCTCAACAAAGCCTTACTTAAATTTCATTACAACATCACAGATTGGAGCATACCTCCTCATTATCTGTGTCCCCCTATTCCAGGAAGAGCAGATTATATTCATCATATAGCAGACCTCCTTAAAGACTATGCAAAAAATGAAGTATCTAGCGATGGAAAATCAAAGGTTAATTCCATCAAGGGTCTAGATATTGGTGTTGGAGCGAACTGTATCTACCCTATATTGGGAGCGCAAATACATAACTGGTCTATGGTGGGAGCAGATATCAATGAAAAGGCAGTGTTATCTGCTCGATCCAATGTAGCTGCAACACCCGTATTAAAGGAAAAAGTAGAAATTAGGCAACAATACGAGAATGCTCATCTTTTTAAAGGAGTTATTGCAGAAAAAGAATATTTCGATTTTACCATGTGTAATCCACCGTTTCACACCTCGCCTGAAGAAGCAACCAAAGGCACCTTGCGCAAAATGCGTAATTTAGAATCGAACGACGATACGAAAAAAGTGATCACACTCAATTTTGGGGGGCAGGCAAACGAACTATGGTGCAACGGCGGCGAAGCATTATTTATAAAAAGAATGATTAAACAAAGCGTAGAATTTCAAACGCAGGTTGGTTGGTTTACCACCTTAGTTTCAAAAAAAGAGCATCTCGCGAAAATTTATAAGCAATTGGACAAGTTAAAGGTAAATCATACTACCATCAATATGTCTCAGGGAAATAAAAAAAGCAGAATAATTGCATGGCGCTTTAGCTAACATTAAGGTTCGACATGTACAATAGTTGTTTATTTTAAGATCACCTTCAGTGTAGCATTTCTTTTGCCTGAATTAATAGATACAAAATACAAGCCCGAAGCCAATTTTGTTCCACCCTCATTAGTTCCTTTCCAAGAAATGGATTGTTGCCCTGTAACAGATGCGTCTAAAAGCGTAGTGACTCTCTTTCCTAAAATATCGAACACTTCTACGGTTGTATTTTCTTCATTACTATTGATAAAAGTAATAGTCGTTTCGTCTGTAAACGGATTCGGTGAAACCACAGCAGCCAAGCTAGCAGCTTCAAAATTATCTGCACTTAATATCTCCGGGGTAATTTGAGTGTAATAGACGTCTTGACCTCCATTAATTGTACTGGTCCAAGCAACATGAGCGTAATTATCATCGCTCACCATATCAAAATAGTCTCCCATTTTATTTTGTTGCGGGTAACCAATGGTAGGATCAAATGCTTCGGAAATAGGCTCATTGGTAGTCCAAGTTTCCCCTTCATCTTCAGAATAAGAATAATATAGGACAGAATCTACAGTTCCTGTTGGAGCATCTCTGGTATCCAGCCATATTACGTCAATACGCCCGTTTGGTGCAACGCTCATTGTTCCAAACCAGTTGTAATTTCCGAAGTCGTCTGTGTTGATGCGCACTGGTTCCGCAAAAGTAACCCCGCCGTCTGTACTTTTTATAAACATCACATCTAAAGGATCGTTTACCGAATTACGAGTGACAGATCCTAACATATAAACATTATCGTTAGACATATCCACATCAACCCACATTTGTCCATGGAGTCCTTGGGGGTTAATAGGTGGTCCTGTGTTAAGTAAACCATCCATGTCTGGAGTACTTACGAAATCCCAAGTTACGGCAGCAGATGGATCTTTTGCCGTTGTGGATTTAATTAGAACAACGTCTCCTCCCGATATTCCAGAAATGTACAAATCTCCGTTACTGTTAACCGCCAACGTTCCCCAACGCGGATCTCCGTCTACGGTTATACATGTTTCGAAGGTTTCACTTCCGTCTGTAGACCTTGTAAAGTCTCCTGGTGCGCAGGTGGTAAAACTTTCGTTCCAGTTGGAATAATTATTTCCAGCTCCAATCCCATCGGTTTTATCGATACGCATCCATTGCTTATCTCCACCGTTGGCAGGATAAGGGCCATCCCAAACAACTCCTCCATCCTCAATTTTGTACACATCACAAGAAAAATCACCCTGTAAACTATTGTAATAAAGATTTCCTTCAGAATCAAAATCTAACACAGGGTCGGATCTAAATACGGTAGGGTTTATTACTCCTGGAAACGTAAAACTATTTCCTCCATCCAGAGAATAGCCATAACCCGCTTGCCTGAAATTACTACTAATATCATCAAACTGGCGCCATCCAACTACAATTCGATCGGGGTTGGTTGGATCTACAGCTAAGGAAGGCTCATTACCAGCATCACCCACAATATTATTCCCATTTTCGTCTACGTTTACTTGTGTTGTAAAGTAGCTCGAAAGTCGAACATTATAAGCAGCACTTCTAGGCATAGCCGATTTATCTACTTCTGTATACGGGTGATCTGGAGTCTCATTATGAGCGTCTAATGCTGTCCCATCAATTCGATTTTGGGCAAATAGAACTTGAGACGAAACAACAAGTGCTAAAAGAATATGTGATAATTTCATAGTGGAGGTTTTTAATGTCTTTTAAGTATTGAATAACATAGTTGTTGCCGAATCGTTATCGGGTGGCAATTCTGCAGATTGAATATCTTCGATTTTATCTGCCATGCATTGAAATACGATAAGAGTAATAATGCAACTAACAATAACGACTCCCATCAATTGATACTTCGAATTCTTCATGATTTCAATTTTTTGTTTTTGAAATTACACTCATAACTGAAGAAGTTCTGTTAAAAGGAGCTAGTTCTTGTCGCTATTTGTAAAAATAGACTATAAGTTATAGTCTTAGAATATAAAAGTGATCTAAATCTATATTTTAGTCCTTTCGCACTATTTCAATTTCCCATTCCCAAATCCCATGTTTTTTTAAAATTAGCCGAAAATGGGGTTTTGAAGAAGGATTTCATCTAACTATTTTCTCATACAACTCATTATTAGAAGGCTAGTTATAGTCATTAATAGCTTGCTGTTAACAAAAATTACTATATTCGACCTCTTAAACCTATATTATGCTAAAGAATCTATTATACTGCCTTACAATCGCTATTGCTTTTTCTTCATCTGCATTTAGTCAAGAATTAACCGTAGACATTGAAGAGGAACAAAAAGGAAATCGCCTGTTTTTTCATGCAATCAATAAAAACTTGGTAGATCTTGATGTTGCCATTACTGTAGAAGGAACCGGGATAAGGCAACGAAAAGGAGCTGCTCGTAAAGTAAGAGTTCCAGCAACCTCAAAAGTAAACTTGTTGAGTGTTATTATTGAAAGAGGACAAACTCCAAAGTACACCTACACTTTAGATGTCAGTAAAGAACTTTCCAGAAGAGTTATTATTAGGGAGTCTAAAAAAATAAAGATTGATCCTAATAGACCAATTACTATCTACTTACCAGATAACTGTAGAAACTGCGATAGTCTCATTGGCCCTCTAGATGCGAGTCCTTACAAGTACAAATCTTATGTAATTTCAGAAAGTGAAGGTGTTCAAAAACAGTTGGAAAAAACGTTTGCGAGTTCTTCTAGACCACTAGCCGAAATTGATAATGCGATTATAGCTCTTGGTGGAAAAATGTATCTTTATATTGAAACCTATGAGGAAATGATGGAGAAGGTTAACGAAGCCGATGAAATGAAGAATTAAGATCATTGAAAACATATCTAAATAAAAGCTCCCATTTGGGGGCTTTTTTATAAAATAAGATAAGGCGATTTCACTTGAACATGCTTTGGCATTTTTGTTGATTTACCCAAGCCAGTATTCAACATAAACCATTGACACATGAGAAATTCGAATGAAAGTCCGACAGTAAACGCAGGCAGCATGGCAGATATCGCCTTCCTCCTACTAATTTTCTTTTTAGTTACCACAACAATCCCAAACGATAAAGGCATTGCGAGAAAGCTACCGGCCATCTGTGTAGATCCACCTTGTAGTGAAAGAATAAATGAGCGCAATATTTTAAGAATCGCGCTCAATAAAGATGGAGCATTAATGGTAGAAAACGATTTAACGACCATGAGCGAACTTAAAAATATTCTGAAGTCGTTTATAGACAATAATGGGGATAGCTCCTGCACCTATTGTAAAGGTGAACAATCCAAAGAATCTTCAGACAACCCTCAAACTGCTGTTATTTCATTGTATACAGATCGAGAGTCTGAATACAAGGATTTTATTGCGATACAAGTAGAATTAACAGCCGCTTATTACGATTTGCGAGATGAATTCATCAAACGAAAATTCAATAAGCATCTATCAGAATTATCGTCGGTTGAATTGCAAGAGGCCAAAGATGCGTATCCCTTCTTGATTTCTGAAGCAGACGTTCAATAACCATTAGGGAGTTTCTTATTTTTTCGTAATTTGACCAATATTGATCAGACGATACATTGTACGTCGAGATGAGTATCGATCTAACCTTCAACAATTATGAAAAATATTCTCATTCTAAGTGCGTTTCTTTCCCTCTTTTACGCCTGTAACACAAATACTAATAAACCTATGACAGAAGAAGAGCTAATTGCCAAAGCCAAGGGGATTCACGAACGTGTAATTACTTTGGACACCCATTGTGATATCAACATAAAAAACTTCACAGATTCTGTAAATTATTCTCAGGAATTAGAAAACCAAGTGAACCTACCTAAAATGAAGAAAGGTGGTTTAGATGTTGCCTGGTTTATAGTGTACACTGGCCAAGATTCTTTAACCAATGGAGGGTACACACGTGCGTATGAAAATGCAATGTCCAAATTTGATGCAATTCATAAACTGGTGAACGAGATAGCGCCCAATGAAATTGAATTAGCCACTACCTCCGCCGATGTAAGGAGAATTCAAAAATCAGGAAAGAAGGTTGCTATGATTGGAATAGAGAATGGATACCCAATTGGAGAAGACCTTGGTAACGTTAAAAAGTTCTACGATTTAGGTGGTAGATATATGTCCTTGTCACACAATGGTCATAGTCAGTTATGCGACAGTAATACGGGTGAAGCCGATGGCATTTGGCTCCACAATGGCTTAAGTGATTTAGGAAAAGAAGTAGTCACTGAAATGAATAGGCTAGGAATGATGATTGATGTTTCTCATCCATCCAAAGAGTCGATGAAACAAATGATTACCTTGAGCAAAGCACCAATTATAGCATCCCACTCATCTGCAAGGGCCTTATGCGATCACAGTCGTAATTTGGATGATGAACAACTTGGTTGGTTAAAAGAAAATGGGGGTGTTGTGCAAACAGTTGCATTTACGAGTTATTTGAATACCGAAAAGTTTGAAAAAAGAGTGACTATTGAGGTGGAAGTAGCGAAGCAGATTTTGGATTCCATGGGAGTAAAATGGATGGAGCGTGAGGAGCAAAAATTAGTTTCTGCCGCCGAACGTGAAGTATATTATGGACACTTAGGTAAAATGGTACCTATTAGAAAAAGAAGACTAGCGAAGATGGATAACCTACCTCCGGCAGTTGATGTAGGAGATTTTGTTGATCATATAGACTATTTGGTTCAAAAAATAGGAATTGAACACGTTGGAATTAGTAGTGATTTTGACGGAGGTGGAGGAATTGCAGGATGGAGCGATGCTTCTGAAACTTTTAACGTAACCCTAGAATTAGTTAAACGAGGTTATACTGAAGAACAAATAGAAATGCTTTGGAGCGGGAATTTACTGCGAGTATTGGACGATGTGGAAAAAGTCGCAAATGAAATGAAACAAGATATGGGCAAAGCATAATAAACAGTAGAACTAAACATACCACATAAAGAATCCCCTTCATCATTGAATAAAGGGGATTCTATCGTTTATACCGTTCTCTGATTCTGAAAGAACCACAGCATATTTCTATTCAACTTTTTTATTAACTTTTGGAGGCATAGGGCCTCGCAAATGAATAATAAGTCCGTTTAAAAAATTTCGCAAGAACTGATCGCCGCACTCCATATATTTTGGATGGTTTTCATTTCGATAGATCGCTCCTATTTCACTTTTAGAAATTTTAAAATCTACAAGCGCACATATTTTTACTATGTCTTCATCACGTAACTTGTGAGCTACGCGAAGTTTTTTCATGATATCATTGTTTGTTAGCCCCATAATCTAAAGAATAAGTTCTTTTATTTTAATTCCCAGTTCTTTTTGAATTTTGTGTATTTCTTGCAATTCACTTGGTAAAACCAAAGCCACAGAATTGCCCTCTTTTCCCGCACGAGCCGTTCTTCCACTTCGATGGGTGTAATATTCTATCTGGTCAGGAAGTTGATAATGAATAACGAAACCTAGATTATTAACGTCTATTCCGCGCGCAGAAACATCGGTAGAGATTAGAATTTGTAGGTTTCCTTTTTTGAAAGCCCTCATCACCTTATCACGTTCCTTCTGTTGCATATCACCTTCTAGCCCTTCCACCGAATAACCTTCATCTTTCAAAACAGTTGTCAAATTCCGCGTTCCTGCTTTTGTCCTACAGAAAATAATTCCCCTTTCACTATCAAGACTGTCTAAATATTGAATTAAAGTTTCCGTTTTATCTGCTAAACTAGTAGTCACATAATGATGGGAAATATTAGCATTCACCAACGAATTCTTATTCACTTCAATTAACGGGGCATCCTTAGACATATAATTTGAAACTATACTTTTAATATCCTTGGACATAGTCGCGGAAAAAAGCCATGTATTTTTAGTAGCGCCTGTATATTCTAAAATCTTATTTAGGTCCTGTTTAAAACCCATACTCAACATCTCATCAGCCTCATCTAGAACCAGTGTACTTATATTTCTGATGTCAATTTTCTTTCGCTGCATTAAATCTATTAGACGTCCAGGAGTGGCAACAACGATATGAGTTGGTCTCTGTAACTTTCTAATTTGAATGTCTATTTTCTCTCCTCCATATACACCTTCAGAAAATATCTTTTCTGGCAAGTGTTTTGTGAATTTAAACAGTTGCTTTTGTATTTGCTGCACAAGCTCTCTTGTAGGAGCTAAAACCAATGCCTGAATTGTAGGTGAGGCAGGATCAATTTTATGTAAGATAGGCAATCCAAATGCCGCAGTTTTACCTGTTCCTGTTTGAGCAAGCCCAATGAGATCGGTTTTATTTTTGAGAAGCATAGGAATTACTACCTCCTGAATTTCAGTTGGTTTATTTATACCCATCTCTTTTAACGAGATCACGTATTCCTTCTGTACTCCAATTGATGAAAATGTCGCCATAATTTTAATAGAAAGTGCAAAGATACATTATCCAAATTGGCAAAAAAGGTGGAAGGGAATTTAATATCTGTAATAAATCCTTACGCTTAACACTCTTTAATTAATTAACAAAGCATTAAGAATTTGTCCTTATTTACTATCTTTAATTGACTTTAACACGGAACTTGAAATCAACTAACTTAAAATATCTCTTCCTGCTTTTAGCATTTGGAATTTTGTCTTGCGGCAAAAACCATGAAATAACACCCCAAGAACACCAATGGTTAAATGATCAAGATAGTCTAGTAGTTTCCCTATTCCCCTATTACGCGCCCTATCAATTCAAAAACAAAAGCGGAATTACCGACGGAGTTTTTGTCGATTATTTGGAGCTTTTAGAAGAGAAAATGAATTACAAATTCAAAAAAGTTCAATATTCTAAATGGTCCAATGTTTTAAAAGACGTAAAAACTGGAAAAATTGACGTTGTACTAGAAATACAATCGACACAAGACCGGGCTAATCATTTACAATTTTATGAGTTAGATTTTGAATCCCCGCAAACAATTGTTACCAGAAAAGGAGAAGTTGCTGGTACTAAATTATCAGACTACAATGGCAAGAATATGACATTGCCTAAAGATTATGCAATTACAGAGGTTATAAAGGCCAACTACCCAGAGATAAATATTACAGAACACGAAGGAGATTCTCTTTGTTTAAAACTACTCAACAGTGGTGAGTACGATGCATTTGTTGGCCCTAGAGCGGTTGTAAATCACTATAAAAGGGTTGAGCTTCTCAATAATATTACAACAGTTTCTAACACCTCTTACAAATACAACCCGGGAATTGCAGTTCAAAAGGATAATGAGATGCTTAATCGTATTTTTAAGAAAGCTACCTTATTAGTAACAAAAAAAGAAAGACAGGGTATCGTCCGAAATTGGCTCTTTAATGAAATCAAGCCTTTTTATGCAACTACAGAATTTTGGCTAAAAGCATTTCTATTTGCGCTCTTCGTTCTCTTATGTGTAGGTATTTTTAATCGTTATCTCAAGTTTAAAGTGGATCAGCGTACCAAGGATCTTTTATTAGCCACCCAAAAAGCAGAGGAGAGTAATATTTTAAAGAGTCAATTTATTCGTAATATTTCTCATGAAATACGCACTCCCCTAAACGGTATTATTGGTTTTTCGGAATTACTTCTTCGAAAGAAAATTTCAGAAGAGAAAAGAAAAACTTTTACTACTAATATATCAAAAAGTGCATCACATTTAACAGAGGTTGTGGGTACTGTGCAAGAAGTAGCCAATTTACAATCCGAAAAATCATCAAAAACAATTGATTTTATCGATATTGAAGCTCTTCTGGAACAAATTGTAAGTGAAAACATAACAAAAGCAAAAAAGAAAAGCCTCACCATTAAATTGCTCAAAAACAATTACTTCCCAAACGCAGTAGTGGGCTTAGACGGACAAAGACTAAAAACAGCCTTGCAGCAAATTATTGATAACGCTATCAAGTTTACGGAAAAAGGAGCTGTGTTACTCGCATATGAAATAACAAATGATGAACTTAAAATTATTATCAAGGATACCGGAATTGGTATCACCACGAACAATGAAGAGGTGATTTTCAAAAGCTTTGCCCAACTGCAACATGAAATTTCTAAGAAATACAGCGGACTAGGCCTGGGACTAACTATAGCTAGGGAGCATATTGTAATCATGGGTGGTAATATTACGTATGTTTCGAGAATAGGTGAAGGCTCGGTTTTTAATGTAAAACTACCCTATACCCCAATGACCAGTTAATTTTGTGATGAAAAAAACACTCCACATATTTACATTATTAATAACCTTTCTGCCAATTTGGTCTGGGTGCGAAACCAAATCTCTTTTAACAGAAGAAGAGCAAGCCTATCTTCAAAATAGTGAGGCTATTTCTGTTGCCTTATACCCTTATTTTCCACCGTATCAGTATGCTGGAAAAAGGGGCGGCACTCAAGGAATATTTTGTGATTACCTGGAACTCATAGAACGAAAAATTGATTATCGTTTTCAAAGAAAAGAGTATCTAAGTTGGCCTCAAGTGCTGGAGGATGCGAAAAACAAAAAATTGGATATAATCTTAGAAGCACAAGCTACTCCGGAGCGCAGTGAATACCTTAAATTTTATGATAATTTCTTCGAATCTGATTTTGTAATCGTTACCAGAAAAAATAATACAGATATTAATACAGTCAACTCACTTAAAGGGAAGACGGTTATAATTTCCAAAGGTTTTTCAGTAGAGGAACTACTGAAATCGGTTGCGCCAGATTTTAAAATGAAATTAGGGGAAAACGACATCCAATCTCTCATACAACTAAGTAATGGTGAAGGAGATGCTTTTGTAGGCCCAAATGCGGTTGCGAATTACATCATACAGTCCCAAAATATTACAAACCTTGAAATTAAGTCTAAAATTGGCAAGAGCTATAAACCGAGTATTGCTGTGGCAAGTGACAACAGATTGTTGAATAGTATTATTCTAAAAGCAACCTCAAGTATTTCAAACGAGGAGCGCGAAAAATTAAAATACAACTGGCTCTACACACAGATAAAGCCTTTCTATTTAAGAAGTAAATTTTGGATCATATTTATACCCGTTTTGCTTGCGATAACTGTGGTTTTAATGTCCCTAAATGGTTATCTAAAAAAGAAAATCGATAAAAGAACACTCCAATTGGAAGAAAAAAAGCGTTTAGCTGAAAAGGATACTCAATTTAAAATGCACTTTATAGACAATTCTAATGAGCAATTGGCAATTCCTTTAAGAAAGATTAAGCAATATACAGATCAATTGAGCAAAGTAACTAATGACGAAAAAACGATTAAAAAACTGGCAACCGATATAATTGAAGAAGGAAATCAAATTATTACTAATCTGAGCAATATTCTTGAAAAAGGCGTTCGTAGAAATGAGGGCCTAAAGGAGATCCAAATTTCAACAACTGGGGGAAAAGCACAAACCGGAGAAACCATCTCAAGTGGGATTGCCAATCCTTACACCATTTTAATCGCGGAGGACGGAGACATCAACTACTTATTATTAAGCACTTTACTGAACAAAATCGATGACTTATCATTGAATATTCATCGAGCAGTTAATGGAAAGGAAGCTGTAAAGTATGCTGAAGAAAATAGCAATATAGATCTGGTATTTATGGACCTTAAAATGCCCATTATGGATGGCTATGAAGCCACTCAAAAAATAAAACAGATCAACCCATTAGTGCCAATAATTGTTCAAACGGCGTTTACATCCCAACAAGCAATGGATTTAGCCTATGAAGCTGGCTGTGACGACTATATCTTGAAACCGATTAAACTTGCTGTTTTACGTGTAAAGACATCACAATTCCTCCATAGCAAACAACCAAAACAAAACTCAAATTAGCTCCCGCAGTAGCTTTATTCATTTAAAGATATGTCTTTACACTATTATAAAATCTATAAACCATACGGCTATTTAAGTCAGTTTATTAGCAATCAGCGAGGCAATCACAAGAAAAAATATCTTGGAGAGCTACACCAGTTCCCAGACAATATAATGGCAGTTGGTAGATTAGATGAAACTAGTGAAGGACTCTTGTTTCTAACAACCGATGGAAAGTTTAGTAATAGAACCAACAGTCGAGGTGTAGAAAAAGAATACTATGCTCAGGTAGATGGAATGATTACCCCAAGTGCTGTGAAATTACTTGAAACTGGCATAGATATCAGTATACATGGAAAAAACTACCGAACACTTCCATGCAAGGCAAAAATAATTCCTATTCCCCTCCTACCTCCCACTCCACAGCATATTCGAGACGATCGTCATGGACCTACCTCGTGGGTGTCTATTGTGTTAACCGAAGGGAAATTTCGACAGGTACGCAAAATGACGGCAGCGGTTGGTTTTCCCACCTTACGACTTGCGCGCGTGCGCATTGGTAACGAAATACTTGGAGATATGCAGCCTGGGGATTGCCTGCCTATTAATCCAGATTGAGTATACCCCTATTTTCTTTATAAACTGCGCTTCGAATATTACTAAACTTCCAGGTACACCATCTAAATTTTCGGCTTTCGATGTGAGGACTGAACGCTGCAAAACTTGTTTTAGGTACACATTCTATCCTTCAGATATTGCTGTAGGTATATTTCGGTAGGCGCAACACCTATTTTTATGTTTTCTGTTATGGGATGAATAGCCATAACTGCTGCAAGAACATTTCGGCATAAAAAAATAGAAGTATAATAGTTAAACTGAATACAAGGTTTTGGATGGTTGTTTTCATGATGTTCCCTTTTTATAATATGACATCAAATTTGGGCACCCGCTAGTGTATACCATGTTAACAGTGCGGTTAAAAATTGGTTAATAAGTTTCTCTTAGAATAAGTTCTGGCATTAACATTGAATACGAACACTATTAAATAATACCGTTGAGCGAGGAATTAACGTTAATGAACGGTTAACGCTGCTGTCCAAGGTGCTGAACGTACGCATTATCGCTACATTTGGACTGTTCAACCAACTATATGAAAGACAAGATTACCATATTAATAGTAACCTCCATCGTCGCTTTGTTAGCACTATCTTCGATTCAGGGGTATCTCATTAATGAATCGTACCAGTTAAAAAAGAAAGCCTTTCTTTCCGAAACAGATGATGCGATGTCTCATATTCATTTTGAGAAGGAAACTGGTGGCCTGTTCGATGAGTGGGTAGAAGATCTTAAGAATCATTTGGCCGATTATAAGAGTGATCGAATTACTAAACAAGAAGTGATAAAGCGGTCAAAGCTCATGGCAGACTCTTTGAACAAAGCATATACCTTGGCGTACGAAAAGAAGCTAGATACCCTAGATTTAGGCTATGAAGTGAATTATAAAACGAATTTGGTCGCCATTAACATAATTGAAAATAGAATAGGCGATTCGATCTATCCATTTTTAAGAGGAGAGAAGACAAAACTATTTGGCGAAGATTTCAACGAAAATGAAGCCATTACCATCAATGTGTCTCGCCTGTTTTCAGAATACGACTATATCACCAATGAGGAAGATCAAATTGTAACGAAGAGCTTCGATCTTGAAGTGAAGACAGAACAACGTATTCTTATTAAGGATTGGAAAAGCATTGTAATTGGCAGAATGTCCTTGCTCTTGGTGGCTTCTATTTCCATTTTTCTATTTGTAATAGGTTTGCTTTATTATTCTATTAAAAACCTGATCACTCAGAAGAAAACCGCCGAAATTAAAACAGATTTCATCAATAATATTACCCACGAACTCAAAACTCCCCTAGCCACATTAGGTATTGCTAGTAAAAGCCTTAGAAATGAGACTATAAAAAATGATGCGACGGCCTTTTCGAATACGTTGAGCATTGTAGAACGACAAAACAACCGATTACAAAAATTAATAGATCAAGTCTTAACCAACAGTCTAAGTAGTGAAGATATTGTTTTGAGCAAAGAAGGCGTATTGGATAATCAATACTTTAACGATCTGCTGCAGGATTTTAAACTATCGACACAGCGACAGGATATGATCATTATAGAAGAAATATTTGTACCAGAGGTGATGCTTCGAATCGATCGATTTCATTTTACCACCGCATTATTCAATATCCTTGAAAATGCAGTGAAGTACGGAAACAAGGAAAAAACTGAAATTAAAGTAGTCACACAATTAAAAAATGGTCATTACCATATTCGAATAAGTGATAATGGAGTTGGGATTTTGGAAAAAGATCAAAAGAATATTTTTGATAAGTTCTACAGAGTGAGTGATGGAAACGTACACGACGTAAAAGGACTTGGTTTGGGGTTATTCTATACCAGCCAGATTGTGAAGGCACATGAAGGCTTCTTAAGCTTAGAAAGTGAAGTAAATAAAGGAACTACCTTTCATATAAAGATCCCCGTGAACTAATGGAAAAAACGAGCATATTATTAGCAGAAGACGATTTTGACTTTGGAAGTATTCTGAAGCAATATCTAGAGATACACGGCTTTGAGGTTACTTGGGCACATGATGGCAAAGAGGCATTGGAGTTGTTTAGAAAACATGAAAACTCATTTCATATTTGTGTATTTGATGTGATGATGCCAAAAATGGATGGTTTTAATTTAGCTGAAAAGGTTATTGAAATGAACCCTGAGATTCCTTTTGTATTTCTTACCGCTAAAAAAATGAAAGAAGATAAGATCAAAGGACTCAAATTAGGAGCCGATGATTATATCGTAAAACCTTTTGAAGCTGATATTTTAGTGCTCAGGCTTCAAAACATTTTAAAACGAGCGAAGCGCGCGGGAGTTTTAGAAAAAGTGACATCGAATTATCGCATAGGCGCCTATGTGTTTGATCCGATAAACCATCAATTAAATCTGAATGGCGATGTACAACGCATTACTGAAAAAGAGGCACAACTTATTCAGTATTTATTCAGCAATAAAAACGAACTAATTAAAAGAGATGACTTGCTTATTAACGTTTGGGGAAATGACGATTTCTTCTCTGGTAGAAGTATGGACGTCTTTATTAGTAGGTTAAGAAAGTACTTTAAAGAAGACCCTGGCATATCAATTGATAGTACGCGTGGTGTAGGGTTAACTTTTAAAGTTATGATTTCGGAATAATGATTTGCGCACCATCAATTCATTACACTGAACAATTAAAAAGAATAAAAATAATTTAAGTGAGCTGAGGTAAATTTCAGCTACTTATTCAAAAAACATAGAACAATGAAAACAATAGCAATAGTTTTGACCCTAATTATGGGAAGTATATGGAATGTCGAGGCACAAACTACTCCAACACCTCCCCCGAGCCCAAGTGCAACAGTTTCGATTCATAGCGATTCTGACGAATCAAATTCATCTTACAGTTATTCGCTTAAGGATAGCGATTCTAGTCAAAAAAATGGTAACACATCAATCTCTGTAAGTAGTAATGACAGTTCTTACAGCTTTTCGGCCAAACACTCTGGTGAGAAAGATCAGGAAATTAAGGAACTACTTTTAAGAGAAATGGGAACCAATAACCTCATGCAGTCCAAGAATAAATACACCTGGATTGTGAGCTACGGTAACGACGATGTGTACGAAATTGAGTGGAAAAAAGGACGCCTAAGCATGGAAGTGGACAAAACGATCGCCGATAAAGAATTGGTAGATAAAATTACCGAAATTGGCAAAAATGCCAAAACCATCATCACCGGCAAAAGTGATCAAGACCGAAGTGTAGAAAGAGAACGAAGAGAAGTAGATCGAAAGTTGCGAGAAGCAGACCGAATGAGACGGGAAGCCGAACGTCTTAGACAACGTGCCGAGAGAGACGCAGAAAGAATAAAGAGAGAGGCAGATCGTTTAGAGAACGATGCCAGACGTGCCGTAAGAGACGCTAGTAAAAGAGGAACTGTAAGCAACCCCGTTAGTGGGTTGCTTCAACGAGAATCGACCGTTTTTACAGGAGAAGAGCGAAATAACAATTGGGTGTTACCAAAGCTGAATAAAGTACTTGTTGCTAGTTTGATAAAGGATGGAATTATAAAAGAGGGAGAAGATCTTAACTTATCGAAAGAGACTTCGTCTATTCATATAAACGGAACTAAATTAGAAGGCCGTGAAATGGTAAAATACATCAGATTGTTTATGGACAACGGAGTGAGACCAGATGTTCAATTTACCTATTATAGTAAAAGTTCGCATTTGGTGATTATCGATGAAAATCCAAGAATTGAAAACTTTCTAAGAACAGCTGAACGACAGGGGCTTATTAATTCATTAACTAAAAAAATGAACTTAGAGATCAATGGTAATTCAGTTCGATATGACGGGAAAGAACTTTCTCAACAAGAGGTTTCCAATTTTAATAAGCTATTGTTAGAAAATCGAATTATTCCAGCGCCCGGCAAAACAATAACGATTATGTCCAAAGACAGCTATAAATTAGGGTACAGTATAGATAAGAAATCGCATATTGGAACTTGGGTTATGGGAGGAAACTAAAAAATAGACTCTTTTGCAGAAGCAAGCAGTATTTCAACGCTCTTCTGGCGCAATATGCTTCTTCTGTAAAATTAGTTTTTCTACTTCGGAAATATCTTTTGGTTTGAAAACTCGTACTGCAGACGCCGGATACTTCTCAAGCGCTCCCTTCGGTCTTACGGGCCTCTGTGTAAAGCCTCCACCACAGTTGGGGCATACATTTTGAAACAAATCCATCGCACACTCTTTACAATAGGTACACTCAAAAGTACAAATCATAGCCTCTGTACTATTAACAGGTAGTGCTTTATCACAATGTTCGCAGGAAGGCCGTAGTTCGAGCATTTTCTTAGGCTTTATTCTTTAACAACTACAATAGTGGCTCGTCTACCAGTTAGAAGATTCCATTCCTTGGCCGAAATAATGAAACCATTTTCATCGTATACATGAAGTTCTGCAGTATTTGGGCCAGATTCTCCTTGATTCAGGGCCTCAAATACGATATGGTTTTCACCTTCATCCAAGGTAAGTGTAAAGCCAGAGAAACTACCAGATAAAAATACATTGGCTTGCACCAAATCTTCATTTACAAACACTCGAATTCTATCGCCATCGACATATTCATGATCCCTGTATTTTACATCTACATAAACCGCAGAAGTTTTCACTTGTCCTAAACTTTGATCTTTGGCATATTTAGGCAATGGTTGTTTGTCTCTTGTAAAAGCTTTTGGTGTTTTCCCCACATTATTTTCGAGAAGTCCATCACTCTTGGTCATATCGAACTTTTCGGGCTCCGTGTTGCCAAGATCCATTTGAGTCCGTGGATCTCTCTCATCCTTTGGCAAGGTAAGACTTGGTTGTTTCCTAGCTGGCATCTGCAAACCCGTAGGCTGTGACGTATTCTGCTCTTCTAATTCGAAAGTGACCGACTTAGTATTAGAGTCTATTTGTGCATTCGAAGAGTGAACTCCGAGAACACATACTAGTAAAAAGGTAATAACTAATCTCATTGGGAGCGAGTATTTTATTTTGCAAAGTATCAATAATTAAACCAAACATTTATGCTTCCGTATCTTTTTCTGAAATATCTGAACTAATACCTTCTTTACCTCTACTTCTTTTCCGAAGAAAAAAGTAAAAACCAATGAGCGCTATCGGAACCACTCCATATAGTAGAATCTGAAAAGGATCACTAAAATCTACTGGGGTATTATTTTGTGGATGTGGAACGTCTCTAGGTATTTGAAATAGAACAATCATGGGTGTGACACGTAATTTCTTGTGGAAAAGTAAGGATTTTTTTACAATCAAAAATTTATAATCGGATGAAATACACGGTTCTTATCTATTTTCAGAAACTTTTAACAAAAGCCTCCATATCAATAAATTAATTAACAAAATTATGGCATTTTTGTGTCAATAATTTAATTCATTTGTGGCAGCAAACATTAACAAACCTAAAAACAAAGTAAAATGAAAAGATTAATTGCACTAACACTTTTGAGCGGAACCGTACTAGTTTCTTGTGTCTCAAAAAAGAAGTACGTTGAATTGGAAAGCCAATACAACGATACCAAATCCACCCTTTCTAAAACCCAATTAGAGAAGGAAGAAATTGAAGCTAAATACGCTAAAATTGAAGAACGTGTTGCAGACTATAACTCAAAGATTAGCTCATTAACCGATGCTAATATTTCTTTAGAGAAAACGAGCTTGCGTAATTACGACGGTGTTGTAATGTCTAAGGAAGACAAAGAACAAATGGCACAAGCCCTTGCAAATGTTAATCAGAGTGAATTAGCCAATGCGCGGACTTTACAAGATTCGATGAACTTGATCGTCTCTTACAACCTGAAGAAAAATTTAGATAATTCGCTAATGGCCGATGGTCAGGACGATGATATTCAGATAGACATAGACGAAACGGTTGTGATGATAACTATTTCAGATAAACTTTTATTCAAATCTGGAAGCTACAGAGTAAATCCTGCTGCAGACAATCTTTTAAGTCGTTTGGCCAGCGTAATTAATAGTGAGCCAGCAATGGAAGTACTTATTGAAGGTCATACAGATGCACAAACGGTAAAAGAAGGTGCCTATGTAAAAGATAACTGGGATTTAAGTGTAGAACGATCTACAGCAGTAATTCGCAAGTTACAAAATGACTTTAATGTCGATCCAGCTAAACTTATTGCGGCCGGTAGAAGTAGCTACCAGCCGTTAACTGAAAACGAGACGAAAGAAGGACGCTCTTCTAACCGAAGAACTAGAATCGTAATATTACCTAATCTAGATAAGTTCTTGGCACTCTTAAGCGCTAATT
This sequence comes from uncultured Flavobacteriaceae bacterium, assembly GCA_947495135.1. Lineage (GTDB taxonomy): Bacteria > Bacteroidota > Bacteroidia > Flavobacteriales > Flavobacteriaceae > Aureisphaera. The sequence continues at coordinate 64,447 of CANLXN010000013.1, forward strand.
AAAAGTTCTTTTTAAACGAATATAAAAAGTACGGCTTCAATTAAATTGAGGCCGTACTTTTTTGTTTTTAGTAAAAAAAAGCTATTTTTATCCAGAATGACTGCAACTAACACCCCAATCAAAGTAGAAGACTCAAAATATAGAGATCTCTACCGTGAGAAATTAACCTTTGACTCAGGTAACTTTTATATTTTTGATACCTACGTTATTGCTGAAATTGCTGAAGGATACCACTTTGACTGGCCCTCAGCAAAAGTAGTGATCGATGCTGTTTATGAGCATTTTGGAACGAAGGACATCAAAGTATCTTACGTTTCCAACCGGGTAAATTCCTATTCAGTTCAACCAAAGGATTGGCTAAATTTCTTCAAGGAAAGACATAAAATAAGATGCATCGCAATTGTAGCGTACAGCCAAGGTGGAGTTATGAGTGTGGTTTTGGAAAAAATATTTTCAAAAGCTCCGATGCGTAAATTTTCCAACCTAGACGATGGTGTAGATTGGGCTATTACATGTGACCTGAGAAAAGTAGAAGATAATAGAAATTAAGAGCTAGAAGTCATTGCTGGTCTTACTTCAATCTTACTTGGAAGCGTTCTAGGATTCATTTCTAATAAATCTACAACCATTTGCCCTAAATCTTCGATCTGAATTTTCCAATTATCCTTATCACTTGGATTATTGCCGTTAAAATGAGTGGATACACTACCTGGCATGATGGTACTTACCTTCACTCCCTCACCTCTCAGATCGAGCATAGCGGCTTGCGTAAATCCAGTTAATCCAAATTTACTCGCATTATAAGCGGTTCCTTTGGCAAAAAAGTTAGTACCCGCAAGGCTTGAGATAGAGATATAGTACCCCTTAGTGGCAATTAATTCATTTACTGTAGATTTCAACGTATAAAAAGCTCCTGTTAGATTGGTATCCATGGTTTCATGCCATTGCTTCAAGCTAAGATCTTTTATGGAAGCAAAGTGGCCTACACCTGCATTGGCAATCACCACATCAAGAGAACCAAATTCCTCGATAATTTGTCGCACGGCATTTTCCATATGTTCATAATTTCGAACATCGGCCTCTATACCAATAGCATAACTCGAATCATTTCCATTTCCATTTAAGGTTTTTAGAGCATCTCGAATAGATTCTTGATTTCTACCAGTGATCGCTACGTTAATCCCTTTCTTTAAAAAAGCTTCGGCGATTCCGTAGCCAATTCCTTTAGTTCCTCCAGTAATGAAGGCCGTTTTGCCCTGCAATGATGTCATACTCTTGTTTTGTTCATAAAGTTACAAAGCCCGAACAGGAGATTTGCTAATATTTCCTTAAATTTCAGTCGTATGAAACAGTTGTTACTTTGGTGTGTCTGTCTATTTTTTCTGAAAGTTTCAGGACAAAATACCTTGACCAATAGCAAAGACCTCATTTCTAGTTTTGAATACGAAATTAGATACGCCACCCCGAATAATTTTATTGGCGAAACTTTATACGACTGTGCCGAATGTTTATTACAACCAGAAGTTGCCGAAGCGCTCGATAAAGCAAATCAATATTTTTGTGAATTGGGTTACAGAATCAAGCTATTCGATTGTTATCGCCCGTTGGACGTACAAAAAAAAATGTGGGCCAAAGTTCCCCGAGCAACCTACGTAGGTAATCCATATGGAAAAGGTAGTATTCACAATAAAGGTGCCGCTGTCGATATGACACTTGTTACCCTAGATGGCTGTTATGTTGAAATGGGGAGTGACTACGATTTCTTCGGAAGGGCTGCGCATATAGACAACTATAATTTCTCAGAAGAAATACTCAACAATCGCAAAATTTTGTTCGAAGGAATGCGAAATGTGGGTTTTCAAACCATTAGAACGGAGTGGTGGCATTTCAGCTTTAAAAAAACAGGCGGATATCCTACACTCAACGAACCATTACCTTGCGATTAAATACTAGGAATGCGCAGTGTAAGAAAGAACAAGTAGTATCTTTGCAGAAAATTTTTATCGCGTGGATATTTCAGTAAAAACATTCAAAATTATCAGTATTCTCGAGGCTATTTCCTTTCTTTTACTATTAGGAATTGCGATGCCATTAAAATATATATGGGACCTCCCTCAAATGGTACAGGTTGTAGGTATGGCCCATGGTGTTCTATTTGTGGTCTATCTAATTGGTGCGTTTGTTATGAAGCTCAAGTTAAAATGGTCGTGGAGTATACTTTTTATTGTAATGGCCTGTTCTGTGCTGCCGTTCGGTCCTTTTTACGCTGACAAAAAATACCTTTAATGGAGAAAAAAACAATTGTTGAATACATTCATTGGTTTCAAAACTATCTCATTGAAGTTGGTATGAACAACTATTGGGCTACTTTGATCAATACTGTTTTGGTAGCTCTTATAACTATTGTTTTAGTCATTTTATTGGACATTGTTACCCGCAAAATCATTCTTCAGTTCTTTAAAGCCTTCAGCAAAAAAACGAAAGCGACGTACGACGACTTTTTAATGCAGAGTAATTTTCCTCGCTTTATTGCGCATTTTTTACCCCTCGCCTTACTTTGGTATTTCTTTCCAATAATTCTGGAATATTACCCTAAAACACTTGGTTTCATACAAACCGTTTTGAAAATTTATCTCGTTATTCTCTGTATTCTAATTTTTCGAAGTGTTCTAAGAAGTACTAATAACTATTTGAGAGCCAAACGGGAAAAATTTAGTGATAAGCCCTTAGATAGCTATCTCCAAGTACTTATGATCTTTGCTTGGGGAATTGGAATCTTCTTCATTATCAATCTGCTCACTGGTTACGATGTAAAGAGCCTAGCGACACTTGGTGCTGCATCTGCTGTAATTCTAATCATATTTAAAGATACGTTGCTCGGTTTTGTGGCCAGTATCCAAATTTCGGTGAACGACAACGTGCGTATTGGTGATTGGATTACGTTCAGCAAGTATGGTGCCGATGGATATGTGACTGAAATCAATCTGGCCACAGTTAAGGTGCAAAATTTTGATAATACCTATACCACCATTCCAACGTACAGTCTTGTTTCCGACTCCTTCCAAAACTGGCGGGGAATGCAAGAATCTGACGGTCGCAGAATTAAGAGGTCATTGTTTCTCAAGCAAAGTTCTGTTCATTTTCTCACTTCTGAAGAAATAGAAACATTAAAAAAAATCCAACTTATTGCCCCCTACATCGAACATAGACAAAAGGAGATTGATAGACATAATAAGGTGAGAGCCTACGATAAGTCGGTTCCCATTAATGGAAGAAATCAAACCAATCTTGGTGTTTTCAGACGTTATGCTGAAGCCTATTTACACGAAAACGATGCCATCAACAAGGATATGCTCCTAATGGTGCGTCACTTGTCTCCAACAGAGAAAGGTCTTCCCGTAGAAATATTTTGTTTCAGCCATAATAAAAACTGGATCGAATATGAAACCATTCAAGCAGAAATATTTGACCATTTGATTGCCTCCATGCCCTATTTTGGTCTTGAACTATTTGAATTTCCCACTGGAAGCGATATTAGTCGTCTTTAAATCGATCTTTTACATATTCGATTTTAGTTTTACCATGGGCCTTGGGTTTTCCATTTTCTCCGAGGCTTACCATTATGATAGAATCTATAGTAATAATTGTTTCTCGAGTCATTTTATTCCGAACTTCACAGGTCAAGGTGAGCGATGTGTTCCCATAATTAATGGGTTCCAATCCTATTTCAATAATATCTCCCTTTTTTGCTGAACTCCTAAAATTTATCTCACTCATATATTTAGTGACTGTACGCGGATTCTCTAACTGAATGATGGCATACAAAGCTGCCTCTTCATCTATCCATTCCAGTAATCGCCCTCCAAATAAGGTTCCATTAGGGTTAAGGTCCTCGGGTTTAATCCATTTTCTAGTGTGAAAATTCATTTTAAAATAAAGTATTTGGTTTGTCTAAATGCGGTATGTGTAAGTTGGTGCCAAAGCGTTGGTTCGCTTTTTCGATAAAATGAGCTGATAACAGTGGTGACGCCTTCTCAATATTTTGATGAACAAAGAAATAGATGTTATGTAAACCCTGAGACACCCATTCTTCAAGTCTGTCTAACCAATCGTCTAACCGTGTATAATCACTATCATGATTGGCCCCATTATATCTTATAAAGGCAGTATCTGTAGTCATCCTCATATGAAGCAAATCTCTTCTTCCCGCGCTGTCTACAATAATATTTGTGACTTTATGAGTTTCAAGAATGTCGTAGAGTTCGTTTGCAACTGCCTCGTCGTTGAACCAATCTGTATGTCTAAATTCCACAGCTATTCTTATGTCTTTTGGGATAGCTTCAAAAAATGGAACCAATCGCTCCATATTCTTAGGTCCAAAAGTACCGTGCATTTGCACAAAAGGCATTTGTAGTTTCTCTTTTAGATTAGAAGCATTCAAAATATACTCATTGAGATAGGATTCAAAATCGTTCAATCGCTTCCAATGGGTAACTCCTTGAAAGACTTTTGGAAAAAACCTAAAATCTGCAGGCGTTTTCTCATACCAAGATGCAAAAGTTTCAGCAGGAAATATTCTATAAAACGTTGCGTTCAGTTCTATGCTATTAAATTGAGTGGAATAATAGCTTAATTCATCTTTAGTTCCTCGTGGATAGAAACCTTTAAGGTCTGCCCTATTCCATTTCGCACAACCCACATACAATGATGGTTTTGACACTCGTTCAAATTGGGACAATCGTTTTTTAGTATCTGGATGATCTGGTGGCAAGGTAAAATCTATTTGCGAAGGGTCATCTACTTTTCCAAATTTCATTTTTAACTCTTTTTAGTAAAGATACAGGAGGGTTTGTTAATTTTCTGTAAAAATTGGCTGAATTTGTAACATAATTCCGTCATTTGAGTCTAATTGTACGTAAAACAAAAATCTAAAACATGAAAATGATAAAAACACTATTCGTAGCCTTGCTAGTTCTTGCTATTTCTCCAGTTGCAACAGCGCAAACAGCAGATGAAATCTTAGCCAATTACTTCGAAAATACTGGTGGTCTTGATAATTGGAAGAAGGTAGAAGCTATTCAATTTCAAGGAAGTGTAAACTTTCAAGGAATGGAACTTCCAATTGAAATGGTACAAAAAAAGGACGGTAAATCAATGATGAAAGCAGATTTCCAAGGAATGACCTTTTATCAAGGTGTATATGACGGTGAGACGCTTTGGTCTACTAACCAAATGACGATGGCAGCTGAAAAAAGTGATGCCGAAGCTACTGCAAACCACAAATTAGAAACCAACGATTTCCCAGATCCATTTTTAGGATATAAAGAAAAGGGATATACTGTGGAGCTAATAGGAAAAGAAACGGTTGATGGAGCTGAAACTTTCAAAATTAAATTGGTGAAAGAACCAATTATGGTAGATGGTAAAGAAGAACAAGACGTTACTTTTTATTATTTTGATACTGAAAACTTTGTACCGATAGTGGTTGAAAAAGAAATAAAAGGTGGTCCTGGAGCAGGCATGGTAGGTCAAACTAAAATGAGCGACTATCAAGAGGTAGACGGTCTTTATTTCCCTTTCTCTATTACAGAAGGAGCTAAAGGGCAGCCAGGCGGACAAGAAATTACAATTAAATCCATAACGCTTAATCCAACTGTGGACGATACGGTATTTGCATTCCCTGCTCCTGCAGCAACGGAAGCTGGAACAAAAAACTAGTTCTCTTATGAACCTTTTAAAATCCCCGAAGTTTATTTTGGGGATTTTTTTTCTTTAAACTGAACTATTCAATCATCCAATCAAAATTAACTTCATACTCTGGAATCTAGGCTCAAGAGTAAAAACCTCCCAACAAATGAAAAAACTAATCATTCTTTTATTGGCTGTAGCGACACTTCCTTTATCGTTATCTGCTCAAGAAATCTCATTAAAAGGAAAAGAACTATTTGGAGATCTGTCTGCTAGACATATTGGCCCTGCTCTCATGAGTGGACGAATTAATGATCTAGAAGTCCATCCAACAAATACTCGTATTATGTACGCAGGTGCTGCCGGTGGTGGGGTCTGGAAAAGTGTAGACGGCGGAGCAACCTTCACTGCTATTTTTGATGAACACCCTCAATCCATTGGAGTTGTAACTTTAGACCCAAAAGATCCAGACCAAACTATCTGGGTTGGAACCGGTGAAACATGGACCAGAAATTCCGTTTCGGTAGGGAAAGGTCTTTTTCGTACGACCGATGGTGGTAGTACTTGGAAAGAAATACCTGGTTTTGAAAATAGCGAACGTATTGCTTCTGTAGTAATCAATCCGAATAACACTAAAGAGGTGTATGTGGGAGTTTTAGGAGCGCTATGGAGCGATAGTGAAGACCGTGGAATTTATAAAACCACGGACGGTGGAGCAACTTGGAAAAAAATTCTCTATGTAAATCCATCTACTGGGGCTGGAGATGTAATTATGGATCCAAAAAATCCAAATACGTTGTATGCTTCCATGTGGGAGTTTCGTAGATCTGGCTGGGGATTTAACTCTGGTGGACCCAATAGTGCTTTGTACAAATCTACTAATGGTGGAGAAACTTGGAATAAAATTCACAATGGCTTTCCATCTGGAGATTTAGGAAGAATTGGAGTTGCTGTGGCGCCTAGCGACAGTAACATCATCTACGCAGTTTTGGAGACCGAAGACAAAACAAAAAACGGTCTATGGAAATCTGCAGATGCAGGACAAAACTGGGAACACTTAAACAATGATTTTGGTCTTACCGTACGTCCGTTTTATTTTTCTAGAATTACTGTCGATCCTAGAAATCCAGATATTATCGTAAAAGGTGGTTTGAGCGGCTCTATTAGTCGTGATGGAGGAAAAACGTTTAAAGATCTTGGGAATATGCACAGTGATATTCATGATATCGTGTTTCATATTAATGACAGCGATATCATGTATGCTGGAACAGATGGTGGAGTTTATCGTTCATGGAATGGAGGAACTGTTTTCGAAATTGTTGAAAATTTACCGCTATCCCAATTTTATCATATTAGCGTAGACGACGCAGAACCATATAATGTTTATGGTGGATTACAAGACAATGGAAGCTGGTACGGCCCTTCTTCTTCTCCCGGTGGTGTAAATGCTCGCGATTGGAATAGTGTTGGTTATGGCGATGGTTTTCGCGTATTAAAACACCCTACAAAAAATATTATTTATTCTGAAATGCAAGGTGCACAGAACGTTTGGCGCTACGATGTAGATCGCAATCGTACTAAAACAGTGCAACCGCTTCAAGAAAAAGGAGTTGCGAAGCTAAGATTTAATTGGAACGCACCTATGGCTGTGAGCGCGCACGTACCAGATCGTTTTTATATGGGAAGTCAGTTCGTACACAAGTCGGATGATATGGGTGAAAGCTGGACTATTATTTCTCCAGATCTTACTACTAACGACCCAGCCAAGCAGAATCAATTAGAATCTGGTGGTTTGTCTATGGACAATAGTGGAGCTGAAAATCATACTACCATATTCACCATCGCGGAATCTCCACTAGATCAAAACGTATTGTGGGTTGGAACAGACGACGGAAATGTTCAGGTTACGAAAGATGGAGGAAAAAGTTGGACAAATGTAACTGCGAATCTTACCGGAATTCCAGCAAATACATGGGTATATCATATTGAAGCCAGCGTGCACGGAAAAGGGACAGCCTACGCGGTTTTCGATGGTCACACTAGCGGAGATATGAAGCCATATGCAATGAAGACAACCGATTATGGTGCAACTTGGAAAAACATCATTTCGGAAGATATTTCAGCAAAAGCATTTGTGAGAAACATTCAAGAAGACTACGTAAATGAGGACTTGTTGTTCTTAGGAACTGAATTTGGTTTATATGTAACAATTGATGGTGGGAAAAGTTGGTCTCAATTCACTAATAACATGCCTCCTGTTGCGATTCATTTCATTGACATGCAAAAACAAACGAACGATGTGGTGATGGGTACGCATGGACGTGGCGTAATAATTATAGACGATATTAGTCCGCTGCGCGAACTCAATCAAGAAGTACTTGCTAAAAATGTACACTTCTTCAAAAATGATGCTTTTACCATGAAGGAAGAAAGTGGTTTTGCAGGGAGTTTTGGATCAGAAACTCAGTTTGTGGGTCGCAATAAATCTACTTCGGCTAAGATTATTTACTATTTAAAAAAGCGCCATACTTTTGGTAAAATGACCTTAGAACTTCAAGACATGGAAGGAAATAAGATTACATCCTTACCTGCCGGTAAATCGAAAGGAATCAATGTGGTAGACTGGAGTTTTACAAGTAGTTCTCCAAAAATGGCGGAGGGTAAGACCTTGGCTTTCGGAGGATTTACACCTAAGCGCGTACCTGAAGGGAAATACAAGGTGATATTAACTAAAGGTAAAGATACCTACGAACATGTAATTGAAGTAAAATATGATGATACTTCACTTACCTCTTTAGCTGAACGAAAAGAGCAGGAAGAATTGACCAGTACTTTATTCGACATGGTGGAAGATTTAGCTTATATGGTCTATGAGATTAACACTATGCAAGAGACTGCGAAAGAGGTCATTGAAAACAATTCTAAAGGTAAAAAGAATGCTCAAAAATTATACGATAGTTTAGAGGCACTCAGAAAAGATTTAGTTATTACTACAGGAGATGGCTATGTAGCATCTGCAGATCCAGAATTGAGAGAGCGCATGGGTGATTTGTATTCTGGAGTGGCAAGTGCATACGATGGAGTTTCGGCAGATCAAAAACGAAACTTTGAATTGATAGCTGGACAATTAAAGACAGAGCAAGAGCGCTTTGCGAAAATCAAAGCAAAGGAAGGTAAAAAGTTTATGAGCTTTTTAGAGAAAAACGAACTGCCAAAGCCAGCCGTTCTATCTAGAGAAGATTTCCTATCTAAAAAATAAAATCTATTTTTAGGTAAGCCCCGTTCAATTGAGCGGGGCTTTTTTATTTAATCCTATTTCCCCTTTAGGCCAATTCGGGCATTTCATCACTTTGTTGACATCCTTGTGCATAACTATGCGGCTCAACGCTAAAACATAGTTATATCTTTTATAATTTTAGTAAAACATAATTATGGATTCAAGAGATCGCTTACTTCAAGAATTACGCCCCGAAATCCCTTCTGCGAAAATTCTACCTGGAATGTCGGAAGACGAATACTTTCAGAATAAAACCTTAAGGCCTATTGCAAAATTGCAAAACGATTTGTTAGTGGCAGTTTTTAGAAATTATGCCCGTAAACACAAAAATGTCTTCTACGATCTTTCCATAGAAAAGCGCCTCGACTACATTGAAAATGCCATTCATAAGGATATGAAATTCCGAAATTCTTTAAAAGGAATCATGATTGGTCAATTTACCATGACAGAATATGAAACTTACATATTGAATTCTTCATCCCTTAACAAAAGAATGATGAATATCGTAAAAGAGCGTCTTAAAAGTAGTATCCAACTAATGGTTTTAGTAGCCTAATTTACTGTTTTCCTCTTCATGACATTGATCCTAAACGGTTTATGATGCGTTACAAATAAACGCAGATAACACCTTAAAAATTATTTTAAAAATACTTCATATTCCATTTTGACGGTATGCAAAATGTAGCTATTTTCGCACACCCTAAAAATCCCCACTTATGAAGAAAGTATTTTTGTTGGCAATTTTAATTATGTCGGCTAATTGGGCAAATGCTCAGGAAGAATTAAGCACATCAAACAAATTTTCGATCGAACTCTCTGGAGGGCTGCAAAAAGCATCACGCCCATTTGCGCCAGGATATTATGTAAATAGTCCTAGTTTCGCGCAAGGTAGTCTTGGAGTTAGATATATGATGAATGATCGATTTGGTCTAAAAGCCGACGTTGGTTATAACGCCATGGAGTCTGACGATACAAGTCTTGAATTCTCAGGAAACTATACAAGAGTATCTTTACAAGGAGTTATAAATCTTGGTCATATACTAAACTTTAGTGACTGGACTAACTCGGTTGGTCTTTTATTTCACACTGGGACTGGTTTTTCAATGCTCAATGTTGATGACGCCACGCTCAATGATGGAAAAGATAATATGATGCATGTGATGGCAGGTATCACACCACAAGTTAAATTGAGCGATCGTTTCGCTGTAAATGTTGATCTTTCTTTAATTGGGAACATTGGTCAAAGCCTTTCATGGGATGGAAATATCAATCCTGGAACAAGAGGAATTGACGGGTCTCTTTATAATTACTCGCTTGGATTGACTTATTATATAGGTGAAAATGAACAACACGTTGATTGGAATGCAACAGAAAATGTTTTGAAGACGAAAGTGGAAGAATTAGAAGCTCGTCTAGCAGAGGTTGAAATTGAAATGCTCGATACCGATAAGGATGGAGTGGCAGATTACCTAGATCGTGAAGAAAATACAATGTCTGGTGTGGCTGTGAACACAAAGGGTATCGCAATTGATCAAAACAAAAACGGTATTCCTGATGAGATAGAATCATCTTTAGACAATCGCTTTGTAAACGAAAAGGACTATGTCGCTAATGGAAATGATATTGTTGGTAGCTTAGGAATTGAAGAGCTTATTAATAAAGGATATGTAAGTGTATACTTTGGTTTTAGAGATGACAAACCAGAATTTTACTCGCTTCACGCTATTAATTACCTTGTTAAATATATGGAAGAACATCCTTCAACAAAAGCTGAACTAGTTGGTTTTGCAGATGAGATTGGCGACGAGGGATCTAATAGTAATTTATCTAAACGTCGTGCAAAGCGTGTGTATGATATCTTAGTTGCCTCTGGAATTAATTCTAATAGACTTACCTACAAGGGTAATGGAGAAGACGCCTCGGTCGACAAAAACTCTGGTGCTGCACGTCAATTAGTGCGTCGCGTTACTTTCAAATTAAAATAAATTAGAGAACTTATTTATAAAAAACCCCGTCCTTATTCGATAAGGACGGGGTTTAATTTTTCTAGGTAACCTCTTATATTAAAGAAACACCATTAAGATCTGTTATTAGAACATCGGTCATATAGTCAAAAAAAGGCCTTAATAATTCGTAGTGATATACAAGATTCTCTTTAAAGTTATCTGCATACACCTCTTCATCAGTAAATTTGTGCTGCACGAAGTAGCTCTTTAACCGAATAAGATCTATGTTAGGATGATCCTTGGAGAAACCTTTTGGAGCAGTCTTTACCGCATACTCCTCATTAAAACCTCCAAAGGCCTTCTTAAAGTCCTTATCTTCCAAAATAGCTCTTATTTCGACAGCGTCCATTTCAAACTCTTTCCGAATTCTTAATAAATCTGCGGGTTCTGGGCTAAAAAATCCTCCCGCCATCATCGAGTTTCCAGGCTCCAAACGCAAATAATAACCACCTCTTCTGTTGGCTCCTGCCCTGCTAAAACTGACGCTCCTATGCACGTTATAAGGCGTCTTATTCTTACTAAAACGAACATCCCTATTAATTCTAAACACTTTTAATTTAGCAATCTCATCGTTTAAATTGAGACTTGCTTCTACCTCTGCATAAAAGGCCTTTAATTTTTTTTCGCTTGCGAGGTATTCCTTTTTATGCTCTTGCATCCAATCTCTATGATTGTTTTGTTCTAATTTTTTAAGAAAGTCGAATGAAGTTTTTGATACAGTCATAAAATTGAAGTGCTGGGTTTTAAATTTAAAATGCCGAATTGAATATCAAACATTCTATTAAGCTCATTCAGTAAAAGTACTAAAAGACTCCTCTTAAATCAAATTGAAACATCGTTAAGGATAAGACCACTAGCAGGAACAATTCGCTCTAGTTTGATAGCGTTGTTAGGCTCCAGAGTTTGCTTCACGAAATCTAAATCTATTTTACCTTCTCCCAAGTCCAACAATACCCCCATCATTAAGCGTATTTGATGACGCTTAAATCCTTTCCCACGAACTCTGTAAACATAACTCTCCTCAGGGAAAAAGTTTGCCGTATAAATGGTGTTTTTCACTATCTCCGAACAAATTACAGAACCCACGGTTCTCGTCTCTGGATTGGGTTTATAGGTGTAAGTTCTAAAATCGTGCGTCCCCTCAAAGAGTCGAGCCGCTTCCATCATGACCGAAAGCTTAAGTGGAGTCTTAATATTGATCATAAAAGGAGCGCAAAACGGATGAATTTTACTTCCAAACGAAAACAAATACAGGTATTCTTTTTCCTTTGGTGCCTCAATAACATTGAAACTCTTATCGACTTCGGAAATGTTCAAAGCTCGAATATCGGGCGGTAAATTTTCATTAAACAGCGGAAGAAAACTTGCTAAGTCCAGCGCTTCATTATCCAAAAACAATTCAACATACGCCTTATTAGCCGAGACTTTGGCATCTGTTCTTCCAGAAGCCAGTAATTTGAAGTTTTTATGATCTAAGACGTAGGCCAAGGTCCTACCAACCATCCGTTCCACAGTTAGCACATCTGGCTGCTTTTGCCAACCATGATAACGAAAGCCCAAATACTGTAGTTCTAGGAGATAATAAAAACGTTTTCTAAACATCCATACAAAAATAGGATAATTACCAAGTCTATTTGTATTTTTAAACGGTGAAACATATTTATGGATTTCTAGCTACTTCCCCGCTTTGGATAAATAAACAATTCGGAATTACACAATTCCATTTTCCTAAAATTGATCTAACCAGTTTTATTCCAAAGGACATCCCAACTAATTTGAGGTTAGGACATCAAGTAGAGCATATATTTCAACAATTAATTAGTTATGACGGCACTTATAATCTATTGGGTCATAATCTGCAGCTCAAGCGTCAAAATCTTACCATAGGCGAATTGGACTTTCTACTTCAGAATAATCGCACTTCGCAGATACACCATGTAGAGCTCACTTATAAGTTCTACATTTTGGACCCTTCTATACCAGAGCCAATAGACCGCGCAATAGGACCTAACAGAAAAGACATGTTCTTTAAAAAAATGGAAAAAACACGGGACCATCATTTCGGTTTGCTGTATTCTCCTGAAGGCCTTGCCGCGCTTCGATCTTTGAATATTTCAGAAAAAAACATTTTACAGCAATGTTGCTTTTTGGCTCAACTGTTTGTTCCATATTCAGAAAGAAGTTTATCCATAGATCCTTTTAATTCAGACTGTATTTCTGGGTACTGGCTGCGGATGGATGAACTTGAAAATACGAGTAGAGAAAACCAACAGTATTACATTCCTACTAAATATGAGTGGCTCCATACACCCCATAACGATGTACAATGGACTAGTCTCTCCAATTGTATATTAGAAATTACCGCTCTACACCTAAGGCAAATGGCTCCAATGGTATGGTTAAAAAGCGAGCAAGGGTCGTTCGAAAAATTCTTTGTGACTTGGTGGTAAACCAAGGCGTTTTTTTGTTTTTTGTATATTTATACATAACCTTAAACCAATATATAATGTCTACAAATAATAAACCCGCCGCAAGCTTTTGGATTATATCCATAGTAGCACTGCTATGGAACTTTATGGGAGTTTTTCAATTCTTACTTGGAACCGTTTTGAAGGATCAACTCGCAGCCGTCTCAACAGAAGCCGAATTAGCTTTAATAAACTCACTTCCCTCCTGGTACAATATCGTATTTGGAATTGCCGTGATTGCTGGAGTTCTAGGATGCCTTCTTTTATTAATGAGAAAAAAGTTAGCCACTCCCATATTTGGTATTTCGCTTATTGCGGTACTTGTCCAAATGGGCTACTGGATTTTCGTAACCGATGTAATCGCTGTGCTAGGATTAAAGTCGGTTATTATGCCACTAATTGTTATAGCCGTTGCCATCGTTCTTTACTTTTACAGTAAAGGGGCCAGTGAGAAGGGGTGGCTTCGATAAAATAAAGGTTCTTTTTATGAGGGCTGAAGCGGTACTCCAGCCCTTATGAATTATTTGTGACGTTCGTGCAGAGTTTTTTCAACATCTCTAAGGTGAAAGCTCTTTGCCTGAAGCAAAATCATGAAATGAAACAGTAAATCTGCACTTTCATTCAAAAACGCCAAGTCGTCATCATCTTTGGCTTCAATAACTACTTCAACCGCTTCCTCTCCTACTTTTTGAGCAATTTTATTAATCCCTTTTTTAAACAAAGAAGCAACATACGAGCGTTCTTGATCCGGATCATTTTTTCGGTTTTCAATAACACCTTCCAAATGCGTTAGGAAACCGAAATTACTTTTATTCTTTTCATTCCAGCAGGTATCGGAGCCTAAATGGCATGTTGGTCCCTGCGGATTAGCTAATATCAATAACGCGTCTCTATCACAGTCTGCACTCATGGAAACTACTTCCAAATAATTTCCAGTTTCCTCACCTTTGGTCCAGAGACGGTTTTTGGTTCTACTAAAAAAGGTCACTTTTTCGAGCTCCTTAGTTTTAGCAAGCGCTTCTTTATTCATGTACCCTAACATAAGTACATTTCGGGTTACCGCGTCTTGGACTATTGCAGGGACTAATCCGTCGTTATTCTTGTCAAAATCTATTTCCATAATTGTTTATTAGGTTTTAATGCTGTTAAATTCTCACAGGGATTCCCTGTTTTTGCAATTCTTTTTTTAATTCTGAAATTTCTATCTCTTTAAAATGAAATACGCTGGCAGCCAAAGCGGCGTCCGATTTACCCGTGATAAAAGTATCTGTGAAATGTTGAATGGTCCCAGCTCCGCCCGAAGCGATCACTGGAATATTTATGAGCTCTGTCAGTTTAGCGAGTGCTTCATTTGCAAAACCATCTTTAGTTCCATCATTGTCCATAGAAGTAAAAAGTATTTCGCCTGCCCCCCTCTTTTCAACCTCTACGGCCCAATCGAACAAATTTAGCGCAGTAGGCACTTTTCCACCTACCAAATGCACTACCCATTCCCCTTCAATATTCTTGGCATCAATTGCCACCACAATACATTGAGAGCCAAATTTAGAAGAAAGGTCGTTTATAAGCTGAGGATTCTTAACCGCAGAAGAGTTAATAGAAACCTTATCTGCCCCGTTCTGCAACAAAACATCTACATCCTCCACGGTAGAAATACCTCCCCCTACCGTAAAGGGGATATTAATAGCAGCGGCAACATCTAAAACGAGTTTTGCTAAAGTCTTACGGCGCTCTTCGGTAGCTGAAATATCCAGAAAAACGAGCTCATCTGCCCCATTCTGTGAATATATTTTTGCCAGCTCCACCGGATCTCCAGCATCCCTTAAATTAATGAAATTCACCCCCTTAACGGTGCGACCATTTTTAATGTCCAAGCAAGGAATTATTCTTTTTGTTAACATATTAATTGCTGTTCTTACTATTATTCTAAGTCTCTTAACTGGGATTAATTATATTCAGATTATGGCCGTCATAAAACCCTAAATCCTCTTGATTTAACTGCTTTACCCAAAAAGCTATTTGTCCCGTATGGTAAGAAAAGTGTTCAACCACATGGATAATAACACCAATCCCTGAGAACTCAAAGCCCTGTACTTCTCGCTTATGAACCAATTGTTGAGCAGTAGCATTTTGTATAGTTCCTTTTGCCTTATCGACTGTGTCTTCCAACATGGTCAATAGCTCTTTTTTAGTACCTCCTTGTGTGGCCTCAAACTCCTCATCGCGTTTTCGTTCGTCTGGTAAATTGCCTAATGACGAAATGGCGTATTGGGTAATATTTCCACGCAGATGCAATAGCAAATTCCCAATACTGTTGGAGTTTGTGTTTGGGCGCTCCCAAAGCTGGCGTTCGGTTATGTTCTCTAAGGCAATTTTCACCATTCTAGCACTCTCATTCAATCTAAAAATCGAATTTTGCTTGAATTCTAAAATAAGCTGTTCTTCCATGATTAATAGTTTAAAATAAACTGTTCCAATTGTTTTAAGCTAATTCTATTTTCATAAATAGCTTTTCCAATAATAGTTCCTTCGCAGCCCATTTTGGCTAAACGCGGAAGCTCTTCGTACGTTGAAATACCTCCAGATGCGATTAAGTTGATTTGTTTGCAATTGCTTAGAATCCTTTCATATAAATCGAAAGAAGGGCCTTCTAACATTCCGTCCTTACTAATATCTGTACAAATCACATAGCTCACCCCATTTTCTTGATAAGCTTGAATAAATGGAATTAACTCCTCCTTACTCTCTTCCGTCCAACCACTTACAGCTACTTTCTCATCCTTGGCATCGGCTCCTAAAATAATTTTTTCTCTGCCGTGTTTTGAAATCCAGTCCTTAAATAAACCAGGATCTTTAACGGCAATACTACCACCAGTAATTTGAGCAGCACCACTTTCGAACGCAATTTTTAGGTCTTTATCTGTTTTCAAGCCTCCCCCGAAATCAATTTTAAGTGCCGTTTTGGAAGCAATTTCTTCTAAAACACGATGATTAACAATGTGTTTGCTCTTAGCTCCGTCTAGATCGACTAAATGCAAGTATTCGATTCCGTGGGCCTCAAACTGCTTCGCAACCTCTAGCGGATGTTCGTTGTATATTTTTTTTGTGTCGTAGTCTCCCTTGGAGAGTCGAACACATTTACCGTCAATAATATCAATGGCTGGTATAATTCTCATTCGATAATCCTTTATTTTGTTTGATTTAGTAGGATAAAGTTTTCTAATATTTTAGCTCCTGCCAAGCTGCTTTTTTCGGGATGAAACTGAACTCCAAAGAAATTGTTTTTTTGAAGCGCAGATGCATAGGTAAGCTCATAATTGGTAGAAGCAATCGCCTCGTCACACATAGGAGCATAATAACTGTGAACCAAATACATATATTCATCTTCTGAAACACCTTTGAACAATGGCGAGTTTAACTTGGAGATTTGGTTCCAACCTATTTGCGGTACTTTCACCTTGTTAGAAAACTGAACCACGTCCACATCAAAAATTCCTAATCCCTTAGTATTATTTTCTTGGGAGGAATTGCACATTAGTTGCATCCCTAGACAAATGCCCAACACTGGCTGTTTCAAAGTGGGTATGAGCGCATCCAATCCAGATGCTCTCAATTTGCGCATAGCACTACTCGCTTCTCCTACTCCTGGAAATATAACTTTATCCGCATTACGAATGACCGTCTCATCATTACTCAATATTGCTTCGTATCCCAGTCGTTCTACAGCGAATTGAATACTTTTAATATTCCCGGCTCCATAATCTATAATTATAATGTTCATATCGTCTTCTAGTACTATTTTAAAGCATTCCTTTAGTGCTTGGTAGTATCATTTTTTCTGGATCTCTTTTTAATGCCATTTTAATCGACTTGGCAAATGCCTTAAAAATAGCTTCAATTTTATGGTGCTCGTTGGTGCCTTCCGCCTTTATATTAAGATTAGCTTTGGCTCCATCTGTAAACGACTTAAAAAAGTGAAAAAACATTTCTGTAGGCATTTTTCCAATCATTTCACGCTTAAACTCTGTTTCCCAGACCAGCCAGTTCCTTCCTCCAAAGTCAATAGCGACCTGAGCTAAACAATCGTCCATAGGAAGGCAAAATCCATATCGTTCCATTCCTAGCTTATTCCCCAAAGCCTTTGCGAAAACTTCTCCTAAAGCGATGGCCGTGTCTTCAATAGTATGATGTTCGTCAACTTCCAAATCGCCTTTTACATTGATAAAAAGATCCATGTTTCCATGACGAGCAATTTGGTCCAACATATGGTCGAAGAACGCAATTCCGGTATCAATCTTACTTTTACCTGTACCATCTAAATTTAGTTGAATAGAAATGTCCGTTTCATTCGTTTTGCGCTCTATTGACGCCGTTCGGTCTTCCAACTTTAAAAATTCGTAGATTTTCTCCCAATCATTACTTTCCAAAGCAATGATGCTATCCAACTCATCTCTTTTGACCGTAATTTCGTTGGTGCCAAGATTTGTTTCGTCATTAATAAATAATCCTTTGGAGCCAAGATTTTTTGCTAGTTCCATATCTGTTAAGCGATCGCCAATAACGAACGAATTAGGCAAGTCATATGCTTCATCAAAATATTGGGTAAGCAAACCTGTTCCGGGTTTACGAGTATTGGCATTATCATGAGGGAAGGTCCGATCTAAAAACACCTCGTCAAATACCACTCCTTCATTTTCGAACGATTTCAGAATAAAATTATGAACGGGCCAAAAAGTTTCCTCTGGAAAAACTTCCGTTCCAAGGCCATCTTGATTGGTAATCATGACTAATTCAAAATCTAATTCTTTCGCTATCTTTCCTAGAAAGGTAAACGCCTTTGGATAGAATATCATCTTTTCAAACGCATCGATTTGCTCATCGGCAGTTTCTTTAATAATGGTTCCATCACGGTCTATAAATAGTACTTTCTTTTTCATTCTTCTAAATTATTTAGGATCTGAATTAGCTTTAAGTTTTCTGCAGGAGTGCCGACAGTGAACCGAAGTGTATTTTCGCATAATGGTTGATTACTTCGATTGCGTACTACCACGCCCATATCGATAAGCTGTTGGTATCGCAGGGCTGCGTTGTCGACCTTTGCCAATAAGAAATTAGCATCGGACGGGTATATTTTTTTTACAAATTTCACTTGAAGTAATACTGTAGATAAAATATTCTTAGCCTCTCTAATTATGTTAGTTTCTGATTTTACATCTCCCATACTATCCAATCGCTTGAGCGTCATATGCTGCGTTAACTGATTAACATTATACGGCGGCTTAATTTTATTCAATACCTCAATAATTTCCATTGAAGCATAGCAAATGCCTAGCCTTATTCCCGCCATTCCAAATGCTTTAGACATGGTTTGGGTGATTACGAGATTAGGGAAATCGGATAATTTTTGAAGCCAGCTTGCGTTAGTGGAAAAATCAATATACGCTTCGTCAATAACCACTATCCCATTAAACTGATTTAGCAATTGCTCTACTTGTTCTTCGGAAAAGGAATTTCCCGTAGGATTGTTAGGTGAACAAAGAAATAATAGCTTAGAACCACTGTTCTGCTTCTTTAAAATTTCAGTAACATTTAGTTGAAAATCGGTTGAGAGCAACACTTCTATATTCTCTACGGCGTTTATACCGGCTAGTACTTTATACATCCCGTAGGTCGGTGGCACAGTGATGACGTTGTCCACATTAGGCTCACAAAATGCTCTAAAAAGTAAATCCAATACTTCATCACTTCCATTTCCCAATAAAATTTGAGCTGCACTTACTTGTTTTAGTTCTGCCAGCGCAGTCTTTACGGATCGTTGCTGCGGATCGGGATATCGGTTTATGCCCGTTTCAAAGGGATTCTCGTTCGCATCCAGAAAGATCATATCTGTTCCTAGCTCTTTAAACTCATCCCTGGCGGAGCTATATGGCTGGAGGTCCGATACATTTTTTCTGATAATTCTGGTTAAGCTAAAATTTTCATTCATTTGATAAACTTTTAAGTCGCAGTGTAACTGCATTTTTATGCGCCTGTAAACCTTCGGCTTCTGCCATTAGCTCAATGGAGTTTCCTAATTTCAGTATTCCTGTTTTTGATATCTTCTGAAAAGTCATCGCCTTCATAAAGCTATCTAAATTGACTCCACTGTATTGCTTAGCGTATCCGTTGGTAGGCAGTGTATGGTTGGTCCCTGAAGCATAGTCGCCAGCACTTTCCGGCGTATAATTTCCAATAAAGACCGAACCTGCGTTTTCAATACCATCGATAAAGTAGTCCTCTTCTTCCGAAATTACAATGAAATGCTCTGGTCCGTATTCATTAATAAGGCTCAATGCTTCCTTGTTATTTTTCACCAAGATAAGCTTAGAATTATTAATTGCTTGGACCGCTATGTCTTTTCGTGGCAAGGCTTCTATCTGAAGCTCAATCTCGTTCATCACCCGTTTTAAAATAACACTAGAAGTGGTCACTAAAATGACCTGGCTGTCGGCGCCGTGCTCAGCTTGACTCAATAGATCTGCTGCCACAAAGGAGGCATTTGCAGTATCGTCGGCGAAGATTAGTAATTCGCTGGGGCCAGCTGGCATATCGATGGCAACTTCGAACTTTGTTGCAAGTTGCTTTGCTACCGTCACAAATTGATTGCCAGGACCAAAAATTTTAAAGACCTTAGGTATACTCTCTGTACCAAAAGTTAAGGCTGCTATGGCTTGAATACCACCAACTTTATAAACCTCGGCAATACCACAAAGCTTTGCCGTGTATAAAATGGCAGGATTTATTTCTCCGTTTTTATCTGGGGGCGTGCAGAGCACTACTCTTCTACACCCAGCGATGGCTGCTGGTACTGCCAACATTAAAATAGTTGAGAATAATGGAGCGGAACCTCCTGGAATATACAAACCCACTTTTTGAATGGGCCTTTTCTCCTGCCAACAATGTACCCCTTCCGTAGTTTCGACCGTAATAGTATCTGTTAACTGAGCGTTGTGAAATTTCTCTATGTTAGATTTGGCCATTTGAATTGCCGTTTTAAGCTCTGAACTCACAGATTTTTCAGCCTCATCGATAATTTTAGATGAAATCTTTAAATTGTCTAACTGTACACCGTCAAACAACTGAGTGTATTTTCTAACCGCCCGATCCCCTTTCAGTTTCACTTCTTGAAAGATCTCAGTCACCGTATTCTCAATATCTGCTACGGTTTGCGTGGGTCGCATTAAAATTTCGTCCCAACTTTCTATACTCGGATATTCAATCGTTTTCATTTTTGTGTTTTATCGCTATCTTTCTTAAACAGCCTATTATTACAATACCATTTTTTCAATAGGGCACACCAAAATTCCTTCTGCGCCTTTTTCCTTTAATTGATCAATTACATCCCAAAACTGATCCTGTTTTACCACGCTATGAATACTACTCCAGCCTTCTTGAGCAAGCGGTAATATGGTTGGGCTCTTCATACCTGGTAAAATAGCTATGATTTCATCCATCTTATCGTTTGGGGCATTTAGCAAAACATATCGAGAGTCTCTCCCTTTCAAAACTGCCTTAATACGAAATTGAAGCTTGGCGACTATTTCTGAAATGGCCGCATCAATAGTTGGTGAAACCGCCAAAACAGCCTCGCTTTGCATCATTACCTCCACTTCTTTTAAATTATTTTTAAAGAGCGTACTTCCACTACTTACGATGTCGCAAATTGCATCGGCCAAACCAATATTAGGAGCAATTTCAACACTTCCGTTGATAATATGCAAGTCGGCCGAAATCCCGTGTTTATCCAAATAAGCCTGAGTAGTTACGGGATATGAGGTAGCAATTCGTTTTTGATTAAGATCCTTAATGGTATCGTACTCAAATGTTTTAGAGACCGCCAATGACACTCTACATTTCGAAAAACCCAATTTCTCTATTATACCTATACCCTCTCCCTTTTCTACTAGAACATTTTCTCCAATAATGGCACAGTCTACCACACCATCCTTTAGGTATTGAGGAATATCACCGTTTCTCAAATAATAAATTTCTAAGGGGAAATTTTTGGCTTCTGCCTTGAGTTGATCCTTACCATTATCTATAGAAATACCACAATCCTTAAGTAATTTAAGGGAGTCTTCGTTTAGACGACCCGATTTTTGTACAGCAATTTTTAATTTTTTCATAGTCTTTAATAATTTTCCGATCATGAAATCGGATCTACAATTCTTTAAGATTTACATTAATTTTTTAGCAACAAAAAACCCGTTTGATTGCTCAAACGGGTTAGTTATATATTTTGAAATTTACAAAATAACATATCACCTCGCAGGAGCGTGGAAATCGATATGGTGATGATGTAAATTGGTTCTGTTCATAACTCTGTACAAATGTAGATAAATTCTTTAAATATGTGGAAAAACATATTCAAAATTTTAAATAAAAGTCATTATTTTTTTTAGCTTTGTTAAGTTCACACAGCTGCAAAACCTAACTAATTAATAAATAGAAGTTTAACCCTTGATGAAGAATTTCCTCATCGCTTTTTTAGTATTTCTTGTCTGGTCCGTTTTCGGTCTATGGCTGTATTCTTGGCTTCAACCTGTCCGTACTACTAACGAAACAGAGGTGGCCTCTAGCATAACGAACACTACCCCTCCCTTAATTGATGAACCGTTAAACATTGATGATTCGGCTGAGTTTAACTTAGAAGATAAAGATACACTGAAGTTTACCGAGCATGTTGATGATCCTTCTAAAGATGCAGCTCTTCCATCTGGGCTGAAAGCTGTAACCCCTAACGGAGATTTAGTTTTTCTTTACGAACACGGTATTTCCTTTATTAAAAACAGTTCGACTGTAGAAATTTCTGAAGAAGTAAAAGACTTCAAATATAAACTCAACACCTATCTTATCGAGCATCCTAATGAGGAGCTTCATATAAAATCTCTTTACAGTGCTTCTGAAGAAATAGAAAACCCGAATTTTGGTTTTAAAAGAGGTAAGAGCATTGAAGATATACTGGTAAAAACGGGTATTCCAAAAGAAAAAATAGTGGTGACTCCCGCCATTCGCGCCATCGACTTCGACCATGAAAATGTCGGTGAGAATTGCATTTCCTTTAGTCTTCACCCATTAGATACCGAGCGCATAGAGAGCCTAAAACTAGCACTTCCAGAAGTAAAGACAGTCTATCCGAAATTCAAGGATAACAACATATACGATAGTAAAGAACTTAGAGATCTTGGCGTCGAAATTAACAACGTGATTGCAGATAATCCAGAGGTGAAAATTCAAATTATTGGACATACCGATAATGTTGGAAATGCGAATGATAATTATAGACAAGCCTTAAGAAAAGCGCGACAAGTACGATGGTATCTTGTAGAAAAGGCGGGGATTAAAAGAGATAGGTTGGTGGCAATTTCACAAGGAGAATCACAATCTATTGCCAGCAATAAAACAAAAAGAGGACGATTTTTAAATAGAAGAATAGAAATACTATTCTTAGCAGATTAATGGAGCAATTTTCAGACTTTTTAACTAACATTTCAGATTATGCAGGTATTTTCTTGCTTATGCTGAGTACATTCTTGATTGGTTATTTTTCTGCCTTCAGTATGGAACATTCCAAATATTCAAGATTGCTTCGGAAACTTAAAAGAAAAGAAAAACTTAGTGGCTTAACACAGAAAGAAAAAGACATAGAGGTGATCTTTACAGAAATAAAGCCAAAAATTCTTGAAGTTGTGAAAGAAGCCCAAGAAGGACTTCATCAAGAACCAGAAGAGAAAGTTTACGCCAAAGCAGCCGTAGAAGTCGCCGAAAATGCGCGAACTAGTTACATCACCTATACGCACAACGCGCCCGATCTAAATTTTGATAATTTTGGTTTGGCAGACAAGAAATCTGCAGAAGATCTCACAAAAATAAATGGTATTGGTCCTTATATCGAACAAAAACTAAATGAGATTGGAATCTATAATTACAATCAAATTAGTCGTCTCAAAGAGGAAGATATTCGCGTGCTTACAGAACTTATTGACTTCTTCCCTGGTCGTATCGAAAGAGATCGCTGGGTAGAACAGGCAGAAGATTTACTCCACTAAAAATATATTGCTATGAAGTTAGCCACACTCGATTGGGTATTGATCATTTCATTCTTTGCCATCTTCCTTCTCATTGGCTTTTTAGTAGCAAAACGTTCTGGAAAGAACACTAAAGAATTTTTTCTATCTGGACAAAACATGCCATGGTGGCTGCTTGGAATTTCCATGGTAGCAACCACGTTTTCCGCAGACACACCGAACCTTGTAACAGACATTGTTAGACAAAACGGAATATCGGGAAACTGGGTTTGGTGGGCGTTTTTAATTACTGGAATGCTCACAGTATTTGTTTATGCAAAGCTATGGAGACGCTCTAAGGTGGTCACCGACTTAGAATTCTATGAATTGCGCTATAGCGGGAAAGAAGCTGCTTTTCTACGCGGATTTAGAGCCATCTATCTCGGAGTCTTTTTTAATGTGATGATCATGGCGACCGTTTGCTTGGCAGCTATTAAAATTGGCGGAATTCTATTCAACTTGGAGCCTTGGGAGTGTGTGGTTTATGCTTCAATTATAACCGTTGCTTACAGCTCCTTTGGTGGGCTTAGAGGGGTAATCTTTACAGATTTTCTACAGTTTATTATTGCCATGATAGGTTCCATCTGGGCGGCGTATTACATTATTAACATGCCAGAAATTGGTGGGCTTCAGAATCTGTTAACCCACGAAAACGTGGCAGATAAACTTAATTTTCTCCCAGATTTTAACGATTCAAAATCGCTCATCGTACTATTAATTATTCCTATTGCGGTGCAATGGTGGAGTGTTTGGTATCCGGGCGCAGAACCTGGTGGTGGTGGCTATATTGCGCAACGAATGCTTTCTGCCAAAGACGAAAAAAATGCCATTGGTGCTACCCTCCTATTTAATATTGCACATTACGCCTTGCGACCATGGCCATGGATTATAATTGCCTTGGCATCTTTAATATTGTATCCTGAACTGACAGATATCGCAAATCAATTTCCAAATGCAACTCTTGGTCATGATCTTGGATATCCAGCAATGTTAACCCATCTTCCCGCGGGATTATTAGGCTTAGTAGTTACCTCACTTATAGCTGCCTTTATGAGCACTATCTCAACTCATTTAAATTGGGGATCTTCGTATATAGCACTTGATTTTTATAAACGCTTTGTTCAACCCGAAGCTTCAGAAACCAAGCTAGTAAACATTGGTAGACTTAGCACGGTAATTCTTATGATTCTAGCTGCGTCACTTGCTTTGTTTTTAAGTAATGCCTTAGATGCCTTTAATATTTTGCTACAAATTGGCGCAGGTACTGGATTAATTTTCATTCTTCGCTGGTTCTGGTGGCGTGTTAATGCCTATAGTGAAATAACTGGAATGATTGTCTCCTTTGCTCTTGCCATTCTCTTTAAGGTAGTTGATTTTGGTTTAGAAGATCATGAAAAATTGGTGTACAGTGTACTTATTACCACTGCGGCGTGGGTTGCTGTCACTTTACTTACTAGGCCTACCAGTACTCAAAAGCTATCTCAGTTTTACAATCAGGTAACACCATATGGTAAAGGTTGGAATCAATTTAAGGCAATTGCGAAGAGTGAAGGTGTAGATCTAAAAACTACAAACGATGTATTTACGATAGACCTCGCCTCTATGCTTCTAGGAATTGCATTCGTATACACTTCTTTATTTGCAACTGGTTATTTTATCTACGGAAATACAATGAGTGGGGGAATTTTAACTACCATCGCTGCTATTTCAGGAATAGCAATCTTTTCACTTTGGAAAAAGAAATAAAAAAAGGGGACCAAAATGGCCCCCTTTTTTACTATTTAAAGGTATAGTTTCTTACAAATATAGGTTGAATCCAATGTTTAAACTGAAAACATTAAAGTCTCCGTCACCAGCATCTTCGTTCATTCCAATTCCGTAACGGATTCCTGGCTCTATGCTTACGTTGTCTGCTACAAACCAAGCGTATCCACCTTGAAGACCAACCCACATTGGGCTAACATCATTTCCAGAAGCTCCATTTACATCTACAGCAACAGGAAACTGTCCAGCAACATAGTATTTACCTCCAACTTTCCAGTTGAACATACCGTCTACACCGTCTACTCCGCTATCTCCGTATCCTAAACCAAGCTTCACAGCAAGATCGTCTAATAAGAAATATCCAGCTTCTCCACCAGCACTCCATGAGGTATTACCATCGATAGAACGTAAAGAAAAACCAGTGTTAGAAGTAGAAGACTCTCCAAAACCAGTGTTGATTTCGATTACATAAGAACCAGCAGCTGTAGCTCCGTTTGCTCCAGAGTCTTGCGCTACTGAAGTAGATAATCCGAATACTGCAAATGCAGCTAATAATAATACTTTTTTCATAATTTAAGTAGGTTTAATTATTTAGTAAGCGCCAAAAGTAAATAAAAAAGTCATATTCTCCAACCTAATTGTGTTTTTAAACAGAAAAAACACCCCTTTCATCGAAGAAATAGGTGTTTTTTAAAGTATATTAGGTACTACTTTAGAGGAACGAATATCCCAATGACAGGGTAACAACAGCGTTTTTACCACTTTCTACGGTAGCTGCATCGGCTATTCGAACTTCTTCATTTACTTTGGTGAGGCCAAAATTATAACGTCCTTCTACCCTAAAGCCTGCCGGAAGGTCTAATCCTGCTCCAACTACTCCGGTAAGGTCAAAATCTTCCGCAGTGACTATATCAGAAAATACACTGCCAAAATTATCATCTACCTTAAATCCAAATTGTGGACCTACCTGCAAATTAAAACTTTCAGTTAAAAACACTTTTAAGACTACTGGCACATTCACATAACTTAAATCTATATCCCCCAAATCTGCCTTGGCTCCTTGTTGAGAATATAAAAGATCTGCCTGTATTCCTAATTTATCATTCAATTTAGCGCCCACAAAGCCTCCAAAAACAAACCCTGTTCTACTTTCAGGATCTCCTGAAATATCTCTAATATTTGCAAAATTTACTCCTGCCTTCACCCCTAAGTCAATTCCTTGAGCAAAACCTGTAGCACAAAAAAAGAGCGCTATGGCAATCGTCAATAACTTTTTCATAATATAATATTTAGGTTTATTTACATCTAAACGAATTAAAGACATAATATATTTTCCAAGACGTTCTTAAAATTTATTTAGCTTACTTTACATCTATGAACTGGAATCAGGCCATAAAAGACTACAAAAGCTATCTGCATATAGAACGCGGACTGTCTCATAACTCCATTGCAAATTACGGATTAGACATTGAAAAGCTTATTAAATGGCTTAAAAACAATGAAATAAATGTGAGTCCCACGAAAATTTCAGAAAAAACCATTCAGGAATTTATCTATCAAACTGCAAAAGAGGTGAACCCGAGATCACAAAGCAGAATAATTTCGGGACTAAGAGGCTTCTTTAATTACCTTGTTTTTGAAGAGTACCGAAAAACCAATCCGCTGCAACTCATTGAGAGCCCTAAGATTGGAAGAAAGCTGCCAGACACACTTTCAGAAAGTGAAGTGGATTTACTAATTGCTACGATTGACCTCTCCAAACCACAAGGGGAACGAAACAGAGCGATTTTGGAGGTGCTTTACAGCTGCGGCCTACGGGTTTCTGAAGCCATTAATTTATTAATATCGGATCTTTTCTTTGAGGAAGGTTTTATAAAAGTGACAGGTAAGGGAGATAAAGAACGTTTCGTACCTATTGCTCCTACCACTGTAAAATATATTGAATTGTACCGAAAGGAAGTTAGAAACCATCAAGAGATTCCTCCCCAATATTCCGACTTTCTTTTTTTAAACCGAAGAGGGAAACCCCTTACACGAGCAATGATTTTTACCATTGTAAAGAATCTAGCTGAAAAGTCTGGAATTCAAAAAACGGTAAGTCCGCATACATTTCGACATTCGTTTGCCACACATCTACTGGAGAATGGAGCCGATTTACGCGCTATCCAACAAATGCTAGGACATGAAAGCATTACCACCACCGAAGTATATACGCATGTGGACACTACGCATCTTGCGAAGGTGATTCATCAGTTTCACCCTAGAAAAGACTAATAAACCGAGTAAAAAGGTCAAATTATATCCCGCAATTCAAGAATTGAGACTACAAATTTTCAAAATAATTGTGGTTTTTTGTTATGGTTGGGTTTTATTCCAATTTAACTAACTTTAAACAAATAACAATTTATTATGTCTAAGACATTTATATTCATAATCTTATTTGTGTTGTCCAGTAATTTGATTGGTCAAATCACCAACATTCCCGATCCCAAATTTGAGCAAGCATTAATCGATCAAGGAATAGATAGCGACGGAGTAGTTAATGGTCAAGTATTCACCGTTGCCATAGAATCCTTAACAAATTTAGATGTAAGTTGGAGTGAAATAGAAGATTTAACGGGGATAGAAGATTTTATTAATTTAACTCGGTTAGATGTATCTCAAAATAGACTTATCTCTTTAGATGTTTCAAGTCTTGTTTATTTAGAAAACCTGAATTTTGGAAATCCTGCTTTTGATGTAGGCATCATAAACAACATAACCAATATTGATCTAAGTAATAACCCTGAGCTTACATGGGTAACATGCTCATTTAATTATGACTTAACAACAATAAATTTAAGTAACAACCCTAATCTCGAACGATTCTTTGCCTCAAATTGCAGCCTTTCGAACTTCGATGTTTCTAACAACCCCTTGCTTAGGATTTTATTTTTAGGCAATAATATTGATGAATTTCCTAATGACTTTTCGAATCTCGATTTAAGCAACAATCCAAATTTAGAACAACTCGGAGTTAATCAAATAAATCTTGAAGAGCTTAACGTTCAGAGTGGAAATAACAAAGTGTTAACAATTTTTAATGCTACCGAGAATCCAAACCTCTTATGTATTCAGGTTGATGATGAAATAGCTGCCGTCAACGGCGAACCACCTTATGACTCATGGAACATAGCCCCAAACAGCTCTTACAGTGAAGATTGCTTGTTTGGTATTGAAGATGCCCTGTTAAAGAACAATATTTCACTCTATCCAAACCCAGTTGAGGATATAGTCCATTTGCGAAATGATTCCTTTGCAGAAATTAACCAAGTGTCGTTCTACAATATGAATGGTCGAGCAATCCACGTTAAGGAACTAAAAGCCTTAACTTTTGACCTTTCTAGTCTACAAAGTGGAGTTTATTTTGTGAAGATTATAATGGATAAGGGTTCTCTTACTAAAAAGGTTGTAAAAGAATAAGTATGGAGCAACTAAAGTATTTGGTAGGAAGTTAGTTAATAGGAACCGTTTTAAATTTTCTAAACGAACAAACAAATCAACACCACTCACCTCTCACCACTCACCACTCACATCGAATAAGTTAAAATAAAGCTAAACACGGTTTAACCGTTGGGCTTACCTCCTCCTGTTTCGTAATTTTAGGGAAAACCACATAAAAATGAAAATACTAGAATTCGACAATAAGGATAAAATGCATGCTATTGGTCTTGGTACTTGGAAGGCCAAAGGAAAAGAAGTAAAAGAGGCCGTTAAAAACGCCTTGTATGCAGGCGTTCGACATATCGATACTGCTGCAGTTTATGGCAACGAAGAAGAAATAGGTGAAGCCCTTGCAGAGGTCTTTGCAGAAGGAAACATTCACAGAGAAGACGTATTTGTTACCTCTAAACTTTGGAACGACGCCCATAAAAGCGATTATGTTTTACCAGCCCTTAGGCAGTCATTAGACAAGTTGAAACTGGATTACCTAGATTTATACCTCGTACATTGGCCAGTCGCTTTTAAACCAGGAGTTTCATTCCCCGAGCGAACGGCAGACTATCTTTCGCCCCAAGAAGCCCCTGTTTCGGAAACATGGAAACAGATGGAAGCAGCTAAAGAGAATGGATACGCACGGCATATAGGTGTATCAAATTTCAGTAAAAAGAAACTAGAAAACCTCATTTCGCAAGCCAAAATAAAACCAGAAATGAATCAGGTTGAAATGCACCCTTACCTACAGCAAAATGAGCTCGTAGATTATTGCAAGGAGCAAAATGTGAAAATAACCGCTTACTCTCCACTAGGTTCTGGAGATCGTCCAGAAAACATGAAAGGGGAAAACGAACCAAGCCTTTTAGAAATTCCAGAGATCAACGAAATTGCTAAGAAGAGAGATGCTACTGCCGCTCAAGTGCTTATTAACTGGCACGCACATCGAGGAATTGCAGTAATTCCAAAATCTACCACTAAAGCGCACATAGAATCAAATTTTAGAGCAGCTAATGTTGAATTAAAACCTGAGGATATGGAAACCATTGCATCTTTGGACAAAAACTATCGCTTTATTACAGGGAAATTCTTTGAAGCTCCTGAAAAGGGCTATACCAATATATACGACGAATAG
This sequence comes from uncultured Flavobacteriaceae bacterium, assembly GCA_947495135.1. Lineage (GTDB taxonomy): Bacteria > Bacteroidota > Bacteroidia > Flavobacteriales > Flavobacteriaceae > Aureisphaera. Next base: position 94,365 of record CANLXN010000013.1, read on the forward strand.
CATTTGCTCATTCAGCATAAAAAAAGCCTTTTCATAATTGTTGAAAAGGCTTTTTAATTTCGGTAAAACTTCTAATTGAAGTCTGATGCTTATTTAGCAATATTGACCGCTCGTGTTTCTCTAATCACGGTTACTTTTACTTGTCCAGGATACGTCATATCTGTCTGAATCTTCTGGGAGATCTCAAAAGATAATTGAGCGGCTTTATCGTCGCTAACTTTTTCACTCTCTACCATTACACGCAATTCGCGTCCAGCTTGAATGGCATATGCTTTATTCACTCCGTTAAACCCGAAAGCAATATCTTCTAAGTCTTTTAAACGCTGTATGTAAGAATCCAACACCTGTCTTCTCGCACCTGGTCGTGCTCCACTAATAGCATCACATACTTGTACAATAGGAGAAAGTAGGTTGGTCATCTCTATTTCGTCATGGTGAGCTCCAATGGCGTTGCACACATCAGGCTTTTCCCCGTACTTTTCAGCCCATTGCATTCCTAAGATTGCGTGAGGAGTTTCGGTTTCTGCTTCAGGCACTTTTCCTATATCGTGCAATAGTCCCGCTCTCTTAGCCAATTTAGCATTCAGACCTAACTCAGACGCCATGACACCACATAGTCTAGCAACCTCACGTGAGTGATGCAGTAGGTTTTGTCCGTAAGACGAGCGATACTTCATTCTTCCTACAGATTTAATAAGTTCTGGATGCAAACCATGAATTCCAAGGTCAATCACAGTTCTTTTACCAACCTCAATTATTTCCTCTTCTATTTGCTTGGTAGTCTTCCTAACAATTTCTTCGATTCTTGCAGGGTGAATCCGACCGTCTGTTACCAACTTATGCAGGGATAAACGTGCAATTTCACGCCTTACACTATCAAAACAGGAAAGGATGATCGCCTCTGGAGTATCGTCCACTATGATCTCAACTCCTGTCGCCGCTTCAATTGCACGAATATTTCGGCCTTCACGACCAATAATTCGGCCTTTTACTTCATCACTTTCTAAGTTAAAAACGGAAACACAATTCTCAATAGCTTCTTCTGTTCCAATACGTTGAATGGTATTGATGATAATCTTCTTCGCATCCTGCTGGGCAGTCATTTTCGCCTCTTCTAAGCTGCTTTGAACAAAAGCCATCGCTTCCGTTTTCGCTTCGCTTTTAAGACTCTCCATTAACTGTGCCTTCGCATCTTCTGCAGATAGGCTAGAAATTACCTCCAACTGCTCGATCTGACTGCGGTGCAATTTTTCAGTCTCACTCTTCTTTTTCTCTAAGAAGTCTAATCGGTTATTATAATCAAGAACCTTCGCCTCTAATTGAGAATTTAACTTCTTGTTTTTGGAAAGCTCGCTCGAAGCTTGTGATTCTTTGTCTCTGGTGCGCTTTTCGGCTTCGGCCATTTTTTTGTCACGGCTTAGAATTACCTTCTCATGTTCTGCTTTTAGTTCAATGAATTTCTCTTTGGCTTGAAGCATTTTATCCTTTTTGAGCGCTTCTGCATCGACTTTAGCCGATTTTAAGATGGAATCGGCCTCTTTTTTAGCATCCTTTAATAATTGAGAAGCTTTGCTCTTTTCGAGCACTTTGGCGATAATAAATCCTATTATTAATCCTACTACTCCTGCAATTATAAGAGTGACTATATTGTCCATAGTTTTTGATGTTAGTGTTTAGATTCAGGTCAAAAAATTACTTTAACCTACTATTCTTCCAGCGTTTTACATGGAAGAACATATTGTTCTATCTCTCGCTGAAAGGTTGATTCAGCCAAAATTTAGAACATAAAAAAAGCCTACACTAATAATGTATATTTGAGTAAACTCCTTAAAGAAAAGTTTAGGGCTAATAAGTTGGTCAAGTATCCGCTCGAAGACGGCCCGCTTTTACAACTTTAACTCACCCTTTTTAAAGAATTCGTGTTGAGTTTACCAAATTTAATATTAATGTAGGCAGTACCTTAATATATTTTAAAGAACGTTATGCTAAATGATCGTGCAACAATTTATTTAAAGCCAATAGCCGCTCTTCCACATCCTGTTGATCATTTACTTTATCAATAGACTTTTGTTCCACTTGAGCGGCAAACTGCAAGGCGCACATGGCCAAAACATCCTGTTTGTCGCGGACGGCGTAACTTTTTTCGAACTGTTTAATCATGCCTTCTATCTTCTTCGTAGCTCTTCTGAGCCCCTCTTCCTGCGCTGGGTCTATGGTTAATGGATAAACCCTGTCTGCGATAGATAACTTAATCTTTAACGACTTCGACATTGATATTATTTTATTCTGAAAGTTGATTTATACATAAATCAATCTCCCGAACTAAAGCATTTATTTTGAGTTTTGTATCTCGTTTGTATTGGTCACTGCCAAGCATTGAATTCGCTAACTTCAATGAGCCGCATTTCTCTCTCCACTCCTCAATTTCCGCTATGGAACGAGTGTGTTGCTCTTTTATATTTTTTAGTTCCTCTTCTAGTTTAAGATTTTCCTGTCTTACCTTATCATAACGATGCAACAGTTTACTTATCCTATTTTCAAGAGAATCAACAATTTGAGAAAGATCGGACATTAAATGATTTATTCAATACTTATTACACAAAGTTAACATTCGAGGTCAAATAAGCCAACTCTTTTGTGCATTTTTTTGTAATATTGACGTGGCTAAGCAATAAATGCCGTATCTCCTCATTAATTTAGAGCACATTACCTTTTTAGAATGAAGAAAATATTTTTACTATTCCTACTTTTTGGAATGAAGCTTACTGCTCAAAACAACGTCCCAACCAATTATTTTAGTAATCCATTAGATATACCTATCATTTTAGCAGGAAATTTTGGAGAATTGAGAAGCAACCATTTTCATAGCGGCTTGGATATTAAAACAAAGCAAAGGCAAGGACTTCCAATTTATGCCCCAGCAGATGGGCATGTAAAACGAATCAAAGTCTCTCATTACGGCTATGGCAAAGCACTTTACATTCAGCATCCCAATGGATATATAACCGTATATGCGCACCTCAAAGAGTATGCAGGTGCCATTGAAGAATACGTAAAGAGTACACAATATCAGAAGGAAGAGTTTGAAGTGGAGTTATTTCCAGAACCATCTGTATTAAAGGTAACCAAAGGAGAAATTATTGGTTACACGGGTAATACTGGAAGTAGCGGTGGCCCTCATCTACATTTTGAAATTAGAGATCCTTCCTCCCGCCCTATGAATCCCTTGCTTTTTGGAATTGAAATTCCAGATACCACTGTCCCTATAGTGAATTCTGTATTCGCTTATCCGAGTAGTCCAGACGCACAGGTAAATAATTCGCAAAACCCGATTAAACTTAGGTTAATTCGCCAAAAGGATGGGTCTTACAAAGCAGCCAAGATTACAGCCTTGGGAAAAATTGGCTTTGGAGTTTCTACAAACGATCAACAAGATGGAGCTTCCAATAAAAATGGCGCATATCGAATAAAGAGTAGTTTCAACGGAGAGGAAAAATTCAATATTCTGTTTAATAAGTTCTCGTTTTCAGAAACACGTTATCTAAATAGGTTTATCGATTATGGATATTTCAAAAAGAATAGAACACGTGTGCAAAAACTTTTTCGTCAGTCCAACAATCCGTTAAGCATTATCGTGAATGAAATAGACGATGGCTACATCAACGTAGAAGAAGGTTTTTCTTCTGTTTACACTATAGATATTATTGATTTCAAAGGAAATAAAGTACGCATTAGCATTCCAGTAGAAGGCAAAAAAGAGGAGGTGAAAGATTCTTTAGATACAGGCGAAACATCGGATTATGTATATCACACTCAAGGAAACTCTATTACCAAAGGCAAATTTAGTGTCTATATTCCTGCTGGAAGCCTTTATGAAGACACTTACCTAGATATAGAAGCATCTTCAGATACTTTAAAACTCCATAAAGATGTGATTCCGTTGCATAAAAACATGACTGTTTCCATAGATGTATCCAATTATTCGAAGGAAGATATGAGTAAACTGTATATAGGTAAGCGCAATTATAGAGGTGCTCCTTATTACAATACGACCTATAGAAATGGCTCGAAACTTTCAGCTAAATCAAGAACATTTGGGACGTTTATATTAGCACAAGACACCACCGCTCCTAGCATCACTCCTCTCAACTTTGCAGACCAACAATGGATTACCAAAAATAAAACACTAGAATTAAAAATTGAAGATGAGATCAGCGGAGTAAGCTCCTACAGGGCAACATTGAATGGAAAATTCATTTTGACAGAATATGATTATAAAAAAGACGTTCTAGTATATGATTTTGACGACAATATTGTTGCAGATTCTGAGAATAAATTGAAAGTAATTGTTGTAGATAATGTGGGAAATAGTACTACATTTGAAGCGACTTTTTTCCGAAAACCACTATAATTTCTGCATTTGAAGACTAAACATTTACTAGCGCTACTTATTTTATTCGTTACCACCGTTGTATCTGCCCAAACGGCCACCATAAAAGGTGTAATCTTAGATGAAGACAACATACCTCTTGTTGGGGTAAATGTTAGCTACGGAGAAGGAGAAGGAACTCAAACCGATTTTGACGGGTATTATTTTCTAGAGATTCCTGCCAACCAAGATGTAACCATCGTTTTTTCGCACGTTAGTCAGAAAAACGTAACTATTGAAGTTACGGCTCTTACGCCCAACTCACAATACGAGTTAAATCCAGTGATGAAAATAGATATTGAACAGCTTGGAGCTGCGGTTCTAAATACTCGTAAGAAAAGGATGCAAATTGAAGGAATTACTACCCTTAGTCCAGAGGCGATTCGGAAGATCCCTGGGGCCAATGCAGGTGTTGAAAACTTACTGAAATCGTTACCCGGAGTTAATGGAAACGACGAGTTAAGCACCCAATATGCAGTACGTGGTGGAAACTACGACGAGAATTTAGTATATGTTAACGAAATTGAAGTGTACCGCCCCTTCCTTATTAGAAGCGGTCAGCAAGAAGGATTAAGCTTTGTAAATAGCGACCTAACTTCTCGAGTAGATTTCTCTGCTGGAGGATTTCAAGCTAAATATGGAGATAAATTATCTTCAGTTCTTGATATCACCTATCGACAGCCAACCGATTTTGACGCCAGCGCAGACCTTAGTTTTCTTGGAGCAAGTGTGGCCGCAGGAGGTAAATCGGCTAACGGACGACTTTCTGGAGTAGTGGGATTGCGTTATCGAGACAATAGTTTATTCGTAAACGCAAAACAGACAGAAACCAACTTTAGACCGAGGTTTGCAGATGCTCAAACGTTCCTTAATTACAAAGTAAGTAACAAGTTTGAATTAGGATTCTTAGGAAACATGTCCATCAACGATTATCAATACGAACCACTTACGCGCCAAACAAATTTTGGAACTATTACTAATCCGGTAGCCTTATTAGTGGTTTACGAAGGACAAGAACAGGATCGCTACAATACGTACTTCGGGGCAATGAAAGGAACCTATGTAGCCTCAGACAACTACACGGCCAAATTTATTGTCTCAACTTATCAAACTACAGAGCAGGAATATTTCGATATTCTGGCGCAGTATAGATTGGGAGAGGTAAACAGTAATATTGGAGACGAAAACCTAGGGGAAGTAGAATTTTCTGAAGGTATTGGTTCTCAGCTCACCCATGCTAGAAATGATTTAGATGCGCTCATCTTTAATGCTGAACACAAAGGTATTTTAACTTTAGGAGATTCATTAGACGATTACGGTAAAATAGAATACGGAATAAAATATACACATGAAGATATTCGCGATCGCGTTCAGGAATACGAAATAATTGATTCGGCCGGATTTTCTATCCGCCCTCCTATTGGCGATTTCAGCAACGATCAACCTTACGAAGCATTCGACTCGCCAATTGTTCCGTTTAGCGACATTAGAGCCCAAAACGATGTGCAAATAGACCGATTTTCTGGTTACGCACAATGGAGCAGATTATCTAGCTATGGAGATGACAATGGCGAATTGTGGTTAAACGCAGGAGTAAGAATGCACAATTGGACGGTAAGCGGTCAAGGAATTGAAAGTGTTACACAAACCGTTTTTAGTCCGAGAGCACAAGTTAGTCTTAAGCCAGACTGGGATATGGATATGCTCTTTAGATTATCTGGTGGAGTATATCACCAGCCTCCTTTTTACAGAGAACTAAGAGATTCTACTGGAACTGTTCAACCGGGTGTGAAGGCACAGCAGTCTATCCATTTGGTTTTGGGTAACGATTACAGTTTCGACCTGTGGGACCGACCTTTTACTCTTAACTCAGAAATTTATTACAAAAAACTAACAGACGTAAACCCCTATACTTTGGAGAACGTTCGTATTAGGTATAGAGCACGTAATAATGCGGAAGCCTATGCCTACGGAATGGATGTGCGATTAGCGGGTGAATTTGTGCCAGGTACAGAAAGCTGGGTAAGTGTCGGGTATTTAAAAACGGAAGAAAATATTGACGACCGAGGATATATTTTCAGACCTACAGATCAACGCCTAAAGTTAGGCGTGTTGTTTCAAGATTATATGAAGGTGATACCAGATCTAAAAATGTATCTCAACCTTACTTATAACACAGGTTTACCGGGAGGATCACCTAGTTATGCAGATCCATACGACTTCCAAACACGCTTGCCAGATTACAAACGTGCAGATATTGGAGTGAACTACGTATTGATAAGAGATGGAAAGACAAAAGATAAAGGCTTTTTTAAACCATTCAAAGAATTGACTCTAGGAGCTGAAATTTTCAATATTTTCGATGTTCAGAACTCCATTACCAATACATTCGTAAGAGATGTTTATACGAAAGTTCAGTATTCTATTCCTAACTTTTTAACACCAAGAGTTTTTAACCTACGGTTGACTGCCAAGTTTTAATCTGAAATTTTCTTAGAAGAAAAGGATTCGTAAAGATTGAGAACAAATTGACCATCCTATTTAGTGGTGCTATTTAGCCGAAAATTCCTTCAGAACATCCACTACATAGTCAATTTCTTCTTTGTTATTAAAGCTTGAAAATGAAAAACGAAGCGAAGGCTTCACTCGGTCTTCTTCAGATAAAACCGAATTCAACACATGCGAACCAGTGGTACTTCCACTTTGGCAGGCACTTCCCTGAGAACAAGCAATCCCTTTAAGGTCCAATTGAAACAATAACATCATTCCTTTTTCTGGAGGAAGATTTAAACAAACATTTAAAAGTGTATAAGTGCTTTTGTTGTTATCGTCGCAGGCGCCATTAAAGCTTACGTCTGGCATTTCTTCCAACAAACGCGACTTGAAATAATCTTTGAGCTCCGTAATATAAGCCCGCTCTTTCTCTAAGTGGAGATAAGAAATCCTCAATGCCTCTGCCATACCCGCAATTGCGTAAACAGCTTCGGTTCCGGCTCTAAGTCCGCGTTCCTGAGAGCCGCCATGAATAAGTGCTCTTAAACCTGTATTCTTTCTAATAAATGCAAATCCAGCCCCTTTTGGTCCGTGGAATTTATGTGCTGCTACCGCGGCGAAATCGATGGGTATTTCTGAAAAATCTAATTCAAAATGTCCAACAGATTGCACGGTATCGCTATGAAAATAGGTGTTATACTTTTTACATAATAATGCGGTACGCTTTAGGTCAAGAATGTTTCCAATTTCGTTATTCACATGCATCAAACTCACCAGTGTCTTATGGGTGGCATCTTTAAGAAGTTCTTCCAGATGCGTAAAATCAATATGCCCACATTCATCTAAATTCACATATTCAACCAGCACTCCATTTTTTTTCTCCAGTACATCTATACAATGGAGAACTGCATGGTGTTCAATTTTGCTAGAAATGATTCTAGTCACTTTTAGGTCGTTTACACAACTATGTAAAATTAAATTATCTGCCTCTGTTCCTCCAGATGTGAAAATGATTTCGGCTGCTGAAACATTTAAATGCTGTGCAATTTCTTTTCTGCTGTTTTCCAGTAAAGACTTAGACGAACGACCGTAAGAGTGTGTAGATGAAGGATTACCGAATTCAGTTTTTAAGGCTTCAGACATACAGTAGATCACTTCATTTCTAAGTTTTGTAGTGGCTGCGCTATCAAAGTAAACTTTCTTCATTGCATTTTGGGGAGTTACATTACTTATTTATAACTGAAAGCAAAAGTACATATTATAATATTTATATGTTGTTAGAGGTTATAAGAATGTGTTACTTTGTAATTGTTCAATAATTATATTTAAAATGACGAGATTCTTCCTATATATTTTCTTTGCGAGTTTATTCATTAGTTGCGACGATGGCGATGTTATTGTAACTACGTTCGATTTTGAAGACAGAGCACTTCAACAATGTCAAGGTAGCAACGCGTTTTTATTTTTTCAGATTAACGATGCTGGAACCGAGAGCCTATCTGCACGCCTTGCGATAACTGAGGATATTTTTATAGAAGAAGAAACCCAATCGTTTACCATAAACGGAACAACGAATTTTGCCAATTACCGAATTTACGACGGCAGTGTGGAAGCAGATTATTTTTGCAACGAAGTGCCTCCTACTTCTCCTCCTGTTACTGTAGAATATATTGCTGAGTCTGGAATTGCCTCTACCACCGTGACCTTGAACTTTGACGATGAGGACGGACTTGCCTTTGTAGACAGTGATGACCCCGAACTGGAAGGAACTGGTGATTTTGATGGAGATGGCATTCCAAATTACTACGATTTTGATGATGATGGGGACAACGTTCCTACCATTTTAGAATTAGACACCGAAAATGCGGACGGTGACAACGACCCGTTAACAAACCCGAAAGATACAGACGACGATGGAATCGCAGATCACCTTGATACAGATGATGACGGTGACGGCATACTCACCATAGACGAAGACGCCGATCAGGATCTTAACCCAACAAATGATATCGACGAAACAAGCGTTGGAGCCAACTACCTGAATGGAGCGATATCCATCAGTTATAATATTACAAACTACAGAGAACACGATTACGCTTTTTCTAGCGACATTCGTTTAATATTGAGTAATATGTCATTTGTCAATGGTGAAGAGCAAATTACGAGAGAAACGATAGACATGGGGTCTATTTTGGGGATTGCTACTGGCGAAGTGCTTCGAACACCCGATTTTCCAGAAGATTAATCAATTTTATTCTGAAAAATATAAACTTCCACTGCACCCCTGCCGTATTTCTGAAAATTGGCATCGTAGTATTTTAGGTTGTCGTATCGTTTAAACAAAAATTCCAATTCGGCTTTCAAAACTCCCGCTCCTACTCCGTGAATAAATACAATCCGTTGTATTCGCTTGCTAATGGCAAAATCTAACTGCCTTTTAGCCGTATCGACTTGGATGGTCAACATATCGTAATTAGACATATGTTTAGAGTTTTTAACCAATTGATGGATATGAAGATCTACCTCCATTGGCGGAAGCACACGTTCTTTCGGCTTCACTCGTCTGTTTTTGCTAGGTTTTCGTTCCGTTTTTTCTGAAATCACTTCAGAAATACGATCGAAATGCATTTCATGATCGGAAAAGTTTTTGTCAACAACCACAAGCTCCTCTTCAGCGAACTGCAAATCGAAGTCGTCTGTAGTAGAAACCACCACCGAGCCATTTTCAAAACCCTTTACGAATCCCGTTATATCATCGTCTAAGACCGAAACCTTATCTCCAATTTTCATTTCTTACCTTTTCTCTATTAAAAGCGTAAATATACGTTTATTAACAATTTTGAGCGGCAGATTAACAGAGATTTCAAAGGAATTTTCGTACAAAAGGGGGATATTTCGAAAAATATTTTTACTTTTACAGCTTATAAGAGGACGTTACCCCTATGGCGTACTCTTAATCTAAAACCGAAAAGTATGAAAAACCTACTACTAACTACTACTATGTTACTTGCAACAGGTGCCGTTATGGCTCAGTTGTACGTGGCTCCTAACACTTCTACATCGACAGATTCGTATGTTTATGTAAACGACAATGTCCTGTTTGTAGAACAAGATGTTAATCTCGTTGCTAATACCAACGATCCAACGACTGAAGCAAGTATTTACTTAAGAAACGGCTCACAGCTTATTCAAGGTAATACTGGAACGTATAATACAGGTACGGGAACCCTTTCTGTTTATCAGGATAGTTTCTCAGATGCATATGATTACAACTTCTGGTGTTCTCCTGTCGGAAACGCTGTTGGAACTGCTGCAAATACCAATTCTGGAATTAGCAGATTTAATGATATTATAGATGTTACTGAATCTACTCCAGCCGTAGCCTGGAACTACTTCAATGGAGAATCTTCTCCTTTGCGTATTTCCACTAGATGGTTGTACAGCTGGGATGCAGCTACACAAAGATGGTTTGCAAACGGACCAGGTAATGTAACACCAGGAGCTGGTTTTACAATGAAAGGTACAGATGTAACTATTAATACCGATCCTTACGCAGACACTCAAAATCAAAATTACGATTTTAGAGGTAGACCAAATACAGGAGATATTACACTTCCTGTCCAAACAGCAGCGGGAGTTCCTTTTACAGATGGAATTGAATATAATTTCACATTTGCGGGTAACCCTTACCCATCTGCATTGGATTTAAATCAGGTATTTTTAGATGCAGATAATATTGAAATTGAGTCATTCCGTTTCTGGGATGAAGATAGAACAGTAAATTCTCACCAATATGTAGATAATAAAGGTGGTTACGGAACTTGGATTCCTGGACTCACTCCTTATGTAGACGGTGGTCTTTATACAATGCCAACCTTCTTAAATTACGATGCTGATGGTAATCCAACTGGATCTACTGGTGTTATGGGAGATATGGTTGAAAGACTTTTTGCTCCTATTGGACAAGGATTTATGATCAAAGCAGCTCCTATTGTAGGAGAAGATGGTTTTATAACTATCAAGAATAGTCACAGAGCCTTTGTTCGAGAAGGTGCAGGTAACTCTTCAGAATTTAAAAGACCAGACAGAGTTGAATTTGATGATGATGGTAATGTAATTGTTGTTGAGAACACAGCAACTCCTAAACTAAGAATTCACACTGTATTTGGAGGAAACTCTCATTACAGAGATATGCTACTTGTATTCAGTGATCAGTCTACGGACTTCTTCGATAGAGGTTTAGATGCTTCTCACCCAATGGATGGTACGCTCGCTGAAGCTTACTTCACTATAGGAGATACGCAAGAAAATTTCCAAAACTTAGTAATTCAAACTATTCCATTTGCAGATGACAAAATGGTACCTATCGCTTTTCAGTTAGACTCTCAAATGTCTGTTGAAGTAAGAGCGGTTGAGCAAATCAACACTCCATTCGTTTCGGCATGGTTGTTTGATAGTTTAAATAACACGTATAGTGAAATTACGGATGATGGTTCTGTTATAAATCCAACTGGCGCACAATTAACTTTGGATGCTGGTACTTATGAGGAACGTTTTTTCATCACTTTCAGAAGCAGAAGACCTCCGCATGATGATGAGATCGATTTAGCGAGAGCTGCTGAAAAAGTTGAATTCTTCCAAAACAACCCTAGCGCTCAGTTAGAAGTTGGTAATCCAGAAGGATACAACATTAAAAAAGTACAAATATTTGACATGACCGGTAAACTTGTTTTAACACAAGAAAACCTTGGAACTGTAAACAAGTTAACCTTCCCTACTGCTAATTTAAGCGACGGTACTTATTTGGTTAAACTTAATACAGCCGATAACTTAAATGTTGATTACAAGATTTCTGTATTCAATAAGTAATATAATTTGCCTAAGGTATGGAAGAAAATATGCTCCCCTGCCTTAGTAAGAAAATTTTCGGAATAGATTGTTTAGGCTGTGGCGCTCAACGTGCTACAGCCTTTCTTTTTAAAGGGGAATTTCTAGCTGCATTTAAAATGTACCCTGGAATTTACCCACTTTTGTTCCTAGTACTCTTCTTAGTCTTCGACCTTTTTGTCAAAACGAAGTACGCTAAGTTCATCAAAATAATCCTCGGTGTAACGACCGTTTTAACTATTGTCATTAGCTATTTCATCAAAATAGCCACACACTAGTTTTCTTGAGAGCTTTGTCACTTTTGGTCTAACCCAAGGATCGTTATAAATTCCATAAAAAAGCGCCTCGATTGATTCGAGACGCTTTCATATAAATAAAGTAAGTGATAAGAGTTACACCTCAAATTCTTTTAAGGTCTTTACTATAATTAATACACAATCCAATAATTCGGCTTCTGTCATCACCAATGGCGGTGCAAATCGGATAATATTGCCGTGCGTTGGTTTTGCTAGTAGGCCATTATCTCTTAAACGCATACAAATGTTCCAAGCTGTATCGCTTTCCTCAGAATCGTTAATTACAATGGCATTCAACAACCCTTTGCCACGTACAAGCTGACATATTGTGCTATTCTCAATATATTTATTTAATTCACTACGAAATAGATTACCCAAAACATAAGCATTCTCGGCCAATTTTTCGTCATTTACCACATCCAAAGCAGCCATGGCAACCGCCGCTGCTATTGGGTTACCTCCAAAAGTGGACCCGTGAGATCCTGGAGTTATTACATTCATGATTGGATCATCTGCTAGCACAGCAGAAACTGGGTATGCCCCCCCACTCATTGCTTTACCAAGTATTAATATATCTGGTTTTACATCTGGAGTCCCGCTACAGTCTTTGTTTTCACAATTACAGTTTCCACAAGTTGCTAATAACCTACCTGTTCGTGCAATTCCAGTTTGCACTTCATCTGCAATAAACAATACATTGTGTTTTTCGCATAACGCTTTAGCTTTTCTCAAATAATCCTCGGCTGGCACATAAACTCCCGCTTCTCCCTGAATTGGCTCCACCAAAAATCCAGCAACATTGGCATTTCCTTCCAAGGCAGCTTCTAGTTCTTCTAAATTATCGTACGCTACTTTTATGAATCCGTTGGTATAAGGTCCAAAATTATTTCGCGCCACCGGATCATTCGAAAAGGAGATAATGGTAGTTGTTCTTCCATGAAAATTATTGTTGCAGACGATAATTTCTGCTTGATTCTCTGCAATCCCTTTCTTTTCATAAGCCCAGCGTCTACAAATTTTTAAAGCAGTCTCTACGGCTTCAGCACCCGTATTCATGGGGAGTAATTTATCAAAGTTAAAATATTCGCTTGCGTACTTTTCATATTTCCCTAGCATATCATTGTGAAAAGCTCGAGAAGTAAGCGACAAAGTTTGCGCTTGTTTAGTCATCGCATCCACGATTTTAGGATGACAATGCCCTTGATTTACAGCGGAATAGGCAGAAAGAAAATCGTAGTACTTTTTCCCTTCAACATCCCACACATATACACCTTCTCCCCTGCTCAATACTACAGGCAAAGGGTGATAATTGTGTGCTCCATACTTGTTTTCCAAGTCAATCGCTTGTTGCGATAACGTTTGTTCTGTTATAGACATAACATAAAATTTTAGATAAAAAAATATAAAATTCCTACTGTACCTTTATTCTTCCGAAGACTCGAAAATTCAGCGGAGGAGAGAAATCATCCTTGGGCTTGCAAATTACTAAATTATTCTCATATTTTTTTAAACCAACAGCACATATTAAACGTTCCTTTTATAGTATTTTTGCTCACATGGGAAGAAAACGCACCAATAGGATTGTCCTTGAAAATCTTGAAGTAATTGATGCCGGAGCAAAAGGGAAATCGGTTGCCAAGGCAGAAGACGGACGAGTAGTATTTATTAATAATGCTGTGCCGGGGGATGTTGTAAACGTCCAAACCACCAAAAAACGTAAGGCCTATTACGAAGGGACCGCCACAGATATTTTAAAGTATTCAGACAAGCGTGTTGAACCTACTTGTGAGTATTTTGGCACTTGTGGAGGTTGTAAATGGCAGCATATGGGGTACGAACACCAACTTTTCTATAAGCAAAAAGAAATTGAGAACAACTTAGTCCGCATTGGGCATGTAGAACTGCCCGAAGTCGCGCCCATCTTAGGTTCTAAAGAACAATACTTCTATCGCAATAAAATGGAGTTCTCGTTTAGCGATAGCAAATGGCTTACGTTAGCGCAAATACAGAGTGACGAAGTTATTGAAAACCGAAATGCACTTGGATTTCATATTCCCGGGATGTGGGATAAGATTTTGGATATAGATAAATGCCACCTTCAACGCGATCCAAGTAACGCCATTAGAAATTTCATCAGAGATAAAGCACAAGAGCTGGAAATGCCGTTTTTCAATACACGCAATCAGACTGGTTTGCTTCGAACCTTGATGATTAGAACTTCTAGCATAGGAGAGCTCATGGTTCTTATTCAGTTTTATTCCGAAGATGAGAAGAAACGCATTCAATTAATGGAGCTCGTAAAAAATGAATTTCCCGAAATAACATCACTTCAATATATCATCAACTCCAAGGCCAACGATACCATTTATGATCAAGAAGTAATCTGCTTCTCAGGAAGAGATCATATTTTTGAGGAAATGGAAGGCCTGAAATTCAAAATTAACGCTAAATCGTTTTATCAAACAAATAGTGAACAGGCATTCGAATTATACAAGGTAACCCGAGATTTCGCTGGACTTTCCGGAAATGAACTAGTCTACGATTTGTATACAGGAACTGGAACTATTGCTCAGTTTGTAGCAAGAAACGCTAAAAAAGTGGTGGGTATCGAATCTGTGCCAGATGCTATTACTGCGGCTAAAGAAAACGCACAATTAAATGAAATTGATAACGTTGATTTCTTTGTAGGTGATATGAAGAAGGTGTTTAATACAGAATTTATTGCGGAAAACGGAACTCCAGACATTGTGATTACCGATCCTCCACGCGATGGTATGCACAAAGATGTGGTAGAACAACTCATTCAACTAAGTCCTGAGAAAATCGTTTACGTGAGCTGTAACAGCGCTACACAGGCTAGAGATTTGGCGTTAATGGATGCTCATTATAAGATAACTAAGGTACAGCCTGTAGATATGTTTCCACAGACGTTCCATGTTGAAAATGTTGTACTTTTAGAAAAAAGAGCTTAGATAAGAACATGATAAAAAAAACCTTCGCATTACTGCTGGTCATTATTGCCTTTTCCAACTGCACCAAGGATGATATTTGTAGTGGAGATACACTCACCACCCCATTTTTGGTGGTCGAGTTTAGAGATGTGAGTAATAGACTAGAGACTAAGGAAGTAGAATCGCTCAGAATTCTTATTAACGACGAAGATACAACCGAAGTCTATATAAGCGCAGAAACAGATACACTCGTTTCCATTCCATTAAATACGCTCACTACCAATTCATCTTTCCAGTTTATATTTAATAACAACAACAATTTGGATGAAGATGATACTACCGTGAGTAATACCGACATTATTAGCTTCAACTATAGTACGCAGGACATCTATGTGAACCGCGCCTGTGCTTTTAGACGCACCTATGCCGACTTACTAGTAGATCTCGAACAGGAAACGAATAACGAAAATTGGATTAAAGACACTGAAATTTTAAACAACATCATTGTAGATGAAGACGAAGCACATATTACTATTTTCCATTAGTGTGCTCTTGTTGTCGTTCTCAACAATGGCGCAAGAAACTACCCAACCTGCGGAAAGCACAACAGACACTGTTGCCATGAAAACTCAAAAATACGGTTTGAGAGTTGGTGGAGATCTTTCTAAACTCGCACGAACTGCTTTTGAAGAAGGCTACACCGGCTTCGAGATAATGGGCGATTTACGGTTTTCAAAAAAGTACTACGCTGCAGCCGAAATTGGTAATGAAACACGCGACTGGGATGAGGAGAACCTTCAGTCTACCACCAAAGGAAGCTACATTAAATTAGGAGTAGATTACAACGCTTACAACAACTGGTTGGGCATGGACAACGCAATTTTCTCTGGTTTAAGATATGGTTTTGCTTCGTTCTCTCAAGAACTAACAGGCTATGGAATCTACACAACAGATCCTTCGTTTCCTGCAGATTTTGTAAATACATCGCAAGAATTTACGGGCCTAACCGCAAGTTGGGTCGAACTTATCTTCGGAGTTAAAACCGAACTGGTTAACAATCTATACCTCTCCATTAACCTTCAGCTTAAGCATAAAGTAAGCGAAGATCAACCCGAAAATTTTGACAACCTCATTATACCAGGCTTCAATCGGACGTATGATTTTAGTGAATTTGGAGTTGGTTACGGATACGGTCTCACCTATTTGATTCCTATTATTAAGAGGTAGATAATGGTGTGCTGGAATTAGTCTTCAGCAAAAAAACTATAAGATTATGAAGAAAATATTTGTCATTATTCTATTATTGTTATCGACGAATATTGTTTTTTCCCAAGCCAGTAGCTCTACCGAATTTGAATTTGAAATAAAACTACCAGACGTATCAAATAATTGTGAATATGAATTTTATTCTTTGGATTACGCCGGAGTAAATACTTTATCGCGTTGCAAATATAGAATAGATGCTATGAAAAAAAGTGTAAACATTTCTGGCCACCTTGATTATATCGTGGGAGCTGATGTTTTGACTCTTATAATAGCTCAAAAAACGACAAAAGCAAAAGTGTCAAAGGACAGTATAGAGAAAACTGAAGTTCTGAAACACTATGTAGTTAATATCGGCAATGTACGTTCAGTTTCTGGAGAAGTTAAATCTATTGGATTAAAAATTAAAAGTCCTTTTATTGAAATAGGCGAGAAATTTGTAGAGAATAAATTTAAAATATATACCAATTATTATGAACATATTGATGAAAATGGATCTTTCGCCAACATAGTAAATCGTAACTGGATTAATATAAATGAAGTACAGAAAGAAAATTAATTGAAGTACAAAATACCATTTGACGTAGAGCTTTGCTATTTTCAAACCGAAATTACGTTCCCTTATGTTTTTTCGAAACCTTATACCGAAAGAAATCAAACCTTGGTATGGGCTATTATTTTTCTGCTTTTAGGCGCCGTTATCCTCATTAGAAACACTAGTTATGGTGCTTTATTTCTGGTGTTTTCTGCTATTGCATTTTTTAATGTTTATGATAACAATAATAAGTACCAAAACTGAAAACAGATTATATGCGTCGTTTAAAAGAACATATGATTAAAGAAAATAATATGCCGAAATATGGTACTTTAGAGTTCAAAAAAGAGTGTTTAGTTTTCACTGATGACTATAATGAAACGACCACTAACTGGAAGGATTTTCAAGAATACAAGGTGGTTAAGTCCAATTTACTTATGATGAGAAACAAAGAAAAAGGTGATATCCTTGTTCTTGGAGAATCTGAGATTGGAAGATTAGAATTTAAAAAGGTAGTGGCTTTTGTAAAAACGAAGATTTAAAGAAAACACCTTTCCCACGCCACATAAACCTAAGAGGGTATAAGATCTTTCAGAAAATACATATCTTTAGTAAAATCATTTTATTCTAACAAGACACCGTCCTTCTGGACTACATCTTTTCAACAATAAATTTTAACCATTGAATTTTAAACTATTTCTTCTTTTTCTCGTGCCATGGACTGTTTTTAGTCAGACCGATTCCGATAGAGTTTTATTCATCATTGATTCGATACCAGCGTTTAATGGGTTTAATCGCATTGCAGGAGAAGATCTAAAAGAAAATGAAGTCTTTTCGATGAACAAAACGACCGTCCCTTCTATTCTTGCCAAATACAGTGAGTTCAACATAAACTCTATCATTTATATAACTACTAAGGAGTATTCCAAAAGACCAGATAGCCTTAAAGAAATCCCTTCAATGAAACAGATGGCACTTTTAAATGATCGTTGGTGTTTGAAGAAAACTGAAAGACCTTATAGTGGAAGATATATCAATTATTATCTCAATGGACGGAAACATGGAGAAGGACAAATTGTGAATGGAAAACTTGTGGGGAAAAATCTTCGTTTCTTTAAAAATGGAGATATTTCTAAAGAATTTTTATACGATAATGAAAATAACTTAAAAACAGAAAAGACGTTCTTCAAAAATGGAAAAATTGAGTCAAAAAATGAAAGCCAGAATGGTGAACTCCATGGAATATGGGAAATTTATTATCCAAACGGAGCAATTAAGCAAAGGTCTATATTCGTAAATGGAAAAATTGACGGGGCAGCAAAATCATTTTCTTCTCAAGGAAGACTTATAAGTACTAAAAGCTATAATAGAGGCGAACCTATTCAGTCGAAGCTAGAGAAAAAAATGTCAGATTTATATGCTGAAGGCTATACTATGTTTAGAACTGGCAACTTCAAAGGCTCCATTAAAAAATTCAATAAAATCATATCCATTGATAGCTTGAATCCACCGATATACTTGAAAAGAGCACAAGCGAAAATAGGTTTAAGGAAATTTTCTGAAGCTCAACTCGATATAAACAAAGCACTGGAATATGAACCCTTTTTGTTAGAAGCACGGTTAGAAAGGGCCTTATTGAAAATTGAAATTATGAAAACGAATTTAGAAACAAATAAATTTTCTGTATCCGAATTGAACACGATTTGTGATGATCTTTACTTTTTTGAATCTTATGCCAATTATAATAATAGCAAAGCTAAAAAAGCAATTATAGAGTATTGTGAGTAAAACCAACCACTAAAGCACATAATTAACTTGTATTTAAATAGTTATAACCTACCGGAAGTGAAAAATGAATAGGATTAATTAACTTAGTTATACAAAAAGGTAATGTATCTTGTGAAGCATTTCCGTTAATAGTATAATGAACAGCCAAAAATCATTCATACCCGAAATTTTCAAAAACGTTCCACTTACCAAAAAGGAGGTCGTTCAGATTCAGGGTGTATTTGAAAAGCTCACTTTAAAAAAAGGTGTTACACTTTTAAATGTTGGGGAACTAGTGGAGTACCAATACTATATTCAAAGTGGTTGTTTAAGAACTTATTTTGTAGAAGATTCTGGAAAAGAACACACGGTCCAATTCGCAATTAGAGATTGGTGGATAAGTGATTACACTGCCTTTTTCAGCTCATCTAAAGCCATCATGACTATTGAATGTCTTCAAGATGCTACCATATACAAAGTGTCCAGAGAAGACATGGAAAACTTATATCTCGAAATTCCGCAATTAGAAACGTTCTTTCGAAAAAAATTAGAAGGTGCCTTTTCTAGTTTTCAAAAACGAATTCTTGGAAGTCTCTCACAAACAGCAAAAGACCGATACACTTCATTTATTGCAACTTATCCTAATATAGAAATGAGTGTGAAAAACTACCACATCGCATCTTATCTAGGGATTACTACCGAAAGTTTGAGCAGAATTAGACGAGAAATCGCTCAAAACTAGTTTCTTAACATACATCAATTTTTTCCTATCCAAAGAGTCATAACTTTGTATTGTTAGTACTTAACACGCATGAAAATGAAAAAAACAACGGTCTTAATTGCACTCCTCACTGGATTGATTTCCTGTAATAGTACAGATGAACCAAAAAATCTTCTAGAAAAAGCACCAACCATAGAAACACAACATATGAAAACAGTATTATTTGTATTAACCAGTCATGACGAGCTAGGATCTACCGGAGAAAAAACAGGTTTTTGGATTGAAGAATTTGCAGCTCCCTATTATTTTCTCAAAGACAATGGTGTAGACATTACCCTAGCGTCTCCCAAAGGCGGACAACCTCCAATTGACCCTAAAAGCGAGTTACCCGACTTCCAAACAGAGGCAACTGAACGATTTAATACAGATAAAAAAACACAAGCTGTTCTATCCCAAACTTTAAAACTGTCCTCGGTTAATGAAGCCGATTACGACGCAGTGTTCTATCCAGGCGGGCACGGTCCGTTATGGGACTTAGCAGAAAACAAAAACTCTATAGCTCTTATCGAATCCTTTATAGAAAACAACAAACCTGTAAGTGCTGTATGCCACGCGCCTGCAATTTTTAAACACACCAAAAATAAAAGTGGGAATCCGTTGGTAAAAGGTAAAAAAGTAACAGGTTTTAGCAATACAGAAGAAGCTGCAGTTGAATTAACCAACGTAGTTCCCTTCTTAGTAGAAGATATGCTGAAAGACAACGGCGGTAAATTCTCTAAAGGCGATGATTGGGCTCCATACGCCTTGGAAGACGGACTCTTGATTACAGGCCAAAATCCAGCTTCGTCTGAATTGGTGGCAGAATTATTATTAAAGCGACTAGTCAATTAAGCAGGTCGCTTACAGTATATATGGCAATAGCGGTTTGGATGTTTATTCAAGCCGCTATTGTTGTTTTATGAATGTGTTTTGACTTAATTCTTCCGAAAAAGTGTACTTTTCATTTATATGGATCTCTTACAAACTTAAATGCAATGAAAATTACACTAACCAGTCTACTACTGTTCGTATTTGTTGCTTGCGCCGATAATCCCAACAAAAAAGCAACCGATATAAAATCTAATCTTTCAGAAGACATAGCACCAAGCACAACTACTATTGATACGATTACCTCTCTCTTTCCAATTCAAATTGGAAATGACCAAGGGGAAGTAAAAATAGTGGGTATGAGAACTTTTGAAAACAATAAATTTACCAACAGTAAATTCATTATTGCGCTCAATGAATTGCAAGACTTTTCTATTTCTAAAGAAGTTAACAAGACCATTTTAATAGACTCTAATAAAACCGTGCGACTAAAGGATACAATTCACTCTGATTATTTAAACGGCGCAATTATTAAAACTATTGAATTCGATTTTGTAAGGTCAAACACGCTATACTTTAAGGCGCTGTTGGAAAACCCAAATGCGCAAAAAGAAATATTAGGGCGATTTAACCTCTTCTATCGAACAAATAAAAAGGGAAAATTATATGGATGGATTACGGATGAGATCAAATAACCTTTTTTGAGATTATCGAACACTGCTTAGAAAAGCGTATCTCAGCAAAAGAAAAACAGGTCACAACCAAATCGCTCACTTTGTAAACGAAAAACAAATAATATTACTCCCTATTCCGAAGCCTTATCAAGATTCATCTTCTTCGCCTTCTTACTTCCTTCATATACATCGTACCGTACAAACTTACTTTCCAGCTTTCCATTGAAGAGTTTAATCTTTCTACTAGGACGAAGCCCTACGCTCTTTAACGCCTCCATATTGGACGTAATCATCCAAGCCTGAGAGTTGGTATAGCCGTGCTTTAGGGTGTTACCGATATTTCCATAGAATTCCTGAACGTTATTTATAGAAAGTCGCTCATCGTACGGCGGGTTGAAAACTATGTGCATAAAACGCTCATTCTCTTTTTTAGATTCAAAGAAATCCTGTGTGCTTATCTCTACAAAATCCTGCAGATTTGCATTCTTCACATTCTCTTTAGCCTTACTTGTAGAAAAACCGTCCTTATCGTACCCATAAATCTTAAAATGAAATTCTCGGATCTTCTTTAAGGCAGCTTCTTCAATTAATTCGTACAAGTCCACATCAAAATCGGGCCAAGTCTCAAAACCAAATTCATCTCGATTTAAGTTTGGCGGGATATTACATGCAATCATTGCTGCCTCACATAAAATAGTACCACTCCCACACATAGGATCCAAAAAGTCACTCTGTCCACTCCATCCCGAGAGCATAATCATTCCTGCCGCTAGCACTTCGCTAATTGGAGCAAACGTATTCGCCACCTTGTAACCACGCTTATGGAGGGACTGTCCAGAACTATCTAAGGAAAGCGTACAGATATTCCGATCAATATGCACATTGATGCGCAAGGTGGGATGATCTAAGTCTACATCTGGTCTATCTCCAGTTTTATCCCTGAAACGGTCCACAATGGCATCCTTTGTTTTTAATGAAATGTACTTAGAATGGGTGAACTGTTTAGAAAATACCGTTGCATCTATTGCGAGAGAGCCATTTGCTTCCATATGGTTCTCCCACGGGTAATCGTACACCTTTTTATAGAGATCATTTTCATTGAAAACATTGAATGCAGTCACTGGTTTCAAAATTTTAATCGCAGTTCTACAGCATAAGTTTGCCTTATACATAAATCCGGTATCGCCTTCAAAAGAAACATTACGAGTACCCTTTTCTACAGAAGAAGCTCCTAGCTTTCTCAACTCGTCTGCCAATATATCTTCGAAGCCAAAAAGGGTTTTGGCGATCATTTTAAAATTTTTTCCCATCAAATAGTGCGTTCAGTCCTGCAAAAATAACCTAATTTTACCACGGCAAAGAAATATGTATGCAAAAAGAAGCAGGACATTTTTGGTATTCCTCTTGGTTTGACTCTCCTTTCTATCATATCCTCTATAAAGATAGGGATTATGCCGAGGCAGAAGAGTTTATGAACCATCTCACCTCGTTTCTAAAATTACCCAAGGATGCAGAAATACTGGACCTTGCTTGTGGACGTGGACGTCATTCTATTTATCTAAATGCGTTAGGGTATAATGTAATAGGTGCAGATTTATCCGAATCTAGCATTTCATTTGCCAAGCAATTTGAAAATGACACTTTAAAATTTAAACAACATGATATGTGTCTTCCGTTCTCCAAAAAGTTCGACGCTGTTTTAAATTTATTTACCAGTTTTGGATATTTCGAACAAGAAGAGGATAATTTGCGTACTATCAAGGCGATCAAACGTGGACTTAAAAAAAACGGATTTGCGGTGATTGATTTCTTCAATATACATGAGGTAATCCAAAATCTTGTTCCGAAGGAAACCAAAGTGGTGGATGGCATTCGTTTTAACATAGAAAAATCTCTTCAGAATGACCATATTATCAAAAAGATTAGCTTTTCGCACGAAGGTGCAGACTACAATTTTATGGAAGAAGTAAGAGCGTTGAGCTTAGAAGATTTCAAAGTGTATTTTAAAGCGGCTGGAGTTACTTTAAAAGAGGTCTTTGGAGATTACCAGTTGAATGAGTACGAGCCTAAGACATCACCACGATTAATACTTATATTTAGCTAATGAACTACCTAGCGCTCTTCCTTGCGGTTGCATTTGGATATTTAATTGCTCGAATATTTCAAAGTAAAGGACTTAAGCAAATGCCTATCTTGCTTGCTTTTAGTGGTGCATTTCTGCTCTCGGTCACCTTGTTCGAGCTACTGCCAGAAGTCTTCGAAACACCTTCCAAAACAATTGGTCTTTACATCATGGCTGGTATTTTACTCCAGTTGGTTTTAGATTTCTTTTCTAAAGGAGCAGAACACGGTCATGTTCATATAAACTCCAACGATAAATCGTTTCCATGGCTTCTTTTTATTAGTCTGTCGGCCCATGCCCTACTGGAAGGCTTCCCAGTAACCAATAACGATAGCATGCTTATTGGAGTTATTGTGCATAAAATTCCAATAGCTATTATCTTGGCGCTGTTTTTTAATCAGGCTAATTATAATAAAATCACCTCCATTGTATTTCTCTCCTTGTTCGCAGTTATGACACCTTTAGGTAGTTTTTTATCGACTGAAATCGAATGGTTAACTGCCTATGAAACTGAAATTAACGCCGTAGCTATCGGTGTTTTCCTCCATGTTTCTACCACTATTCTATTCGAAAGTAGCAAAGACCATAAATTTAATCTTGCAAAGCTTTTAGCTATCATCATTGGTGTTGCTATGGCCTATTTCATCTAATGTTCAGTAAAGAAGAATCAAAACGGATCCGTCAAGAGTTTTGGATTTCATTTGGGAAATCTTTTCCTAGAAAATGGATTCTTTACAATACGGGGGTGAAAGAACTTTCGTTCAAATTCGACTTTACCAATAAATATGCTCAGGTTTCTATTAATCTGGAACAAACCGATGTAGAGAAGAGGGCCAATTTATATACTAAGCTTGTGGCGCTCAAAGGTAATCTAACGACTCTCATTCCAGCTATTATATACGAGCAACATACTATCCTTCCTAACGGAAAAGAGATTAGCACCATTTATGTGCGTCTAGAAGACGTTTGTATTCACAACAAAAATACTTGGCAGGAAACCATGTATTTTTTAAAAGAAAATATGTCCAATTTGGAAGAGTTTTGGGTCGATTATGAAGATTATATAAAATCTTAAATCACATCAAGAAAAATAAAAAAGAAATGAAAAACACTTCCGGCTAACACAAATACATGCCAAATAGCATGATTGTAAGGAATACGCTTAAAAGCATAGAAAACAGCTCCTAAAGTATAAGCCGCACCTCCAAGACTCAATAAAGTCACTCCAAGCGACGAATGTAATTCCATCACCGTATTATAGTCTACAACAATGAGCCATCCCATGGCGAGGTATAATAGCAAGGAAACCGATTCAAACCTGCCTGTAAAAAAGATTTTTAACAAAGTTCCAAAAGCGGTAATTCCCCATACCGTCCAAAACATGATCCAACCACTGCCCTGCTCTAACGAAATTAAAGCAACTGGCGTGTAGGTTCCTGCAATTAGGAAATAAATAGCGATATGGTCAAACTTTCGCAACAATGGCTTCAACTCTTCCTTCTGCATGGCATGATACAAGGTAGAAGCCGAATATAAGAGTATAATTGAAATTCCGTAAAACACAACACTCATTGTACTGTAATCGGTTCTATGGGTGTCATTTAGTATTAACAACACCAGAGCCACTGCGCCCAAAGGAATTCCCACAGCGTGCGTAATTGTGTTCCAGAACTCTTCCCTTTTTGAATACATCAACAAGCAATCAATTTAGCACATAAAATTACATTTTAAATCTTCAAGGACTCGTTAGTTTAACGTGTATTTAAGTAAGAATTTGGGCAACCGCCGGGCTATGCGCTATATCTTTTGTAGTTGTTTTCGCTCCACTTCAAACCACTACAAAAGGATGCCGCTTCTATCCCTGTTGCACTGGTGCAATAGTATTAGGAAGATAAGTACGTTTAAAAACCTGCACTTGTGGAATTGTAATTTCCCCAATCCCATTTACCCCTTTTTCGATTTTTTAGAGATAGATAGTCATTACATTTTTCCAACATAAAGTCTAATAATTTAAATTCTAGGAGCTGGTCCAAATATGAATAAATAGAAAAACTACGATTGAATCCAGATTCATGAGTGCTTAAATTATCTCCTAAATAGGACATCTTGTAGATATTGAAGTAGGTTGTAGTCTTTATTAATTTTTTTCGCTCTAAATCCTTATTTAGTCTGTTGCGAATTGAAATCTGATTTCTACCTTCAAAACTGTTCGAAATTTCGGTTAACCAATCTTGATTGTCCAAAATATCGATCAAAACCAATTCCATATAGTCTATAAAATAATATTTACTTATTTTATTCTTGTCATACATGCTCAAAAACCTCATTTCATAAATCTTCGGTTCAAAATCTATAGAGTTGAAATCTTTTTCGATAGATATATTCCCATCTGGCGTCTTAAGCATTTTAAGTATATTACGATTTATCAAATCGGTAAGTACCAATAGAAAGTAACTTCTACTATCGAGTATTTCGTGGCGCAGTAAAAAAATAATCTCTACGGGTGTGATATATTCCATGCATTCAACTTTACGGTGTTATTTGATTATTAAAGGAGTTACTATCCTACAAATGATCTCATATAAGGTATAACTTAGCCATCAAACTACCCTGTATTTATAATTACAGTAGTATTTTCAATTCGCGTCAGTTACTCTTCTCTACGATCACTTTTGTCTAATCACCGTGTTTGTTAATTCCCGTCAATATTCTCTTTTAAATAGGCAAATGCATCTTCCACATTCGAAAAAACATGCGTTTCTGCAATTAAATCCGGAATAATATCGATCGACCGTAATTTGTCCATCGGTTGTTCTTGTATATTGACCAAGAGTACTTCCACCCCTCGTTTTTCCAAATCGAACACAATATCTTCCAGCGTATAGAGCCCAGACTGATCTATCAAAGGAACCTCATCCATGCGGATGATAAGCACTTTAATTTTTTCATCAACAGCCGCTATCTGATTTTTGAGGTGTGTTGTAAACCCAAAAAACAATGGCCCTTTTAGGTGCTTGATCAATATTTTATCTTTGAACCTATCGTAGAATGGTAATTCATCCTGCCAAGGTTTTTCATCTTTTAAATTTTCAACTAACTCCATTACGATACCCTTTTCGCCAATATCACTTGCCTTCTTCATAAATAAAATACATGCAAGTGCTACACCCAAGCCAACGGCCTGAATCAAACTACCGAAGGTGGTTATTAATAAAACTAAAATCAACACCACCGCATCTGCTCTTGGAACCCGTAACAAATGCTTTAAACCTTTGGTATCAATAATTTTGAAACCAATAGGAATGAGTAGACCTGCCAATACCGCCAGTGGAATATATCCAGCCAACGAACCCAGTCCTAAAAGAACGGCGAGTAATACAAGCCCATGAATAGCCCCAGAAATTCGTGTCTTACCTCCAGCATTTATATTGACAACCGTACCTTTAGTAGCTCCTGCTCCTGGTATACCACCAAAAACAGCTGCCAAGATGTTACCAATTCCTTGTCCAATTAACTCGCGATTACTATTATGGCGAGTTTTAGTCATATTATCGGCAATTACGGAAGTAAGCAAAGAATCAATACTTCCTAATACTGCGAGGACGGCTGCATATTCTAAGATCAAAACATAAGCTTCAGAAGGAATATTACTAAACATTGTTTCCACCTGAAAAGAAGGTATTCCTGATGGAATGTCTCCAATAATAGGTACATCCCAGCCCAAAAAGTATCCTGCTAGCGCCGCTACAATTAAGGCTACCAATGCACTAGGAATAGCTTTGGTAATTAGTGGGAATAAATAGTAGATTAAAACTGTGAGTGCTCCTAGAGCTAGAGAATATAAATTGAATTCACTAAAAAGTCTCGGTAAGTCCTGCAATACCGCCCAAGTAGATTTAGCAGACGAGAGTCCTGCAAAAGGAAATAATTGTAAAATGACGATAATTAGCCCTACTCCACTCATAAATCCCGATACTACTGGATAGGGAAAGTATTTCACATACCCCGCAATATTTATGAGACCAAAAACAATTTGTAATACACCTCCAAGCAAAAAGGTTAATAAAATAATACCCATTGCAGATTCAAGACTTCCAGTTAACTGAATTGCAGATGCAACCAAAGCAGCAGATACAACAGTCATTGGACCAGTTGGCCCACTCGCCTGTGTAGGAGTGCCACCAAATATGGCAGCAAAAATTCCTACCATAATTGCACCATAAAGGCCCGCAGTAGCTCCCATACCCGATTGCACACCAAATGCAAGTGCCAATGGCAATGCAACTACCCCAGCTACCAAGCCTCCAGTGAGGTCACCTTTCAAATTACTGAAATCTAAAATTTTCGACGACATATTTTAATTTTTAAGGAAATTATAAAAAAAAGATGATCTATTATTGATCATTTATGTACAAATAGTTTTAACAGTGCAATACAAATTAATCCGAAACAAGTATTCAATTGAATTCTGTATTCTCATCTTGGACATTAGTTATTAGATTTGATAATCTTAATAATCTTTCCTTCTATATGCAAATAATACATGCTCGCTGGGAATGGTGATAAATCGATTTGTTTGTTATTCCCTGTTAGAGATCCTTTTAATAAGCTTTGTCCAAGAGGTGAAATTAACTCGTATTGCACATCTTCTAATAACTCTACATGAACTACACTACTTGTTGGGTTGGGATAAAAACCGATACTCAATTCTTCCGTGTCAACTCCTAACAATTGACACTCGAAATCTTGCTCCACCTTAGATGCAGAAGGAGGATTCACCAAAAGCTCGTCGGTTAATAATGGACAGTAACAGTCGTTTCCTTCCACATACAATTTAAGCCATGAAAGGGCTAATTTTCCCACGGCACCGTCTCCTCCATTCGGAGTATTTGCAACAGAGTGATTGCCATTGGCAACTTCAAAGAGTAACTTATCGGTGGTAATAGGAGTTTGATTATAATGGATATCTGCATGTTGTGATGGAGGTGCTACTGTATCATTCTCTCCGCTAAAAATAAGAACGGGACTATCGTGATTTAGCTGTGGATTATTAAGATATGGACACAAGGCAACAACACCAGCAATGGTGTTATCCAATACTGCCGCTCTCTGGGCTCCACCGCCCCCCATGGACCATCCACTTACGGCTAGTTGATCTAAGTTAAGTGCTCCTTCTAGTGGTGACGATACGCGCGTATTTTCTTCTCTAATTGTTTCCAAAGCATCTACCAAAGCAATTGCTCTTGCCTCCGGAAAATCAATAAGAGAATTTGTACCAATAATAATGGTTACTATTCCATGAGAAGCATAAAATGGACCCCACTCTTGAACACTAGAGGGCAGCGCCGTAAATCCGGGGACAATGGCAATACTTGCATAAGGTGGCGCTCCATTTACAGGGTAATAAATGGTGGCACTTGCATAATCTGGCCCGTTTCGGATTCCATCGGCCTCGGTTAGAGTTGCTACATCGAAAGGCCCTGGATTGGTGAGACTCTCTACGGTTATTCCTTCGCATTGTGCCGAAATAGCATTGGTAAATAAGAATGATGCAAACGTCAGTACAAAAGCAAGGTATAAGTTTCTCATATTTTTATTTTTTTTTGAAAGACTAAGTTAATGATCTATTTCAAGATATAAATCCAATACAAACAAAAGTTCGAATCGAACAATTAAAACTACGGTTTCTATATGCTTTTAATATATCTCTATCCATAAGACCGTAAAGATCATCTAACATGACATAATCTGAAAAAAGTGAACTGTAACTAAGCCTCAAAAAACACAGAAAAATCGAGCGGTATGGATTCATTGAATACAAACTTGCCAATGGTGTTTAAAATGCCTTAATCAATAGTGTTAATGTAAAAGGACTTAAGAAAGACATCTTTCACAATTGCGAAAGGCAATTTATCCTCCTGAGAGTTATATGCGCCACCCGTGAAAACAGCGACCATATCCATCTCTGGAATTACCATAATGTATTGTCCGCCATTACCAGTTGCAGTTTTGGAGACCACTACTTTTCCGTTTACGCTAAAAGGAATGTTCCACCAAAGATAACCGTAGTCAATTCCTGTTATTTTTGTTTTGGGCGTCGTCGCTTCTTGTATCCATCTTTTGGGCACGAGTTGTTTGCCGTTCCACATTCCTTCATTCAAAATTAACTGTCCAATTTTGGCCATATCACGAGGGGTCATATACAATCGTTTTCCAGATGGAATCACTTCTTTATCTGAAGTGTGCCCCCAACTCACATTGGTAATTCCCAAGGGAGTAAACAAATACTTTTCAGCGAATTGATCGATGGTCATTCCAGAAGCCTGACTTATAATTTCTGCTATCAAAACCACGCCCATTGAACAATAATTTGATACACTCCCTGGATCGTTTACCATTGGTAAATCTAAGGTGTATTGAAGCCAGTCTTTCTTTTTATATACTCGGTCCTCCTGCCCTTTCGATTTTTTATCCCAATCGTTGCAGTCGAGTCCGCTGGACATAGTCAATAAATGTCTAATCGTGATTGCAGTTTTTCTTTGATCAAGATTTTTCTTCGGAATGGGATGGTGGAGGTATTTCGAAATAGGATCATTTATATCGTCAATAAATCCATTCTCAATGGCTATTCCCATTAAAATGGACCGAATACTTTTACTTGTTGAACGAAGATCATGGGGCTCCGCTACCGAATTTCCGTCGAAATATTCTTCTAAAATAAGTTGATCATTCTTCACCAATAATACACTGTGCATCTTGTGCTCGGTGTTATAAATCTGACCGAAAAATTTATAGATCAAAGTGCTATCAACCTGCTGAGATTTCAGGTTGTTTGTTTTCCACCCATCTCCAATTTCACTAGGTTGTAGATACGTATACGAGTTTTGTCCATGGCAAAGAGCACTAGCAAAAAGCGTCAAGACCCATACTATTTTTGCGTTTTTCATTGTAAACTGAGATAGTTTCATTAAAATACTGCCTAAACTTATTCTATTTAGTGCCTTTAATTGGCTAAGGAGCACCTTTTTTCGCTTCATTTTATAATATTCAAAAAATACGCTTTTCTAGTTTCATTCAGTACGCTCCGATTAAATTGTGCTCGAAAAACATCGATTACATTCTGCAAGGGGAATTATATCCAAATTTTGATGACCTAGTTATGTCCTTATTCAATTACATACGCTTTTCCACCGATAAAAATCATATCTGTATCTATTACATTATCGCCTTCCGCGCCAATTGCAAAGGAAAGACGAGCTTTTCTTCCATCATTGTATTCAAACTCAATCGTATTTCCCAAAATCACATAATTTCCAGAATCTTTACTATTCTTCCAGGCATTAGAACTATAGGAACTAACTCCGCTATTTTCTGAATGAGTAAAATGCTCGTTATCCAAAAAAGTTAATTGCGAATTAAAAAGAGCGTATAATCCATTCCCGAAATTTCCTCCGGAAATCTTTTCATAAACACCCCGTAGTTGAATGGATTTATTAAACGGAAAGGCGGGAAACCAGTTTCCGTTATCTAAATCATATTCATTCGTTTTACCTTCATTATCTGTCAGTATAAATTCGTTCTGAGGTTTTTTCCAAGTTCCCCAAAGATGAGATTCATTTTTCTTGGATGCGATAATATCCAAATCTTCTATTGGATCCTTCCCTATTTCAAAATAAGTACCGTCTTTAAATAGAATCAAAGGTTCAAAAGTAACCGATGCTGGATATCCACTTTTCGCCCTGAAGTACCAACCATCGATTGTTGGCTGAGTGTTCATTTTATTTTGTGAAAAAGAGCTATTGAAGCTCAGAAGGCAGAGGATAAAAGTTGAAATTATTTTCATGTATCAAAGGTTTCTTGACATATATTATTTGCTGTCGGATACTTTAAAACAATTAGTTGAATTGTTTAGAATTCAATTTAATAAATAAAAAAGAAAAAAGAAAATCTACCAAGATCTGAGAGGTCATCCTGTTTAGTAATCGATCGAACCAGCGTTGTTTAGACTTGAATTTGAATAGCGCATCTTCAGCTAAATGCAACCGATAAAAATGTCAATTTGACATTTAACTAGTTGAAAAAATGACAACTATTGTGAATATTTGACATTGATACTCGCAACTTTTAAATAAAATATTCGAATAAAACACCACTGATTGGTTTTGGTATTTTATTTGTAATAATTGTTTTGAAATCGGTAAGATTTCAGATTTGAAATAATGTTTAATTTAAATTTTTTAATTATGAACAAGCTAGTAACTGTTCCTAAAAATGGAAGTTTATCAAACACAAATTCAAATGTAAACTTCCCAACTTTGTCTAATTGGATAGACGATATCTTTAATAGAGATCTACCATCGGTATTTACTTCAAATTTTAACACCGGTATCACTTTACCCAAAGTGAATATCAAAGAAACAGCAGACGATTTTATGGTGGAAATGGCCGTGCCAGGCCTAAAGAAATCCGATTTCCATATTGACATTGAACATCAAGTATTGTGTATCTCCACAGAACGAAAGGACGAAAATCAGCAGAAAGAAGATAATTACACACTTCGAGAGTTTGGATATTCTTCCTTTAAAAGAACCTTTACCTTACCAGAAAGTGTAAATGAGGATAAGATTAAAGCCAGCTATAAAGATGGAATCTTAGGCATTGTCTTACCTAAAAAAGAGGAGGCGAAGCAAAAGCCACCGAGAACTATTGAGATTTCATAATTAATCCAGTTTCTGATTCCATTTTAACGAAAGAGGCCGAAACACTGGCCTCTTTCGAATAAATAGAGTACGATAAAAA
Source organism: uncultured Flavobacteriaceae bacterium (assembly GCA_947495135.1). Taxonomy (GTDB): domain Bacteria; phylum Bacteroidota; class Bacteroidia; order Flavobacteriales; family Flavobacteriaceae; genus Aureisphaera. The sequence continues at coordinate 126,169 of CANLXN010000013.1, forward strand.
AGAGCTATTAAGCTCGAGGTAATAATTAACTTAAAACCTAAGATGATGAAAAAACATATTTTATTATTCTTGTTAGCCATATTGAGTTTTAGCTGCAACGGACAAAAAAGCAAAATAAACAAAGAAGAAACAAAAAAGATAGAAAACACCATTGTTGAAGAGCCCAAAGGCACTTGGAAAGTAGACAAAGAATTTGACGAAAACGGTAATCTAATAAGATACGATAACATATACTCATGGTCTTCTAATAACCAGTATGACAATCTATCTTCTGTAGATAGAGATAGTATTATGAGCTCCTTCAAATCAAGATTCTATACTAATTTTTCACAATTTGAAAATGAAGGGTTCGAAGATGTTTTTTCTCCAGATTCACTTTTCAGCAACCGTTTTTTTAATGACGATTTTTTCGGAAGTAGTTTCGGACAAGATTTTATAGATATTGATAAAATAAGGCAACAAATGATTGCCAGACAGAAAGAGTTTTTAGAAAAATATCAATCCGAATTTATTCAACCCGAAGAGTCTGAAGATGAAGATGAAAAAGAACAGAACTAAAAATCTGGTAAGATATTTTTAGAAAACAAGAGAGAATAGTGAGGAGATAGTATATAAAACATTTAGGGAGTGCTAAGAGACACTCTCTAATTGTTTTAGCACTCATTATTCGCTACCTATTTTGATTCTCTGTTTTGCCATGCAGATGCCCGTTTAAATATTCGGTTTCCTAATTCCTTTCCGTCAATTCCAACCAAATCATCCCATGCCCAATTAAATGAGGCACTCATCAGATTTTTTAAATGCGTCTTATTCTGGCCAGATGGTGTCAAACCATTGGCAAACCACTAGCATTTCCTCTGTTGGCTTATCCCCGCTTTGTCCCAATGCGCTCTCAAAGAATTCCCAGTGTGCTTTTTTCCATTTTTTGAGGGGTTCAATAGTAGTTCCCATGTCTAATTCGGCGTAGTCCTTTTGAATTTTATTAAAAGGAATAGTATCTACTTTTGTTATCTCAATTATTGCTCTAGCTTTACCGTCAAAATTAGTCACAATAGTTTTAGTTCCAATTTTCGGTAAATCGGCGTTCGCTTCTTTAAACCAAAAATATAAGCTAGAACCTGCCTTCTTTTTTCCGTTTACAATTAAATCGGCTAAGCGATTTGCATCATATTCATTATTATGAAAAGAATCAGAATCTGGTACTGCTTCTGATTTAAATTCGGGATTGGATGCAGTAAAACTATCCCACATTTCATAAACGGTTTCGTCGATTCCGTCTTCTATTTCAGTTTCTACCTTGGATTCCGTTTTTATAATCGTTTCGGTTTCTGTTATAGAATCTGTATTGGTTTTGTTTTTGCAACTTATCAGCGTCAAAAGCAAAAAAATTGTTATGTATTTCATAGTGCCCACAATAGTATCGAAATAGTCTCTCAAAAGTAATGCTGCATATTAAAAGTTATTGTTTTGCGCAGAACCTATGCTCCCTGTAAAGATAAAGTATTAATAGTTAGTGTATTTAGGCCGTTCTGGTTATGAATTGACCTGCTTCGTATTTTTCCAAAGATATCTTATACTAATCGTGACCTACATTTTTGACAGTATCTATTTTCTTATTTCCAGTGGAATTATCTTTGGTCGGTGCGATAAAAATCACTGCTTTTATTCAGACACCGACCTTTGCTCCTAATCGTCGTAAGTAACGGTTTCTATTAAATCACCTTGTTCATTGTAGGTTTTCCAGGTTCCAACTTTTTTAAAATTTTCTTTGGTCCCTATTTTATGAATTTTGCTGTTTTTAAAATACTGAATATACTTTCCACTATCTACTCCATTTTTAAACTCTCTTTCGCAAAGCAAAGCTCCATCGTCATAATAGAATTTCCAAATCCCATCATTTTGCCCGTTTCGTTTTTCACCAACACTGCTTATATTTCCATTTTTAAAATATTCTGTCTGTTTGCCATTGGCCTTATTATTCATATAGTTTTCAACATTAGATAGCTCCCCACTATCATAGTAACTTTTCCATTCACCAGTGGCCTTACCGTAATCATCGAAGCGTTTTAGATATTTTAACTGATTATTCTCTTTAAAATAGCTCTTCCAATCTCCAACTTTTATTCCTTCTTTAAAGTATCCCTCCATGTATAGAACTTGAGAATAATCTACTTTTTGATATCCGTCTTCTTTACCAGCCTTATAATTTCTGACAGAACTTACCTCCCCATTTTCGTAATAAGACACCCATTTTCCGGTCTTTTTATCGTCATAAAACTGCCCTTCGGTTTTAAGTTCTCCAGAAGTGTAGTATTCTTTAAAACTTCTATTTTCATCTATAGTAGAAGTTGGCTTTTCGATATTTACAACTTCATTTTCCTGCTTATTCGTTTTACACTGAACAAACATCAGAGGTATTAAAATACTTAATAAAATAAAGGATCTATTTTTGGCGTAATGCATTTTGTTTTCTGTTGTTTTAAATTATCCCCAACGATCTTGTGTATATAGGTTTCCCAAAAATAAGCGATATACTTCGGTTAATGCGAAAGTTATCCGTCTATGTAGGGTTATCAATTATTTTATTTTGTTCATCTATGCCTGTACAAAAACGCTAAATGTTATTATGGTAACTATATGGGTTATTACATTTTTCATTTGTATAAACTGGTAGAGCAATTAACCCTCGGTGAAGCTGCGTGTATTTAATTAGTCAAATATATGTTCTTCATAATCTTTCCACCATTTTTCGATGTTAACTTTCGGTTTTCGACAAATATAGAGCGGTATTCCATTCTCTTCCCCGATAGCGTATTGATGCGTTATAATTTTGACCAGCTCAATATCTTCGAATACATATTCAACAGATTCTTGTTCGTTTCCTAAACTTATCCATACATCTGCATCTTTATTTCCATGTCCCCAGGTCCAAAAGCTTCCATGTCTGCTTATCGGGTTTGGCAGATGGTATTTATTTCCTAGTATTTTAAGCGCTCCTGCCTCTCCATAGTTCTCGGCCCATAAAACACAATTATTTTTCTCTTTAGGACTAAGCGATTGATAAACACTATCTACCAACTTCACTTGTTCTTCCCAACCAAACATATCTGCATAATCTCCAGTTAATTCAACTCTTCCATTATCTTCTTTCAAATCTGCATATTCAACATATCTATCTATGGGAAGAATTGGCGTAAGCTCTGGTATGAAATAAATTGAAGGAACCAACGTAATTATGGCTATTGGATATACCCAAATTGGCTTTCCAGAAAATAGCGATTCAATTTTAACCGCCCCAGCTGCGAAAAGAACTGGATAAACGGCAAACACGTAATACGCTTTAGCATTAAGTAGCCACATCGTAATAAAAATTACTACTGATGCTATTCCAACAATTCTGTATTTTTTTAAGTCTTTACCCACGATTAAAGCGAACAACCCAAAAAGACTAATCGTAAGCGTGAATGGAAAGTTTAATTGTTCCAAACCAAATTCCATCCGATTTATGTTGTCTAACTGACTTTCATTAAGCGCTTGCAAATGTCCTAGAAGCGGAAAATCATTTTGTGCTTGCCAAATAATATTAGGCAAGAAAATAAGTAACGATAATAAGGCCGAAATATAAAGCCACTTATTCTTAAACAGGTTTCCTTTTTGATAGAAAAACAAACCAATAAATAGTCCAAAAGACCAAACTAATACGGTGTATTTATTCATTAACCCTAAACCAAAAGTAATTCCCAAAAGAATCAGGAACTTTTTGTTTTGCGAGTTTATAAACTTAATTAGAAAGTAAAATCCTAATGTCCAGAATAATTGATCGAAAGCGACGGGCTGGAAGAGCGTATGATTGCGATAAAAAGGTAGAAACGACAAAATGCAGATTCCCGCAAGTAGAATAGCTTTCGATTTCCCACCAAGTTCTTTAGCGATTAAACAGCATAAAACTAGAATCCCAACACCCGCAAGTGTTGGAAAAAGACGAACTCCTACGAGTGAGTAATCAAAAAACCAATAGGCTATCTTTCCGATGAAGCCAATAAGAGGTGGAAACTCCATAAACCCCCAATCCAGATGTTCACTAACCGACAAATGAAGTAATTCATCCCTATGAAAACCGTAATTCTTATTTCCAAACCATTGAATTATTAGTTTGATAAATGCTAAAACTAGAATAATCGGTAAATACTTTTTCATTTATTGATGATGTCAAATTCGGCAAGGCTAGGCTTTAATAAGTATCACCGCAATGTGCATTGTTACAACTGTGGTTATTCTATTTTTTTTCTAACCACATAATAATTATCGTACTCTTTATTTATTTTGAAATCGTATCTTTTGAATAATTCCAATGGACCTTTAAAATTTCCTTCGCACGATAATTCATCTTTTTTTGGATATGCCTCAAAGTAATCGAAATCTGAATTCGAATAATCTGAAATAACCCTATCAAGAATCTGTTGAGCAACCCCTTTTCGTCTGTAGTCGGGATGTATTAAAAAACAAACGATTGAACAAACCTTATCATCTGGATTATCAATATAATCGTAGTCTTTTAGTAATCGTTGGTAGTTTAACCTGTTGTTTGCGTTACACCATCCTATGGGTATGCCATTATCAAAAGCCAAATATCCTGTAAGCTTATTTTCGTTGATAAGATGTATGACCGAAGAACGACTCATTTCGCGTGTACATGATTCTACATCTCCAGTAAAATGATAGTCGTAGCAATAGCATTTTAACCGATCCGGATTTTCTTTGAAAATTATGTTATCAAAAAAGAACAAATAGTCGTCTTTTAATTCTTTTGTTAATGGTCTTATTGCAATCTCCATTTTATTGATGTTTTAATTTTTGATCTAGTGCTTACGAATAAGTATATAGAAAGTAACCATTGTTTGGTTCGCATCATTAAGCCTTATTTTGTATTAATAAAAGTATCTTCAAAAAACATTGTCCATTGACCATTAATCAATTGCTCTCCATATTCTCGAAAGCCTCCCTCAGGAGTTGCACCGAAAAAAAACCGAGTGTTTTCATCTCTCCACACAATGAGCTGACCATCTGTATATTCTGCAGGATACATAGCTGCTCCATTTTTAGAAAATCTATGGTAGTAATATTTCTGGTCTTTTTCATCGTAATAGATGATGGTATGAAGTTGTAAAAACGCTGTATTCAATTCAATTACCAGAATGCTCTTATCGAGATCGTAAGAGATATTTTCGTACGCTGAACCTTGTTTGGAAACAACTCCATCTTCATAAAGTTTTGAGGTACCAACCCATTCTCCAATCATAAAGCCTAGTTGTTCCATCTTTTCTTGCTTTAGTTCTTGAGAGAAAACCGATATATGAACCAGAAATAGGATCATAAAATAAAAGAATTTGGAAGGTATTTGATCTTTCATATTTATTCTTTAAAAATTAAAACCACGGTTTGCACGCGAAATGGAAGTGAGCTACGCGCGAACGGGAACGACGAGTTTTGCTAGCTATTTCAAAGTGTTGAATTAAGAAATAAATATAGAAATTTAATCGGGAAAAGTCATTCAACGACATTGCGGATTTAAAAGTGATACCACTTCTATAGAAAAAAGATAAAAAAAACGCAAACCAATTGGCTTACGCTTGTAATGCATTTTTTATGTCCGCTATGGTCAACTACTTATTTCATTGTGTTTTCGGTAATTACTTTTTTTGAGTTGCCATGTTTGCTATAATTTGCCATCTATCTTCTTGATTTTGAACCAAAAGAAAAGTAACCAACTGCCCGCCTTTTTCAGCCTTTAATTCTACCATAACAGTAGCAGAGTGCTCTGCAATATTGATATTATTGAAGATAACCTCATATTTTGTTCCGCCAATAACCTTCTTTGTAATCAAAGCAATATAACCAGCTCCCGAAATTATCGATGTTTTATCAGAAGTTGGATACCGGTTCGCGATTACTCGAAAATCTTCATGTAAAATATCATTGTACATAGGCACGTTTCTTTCTTCTCCGGCTTTAACGAAAGTTTCTACAACGTTTTTTATTTCTTTTTCTATTTTCATGGTATTGTTTTGTGATTGAGCTTTACAACTGGTGTATCCAAAGGAAATAATAGTAAGGAAGACCATTAATAATTTTTTCATAGTATTTTAATTTTAAATTACGCTGTAAAACTATTCTATGATGAAGTGAATTTCCGTGACCAAAATCACAAAAGGATAAAGGCTATTTTCTTGCTCTTATTCGGCTTAGTGTTTCTCTGGCCAAACCTAAATAAGATGCCAAATAAGTGAGAGGTATTGTATTTAAGAGGTTAGGTCTGTTATTTTCTAGATATAAATAACGTTCTTCGGGTTTTAAAGATTGAACTACGGATGATATTTCGTTTTGTCCGTTCAAAATATGCTCTAAGAGTTTGCGTCCCAATCTTTCAAATGACGCAGACTTTTCATAGAGCTTTAGAAGTTCCTTTCTGCTCAAATGAAACGCCGTGGTGTCGCTCAACGCAAGAAGATTCTTTGTAGAAGGTACTTGGGTGGTCAAGCTTTTTAATTCATGAGCAAATTCGTTTTTCAAGAAGAAATTTTGGTACATTTCCTTTCCATCAATTAACTCAAAAAGCCCTACCGAGCCCGATAGAACAAAATATATCCCATGATTGTAATTTCCAGACTTTAAAAGAAATTCTCTCTTTGAAAATGCTTCATATTTACAGACGTTCAAAAACTCTGAAAATTCTGTATCGTTCAGTACATTGAATTTATCCAATGTATTTCGAAGTATCATTTCATTTTCAGCGTACAATTCTTTTCCGTTTAAATTTTCTAACAAGAATATGGTATTTGAGCCAAAGCTTTTGTGATTATGATCACAATCCATGTCGTTTTATACGAAGACCTACTTTCGAACCCAGCTGATTTGGGTTAAAACCTAAAATGGTATTGCTAATAGCTGGCATTACAACCTATGTTATCCCCAAAGCATTCTCTTAATTTAACTTTGAGTATATGACTTTCTCGAATTCAGGAATTGGAGAACCAGATTCGAAAACCAAATTATTTCCTTCAAAAAATAAATCACCTCCCGAGCTAAAATCGATCCCATCTTGTGTAATCGAATAAGTACCACTAACAGTAGATGTGGTAGTACATGTGTACATATATGTGTCTTCTGCTATTAATTTTATGTCAAGACCAATAACTACACGCGTAAATGTAAAATCCTCTTTTAAATTAATTGTGGCAAATAAACAATCCATTTCATCCAAAAGATTTGCGGAGAATGTACCATCTAAATTATTATCCTGAGCTACACTCATTCTAAGTTCTGTTAATTCCCACATCCCAGCAAACTGATTGGATGGTTCATTATTTTCATCATCACCATTACTACAAGATAAGATGACTAGGCTAAGTAATATCGATAAAATTTTATATTTCATTCTGTTTTCTATAAAATTGGTCTGTTCGCTTATGGCTAAGTTCTAGGTAAAAGATTTTAGCGGTTTGCCGCTGCATTACTGACGATAGTTTCATTTCTTATCCATAAAAAATGCTTTTCGCAGTTTTCGTTTAACATAGAGAAAACGAACTACTCCAATAATAATAACAACAAACGAGGTGAATAGAAAGAAATATCCCAGCCCAATAAGATTTTCTAAGATATCAATTTTTATAATGGCTAACCCTGAACTCAAAAGGACAGAGAAAGTGCGAAAATACGCTAAGAATGTCCTTTCATTTGCTAGTTTGGTCCTTTGCAATGCGAGGTAATCGGTTCTGCTAATGTCATTCTTCATTTAAGTCACCTTTTAGTAGTTTTACTATTTTAATTATCACTCCAACTATTTTCTCCTGCCTATTCTAATATTAGCTCCAGCGAGTTTGTGTGCTTAGTTAGCGGTCTTAAACACCTAATTTAGTAAATACAAACTGAATAGCTTCTCGAAAGTTAATAGGATATAGCGATGCTCGTAAGTAGGCAATTACTAAGCAATTAATTATACCCGTCTTCAGTCTAAATCTCTTTAATTGAATTGTTCTACTTTTTATGTAATTGTTTTAAAAAGTGTTGTTCCCTAAAGGGTTTTGTTTAGGTTGTCGGCAATGTTGTTGTATGACCAGTTTCTTGATTGAGCAACTTACTTTTGCAAACAAATCACAGAGAGAATCCCGATAGCAATCTAGACAAGCGGAATTTGCTGAATTGACAATTGTATTTAGTATTTGTTACCTTTTAAGTCAATATAGCCCGTATTCCCTTTTTTATCTATAAAACTCGCAAGATTATATTCAAAATCACCCAAGTTTTCATAATCAACTTCAGTAATCCCATAATATCCGAAAGAGTCTTTTATTCTCACTTTTATAGCGAATGGATCTTTTAAATCTACAGAATCGAAGTATTCAGTTAATTCTCCTTGTTTTATTCCAAACTTATCGCCTAAATCCAAAATTAAATAAGTGGGAAAGTCGAAATTCTCGTCATAATCAATTTCGTTTTTTAAGTTAGCAAAGTAAATTTCCTTTACACTTTTTCTAGAAATAGTATCTACAATCGATTTCTTAATTCCCTCGCCATAAACCGACTTGTCTTCTGTAAATTCAATTAAATAGTTTTCCTTGTCTTCAATAATTTTTCGTTTGAAATATGCAACCGTACCACAGACTCCTATACTTTCCTCTTTAGGAGTTTCTATTTTATTTAAACTATGATCAAAGTAAATAAGGTTTTTATTTTTATCTAAAACCTGTAAACTACTACTATATCCTGCATAATTCACATATTTCAAATCTTCTATTATCAGTTCGTTTTCACTATTGAAAATTTTGTATGTTTTTTCGTTAACCTCTTTAAACACCTTGAAGCTATTAAATTCAAATACAAATTCTCCTTCTTGTGAAAATGAAGGGCTACTGATTATTATTAAAATGACTATAATTACGTTTTTCATGATTGGTTTTCCTTGTTGCCAACGGTTTTTATAAGCAAATTAGTTCCATAGAGCTACTACTCTCGACACAACCTATTTTAATTTAAAGATAGAAATTTAATCGAGAGCAGGTTTTAGTCTGTTTTGTTTATTCGATTCAAAAATCTAAGTTTTAAATTTGACATAGTTCGTAAACAAGCAAAATTCTCTCGGAAAGCCAATAGGAATTACGTTTTTAAACATGCTTTTTTAAGTAACGTCTTCCTTTTACTTGCTCAATTTCAGTATGCGAAATGCGCCTTGAATTACCAGCACAAAAACGATGGTTCCGATCATCAAATCAGGTTTACTCGAACTCAACCAATTTACCAAAAGCCCTGCAATTATTACTCCCAAATTAATAATGACATCATTCGAAGTGAAAATCATACTCGCTTTCATATGTGCCTCTTCTTTGCTCTTTGACTTTTGCAAAATGTAAAGACATATCCCATTTGCGATAAGGGCAAAAATCGAAACTATAATCATTGTTGAAAAATCGGGAAGTTTCTCGTCTCCAAAAAATCTTCTCAAAACTTCTACAAACCCAATAATCGCAAGTGTTATTTGAAAATATCCAGCAAGCTTAGCAATTCGTTTTTTCTTAATCAACGTGCCGCCAACTGCAAACAAGCTAATTGCGTAAACAAAACTGTCGGCAAGCATATCCAAGCTGTCCGCAACGAGCCCCATAGATGTTGAAATAATTCCCGTTGTCATTTCGAGAATGAAAAAGACAAAATTTATTACAAGTACAGTCCAAAGTAGCCTTTTTTGGTTTGCATTTTCTTCGAATTCCGTTTGATCAGTTTTTTCCGTTGAGATTTTCTTTCCGCCCAAATTTAGCTCGATAACCGACTTTTCAATTTGATCAATTTCGTTGCTGTGAAATACGGTCAATTTTCGATTCGGAATATCGAAGTACAAACTCGCTATACTTGAGATTCCGTCCAATTTCATTCGGATTAGATTTTCCTCTGAAGGACAATCCATTTTGGTGATTTCAAATATCGTTTTATTCACTCGGTTTCTGGGTTTTCAAGTATTATAACAAGTAGTTTACATAAGATTTGTGGCCTGTTTAAGCACTTCATTGAGAAATACCAACTGAATAGAATTCGGATAGCTATAGGCACAGAAGGATTTTAGGAAGCTAAATAATATTGTTCTGCTGAATTCAGTGATTCGAATTTTCTATAATCTGGCACTTTTTCCTCGCCATTATCCAAATCATCATCAAAAGAAAATTCGATAAAGTTCTTTTTAATTAGAGCTATTTTATTTGGCCGAATGCTGGTATTCGCTAACGATGCCTGAATATACCTTAAATCCCTTTAGAATACAAAACAAGGTCATTTTGGATGCTCA
>CANLXN010000014.1 GCA_947495135.1 uncultured Flavobacteriaceae bacterium
TCGTCGTCTGGCATATCATCGTCTCCATCGGTTCTTCCTGGATCGTCGTCTGGCATATCATCGTCTCCATCGGTTCTATTTTGAGAATCTTCACCATCTCTGTTTAAGTCCGTCTCATTTTCGATCTCTAACATGGCCTCAGAATTACTATCGTAAGCTACATCCTCTAACAGGCTCTCAGTTTCACAAGAAATTAAAAATAGTCCGAGAAGTAATAAAGTAATTGCGTGTTTGATTGTTTTCATGATTTTTTAGATTTTAACTTTGTACTTGTTTTCCATACCAACTTCATTATATATTGGCTCGCTATGGAAAACTTAAATTAGATTCAATTGGTTAATAACTAGATCTCAAATTTGGAGATCTGGAGTCAAACGATTTAAACTAAAAAGAAGCTGCATACCTTTAAGTTTAAGCCTTTGTACGGTGCAAATTTAGTTTAGACTTTTAGAAAAATAGTCTCCTTAGAGCCCGTAAGTTGTGGGATTTCGTCTCTTAAATGTGAATGTAGGCCGTATACGGGTAAACACCTATATTATGAGTTTTACACACTTATAAAACTTTTGTTCGAAAGAAGATTTTTAATAAACTCAACGTTCTCTCTATAAGACTTAGAGAATGGAATTGAGCTATTGGAATTTTGCACGTCACATCTCGATTTCCCAAAATGAATTCTTGAAATATAGTTGGTATTCACTATATAACTGTTGTGAATACGAACGAAATGCTTTGGAAGGGATTCCTGAAAATACTTAAGCGATTTATATGCTCCAACTGTACTTCCGTTAGCCATTACAAAATCTGTTGTATTACTATCAGCTTTCAGGTACAACACCTCATCTGCATTAATAAATCGATAATCTCCGTAGGATTTAAAACACAGGGTATTATCTTGTCTAAAACTCGACTCTTTTTGGAAACGTAAAATAGTTCTGCGCAGAAGTCGAAAATCGCTTGGTCGCAAAATATAGTCCAGAACACCATTTCTTATTGCTTCAACCGCATAGTCTGGTGTGCTTGCCATTACTACAAATTCTGGCAGCTTGGTCATGTAATTTCGCAATACATCAATAAGATGAAAAAGCGTTTTCTGGGCTTGTGAGCCAGCCATTTCAATATTTAAAAATACAAGAGCAGGCATGCGCTCTAAAATTAAATCCAAACCGTGCTCTTCTGTGCTAGCAATACCAACACAGGCAAAATTTGAATAATTTTCAAAAACCAACTGAATCGTGCTTACACTCTTCGGGTCTTGATCGATAATAACATAGGGATACTCCATTATTGTGGGGAAATAATTAAATAATTAATTGTCAGGTAAATACACAACTACTGGAAACCCAATAGTTTAAGGAAAAATAAGATAAATTAACGACTAAGCAATACGGTTTAACCGCATATCATCTACGGGAAGATGCTTCTTTGCTGTAATATTTATAATTTTTTTCAGCTAAAATTTTTGTTCTACCTTTATTTTTTTCGTGTAAATCATTCCAATATAAGAAAATTCTATGGTTGCAAAACTCCTTCAAGAACTAAAGAACACAGAGCCAAAGCGGGTTTTGATCTACATTACCGTCTACTTTCTTTGGGGGTTGGGAATGAACTGGTTTGGACAGCAAGTAGAAATTGCAAAGTTCACTTACTGGTGGCAAATTATCACTGTTTATATCTTATACATGGTACCTATCTCTATTTTTCTTCGGAAATATTCTTTTTTCAATCAATACGCTTATGGTCTCATAGCTATGTGTCTTTTAGAATTTGGAGGGTATGCTTTAGGCACCTCGTATATCTACCCAAACAACATCCTAGACCAATTATTTGGCCCTCATGTTTTCGCGCTTGGAATGGCCATGTTCTTCGGGCTCTATTTTCCCTTGGGTAATATGCTTGTGAATTGGATTTATAATCTAATTGATATTTGATATTGCAAAAATCAAAAAAACCAATCCATCCCATTAACTTCTAATTAAAAAAACGGACACCTTTTCAATTACCTCCTCTTTTCAGTTTAAAAATGAAACATCATTCAAGTATGAAAATGTGATGATGAAAATGAGATAATCTCCATATGAAAAGGTCATTTTGAGTATAATTTGAGACTCCTGAACCTCGTCTTAATTGTTGAAAACCCCCGTTTATCTGTTCAAAACTTTTTTATTTTTTCTAAGACATACTAAAATCATCGCAAATTCGTTGCATGCCATTTTAACATCTTCATTTTCAGGTGAGTTGTACGTCGAATCTTTGATGTCGTTCGTCGGATAAACCAAACAAGACATCGAAAATACTACCTAAGTTACACAAAACTTCCTCGATTTAACACCCCTAAATTTTTAAGAGTTCTGCCTATGTTTGTAGGACAAAATAACTTAAAATTTATCCTCATGAAAAAATTATTATTTATATTCGCCGTAACAGGACTAGTACTAACTGCAAGTTGTACCCCAGAAGCAATCACTAGTGACGAACAACAAATCGACAAAGACCAATACGAACCAGATCCAAACGGATAAGAAGAAAAACTACATTGTAGGGGTGTTGCTTTCAATCATATTGATAGCGACACCTTTCCTTTTTTACCTGTATCGGTTAGCTCCTACAGATTCGAAAGAATGGGATACTGTTTTTGGAACGATTTATTCTGGTAATTATAGAAATGTCTCTTTCTACCTACACTCTTTATTTACAAAATCCACCTTTGTAGTTCTTACTGGAATTTGGTTTTTAACGAGTCGTAATTGGTGGAAATATGCCATTTTAGTTCCCTTTACGATGTTCTTGTTTCAATTGTCTGGTGTACTTAATCATAAATTGAGCTATATCGATCAATACGACTTCTGGTATTCGCTTCCAGTAATTCTACCAATATTATTCTTTCTGCTTTATATCTCATTGCGCATTAGAAAAAGAGCCTCCACCAAAGAAGTTCTTGCAGACGAGGTTGATGATGAGATCAAGAATATATTTAGTGATAAGCTCTAAAGCTTAGTCTTTTAAATAAAGCATCCTCCCTAATTTAGAAGTAGAATAAAAATAAGCAGTAAATTTTAATCCAAAATACTTTGCAATTGCAGTAAAAGTTTTAAATTTGCGACCGCTTTCATATGGAAGCAAGTTCTTTAAAACACTCGCGAAAATAGCTCAGTTGGTAGAGCGCCACCTTGCCAAGGTGGAGGTCGCGGGTTCGAATCCCGTTTTTCGCTCACTTCGACTCACTTAGTGGCCGCTTACGGTTTTTAAAGAGGTTCGATTAAAATACATACCAAGTCTATCTAGTTAAACAGATAGAAACGCTGAAGTGGTGGAATTGGTAGACACGTTGGACTTAAAATCCAATGTCCATTAGGACGTACGGGTTCAAGTCCCGTCTTCAGTACAAAGGTCTCCGAGTTATTATAACTTGGAGGCTTTTTTGTTTGGGTACAACATAGGTCAAACAAATATCTATTAACGTCGGATTCATAGTACGGGTTCATCCCGATAGCTATCGGGACCCGTCTTCAGTACAAAAACTCCCTAGTTAATACTAAGGGAGTTTTTTATTTCTATGGCAACTGTATATATTCTTCACTCTAAAAGTATCGATTCCTTCTACATTGGAAGCTGTGAAAATCTAACACTGAGACTGGAACAGCATCAGAAATTCTGTTTCAAAAGTAGTTTTACTAGAAGAACCAAGGATTGGAAACTATTCTATGCAATAAACAACCTAGAGTATAAAGCAGCTAGAAAAATTGAACAACATATAAAGTCAATGAAAAGTAGAACTTATATAATCAATCTAACCAAGTATCCAGAAATATCAGAAAAACTGCGGCAAAAATATAGTACGGGTTCATCCCGATAGCTATCGGGACCCGTCTTCAGTACAAAGGTCTCCGAGTTATTATAACTTGGAGGCTTTTTTGTTTGGGTACAACATAGGTCAAACAAATATCTATTAACGTCGGATTCATAGTACGGGTTCATCCCGATAGCTATCGGGACCCGTCTTCAGTACAAAAACTCCCTAGTTAATACTAAGGGAGTTTTTTATTTCTATGGCAACTGTATACATTCTTCACTCTAAAAGTATCGATTCCTTCTACATTGGAAGCTGTGAAAATCTAACACTGAGACTGGAACAACCTCTATTGTATCTTTTCTCATCCCTTTAACACCACTAATTCTTTTCAAGGAACTAAACGCTAATTTCAAAAAAATAAGTAACTTTCCTTCTCTAGTATTTTTCTCCCCACTATTTTTATTTTTTTATATTTTCTATTGATATTTAAAAACTAACTATTTACATTCATAGCCACCCGATTTGGAGAGATATGAATGTAAAATATACTGATATAAATAAGTTGCCCACAATAATGAAAAAAATCATTCTCATTAAAAATTTATTGATAGTTCTGACTTTTATCAGTTGTGGAAAAAAACTTGAGCCAATTAAAAGCCATCACCCTCAAGATGATTTAAATCAAGAAATTGTGGATGATTACGCACAAGAGTTATTTGATAAAGCTTACGACGAATATGATGATGGAGAATTTGAAAGTGCAAAATCGAAACTTAATAAAGCAATACTGATTGAAAAGAACACAGTTTTGTATAACAAACTTGGAACAATTCAACTCGCAGAAAAGGAATATTCTAAGGCTATAAGAACTTTTCAAAAAGGAAGAAAAATTGATGATAAATATTGGCCAAATTATATTAATGAGGCAAGAGCTTTATTGGCTTTGGAAAAATATGTCGATGCAGAAAAGATTTTAAAATTGTTACAAAGTGATACGGATTCTGAATATTGGGTTGCTTATGCGAATTTTTATTTGGCAATCAGATATTTTAATGATGAAAACCAATGTGCTTTAGCATTAGACTTTTTAGAAAAATCTGAGACTTTAAAAAGTGATAACGACTTAAATGAGATATACACAAAAATTGAAAATCAGTTGAGGAATTACTGTGGGCAACAACGCATATAAGCAATACTAGAGTTTGTGCTTAATTAAAAGTTAGGGTATATTTGGGAGACAGCCGAATTTTACAAATTCGACTTATTGCTAAAAAAATTAATAATCGAAATTTGTAAAAATCAGCTTGTGTCCGTCCGAAAGGCTAATGCCTTTCTTCCTCCGCACTGCTCATATGCAAAGACGTTAGCTGCAAGCCAAAAAAAAAATATGAGTGGACAAGAAAGTATTAGAGGATATTTATTTCAATCACTAATTGCTGTCTTGAAATCTTTGAATGGTAATTGGAATTCAATCTGTGTCGAACCCAAAACAGATTACGATAAAGTTGATATTATTTGGACTTTTCCTGACAAAAGTTTAGAAGTAAGTCAAGTAAAATCGTCAATTAATAATTTTAGCACCAATGATATTTTCAAGTGGCTTCAAAATCTTACTTTAGATTATAACGACGCTAAAATTTATTCCATTTATTTAGTTGGAAATTCCTCTCAATCAACAAAATCATTATTCAACTCGATAAAAGATAAATCGGAAACAGAGTTTCCTGAAAAATTTAAAAGTCTTTATAGAATAAAAAGCAAATTACGAGTTTTCTTTGAACCGAATAATATTGAGACTCTAGAGGATGCATTAATAGCAGGAGTGGACAAGTTCTTTTTCTCAAAGGATATTTTAACAGACTATCCAACAAAAAAATTGATTGCCAATGGTATGGTAAATCAAATAATTAAAATTTCAACTATAGGAAAGGTCGTTCATAAAAGTGAATTTGAAAGTCATTTACTCGACTGGATTTTATATAATTATTCGGAGCAAATAACTTTAAACAAAGCGAACTTCCAACTTCAATTCTACCATAACAAGAATTTTTCAAAGGCAATATCAGATATTAAAATTGCGGATATCAAAAGCTCAAACCTCTTTATTAGCAAAAAACAAAAGGTAAAAGAATTGTTTAAAGAAATCAGTAAGTATAATTTTAAGGTAAAAACTTTTGAGAAAAAGTTCGATATAAATGATTTAAGTACATTCTCTAGTATTAAAAGCTCATTTGAGTATAGTAATGAACCTGTTATTATAAATAGTTATGAGATTAAGCTAATAACTAAAGGATTAAAAAAACTTCTGAATGTTGAGCCCGAAAAAGAATTTTTCAATTTTGGAGAACTTAAAGAAACAAAAACAATGAGTATAGGATTTCCACTAACTTCAAATAAAACAACATTAATAGGTGCTGAAATAGAGAAAGAAAAGAAAAATCTATATCAGGATTTTTACTGGGAAATCAATGAACTACTTGATTTAATGGACTTTTGGAAGAAATTATCGAAACTATCCTTATTACCAATTGTTATAACAAATACAGGGAAACAGCATACTGAAGAAATCAGAGTTCAACTTTCTATCCCTGAAAATGTTAAAGTTATTAAATCAAAAAAAATTCCTATTCCAAAAATGTTTCAAAATATAGAAGATTTAAATTCTGATAATAGTTTTTTATTTAATAGTTTAAAACAGAATCAAAATAGTGTTGTTAGTGAATATTACCCAAGAAATATAATGCCGCAATTTATAAATTTTGGCATGTTTGGCTATGAGCGTAAAGGGCAAGAAGAGGATAAATTCCGTTCGTTGTTGAATTATTACTTTGAGTATAACTATTACTATGATAAGCCAAATCAAACAATAATCGAATGTGATTTCAAAGAACTGAACACAAATGAGACTATGGCTTTTCCTTCTTACATTCTTGTAAAAAGTCATACTGATTTTACAATTGACTATGAAATCACTTGTAAAAATGAACCTGAAAAGATTACAGGAACATTAGCGTACAAGGCCAGCAGCTAACAAGGTATAAAAAACATAGGGCTTTTGGGCTTAATCAAAAAGTCTGTGTTCATTTGCAAAGTCGCTAAATATAAAATTTGGCATTTAAAAAAAAGATAAAAGCAAAATATTTATATTTAGCTAAGTAATAAACCGAAACGAAAGTGCTTATCACCTGCCCTACGTTCCTTATACGAGACGTTAGGCACAAGCACAACCAAAGAGTGAATAATAGAATTTCCAAAATACCAAATGACGTTCAAGACAGAAATTCTTTTGCTTGGAAAAAGTTGTGTGAATACGTTGATCAAGTTGCTGAAAACGGTTCTGATGAGTTTGTTCCAAGAGAAGCTCTTGGTGACGAATTGTTTGCTCAAATTTTCACTCTACCCGAATCAATCGGAAAACTTAAAAAAGTTAAGAAAATTGGACTTTATGGGAGTAATCTAAAGAGAATTCCACCAGAAATCGGGCAAATGGAATCACTCGAATATTTTGACCCTTACACTTCCTACGATTTGAATTGGTTTCCATTTGAGATTCATAAATGTAAAAAACTAAAAGACAGTCGAATTAGTACAAGAGCTCTTTATGGGAATTTTAAAAACAGAATGGGATTTCCAAAACTTGACCACAATCCAGTGAGGTATTTTGGAGATAATTTAAAATGTAGTGTCTGCGATAAAAAACTGACACGCGAAACGACAAACCAAATGTGGATTACCGCGCATATTGGAACGGACACTATTCCTATGCTCGCAAATCTGTGTTCTAAAGAATGTGAAGTGGATTTACCGAAACCACCTAAAATCTATGTTCAGTTTCCGCATAAAGGTGGGGCGGATTTAGTTCAGCCACCTGACGAGGACGAATTATGGAAAATTGAAATGGCTGAAAGAGAAAAAGCAAATAAAGAAAACAAAAATACAACTGTACAATCTGAACCAGCTAAAGAGAAATCTGAAATTGTAGAAAAAGAAAAATTCAAATTCCCTTTAATTAAACTTGTTCGGAAAATTTGGGAGAAATAAATAAAAAGCCAGATGCCTAACAATAGCTATAATTAATACGGGTTTTGGTGCTTAACCCGAAGTTTATAGCTTTTAACCAAGTCCGCCAAATCTTTTGATTTGGCTTTAGAATAAAAAAGATAAAACAAAATAAAAAGTTTTGGCTAAGTACTTAATCGAAAGTTCACTACTTTCTAATCCCGCACTAACCATAGCCGAGACGTTGCCAGTAATGCCAAGAACGACAATGCAGAAGATAAAAGACATATTACAAGGAGATATTTTAACATTTAAAGCATTTGATAATAAATATAAGGTTTTGATTTGTACCAGTGTTTTTAAGGAAAGTAGCCCACATAATTTCACTTTTACGGCTTTGACTTTTGACTCTAAAAATAAACCTCAGATTGAGGACGTTTTGCAAAGTGAATTCTATGGGATTGGAAATACGAAGAATGACTTCTTTAAATACTCGGATAGCGAATTAGAAAACATTTGGTCAATTCACCCAGAGATTAAGCCTTACTTTTTAGGTTCATACGGCTTGATAGTTTGGAGAAAGGACTTCATGAAATTTCGTGAGAATTTTGAAAAGATTGGCAACCTAAATGTGATTAACAACTTGGACAAGAATGGAAATGGCGCAATGAATGCAAGCGATATGACCGTTTTGAATAATCTGTTTACGAATGACACTTACGGATTCTTTGAGAATAAGGGGCAAAAAAGATTTATGGTTAAGGCAATTGTGATAAATGAGAATTAACACGAGAGAGACATATAGAAAATTGACAATAGGTACAATGCTTTCGGTATTGGTATTTTTCTCAATCTCATTTGTAACGGTCTTGACTCAAATAAATTCTCCATTGCATCGGATTAATGATTACTATGAGTTAAAGATTGGATTTCCATTTGAATATTATCATGAATTTATGGTCGACTGTCCGATTCCAAATTCAGGATGGAACATTAATAACTTGATACTTGATTGTGTAATTTCTTGGATTGTAGTGACTGGACTATATTTGATTGTCAAACGAAATAAATAAAGCACATACTGGCAACAATGTATAAAAATAATAGCCGAGACAGTAGTGAATTCAAGGGTTGTAGTCCGCTACAATTTCCGTGTAACTTGACTGGTAAATACCACGCAACTACTCATAGCCGAGACCGTTGGGCCTAAGCTAATAAAACCGAAATCAATAATGAAATTTAGAAAAGCAACAAAAAATGATGTTTCAAAAATTGTGGAAATGATCGCGGATGATGAACTTGGCAAAACAAGAGAAAATTTCCAAACACCATTGCCGACTCAATATCATAACGCTTTCGAAAATATAAATGCTGACCAAAATCAAGAGCTGATCGTAATCGAAAATGAAAACTCTGAAATTATTGGAACTTTACAATTATCATTTATTCAATATCTAACTTATCGCGGTGGTATTAGAGCTCAAATAGAAGCTGTAAGAATTAGAAAAGACCAAAGAGGGCTCGGAATTGGAAAAACAATGTTTGAGTGGGCTATTAATAGAGCTAAAGAACGGAATGCACATTTGTTACAATTAACGACGGACAAAAAAAGACCAAAGGCAATTAAATTTTATGAAGACTTGGGATTTAAAGCTACTCACGAAGGAATGAAAATGCACTTTGAATGAAAAAAAAGGCCAGTTGCCAACAATTTATAACCGAAATTACGGCGGATTCGACTACATTCGAATCCACTCGGAATTGCTAAAGCCTGTACCTAACCGAAAATTAACGCATATTAACTCGTAACTGAAGGTTATACGTAACCGTTGGCAAATATTTAAAAATGGACATAAAACTGAAAATTATCAATCTAATTTATTCAGTATTCTTAATACTAATTTCATTCGGATTTGCGTCTTCGCAGGAAACAAAATTTACTTTTGACGACGAATTTGGAAATACTATTACAATTCACAATTTTGATTCAATTTCAGATAGATTTGACAAGCAACTCCTGATTGATAATATTAATGGTTCATTGTTTGATCCAGAAATTCAGAAATCTGATTTGAGGTTTGATATTTTTATATCCGATTTTAAAAAATTCAATCGACGAAACTATAAATTTAGAGTTAATAAATACCCCAGAACTAAAGATGTTCGGACTCAGCTGATGTATATGGGCGGTGGGCAATACTACAATTTGAAACTAAAAAGATCTAATCGATCGACCGAATTTGTAGGATTAGAATATCTATATTCCGTCATTTAATATAACGTTTGCTAAAAAAGAACTGAGCTAAAAAACAACTAATCCTAATTTAATTTCGACACATAATTTTTATAACAGGTTAAGCGGAAAGTAGCCGCTCCCAAAAAGCTGCTTCACTTATGCAAGACCCTTAAACATGCACACAAAGCTATCTAACAGATCCTGCAGTGATCACTGAAGAGTCGAATCACACTGCTAACTATTCGTAAAAAACTCAAATTCACCTCCAAAATTTCCGATTCTATTTTTTTGGCTACATTTAGGACACCCCATTAGAACTTCCTGGTTTTTGAAGCGAGATTGATCTTTGTGATTTTGATCCAAGTGAAATTCGTCAAAGGAAGAGCAAAAGACAAGACGTATAATTAATTTCATATTTCATGCATACCGGAAAAATAATAATTGAAACAGAACGATTAATTTTAAGAGAAATGGTTGCCGACGATGCTCCGGGCATGCTCGAACTGCACTCAAATCCTGAAGTCCAAAAATATACCGGAGAAGACGTTATTACTTCCACCAAAGAAATCCATACTAAGATAAAAGAATTCCAAACCAGAGACGCAGATCGCGGATATGGAAGATGGGTTACTGTTTTAAAAGACGGCAATCAATTTGTAGGTTGGGCTGGTTTAGCATATTTAGCCGAATTTGATGAAATCGATATTGGATATCGGTTCCTACCTCAATATTGGGGCTTAGGAATTGCAACTGAAGCTTCGCGAGCAATTTTGGCTTATGCATTCGATACGCTTAAATTGGAGCGAATTATTGCTATCGCCATGAAAGAACATCAAGGATCCATCAAAGTAATGAAGAAAGTAGGAATGGAATTTGAAAAATTTGCTCCTTACGAAGTGGGCAGTAAAGACGCCGCCTGGTATTGGTGCGACAAAGCACTCCTTGCAAAAAGTGCCCAGAACTTGTAGTATTCGAGTTATTTCTGATTGGCTGATCTCAATTCATTTGTAACACTTCAATTTAAATGAAGTCTTTAGTGAAAACCAACAACTATTTTCATCACAAATTCAGAAAAAATGAAAAATCAACTCATTTCGTTACTAGCCATCTTCCTTTTACTCACACCCCTCAAAAGTATTGGGTGCAGCATGCACAAAATAACTCAAAATGGTAAAACTATTGTGGGAAACAATGAAGACTGGTTAAGTCCTAACAATCTATTTTGGTTCGAAAATGGCATCGACGGTAGCTACGGTGTTATGTACATGGGACAGCTCAATAGATTTGCACAGGGAGCTATCAACTCGGCTGGTTTGGTCTTTGACGGCTTTGCCAACCCCGAGTTAGCCGTAGAAAACACAGAAGGAAAACTAGAGGTCCCTATAGGTGATGCAGTAAAGCAAATCATGCAAACCATGAGCACTGCCGAAGAAGTTAAAAACTACTTTGAAAAAATAAACCTCAGCTATTTATCTAGCAGTCAATTGGTCTTTGTCGATAATTCTGGAACCTATTTAATTGTAGAAGGAGACGAACTAATCTTAGGAGAGGAAGAAGAGAAGATCTTTTCAAATTTTTACTACTCGCAAATTGAATCGGAGCGTGATGTAGATCTTGATAATGTTCGAAACGGTCTTCAATTCATGGATAATTCAACAGCAAGTCCTTCTCTCCAATACTGTAGTGATGTTATGAAAAGTATGTCCAGCTCTCAGGTATTTGGAACTCAATATTCCACTATTTACGATTTAAATAACCTCAAAATTAGACTATACCTTTTTCACGACTACTCACAATATGTTGAGTTAGATTTAATGACAGAATTGAGCAAAGGAAATCGCGATGTGATGCTTTCAGATTTATTTTCAAAAGAATCTCCCGGAAGCAAGCATTATGAAAAGTATAACAATACTGAAAATCCAATAAGCTTTTTGGAAGAATTGATTGGGACTGAAGAAGATTTAACGGAAGAAGAACTAGCCTCACAGGGTTTTGGCTGGATTATTAACTTCATTGGTTACGAATGGTTAAATGGAAAAGATAACACCCAAGCCGCGATCACCATCTTTGAATATGGCTTAGCACTAATGCCTAACGATTTTGATTTACACGATAGCCTAGGGGAAGCCTATTTTGAAAACAAGGAGTACAAAAAATCAAAACTCAGTTATCAGAAATCGCTCGAACTCAACCCGGACAACTCCAATGCCAAAAAATTTATTGAAAAGATTAATTCTAAAAAGAGTGACTAAAAAGTTCAAAAAAGGTCGATCACTTCTTCATCTTCATCGAAGCACTTCTTTGCAACATTCGCTTAATTTCATTGAGTTTCATCAAAGCTTCTACAGGTGTTAAAGTATCGATATCTGTTTGAAGTATTTCATCTCGAATTTCCTCCAACAAAGGGTCGTCCAACTTAAAGAAACTGAGCTGTAATTCTTCCTTCGACATTTCTTTCATTTTGTCTGAAAGCTCTTCGGAAGAATGACTTTTCTCTAGCCTTTTCAAAATCTTATTAGCCCGATGCAATACCGCCTGTGGCATTCCGGCCATCTTGGCTACGTGAATTCCAAAACTGTGATGCGACCCACCCGGAACTAATTTCCGAAGAAACAAAACGCTGTCTTTTAATTCTTTTACGGAAACATTGTAATTTTTGATCCTATCAAAGGTCTCGGTCATTTCATTGATCTCGTGGTAATGAGTCGCGAACAAAGTCTTCGCTTTTGAAGGGTGCTCGTGTAAATATTCGCTAATAGCCCAAGCAATCGAAATACCGTCGTAAGTGCTAGTTCCGCGCCCAATTTCATCCAAAAGCACCAAGCTTCTTTCCGAAATATTGTTCAAAATACTGGCCGTTTCATTCATCTCCACCATAAACGTAGACTCACCCATAGAAATGTTATCACTGGCTCCAACACGGGTAAATATTTTATCCACACACCCCATACGAACTGCTCCCGCAGGAACAAAACTTCCCATCTGAGCGAGCAATACAATAAGTGCAGTTTGACGTAATATAGCCGACTTACCACTCATATTTGGCCCCGTAATCATAATAATCTGCTGGTTGTCACGATCTAAAAACACATCATTGGAAATAAACGGTGTATCTGGCGGTAATTGTTGTTCAATCACAGGGTGACGCCCATCTTTAATATCTAAATCGAAAGTGTCATCCAACAGCGGCCTCGTGTATTTGGCCTGCTTTGCTTGAGTTGCAAAAGAGGACAAACAATCCAACTCGGCAATAAGAGCAGCCGTTTGCTGCACCGTGCCAATAAATTGCAACATCCACTCCACAAGCTTACCAAAAATCTCATGTTCTAGCGCCATAATCTTTTCTTCGGCGCCCATAATCTTGGCTTCGTATTCCTTCAACTCCTCTGTAATATAACGT
Organism: uncultured Flavobacteriaceae bacterium; assembly: GCA_947495135.1. GTDB lineage: Bacteria > Bacteroidota > Bacteroidia > Flavobacteriales > Flavobacteriaceae > Aureisphaera. Next base: position 13,426 of record CANLXN010000014.1, read on the forward strand.
TCGGCATTGACGAGGGTTTGTTTTCTAATCCATTCCTCCGGAACTTTATCTTTATGTGTATTTCGAACTTCGATATAGTATCCAAACACGTTGTTAGAAGCAATTTTAAGGGAGGTAATTCCTGTACGTTCGGTTTCCCGCTTCAACATGGCTTCCAAGTATTCTTTTCCTCCTGCTGCAATGCCTCTTAATTCATCCAACGCTTCCGAAACTCCTGAAGCAACCGCATTTCCCTTGAGTATACTTACTGGCGACTCCTCATTAAGAGTCTCTTTTATCTTAGTTCTGAGAGATTCGCAATCGTTTAACTGCTCGCCAATAATTTTTAAAGATTCATTTTTAGATTGCTCTGCCAATGCCTTCACTGGAACCACCGCCTCTAGTGAGTTTTTCAACTGTACTACCTCACGCGGATTTATTTTTCCCGTCGCAGTTTTCGAAATGAGTCGTTCCAAATCGCCCATTCGTTTAATATACTGTTGGGTCTTCTCCAACTCGGAGCTGTGATCGAGTAAGTAACTTACAACCTCATGCCTTCTAGTAATCTTCTCAGCGTTCTTTAGAGGTAGTGCCATCCAACGTTTCAGCATGCGTCCTCCCATGGGAGAAATAGTTTTATCTATTACATCTAATAATGTAACCGCGTTTTGCTGCGTAGAATGGTATAATTCCAAATTGCGAATGGTAAATCGATCCATCCAAACGTATTCATCTTCTGCTATACGCGCAACTCTTGTGATGTGCCCTAATTTATTATGCTGCGTTTCACCTAAATAATGCAGAGCGGCTCCAGACGCAACGGTCCCCTCTTCCAAATGATCTACTCCAAAGCCTTTTAATGTTTTTGTTCCGAAATGTTTCTGAAGTGTTTCCTGCGTATAATCTTTTTGAAAAACCCAATCCTCCAAGTGAAACACATGAAAATTATCTCCAAAAGTATCGGAAAACAGCTTTCGCTTCTGCTTACTAAAAAGGACTTCGCTGGGGTTAAAATTTTGAAGCAACTTATCGATGTACTCTGCATCTCCTTCCGAAGTAAGAAATTCTCCTGTAGACACATCTAAAAATGAAACCCCAATATTTCGCATCCCCTTCGAATTGGCAGCACCAAAATGTACTGCAGCTAAGAAATTATTCGACTTACTCTGAAGAATCTCATCGTTTAAAGCAACCCCCGGAGTAACTAACTCGGTAACGCCTCGCTTTACAATTGTTTTGGTTTGTTTAGGATCTTCTAATTGATCACAAATCGCCACTCGACAACCCGCCATCACCAATTTTGGTAAATAAGTATTCACCGAATGATGTGGAAACCCAGCTAGCTCGGTCATATCACCCCCATTATTTCTAGCCGTCAACGTAATATTTAAGATCTTGGCAGCCCGCACAGCATCCTCTCCAAAAGTTTCATAAAAATCTCCCACCCTAAAAAGCAACAAAGCATCGGGATACTTGGCTTTAATGGTATTGTATTGCTTCATTAACGGGGTGACTTTCTTCGCCATTTGCTCTTCTTAATTTGACCCATAAAATTAGGGAATTTACCTCGTACCAGAAGGCACTGCGCAGCTGAAGTTGTTCAGATTTATTAACAAAACTGACCATTTATTTCGACTCCATCAATGAATAATCTTATAGCTTCAAGACAAAACTTAAGACCAAAAATTGAATTGGAAGCACTATTTTTGCCCTATGAAAAACCGCAAATTAAAGAACAGCGAATTAGGAAGAATCTCGGCGATAGAATATAAAGCCCAAAGAAAGACACCGCTCATCATTATTTTAGACAACATCCGAAGTTTAAACAATATCGGCTCAGTCTTTCGGACGGCAGATGCATTTTTAGTTGAAAAGATCTATCTCTGCGGAATTACAGCTACCCCACCTCATAAAGATATTCAAAAAACAGCACTCGGAGCAACCGACAGCGTAGACTGGGAATACGCAGAAAACACTTCCGAAGTAATCAAAAAGTTAAAAGAACAAGGGGTTCATATAGCCTCGGTAGAACAAGCCGAAGAAGCCGTTTCTCTAACCCATTTTCAGGTCGAAACTAAAAAGTATGCGCTCGTCTTCGGAAATGAAGTAAAAGGGGTTCAACAAGACGTCGTTTCTGAAAGCGACACCGTAATTGAGATTCCGCAATTTGGCACCAAACATTCACTCAATATTTCGGTAAGCGTAGGAGTGGTGGTTTGGGATATATTTTCAAAAATTAATGCGTTAAAAGCCTAATCTTCTTTCAGAATCTCTCTCAAAATATATAGATAGTCTTTTCGATTCTTGACAAAGTCCATTTCAGAAATATCAATAATCTTGATAGCATGCTGCGGTTGTGACTTAATAAAATCGAAATAACCTTCGTTAATCTTTTTCAAGTATTGAGGCTCAATATCCTTTTCAAAACTTCTTCCTCTTTGTCGAATATTCTCCAACAATCGCTCCGTGCTTTGGTATAAATAAATATATACATCAGGCTTGGCTAGCTCTTTATGCATAAGATGAAAGAGTTTTTTGTATAAATTATACTCCTCTTCCGCCAGGGTAACTTGTGCAAAAATTAACGATTTGTAGGCATCATAATCTGCGACTACACAATCTTTAAACAGGTCGAATTGGGTAATATCTTCCAATAATTGCTGATATCGGTCCGCCAAAAAAGACATTTCTAAAGGAAAAGCATACCGCGCCTGATCCTGATAAAATTTTGGAAGAAATGGATTATCCTTAAAACGTTCTAAAATCAATTTCGCGTTGAAATCGGTTGAAATTTTTGTTGCCAAACTCGTTTTACCTGCCCCAATATTTCCTTCAATAGCGATGTAGTTGAGTTTAGAAAGATCGTAATCCTTTCTGGGATCTCGAAGCCATTTAGACTGTTTAGACAGCACGCTTTCATCCATTGTCTTTGCCAACAACTTGATAACATTGACTTCTAAAATAGGGTGCATCCATTGCGGGTTCACCTCAGCCAATGGTTGAAGTACGAACTTTCTATTTTGAATTTCTGGATGCGGAAGTCTTAGGGCCTTGGTCTCTTTAACCAAATTGTCTATCGAGAGAATATCTATATCTATAGCCCTAGAGCTATACCCTTCGACACTCGTCTGCTTTCTTCCTAGTTTTTTTTCAATTGCGAGACAACATTCTAAAACTTTGGATGAAGACATTTCGCTCCTCACTAAGAGCACACAATTCAGAAAATCGTCGCCTTCAAAACCCAAAGCAGGTGTTTCGTACACCGCGGAAATCTTTACGGTACTACCAATTTGCTCAAAGATAGCATCCACAGCCTTCTGCAAATTTTCAAAGCGGTTCCCTAAATTACTGCCCAAAGAAAGGTATATGTCTTGTTGTGGTCTAATTGGTTTTCAGATTTAACATTTAGGACGAAATTAACGAAAAGTAGTATAAAAAGCACCAAATTTATAACGTCAATTTTACAACTAAGAATTGAAGACATAAACACAAAAAATAGAACTTTATTAAGTGGTGTTAGACCAAAAAAAAAGATTACTTGCTCAAAAAATCTACCTTATTCTGGCGGGGTTATTTATCTGTTCCCTAGTAGTTTCAAATCTCATCTTTCAAAAATTTTTCTATTGGGATTTCTTCGGCTTATACACCTTCGAGATTTCAGTCGGAATTTTACCTTACCCCATAACCTTCCTAATTACCGATGTTATTAGTGAAGTCTACGGCAAGAAAAAAGCAAATGAAGTAGTGACGGTTGGTATTTTTGCATCTTTTTTCTCTTTGTTAATTGTTTATGTTGCCAACGCAGTGCCTGCCGCTGCTTGGAGTCCGGTGAATGACGAATTGTTTACTACCGTATTTGGAGCAACCGTTGTGGCCGTTTTTGCCTCCATGATGGCCTATTTATTAGCGCAGTATATTGACATTCAAATTTTTCATTTTTGGAAGCGGGTTACAAAAGGAAAGCATCTATGGCTTCGCAATAATTTCTCTACATTTCTTTCGCAATTTGTTGATACCTTTGCGGTTCTTTTTCTCTTGTGTAGCTTTGGGAAAATTGAATGGAAATTGTTTAGCGGACTCTTGCTAAGCGGATTCCTTTTTAAAGTATTGGTTGCTGCTATAGACACTCCATTTTTGTACGTAGCTGTATATGGGCTTCGCAAGAAATTTGGACTGAAAGGAGCCGAAGAATTACAATTACAAACCGAATAATCACCTCTCTATTCATTATTTAATAGATAGGTTTCATTTATTAAAACATCATGAAAAAGTTTTTAAAAATAACAGGTGTCGTCTTAGGAATACTCATTCTATTGCTACTCCTTTCCCCTATTTTATTTAAAGGTTCTTTAGAAAAGTTACTGAAGAAAAATTTAAATGAAAATCTCAATGCAACGGTAAGCTGGGAAGAATTGGACTTAAGTCTGTTCAGCAGTTTTCCAAATGCAGCTGTGGTAGTTAAAAATTTTAGTGTCATTAACAATGCACCCTTTAAAGGAGACACATTGGCCAGTGGTGATCGACTTAAACTGGACATGGGCATTACTCAACTTTTTAATAGTGAAAACGAAGCCATTAAAGTGGATGCCTTGCAACTTGACAACGCGTTTATCAATATCAAAGTAGACTCCCTTGGCAATGCCAATTATGACATCGCTATCGATAAAGGAACAACTGAGGAAGAAAACACAGCAGAAACGGCCAGTAACGGATTCACATTCGACCTAGATCATTACGAAATTAACGACTCCCGAATTAATTATTTAGATGAAAAATCCCAGACATTTTTAACTCTCACCGATTTTAATCATGAAGGTAACGGTGACTTAGCTTCGAAAATTTCAGAATTAGAAACTACCACCAATGCTCATGTTAGCTTCCGAATTGAGGATGTAGAGTACCTCCACGAAAACCACATTTCTTTAGATGCAAAATTTAAACTAGATCTAGAAAATCAGAAATATACGTTCCTAGAAAATGAAGCCAAAGTAAACGAGTTACCACTCACCTTTGAGGGTTTTGTAAAAGTTAACGAGAGTAACAACGAAATTGATCTTACTTTTAAGACGCCTTCATCCGATTTTAAAAATTTCCTTGCGGTGATTCCTAAAACCTACGTTAAAAACTTAGAGGGAGTTACCACCACAGGAGATTTCGCAGTAAATGGAATGTTGAAGGGTGTTGTTGATGAGATTTATATCCCGAAAATGGACATCAGCGTAAAAAGCAGTAACGCTTCTTTCAAATATCCTGATCTTCCTAAAACAGTGAAGAACATTTCCATTGATGTTGAATTGAAGAACGACACTGGCTTAGTGAAAGACACCTACCTCAACATTGGAGGACTGTCTTTTAGAATTGATGACGAACTATTTACTACCAACGGAAGCATAAGAAATTTAACCGAAAACGCACTTGTAGACCTTGCAATCAAAGGAACCCTTGATCTTGCAAAAATTGAAAAAGTTCTCCCGCTCGAAATGGAACAACAGCTTTCTGGAGTATTTACAGCCGATATAAAGACCAATTTCGACATGAATTCCATTGAAACAGAACAATACCAAAAGATCACGACTAACGGTACAGCCGCTCTTACTGGCTTCACCTATAGCGATCCAGCTTTTCAAAACAACATCAATATACAAGAGGCAAACATAAAGATGTCTCCGGGTAATATTACCTTAAAGAAACTCAATGCCACTAGCGGTGAAACCGATATTGCAGCAACAGGGAGTATTCAGAACCTGATTCCATGGGTAATGGCAAAGCAAGATTTAAAAGGAAATTTTGATGTGCAGTCCAACACGTTTAACGTCAATGATTTCATGTCTGCCGAAACTTCATCCAATATTGAAGCGGAAGCGGGTGCCAATGCAGAAACTAATAGCGAAGGCTCGAAAATACCTGATTTTCTCGATGCAACGCTCAATTTCAATGCAAAGAAAGTGATCTATGATAATTTGGAATTAGGCAACACAAAAGGGACCGTCAAAATAGCAAATGAAACTGCAACTTTAAGCAATGTAACTTCTAAGATTTTTGGTGGAGATGTGGCTTTCTCTGGAAATGTGAGTACACAAAATACTACGCCTACATTCGACATGAGTTTGGACTTACAGAAAATTGATATTGATGAGTCCTTCGGAAAATTATCTTTATTAAAATATGTTGCTCCTATCGCCAAAGCATTGGACGGTAATTTAAACACAAAGCTTCAACTGAAGGGAAATCTAAAGGAAGATTTCACGCCAGACCTAACCACATTGGCTGGAAGTGCCCTGGCACAGGTTCTAACCGCAGAAGTAAATCCTGAAAAAACACCTTTGCTTTCTAAGTTAGGTGAGCAAATTACTTTTTTAAATTTGGATAAACTGAGTCTAAAAGATGTCACTACCGCTTTCGACTTTAGCGACGGACAAATTATCGTAAAACCATTCGATTTTGATGTAAAGGGAATTAAGGTGACCGCCAGTGGAGCCCACGGATTAGATAAAAACCTTAACTACAAAGCAAGTTTAGACGTCCCTGCTAAGTACTTAGGTAGCGAAGTCACCAAACTTCTTAGCAAATTAGATCCTTCAGAAGCCGATAAGATGACTGTCAATGTTCCTGTGGGTATTTCGGGAAGTTTTACTGCACCAAAAGTAGACTTGAATACAAAAGCAGCAATTAGCGAGTTAACGAATAAAATTATTCAGAAACAAAAAGAAACCCTTATCGATAAAGGAACCGATATTTTAGGAGGACTGCTGGGCGGAAAAAATGAGGCAACAGACTCCACTTCTACCCAAAACAATACTGGCATCATCCCTAAGAATGAAACCACGGAAGTAGTAAAAGACATCCTAGGTGGTCTATTCAGTAAGAAGAAAAAGAAGAAAGATTCTACTGGAAACTAATGTTGAAAAACAGCATGGGAAGGTAGACTCCGCTTAGTAAAAACCGTATTAGATTAAAAGATTTTTAACCCTTTTAGTAAGGTCTACAAACTTTAACCTACTACTATTCTATGATACTATTATATATTTTCTTCGGAATGTTATTGGCCTTCACCGGAGGCGCTCCTTTGGGTGCTTCTAATGTGGCTGTGATTTCTACCACCGCCAAAGAATCATTATCAAAAGGAATGTTGGTAGCGTATGGTGCTGGTTTTGGAGAAGTTATATTGGCTTTTCTAGCACTTTGTTATAGTCAGTTTTTATCCAATTTCTTTTCTATGAATCCTTGGTTGCAGCTCGTATTTGTTGTGCTGTTTTTTCTGGTAGGCCTTTACTTTGTGCTCCCAAAGAAACCCAAGCTTAAGTTTAAAAAAACATTGAAGTCTCCTTCCCGCTTTATTACTGGATTCGTATTGGCCTTTGCCAACCCTCCAGTTCTTATTTACTGGATTTTGGTCATTTCTCTATTACAGAAATATGCCTTATCTATCTCGGATATGAGCCCAATTAGTGTGCTATTGCTCTTTTTTGCCGGCGTTTTTATTGGAAAGGTATTTATCTTATCGCTCTATGGTAAATGGGGTCGAAAATTTCAGCATAAAAAGAAAGAAGACAAACAAAAACTCTTCAAATACGTAGGTATCGCTCTTATTGCTCTTTCAGTAGTTCAGGGAATTCGATTTGTAGTTAGTTAACCACAATAGATACTACATATCCTTCATTAGATCTAATATTGAAAACCGTATTATCCTCAAAGAGGAGGTATTGCCCTTTAATGCCTTTCAATTTTCCAGAATATTCGGGTGTTTTGTCCAAATTGAGACTTTTAGGTTTCTCTGGATAAGATAAAACTGGAAATTCCAGGTGTGTTTCTGGAGTACTCTCTATGAAATAAGGAAGTGCTTCTTCAGGAATGAACTGCTTTAATCGATCTCGCCATTCTTCTAAACTTTCATCTTCCACATCATTTTTGAGCATTTTTCTCCAATTGGTTTTATCTGCCACATGATCTTTTAAAGCCACCTCCGTAATTCCTGCTAGGTAACGATTAGGAGCTTCTATTATTTCAATGGCTTCATGAGCTCCTTGGTCGATCCAACGCGTTGGTACTTGACTTTTTCTTGTCACTCCCACCTTTACATTACTGCTATTTGCTAGATACACAATATGAGGTGTAAGCTGTACTTTCTTCTCATACTCCAAATCGCGATCTTCCTTACCCAAATGCGCTTTACTCAATTCTGGTCTCATGATCCAATCTGCCGCCTGAGGGATCTCAAAAAAACAATTCTTGCAGAAGCCTTGACGGTAAATTTTCCTCTGCAGTTTGCAATTAAGACATTGATATCCAACAAACCGAATAGTAACGTTCTTATCTAGTAATTGATTGACATTCAGGAAATCGTTAGAAAACACTAAATAATACTGTATGGGCGCACCATTTTCCGTTTGCATTTTAGTGAGGACACCTTCGTAATTCATTGAGATAAAATTGCTATTTTTACTTGATAAAGATAGGTCAAAATTATGCCAATTCCTCTAGTAAATTCTATTGCATCTTGGTTTTTAAAAAAACGCTTTCATCAGATTGAGTTATTTTTAAAATACCCAATTGAGGTACAGGAGGAACTTTTACATCAACTGCTGCAGCAGGCAAAAAATACTGAAATTGGCAAGCAATATGAGTTTGCATCTATCACTACTTACAAGGAATTTACCGAGCGCGTACCTCTTACCAATTACGAATCAAGCGAGGAACGCATTGAAAGAGCGCGTAGGGGAGAAAACAATATTTTTTGGCCAACACCTATTAAATGGTTTGCTAAATCTAGTGGTACCACCAGCGCGAAGAGTAAGTTTATTCCTGTAAGTCAAGAGTCTTTAGAAAATTGCCATTATGCCGCTAGTAAAGATTTACTGTGCTTGTACCTTAACAATAATCCGGATGCACATTTATTTTTGGGTAAGGGACTCCGTTTAGGTGGAAGCAAAGAGCTTTACGAAGAAAATGGGACCGTATTTGGTGATTTATCTGCCATCCTAATAGACAACATGCCGTTTTGGGCAGAATTTAGTAGCACTCCTAAGAATGAGATCTCATTAATGGCAGATTGGGAAACGAAAATGCAAGCCATCGTCAATGAAACGGTTCAAGAGAATGTAACTAGCCTAGCTGGAGTACCCTCTTGGATGTTGGTATTACTGAACAATGTGTTAGAAACGACTGGGAAAAATAATATTTTTGAGATCTGGCCAAATCTCGAGGTGTATTTTCACGGAGGAGTAAATTTTGATCCCTATATCGAACAATACAATAAATTATTCCCGAAAGACGACTTTCGGTATTATGAAATATACAACGCTTCCGAAGGTTTCTTTGCAATTCAGGATCAAAATGGCAGCAATGAACTTTTGCTGATGCTCGACTACGGGATCTTTTATGAGTTCATTCCGATGGATAGTTACGGATCTCTTTCTCAAAAGGTAATTCCGTTAAGCGAAGTCGAAGAAGGAGTTAATTATGCAATTGTGATTACTACCAACGCTGGGCTTTGGCGTTATAAAATTGGAGACACCGTTCGATTTACATCCACCAGCCCTTATAAAATAAAGGTAACAGGAAGAACTAAACATCACATCAATGCTTTTGGCGAAGAACTAATTATTGAAAATGCAGAAGCTGCGCTTAAGAAAACAACGCAACTCACCAATTCTGAAATAGTCGACTATACAGCGGCTCCAATCTTTATGCAGGGAAAAGATAAAGGAGCGCACGAGTGGATGATCGAATTTAAAACGCCTCCAGACGACTTTCGCAGGTTTTCTGAGCTCTTAGATCAATCCCTACAAGAAGTAAATAGTGACTACGAAGCAAAGCGATATAATAATACAACACTAAATGCGCCAAAGGTTCACAACGCGCGAGAACGGCTTTTTTACGATTGGTTAAAAGAAAAAGACAAATTAGGAGGGCAGCATAAGGTTCCTAGATTATCCAATACTAGAGACTACTTAGAAGAGCTTTTACAACTAAATAAATAAGCAAATGGAAATTTTCGTACACGATACCGCTTTTATGATAGCTTATTACCGTGCGCAAAATGAATTGATGAGCAGAGATCCATTCGCAAAACTTTGGCTCCGACCTACGCTCAAAAATTGGGCAGATCAATTTGCAGAGCATGTGTCCCCTCATGATGGGATTCTTCATTGTTTTCGAAATCGATTCTTTCTAGAAGAATTAGAAGAATTGTCTTCAAATCAAAATCGATTATTACTCATTAATTTGGGAGCGGGTTTTAGCATGTATCCGTATGTGCTGCCTGAGCATGTAAAAACTATTGAGGTAGACTTTCCTGAAATAGCTGAATATAAGCAAGAGAAGATCAAAAAATTTACCGCTGAGAAAAAAGTGCCTACTCGATCTGTACTTCATAAAGCGGCCAATATTACAACCAAGGAGGGGCAACAAGAACTTGCTGAACTTATAGCAACTTACCCCAATAGTAAAAAAGCAATTCTTATTGAAGGAGTCTTCTTCTTTCTTACACTTTCACAGATAGCATCGGTTCTATCTTTTTGTAGAAACCTATTGAAAGAAGGGGATCTGCTATTTTGTGTTTCATATGAAACACCCTTAGAAACCAGCCCAGTATTCGATAAACTAACTACTTATTTTTCTGAAGTACTGAAAAGTGAAGAAAATCCGTTTACCGTTTTATCCAACAGCTATTACGAAGAGTTGGACTCTTTTGATCTTCTTAAAAAAAGTAGTAGTGTGGAAGTAGGAGAACATTTCCAGGGACTTCCAAATGATCTCAACAAACAAGATGTTTTGAACGAATTCTTTTACGTTCTAAAGAAATAAAAGTAAGAATTTACCGATTAAAAGCAGATTAATCCGACCATAAAAATGCCGTAAAACGTTGAATTTAGGCACTTCACCGATTTTTTAATTCTCTCATGTATTTCAACGAATTTTCCTACAACTTCAACTAAAAATTTTGGTAGTCTTTTTCTCACCGCGTAGGTTTGGAGTATCCAATAGCAAAAAAGGATCAGTATGAAAGCAGTAAAATTTATTATAGTATCTCTTATTTTAATCGTTGTTTGCAGTGCTTCTTTAACCTCATGTGGTACGGCACAATCGATTCAAGACAAGTCTAGTCAGATGGCAGGATATACTTTAAAAAATAAAACTGAACTAATGCAGCAAAAGATTGCTAAGAAGAAAAACAACATTGTTCTAGCAACACCATAATTATTAAAATAATACCAATACAGTTAAGTTAAGTTAAGTTTAAGTAAGATGAAGACCCGAAGCACGCCAGTTTCGGGTTTTTTGATGTACGGCGTATATCGCATTACAACCAATTTATAAGAATAAATCTTTTTCGAATGAATATACGTTCGAAAATGCCAGAGCTGAAACGTAATTGAAGACAAACCTAACTTGCAATTTAGACAGTATTCTACCCAACCATTTCCCAACCTAGGACAAATGTTTACAAATAGCTTCTGCTACATAACGTTTTAGTATGAAGTCTCCTTTTCTAGAATAATCATGGCCGCCATGTACGCATATGCGCGTCAATTGCAAGAGAAAAAAAGACACTATACTTCTATGTTATAGAATAACACCTACAAAATAGTGGACCTTAAAGCCGAAACATACATAAGAAGTATTCATAAGATCTATTTAACGATAATTTAGATAGAGCAGTGTATTAAAGTAAGGCAAATGGTGAGATTATCTCAAAAGGACAAAATTAGCCTTCGTAAGAAATTCCAAAACACTGCCAACCCGTTTAAAAGCATCTTTAATCGACCATAAACACGCCATAAAACGAGAGTTTTAGACACTTTATCGACATTTCAAAAATTCGATGCATTTCAACGAATTTTCCTACAACTTCAACTAAAAATTTTGGTAGTACTTTTCTTACAGACTATGTTTGGCCCATCAAATAATAATTGAGGACATGAAAAAGTATATCATTATCATCTTAGTAATTGCAGTTAGCGCAACATCTTGTACCACGAGCAAATCGATGTACAAAAGCGAAAATGACGTAGCTGGATATACCCTCAAAAACAAAACTGAATTAATGCAACAAAAGATTGCTAAGAAAAAAAAGAAAACTGTACTAGCTACTCCATAAGACAAGATAACCTCACACCTATACATAAGTTAAGTACGAAGAGAAGGTCCCAAAGCAAAATTTGCTTTGGGATTTTTCGTTTTACCGGTGGGCCACTCGCTTATTTCATTACTGGTTAAATATAACGACATCAACATTCTTAAGAGTTCATCCAACCGAGGCTGCACTTCGTCCAATATCGTTATAAACAAAAAACGCCCATTCGATAGATGAATGGGCGTCTCTATTACGAGCTATTTTCAGCTTAAGAAACTGCTTTCAACTTCTTTATAGTCGACTTGTTTAGTTTTTCTTCAGCGTATTCTTTTGTAACGTGTAGTTTTCGATCTTCTCCTCCAGGCAACTCGTACATCGCATCTGTCAAGACTGCTTCACATAGCGACCTTAAACCACGAGCTCCAAGTTTGTATTCGATGGCCTGGGATACTATAAAGTCTAAAGCCTCTTCTGTAATAATAAAATCGACCTCATCCATCTCAAACAATTTTTGATATTGCTTGATGATAGCGTTCTTTGGTTCCGTAAGAATTGCTCTAAGAGTTCCTTTATCCAACGGATTCATATATGCAAGAACAGGAAGTCTACCAATAATTTCAGGAATTAACCCAAAATCCTTCAAATCCTTCGGGATGATATAACGCAAAAGGTGATCTCGCTCCAAGGTATTCTCATTCTTGGAAGCACTAAAACCTACAGCCTGCATATTTAAACGTTTCGAAATATGTCTCTCGATCCCATCAAAGGCACCTCCAGCGATAAACAGAATGTTCTCTGTATTCACCTCAATGAACTTTTGATCAGGATGCTTACGCCCTCCCTTTGGCGGAACGTTTACTACAGTTCCTTCAAGTAATTTCAACAAAGCCTGTTGCACCCCTTCTCCACTCACATCTCTAGTAATAGAAGGATTATCGCTTTTACGAGCAATCTTATCGATCTCGTCAATAAATACGATTCCGTTTTGCGCTTTGTCGAGATTGTAATCTGCAGCCTGTAACAAACGAGTAAGAATACTTTCTACATCTTCCCCTACATAACCTGCTTCTGTTAGCACCGTGGCGTCTACGATAGCCAAAGGAACGTTCAGCATCCTAGCTATTGTCTTTGCCATTAAGGTTTTACCTGTCCCTGTTTGACCAACAATTACAATATTACTCTTCTGAATCTCAATATCGTCATCACTTTTGGGCTGTAACAAACGTTTGTAGTGATTATAAACCGCTACCGACATTACTTTTTTGGTATGGTCCTGCCCAATGATGTAATCATCCAAAAACTCTTTTATAGCTTTCGGCTTTTTCAACATCATATCCTTCGTCAGTTCCGTGTTCGTAGAATGCAATGCTTCTTCCATCACAATTCCATGGGCTTGTTCAATGCATCGGTCACAAATATGTGCGTCTAATCCTGCTATTAGCAAATTAGTTTCGGCTTTTTTACGACCGCAAAATGAACATTCCAAATCTTCTTTCGACATAACAATCTAATTTGTTTGTTTATCCACGAGTTAAAATCTCGTCGATCATTCCATACTCAAGAGCCTTGTCACTCTTCATCCAGTAATCTCTATCACTGTCTTCATAAACTTTTTCGAAAGGCTGCCCAGAGTGATTTGCGATAATTTGATAAAGCTCATCTTTTAGGGTCAAAATTTCTCTTGCTGTAATTTCAATATCACTTGCTTGTCCTTGCGCTCCTCCCAACGGTTGATGAATCATTACACGGGAATGGGTTAAACCACTTCGTTTTCCCGCTGCTCCAGCACATAAAAGTACTGCTCCCATTGAGGCGGCCATTCCTGTACAGATCGTAGCCACATCTGGTTTAATAAACTGCATCGTATCGTAAATACCAAGACCTGCATACACACTTCCTCCTGGCGAATTGATATATATTTGAATGTCTTTACTTGCGTCTACGCTTTCTAGAAAGAGTAACTGTGCTTGCACAATATTCGCAACCTGATCATTAATTCCTGTTCCCAAGAAAATAATACGATCCATCATTAAACGTGAGAATACATCAAAAATAGCGATGTTCATCTGGCGTTCTTCAATAATGTTAGGTGTAAGTCCTTGCGGGCTCATACTACTTATAATCTGATCGTAATATGTACTGCTAATACCCTGATCCTTTATAGCGAAGTCTTTAAATTCTTTTCCGTAATTCATATAGTATTTCTGAGTTTTTTATCTGAAAAAATAAAGGCGTTAAATCATCGATCCAACGCCCTAAAGATAACTATTTTCTCGCTCAATTAAGCGTAGGCTTCTTTTACAAATTTATCGTATGTAATTTCCTTAGTCTTAAGCTTTGCATTTTCCTTAAAAAATTGAAGAATTTTAGTAGTATTCATCTGTTCACTTAGACGTTGCACTTCTTCTTGATTACTCATAATACGCGCCACTATACCTTCAATTTCCTCTTCCGTCGGGTTCATCTGTCCAAACTGAGCCATTTGAGCCTTTATCATTCCTTTTGAGTAGTCTTTCAACTCCTCAAAAGTAACCTGTAGGTTATTTTCAGCGCGTAGCTTTCCTTCTATTAACTGATAGCGCAATCCTTTTTCACTTCTCTCGAACTCTGCTTTGGCTTCTTCCTCTGTCATTGGCTTTTCTCCAGAAAATTGAATCCAACGTTGCAAAAACTGTGCTGGTAAATCAAATTTTGTGTTTTCAATTAGAGAATCTACCACATCATTTAGCAATTTTTGATCGCTTTGCTGCTCAAATTGCTTCTCTGCATCTTCTTTAATTTTCTCTTTTAATTGTTCTTCCGAAGTAACTATCCCTTCTCCGAATAACTTATCAAAAAATTCCTGATTCATTTCAGCAAGTTCGCGTTTGTTCACTTCTTCCACTTTCAAGGTAACCTCAATATTTAATCCGTGCGCATCATCATGATCCACTCCTAAATACTTTTGGTTATCATGATCATCCTTGAACAACCCCTTTGTTTTCAATACAATCTCATCACCCACTTTCGCTCCGGTTAAAGCAGTAATTTGCTTTTTACCTTTGATATCGTCCATTGACAAAGTAGTTTTATTCTCTATATCTTTTTCCGAAGATGTAAACGTTCCAGTAATTTCACTATCCTTTTCAACCTTGGTCTGAGAAATGATCTTCCCATATTGTTTGCGGATGGTTTTTACTTGATTAGTGATCATCTCATTATCTGCCACCACCTTGTATTGTGTTACGGCTTTCTTCTTTACGTCCACTTCAAATTGAGGAGCAAGGCCCAACTCAAATTCAAATGAAAAATCGTCTCCATCCCAATCGATCTGGGCATCGTTTTTTGGCAACGGATTTCCGAGTACATCCAATTTTTCTTCCGTGAGATACTTATGAAGATTATCTTGAAGTAACTTGTTTACTTCCTCCACCAATACCGCTTTCCCGTACTGTTTTTTTACCATTCCCATTGGCACATGACCCTTTCTGAATCCAGGAATGTTGGCAGTTTTACGGTAATTGTTGAGAATTTCTTCTACTTTCCCCGCATAATCTTCCTTTGAAATTGCCACGGTCAATACCGCGTTTAAGCTATCGATTTCTTTTTTTGTAATATTCATTTTTCTGAAATGTTTACCCTCGTTATTTTCGGAGTGCAAAAATACGACATTTTAATCAAGCTAACAACTACTCACTTTTCAAAATGAACCACATACGCTTATTAACGGAAAAAATGAACTGAAAAATAGAACGAGCTTTCTACATAAAAAAGCTATACAAAAGAGCTACTCACTTCAACTAAACATCAATTAGTCTTTTTTCTTAGCACCCAATATCGAATAAAGTACAGACTGCAAGAATGAAAGTAACAAGCTAAAAATAATAGCCCACCAGATATTATTTACAGAGAAACCATCTATAAAATAGTCTGCCATTAAAATAACTATCCCGTTAATTACCAATAGAAACAGTCCAAGAGTTACAATAGTAATTGGAAAGGTTAAAATAACCAGTATTGGCTTTATCAATATTCGCAGAAGTGCCAATACAACTGCAACAATTACAGCAGACCAGTAACTTGCAACGCCCACTCCAGGCAGGACATACGACAAAATTATTACGGCAACGGCGGTGAGAAGAATTCTTAAAATGGTTTTCATGACTTAGGTGTTTTTATAAAGATACACAGTTAGTCTCATTTTTTCAGAGAAGTTACTTCTCAATTATCCGACTTGTTGGCATTATGATACAAAAAAACGCCCTTCGAAAAGGGCGTTTTAAAAACTTTATACTACAGTTTCTAATTAGTTCCCTGTATTGTTATGTACAGTAATGGTAGGGTAATTTCCTATTTCTACTGTAGGAATGTTAGCTCCGTATTTTCTATTCATTGCAACAATCGCAAGGTTGGCGATATAAGCATATCCTCTTGGAGTTGGGTGAACACCATCTAAGGAGAAAGCACCACCAGATACATACTCAGAAGTTAAAACACCTCCGCCATAAGCAATTCCAGTATTAGCAATTTCAGCTAGCTCTGCTCTTGCGTCTATAAGGATTAGATCGTTAGCATCGGCCAATTGAGAAATAACTAGATTATAGGCAGCGTTCGCCGCTTCTATACTAGACTGCTCTGTTGGGATTAATACGAACTGATCCTCTAATGGAAACGTAATTCCGTTTACAGAAAGTTGTCCTGCTGTTTCAGCTGGTACTCCAAAAGAAACTAACTCATCAAATCTTTCCTGATTTAATTGTCCAATTATGCTAGAACTTGGTAATACTAACAAGTCACTTTCAGTAGCCTTTCTAGACTGTCCAAACTGCTGACCAAAAATAGTTGCAGTGGCAGCGTCCAAGCCACCTCCAATAAGCACTTGAGTTAACTCGGCAGATAAGTCTACAAGAGACTCATCTTTTATAATAACTGCACTTTGAAAAGTGCTATTAAATGTAATCGCTCGTTGAGGTTGCCCCAAAAATGCGAATGCCTGATTTAACGGCGCAAAAGTTGCATTTAAGACTGGTACTTGTGCAGCAAAGTCTTCGTTAGTTCTTGCGTCTAATGCATTGTAAGGTACTGTTGTAAAATAAGGTATAGAAGTTACATCCGGTAAATTAAAAACTATTCCTTCGGCTCCACCAGCCATTAACGCCTCTAATTGTCCAGCATAAGCGCCTGCAAATACGTTAGGATCTGTAATATCATTTGGTCCATAAGTTGTAGGATCAAAATTTCCAGTTTGATCTACACCTAATCCACCAGAAGTAGCGAACGATAAGATATCGTTGTTACCAATCCAAAGACTAAAGAAACTAGGATTCGCAGAAGCAGCATCGCCAACAACGGTAGAAGTCCCACTAGAAGCAAAACGCGCGTAGTATGGGTTAGCGGCGCCTACTGGCACACCCGCAACATTACCATATCCCGGTGCAGATAGATGGAAACTTTTAGCCCCAGGAACACCCATGTTATTGAATGGCCCTGTTAAACCAGATGTAATATCAGTAGAAGGCTCACCTTCTAAAGTTACAGGTCCAGGACTTCCACTTGCACCAACTGCAAGCACTAACCTATTATCTGTAATTTGATTCCCACTCAATAACAATCCTCCTAGATCATCATTCATTAAGGGTTGTGTAAATTCGGTAGTAACGCCTGCCAAAGCAAACTGCCCTGCCATGATGTTTGGATACGAGTTCTCCTGTCCAGAAATGTACAACGCTCCATCTGCAAAACCAGCAGTAAGCGAATTTCCAAGAGCAACGTAATTAGAAAGATCTGCACTTCCTGTGTCGTAAAAACCAGCATCAGTTACTGTGTTTTCAAATTCTGGCTCACAACTCGCAAAACCTGCGATTGCTGCCAATGCTATATATTTAAATGTGTTTTTCATGTTCAATTTTTTTCAGATTACATTTTGTAGGTAACTCCTAAACCAGGAACAAAAGCACTACTCTTATATTTTCCAGAGAAAGGCGCTGCCACCCCATTCTCAAAATACGCGTCGTAAGAAGCATCGACTTCCTTAAAGTGTAAGTAAAGGAAAGATGCATCAATCTGGAAACGATCACTTAAGTTAACCGTAAGTCCACCTGTGTATCCGTTACTGTCGTTACGAGGTGTCTCAGGCGCAAAAAATCCACCTTGCACAGGAGATTCATCAAAATAATATCCTGCTCTAAGCGTAAACATCTTAGTCGCTTTATACTCTAAACCAAAACGCACTGTTGACGCATTCTTATAATTACGAGCATTAAACGAATCTGTCAAATTTGGATTTTCAAAATCAATATCTAAAGACTCGTACACATCCCAGAAAGCTCTGTTATAATCGAATGCAGCCGTCCATTTCTTACAGAATTTATAAGATACTCCAACAGTCATTTCTGCTGGCAAAGGAAGGCTAGCCGACGCCTTTGTATCTACGAAAGGCGTTAGAGGAGAATTTGGAATGTTCTCAAATGTTGCATCTGCCTCATCTGCATTCAAGATAATTTCAGAACGATAGTTTGCTCCAATGGTTAAATTTTCAGAAGGACGAACCATAACACCTGCTGTCCAACCCCAGTTGGTCACTCCAGTTGCATCAATTGTTACTTCACTTCTGTTTCCTTCAAGGTCTGTCAACGTTCTTGATAAGTTACGGTTAAAGTTTACATTACCCGTTACATAAATAGGTCCACCACCTACACTAAGCACATCGCTTATTTTAAAAGACACGGTAGGTTGGATAAAGATGGCCGCTAATTCGATATTATTTACCAAATGTGATCCTGCCCAATCATCTTCATAGGCAACTGAACTTCCATAAGGGGTGTAAACACCTAGACCCACAGCCATCCAATCTGTAACCTGATAAGATCCGTAAAGATAAAATGGCGTTCCAGTTGGACTGTCGGTTTGTGCAAATGCTCCAGTTGTTTCGTTTTGATACACCACATCAGAGAATACACCAAATGCACCTCCAGAAACGTTTAGTTTGTCTTCGAGAAAAACCAAACCAGCTGGGTTAAAAAATACAAGTTCGCTGCTATCTATCAATGCAACTCCGGTATGCCCCATCGCCAAGGACTTATGCCCTTGAAGACTTACACGATAACCTCCGGCATACATCATAGCAGATGCAAGCATGCATACAGCAAGAAGGACTAATTTCTTCATAATAGTTAAGTTAAATTTAATTAAGTGTTTAAGTAATTTGAGACATTAGATATACAAACTAGCCAATTTATTATGCATACATAATAGTTCCCTTTTGCAATGTTATAAAAATTATACCTCATTTAACAAGAAATTGGCAATAATTTCGAGAAATTTTGAAGGATTCTCAGCATGTAGCCAATGTCCGACATTTCCTACGGTTGCAATTTCTGAGTTCTGAAAATGTTTTTTTATCGAAATTTCGTCCAGATCGTCGACATATCCAGAGCGACCTCCTCTTACAAACAAAGTGGGTCCGTGGTAGGATGCATTGCTTGTTAATGCCCTACCAACTTCGGTAATATTCTTTGCTAAAACTGGTAAATTTATGCGTAAACCTAATACTCCTTTTTCCACCCAATAGAGATTTTTAAGCAAAAACTGTCTTGTTCCCATGTCTCTGATATAGGTTCCTAAATAGGTATCGGCTTCCCCTCTGGTTTTTATTTCTGAAAAATTCAACCCCGAAAGCGCTTTCAATATATCTTGATGATGCTGCGGATACGATTTTGGTGCAATATCAGCAACAATAAGGCATTTCACTAAATCATTGTAACGAACCGCAAACTCCATAGCCGTTTTTCCTCCCATGGAATGACCTAGCAACACCATATTATTTAGTTGATGATGATCGCAATAGGTTTTAAGATCATCCGCCATTAGATCGTAGTTAAAATTTTCACTGTGAAAACTTCGTCCATGGTTGCGTTGATCTACGAGGTGTACTTCATATCCAAGTTCAGCAAATTTCTTTCCTAGGGTCTTCCAGTTATCACTCATTCCTAAGAAACCATGAAGCACTATAAAAGGAGTTCCTTCACCTATAATCTGAGAATGTAAAATTGAATCCATATAATTGAGTGGGTTGAATAATTGAAATCCGTTAAGTCAGTTTCTGAAGATATTCTTTTACCACATGCTCCAAGCCGTGGTAAAGAGATTCACAAACAAGTGCATGACCAATAGAGACTTCCAATAAATGCGGGATATTCTCGTTAAAAAATTGAATATTATCTAACGAAAGGTCATGACCAGCATTAATACCTAAGCCTAATTTGTGTGCCGTAACCGCACAATTTGCGTAGGGCTCAATTGCTTTTTCATTCCCCAAACTATATTGGTGCGCAAACTCTTCGGTATAAAGTTCAATTCTATCGGTTCCTGTTGCTGCAGCTCCTTCAATCATAGAAATTTCAGGATTTACAAAAATCGAAGTTCGGATTCCGTTGCGCTTACATTCCGTAATAATTTCGTGTAAATAATCCTTATGCTTCACCGTATCCCACCCTGCATTGGAAGTAATTGCATCTACCGCATCTGGAACAAAAGTTACCTGAGTTGGCTTAATCTCTAGCACCATATCTAGAAATTGATCTATGGGATTGCCTTCAATATTATATTCGGTAGTAACCACCGGTTTAAGATCGTATGCATCCCGATATCGAATATGTCTTTCGTCCGGTCTAGGATGAATAGTTATTCCCTGTGCTCCAAATTCCTGAATATCTTTAGCAACTTGAAGTAGGTTAGGCATATTTCCGCCTCTAGCATTTCGTAAAGTTGCTATTTTATTGATATTTACGCTTAACTTTGTCATGGACTCTATTTAATGACACAAAAATACAAAGTAGTACGAGGCTTTTGCATCTTTATTTTGAGTAATTTGCGCGAAGGCCATAAAGTCTGAATGGATTCTTTTAAAGAATTGATTAAAAAAATTAACTTACTAATGAAAAACGGAAGTTGTCAGCTTATCTAACAACTTTCATTCGTTGAAAATTTCAGAATAAACCTAAAAACAATATTCATTGAACGCCCAAAACTACATCATTAACGACATCAAGCCCTTTGACATAGCCACACCTATCAAAGAGGTTCAAACCACTTTTAATCAACTTACCTATTCGCATATTCCAGTTGTTAAAGCAAATGGATATGAGGGCTGCATATCCGACAACGACGCGCATTGTTTTGAAAGTGATAAATCGCTAACCGACTATCAATACGCTCTGGAACCATTTTTTGTTCGAAAAGAGACAAACTGGCTTGATATATTGGAAGCGTTTGCATTACATTCGAGTAACATTATGCCTGTATTAGGAGAGAATAATGAATATTTGGGCTATTACGAGTTAAACGATATAATGGCCTTGTTTAATGACACTCCCTTCTTAAACGAAGCTGGTGGAATTATTGTAGTTGAAAAAGGTAATCAGGACTATTCTTTTTCTGAAATTTGCCAAATTGTAGAATCCAATGATGGAAAAATATTGGGTGTATTCATTTCAAAAATTGAAAACGATCTTACACAAGCTACTATAAAAATTGGTCACACTGGAATGAATGCCATTGTACAGACCTTCCGCAGGTATAGTTATAACGTGGTCTCTCAACACGAAGAAGATAAAATGCTCGAAGATTTGAAAGAGCGTAGTGACTATTTGGATAAATACCTTAATATGTAAGTCATGAAAATTGGTATTTACGGTCAGTTTTATCATCAAAACTCTGAAAAGTATACACAACTTATTTTAGAGGCGCTTCAAAACTATGATGCGGAAGTGCTTATTGAAGAAAATTTTCTTCGGATTTTAAAGGAACGTGAAGGAATTTCAGACAATGTATCCAAAATGGGTACTTTTAAGAACTTAGATCCTTCTTACGATTTGTTCTTTAGTATTGGCGGAGATGGAACCATCCTTAAATCGGTCACCTTTGTGCGAGACCTGGGCATCCCTATCGTTGGCATCAATTCGGGCCGCCTCGGATTTTTAGCGACAATTCAAAAAGAAAACGTAACCGAAAGCATTCACAATATATTTAAGGGCAACTACACCATCTCCCAACGAAGCTTATTAAGCATAGAAACAGAACCGAGTAATCCACAGCTGGAGCCTCTGAACTTCGCGCTAAATGAAATTGCCGTTAATAGGAAGAACACCACTTCTATGATAAAGGTGGATACTTTTGTAAATGAAGAATATCTCAATTCGTACTGGAGTGATGGACTTATTATCGCTACTCCAACAGGATCCACTGGCTACTCATTGAGTTGTGGCGGCCCTGTAATTGATCCAGGCACCGATAGCTTGGTTATAACTCCAATTGCTCCCCATAACTTAAACGCCCGCCCATTTGTAATTCCAGATAACTGCACCATAAGCCTAAAAGTTTCAGGAAGAGAAGAAAGCTTTCTTGTTTCTCTTGATTCTCGTATTGCCACCTTGAAAAACGAAACTATCATTAAATTAAAAAAATCCCCTTTCACCATAAAACTAGTTCAACTGCATGAAGATAGCTTTGTGAAGACACTTAGAGAAAAACTTCTATGGGGAGAAGACAAACGGAATTAAACAATAAAATCATTTAAAATTTGTTAATCAACAAAGACTATTTTGCTTTGGATATTGCCAAGCAAAGTTTATTAGTATATTTGCAAACTTTTAAGTTAATATGAGGTATTTAGCAACCATAATTTTAATTTTATCAGCCGTTTTCAATGGGTATTCCCAAACCTATGAAATTGGAGGGTTTTTAGGCGGCACCAACTTCATAGGCGATGTTGGAAGAACTAACTACATTGCCCCAAACAGACCTGCACTTGGAGCTATTTTTAAATGGAATAGAAGCGCTAGGCACTCCTTTCGAGGATCTGTTATCTTCGGAAAGATTGCAGGTTTTGATAGTCAATCCACAGAAAACAGAAGAAAAGAGCGTGGATTTTCATTTGAAAATAACATAACTGAGATATCGGCTGGTCTAGAATATACATTTTGGGAATTCAATATGTATAGTGGCAGACCTCAAACCACCCCTTATTTATATACAGGATTAACGTACTTTTGGTACAACGCTCTTCGCAAAAGAGATGATGACCAAATTGTGGATTATGATGGGGTAGGATCTGTCGCAATTCCAATGGTCGTAGGACTAAAGACAACTGTAGGAACGAAGCTGGTGCTTGGAATGGAAATTGGAGCCCGCTATACTTTTACAGATAATATCGACGGAAGTAATCCAACTGGAGGCCTTGCTGATGCAGAAAACATTAAATTTGGAAATACGAATAGTGATGATTGGTATGTTTTCACAGGAGTAACCCTATCGTTTACTTTTGGAAGACAGCCCTGTTACTGTAATTTTTAAAATGACACTTGAAGACCAAATAGACAAAGAAAGGCTCCCCAGACACTTGGCCGTAATCATGGACGGTAATGGTAGATGGGCAAAGCAAAAAGGCCTTTTCAGATCCATGGGTCATGAAAACGGAACTAAAGCTGTTCGTGAAATAGTTGAAGCCTGTGCCAAACTTCCCATTCCCTATCTTACGCTCTACGCATTTTCTACCGAGAACTGGAATCGTCCAAAGCTAGAAGTAGATACCCTCATGCGATTGCTTGTTTCCTCACTCAAAAAGGAAATCAAGACTTTAACAGATAACAATATAAAACTTAATGCGATTGGCAATTTGGACTCTCTTCCAAAAAAAGCGCATCGCGAGTTAATGGACGTAATAGAGCGCACAAAATCGAACTCGAGGATGACCCTAACGCTAGCCCTTAGTTACGGCTCTCGTGAGGAAATCACAAAAACTATTAAAGAGATTAGCCTTAAAGTTAAAAATAACCTAATTTCGCCGTCAAATATTGACGAATCGGTTATAAATAATCATCTTTACACGCGGGATTTACCAGATGTGGATTTATTAATTCGCACTAGTGGAGAAGAGCGAATCAGCAATTTTTTACTTTGGCAAATAGCCTACGCAGAATTATATTTTACCGAGACACTTTGGCCAGACTATAGAAAAGAGCATCTATATGAGGCCATTTTAAATTATCAAAACAGAGAACGAAGATTTGGAAAGACGAGTGAACAACTTTAGCCATAGACCTACAACTACCTTTTACCGTAACTTTATTTGTATCGCATTATTGACGATATTTTCGGTTTATGGACTTGTCGCGCAGCAAAAAGAGCTTGATAGCGGAACTAAATATATTATTAACAGTATTACCGTAACTGGAGCACAAAGTTTTAACGAAAAAACCGTTATCGCATTTACAGGGCTTAAGGTTGGGGATCGAGTTTACATCCCCGGTGAAAGACTAAGTAATGTAACTAAAAAGCTCTGGTCTCAGAATCTTTTTAGCGATATTGCTTTTTATGTTACCAATATTGATGGAGACAGCGTCGACCTAGAACTATACATTGTAGAATTACCTAAACTAAATGAGGTTACCATTACTGGTATTCGAAAAGGTAAAGTAAAGGAGATTATAAAGGATAATGACTTAGTGAAAGGAACTAAAATTACTCGAAACCTTATCACTACTACTAAAAACAACATCGTAAATCAATACAAAGACCAGGGGTTCTATAACACTAAAGTTCTTTTTAGCACAACTCCTTTCAAAGACTCTACTGGAGTAGAAATTGGTCAAGACCTTAAAATTTTGGTAGATCGGGGAGAACGAGTTAAGATCAAAACCATTGATTTTGAAGGAAACAAAGATTTAGCAGATAAACGACTTAAAGGTTTTCTTAAGAATACAAAACGTAAAAATCCTCTTCGCTTTTGGAAACGATCTAAGTACACTGTCTCAGGATTTCAAGAAGACAAAGAAAATCTGGTTAAAAAATACAAAGAAAATGGATACCGAGATGCGCGTGTCCTAAGCGATACCTTAACAGTAATCGATGACAAAAGCGTTGCCCTTAAAATTAATCTTGAAGAAGGTCAAAAATATTACTTCGGAGACATTCGCTTTATAGGAAATAGTGTTTACACAGACAATTTCCTGAAACGATATGTTGGAATTCAAAAAGGAGAAGTTTACAATGGGACTCTATTAAAAGAGCGTATTCAGGACAATAGCGATCCAGACGCGGCAGATCTTACCAACCTTTATCAAAACAATGGGTATTTAGCGGTAGATATTAATCCAGTAGAAGTTGCGATTCGTAAAGACACAATCGACTTTGAAATTAGAATCTTAGAAAGAAATGAATTCTATTTCGATCATGTAACGGTAGTAGGGAATACAAAAACCAATGACCACGTAATATACAGGGAGCTTCGCACACGTCCTGGCCAAAAATACAGCAAGCGAAATGTGGTTAGAACTATTCGTGAATTAGGTCAGTTAGGATTCTTTGATGCAGAACAATTATCGCCTAACTTTAAGACCGTAGACCAAAACAACGGTTTAGTAGACATCGAATACTCTGTTGTAGAAAAAGGATCTAGTCAAATAGAATTACAAGGAGGTTATGGTGGAGGTGGATTTGTTGGAACGCTTGGTTTGTCGTTCAACAACTTCTCTATTCGAAATATTTTTAACAAGGAAGCCTATCAACCTGTACCCATGGGAGATGGTCAACGTTTATCTCTAAGAGCGCAAGCGAGTACCTTCTATCAAACCTATAGCTTATCACTTACCGAACCATGGCTTGGTGGAAAAAAGCCTGTGCAGTTAAGCACGTCATTTTCACACACCATCCAATATCAGTTCGATTTCAATACTAGAGAAAGAGATCAAGATCGTAGGTTCTTAATTACAGGAGGATCTATCGGTTTAGCGAAACGTTTAAAATGGCCAGATGATTATTTTCAGTTATCTCAGGCACTTAGTTTTCAACACTACAACTTACAAAACTACAATGTTGGGCGACTTTTCACATTTGGTGACGGTTACTCCAACAACCTAGCATATACAATTGGACTCAGTAGAAATAGTACGTCGGCGAACCCTATATACCCAAGATCTGGTTCAGATTTCAGCGCTACTGCTAAATTGACGCTCCCTTATTCCGCATTTGACGGTGTAGATTATTCAGATCTTTCAGCAGAGCGTATTGCACAAGAAGAGATTATCGATTCGCCTAATTCAACTGAAACGGAAATTGTAAATGCGTCTGCAAGAAGAGCTCAAATTGATCAAGAACGATTTGATTGGTTGGAGTATTATAAAATTAAATTTAAAGGAACATGGTATACTACCATTTTTGGTGATTTGGTACTTCGTTCCAACTCTGAGTTTGGTTTCCTTGGAGCTTATAATAGTGATAGAGGAGTACCTCCATTTGAACGTTTCTTTGTTGGTGGAGATGGTTTAGGTGCATTTAGTTTAGACGGTAGAGAAGTAGTCCAATTAAGAGGTTATCCTAATCAGGGATTATCAAGTAATGAAGGAAATACCATTTACAATAAATTTTCGTTAGAGTTAAGGTACCCAGTAACATTAAAGCAGTTAGCATCTATATATGTGCTAGCTTTTGCTGAAGGTGGTGGAGCATATAATGGATTTAGTGAATACAATCCATTTACCTTAAATAGGTCTGCAGGAGCAGGAATTCGTATATTTATGCCAGCCTTTGGTCTTTTAGGTATTGATTTTGGGTACGGATTTGATCCAGTATTAGGTGGAACCCAGCCGCATGGATGGGAAACTCACTTTATTATTGGGCAGCAATTTTAACTTTGGCACGATATTTTCTAAGTAACAACCAGCAGTCATGAAAACATTAAAATTTATTCTAGTAGCGTTTACAATTTTCTGTTTCTCGCTAAACATTCAAGCACAAAGAGGAGCTCGTATCGGATATATCGATATGGAGTACATTTTAGAAAGTGTACCTGAATATCAAGAAGCTTCTACCCAATTGGACGGAAAAGTTCAACGATGGAAAAAAGATCTTGAGAAACTAGCAAAGGAGATTGATCAAATGAAACTCAACCTCAGTAATGAAAAAGTATTATTAACAACAGAACTAGTTGAGGAACGCGAAGAAGAAATTAAAATATTAGAAGAAGAAATGTTCACTTACCAACAGGCCAGATTTGGACCTAATGGAGATTTGGACATCCAAAGAAGACAATTAGTTCAACCAATCCAGGATCAAGTTTTTAATATCGTTCAAGAGATTGCTGAAGCAAAGAAATACGATTTCATATTTGATAAATCGGCAGACATTGTAATGCTTTTTGCTGCAGAGAGAAATGACATTAGTGAGCAAGTACTAAGAAGTATTAACCGCGCTGCGAAACGTGAAGAGGCTACTAATCGAAAAGAGAAGAGAAAAATTGAGCAAAGAGATGGACTATCGCTGGAAGAGGATAAAGAAGTTACAAAACGAGAAACGGAGATAGAGGAAAAGAAAGATGAACGAACGAAGTTGTTAGAAGCACGTAAGCGCCAAAGAGATTCTATTAGAGCAGCAAAAAAGGCGGAATTTGACGCTAAGAGACAACGTCTATTAGACGAAAGAAAGCGCAGAAAAGATTCTCTTATGCAAGTACGCAACGGCGGCGCGCCTCCCTCAGACGATGGAGACGGAGGAAATTAAATACAAGAACACCCTATAATCTATAAACACTAAATATTTAATACAATTAAAATGAAAAATCTAAAATTACTATTTGTTGCAACGGCCCTTTTTATTGGAGCAACTAGCTTTGTTAATGCACAATCTAAAGTTGCACACATTGATACCCAAGCGTTGGTAGAAGCAATGCCAGAGATGAAAGCAGCGCAAAGTCAGCTTGAGAAATTACAAAGGACTTATGACACTGAAATCAAAAACTTGATGAAGGAGTGGGAAGCAAAAGTAAAGCAATACGATGCTGAAGCGTCTACAAAAACAGATGCCGAAAACGAAAAAAGAGTGTTAGAAGTACAAGGAACCCAAAAGAATATTGGTGACTACAGACAAAACGCACTTCAAGATCTTCAGAAAAAAGAAGTAGATCTTTTACAACCAATCCTAGAAAAAGCTCGTGCAGCTATTCAAAAAGTAGCAAGAGCTGAAGGATACCAGTATGTATTAGACTCAGCTACTGGAAACGGAGTAATCCTAGCAGATGGAACAGATCTATTACCGTCAGTAAAGAAGGAATTAGGAATCTAATTTTTCTGAAATACAACTTATCAAAGACCTTACGGATATCCAATCCTGTAAGGTCTTTTTTGTACCTTTAAATTTCAATGAAACAACTTGGCCCCATAGGAATATTCGATTCTGGTGTTGGAGGAACTTCTATCTGGAAGGAAATTCACCAACTATTGCCCCATGAGGACACCATCTATTTAGCCGATAGCGTCAACGCTCCCTACGGACATAAATCTGAAGAAGAGATCGTTTCTCTGAGTATTAAGAATACAGAGTTTTTAATTCAACAAGGCGCCAAAATTATCGTGGTGGCTTGTAACACCGCAACTACCAATGCCATTGATGTCCTTCGCTCCAACTTCGACACTCCGTTTATCGGTATTGAACCTGCCATTAAACCAGCAGCGCTTCTCACCCACTCCAAAAGCATAGGCATACTTGCCACCAAAGGAACGCTCAATAGCTCTTTATTTCATAAAACCTCTGAGGAGCATACACACGGAATAAAAGTGACAGAAATCATCGGAGAAGGCTTGGTTCCATTAATTGAAAAGGGAGAACTCAATAGTACCGAAATGCTATTGTTATTGAAGAAGTTTATAAAACCTATGATGGATGCAGAAATAGATTATCTGGTCTTGGGATGCAGCCATTATCCTTATTTAATTCCGCAATTAGAAAAGATAGTACCTGCTCATGTCAAAATAATAGATTCTGGATTGGCAGTTGCCAGACAAACCAAGTCCGTGCTGGAAAAAAATGACTTGCTGAATACCACTAAAAAGACCCCTGCACTTGTTTTCTATAGCAATACTAACGTAGATACTATGAAATTTTTGTTGCAAGAATTCTCTTCGGAAATTTTATTGGAAAAGAAGGAGTTCTAGAAAAATTACTAGGACTTAAACCATCCAGAATACTGTACGTAATTCTCGGCAATTCGATTGATTTCTCCATTGATTAAGTCGGCACTAATATCTTTCACCTTCTTAGCTGGAACACCGGCGTAAATACTTCCTGCTTCCACATGGGTGTTTTTAGTAACCACAGCTCCTGCAGCGATAATACTATTGCTTTCTACTACGCAGTCGTCCATCACAATGCTTCCCATCCCAATAAGCACATTATCATGAATAGTACATCCATGTACAATTGCATTATGACCAATAGAAACATTATTACCAATAGTGGTAGGCGACTTTTGATAGGTTGCATGAATAACAGCTCCGTCCTGCACATTGACCTTATCGCCCATCTTAATAAAATGAACATCCCCTCTAATTACCGCATTGAACCAAACACTGCATTCATTCCCCATACTTACTTCACCAACAATTGTTGCATTTTCTGCAATAAAACAATCTTCTGGGATTTGCGGATGCTTTCCGTTTACTGGCTGTATGATCATACTTCTATTAACTATTAAGTGTTCGTTGTTTTGCGGATATCGGTGTTTTCTGCACTCTTATTTCTTTAGTTCCTTTTCAGAAGAAATACTGGCATTATCCAAAATAAGACAGTAAATCTTTTTTCTTTGCTGGACTCACCATAATCTCTTTTCCGTTACTTAGAACGACGCTTCCACCCTTTCCTTTGCGGTATTCGGTAATGGCGTTTACGTTCACTAAATACGACTTATGGACTCTGGCAAAACCACTTTCGGTCAAGGCGTCCTCAAAATATTTTAAAGTCTTGCTTACGAGCTTCTTCTTGTCCTGTAGAAATATCTGCGTATAATTATCGTCTGCCTGACAGTACAAAATATCTTCTATTTGCAACACCTCGAAACCGTTTTGTAGCGGAATAGTCATCTTTCCTGCGACCGCAGTTTGCTTTGGTTTCAAGACAGTATTCTCTAATGTATTCTCTTTTTGTTTTATTTCTGAAACATAATCGACCGCTTCTATAAGCTTATCAATATCGATGGGTTTTAGTAAATAATAAGACGCATGCGCATTGAGCGCATCGATCGCGTAATGATCGTAGGCTGTAACAAAGACCGTTTCGAAGGTTCGGTCTCCTACCTTATCCAAAAGATCGAATGCGTTTCCGTAGGGCATTTCTACGTCCAAAAACACCATATCAAGCTCGTTGTTTCGGATTAAGATCAAGGCTTCGTCTACGTTGGCAGCTTCGCCCAATATCTCTACATTAGGGCAGTATTTTCCGATGTAATTTTTCAGAATATCTCTACTCGCTTTTTCGTCTTCAACAACTATGGCTCGTAATTTCATCTAATCTTTCTTTAAGGTTAATTTGACACGGGTTCCCTCTTCATTTTCAAAAACATTCTCTACAACAACATCTACTTTATCTTTATACATGGTATTCAAAATAGAAATACGCTTTTTGATATTTCCCATGCCTTTCGACTTTTGTTTTTTCTGATTATCTGTTTTTAACTCGGCGCTTTTCGTTCTCCCAATTCCGTCGTCCATAATCGAAATAATTACTGTTTCGGAGTCTTGCTGTTTAAATTCAATATGAAGATGTCCCATCTCCTCTTTATACCTTAATCCATGCCATACTGCATTTTCGACATAGGGCTGTAAAAGCATAGGCGGGATCACAAAATCATCTACATTAATGTCTTCGTCCACAGTAATAGTATAATCGAACTTATCTTTAAATCTGAAATGTTCTAACTTTACATAAAGTCTTAATAATTCCAATTCTTTAGACAAGGGTATAAAATCCTCTTCACTATTTTCCAATACGGAACGCATGAGTTGAGAAAATTCGCTGAGATATTTGTTGGCAGCACGCTCATCGTTACTAGCGATAAAGCTATTTACAGAGTTGAGAGCATTAAATATGAAATGCGGGTTCATTTGTGTTCTTAGCGACTTCAATGCCAGTAAATTATTGGCGTACTTTTGCTGTCGTACGCTTTTGGTTTGGGTATAGGCAGTATACAATAATAGCAGCGCGATGATAATTAGCGAACCAATCACCCACTTCTGAACTAAGTTGTTTTTTTCAATTAATTTTTGATTGTCGAACGCCAATTGATATCTACTTTCATTGATCTCTCGCTCATTCTCTAAGCTAGCTATTCTATTTTGTTTAAGTACAATGTCTTTACTGAAACGTGCTGCTTGGGACAATTCCTGTTCTTTTTTAACATAAAGCTCGTTTAGCACATTGGCATAGCGTTCATAATTTTCAGCTGCTTTATCAAAATTTCCTGCATCTCTATAGATTTCAGAAAGTTTTCGAGTGGCGTCTTTTTCTACTACCAAATCTTCTTTCTTGCCTGCCTCTTCAATACTGCGTTCCAAAAAAGGGATCGCTTCTTCATCCTTATCCTGAGCGGCATATGCATTCGCGATCTTATAGTTTTGACGTTGCGGAGTAAGAGCCGGATCAATATCGTCGGCAACCCCATCTTCAAACTCCATGGATTCTATTTGACTAAGTGCATCTTGTCGCAACTCAATCTCCTTGTCGAAATCCTGTTTTTTGTTGTAAAAATCGGCTACCGTATTTGTTTCAGAAACTGCTCTGGTTTTATTTTCGCTTCTAGACAACTTAAGAGAATTTCCGAAGTACCCTTCCGCCTCTTCTATTGCGCCACCTTTTGCATATGCTTCTCCTATTTTAGAATTAAGATTGGTGATCTTGGGAGTGATTTTATGTTCATTGGCAACATTTAGGGCTTGCTGATAGTTAAATACACTTTTAACCGTCTCATCTGTTGCCTGATAGTTATCCCCAAGGCCTTCATAAACTAGCACCTGTTGATAATAGGAAAGGTCTAAATTCAAAAGTGATTTATACTCATCAATACTTTCTTGATAATTGTTATTTCGCATATAAGCTTCCGCCAGCTTTATTCGAACGTTTGCCACCGGCATGGATCTAATACTTTGTTTGTAATTCCCAATGGCTAGATCAGGTAATTGCCAATGCATGTTTATATCTCCTAGCGTTTCAAAAGCCACAGCGTTTTGAAGATTGCTGGCCGTTTTTCCACTTACAGATTCTAGGGCTTTAGTTACGTATTCAATACTTTGTTTTGCATCCCTTTTCAAATATGTTTTTGCCGAATCGATATAGACCTTAAAAAAATCGTTAGAAACACTCGATGGTCTTTTCCTTTTAGACAGTTGCTTCTTAGACTCGACCGCCTTTTCTACCTGCACAGTTATCTTCTGTTGGTCTTTCACTATATAGTAAACTGTATTGAAATCAATACTTCTAATTACCAATTCGTCTCCTACTTGGGCTTTAATTTCGAACTCCCCCAAAGCATTTGTGGTGGTATAACCTTTTCCCGTAATTTCGACATTTACGCGAGGTATGGGTGAGAAATTTTCCGTGTCAATCACCTTACCTTTCAATTGAAATGAAGGTGCTTCCGCTCTTCTATTCCCCTGAGAAAATGAAACCGTGGAGATGCTTAAAAACACCAGACATAATATAAATTTATATGCTCTCATTGTTGAATTAAAACGTAAACATACGCACTTTAGCGCAGTTCAAAAAATGGGCTGTTCGCATTTCCGAAGAAATAAAGAACCTAATCAATGGGTTCACTCAAAAATCACTCCTTTTCCCTCACCCATATGGATGGTTCCCTCAAAATCGATTTTATATAAAGAATGATGCACGTAGGTTTACACCAAATTAAATGATAAACAAATGAAAACCCTACAAACCCTAGCAATTCTTTTTTCTTTTATGTCGGTGTACGCCTGCAAAATTGACCCAAAAAAAGAAGTTGCTGTAAATCAGACAGAAGCAGCTGAAACTGCACCAGCCACCAAGCACTATATTAGAGTAGCCTTATTACTGGATACTAGCAATAGCATGGACGGGCTCATAGATCAAGCCAAGGCTCAGCTTTGGGAGATCGTAAATGAATTATCCTATGCAAAATGCAGAGGAGCACAACCAAATCTAGAAATTGCACTTTACGAGTATGGTAACGATCGTTTAAGCTCTAGCGAAGGTTATCTTCGGAAAATTTTACCCTTCACAAACGATCTAGACGATGTTTCTAAGGAGTTATTTTCCTTAACAACCAATGGTGGAAGCGAATATTGCGGAACCGTTATACAGGCCTCCTTAAACGAATTAGACTGGGGAAATGACGCTGATGATCTTAAAATGATATTCATTGCAGGAAACGAACCGTTTACTCAAGGTAAAGTAGATTACAGAGATGCAGGTAATAATGCAAAAGAAAAGGACGTGGTTGTCAATACCATTTTTTGTGGAGATTACCAGCATGGTGTTAATAGCAAATGGCAAGAAGGAGCTCAACTTACTTATGGAGATTATATGGCCATTAATCACGATCAAAAAACAGTACATATCGCTTCTCCTTACGACGATGTAATTCTTCAATTAAACATTCAATTAAACGGCACCTACGTTCCTTATGGCAAACGCGGAAAAGCAAAGGTTGCAGTTCAAGCTGCTCAAGACGACAATGCAGAAATGTATAGTAAAGAGAACGCAGTGAGTAGAACTGTATCTAAGAGTTCTCATCTATACAAGAACAGTACTTGGGATCTTGTGGATGCCGAATCTGAAGAGGGTTTTAGTTACGACAAATTAGACAAAGATGATCTTCCAGAAAATTTGAAAGGTAAATCGAAAAAAGAAATCAAAGCGTACGTCTCTAAGCAAAAAGCCGAACGAAAAAGGGTGCAAAATGAAATTGCAGAACTCAATGAAAAACGGAGAGAGTATATTTCCAATGAAAAAAAGAATACGTCCAACGGATTAGAAAGTGCAATGATTGACGCGCTTAAAAAGCAAGCAAAGAAAAAAGAATACACTTGGAACTAAAAAAAGCCCCGTCAAGGGGCTTTTTTGTTATCTGTTTCTAGGTCTTAACATACCGTTATACTGCATGTCTTGGGACCAATTCTGTATCTTACCTTCTAAGAAATTATATCCGAGCGTAATTTGATGAAAACCACCGTTTTCAAATCTCACACTTCCTGTTTGATAGGAATAAGTGTAAGCGAACAGAAACTTCTTGTAGTTAACCCCTAATACTGGTGTAATAAGTTGTAATTTTTGGTCGCTAATTTCATTACCATCCAAAAACTCGGACCCGTCGAAGCTTCTTCTATAAGAGATTCCTCCCCAAACTCGAGCTTCTTCAAGCTCACGATACACCTTAAAATTGATATCAATGCCTTGTTCTCCAGTACGTTCTTTCCACTGAAATAAGAACGACGGTTCATAAGCCCATTTTCCGTACGCTGTGTTTACAAAATAAGCGGCAGCAAGGTTATAAGATCTTTGATTGTTTGGCTCGATTTCCTCGGTAAATAAATTACGATTTCTAAACAACAAGTTTTTCACCGTGAAGTGACTTGAAAAGTTTAAAAAGTTATAAGACATCCCAGCATCTACATTGAAGTACGAACTACTCTGAATAATTCCTGCAATCACCGGATCGAAGTCGTTTGGATCGAACTGAGTTTCATCTAACTTATTTTGAATTAATCCAGCACTCAAACCAAACGAAACCTGATTGAGATCTGCCTTACTTCGAGAAAACATAATATGATGCGCATAAGTAAGATACCCTCCTGTTTGAGAATGGTATCCATTTTGGTCATTAAACACGATTACTCCTATTCCAGATTGATCTGTCAATCTAGTGTTGAAACTCAACGTTTGAACATTTGGGGCATCGTCCTGATCAAACCATTGCTGTCTAGCCGTTACACGCAATTTTGAATAATCTGCGGCTCCAGCCATCGAAGGATGTAACAAATACAAATTATCTGAAAAATAGTCTGTATAAGTAGGGATTCCGTCTTGTGCGTACACAAAGCTAGAACAAAGAATCAGCAGGCTTAGTAAGGTTTTTTTAATATTCATAGTGTTGATTAGCGTTTTAGAGTAAAGTGTCCTGTAAATTCTTTTCGTATTTCATCTTCGGTATATTCTACCCTGAACCAGTAGTCACTCGATGGCAATGGATTCCCGTTA
>CANLXN010000015.1 GCA_947495135.1 uncultured Flavobacteriaceae bacterium
CAGGATTAACCGTTGGTGAAAACGTGGCCAATGTAATGGGATGTTTTGATCTTTCAAACCCGATTACAGTAACAAGAGAGATTGCAGATGGAGGAACGGTGAGTCTTTCTAATGGAGATACTGAAGTTACAATTTGTGCAGGAGACGGAATTGCAGACCCTCTTGACGTTGTGCATATCAACCAGTCTTCTAATCTAACCTATATGTATGTGATCACCGATAGTGATGCAGACAATACTATTTTAGGTATTTCACCTTCAAATATTATTGACTTGGAAGGTGCAGGCGAAGGAGTTTGTAGAATTTGGGGGTGGTCTTACACCGGATTAGATGCATCTACTTTTATTGGGATGCCTTTGGAAAGTCTGAATGCTGAAGATTGTAGTGATGTTTCAGTAGATTTTGTTGAGGTAACACGTCTTACAGGAAGCGACTGTATTTTAAGTGTAAGCGATGTAGATTTAGATGAAAATTTCAGTTTATATCCAAATCCAGCTACTACTTCTGTAACTATTGCATACCAAGGAGCATTGTCTTTAAATATAGATATGAATGTATTTGATATAGCAGGAAGAGTGGTAACGCAGATGAGTTATAATGCGCAGGACGGATTCAACCTAGATGTTTCAAACTTATCTAGTGGAACCTATTTAGTGCAAATAACCGATGCAACTTCAGGAGCGACCATAGTGAAACGTTTATTAAAAGAATAATAAGTTGTTTTATTAAAATTTGTTTGTAGATAGGAGAGGTAAAGCAATTGTTTTACCTCTCTTTTTATTTTATATGTGGTAATTTTGAAGGTAATTTATTCTGAAATTTTCACAACATGAAGATCATCTTTGTTTACAATGCAGATTCTGGGAAGATGAATGCTATGATAGATAGTGTGCATAAAATGGTGAGTCCGTCTACTTACGACTGTAGTTTGTGTGCAATTACCTTCGGGATTGTTTCAGAGGATGAGCTTTGGAAGTCCTTTAGGGCATCTACAAAACACGAATTGATTTTCTATCACCGAGATGAGTTTGAAAAGCAATTTCGTTCTAAATGGTTGCCAAAATATGATTTCCCGGTGGTTCTTGCTGAAGTTGATAACAGTTTGGAGGTTTTTATACCTTCCGAAGTTTTAAATGAATTATCCACGTCAGAAGAATTAATAGAGGAAATAGCAAAGCGCGAAGTTCATTTTTAACGTTCCGTACTATTAATTCGTGGTTTAAGTAAAAAAAGAGAGGGTGGGTTTGCTGTTAATGCGAAATTCCGTTAAAAGCTAAAGGGCATTCATTTCATCATTTAATGAACCGATGTAGCCTAGAAGTTCTTCCCTTCCTGTATAGTCGCTCGCAGAAGTAATAAAATGTTGCGGAGTTTCTTCCCAAGTTTCAAGAAGCTTTTGTTCATACGCTTCAATATTGCGTTTAATGGCTCCTGGTTTTAATTTGTCTGCTTTCGTAAAAATAATTGAGAATGGAATTTGGTTCTCTCCCATCCATTGAAGGAACTCTAAATCTACCTTTTGCGGCTCATGTCGGCAGTCTACTAACACAAAGGCCAAAACTAGTTGTTGTCGCTTTTGAAAGTATTGAGTGATAAATTTCTGAAAAACCTTTTTAGAGCTTTTTGATACACGTGCATACCCATATCCCGGCAGATCCACGAGATGCCATGCCTTATTTATTAAAAAGTGATTGATGAGCTGTGTTTTTCCTGGACGACCGCTCGTTTTTGCCAAGTTTTTACGTTGCATCAGCATATTGATGAGCGAAGATTTCCCCACATTACTTCTTCCAATAAATGCATATTCAGGAAGTTTACCCTTAGGGCATTTGGCAACATCACTGTTACTCATTACAAATTCGGCAGAAGTAATTTTCAAATTAAATGGTATTTAGGATCTGTTTATCGATTCTTAGGAAAAGCGTGACTCAGCCCGCTTTAGATTCCTCGCTCCACTAACCAAGCGTATAGTAGTTCATTAAATTTATCTGGGTGTTCCATCATGGCTGCATGCCCACATTTATCAATCCAATATAGACTGGAATCGGGAAGCTTTTCGTGAAACTCGACCGCCACTTCGGGTGGGGTTACGTTGTCTTGTTTTCCCCAAATAATGCATACAGGATTAGACATGTTGGGCAGGTCTTTTCCCATATTATGACGGATAGCGCTTTTCGCAATGGAAAGAGTTCTAATCAGTTTATTGCGATCGTTTACAGTGGCATATACTTCTTCTACTATTTCGTCTGTAGCTATTTTTGGATCGTAAAACACATTTTCTGCTTTCTTTCGGATATAATCTTTGTCGCCGCGTTTTGGGTAACTTTCACCCATAGCGCTTTCATATAACCCAGAGCTTCCGGTAATCACTAATGCCTTAACTACTTCCGGATATAATTTAGTGCAAAGAAGACCAATATGTCCTCCAAGAGAATTTCCGAGTAAGATAACATCTTTCAACTCTTTGTGGTCAATAAACTTTTTGACATAAGTAGCAAAAGTTTTGACGTTGGTTTTTAGAATAGGCATGTCGTAGATAGGCAATTCTGGAATAATTACTCTATAGCCTTTCGGAGGAAAAAAATTAGCCACTCCATCGAAGTTGCTGAGTCCACCCATTAACCCGTGAAGGATAATAATGGGAGTCCCTTCGCCGCGTTCAAAATAGGTGAATTTTCCTTCTTTCTTTAGTTGATCTGTCATTTAGGTTAATGCAATTAACAGACACAAAAGTACACAAAATTTAGGGAATCCTTTCAGCTATTTTAACTGTTGAAAACTATCTGTATAGAATTCGCGTAACGGTCTGTAACCGAGCGACTAAATGATTTTAATGCTGTCTTCGGAGTAGGAGGGTGGTAAAACTTATCAACAATGTGGTAAAATGTGGGAAAAAGTGGTAAAACTTATTTATATTTGATTCAATTATCGATAAAAAACCAATTCAATTTTGCTCAATTTAATAGGGACATACGAGTGTAAGGCAGACGTCAAAGGACGTGTGATGGTGCCGTCTGACTTAAAAAAGCAGTTGGCTCCTGTGTCTGGAAATGGCTTTGTGATTAAACGAGCTGTGTTTCAGTCTTGCCTTGAATTGTATCCAATGGAGGAGTGGAATGCTCTGATGCAGAAAATGAACGGTTTAAATCGTTTTAGCCGAAAGAACAACGATTTCATTCGTCGCTTTACAGCGGGAGTGAGGACGGTAGAAATGGATTCGACCGGAAGGTTGAATATTCCAAAAGACTTGATGTCTTTCGCTGGAATTAGCAAAGAATTGGTGGTTTCGTCGGCTATCAATATCGTTGAAATTTGGGATAAACAGAAGTACGAACAAGCCATTGACGATGCAGCTAACGACTTTGCAGATTTGGCTGAAGAAGTAATGGGTGATGCAAACGACGCAAATGGAATATCATAATCCGGTATTGTTGGCCGAGACCGTTGCGGGTCTAAACATCCAGCCTAATGGGGTTTATGTGGATGTTACTTTTGGCGGCGGCGGGCATTCCAGAGAAATATTGAAGCATCTAGGTGAACATGGAAAATTGATTGCCTTTGATCAAGATAAAGATGCGCTTGAAAATGCTATTGATGACCCTCGCTTTTTACTTATCAATGAGAATTTTAGGTTTCTGAAGCGATATCTACGGTTCTATGGGCATAAGCAAGTTCATGGGATTTTAGGAGATTTTGGAGTTTCGTCTCATCAGTTTAATGTGCCAGAACGCGGTTTTTCTACTCGCTTTGAGGCAGATTTGGATATGCGAATGAACCAGTCCAGCGATTTGTCTGCTTTTCAAGTGGTCAATGAATATGATGAAATTGATCTTCGAAAAATTTTGTCACAATACGGAGAGTTGAGAGCGGCGCCTGGAATGGCAAGGGTTATTGTGGAGGCGAGAAAATTAGCTCCAATTAAATCTAGTGAGCAGTTGAAGGCTGCATTGGCTAAATTTCTTCCGAAACATAAAGAGAATAAAATTCTTGCTCAAATTTATCAGGCTATACGAATTGAGGTTAATCAAGAGTTAGAAGTATTAAAAGAATTTTTACTTCAAACACAAGATGTGTTGCTTCCTCAAGGGCGCTTAAGTCTGATCTCATACCATTCTTTAGAAGATAGATTAGTGAAACGCTTTATGCGAAGTGGAATGTTTGAAGGGGAGCCAGAGAAAGATGTGTTTGGAAGGGTGGATGTTCCGTTTAAGTTGGTTGGCAAATTCAAGATTCCTTCCGAAGATGAAATAAAACTAAATAATCGTGCTAGGAGTGCAAAGCTCCGAGTTGCAGAAAAACTGTAAGACAAAGTGAAGAAGAGGCTTTATGACATAATGAAAGGGAGGTTTTTGGTAAGTGATGATGCGCTCAAAAATTGGCGTTTTATCATCTTTCTGTCTTTTCTAGCGCTCATAATGATTGCGAGTTCGCATAGTGCCGATAAAAAAGTTCATCAAATAGCTCAATTAAATAACAACGTGAAAGAGCTGAAAAGTGAATATGTTGATATAAGGATGAAATTGATGCAGACCAAAATGGAAAGCAAAATAATCGCTGGTCTAGAACGAAGAGGCTTAAAGCCTTCAGAAACGCCACCCCAGAAAATAATAATTAACACAAAAAAGTAGCGCGTGCCCGTAGAGGAAAAAAACATATTGAACCGTTTCTACTTTATCGCCGGAGGTATGTTTATCGTCGCGGCTGTTATCGCGTTTAAACTTTTGACTATTCAGTTTGTGCAGGGTGATGAATACAGAGCTAAAGCCAAAAAGAATACAACACAAAATTTCGTTATAAACGCAAATCGTGGAAATGTATATGCAGACGATGGTAGTTTGTTGGCTACTTCAGTTCCTAAATACGATGTGAGATTTGACGCTATTACTGTTTCTTCAGCTAATTTCAAAGAGCATTTAGTGCCCTTGTCAAAGGAGCTTGGTAAGATGTTTAAAAAGAAGCCTTCTTATTATCAGAATTTATTCCGAAAAGCGCGTGCCAATAAGAATCGCTACTTGCTGGTCGCAAGGGGTCTTGGTTATTCAGACTATGTGAAGGTAAAGAGTATGCCTCTCTTTAATAAAGGTCCGTATAAAGGCGGTATTATCATTGAGCAGCACACTGAAAGAGAGCATCCTCTAGGGAAAATTGGAGAGCGTTTGGTTGGGAATCAGAAAAAAGGCGAGCCAGGTGCATATGAAGTTGGTTTTGAAGGGGCTTTCGATACATATCTTAAGGGTAAAGACGGAAGAAGATTAAAGCAAAAGATTGGTAAAGGACAATGGAAGCCAGTGTACGACGACAATGAAGTTGAGCCTCAGGATGGATACGATATTATTTCGACCATCAATGTGAATATGCAAGATATTGCTCATCATGCTTTACTCAAGCAGATGCAATATTACGAAGCCGAACATGGAAGCGTAATTGTAATGGAGGTGGCCACGGGTGAAATAAAAGCAGTTTCCAATTTAGGGGTTACTTCTAGCGGGAAGTACTACGAAAAATTGAATTATGCGGTTGGTGAAAGTCATGAGCCAGGATCGACATTCAAGGTGATGGCAATGATGGCCGCTTTAGAAGACGAGGTGATCGACACTTCTACCGTAGTGGATACTAAAAAAGGTTCCAAGCGATTTTATGGACGTAATATCCATGATTCTAAGCGTGGAGGTTATGGAGAGATTTCGGCCGCAAGGGCGCTGGAAGTATCTTCTAATATTGGTTTGGCAACCATTATAACAGATAACTATGCCAACAAACCAATGCAATTTATTGACCAGTTGAAGGATTGGAGTTTGAATGAAAAAGTTGGAATACCCATTAAAGGAGAAGGTGTTCCAATGATTCCAGAGCCAGGCCATTCAAAATGGAGTAAAAACGCGCTTCCCTCAATGGCATACGGTTATAATTTGAGGATGACTCCCTTGCAAACATTAACCTTTTATAATGCCATTGCCAATGATGGAGTGATG
Organism: uncultured Flavobacteriaceae bacterium; assembly: GCA_947495135.1. GTDB lineage: Bacteria > Bacteroidota > Bacteroidia > Flavobacteriales > Flavobacteriaceae > Aureisphaera. Next base: position 5,973 of record CANLXN010000015.1, read on the forward strand.
GTTCGACCAAGATTTATTCGTGAAATAAGGGTGATGAATAACAGGGTGGAGCGCTTTGATACGGAAATTATTAATGATAAAATCTGTTCAGACGAAACTTTAAATAAGATGAGAGAGATCCTCAAAAATGTTGTGAAACGAGGGACTGGAAGGTCACTGTATTCAGAGTATTTTTCTATGGCAGGGAAAACTGGAACAGCAAGAACCGAATATTGGATGGAGGATTGGGAGAAGGATAAAAGATATATCTCCTCCTTTGCTGGATATTTCCCAGCAGAAAATCCGAAGTACTCATGCATTGTGGTAATCCACAAACCGAGTACAAAAAAAGGGTATTACGGTGCGGATGTTACAGGGCCAGTTTTTAAAAGAATTGCTCAGAAAATATTTACAGATAGTCCGTTAATTGATGAGGTTCCGAATTTAAATGAAGAGGATCTCATGCTGGCAGACGATTTCGAGAGTTATTATAAAAGTACGAACACCGTTATAACGAATGTTCCAAATGTTATTGGTATGGCTGGAATGGATGCTGTCTCATTACTAGAAAATAAGGGGTTGAAGGTTGCTGTAGTGGGTAACGGTACCGTTGCTAAACAATCTATTTCCAAAGGGGAGCCTTTTAAAAATGGACAAAAAATTACACTCAATTTAAAGTGATACTGCTAAAAGACATATTATACAAGGTTACCATCGAGAAAGTAGTTGGGAATACAGGTGTGCCTATAACCGATATACATTTCGATTCAAGAAAACTAGGGCTTAATGATGTTTTTGTAGCTATTAAAGGTAGCTTGTCTGATGGGCATGACTTTATTAAGATGGCAAGCGATAAAGGAGCAATCGCCATAGTCTGTGAAAAACTGCCAAACGATTTTATCAATGGGATAACCTATGTTCAGGTGGCTGATAGTCAACAGGCGTTGGCATTTATGGCAGCTAATTTTTACGATAACCCTTCCCAAGATTTACAATTGATTGGTGTAACAGGTACAAACGGTAAGACGACGATCACCACCTTGTTGAATAACCTTTTTACTGCAGCAGGTTACGAAGTTGGTCTACTCTCTACTGTTAAAATAATGGTAGGCTCCAGGACCTATAAAGCCACGCATACTACACCAGATAGTCTTACCATCAATAAATACCTCCGTGAGATGGTGGATATGGGTGTTGAGTTCTGTTTTATGGAGGTTAGTTCGCATGGCATTCATCAAAAAAGAACCGAAGGTTTACAATTTAAAGGAGGTATTTTCACCAATCTTTCGCATGATCATTTAGATTATCACAACAGCTTTAAAGAGTATAGAGATGTGAAGAAATCGTTTTTTGACCATCTACCTAAAACTGCCTTTGCAGTGGTAAATGTAGATGATAAGAACGGATTGGTTATGCTCCAAAATACGGTGGCGAAAAAGTATACCTATGCTCTAAAAACCTATGCAGATTATCGCGCTCAGATTTTAGAAAATCAGTTTGGAGGTTTGCTTTTGAAAATTAACAATAATGAGCTTTGGGTTAAGCTTATCGGTGATTTTAACGCATATAATTTGTTGGCGATATATGCCACAGCAGAGTTGCTAGGGTTAGAACAAATAGAAGCCCTTCAGTTGATGAGCACTTTGGAGAGTGTAGATGGTAGGTTTCAATATACTGTTTCAGCGAAAAATATTACCGCAATAGTAGATTATGCCCATACCCCAGACGCCCTAAAGAATGTTTTAGAAACAATTAACTCCATCCGGACAGGCAATGAACAGCTTATAACTGTAGTGGGTTGTGGTGGTGATAGAGATGCGACTAAACGTCCTAAAATGGGGGCTATTGGTGCACATCTAAGCACTAAATTGATTATCACAAGCGACAATCCAAGAACGGAAAACCCAGATGCTATTATTGAACAAGTGGAAGCTGGGGTTCCGGCAGAGCATTTCAAAAAAACACTTTCCATTACAGATAGAAAACAAGCTATAAAGACTGCCTGTCAAATGGCAAATGAAGGGGATATTATTCTGGTAGCTGGTAAAGGTCATGAAACATATCAAGAAGTAAATGGTGTAAGAACCGATTTTGACGATTTCAAAATTGTAAACGAACTCCTAAAAGCCCTAAATAAATAATTATGCTGTACTATTTATTCGATTATTTAGATAAAACATACGATTTGCCTGGGGCTGGATTGTTTCAATTCATAACATTTAGGGCTGCAATGGCAGTTATATTTTCCTTGTTAGTAGCAACTGTCTGGGGAAAGAAGATTATTCGCTTTTTGCAGCGCAAGCAGATGGGGGAGACTATACGTGATCTAGGTTTGGCTGGACAAGTAGAGAAGGCCGGGACTCCAACCATGGGAGGGTTAATTATTATTTTGGCTACCCTGCTGCCAGTACTTTTGTTTGCCAAGCTCGATAATATTTATGTAATTCTTTTGATGGTAACGACCCTATGGATGGGAGTTATTGGTTTTATTGATGACTATCTAAAAAAGTTTAAGAACGACAAAGCCGGACTTCCAGGAAAGTTTAAGGTAATTGGGCAAGTGGGCCTAGGAATTATTGTAGGAGCTACTATGTTCTTTCATCCTGATATTACGGTGAAAACGGAAAAACTGGATCCTGTTACGGGGACGGAAATTGTTTCTGAAAGCGGTGAACGTGTTTTTAATGATGCAGAGAAAACCTTACTTACAACGATGCCGTTCGTGAGTGGAAATGAAATTAACTATGAAAAACTAATTTCTTGGGCAGGAGAGGACTATAAAAAATATGCTTGGCTCATATTTATACCAATTGTGATTTTTATAATAACCGCTGTGTCCAATGGTGCAAATTTAACCGATGGTATTGATGGTCTTGCTGCAGGAACTTCGGCTATTATAGCAGTTACATTAGCATTGTTTGCTTGGGTTTCAGGGAATGTGATATTTTCAGACTATCTCAATATAATGTATATCCCGAACACTGGAGAGATGACGATTTTTATTATGGCCTTTGTAGGGGCGCTCATTGGTTTTCTATGGTATAACGCCTATCCCGCGCAAGTATTCATGGGTGATACAGGAAGTTTAACCATTGGCGGTATTATCGCGGTTATTGCAATTGCAATTAGGAAAGAGTGGCTTATTCCAATTCTCTGCGGAATATTTTTACTAGAGAATTTTTCGGTAGTTCTACAGGTAGGTTGGTTTAAATATACCAAAAAGAAGCATGGTGAAGGGAGAAGGATTTTTAGAATGGCGCCGTTGCATCACCACTATCAGAAAGGTGGTTTTCACGAAAGCAAGATTGTAACCAGGTTTTGGATCATTGGAATTTTCCTTGCGGTACTAACCATTGTTACACTTAAAATTAGATGATATGTTACTCTTGAAATCTATAATGTAAAATGAGTAAGCGATTAGTAGTCTTGGGAGGTGGAGAGAGCGGAGTAGGAACAGCTGTGCTTGGAAAACACAAAGGGTTTGAAGTTTTTGTGTCCGATTTTGGGAGCATAAAGGAAAAATACAAGCAAGTTCTTATACATAATGAAATTGATTGGGAAGATGGAGGTCATACAGATGCCTATATTTTAAATGCAGATGTAGTAATGAAAAGCCCTGGGATTCCAGATACGGCACCCATTGTTAAAAGTTTGATGGAGAAGGGTGTTGAAGTGATTTCTGAAATAGAATTTGCAGCAACATACACCAATGCACTTGTAGTAGGAATTACTGGGAGCAACGGAAAAACAACAACCGCAAGCTTAACGTACCAAGTGTTGAAAGATGGAGGGCTTAATGTGGCACTCGGAGGAAATATAGGTAAAAGTTTTGCTGGTCTCGTAGATGAAGGAGGTCATGAGCATTACGTGCTTGAATTGAGCAGTTTTCAGTTGGATGGAATTGAAGCTTTTGCACCACATATTGCAGTACTAACTAACCTGAGTCCCGATCATTTAGATAGATATGAGTATAAGTATGAAAATTACATCGAGTCCAAATTCAGAATAATAATGAACCAGTCTGAAGCAGACTATTTTATATATGATGGAGACGATGAAGAAATCGCAAGATGGCTTCAGAAGAATCCAATTAAACCAAAAAAAATGCCTTTCTCTTTGCTTAGGGAAGTTGAAGAGGGAGCCTATTTAAAAAATCAAGAAATAATACTAACCATAAATAACAAACAACACGCTATGCCAATTGCAAACCTAGGATTACAAGGACAACACAATATTAAAAATGCCATGGCGGCTTCCACCGTGGCAAAGCTCCTTGGTATTCGAAAAGAAACCATTAGACAGTCGCTCGAAGATTTTCAAGGAGTGGAGCATCGTCTGGAAAAGGTGTTGAAGATCAACAATGTAATGTATGTGAACGATAGCAAAGCGACAAATGTGAATGCTACTTTTTACGCTCTTGATAGCATGCAGACGCCAACTGTTTGGATTGTTGGAGGTGTTGATAAAGGAAATGATTACACAGAATTACTGCAATTGGTAAACGAGAAAGTGAAGGCTATTATTTGTGTAGGAATGGACAACGAAAAGATCGTCAATAATTTTGGGAATATAGTAGACGTAATGGTAGAAGCCCACTCTATGAGCGATGCCGTAAGGGTGGCTTATAGATTAGCCGAACGAGGAGACTGTGTGTTGTTATCTCCTGCCTGTGCAAGCTTCGATCTGTTTGAAAACTACGAGGACAGAGGAAGACAGTTCAAAGAGGCTGTGAGAAATTTATAAGGATAATACTTTAAGCTAATTTCAGTTAGAAGTAAGAGAGACAAGATGAAAAGCATTTTTAAGAACATACAAGGGGATAAAGCAATTTGGGCAGTAGTGGCTCTATTGGCGCTATTTTCTTTTCTGCCTGTGTATAGTGCCAGTAGTAATTTGGCCTATTTGTATGGGGATGGGAGTACGTTTAAGTTCTTGCTCAAACACTTGGCTCATTTGCTTCTAGGTTTTGCTATTTTATATGGGGTGCATCGCATTCCCTATCATTATTTTAGAGGGCTCTCAATTATAGCGATGCCAGTTGTTTTTATTCTTTTGTTAATCACCTTGAGTCAAGGAACCACTATTGGTGGCGCAAGTGCAAGTAGATGGATTAGGATACCCTTTGTAGGAGTGAGTTTTCAAACGTCTACGCTGGCTGCGGTGGTGTTAATGACCTATGTTGCTCGATATCTTTCTAAAATCAAGGGTAAAGCAGTCACTTTTAGAGAGACGCTTCTGCCGTTGTGGCTTCCAGTTTTTATCATTTTGGGCCTTATTCTGCCAGCTAATTTTTCTACCACAGCCATCATTTTTGTAATGGTTATTACGTTGGTTTTTATTGGCGGATATCCAATTAAATATCTCGGGTTTGTTCTTGGGGCTGGATTTGTTGGGCTAATTCTTTTTATCGGATTCGCGAAAATATCCAATATAGATTCGTTAACGATAAAAGTTAATACTTGGGAGAATCGATTAAAGAATTTTTCTGACAACGAAGACACAGAAGCCGATTATCAAATTGAAAAGGCTAAAATGGCCATTGCTTCTGGCGGACTTACGGGGCTTGGTCCTGGAAAAGGGGTTCAAAAGCACTTCCTGCCGCAGTCGTCTTCAGATTTTATATATGCAATTATTGTAGAGGAATATGGGATGATTGGGGCGTTGTTCTTGCTTTTAATGTATTTGCTGTTGCTATTTAGATTAGTAATTGTAGTACATAAGAGCTCTTCTTTCTTCGGAAAGTTGCTCGTGGTGGGGATTGGTCTGCCTATTATTTTTCAGGCGCTTATTAATATGGGAGTTGCCGTTGAGCTATTTCCGGTAACTGGGCAAACACTGCCGCTTATTAGCAGTGGTGGAACCTCTATTTGGATGACTTGTCTTGCACTTGGAATGGTGTTGAGTGTTAGTGCAAAAAGAGAGATAAAACCGAAAGAAAAACAGGAGGAAAATCCGTTAGATATTTTAAGTCAGACGATATAGTAATTAAGAGCACAAACTAGTTTAAAGATCATAAACAAATAAATAAATCAAAGGATATTAAAGCAAAAGGATCAACATACAAATTCATTATCAGCGGCGGTGGAACAGGTGGGCATATCTATCCTGCCATTGCAATTGCCAATGAACTTAAACTGCGCTACCCGGAGTCTCAATTTCTATTCGTAGGAGCGAAGGATAGGATGGAGATGGAGAAAGTTCCTCAGGCTGGATATAGCATTAAAGGTTTGTGGATTTCTGGGCTACAAAGGAGCTTGAATTTCAGGAATTTGATGTTCCCGTTTAAACTGACTTCCAGTTTGTTAAAATCGGGAAAAATTATAAGAGACTTTAAGCCAGATGTTGCTATAGGAACAGGTGGTTATGCCAGTGCTCCTCTATTGCGGGTCGCATCCAATAAAGGGATTCCTTGTCTTATTCAGGAGCAGAATAGTCATGCTGGAATTACTAATAAGTGGCTTAGTAACAAAGTGAAGCGAATTTGTACCGCCTACGATGGAATGGAGAAATTCTTTCCGCGTGAAAAGATCGTTTTAACCGGTAATCCAGTTAGGTTGGATATTCTGGATATTTCAGATAAGCGGGATGAAGCAAAAACATTTTTCAAGTTGAGTGAGGATCGTACAACATTGCTAGTCTTGGGTGGAAGTTTGGGGGCTAGAAGAATTAATGAGTTGATTTATTCTAAACTTAGTTTTTTTAGAGAGCAAAACGTTCAAGTAATCTGGCAGTGTGGGAAATTCTATTATGAAATTTATCTAGACGAATCTTCTGAGGGTATACAAGTGCATGCTTTTTTGAATAGAATGGATCTTGCATATGCCGCTGCAGATGTGATCATTTCCAGGGCAGGTGCACTGTCTGTCTCGGAGTTGTGTTTGGTGGGGAAGCCAGTGATTTTTATTCCATCGCCCAATGTTTCTGAAGATCATCAAACCAAAAATGCGTTGTCGATTACCGAAAAGGGAGCTGCAATACTGCTTAAGGAGTCTGAGCTGGAAAAGAATTTTGAAGAAGCATTTTCTAAATTATTAGGAGACGTTTCGTGCCAAGAGAAACTTTCAGAAAACATAAAAAAGCTTGCAAAACCGAATGCGACAAAGGATATAGTCGCTGAAATAGAAAAACTACTAAATAAATAGATATTCTTTTTGAGAGAACTGAAAGACATACAGAATTTTTACTTCGTCGGCATCGGCGGAATAGGTATGAGCGCTCTTGCCAGATACGTGCGACTTCTGGGAAAGAATGTTTGGGGCTACGATAAAACACCTAGCGATATCACCAATGCTTTAATGGAAGAAGGTATTGAAGTTACTTTTAATGATAAGGTGGCTGATCTTTCTTCTGAAATTCTCGATGCGAAGAAAACGCAGGTAGTCTACACTCCTGCCATCCCTAAGGACAACACTATTCTTCAGTATTTTCGAGAACACTCTTTTTCTGTTATTAAGCGCTCTCAAATGTTGGGTGAGGTGACCAAAAACTCCTTGTGCTTAGCGGTTGCTGGAACACATGGAAAGACAACCACTTCTGCAATTTTAGGGCATTTGTTAGCCGAATGTAATATGCCTGTCACGGCTTTTTTAGGAGGTATAGCCGAAAATTATAACTCTAACTTTATTAGTCGTGGGACCGAAATAACCGTGGTGGAGGCGGACGAATTTGATCGTTCTTTTCTTACACTAAGCCCAGACATTGCTTGTGTTACTTCCATGGATGCAGATCACCTAGATATTTATGGAGATAGTTCGTCCTTGGAGGCTTCATTTTTAGAGTTTACCGAATTACTTCCGAAGAAAGAAAATCTACTCTTCAAGAAAGGGTTGCCTTTGCTAGGCAATAGCGTGGGTATTAATGAAGTAGCCGATTTTCAAGCGCAAAATGTCACAATAAATGATGGTAGTTATGTGTTTGATTTAAAGACACCTACTCAAACAATAAAAAAATTAAGGTTTACGCTCCCAGGACATCATAACCTACACAATGCTATAACAGCTTTGGGTATGGCAATTCTAGCAGGTTCCCCAACCGATTGCTTACCCGAAGCATTGTTAAGTTTTAAAGGCGTGCGAAGACGCTTTTCATATAAAATTAGAAGGGACGATTTAGTGCTAATCGATGATTACGCCCATCATCCCACCGAAATAAATGCATTGCATCAAGCGGTTTCAGAGCTGTATCCTAATGACGAAAAATTAATAGTTTTTCAGCCGCATTTATTTAGCAGGACGAAGGATTTTATTGATGGATTTGCTGAAAGTTTAGCCCAGTTTAGTGAGGTGCTTTTATTGGAGATTTATCCAGCTAGAGAATTACCAATTAACGGTGTTACATCTGAATGGCTTAAGGATAAAATTTTGGCTTTACCAAATAAAAAAAACGTAAAAAGCGTAAAAGTAATTTCGAAAGAGACCCTAGCTGAAGCTGTTTGTAAATCTCATACCAAAATTAAGCTGCTCGTAGGGGCTGGAGATGTTGGTGTGGAAGTGGAAAAAGTATCAAAATATCTATTAAATGAAAGTTAATCTATCTGTCATAAAAATGTCGCTGCTACTAGTGATATCGGGGGTTTTGTACGGATTTTCTCAACAGAGAAATCAGCAGAGAAAGTTGACGGAAGTGAGCGTTGAATTTCTTGGAGAGAATGATCCTTTTATTACCCTTTCGGCGGTTAATAAATTGTTAATACAAAATACGGACAGTGTTACGAGCATCGCTAAAGAAACTTTAGTTTTGAAGGAGATGGAGTCTCGGTTGCTGGAAAACCCTATGGTGCGTGATGCTCAGGTGTTTGTAACCATTAACGGCAAGTTAGGGGCAAAAATTGAACAACGCAATCCTATTGCTAGAGTGGCTGGGTCGCCTCACTACTATATTGACGCAGATGGTAAAAAAATGCCTTTATCAACTGTTTATACGGCTAGAGTTCCGTTGGTAACAGGTTCGTCTAAAACAAATTTCAGTGAACTAACTACTTTGTTATTAAAGTTAAGAGCTGACGAGTTTATGGAGAAAAGCGTTATAGGAGTGCATCAAAAAGTAGATGGAAGGGTGGATTTGCAAATGCGTAAACAGGATTTTAAAGTTGTATTTGGCCGTTTAGAAAATATTGATAAGAAGTTTGAGAATTACAAAGCATTTTATCAGAAAGCAAAGAAGGACACAATGCTGACAGCCTATAGATTGGTTAATTTGGAATTTGGAAATCACGTAGTAGCCACAAAAAAATAAGTCATGGAGAATAATAATATAGCTGTTGGATTAGACATAGGGACCACAAAGATTGTGGCTATGATTGGGCGCAAGAACGACTATGGGAAAATGGAGATCTTAGGAATTGGAAAATCCAAAAGCTTAGGTGTTCACCGTGGAGTAGTGAATAACATTACTCAAACAATTCAATCTATTCAACAAGCAGTTCAGGATGCAGAGACTTCGTCTGGAATGAAGATTAGTGATGTGGTAGTTGGAATTGCAGGACAGCACATTAGAAGCCTTCAGCACAGTGATTACATTACCAGAAATAATAGTGAAGTGGTTATTGATGAAGAGGATATTGATCGTTTATGTAACCAAGTTCACAAGTTAGTAATGCTTCCTGGGGAAGAAATTATACATGTTCTTCCGCAAGATTTTAAGGTCGATGGACAAGCCGAGATAAAGGAGCCTATTGGAATGTATGGCGGGAGATTGGAAGCTAATTTTCATGTGGTAGTAGGACAGGTTTCGTCCATTAGAAATATTGGCAGGTGTGTAAAAAGTGCAGGTCTAGAATTATCTGGTATTACCCTCGAGCCTTTGGCATCTGCGAACGCAGTATTAAGTCAGGAAGAAAAGGAAGCGGGAGTTGCCTTAATCGATATAGGTGGAGGTACCACTGATCTAGCTATTTTCAAGGACGGAATTATTCGTCATACGGCAGTGATTCCTTTTGGAGGAAATGTAATTACAGAAGATATAAAAGAAGGGTGTTCCATCATAGAAAAACAAGCGGAGCTTCTAAAAATAAAATTTGGTTCGGCTTGGCCTGGAGAGAATAAGGATAACGAGATTGTTTCTATCCCTGGACTTCGTGGGAGAGAACCAAAAGAGATTACCCTTAAAAACCTTTCAAAAATTATTCATGCCCGAGTGGTTGAGATTGTTGAACAGGTGTATTTAGAAATCAAGAATTATGGACATGAAGAGCAAAAGAAAAAACTTATTGCTGGAATTGTTCTAACTGGCGGAGGATCTCAATTGAGTCATTTAAAGCAATTGGTTGAATACATTACTGGTATGGATACCAGAGTAGGATACCCTAATGAACATTTGGCAGGTGATAGCGATAGCGAAACAACGAGTCCAATGTATGCCACGGCTGTAGGTTTGGTGATGAATAGTCTGGATAGCAAAGAAAAAAGTGGTGATATTAAACAAGAAGAAGTAATAGAAGATCATCAAGCTCCTGTTGATGTGGTTAAAGATCAGGTAGATGAAAGAGAGAGTCATACAGATACGCCCAAGGATCGAAAGCGTTTTTTCGACAAATGGGCAGAAAAGTTTAAAGAATTTTTGGACAACGCAGAATAATACAGCGGCTTCTCTCATTGACCTTCCGGTTGTGAGATGAATTCGAAAATGAAAATAATAAAGATCGGTGGCTGAGCATAGTCGAAGGCGCCATTAAAAATAAAACCTCGCAAAAAGTAAGATATGAGCAGTAACACAGAATTTGAAAACATATCGTTCGACCTGCCCAAGAACCAATCCAATGTGATTAAGGTGATAGGTGTTGGCGGTGGTGGTAGCAATGCTATTAACCACATGTTCAACCAAGGGATCAAGGGAGTAGATTTTGTTATTTGTAATACAGATGCCCAGGCGTTAGAGAATAGCTCGGTGCCTATTAAAATTCAGTTAGGAATGTCGCTAACTGAAGGATTGGGAGCAGGAGCAAATCCTTTAGTGGGAGAGCAGTCTGCTGTAGAAAGTCTGGAAGACATTAAAAACATGTTATCTACAAATACCAAGATGATCTTCATCACTGCTGGTATGGGTGGAGGAACTGGAACGGGTGCGGCACCAATTATCGCTAAAATGGCGAAGGAGCTTAATATTCTTACCGTTGGTATTGTAACAATACCTTTTCAGTTTGAAGGAAAAATACGAAATGATCAAGCGCATATAGGAGTGGAGAACTTACGTAATAGTTGTGATTCACTTATTGTAATCAACAACAATAAATTACGTGAGGTGTATGGTAATTTAGGGTTTAAAGCCGGATTTTCTAAAGCCGATGAAGTATTAGCCACTGCTGCTCGTGGTATTGCGGAGGTAATTACTCACCATTATACTCAAAACATTGACTTGCGCGATGCGAAGACGGTGCTTGCAAATAGTGGTACTGCAATTATGGGAAGTGCGAATGCCACTGGTTCAAATCGAGCACAGGAAGCCATTAACAAGGCATTGGATTCTCCATTACTTAACGACAATAAGATTAAAGGAGCTAAAAACGTGTTACTTCTTATTGTTTCCGGAACCGAAGAAATTACGATCGATGAGATTGGTGAAATTAGTGATCACATTCAGACCGAGGCTGGATTTAGTGCTAATATCATTATGGGAGTTGGTGAAGACGAATCTCTGGAAGGTGCAATTGCAATCACGGTGATCGCAACTGGATTTAATGCGGAACAACAAAATGAAATTGTAAATACGGATCCGAAGAAGATCGTTCATAACTTAGGTGAGGTACAGAAGGCGCAACTTCAAAATACATCAGACCCAGCTAAGCAGGTCGTAGAAGTGCCAGTAACGCCTCCTGTAAAGGAGCCAGAGCCAGTTATTAAACATACCTTACTTTTTGATGAAGAAGAACCTGTTGTAGCTAAAAAGGCACCAACGGCAATCGATACAGACAATACTCTTACAGTTACACAAAGTGAAATTCCGTTTGAAGGCTATATTCCAACGACCGATTTTCTGAAGAGTATAGAAGTAGAATCTACTTTATTGGATATTCATTATTTGGCCGAATTTGAACAAATTCAGATCAATGAGATCGATGTGAACGAATTCATTATTGTAGAAGCAAATCAGGAAAAGAAAGATGATAGTTTTGTGGAGGTTGCTAAAACAAGAGAAACTGAATCTGCTGAAATTGAAGAGCAAATGCTGATGTTTGATTTACCTGTAAATGCGAAGCCTCAAGAGAAGTTTACGGTTGCTGCCGAAACTCAAATAGAAGAAGAGCAGCCAGAGTTGTTGATTCGAAATATTGAAGATATAGAAGTGAATGACCCAATTGAGATTGTTCCAGTTACAGCTTTTACCGATGAAGGCGTAAAGCGTTATAGCTTGGACGATTATCAAGAAAAGGAAGATGAGTTGCTGAATGCGAAAGCAAGTGACGTAGAGCCAGTGGAGGAAGAGATCGTATTCGAAACTAAAACGGTCGCTACTCCTGAAACTGAAGTGGAAACAGATGAGCCTGTAGATCCTATGAATTCTCCAATCTCAAAGTTACTTCGTGATCGTACCGAAGAACGCAAGAAGATGATGAAAGAGTTCAATTATAAGTTTAGAAATAGCGCTTCAAAAATAGAAGATATTGAGAAGCAGCCAGCTTATAAACGAGCTGGAATCGAATTAGATGAGACAAATGCAAGCGACTCCGAATTATCGCGAACATCTGTAAATACAGACGATGATGACATCGATTTAAGAACAAATAATTCGTTTTTACACGATAATGTAGATTAATCCTTTCTGCCATTTAGGAAACTACATTGAGTAGAAGACCTCTTAGATTTTATTTCTGAGAGGTCTTTTTTATTCTGAAATTTTTCATCTCCGTACCAGTTTCAATAGTTACAGATCTTTCATTTCTACAAAATGGCAGGTAAACAGTTGTAAAACAAGTCATTTTGTCTTCCTTATTCACTCTAAATGAGTCATTTTGTCTTAAATAGAATCTGGCTCGGGATTTGACTTCTACTATTCGCAAATGAAAAAATCTTATTATGAATTTTAACAACTTTACTATAAAATCACAAGAAGCCATACAGCAGGCGCATCAGCTTGCCCAAGGCATAGGTCATCAACAAATCGAAAATGAGCATATAACGAAAGCTATTTTAGAAGTCGATGAGAATGTAACTCCTTTTCTTTTAAAGAAATTGGGAGTAAATGTAGATATACTTGAACAGGTTTTAGACAAGCAATTGGAAAGTTTTCCTCAGGTTTCAGGAGGAGATATGATGCTCTCTCGCGAAGGAGCAAAAACCGTAAATGAATCAAGTATTGTCGCGAAGAAAATGAACGATGAATATGTGTCAATAGAACATCTATTGCTAGCGATTCTGAATTCAAAGAGTACAATAGCGCAAACGTTGAAAGATCAAGGAGTCACTGAAAAAGGACTGAAAGCGGCTATAACCGAACTTCGGAAAGGGGAGAACGTAACGTCTCAAAGCGCAGAAGAAACGTATAATTCGCTAGCAAAGTACGCTCGTAACCTTAACGAATTGGCTGTTTCTGGAAAGCTAGATCCAGTAATTGGTCGGGATGAGGAAATTAGACGGATACTACAGATCTTATCCAGAAGAACAAAAAATAATCCGATGTTAGTAGGTGAGCCAGGAACTGGTAAAACAGCAATAGCCGAAGGGCTTGCTCATCGAATTGTAGATGGAGATGTGCCAGAAAACTTAAAGACCAAAGTGATCTATTCATTAGATATGGGAGCCTTGATCGCTGGGGCAAAATTTAAAGGAGAGTTTGAAGAGCGACTGAAGGCCGTTATCAAAGAGGTAACTGGAAGCGATGGTGACATTGTTTTATTTATAGATGAAATTCATACGTTGGTTGGAGCCGGAGGGGGACAAGGAGCTATGGACGCCGCAAACATTTTAAAGCCTGCATTGGCGAGAGGAGAGTTGCGCGCAATTGGAGCAACCACCTTGGATGAATACCAAAAGTATTTTGAAAAAGATAAGGCGCTTGAACGTAGATTCCAGAAAATTGTAGTTAATGAGCCTGATACCGAAAGTGCTATCTCTATTTTAAGAGGTATCAAAGAAAAGTATGAAGCGCATCATAAAGTCCGAATTAAAGATGAGGCAATTATTGCGGCAGTTGAATTATCACAGCGCTACATAGCAGATCGTTTTCTGCCAGATAAAGCAATAGACCTTATGGATGAAGCTGCTTCTAAGCTTCGGATAGAGATTAATAGCAAGCCAGAAGAGCTCGACGTGCTCGATCGCAAGGTGATGCAATTGGAGATAGAAATTGAAGCTATTAAGCGGGAGAAGGATGAAGTGAAGCTGAAATCTTTGAGATCGGATTTGGCAAACTTGAAAGAAGAGCGGAATGAGATTAACGCTAAGTGGAAGAGTGAAAAGGAGGTTGTAGAAGGGATTCAGCATTTTAAACAACAAATTGAAGATTTTAAATTAGAAGCTGAGAAGGCAGAACGAGATGGAGATTTTGGTCGTGTAGCCGAATTGCGTTACGGAAAGATCAAAGATGCTCAAGAAGGACTTCTGGAATTAGAGCAGCACTTAACCGAAAATCAAAGCGAGTCGTCTCTCATAAAAGAAGAAGTGACTAGTGAAGATATTGCAGAAGTAGTTGCAAAATGGACTGGGATTCCGGTGACTAAAATGTTGCAGAGTGATCGAGAAAAGCTCCTCAATTTGGAAGCTGAATTACATAAACGTGTTGTTGGACAGGAAGAGGCTATAGTGGCGGTAAGTGATGCCATTCGACGAAGTAGGGCTGGACTACAGGATAAAGCGAAGCCAATTGGGTCTTTCTTTTTCTTGGGAACCACGGGTGTTGGGAAAACAGAGTTAGCCAAAGCCTTGGCGGCCTATTTGTTTGACGATGATGCGGCAATGACGCGAATCGATATGAGTGAATATCAAGAACGACACAGTGTAAGTAGATTGGTAGGGGCACCTCCAGGATATGTGGGCTATGATGAAGGAGGGCAACTAACCGAGGCCGTTAGACGTAGACCGTATTCGGTTATATTGCTGGATGAGATTGAAAAAGCACATCCCGATACTTTCAATATTTTACTGCAGGTACTGGACGAAGGCAGACTTACCGATAATAAAGGTCGGGTAGCCGATTTCAAGAATACGATTATTGTTATGACTAGCAATATGGGAAGTGAGCTTATTCAACAGAAATTTGAGACCGTTAAAGATCCCGATACTGCAATGGAAGCTGCCAAGATTGAAGTGCTGGGATTGTTAAAACAAACGATTCGTCCTGAGTTTTTAAACAGGATAGACGACATCATCATGTTCACTCCTTTAACACAGGAAGACATAACTCAAATTGTAGGGTTACAGCTCAAGGGGCTGAGCAAGATGTTAGGAAAACAGAATATTACGCTGGATGCGACTTCAGAGGCCATTCAATATTTGGCTAAAAAAGGATATGATCCGCAGTTTGGAGCTCGTCCAGTGAAGAGGGTGATACAAAAAGAAGTATTGAATGGACTTTCAAAAGAAATCCTTTCAGGAAAAATTACGACCGACAGTATCATATTGTTGGATTCGTTTAACGATAGTTTGGTGTTTAGGAACCAGAGCGATCTGGTTAATAGCACCGACTAATAGAAGTTTGGTTTTTAGTTAATGATGGGGATCACTTAGGTGGTCCCTTTTTTTTGGTAGTTGAGAAATCATGTAACAATGATATGGTTTTATTGTTAGTTGTGTGAGTCGTTTCTAGTGCCAACTTAAATAGGTGGCCCTTTGAAGATAAGATGGATTAAGGGTTGATTTCATGAGGTGAAAATGGAGAATAGAAACCGCCTAGAAGCATTCAATTTAGTTTTTAAAAAGTACAAGTAAAGTATATATCTGTATAGTTAGGGTAATCAATACAAAGCCGATGAGCACAAATCTCAAAATGTTGTGAATTAGTTTTTTAGAGTTAAAAATTTGAGAATCTTTCATACTTAAATGTAACACCTGAAGAAAGGATTTGAAATTTACATGAGTCAGAAATGAGTAATTGATGAGTTATATATGAGAAAATTTACGTTCTGAGATGAAGAAAATGGAGGCGTGGCCAATAGGAAACATCTTGCCTGTCTATAGCTTGTGCGGTTTGGAAGTCAATTGAAGAAGAATAATTTATGGATTTTACTCCGAATTTCTCACATGTTCAATTTATCTAGCACACCCTTTTTCTAATGCATTCACGGATGGAGCCAGGGTTTTCCTTTGGAGTAGATAAGGAGGCTTTTATCAGTTCAAATTAAAAGATGAACAGTAATGCATAGATCTGTGCAGATAATGTCACTACTACATAACTTATTAACGCAAACTTGAGAATTGAAGTCACTCGATTTATTAGGTGAATAGTTAGATAATTTTCCATGGTTCAAGGGGGTTGATTAGAAATGAATAATCAAAGCGGTCTAAGTCACTTAAAATTTATAACATACCAAAGATCATTTATATAATTGGAAAATACCAGAGGCATAAGCCCCGTTTTAAAATAGGAAAAACCCTGTGCGTATACAAGATCTGGTAAGTGGAGATTGTAATCTAATAGAGTTGGATTACTTTCGTGATACCTGTTGCGCTCCCGTTATCCAATAAAAAAGCACACATCCCGCTATTGGCGGTCTGTATTTTTGTTTAACTCCTAGATCTGAAAAACTCACGCAATTCGATCTTTTCGTAAAACAAAAAGTCCACACGTTTAGTGTGGACTTTTTGAGTGTAGTGACTTTTAGGGGAGCCAGTTCAAGATAATTAAGTCGAGATATTAATTTAATTATAGCTAAGTCTAATTAATTGGAAGTCTAAATTTTCATACAATTTGGAATATTATAAAAGCATTTTTACATCGCCATTTAGCTATGCTGGAATGGAATACTTCATTTTGTTGATTAATTGCAAATTATTTGGGTTTTCTAAATCTACTCAGATTTTTTAGAAAAATGCAAAGCACTATCTCACATATTTTGATGGATTTATGGTTAATTCACGGTAATATTCTATAGGATACTTTACCAATTGCAACCAAATTTTAATCACTTATTAACTTCAAATTAAACCTTTTTATTCCCATAGTGTTCTAATCATAAAACATACTTATTTTATGAGAGTAATTATACTTTTCTTACTGATTACCTTATCCGCATTTGTAGGTAATTCACAAACGCAACAACAGCTTCTTGCAGCTGCTCAACAATTTCCTGAGATGCCCAGAGAAACCATTGATATGATTCCATATGCAGGCTCAAATCTTTCCTTTGGATCTGGAACACCATTTAATGATATTGAATATACCATTATGAATTTCGATTACATTGACGGTGAAAACGGCGGTAGCGATATATTTATGCCTGTTCGAACTTCAGAAACTTTTCCTGGAAGTAATACCGTAAAGTATGTGCGTTCCGTTTTAAACACAGACCTTAACGAGACTTACGATACAGCTAACAGGGATCGGATTATTTTAGGTACAGCAGAGATCAATGTACCATTCTTTTCAAAAGGAACAGACAATGTGGATAACGATTATATAGTTATACAACATTTTGATTATGATTTTGGAAGTATTCAATTGCGTGGTCAGGCATCAGATTATGCTTTACTGACAGCTACATTGGCAGATGGTGTCAATACCTCAGGAAACTACTTGTTTTACATAGCAGATTTTGCTAATACAGGTTCTATAGATCTTATTGCTTTCATTTTTCCTTGTGATGATTTGCAGGGAAATATAAGTGGAACGCCACCTCAAGATTATTTCACCCTTTGTAATGCTTCACAATCTCTGAGTCTAACAGATCCTCATCAATTTACATATGCAACGGCTGTAGATACTAATCCAAGTATTTCTGATGCTATTGTCCAGTATGGTGGTTCAGGTAAGGATGTTATAGGAGGTCTTACAGCAGATGACCAAGGTAATGTTTACTTGATGGGTGCTACAGATAGTGATCTCGCTGGTAACGGCAATAATGACAATGAAATTTTTATTTCAAAAATAGATCCGTCTGGAAACACAATTTGGGTTTTAGATATTCCTTTAAAGAATGGTTCTCTAGTCTTTGACGCTGTAACAGATGCAAACTATGTTTATGCTTGTGGAAGAACTTTAGACGCTTTACCAGGATTTACAAATGCCGGTCGTTGGGACGGTTTTCTACTGAAAATTGATATTAATACAGGAATTTTAATCGCAACAAACCAATGGGGAAATGGTGGTATAGATGGGTATGGAAATATAGTACTTGATAATCAAGGTGATCTCTATGTTTCAGGTCAAGGTTCGCCAGAAAATACTACGGGTACAGACGATTCCTACTTAATTGCCAAACACAGTTCGACAGATTTAAGTAACATCTGGAGGGTAATAGAACCTACCTCTGCACAAGGATTCTCTGCAAGTGCGGAAGCTTGGGGCGGATTATATTTTAAAACAGGAGCCACTACAACACAAGACAGAGTTATCGCAGCAGGCTGGTATATCACGGCAGGTGGTGCAAATGGTTTCGTCTCCGTTTACGATAATTTATATGCCAACATACCAGCACGACCGCATTCGATAACCTTTGCCGCACCTGGACCCCAAGCAGACTGGGTTATGGACAACGTGGTTGATAGCGAAGGTAATATTTATGTCGCGGGTTATACATCTGGAAATTTAGGAGGAATACATCAGGGGGAAGGCGATGCCTATATTACAAAATATGATGCTACACTATCAAATCCGCAAACTATTCAGTTCGGGACAGCGCAATCAGATATGGTGCGCAAAATGGAAATAGACGACCAAGATAATATCTATTTAATTGGGTACACCTATGGAAATCTTTACGGAAATAATCAAGACATCTCTTTAACCACTGGCGATGTATTCGTGCATAAAATGGATTCAAATCTAAATACGCTTGCTACTACCCAATTTGGAACGCCTCACGAAGACCGAGCTTATTCTAGTTTAAAATCAAATAACCTGTTTGTTGGTGGGATGACAGAGAGCACAATCAAAGGAACATCTTTTGGGAGTTGGGATGGCTACGCACTCGTTTTAAACAGTACAGACCTTAGTATTTCTACCTTATCGGTAAATGAGGTCGTCAGAGAGAGTAATGACTTTATTATCTACCCAAATCCTACAAGTGATTCTATTTATATCGATTCCGCTTTCGGGAAAGTGGAACAATATACTATTTATGATTTACAAGGTAGATTTATGGTAAAAGGGAGGCTTACTTTAACTGAACAGACAGTAAATATATCTCAATTATCATCTGGAACATATATTATTCAACTTTTAGATCAAAATACCACCAAATCCTTAAAATTTATAAAACAATGAGACAAACTATCATAATGCTATTAATGTGCTTTAGCACAGCAATTATCAAAGGCCAAACTCAAGCAGACCTTATCAATGCTGCTCAGCAATTCCCAGCTATGCCCCAGAGCACGGTAGGATTATTGCCTTTTGTGCAAGGCCAACCTACTTTTTCATCTGGTGCACCTTATAACGATATTGAATTTACCATTTTCGACACTGATTATATGGATGGTGAAAACAGCGGCAGCGATGTCTTTATGCCCGTTGACCCTTCCGATGCTTTTCCTGGTTCAGATTTCGTGAAATATGTAAAACCAGTTTTAAATACTGATTTAAATGAAAATTATGGGGCGGCAAACGCAGACAAGATAATCTTGGGGACTCATGAAATAGCACAACCTTTTTTTCTGAAAGGTTCTGATAATGTAGATAATGATTATTGCGTCGTCCAAAACTTTGATTATGAGTCAGGTTATATTCAACTTAAAGGAACAGTTTCTGATTATAGTCTGCTATTTGCAGATGAAACTGTAGATGGTGTTAATACCACAGGCTATTACCTTTTCTATACCGCTGACGGTGATATCGATTTAGTTGCATTTATTTTTCCATGTGATGTTCTGGCATCCACTATTAGCGGAAATCCACCTCAAAACCCTACCGCCCTATGTAACGGTTCTGGAACATTAAGTTTAACTGATACTAATAATTTCAGATTTGCACAACCTTTAAGTACCACTATTGCAGAACCTAATGGTATTGTTCAATATGGTTCTAATGGTAAAGAAGTAGTAAGCGGTATTACCGCAGACAGTCAAGGCAACATTTATCTATTCGGATTGACAGATGGTAATTTAGATGGAAATGCTGATTCAAGAAATGAAGTTTTTATTGCGAAAATTGACGATTCAGGGTTAGAACAATGGGTTACAGAAATAGAGCTACCTGAAGGTAGCATACTAAAAGACGGTACTACCGATAGCCAATATGTCTATCTGGCAGGACGAACGCTTGGTGCATTACCAGGATATACAAATGCTGGAAAATGGGATGCTATAATCCTAAAATTAGATTTGAATACGGGAGACATCGTAGCTACAGACCAATTTGGTAGTAGTGGTATTGACGGTTATGGTAACATAACTCTTGATGACAATGGTAATCTTTTTGTGTCTGCCCAAGGAGCCCCTACGACCAGTGGCGGTGGAACAGATAAGGTGTATTTAGTGGCAAAACATAGTGCAGCAACTCTAGCTAATATTTGGAGGGTGATAGAAGAACCCCAAGGAAATGTAGTAGCATCTGCAGAAGCTTGGGGAGGAATCACCTACGCGCCAGGCGCAAACCCTGGTGATGGTAGACTAGTTATAGGCGGTTGGTTTTTTGCGCCCCAAGGTGCAGATGCCTTTGTAGCGGTATATGATAATCTTAATAGTACGAGTCCAGTTCGTTCAAGTACTGCTAATATCGCCAGCACAGGCGGTGGCCCAAGAGCTGATTGGGTTCTGGACAATGCCGTCGATAGCCAAGGTAATATTTACGTAGCGGGCTACACAACCGGCAGTCTCAATGGTGCTATTCTCGGTGAAGGTGATGCTTATATCACAAAATATGATGCAAATCTTTCAAATCCTGTTACTTATCAATTCGGTACCAACAAATCAGAGTTAGTTCGAAAATTAGAAATTGACGACAACGATGTGTTATATGCTGTTGGTTTTACCAATGGTGACCTCTATGGGAATAATGCGGACGTAAATAATGCATCCGGCGACATATTCGTACAAAAATTTGATACCAACTTAAACCTTTTAGAAAACACACAATTTGGAACACCTCATGAAGATCGTTTAGGAGCAACACTAAAAAATGGATTGTTATACATAGGTGGTATGACAGAAGGGAGTTTTGTGGAAACCAGCCTAGGTTCTTTCGATGGTTACGGATTAGCGTTAAATCCTTCTGATCTTTCAATTGTAGATGCTACGCTATCAATAGACAGTATTCCTGAAATAGGAGATTTCAGCATATACCCAAATCCGACTTCGGGTAATCTTTACGTTGAATCCCCTTATGCCGAAGCCTACGATTATAAACTATTTGATTTACAGGGCCGGTTAGTGCTGAACGGAACTGTAGAACAAGGTGCTCATATTGATACGTCAATTCTACAATCGGGAACGTACGTAGTTAGCTTAACGAATGATAAGGAGTCAATTATCCAACAAATTATCAAAAACTAAAATTGATGAATCCAAACAATCATAAAATTTTAATATTCTGTGCTTTAATAATACTGCTGTGTTCAAATTCGATTTCGGTTGCTCAAGGAACTCGCAATAGTAATAATGAATACCGTCAGTTTAAAACCAGTTTTGGTCTAGAGAGTGGATTTAATTTCTTCACGCTAAGAAGTGATAACCGTGATTATGAAAGTGAGTTTGCCTTAAGTGCTGGATTTGTTTTGAAGACGACACTCTCGCCAAAACTATCAATTAGTTATGGAATGACATTTATGCGTAGAGGAGCAGAATCTAATCTAAATGATGGAAGTTTTTTTAATGGAGAAATAGATTATAATCTAAATTATCTCAACTTCCCCATTAACATTAACTACACAATTCTCAAGAGAGTATACCTCAGTGGGGGTATGTATTACGGGAGATTGGTTGAAGCAAAATTTGAATATAATGGAACTTTTGTGAACGGGTTTGGAGAATTCGACGATGATGATTTTGAGAAGAATGACATAGGTTTCACATTGGGAATCGCTTATAACATTAAACGATTCCACATCGGCCTAAGGTTTCAGCGTGGCTTTATAGATATATCCGACGCACAAATTCTACAGGATAATCTCGGGAAAACATATAACGCTGGCTTTGGAATATCCTTAACAAGATTCTTTTAAAATAAAAAAC
The DNA here is from genome assembly GCA_947495135.1 of uncultured Flavobacteriaceae bacterium. Taxonomy (GTDB): domain Bacteria; phylum Bacteroidota; class Bacteroidia; order Flavobacteriales; family Flavobacteriaceae; genus Aureisphaera. The sequence continues at coordinate 28,208 of CANLXN010000015.1, forward strand.
AACAAATTATGAAAATATTCAATGTCGTAAAGCAAGTCGCATTAGGCGTAATTGTGGTGGGTGTTATTAGCTGTGGGTCATCCAAAAAGACCAGTAATGGGGAAAAGGAAGTAGTTAGTAGTTCTGCTAATGAGGATAAAAGAGAGGCGCGTCAAGAAGCAAGACAACAGTTACTGACAGATTTAAATTTGAGGGGCGATCAAAAACTGGAGGTTCAGGCAATCGTTCAAGAAAGTCAAGAAAAGATGCGGAATCTAAGAAATAGTGATGGAGACCGACGTTCCAAAATGCAACAAATGCAAACGCTTTCATCTGAAACCGACACTGAGCTTAGAGCCATATTAGATGACAGACAATTTCAGGTATATCAAGAGTTCAAACAAAAGCAACGTGAGGAAATACGTGCCCAAATGCAAAATAGAAGCGGTCGCAGGAGAGGTTAAAATTAGAATTTAAAAATATGAAAAGATATATAGCACTTTTGATTTTACTTACAGGCTGTAAATCGGTTGAAAAGCAATCCTACAATAAACGGTTGAATGGTGATCTTTCAGTTGAGACGGTAGTGAACATTCCTTATCAAGAAATGGGATGGAGTGATGAAGAAGCTGCGACTTACCTGATCGACAAGTTCACTTACGGTGAAACACCTGAGCTTAAAAAGAATGTACTTCAAATGGGTGTCAACGCTTGGTTGTCTCAACAGTTAAATCCTACTGAGAATTTAGATTTTAAAGCAAATTTAGAAAATAGATTTCCCGTTACTGGTTTATCTATGCAAGAAATTGCTGAGACTTATCCTGGATTGATAGTGACTCTAAAAACCATTGCAGTAAATAGCCGTATCAACGGTTTGGAAGGTTTAGGAGGTCAAATTAATTTTAATGAAATGTTCGGTACAACATTAAGACACGTACAGAATGTCGATAAAATTTGGTTCTACGAAATGCAAAACGGAGAACTACTGGAGAAGCCAATGAAGCAATTGAAGCTTGGTAATTTTATGGATTTGATGTATCAAATGTCAGCCCAAAAAATGTATCGGGCAACACATTCTAAAAATCAATTAGAAGAAAAACTAGTAGATTTTTGGTTCAATCATTTTAATGTATCCATTACCCGTATTAATGACGTAGCCACTAATGTGCTTTCTTATGAGCAAGACGCTATAAGACCATATATTTTGGGTAATTTCAAAAATATGCTTGAAGCTACAGCGCAACATCCTGCCATGCTCACCTACCTAGATAATACTATATCAAATGCTTCAAAAGAAGCTCCTACACTAAGTAAAAGTGATTCAGAACATAAAAAAATGAATTCACGTCAAAAACCGGGTATAAATGAAAATTATGCCAGAGAATTGCTTGAGCTACATACCTTGGGTGTAGATGGGGGCTATACCCAAAAAGATATTGAAGAAGTTGCACGTATACTTACGGGATGGAAAACAAGTCCATTGCTTTACCCCATTCCTGATAAATTAAAAGCGTTTGTTAAGAGTAGGGCTACCAATGATGGGATTTCCAAAATAGACAACGGATTTTATTTTGATGCTTCCCGTCACGATTCTGGTAGCAAAGTAGTACTTGGTAAAACATATCCCGCTAATCAAGGTATAAGTGAAGGTATCGTTCTTTTTGAACAACTCGTAAATCATCCATCAACAGCAAAACATATTTCGAAAAAAATGGCCACCTATTTTGTAGATGATAAACCAGATTCAAAGCTTATTCAGCACATGGAACAGGCATTTATTAAAAGCAATGGTAACCTGAAGTTGACGCTAAAATCTATGCTAGAGTCACCAGAATTTTGGAACGAAAAATACAAAAAAGCCAAAGCAAAATCACCATTTGAATTTGTTGTAAGTACATTGAGGAAATGTGATGCGCAGATAACGGACTTTACCAAAATATTACAATGGAGCAGTAAAATGGGTCAACCACTGTATGCCTTTCAACCGCCTACGGGCTATCCTACGTATCAAGCTTTTTGGCTTAATGAGGCAGCCATAGCACAACGGATCAAATTTTCATATCTATTGTCACAAAATAAAATTGATGGAGTTGAACTTCCCAATCAAATTACCAACCAACAAATACTCGCTACTCAATTTGTTTCACCAGAATTTCAAAAACGATAATTAATGTGCCACGACCATCTAAAACATAAACAATGGAGCCGTAGAGCTTTTTTAAAAGGGAGTAGTATGGCAATTTTTGGACTAACATTGGGTGGGGTTCCATCTTTTGTAGCTCAAGCAGCAACACAAACCTTTGAAAAATCAGTTTTCAAAAGAAAAAAAGTATTGGTCACAATCTTTCAGCGAGGTGCGATGGACGGACTAGCAGCTGTACAACCCATCGATAATAGTTATCTTAAAAAAGTACGCCCAGAACTAGTTCTTAGTACACTTTCTAAAGAAGAAAAATTAATAGACCTTAATGGAGACTTTGGTTTAAGTCCATATCTTTCCTCTTTAAAACCCTATTTCGATTCCAAGCAAATGGCCATTATTCATGGTTCTGGTCTACCTATAGAAAACCGCTCACACTTTGATATGCAGGACTTTACAGAAAGCGGTACGCCAGGCAAGAAAAGTACACAGACCGGTTGGTTAAACAGGGCTATCTCGCAGACTAATAGCAGCGCATCCTTATCCCCTTTCAGGGCGGTAGCCCTAACCCCAACCACACCACGCATTTTATACGGTAATGAAGGTTCAATTGCTGTAGAACGCTTAGAGGATTTACGCTTTCGCGAAAGCGTAATCACAGATGAAGAACTGAATGGAATAGGAATAGAATACGAAACAGAACGGAATGAAAGATTAAGAAATGCTGGTAAAAATGGGCTCGAAGCTATTAAATTGCTGAAGAGTATTGATTTAGATGTCAAAAGCAAACAGGCGTATCCTAAAAGTAATCTAGGTGGTAGTTTAAAGCAAATAGCACAGTTGATAAAGACAGACGTAGGTTTGGAAATTGCCTTTGCTGAAAGTACTGGCTGGGATACCCATAGTAGGCAACCTACAAAAAATGGAGCATTTGCAAGGAACGCAGCGGATTTATCGAAAAGTATCTCAGCGTTTTGGGAAGATTTGGACACGTATCAAGATGATGTGGTTGTGATGACAATGACAGAGTTTGGACGCACTACTAACCAAAATGGGTCCTTAGGAACGGACCACGGAAGAGGCTCGTGTCAATTTATTCTCGGAAATAACCTCGATGGAGGGAAAATCTTTAATAACTTGAAAGTTATAAATGAGGAAACCTGTACAAGAGAATTACCAGTTACTACAGATTTTAGAAATGTATGTACGACGGTTTTAAAAAAACATTTAACTGTAGAAAGAGCGACTATTTTTCCAGAATTCCAACCCGAAAGTATGCCTTTGTTTAAGGCTTAGGCATCTATGGATGAAAGTATACTGATACAAAAGCTTCAAGATGGAGAAACTAAGAATAGTGCGTTTAGAATCTTGGTAAGAGAGTATAAAGTGCCCTTATATCGATTTGTACGGAAAATAGTTGTTGATCATCAGGATACCGATGATGTCTTGCAGCTCACATTTATTAAAGTATTTAAGTACATAAAAGGTTTCAAAGGTAACAGTTCATTAAATACTTGGATGATGACGATTGCACGTAACGAAGCTTACGCTTATTTAAAGGCGAAAGCTAAAAAACAGAATATTTCTATAGATGAGTTAAGTTATAGCAGAATGTCATTTTTACAGGTAAATTTAGACCACTATGCTGGTACTGAGATACAGTTAAGGTTGCACAGAGCCGTCTCTCAATTGCCAGAAAAACAAAGAGAAGTGTTTAATATGAAGTATTTTGATAAGTTGAAGTATAAAGATATTGCTGAAATTACAGGAACCTCCGAAGGAGGATTAAAGGCTAATTACTTCTTAGCGGTAAAGAAGTTGAAAATAATATTACAGCAAGCATAAGCCGTTGTGCATCAATGAAACTTTAATAATTATGAAACGAGAAAATAAAAAAATAGACTTTGAGAACAATTATATACGGGATGGATTCATTCCAGATCAATTATATTTAGCAGAATTAGAGAGTTCGCTGTTTGAGAAATTGGACATTGAAGAAACTTTTGAATCAAAAGATGATGGCTTTGACCAAGACAGCTTCTATCTTGAATCTTTAGAACAAAACATTCTCAAAGCGGTAGCTCATGAACAAGAAGAAACTAAAGTTGATAAAGTCATCACTTTAATGCCATACAGAAAATTGTGGATTGCAGCCGCTAGTGTTGCAGCTATAATTACACTAATCATTACTGTTCCAAAAGTTTCACTATCGCCAGACGCAAAATTTGCTGACCTAACCCAAGAAAGCGAAGAATGGTATTTAAACCAAAGGGCACTTTTTTTGACTGATGATGATTTGAGTCTCTTACTTAAAGATGAAGTTTTTGATATGGAGATAGAAGACGAGGCCTTACAAAAAGAACTGGAAAACTACATTTTAGAAAACGAACATTTCCTTTATGGAATAAAATAGAAGAATGAATATGAAACATATTTTAATCATCACACTATACTTGATAGGCTATGTCGCAATTGCCCAAACGCCAAAAGAGCGTATAAAAACGTTGAAAACAGCCTATATTACGAAAGAAATAGACCTTACTAATAAAGAGGCTAAAAAATTCTGGCCTATTTATGAAGTCTATGACCAAGAATTAGAAGAAAATAGAAGAAAGTTGGCGCGTAAAATTTTAGAACAATCTGAAAGTATTGACCAGATGAATGAAAAGGAATCTGACCAACTAATTGAGGACTATCTAAAAATTGAAAAGGCATTGTATACAGCCCAAGAGAATCTTATCAAAAACCTCAAAGGGGTAATGTCCTCGAAACGTATAGCAAAACTATTAATAGCCGAGCGCACATTTAACAAGAGGATGCTTCAACGTTTTCGAGGCCGGATGGGAGGCTGATTTTTAATTCTAACATTTATAAGAAACCTTACTTAAAGTGATAGCACTATCAGATCTTGTTGTTCACGTTTCGTACTGTTAGGATGATAACGATATTTGCGGAAGACCCCACACAATAATTGAAGATAAGAAGTTCATAAAATAACGTCTGAATGAGTTCTAAATTTGGCCGATTCATTATTTCCAGAAAATTGTCAGGTCGCGCAGCCCTCTGATATAGAATTCCAATATATTCACTCTAGTTTTCAGATGTGCATCGGCTCTATTTTTACAAGGAACTAGCATCCGAATTACGAATTAAGGACGTCTTTAACTAAATATTGCTTTTTAGCATATATTTTACACATCAATAGATTTGTCAATAGCTCAAACCTTTATTTATTGGATTCTGGTGCATCAAAAAAAGCTCTTTAAACAATTAGTTTAAAGAGCCTTAAATAAAAATGTGACCGCGGAGGGATTCAAACCCCCAACCCTCAGAGCCGAAATCTGATATTCTATTCAGTTGAACTACGCGGCCTTTTATAAATATTCGGTTGGCAGTAGCGGCGAGCAGCTTACGACGCGCGAACTACAAACTAGCTCAATCGAATGTTTTATCTTTATTTCAGTAACTATCAGGACTAAATTATCTTTAATACTCAATGGCCAATTAAGAGCTGATATTACTAACTAATTAGGAAAGTCTCTCCTTGACAATAGTTGAGATTGTTTTTCCATCTGCTTTTCCTGCCAGCTTTGCATTTGCCATTCCCATCACTTTTCCCATATCTTTCATGGAATTAGCACCAGTTTGGTCGATGATTTCTTCAATAACTGTAGCAACTTCTTCTTTACTTAGCTGCTCTGGAAGAAATTGTTCGATTACATTGGCTTCAGCTATTTCTGGGTCGGCCAAATCGTTTCGTCCTTGTTCCGAAAAAATAGCAGCACTATCTTTACGTTGCTTCACTAGCTTTTGCAATATTTTGATTTCTTCATCCTCCGTTAGCTCCTGTTTAGCACCACTTTCGGTTTGCGCTAGGAGTATTGCCGATTTAACCGAACGCAATGCCTGAAGCGCCTGACTGTCTTTTGCTTTCATTGCAACTTTCATTGCATCCATAATTTGCGTCGATAAACTCATGAAATCATATTTGTAAATGGAGTACGAAGATACATAAATTGATTAGCAGACAAAATTTAATGGACCCAGAAATGGACATTAATTATTGTGTAAATATTGGTTATTTCTTGTTTCTGAAATGGAACGTGCTTGCTAATCCTTGCTGTATTCAATTCGGTCCCCGCTTTCCAATCCCCATTGATCGCTTAACCCTGCATTGACTTCCAGTACATATTGTGCCGGGATTCCAGAGGGTAGGGAGGTTTCGTCTAGGGGTTTAGCGTTTTTCTGAATAGTAACTATTTCCTTTTGCGCATTCAGATAAATGATGTCCAAGGAAAATTCGGTGTTTTTCATATAAAACGCCTTGGGGGCTTCACTTTCGAAGATGAATAGCATACCTCTATTAGGTAGCATGCTTTTTCTATACATGAGACCAGTTTGGGTTTCGTATTCGGTTTCTGCAAATTCTATATCTAGGGTAGCTACCAACGAGTCTGTTGAGGCCTTTTTAATTGAAAGTGTTCCTTCTTTTGTAAACTTCACTTCTTTGGTGAGCACAACGGTGTCTTGAGTTGTCTCTTTGCAACTTATGCTACTTAAGGTGAGCATTAGTGCAATTAATAAAACAGTGTTTTTCATACTAAGACATTTTCTTTTTTGAAGATTGTACCATAAAATAAATTCCTGCGATCACAAAAGGGATGCTTAGCCATTGCCCTGTGGATAGAGAATCTCCTAGTTTGTCTTCGAAACCTCCTTGACTTTTCTTGAAAATTTCAGCTACAAAACGGACAGACCACAATAGTACTAGGAAAAGACCAAATAGAAAGCCACGCTGATTTCTTTTGGTTGTTTTCCAATAGAAGTACATTAAAATAAGGAATACAAAAACATAACCAACAGATTCGTATAGCTGCGCCGGATGACTAAAAGGTATTTGCGCAAGTATTTCGGCAAATTGGGGGTCAACTTCAATCGCTTGATATGCTTTGTTTACATCTTGAATTCCAGTAATCTTTACGGCTTCATAATCTGAAATGTGATTTCGGATAAAGCGCACGCCAAAAAAAGAATCGGCAGCGGTTGCTTTTCCGATGATTTCCGAGTTCATAAAATTTCCGAAGCGCACAAAAATAGCGCCTAAAGCAACTGGTAGAACAACTCTGTCCAAAATCCAGAGAATAGGTTTTTTTAAGACTTTCTTGCTGTAAATATACATTGCTATGATCACTGCTATTGCCGCACCATGACTTGCGAGGCCTCTAAAACCAGTAAACTCAAATTCGGGAACCGTTCTAATAGGGAGTAATACTGCTAATGGATCTTGTGTGATCAATTCAGACTGATAAAACAATACGTGTCCCAAGCGAGCTCCTAACAAGATGGCCACCACCATATAGATGAACAAGCTGTCTAGTTTTTCTAAAGACTCATTCTCTTTCTTGTAGATCTTATTCATGAGATACCAGCCCAAAACGAACGAAATAACGAACATAAGGCTGTAGTATTGAATAGTGTAAAAACCTAGATCAATTCCACTAAAGGGGTTCCAAGTAAAACTTAAAAAATGCATATTCTCTTTGTTAGTTTGAAAGGAGCACCTTCATCAAGAGTCTGGTGCGTCTGTATTCATTGAGTTGCGCTCTCATTTAGAAGGTAAATATAGAAAAGGTATAGAACTTAAATGTTAATTATTTCCTTTCTTTTTTTCTGAATGTGCGACTGGATCATGACCAGAGTCTCACCCAAGACGATGGAGTAATCTGGAAATGTACGTGTGATTTTTTTTGAAAACAGGCGAACCCATTGATGGTTAGTTGTTATCTTTTTTGGGAACCGGATCATGACCAGAGCCTCCCCATGGATGACAGCTTCCAATACGTTTTATAGTGAGCCAACTTCCCTTAAGTAATCCGTGAACCTGCAGTGCTTCCACGGCGTAGTGTGAACAAGTGGGCTGAAATCGGCAAGTAGATGGAAAAATAGGGGAAATAGCTCTTTGGTAGATTCTTATAATGAGTAAAAACGGAAATATGAGAATCTTTTTCATGTTTGTATATCACGCTCCCAAACCAAAACTTTAGAGCTGTTTCGCAGACCTATGATCAATTAGTTTAAAGAATAGGTTGTTCCATCCTTTCCATCTTTGAGCTGAATTCCAACTTCCTGCAGATTGTCTCGTATCTTATCGCTAGTTGCGAAGTCTTTATTCGCTCGAGCTTCATTTCTAAGTTCTATTAAAAGGTCTACTGCGCCTACTAGTTTAGAGCCGTCATTATTCCCCGTAGCAGATTCGTCTACCAAACCTAAAACATCAAACATAAAGTTAGACAGTGTAGTTTTTAGCAACGAGAGATCGTTCGCAGTAATAGTTGCGCTTCCCTCTTTAATTGTATTTACATATTTAGCACCCTCAAATAACTGTGCTATAAGAATTGGGCTATTAAAATCGTCATTCATGGCATCGTAGCAAGACTGTCTCCATTGGGATATGTCCATGCTGCTATCGTCTGAAGTTGCGAGGTTGTCCAAACTTCTGTAAGCATCCATTAATCGGTTAAAACCTTTTTCACTGGCTTCTAGAGCGTCGCTCGAAAAATCTAGCACACTTCTGTAATGAGCTTGATACATAAAAAATTTGGCAACCGTAGCTGCAAAAGGCTTGTTTAGAATAGTGTTTTCTCCACTAATAAGCTCGTTCGGAAGGATATTGTTCCCCGTAGACTTCGCCATCTTTTTCCCATTAAGAGTAAGCATGTTTGCGTGCATCCAATAATTTACTGGAGAACTGTCGTTGCAGGCTTCAGCTTGTGCAATTTCACATTCATGATGCGGAAACTTTAAATCCATTCCACCTCCGTGTATGTCGAAATTATCGCCTAGGTATTTTGTGCTCATAGCGGTACATTCAAGATGCCAACCTGGGAATCCGTCACTCCAAGGAGATGGCCAACGCATAATATGCTGTGGTTCTGCCTTTTTCCAGAGAGCAAAATCTTGTGGGTTGTTCTTTTCGCTTTGGGCTGCTAGTTCGCGGGTATTGGTAATCATGTCCTCTAATTGACGCCCACTTAACTTGCCATAGGCGTGATCTTTGTCAAATTTTACTACATCAAAATAAACAGAGCCATTCTTTTGATAAGCATATCCCTTGTCTATTATTTTTTCGATGATCTGAATTTGTTCAATGATATGACCAGTAGCTGTTGGTTCAATGCTTGGTGGAAGCGCATTAAACTTATTCATTACCGTATGAAAATCGACCGAGTATTTTTGAACCACTTCCATAGGTTCCAATTGTTCGATTCGTGCCTTTTTCAGGATTGGGTCTTCCCCGCTTTCTCCATCGTTTTCCAAATGTCCAGCATCTGTAATATTACGGACATAACGAACTTTAAATCCAAGATGTTTCAGGTATCTAAATACTAAATCAAAAGACAAAAAAGTACGGCAGTTCCCTAAGTGGACATTGCTGTAAACGGTAGGGCCGCACACATACATACCAACTGCACCTTCATTTATTGGTGTAAATTTTTCTTTTACTTTGGTGAGAGAGTTGTAGATGTAGAGATTTTGTTCTGTTGAAGTCATCTTTGGATTGTTGTGAGTTCGGTACTGCTTTTGATAGCAAGTAGAACTTGTTTTGTTAGATTGTGATTTAAAACTCTGTGGCAAGTTTAATGTAGTCCAGAAACTCTCTTTTGGTTTCGGCTTCCTTAAACTTACCTCCAAATTCGCTTGTGACGGTGCTACTGTCGATATCTCGGATGCCTCTGGAGTTTACGCATAAATGTTTAGCATCAATAACGCATGCAACATCCTCTGTTCCCATAATCTCCTGCAGCTCTTTAACAATTTGCATGGTAAGACGTTCTTGCACTTGAGGACGTTTTGCATAGTAATCTACAATCCTATTCATTTTGGAAAGGCCAACTACTGTTCCCTTTGAAATATAAGCAATGTGCGCTTTTCCAACTATAGGTAGTAAGTGATGCTCGCATGTTGAATACAGTGTGATGTTTTTTTCTACCAACATTTCACCATACTTATATTTGTTTTCAAAGGTAGAAGCTTTTGGTTTTCTGTCTGGGTGAAGTCCGCCAAAAATTTCCTGTACAAACATTTTTGCCACTCTATTTGGAGTGCCTTTTAGGCTGTCGTCTGTAAGATCCATTCCAAGTGTTTGAAGGATGTTTGCAACATCCTTTTTGATAGCGGCAATTTTTTCAATATCGCTGAGTTCAAAAGCATCCGCTCTCAATGGAGTGTCCCCAGAACTTCCTATATGGTCCTGTCCCAAGTCTTCTATCTCTCTTAATTGTTTTTCTAAATCCATAGGTCTTTTTGCAATGCATTTTCTGAATGCAGAATGCAAAGATACATATTAGCGCTATTTGTGAGAAAAATGTGAAATACTTTTTAAGCCCTAACTCCAAGTGATTTCATAAAAATTTCTTAATTTTCACGAATTATACCTATAATATATGAAAAAGAACTATTCAACCTCGCTGCTTACATTTTTAATTCTTTTCTTGTTTTCAATGAACGCTGTAGCCCAAGGTGGTTTATGCGAAGCAATTGATCCTTTTTGCTCCGGAAATCAGGCCTTAATTTTTGCAAATTGTAATTCTGCAGATCCAGATTGTCAACCTACTGCAGAAGCAGGGCCAGATTATGGGTGTCTAGCATCACAACCTTATCCGGCATGGTTTTATTTGCAGGTAGACCAAACAGGTCAGTTAGACTTCACAATTACACAAAACACGGCATTCGATATTAATGGAAATCCAATAGGTACAGGATTGGATGTAGATTTCATCTGTTGGGGGCCTTTTGATATAGGAGATGATCTATGCGACTATTCCATGCTGCAAAGTGCCAATGAAATAGATTGTAGTTATTCGGTCCAACCCATTGAGAACTTTACAATTCCCGCTGGTAGCAACGGTCAAATTTACGTATTGGTTATTACTAACTTTAATCAGAGTGCTGGTTTTATCAAGTTAGAACAGACAAATGTAGGAGGAACCGGAGCAGGATCTACAGATTGCTCTATTTTGAATTCTGAAGAAGGTTGTGCTGGAGATACTATTGTTTTGGATGCGTCAGATCCTGATGCAACGGGTTATGAATGGTCTTTTGAAAATCCGCTCGGATCAGGAACGTATAGCTTATTCAATCCTGCGGAAACAAATTCTTTCTTAAACGTGGTTCAAACAGGTAATTACAGAGCCGAAGTTTCTTTTGCTACAGGTTCTCCTACCATAGAATTCTTCGATGTTACGATTTTTCCTCAACCAGTAATTGAAACTGCTCCGGACAATATGTTTATATGCGATGATGGCACCACACCAGGTATCTTCGATCTTACGATTAATGGAAATTTAGCTGTAGGTGGCCAAGATTTAATGGAGTTTAATCTAACATATCTGGATGGGACGGGTACCGCAATTGGTACTCCTGGAGCTTATCCCATTGTAGGAACTACGGAGACTATTACAATTCTGCTCGAAGATCTTTCTGGTACATGTACCGCTGAAGCCATGTTTCAAATTACCTTCTCGGATGCGATAGCTGGTATGGTAGAAAATTATTCGCTTTGTGATCAGGACAGTACAGGGAATGAGGATATCGACTTACACGCGACCTTTGATATAACCGTTTTAAACGGTCAAACACCATCAGATTTTAACATTACATATCACTTAAGTCAGGCAGCGGCAGATGCTGGAGGCCCAGACCTTCCTACGCCTATTACTGTGACTGGAGCGGTGCCTATTTTTATTCGTTTCGAAAATGCAGATAACCCAACCTGTTTTGATACTACTCAAAATTTCTTAATTACGGTAAATGCACCACCAGTTATAAATAATCTGCCTCCTGTTCAGACTATTTGCGACGCCGACAATGATGGTTTTACCGATTTTTCTTTTGGTGATGCTGCTGATATTATTTCTGGTGGTGATCCAGATATAGTTGTGACCTTTCATGGAACTCAACAAAATGCGATTAATGGAGAGTTGATTCTTCCAAATCCTTATACGAATGACGACCCCTATAATGATAGCATTTGGGCAAGAGCTACCAGTGTTTCTACCACTTGCTATACTTTAGTTGAAATTATTCTGGAGATAAGAGATTCGCCAATGGCAGCTGTTCCTGCTGAACCACTGCGTCAATGTGATGATGAGGTGCCAGACGGATTTACCTTTTTTGACCTTACAGTAGTTGCTGATGAGGTTCTGAATGGTTTAGATCCCTTAGAATATGATCTTTATTATTACGATAGTGAAGCACAAGCAATTATTGCTGGAGATAATGCGCTTATTGCTCCAGATTTTTCCCAAGCAATTGCTGATCCAACGAATTTCTTGAACGCTTCAAATCCTCAGGAGATCTATATTTTGGTAGTCGGAAATGTAACAAGTACGAGTCCTCCAAATCCAAATGGAGCCAGTGGTTGTTACGATATTGTGCCGTTAACAATAATAGTAGATCCGTTACCTGCGAATTTAGGGCCTTTCGAACTGTTTTTATGTGACGATGAGATCAATGGAAGTACTTCTACCGATGAGGTGTCTACCTTCGATCTAACATCGCAAAATGATGCGCTTACTGGATCTATTAGCACTTATACTGTTACTTGGTTCGAAACTGTTGCTGATGAGATGGCAGACAATCCCATTCCAGATCCAACAGCTTTTCAGAATGTGACCACTCCTCAGACGGTTACGGCACGAATTACTTCAGAATTCGATTGTATTACGATCGTTTCCATGACACTCACTGTTTTACCCAATCCAACCCCAAGTACTCCTACAGCATTGGAGTTGTGTGACGACGACGACGACGGTTTGGTTGGAGG
>CANLXN010000016.1 GCA_947495135.1 uncultured Flavobacteriaceae bacterium
GTTTGAGCACCGCCACCATTTCAGGATCACGTAGTAATCCCTTTGGATTTGTTTTGGGAAAGGAAAAAGCCCAACTGTGTTAGCAGTTTGGGCTTGTTTGAGCCCCGCCTCCATTTCAGGATCACGCAGTAATCCCTTTGGATTTGTTTTGGGAAAGGAAAATACAGGAATTCAATACAACTCACTTCTAACCTATCAACAATGCATATCTCTCATCAAGTTAATTATTATCATATCTTTACTTATGAACTTTTCAGTCACCAATTTGTATCTTATCTAATCCCTTATTTTAGTTGATATAAATCTGCATTCAAGAATGTAGAACAGTGAAAAATTAAAGTTTCATATATCGATATGAGTACGAACACATTTATTTTTCACTTTCTATTTAGGCTGTTGGTCCTATTGATTTTTTCTGAGGTTGCTATGGCGCAGGAATCACAGTTGGATTCTTACCATCCAACTGCGTCAGATAATAGTTTTCAGAAGGATTCCATACGATTTAAACATTTTACGAAAGACGAAGGCTTATCTCAATTAACTATTAATGATCTTATACAGGATCGTTTTGGTTTTGTTTGGATAGCTACTCAAGACGGCCTAAACAGATTTGACGGCGAGAAATTTAAACACTATAAACCAATAGAGGGTGATTCTACAACAATTTCTGGTCGATATGTGGTGAAGTTGTTTCAGGATGATGCCGAAAATATATGGGTTGGCACAACAGCCAAGGGATTGTGTTATTATGATAGCTCTTTAGAAAAATTCCGTCGAGTTACATTGGACAGCTCCCAAGGACATATGGAGGTTATTATGGATATTAAGCAGGATCGGTCTGGTAACATGTGGGTCGCTTCAGGGGTTTCGGGACTGTTTCGGTTAAAACTTCAAAATAATAAAGAGATCATTCAGAAGAAAATATTTGAGTCAAAGCACTCAATAAGCGCCTTATATGCTAATGATAAAGACGATTTATGGGTAGGTAACTGGGAAGGTAAAATTTATAGATTTAACAATTTGAACGATGAAACTCCCATAAAATCTATGGAAGCGGAGGTTCGAGGTGCCGTCCGGTCGTTTCTTCGAATAGAGGACCGTTTATTGATTGGAACAGACTTTGGTTTTTATGTGTACGATTTAGCGTCAAAAAAAGTTCAGCGAATAGAACTTGGTCTCACAATTAATACTGAAAAAGTACTCATAAAAGAGTTTTTGTCTAACGATGACGGAACGGTATGGATTTCTACAGGTGATGGACTTATATTATTTAGTCTTAAGACGAAAGAGGTAATTGGGAAAATAGGTAATGCTACAGATCTTAAAAGTGGTTTGAGCTCGGGTAGAGTGCATAGTTTGTTACCATTATCAGACAACAAATTATTAGTAGGTACCGCAAATGGATTAGATCAATTGGACTTCAATGAACCAGTTTTTAAGAGTATCTCGCAGAATAATCTAGGTAAGCATTTACTGAACACTAATGTCGTTTTTTCCGTCTTAAAAGATAAAAATGACCTATGGGTTGGGACCTCGCATGGAGGGCTTAATTTAATACGAGATAATGAGTCCTACTATTTTAAAGAAGATGAGAATGACCCTAAAAGTATTACCAGTAATGTGATTCGGTCTATAGTGAAAGACACTGTCAATAATAGACTGTGGATAGGCACACCTGGAGGCTTAAGTATGTTAGATTTGAATGTTTTCACAGTGGAAAAACCTGAATTTCGGGTGTTTCGATTTGATGAAAATAATCCAAATTCCATAAACGAAAATTTTATCAGGGACCTGGCACTTGATAAGAACAACTATTTGTGGGGTGCTACTTTTAGTAAGGGTGTTTTTAGGTTGGAGATGTCTTCCAATGAAGAAGACGTTAAAATTATTCGCTATGCGCATCAAAGAGATGATCCAAATTCTATTTCGGATAATATAACTAGTTCTATAAAGGTAGATGCGTCTAACAATATTTGGATTGGTTCTACAAGCGGTCTTACTAAAATCGAATTTGAAGACTATAACAATCTCACATTTCTAAATTATTCTAAATCTAATACAGAGGGTTCGTCTTTATCGCACAACTCTGTGTGCGATATTTTGGTGGACGAAGAAGAGAATGTTTGGGTGGGAACTCGTGATGGCTTCAACTTATTTTTGGGTGAAAATAGATTTAAATCTTGGGGGAGGCAGGAACAATTCCCTGACGCTTACATTAATAGTATTCAAGATGACGGACTAGGTAATTTGTGGTTAGGTACCAATGACGGATTGATACGTTTTAATAAAAAAACAGAACAATTTGCACGTTATAGTAAGGAAGATGGTATTCAAAGCAATGAATTTAATATCCATTCAAAATTTCGAGATAGTAATGGACAAATTTATATGAATGGAGTAGGAGGAGTAACTTATTTTGATCCGAATGAAATAGCACAAATAGATCGGGAAAAACCGCTTTACTTTGATCAACTCAAAATTAAAAAGGAAGTAATCACTCCTGAAAATGCCGATGGAAGTGTCTTAAATAA
The DNA here is from genome assembly GCA_947495135.1 of uncultured Flavobacteriaceae bacterium. Taxonomy (GTDB): domain Bacteria; phylum Bacteroidota; class Bacteroidia; order Flavobacteriales; family Flavobacteriaceae; genus Aureisphaera. The sequence goes on from CANLXN010000016.1 coordinate 2,532, forward strand.
AACACTTCTAAAAACTACGCGCTTAGATTTATCTCACAACCAATTTCCTTTCTATCTGAATTTTTCAACCATTAATTTTGAATTCAATAAAAATACTAGGTATGCTTATAGGCTGCTCGGGCAAGATAACGAATGGAATTTTCTAGAAAATAAAGAGATTCAGTTTTTGAATTTATCTCCAGGTGAATATACCTTGCAGGTAAATGGTTTTTTCAGAGGGAATGAATGGGAACAGAAACCGTTGGAAATGATTCTTAATATTTCACCACCATGGTTTAAAACATGGCAGGCTTATCTACTTTATGCGTTATCACTTATAGCTTTGGTTTACCTGGTTATTCAATGGAGATCAAGGGAATTAAAGAAGAAAAATGAAAGTTTAGAAAAGACAATTACCCAACGAACTCTTGAAATACAACATAAAAATGAAGTTTTAAAACATCAAACAGAAAAGTTGATAGAGTTGAATGAAGCAAAGACGCGTTTGTATTCAAACATCACTCATGAGTTTAGAACCCCGCTTACGGTAATCCTTGGTATGGCAGATACCTTAAAATCGAACGCTAGAAATAAGACTTTTCTAGACACCGAAAAGTCTTTGGAGATGATTCGGCGTAACGGTAAGAGTTTGCTGCACATGGTGAATGAACTTTTGGACCTTTCAAAGGTAGAAAGTGGTTCGATGGAATTGGATTTAGTGCAAACGGATGTCATTCCATTTATCAAATATTTTAGTGAGAGTTTTCATTCGTTGGCGGAAACGAAACACATAAATCTGGTAGTTTATTCTGAAATTGATTCGCTTGAAATGGACATAGACGTGAATAAAGCCGCCACTATCGTCTCTAATTTACTTTCCAACGCTATCAAGTTTACACCTGAAAACGGTAAAATCATTGTGCATCTCAATAAACTTGAAACTAAGGAGTCTTTAGTGATTAAAGTTCAAGATAATGGAGTAGGACTAGCAGCCGAAGATGTGTCACAGCTTTTTGATCGATTTTATCAAGGGGCCAATTCTTCAGCTTTACAGCAGTTAGGTACGGGAATAGGTCTATCATTAGTCAAGGAGTTTGTGGATCTTATGAAAGGCGATATTTCAGTAGAAAGTACCTTAGGAAAAGGAACCACGTTCACGGTGCAAATTCCTATTTCGAATAATGCTGCTAAAAGTAAAGAGCGTAAAATTACAGCCGAATCTTCATCGAATATAGCTCCTCCAGAATACAAAAAAGAACTTTCCTTGGAAGAGGATGCTCCAGGCTTACCTTTAGTGTTGATCATGGAAGATAATGTGGATGTAGCTCACTATTTAGAAACCTGCCTGAAAGATAAATATCAAACGATGCATGCGTTGAATGGAGAAGAGGGAATAAAAATGGCCTTCGAAAATATACCCGACGTTATAATCTCGGATGTGATGATGCCCAAGAAAAACGGTTATGAGGTTTGTGCTATCTTAAAAGAAGACGAACGGACCGATCATATTCCTATTATTCTTCTTACCGCCAAAGTTACTACCGAGGATCGATTGATTGGGTTAACGCATGGGGCAGATGCCTATTTGGCCAAACCTTTTAATCAGGATGAATTATATACTCGTTTGGATCAACTCATTTTGGTACGTAAAAAGCTGATCAACAAATTAGAGCAAAATGGATTTTCTAGTGTATTAGGAGAAAAGTTTGAAAATCCTCAAACAAAATTTGTACAGCAGGTTATTAAAATTGTTCTTTCCCACTTGGACAATGCCAACTTTGGTCCAACACTTTTGGCCGAAGAGATGCGCTTAAGTGAATCTCAAATTTATAGAAAGTTGAAATCGATAACAGATAAGTCTACCGCTATTTTTATTCGCTCCGTTCGATTGCAAAAGGCCAAAGAATTACTGAAGACTTCAAATAAATCAGTTTCTGAAATTGCTTATGAAGTAGGTTTTAACGATCCATCTTGGTTTAGCAGATCGTTTAAGGAGGAGTTTGGTTTTTCACCAAGCAAATCGTCTAAGTAATTGAAAATCAAATTTTTGAAATATTTATTGTAATAGTGTGCAAGAATACTACACTCTTTTTCTATCACATTCACAAATACTACAAGTGATTGAATAAATAGTACAAGTTTCAAAAAGCCTTCTACGATACTTTAGCCCTAACAAAAAATAGGGTTATGAAAAATATTCAAAGATTATACACATACAGTAAGATACTTTACATCATTATTTCATTTTTATCTGTCTTTATAATAACAGCTTGCAGTAAGGATGACGATAGTTCAATACAAGAAACTGAGCAAAGCAGTGAAAATGAAATCACAAGTTTTGTTTTCCTACTTACCGAGAATCCCATTGCCGTAAATGTGATTGGGACTATAGATAATGAGAACAGAATTATTTCTGTACTTATGCCTGCCGGAACCGATATAACGGCCTTGTCACCGGAAATCGCTATTTCAGCAAAAGCACAAATTAACATAGATTCGCCTCAAAATTTTAGCGAGCCCATTTCTTATATAGTTACTGCAGAGAATGGAGCCACTGCGACTTATACAGTAGTCGTTTCAATCCGTATTTCTCAAAGGAGCATATTACAGACGATTTTGGATGCTAATCCAACTCATATTCTTGATTGGGATTTAGTAACAACAGAAAACTTGGGAGATTTGACCGGAGTAACAACTAATACGGATGGGCGAATTATAGAACTCCTATTGAATGATAAGCAACTTACTTTAATACCCTTGGAGATAGGGCAATTAAGTAGTTTAACACGTCTAAGTCTCTTTCAGAACCAAATTACTTCCTTACCCCCAGAAATAGGTGACTTAACTAATTTGAATATATTGGAGCTGTTCACTAATGAACTTACCTCAATCCCTTCAGAAATAGGACAGTTAAGCAACTTAACTCGTCTTACGTTAACCAGTAACCAACTCACTTCAATTCCTTCAGAAATAGGGCAGTTAGTCAACCTTGAGGTATTTACTGTTAGCCTTAATCCACTTACTTCATTTCCATCAGTAATTCAACAATTCCCGAATTTGGAAGTATTAGGAATAGGTGGTATTCAGCTTACTTCTTTTCCTACTGAAATATTGCAATTAATCAATTTAAGAACCTTGGGTTTATATGGCAACCAACTGTCTAATCTCCCTTCCGAAATAGGACAATTAACTAATTTATCACGCTTATTTTTAAGTAATAATGAATTCACTTCCTTGCCACCTGAAATAGGCCAATTGGTAAATTTAGAGCAATTGACTTTGAGCAATAATCAACTTTCTGAACTGCCACCCGAAATAGGTTTTCTTTCTAGGCTGGAGCAGCTAAACGTTACAAGTAATAACCTTATCGAATTACCTTCTCCTGTTCTTATGCTTGAACTCTTCAATGCGCTAGAAGTTAGCAAAGATCAAGGCGTGAATTACGGCAATCAATCTTCCAATGATGTACTCATCGAAATATATAGTGCCAATCCGGGAAACTCTCTGGGGTGGGGCGTAGATAATTATCCTGGAGTAACTTTTGATGGTTCTTTTGTAAAGGAAATTACTATGAACAATAGGAATCTAACCAGAATACCCAATAACATTTTTCAACTTGGAGGTTTAGAAGTTCTAAATATAAATGGCAATAATATAGAATCGCTATCAATCAACTTAGGTGCGGTAGAATCTTTAGAAGTACTAACTGCGGCAAACAACAATCTCACTACAGTACCCACTAACTTTGGCCAGCTAACTAATTTAGCCTTGCTAAGTATCACAGACAACCCAATTAATAGTATTCCTCAAGAAGTTTGCGATTTACAAGTTTCTAATGGTGGCATATTAACCATACTAGCCGATTCTGGAGAGGGCTGTTTATAAAGCCTGACCAATAAATAATACCTAAAACATAACTAACTAAAACTACTATACCATGAAACTAAATGAAGATAAATTACACGCCTTATTAGGACAGGTAGTAACTGAAATGGGCGCCGCCGCAAATGGGCCACTAATCACTATTGGAGATAAACTCGGACTTTATACTACACTATCTGAATCGGGCCATTTATCATCCGCAGAATTAGCCACTAAGACAAATACTGCCGAACGATATGTGAGAGAATGGTTATCTGCACAGGCAGCTTCGGGATATGTGGAATACCATCCTGAATCACAAAAGTTTTCTATGACTCCAGAACAGACCATGGTTTTTGGAAATAGAAAAAGCCCCGTTTTTATGACAGGCGCCTTCTATGCAATATCATCTGTGTATCATGACGAATATAAAATAGAGAAAGCCTTTAAAACTGGAGAGGGTGTTTCTTGGGGAGACCATAATTCTTGTTTGTTCTGTGGTACCGAAAAGTTTTTTAGTCCGTCATACGAAGGAAATTTAATTTCCAACTGGATTCCGTCATTGGAAGGAGTTGCGGAGAAGTTAGAAAAAGGAGCTAAGGTAGCCGATATAGGGTGCGGGCATGCAGCATCTACCATCATTATGGCGAAAGAGTTCCCGAATTCTTCGTTTGTAGGATACGATTTTCATGAAGGATCTATCGAGCAAGCCAAAGAAAGAGCAAAGGAGGTCGGTTTAACTAACGTCACTTTTGAAGTCTCTACGGCAAAGGATTTTCCTGGAAACGATTATGACTTTATCACCTTTTTCGATTGCCTACACGATATGGGAGATCCCGCAGGTGCTTGTGCACATGCAAAGGCAGCTTTAAAAGCAGATGGAACTTGTATGATCGTTGAACCTTTTGCTAAAGACTCTTTAGAAGAAAACCTTAATCCAGTAGGTAGAGCATTTTATGCGTTTTCTACGATGCTTTGTACCCCTTGCTCTTTAAATCAGGAAGTAGGACTTGCACTAGGGGCTCAAGCTGGAGAAAAACAACTCAGGGAAGTTATTACAAAAGGAGGTTTTACACGAATCAAACGAGCTACTGAAACACCTTTTAATATGATACTGGAAGCAAGACCTTAAGGCACTGTTTTCTAATAATATGAACAAATAATAAGCTTAAAATAAAAAAAAATAATTATGAAAAATTCAATATTTAAGTACAAAAGCATTCCAAAACTAACATCGACAATCCTAGTTATTTCCATTCTATTGTTATTTGGTTGTAGCAGTGACGATGATAATGCAAATGATAATGCAATTAACGTTGAAGATCTTATTGTACTCACTTTAGATGAAAATCCTTCGGCAGGCGACTCTATCGGAATCATCAATGCTAGTTCTAATAGTGTGATAACTTTCTCAATTGCAGAGCAGGTTTTTGCCAATGCTGTACTTGTAAACCCAAATACAGGCGAACTCACAGTTGGGAATGCTTCATTTTTCGATTTTGAAACTAATCCGAGTATTCAAGGGGTGGTCGAAATTAGTAACGGAGCTCAAACTGTTTCATCCGATTGGAGAATAGACCTTAACAATAAAGACGACATAGCATTTTCTTTAACAGAATCTAAGCAAGAGTATATAGACGCGGAAGCGGGAGAATGGATAGAAATAACCGAGACCGAATACGACAGATTAAACCAGGTTTTGCAAGGAGTTCTAAAATCAGGGTTCTATATGGACGAAGTTACTTTTACACCATCCATGAATGGTGTATTCACTTTAGCCAACTTAGATGAATCACGTAGTAGTGAGAATTTAATGCCTAACAACAGTCTTGTTTTTGCTTTCAAATATTTTGCCGTGGAAACGGAAATTAATTCAGATAGACATCGTGTAAAACAATCAAGCATCTCAAATAGTACAGGTTTCGAAAATATTGGAAATCCTCTGCCTCCTCATGCAAAGAGTATCGGTGCTGCATGTTTTGTTTTAAAAGGAAGTGAAGATGTGATCACGTCTGATCAAGGGTTTTTAGGATTTCAGAAGTCATCAGGAAGTACTATGGGTATTGCAACTACCAATGGGGTGTTATTATTCGGACTAGGAGAAACCTCAGATTTCAATATGGAATCTAATGGGTCTAGTGCCTTATATGAAGGGTTGAGCACCACCCTAAGGCAATGGGATTAATATGTAAAAATATTCGAATCATTAAAAATAAATTTTCATTTAAACTGATATACAATGAAAACAATAGATAAAGTACCAGAGAATAATAATATGTATGTAATTGAAAGAAACATTCCGGATGCGGGCAAATTAAATTCAGAGCAATTAAAAGGTATTTCTCAAACGTCTTGCAATGTTTTAAAAGAGTTGGGTTCAGATATTCAATGGAAGCATAGTTATGTGACTGGAGATAAGGTATATTGTGTGTATACAGCTCCTAACGAAGAGATGGTTTATGAACATGCAAAAAAAGGTGGTTTTCCTGCTAATTCGGTAAGTAAGGTGACCACAATTATTGATCCCTCAACGGCTGAATAATTTTTGCAAACCTTTAAACCTATTGTTATGACTTTTAGATTTCATATTATTCGTTTTGTTTATGTTGTATTGGTCTTATTGACAACAAGCTGTATAGATCAATCGTCCAAAACGAAAAGCTCTTTGGCTACTGTAGACTTCTTAAGAGGAGATTTGTTATTGTGTGGCGATGGCCAGTTTGGAGAGCTCAAATTTTCTCTTTCGTGTAATTATGAGACCAGACCAACTTTTGATTTAGCCGTAGCGTTGTTACATTCTTTTCAGTACGCCGAAGCAGAAAAAGCCTTCGTACAAGTAATTGATGTCGATCCAGATTGCCCCATGGCTTATTGGGGCGTGGCAATGAGTATATATCATGCAGCTTGGTTTCCACCAACGGAGAAAGATCTGATTAAAGGATCAAAAGTATTGGATATAGCTAAAGGGCTGTCAATGGATAAAAAACAGCTAGATTACATCAATGCGATGGATGCTTTTTACTCAGGTTGGGAAACGGTAGATCACACTAAAAGGGCTAAGAGGTTTGAACTGAAAATGGAGGAAATATACCTCGAGTATGATGAAGATATTGAAGCTGCTATTTTTTACGCTTTAGCATTGTTTTCAACTCGAGATAGAGTTGGAAAAGAATATAAAAATGAACGTAAAGCGGGAAAGATTCTAGAATCTCTTTTCTCTGAAAACCCGAATCATCCTGGTATCGCTCACTATATTATTCATAATTACGACAATCCAGTTTTGGCACCAAAGGGCTTAGAAACAGCTCGACGTTATGCAAAGATTGCACCAGCCTCTTCTCATGCACAGCATATGCCTTCCCATATTTTTACGCGTTTAGGAATATGGGAGGAGTCTATTGCGTCCAATTTATTATCGGCAGAAAGTTCTCGATGTTATAGCGAGGCCGCTGCATTAAGCGGTGCTTATTTTGAAGAGTTGCACGCTACAGATTATATGGTGTACGCCTACCTTCAAAAGGGGGATAATGAAAGTGCAGAATTACAGTATAATAAGATTAAGGAGTTACATAGTTTCTATCCTGCAAATATTACCGCAGCGATTTATCCTATCACTGCCATTCCGGCAAGGATAGCATTGGAAAATAGAAACTGGAGTGAAGCCGCGAGTTTGGAATTACAGGAAATAGGTCTGGATTGGAATAAATTTCCTTGGCAGAAAGCAATCCATCACTTTGCTAGAGGAATGGGAGCGGTACATACAGGAGAATTTACTTTGGCTGAAAAGGAAGTAGAAACTCTAAAGACATTACATCTAAACCTAATGGCTCAAAATGACCCGACCAAAGCTATTCAGGTGAAGCAAGTTGAAATACAAATTAATACAACTTTAGCTTGGATGAATTTCAGAAAAAACAATACAAAAGAAGGATTGTATTTGATGAGAGAGGCGGTAGAGATTGAAAAGCGGACAAGTAAACATCCAATTACACCTGGAGATGTCTTGCCAGCAATTGAATTACTAGGAGATATGCTCATGGAATTGAATAGACCACAAGAAGCGTTAGCGGCTTATCAAGAAAATTTAAAATTACACCCTAACAGATTTAATGGTATTTATGGAGCAGCGTTGGCTGCAAAGCAATCTGAAAACCTTGAATTGGCTGTTGTTTACTTTGAAAAGTTATTACAGGTGGTATCAAAACACAATAAGAGGTCTGAAGTGGAGGAGGCCATGGAATTCATTGGACGAAATACACGAAAAAAATTATATGAAAGCAACTAAACGGAATGCAATCATTACAGGTTTGGTAATTTTCGGTCTTACTTCATGTGAACCAAAAACCCAACGGGAATTGCCTATTTTCAATCCGGCAAATATCAATCCAGAGTTAGTGGATGAAAATCTACAAGTCAAAACTGAAGATCATACAGTTTTAGACTTCAAGCTCATCAATCAAAATGGTCAGGAAATCACACAGGAGGACTATAAAGATAAAATATATGTCGTGGATTTCTTTTTTACAAAATGCCCGAGTATTTGTCCGATAATGACTGCTAACTTAGCTCGTGTTCAGAAAAAATTCATAAAGAATAATGCAATTAAATTATTGTCCATATCGGTTACACCAAATATCGATGAAGTGTCGGTACTTAGGGAATATGCTAATGATAAGGGTGTTCTTGATTCTAAGTGGAACATTACTACAGGTAACAAAAAACACATATATAAATTAGCCCGAGAAAGTTATTTCGCGGTTGTGGAAAGAGGAGACGGTGGTTTGCAAGATTTTATCCATACACCCAATTTTATATTAGTTGATAAGAAAAAGCAAATTAGGGGTATGTATGATGGAACGAACAATGAGGAGATTATTCGTCTAATTAATGATATGAAAGTTTTGATAGACTAATTATGAAATACAGGCATCTCATTATAACCTAGATCAAGAATACCCAGATTACGATAGCAGTTTTAGTTCATTTATTTGTTCCGAAATGTGACTATAAAAAGTACGGCCATCAAATACATGATGGCCGCGGAGAATCTCTTTCATAGCTTTTAGACTGCAAGCTCACTGAAGGCTAATTCGGCAATTTCTTTTTCTAAAATTTTTGAACTTGTATTATTCTTTGAAGCAGATTCCCACTGTAAAGTTTTTTTGTATTTAAAGAGATCGTTCTTTTGATTCGGATCCATTACAATGAGGTAAATCCATTCCTTGTCGAGAAGTGTTTTAAGATGGGTATTTCTGGCTAGGATTTCTGATACTCTCGAAATAGGTGCTTGAATTACAACAGATAATCGCAATGGTTGATGATACATCCTGTGGTCTGATCCAAATAAGGATTGCAGTGGTAGGCCCATTTTAAGATCGCCTCCGTTTCCTTGAACCACTCCAAATTTGCCTGTGATGTTATGAGTGATTTTAGAACCTCCTCCGTAGGTGTTATTATCTACCGTTGAAAAGTAGTAATGGTTATTAATCCATTGTGTTACCACCATGGGTCCTTGCATGATCCCTTCTAAAGACTTTCCAGAAGGATCCATTTCCCAATCGTATGAATGAAGGAAGCATCGGCTATCGAGGTTGGTGTTTTTTGTTAAGCTTCTTGGAGCCACAATAAAGCCTGCGTTTTTGGCAAGCCCCCATTCTGGTCTGGTCTCTCCCCAATTGTTCGCTTTTTCCTGCGCAGAAGCAACACTATTTCCTTTAGAGCCTAGTCTATCCTGAGTAGCTGTTTTCTGAGCTTTTAGTAAGTTACTTTTTAGAGTTTCAACTAATGGTTTGTGAGATGCTGGAACTTCCGAGTCAAACAGGACAATATCGTCTGTAGTTGTGTTGTGTTCTGCACCAATGAATAGGGTGTTCTCCGGAATTAATATGTTATGTGATTCTATCAGCACTTTTCTTACTTCTGGAAGATTTGCAAGTTTCGCCAACATTCGCGCATTATGTCTCCCGGGACTGGCAGCACAAGCTCCACAATCCAAACTTGAACTAAACGGATTGTTCGCTGAATGACTTCCGTGGCCAGCAAATACGACCAAAGGCGCAAATTTTTTCCAACCTGTTAAGTCGAAAGCCGATTTAACAATGCCTACTTTTTCTTCCAGAGGAATTCCCAATGGCAGGATGTCCTCATTATTCGCTTTATTGATATCTGGTTGGCAGAGATGCTCCATCTTAGAAGATTTCTTGTCATTCGCTTGATAGAGTTTTCTTGGGATCAAGGTTCTTCCAATCAAGGATAGCCCGTAAAATACCCCAGAGCCTTCTACATATCCAAACGCAGATGGCAACATATTCTTCATTCGCCTCAAAAAGTAATTTCTGAATTGTGAAATTTTATTTTTCTGTTTAAATGAAATGAATTGATCTTTCTTGGTGTTTTGCGCTTTTTCCGAAACCTTATATGCTGAAGATACAATAGGGGGGCAGGCTTTGCGGACAATGCCGTCATTAGCACTTTCATAATCCATGGCAATTCCAAAAAAACCGGCGTAGCCATAAGTCTCATAATTACCTTTAGACTCCACATGTCGTCTAATAAGTTCTGAACGCGTGTCAATGCAAAATACCATTTGCACATCGGGAACATCTGTTGTGCGAGTCGAAGGCGATGCAATCGATTCGTTTTCCAACGTTTGAACCAATTGACCTTGCCAAGTCTGTTCCCAAGCTTTTAGCCAAAGGTATTGTAGTTTTTGTATTTCGGTATTGGTTGTATAGTTTGATTCTTCTGGAAGGATTGGAAGACCTAGCTTTTGAGTGGTCCAAATACGAGCTGCTAGATAATCGATTAGGCTTATCGGAAAATCTTTCTGCCAATCTGAGTTGGATGTGGTACGATGGTTTATATAACCGGTCCAACCTGGTAATGATGCCAGATGATGAGTAAAAATTCTTGTGTAGTCGCTTTCTGTATAGCCCTTTAAGAGTCGTTCGAGTGCTTCAACACTTGTTTTTGGAATGTCTTTAAGTGCAGTGGTGCCAGTTTCAGAATCGTAAATCACCAAAAGTCGCCAGGAATTATAAAAACCTTCACTTTTGTAAGGCATATCCCATTCAGCCAACCCTTCGTCCATAAATGAGGCTAGCCATTTCGCCATAATTCGATCCACTTCGTGGTTCCCGTTAATAATTTCAGATCTTTTTTGAGATTCTATTTGTTTTAAATAGGATTCTGGAGATTCTGATAATCCGTTTTCTTCTAGAAGTGAAATCAGTACTTGTTTATCGATAGCTCCTTTTTCCCAGGCTTGACGATATAGTTTCGCTTCCGGAAAGGCATTCGCATTGAAGTTCTTTTCTGCTGCGCTTACCGCTTCCTGAAATGAAGTGTTCTCGTAACCAGATAATGGATTGGAAGCGACAAAGGTATATAATGGCCAAGTCTTACCAATGACCTTTGCTGCTTTGTCAACACTATTTAGAATTGGTTGGTTCATATCGATTTTGATTTATACATTAAAACTGATTTTTTATGCGGCTGAGAGAGGTTCATCAATTTGACGTACAGCCAAGGAAGTTTTTTGTAAACTCCGAGTTTCATGATGAAAAACCCTAATAAGAATATCACTCCAAATATAATTTGGGTCCAGGACAATGGTGTTGGTTGAGCAGTCATTGGCATGCTCGACATTAGAACTGTTACTCCATTATACATGAGAGCATATATTCCTATTCCAGCAATAAACAATGCAGGCGGCACTAGAATTTTTTGCACTATTGAAAGGCTATGCTCCTTGATGATATTATAGGTTGCTTGACCAACTGTTATAGCAACAATTAACGTTAAAAATATACCGCTGTCCATTACCATACCTTTTCCTGTCCATGTAGCAAAAAGATATGCGCCAAGTCCACCAAAAATTAAGACTATAATTGCCTGCAGAGGTCCTATTTTAAGCTCAAGAGGCTTCTTTGGTGTTGTCTGTGCTATTTCTTCTCCTGAGGACAAAAACAGATAAGCCTTGTAAAATCCGTGAAGAATTAAATGAACTACAGCCGCATTGAAAAAGCCTAAACCACATTGCATTATCATAAAGCCCATTTGTGCAATGGTAGAACATCCTAATTTCTGTTTTACGTTCACTTGAAGTAATTTGGTGAACTGAGCTATGATCGCAGTGAACCCTCCAATGATGAATAAAATAGTTAAGGTGTTAGAAGCAAATAGCAGTGTAGCGAACAGAGCTAATAAGATTCCTGCTCCATTGACAAAGCCAGCATGCATTAAAGCTGAAGCTGGTGTAGGGGCCGTCATGGCAGATAACAACCAGCGATGGAATGGATAGATCGCAGACTGTACAACGGCTGCCAATATAATACATAGGGCAGAAACTGTTAGGAGCCAAAGTGGTACTTCAGCAACTGCAGATGCCAATCCTGTAAGCGTAAATTCCCCTGTATAGAATGCCAAGACAAATATACCTGCCGCTAAAAATAATGTGCCGGTTAAGAAGTATTTCTGTGTAAACTTCAACGCTTCCCTTGCTTCACCCCAGTCCTTATCAATGCCAATTAATTGAGACATAAATATGCCCATTACAAACCAGCTAACTATTAAAAGTCCGATATGGTTAGACATCACCAAAAGCATTACTGAAATGGTAAAGCCTAAGCACAGCATCATAAATCGAGAATGATATCTAAATCCCATGAGGTAATTACTTGCATAACTGCTAACGATCGCACTAAAAAAGGTAACCGTTGTCCAAATTAAAATGGTAAAGCCGTTAATGCTGAACAAATTTCCGTAGGTCCATTCTGGTATCGAAAAGAAATTGAGTGAGAGGTATACTAAATTACCTGAAAATAACAACCACAAAAGAGCGGTCACAATTTTTGTAATCGCTGGCTTTTGGTTGCGATCGCTGGTGTTAGAAGCATTTTGAAAGCTGTTTACTGCTAAATTATTTTCGCGAGTCATTTTTACGTATTTATTAAAATGTAAGTTGATTTCAAGTCACTCTTTAGGAATAACAAGCATAGGTTTAGGCCATGCCTGTATTACTATCGTTCGTTTTGTTTGCATTACTATTGCTACTATCACTTCTCATTTTAGCGAAAAACACCATAAATAAAAGAACGCTGCATACAATGATTTTATCTAGTAAGATTCCATCGTTGAAATAAGACATTCCAATAAAGGATATTAAGATTACTAATCCGAGAATAGAAAGAAGTGTTGATTTTGAAAATGACATAATCTGAAGTTTTTAGAGGGTTATAGACTTTATTTAGCTACCGTAATTTCAAGGACACCATTAATTTTTAGGTTCTGCCCCCAGCTTCTTGTGCTATTGATGAATTCGCGAGCGACTTCCTTTTCTTTTTCAAGCTCTTTAATTCGTCCATCTAGTGCCTCCGTCTTGCATTGGTGATCACCTTCCCAAATTTGAAGTCTTTGTATTTTGTGAAAGTTGATCTTTTCATCGATTAAATTCATAATAATATGAGATGCCTCCGATGGTGTGAATTCACCTTTTACCAATTGAATTTTTTGAGATACTTTCTGGTTTTGTAGTTTTTCTAAAGTTTCCATGTTTTGATTTTTTGAATTTGTTTTTAAATGAGTTGAATAATTTCTGAGGCAAATATTATAGATTTATTTCATTAATTTTTATTTATATTTGTTATGTTATATATAAATAATATTTATGAATTATACGCTTCATCAACTTCATATATTTCTGAAAATATCTGAATTGCAGAGTATTACAAAGGCTTCAGAGGCACTTCATCTCACTCAACCTGCGGTGTCAATACAGCTAAAGAATTTTCAAAATCAATTTCCAATTCCGCTTACTGAAGTGGTAGGAAGACAGCTTTACGTAACCGATTTTGGGATGGAGATCGCAAGAGCGGCAGAAAAAATTCTCAACGAGGTGTATGCAATAAATCATAAAACACTTTCGTATAAGGGACAACTTTCTGGTCGTTTAAAAATATCGGTAGTTTCTACAGGCAAATATGTGATGCCTTATTTTTTATCAGATTTTATGAACGAGCATAAGGGAGTGGATCTGCTTATGGATGTGACGAATAAGTCTAGAGTTGTTGAAAGTTTAGAGCTGAATGAAGTTGATTTCGCTTTGGTATCGGTCCTACCGAAAAAAATGAATGTAGATAAAGTTTCCTTAATGCGGAATAAACTTTTTTTAGTGGCTAGCAGAGAATTTGAATTAAAAAAGAACCTTACCAAGAAGAAGCTTTTTGAAACCTACCCGCTTATATACAGAGAAGAAGGGTCGGCCACAAGAAATGCGATGGAAACATTTATTATAAAGAATAAGTTTGAGGTCACAAAAAAGATGGAATTGACATCAAATGAAGCCGTAAAACAAGCAGTTCTCGCTGGCTTGGGGTGTTCCATAATGCCATTGATTGGAATTCGAAACGAACTCAAAAATAAGGACTTGCAGATTATTCCAGTCAAAGGTCTTCCCATTAGTACTGCTTGGAATATAATTTGGCTTAAGTCGAAACAGCTATCACCCGTAGCAGTCGCTTATCTTGAATTTTTAAACAGTCAGAAAGACGTAATAATAGATGAAAAGTTTCAATGGGTTCAATCATTTCAGCTTCAACCTAAGAAGAATTAAGTTTCCGCTCAGAGAACTTCTTTTCACGCAAAACTTCCGTAAATAGCCATAGAACTACAATTGGATAGAGGTCGCGCATATTGACTAGTATTGGCAAGATGTTTAAGCGGCTCTTTGCATTAACTATCTATTCATCCAACCTTTAAAATCGCTGGTTTTTGGCCTACTTACGATAAACTCTTGATCTCTTGGATTTATTACTGAAAGTTTCAATCGATGGTTAAAATACGCATCAATTTTTTGAATTGAATTTTTAGCAATAATTTGACCTCTGTTAATTTTATAAAATAATTGCTGATCCAACGAATTATATAGTTGATCAATCGTTTCATCAATGATATATCGCTTACCATTACTAACACCAAATGTAATGCTGTCTTCAGAATAAGCGTAAGAAAGGTCCTCTATTTTTATTTGAATAAATCCATTGCCTTCTTTTACAAGCAATCCTGCTCGCTTATTGGGTGTCTGCACAGAATGTAGAAGTTGTTTTAAGATAATGGGGTCTAGGGTGCTAGATTTGTTGGATCTAGAAAATTTTTCCAACGCCGTATCTAATTCTTCTTTTTGAACTGGTTTCAGTAAATAATCAATGCTATTTACTTTAAATGCTTGAATCGCGTATTGATCGAATGCAGTTGTGAATATAATGGGGGCCTCTACATCTGTTTTTTGAAATATTTCAAAGCTTAGACCATCTGCCAACTGAATATCCATAAAGACAAGTTGAGGTGACGGGTGTTTTTGAAACCATTGTACAGCATCTTCCACCGTATCTATTATGTCTAACAGATTGTATTGAAAATTGCACGTTTTTAGCATGTTTTGCAACTGACTGGCCGCGCGGGGTTCGTCTTCAATTATTAGAATATTCATGGTTGTTTGTTTTGATCGGATATTTTAAGTAACGGAAGTGAAACGGTGAATTGATTACCATCATTACTTACTTCCACGGGTTTGCCAGAAATGAGATTGTAGCGTTTTTCTATGTTCTTTAATCCAACCTTAGTGGAAGGTAACTGTGTGGATTTGGACTGAATGTGATTATTAACTATGAGTAGGTTGTCCTTTACGTCTACGTTTATTACCAACGGTTTGGACCTGGCAATAACATTGTGTTTTATTGCATTTTCCAATAATAACTGAAGGCTCATGGGAACTATCATGGCACCTAGAGAAGCTTCGGGGATATTCCAATTCAATTTTAGATTATCTCCAAATCGCTCAGATTGTACATGAATATATGATTTGGCAAATCTTAATTCATCCCGAAGTGGAATTAGATTTGCACTGCCAGATTCCAGTATAAACCGGTAAACATCTGCCAGCTTATCGACAAATTTCTTGGCGTCTTCTTTAGAATTTTCATCAATAATATCACGTAGCGTGTTGAGACTGTTAAATAAAAAGTGCGGTTGCGCTTGGTTCCTGAGAGTGTCCAATTGAGCTTGCGTGATAGCCTGTTTTGCTTGTTCCTTTTCGATAATGGATGTCTTGAGCTTTGTGTAGTAATAAATTGCCTCATAAATTGCCATGGTCATGGTACTGATAATGATAATGGGTAAAAGAATTTGAGATGAACTCATGGATCTATATCGCTGATCGAAAATAACCGACAGTAGTTTGTTTCCAACAAAATCGACCAATAATACGGTACTAACAACTGCGAGAAAGAGTAGAACAAGACGTTTTGAAATATCTTTTAAATCGGGGTAACTTTTCCGTAACAGAATAATGACAGGACGTATAATGAACCAATTACAAATGGTGAAAAATAGTGATACCCCCCAGGTGATAAGTGCCTCGATTAACGGCCGAGTGGCAAAGGAATTATTGAAAATAAAGTCAATGACTAAGCTCAGAACTAGTATTCCAATAACGACAAACCAAAAGTCATTAAAGCCTAAATATTTAATACGTTTATCTTTGTTGAATAACATGTTAGTTCTATTAAAGTTGAATTAAGGCTATTCCTTGTTTAGCTTGATAGAAAGTAAAGAAAATCCATCCAGCATATAATAATCCAAACACTGTAACGGCTACAATCTGATTTCTTGTACTCGTAGTCCATCTTTTGGATACCCATAAAGCGAATAACGGAATTATTTGAATACCATGCAATCCGAAGAAGTGGGCAATCCTTAAATCACCAGCAATTGTACTCCAGTTAACTAGTGGTAAGCCAGCTCCGCCATCTGCAACGCCAACGTTGTGTCCCATTTGGCTAATCATTTGGCCTCCTACCCAGCTACCAAATAGTACAATGGTCCAGCCTAAAAAGATTGCAAATTGTATGGGCTTGGTGGTATTCAATTTTAGCCGTGCAGTTTCGAATATGAAAAACACCATGATAAGAACGCTTATTGCTATTAGTAATCCCATGGACGCAAATAAAATACCATCAAGAAGACTCGATTCGTTATAGTGAGACTGTACCCCGCGAAATCCTTGAACAAAGATGATAAGGGTTTCGATAATGAGTGACCAAGAGACGAGGTTGTTTACAATGTTTTTCTTTCTTCTTGAAAAAGGATATAATGTAATTAGATAACCTACGGTTAGTATGAATATTCCTGTTGAAATACCAAACTTTAATGGTTTCACCCAGACGTTTACGCCTAGCAAGGTACGATCGTCAATAATTAATCCAGCAATACTTAGAATAGTTAGAGCAAAATGAATTATAGCAATTCCGTAGAGGATGGGACTTTCTTTTTTAACTGTTGAAAGGACATTTTTTAAGTAATTCATGATTTTGTTCGTTTAATTGATTTGATGATGATGAATGAAAGGAATCCAACTGGGCCAAGCATGAAGGTGGCAAATAGACAAGGAGCCAATAGGAGTTGATGAATTCCAATTTTTTTATTTTGATCTATAATCCACATCCCCACTAAAAGGTCGAATGCTAAATAATGCACCCATCCTGCTAGAACTGCATTTTCTTCTGTAAATAAGGCCATAACCGAAGAAAGACTTCCAAAATCCATTCCCCCGCCAATTTGCATAGCCATAGCAATGTAAATAGCATAGATTATAGATAACAGTATTGGTATTATTTTGAAATCCATTAGAAATTGAGTGACTTTCCATTTAGGAAGAATGATCATAAGAACCCACATGGGCATAGCGATCAAATTAGCGATAGAGAAAACTTCGGTTGGATTCATAATGGTGGGTTTTATTAAATTGAATATTAAGAACAGTTCAAATATGCAGCTGTTTACCTCAGAAAAAAATAGTTTTTAGCTGAATCGTCGTTAAATGCTTTTGAACTGTCGCGTTTTATAAACCGATGTTTTTGATAGATAAATGCGGTCTTCTCTATTAGGGTGAAAGCGATGCAGTATTGGATAATAAAAAAACACTTTTCGTTGAATTTATTTAGAAATACTCAATTATCTTTGTCCAAGTTTATCATGAAAAGTAAACGGGATGTGGCGCAGTCCGGTAGCGTACACGGCTGGGGGCCGTGTGGTCGCAGGTTCAAATCCTGTCATCCCGACTAAGTTTAAAAGTGATACCACCGTAGGTGGTGTCACTTTTTTCATTCCAAGAGAGTCAAAAGCAGGGCTTTTGTAATCGATTGGACTGAAAAAAGTGACTGCACTCGGTGCTCACTTTTCTATTTGCAATAAGGGTTTATTAGGATTATTTAAATCCGTTTTGATGTTGTCTTTTGTAATCGATTGGACTGAAAAAAGTGACTGCACTCGGTGCTCACTTTTCTATTTGCAATAAGGGTTTATTAGG
>CANLXN010000017.1 GCA_947495135.1 uncultured Flavobacteriaceae bacterium
GCAGCTGGATGGGAGTTACGAATGACTCAAAAGCCGTGAGGTTTTTGTAAGGTTTCGTTAAAAATGTTTGTTCAGGGCTTGCGCTGAATGTTCAAAACATGGCTTTCGAATAAATTATTTATTCTTAGTGTTGTTGTTTGGTAACAGAAAAAATAATAACTATCTTTGCACGCGTTTTAGAGCAAATTGCTTTAAAAATATTGAAATATTGAAAACCTTTTTCAAGAGAAATCTTGGGATAAATGCGGGAGTAGCTCAGTTGGTAGAGCGTCAGCCTTCCAAGCTGAATGTCGCCGGTTCGAACCCGGTCTCCCGCTCTAAAGAGTGTTAGTCTTTGGGCTTTAATCTTTAAAATTCCTTTGCCGACAATGTCGGAGCCTTTATGAAAGGCTTAGAATGGGAATTTCTTCTTTCAAGTAATTGCCTCTTTGAGGCTTTTGGGGGTTGGAGAAATAAACACTTTACGCCGGTGTAGCTCAGGGGTAGAGCGTTTCCTTGGTAAGGAAGAGGTCATGAGTTCAAATCTCATCATTGGCTCAAATTAGCATTTAATTAAACACTAATATATAACTAAGATTTAAATTAATACAAGATGGCAAAAGAAACATATGACCGGTCGAAACCTCACTTAAATGTAGGTACTATTGGACACGTAGATCACGGTAAAACAACCTTAACTGCTGCTATTACAAAAGTAATGGCGGATGCTGGTTTCTCAGAAGCGTCTGCTTTTGATCAAATTGATAACGCTCCTGAAGAAAAAGAGCGTGGTATCACAATTAACTCTTCACACGTAGAGTATCAAACTGCTAATCGTCACTACGCGCACGTTGACTGTCCAGGTCACGCCGATTACGTGAAGAACATGGTAACGGGTGCTGCTCAGATGGACGGTGCTATTCTTGTAGTTGCTGCGACAGATGGTCCAATGCCACAAACTCGTGAGCACATCTTATTAGGTCGTCAGGTAGGAATTCCTCGTATGGTTGTATTCATGAATAAAGTGGATATGGTTGATGATGAAGAATTACTTGAATTAGTTGAGATGGAGATCAGAGATCTTCTTTCTTTCTACGAGTACGATGGAGATAATGGTCCTGTAATTGCTGGTTCTGCACTTGGTGCTTTGAACGGTGAGGCTAAATGGGTTGATACTGTGAAAGAATTAATGGAAGCAGTAGATTCTTGGATCGAGGAGCCACTTCGTGAAGTAGATAAAGATTTCCTAATGCCAATCGAGGATGTATTCTCAATTACTGGTCGTGGAACTGTAGCAACTGGTCGTATTGAAACTGGTGTTGCAAACACAGGAGATCCTGTAGATATTATTGGTATGGGTGCTGAGAAGTTAACTTCTACAGTAACAGGAGTTGAAATGTTCCGTAAAATCCTTGATAGAGGAGAAGCTGGAGATAATGTAGGAATCCTTTTAAGAGGTATTGAGAAAACTGATATCCGTCGTGGTATGGTGATCTGTAAGCAAGGATCTGTAACTCCGCATGCTAAGTTTAAAGCAGAGGTTTATGTTCTTAAGAAAGAAGAAGGTGGACGTCACACTCCATTCCACAACAACTACCGTCCACAGTTTTACGTACGTACAACTGATGTAACAGGAAACATTTCTCTTCCTGATGGTGTTGAAATGGTAATGCCTGGTGATAACTTAACAATCCATGTTGAGCTAATTCAGCCAATCGCATTAAACCTTGGACTTCGTTTTGCAATCCGTGAGGGTGGTAGAACTGTAGGAGCAGGGCAGGTAACTGAAATTTTAGACTAATAACAGTTTATATATAAAAGTTCTAAGGTGTCTCACAGAGTGGGGCGCCTTGACTTTTATTTACGGGTTTAGCTCAGTTGGTAGAGCACTGGTCTCCAAAACCAGGTGTCGGGAGTTCGAGTCTCTCAACCCGTGCATCTAACGAAACATTTTGAAATAGAAATATTTCAGTTGATATAAAATATAATACAATGGTAAACTACATCAAAGAATCATACAACGAACTGAGAAATCATGTTACTTGGACTCCATTGTCTGAAGCGCAGCGACTTACAGTGGTTGTGGCGGTGTTCTCTGTGGTGCTGGCATTAGCAGTTTGGGGAGTAGATACTGTATTTAGTAAAGTTATTAGTCAATATTTTGAATGGATTAAATCCTAAGGTTGCTATGACGGAAACTAAAAGTACAAAGAAATGGTATGTGGTTCGTTCAGTGAGCGGGCAGGAAAATAAGATCAAGGCTTATATAGAGTCTGAGATCGTTCGGTTGGATCTTCAGGATTATATCGAGCAAATTCTTGTTCCTACTGAAAAGGTTATACAAGTTAGAAATGGTAAGAAAATTAACAAGGAACGAGTTTTCTTTCCTGGTTATATTATGATCCAAGCTAGTTTGGCCGGAGAGATTCCACATATTATTAAATCTGTTAATGGAGTTATTGGTTTCTTAGGTGAAACAAAAGGAGGAGATCCGGTTCCGTTGAGACAGGCTGAAGTTAACCGTATGCTAGGTAAAGTGGATGAGTTGGCTGTTCAGGATGAAAATGTAAGTATTCCATTTGTTATTGGAGAGACTGTAAAAGTAATCGACGGTCCTTTTAATGGCTTTAATGGTACTGTTGAAAAGATAAATGAAGAAAAGCGTAAGCTTGAAGTGATGGTGAAAATTTTCGGAAGAAAGACACCATTGGAATTGAGCTACATGCAAGTAGAGAAAGTTTAATTGTTACCCTATAAATAGATTATTTCTTAAGCTTCCACGATAGAAACAATCAAGTTAAATTTTAAAAAATGGCAAAAGAAGTAGATAAAGTAGTGAAGTTGCAAGTTCGCGGAGGTGCTGCTAACCCATCACCACCAGTTGGACCCGCTTTAGGTGCTGCAGGTGTTAACATCATGGAGTTCTGTAAGCAGTTTAACGGGCGTACTCAGGATAAGCAAGGAAAAGTATTGCCAGTAGCGATTACGGTTTATAAAGACAAATCTTTTGAGTTTGTTATTAAAACCCCTCCTGCTGCGGTTCAAATCCTTGAAGCTGCAAAAATTAAAAAAGGTTCTGGAGAACCTCATGTTAAGAAAGTAGCGACAATTACCTGGGATAACGTGAAAGCGATTGCAGAAGACAAAATGCCCGATCTAAATGCATTTACCATCGAGTCTGCTATGAAAATGGTAGCTGGTACTGCAAGATCAATGGGTGTTAAAGTAAAAGGTGATGCACCTTTTTAATCTAGAAAATAATCTATAAAATGGCAAGATTAACAAAAAAGCAAAAAGAGGCAAATGGCAAAATAGAGCCTAACAAAACCTACACGGTTGCGGAAGCTTCTGCTTTAATAAAAGAGATCACCAACGCAAATTTTGATGCGTCTGTAGACCTTGCTGTACGTCTTAATGTAGACCCACGAAAAGCCAATCAAATGGTACGTGGAGTTGTAACCTTACCTCATGGTACAGGAAAAGACGTAAAAGTATTAGCATTGGTTACTCCAGATAAGGAGGCTGAGGCTACTGCTGCAGGGGCAGATTATGTTGGTTTAGACGAGTACCTCGATAAGATAAAAGGAGGTTGGACAGATGTTGACGTGATAGTAACTATGCCTAGTGTAATGGGAAAATTAGGTCCTTTAGGACGTGTTTTAGGTCCTCGTGGCTTAATGCCTAACCCCAAAACAGGTACAGTAACTATGGATGTTGCTAAAGCAGTTTCAGATGTGAAAGCTGGTAAGATTGACTTTAAAGTTGATAAGACTGGTATTGTTCATGCTGCAGTTGGAAAAGCGTCTTTTGATGCTGATAAAATTGAAGGAAACGCAAAAGAATTATTAACCACGCTTGTAAAGTTGAAGCCACAGGCTGCAAAAGGTGTTTACATCAAGAGTATCTTCATGTCTAGTACTATGAGTCCTAGTGTAGAGATTGATACCAAAAACTTTGCTCAGTAGTAAATTGTAAGATTATGACAAGAGAAGAAAAATCACAAGTAATTGAACAGTTAACTGCTCAACTTTCAGAAAATGCTACTATTTATTTAGCAGACATTTCTGGCCTTGATGCAGGGACTACTTCAAACTTACGTCGCGCTTGTTTTAAGGCAGGTGTTAGCTTAAGTGTAGTTAAGAACACTTTGCTTTCAAAAGCAATGGAGAGTAGCGATAAGGAATTCGGAGAGTTATCTGATGTACTTAAAGGAAATACCTCTCTAATGTTTTCTGAAACAGGAAATGCTCCAGCAAAAGTAATTAAGGAATTCAGAAAAAAATCTGAGAAGCCGGTACTTAAAGGAGCTTATATTGAAGAATCTGTTTATGTAGGAGATGATCAATTAGACAACCTAGTAAACATTAAATCTAAAGAAGAGCTTATTGGCGACATCATTGGATTACTTCAATCGCCTGCTAAAAACGTTATCTCTGCTCTTAAGAGTAGTGGGGGAACTATTGCAGGTATTGTTAAAACTCTTCAAGAAAGAGAATAACACAAATTATTGCACTAATTAAATTATATAAATTAAAATTACTTTAAAACGATAGAAAATGGCAGATTTAAAAGAATTCGCAGAACAATTAGTTAACTTAACTGTAAAAGAAGTTAATGAATTAGCTACTATATTAAAAGATGAGTACGGTATTGAGCCTGCTGCTGCAGCTGTAGCTGTTGCTGCTGGTGGTGCTGGTGGTGGAGACGCCGCTGAGGAGAAGTCTGAATTTGACGTAATCCTTACCGCTGCAGGTGGTTCTAAATTAGCAGTTGTAAAACTGGTAAAAGAATTAACTGGTGCTGGTCTTAAAGATGCTAAAGAATTAGTAGATAATGCTCCATCTCCAATTAAGGAAGGTGTATCTAAAGATGAAGCTGAAGCTCTTAAGGCTCAGTTAGAAGAAGCAGGAGCAGAGGTTGAGCTTAAGTAAGCTCCTCCCATCCAAACCTTAAAGGTTTAGGTCTTCCGCCTTAGGCGGAAAGACCTAAACCATTTTGCGTATATAAAGGTTACTATTTTTTGAGTATTCGCAATCACTGTTTTTTTAATTAAAATTCCGTCCATAGATGTCAGCAACGCAAACTGAAAGATTGAATTTTTCCTCTGTACAAAATAAGCCGGATTACCCGGACTTTTTGGACATCCAAGTAAAATCCTTCCAGGATTTTTTCCAATTGGAAACCAAATCAGAAGAAAGAGGGCAAGAGGGACTTTACAAGACTTTCTTGGAGAATTTCCCAATTACCGACACGCGCAACCAATTCGTTTTAGAATTTTTAGATTATTTCGTTGATCCACCACGATACTCACTTCAGGAGTGTATCGAGCGAGGGTTAACTTACAGTGTCCCACTAAAGGCACGATTAAAATTATACTGTACAGACGAAGAACACGAAGACTTCGAAACTATTGTACAGGATGTGTACCTTGGAACGATCCCATACATGACCCAAAGTGGTTCTTTTTGTATAAACGGTGCAGAGCGAGTAGTAGTTTCACAACTACACCGTTCTCCAGGGGTGTTCTTTGGACAATCTTTCCACGCAAACGGAACTAAACTATATTCAGCTCGTGTTATTCCTTTTAAGGGATCTTGGATTGAATTTGCTACCGATATCAACAGCGTTATGTACGCTTATATCGATCGAAAAAAGAAATTACCCGTAACTACATTGTTTAGAGCAATAGGTTATGAGCGTGATAAAGATATTTTGGAGATTTTTGATCTTGCAGAAGAAGTAAAGGCCAGCAAAACTGGCTTAAAGCGTTTCTTAGGTCGAAAGCTCGCGGCTCGTGTTCTTAAGACATGGCATGAGGATTTCGTGGACGAAGATACTGGAGAAGTAGTGTCTATCGAGCGTAACGAGATTATTCTTGATCGTGATACTATTCTTGAAAAAGAGCACATCGACGAAATATTGGAGTCTGGATCGAAAACGATCTTACTTCATAAAGAAGATAATCTACAGGCGGATTATGCGATTATTCATAATACGCTTCAGAAAGATCCAACCAACTCAGAGAAAGAGGCGGTTGAGCATATCTACAGACAATTGCGTAGCGCGGAGCCGCCAGATGAGGAGACTGCACGTGGTGTAATTAATAAATTATTCTTTAGTGACCAGCGTTACAAATTAGGTGAAGTAGGTCGATATAGAATGAACAAGAAATTGGGTCTTGATATTGAAATGGACAAACAAGTTTTGACCAAAGAAGATATCATTACCATTATTAAATATTTGATCGAGCTTATTAACTCTAAGGCAGAGATTGATGATATTGATCACCTTTCTAATCGTCGTGTACGTACGGTAGGTGAGCAGTTATCTTCGCAGTTTGGGGTAGGTCTTGCTCGTATGGCGCGTACTATTCGTGAGCGAATGAATGTACGTGATAACGAAGTTTTTACTCCTATTGATTTGATTAACGCGAAGACTTTATCTTCTGTAATCAACTCATTCTTTGGGACTAATCAGCTTTCTCAGTTCATGGACCAAACCAATCCGTTAGCAGAGATTACGCACAAGCGTCGTTTATCTGCATTAGGGCCTGGAGGTTTGTCAAGAGAGCGTGCAGGATTCGAAGTACGTGATGTTCACTATACACACTACGGAAGATTGTGTCCTATTGAAACACCTGAAGGACCAAACATTGGTTTGATTTCTTCTCTTTCTGTATACGCGAAAGTAAATAACTTAGGTTTTATCGAAACTCCTTACCGTAAGGTAGAAGAAGGTAAGATCGATTTTAAAACTGAAGCGACGTACCTTTCAGCAGAAGAAGAGGAAGGTAAGCTTATTGCTCAGGCTAATATTCCATTAACAGGAGATGGAACCATTAATACAGATCGTGTAATTGCACGTATGGAAGGTGACTTCCCAGTAGTGGATCCTAAGACTGTTAATTATGCCGATGTCGCACCAAATCAGATTTCTTCTATCTCGGCTTCATTAATTCCATTCTTGGAACATGATGATGCAAACCGTGCGTTGATGGGATCTAACATGATGCGTCAGGCAGTACCTTTATTAATCGCGGATTCTCCTATTGTTGGAACCGGATTGGAGCGACAAGTTGCTTCAGATTCTCGAGTTTTAATCAATGCGGAGGGCGATGGTGTTGCTGAGTATGTGGATGCCAATATGATTACGATTAAATACGATCGTTCTGAAGAAGAAAGAATGGTAAGCTTCGATGGAGATTCGAAGACTTACAATTTGATTAAATTCAGAAAAACAAACCAAAGTACGTCTATTAACCTAAAGCCTATTGTAAGCAAGGGTGATAGAGTTAAAAAAGGACAAGTATTATGTCAAGGATACGCTACTGAGAAGGGTGAATTGGCATTGGGAAGAAACATGAAAGTGGCCTTCATGCCTTGGAAAGGGTATAACTTTGAGGATGCAATCGTGATTTCTGAAAAAGTGGTTCGTGAAGATATATTTACTTCTATTCATATTGATGAGTATTCATTGGAAGTTCGTGATACTAAGTTAGGTAACGAAGAGCTTACTAACGATATTCCAAATGTTTCTGAAGAGGCAACAAAAGACCTTGATGAGCACGGGATGATTAGAATTGGAGCAGAAGTAAAACCTGGAGACATTTTAATAGGAAAGATTACTCCAAAAGGAGAAAGTGATCCTACTCCAGAAGAAAAATTACTTCGCGCCATCTTTGGTGACAAAGCAGGTGATGTAAAAGATGCTTCATTGAAAGCTTCACCTTCATTACGCGGAGTTGTAATCGATAAGAAGTTGTTTGCACGTGCCATTAAAGATAAGCGCAAAAGAGCAAAAGATAAAGAAGACATCGCAGAACTTGAAGTGAAGTATGATGCTAAGTTTGAAGCACTGAAAGATGTATTAGTTGAAAAGTTATTCAATATTGTTAGCGGTAAAACGGCACAAGGGGTTACAAACGATTTAGGAGAAGTCGTTTTTCCAAAAGGGAAAAAGTTTACGCTTAAAATGTTAAACGCTGTTGACGATTACACGCACTTAGTTGGAGGTGTCTGGACTACAGACGACGAGACCAACTCAATGGTACGTGATTTAATGCACAACTATAGAATTAAAGAAAATGACCTTCAGGGTAACCTGCGTCGTGAGAAGTTTACCATCTCTGTAGGAGATGAACTCCCTTCTGGTATTTTAAAACTTGCGAAGGTTTACATCGCTAAGAAACGTAAACTGAAAGTAGGAGATAAGATGGCGGGACGTCACGGTAACAAAGGTATTGTGGCTCGTATTGTTCGTGAAGAAGATATGCCATTCCTTGAAGACGGAACTCCTGTAGATATCGTGTTGAACCCACTTGGGGTACCATCACGTATGAACATTGGGCAAATTTATGAAACTGTTCTTGGATGGGCAGGTCAAAAGTTAGGACGCAAATATGCGACTCCTATTTTTGATGGAGCATCTATTGATCAAATCAACGAATTGACCGATGAAGCAGGTATTCCGAGATATGGACATACTTATCTCTACGATGGAGGAACAGGACAACGTTTCGATCAACCAGCAACTGTTGGTGTGATTTATATGTTGAAACTTGGACATATGGTAGACGATAAGATGCACGCTCGTTCTATTGGACCTTACTCATTAATTACACAACAACCGCTGGGTGGTAAAGCTCAGTTTGGTGGACAGCGTTTTGGTGAGATGGAGGTTTGGGCACTGGAAGCTTATGGAGCATCTAGTACCCTTCGAGAAATATTGACGGTAAAATCTGATGATGTTATTGGTAGAGCTAAAACTTACGAAAGTATCGTAAAGGGAGAAACTATGCCAGAACCAGGTCTGCCAGAGTCGTTCAACGTGTTAATGCACGAATTGAAGGGTCTTGGATTAGACATCAGATTAGAAGAATAATTGATTAGGGGTATTGTCCTGCAATACCCCAACAATCATTCTATTGGGAATTTATTACCGTATTTTAATTAAAGATTATTTTTCAGCATTATGGCAAGAAAACAAGAAAACACAGTACAGAAATTTAATAAGATTTCTATTGGTTTGGCTTCGCCGGAATCTATTTTGGCAGAATCTCGTGGAGAAGTTTTAAAACCTGAAACGATTAATTACCGTACGCACAAACCTGAGCGTGACGGACTTTTCTGTGAGCGTATTTTTGGTCCAGTTAAGGATTACGAATGTGCCTGTGGTAAATATAAAAGAATTCGCTACAAAGGGATCGTTTGTGATCGTTGTGGTGTAGAAGTTACTGAAAAGAAAGTACGTCGTGACCGTGTGGGGCACATCAATTTGGTGGTTCCTGTAGCGCACATTTGGTACTTCCGTTCATTACCGAATAAAATTGGATACCTTCTTGGATTACCATCTAAGAAATTGGATATGATTATCTACTACGAACGTTATGTAGTAATTCAGCCAGGTATCGCTAAGAACGAAGAAGGAGAGCCCGTTACAAAAATGGACTTCCTAACGGAAGAGGAATATTTAAATATTTTGGATACTCTTCCGCAAGAAAACCAGTATTTGGAAGACAGCGACCCTAACAAGTTTATCGCTAAGATGGGAGCTGAATGTTTAATCCAGTTGTTGCAGCGTATTGATTTAGATGCTCTTTCTTTTGAGCTTCGTCACAAAGCAAATAATGAGACTTCTAAACAACGGAAGACAGAAGCGTTAAAGCGCCTGCAAGTTGTAGAGGCACTTCGTGAAGCAAATAACAACCGTGAGAACAATCCAGAGTGGATGATCATGAAAGTTGTACCTGTAATTCCACCAGAATTACGTCCATTGGTGCCGCTTGATGGAGGACGTTTTGCAACTTCAGATTTGAACGATTTATACAGACGTGTTATTATTCGTAACAACCGTTTGAAACGTTTAATGGAGATCAAAGCTCCTGAAGTGATTTTACGTAACGAAAAACGTATGCTTCAGGAATCTGTAGATTCTCTTTTTGATAATACCAGAAAATCTTCAGCAGTTAAAACAGACAGCAACCGTCCGTTGAAATCTTTAAGTGATAGCTTAAAAGGTAAGCAAGGTCGTTTCCGTCAAAACTTACTTGGTAAGCGTGTAGATTATTCGGCACGTTCCGTAATTGTTGTTGGACCTGAATTGAAGTTGTTCGAATGTGGTATTCCAAAGGATATGGCAGCAGAGCTTTACAAGCCTTTCGTAATTCGTAAGTTGATCGAAAGAGGAATTGTAAAGACGGTAAAGTCTGCTAAAAAAATTATAGACAAGAAAGAACCAGTGGTTTGGGATATTTTGGAAAATGTTCTTAAAGGACATCCAGTATTGCTAAACCGTGCTCCTACGCTTCACCGTCTAGGTATACAAGCGTTTCAACCTAAATTAATCGAAGGAAAAGCGATTCAGTTGCACCCGTTAGTGTGTACTGCATTTAACGCCGATTTCGATGGTGATCAGATGGCTGTTCACTTACCTTTAGGGCCAGAAGCAATTTTGGAGGCACAATTATTAATGTTGGCATCTCACAATATTTTAAATCCTGCCAATGGATCGCCAGTTGCGGTACCATCTCAGGATATGGTATTAGGACTGTATTACATGACTAAGTTGCGTAAAACAGATAAGGAGTATACTGTAAAAGGTGAAGGACTTACATTTTATTCTCCAGAAGAGGTTGTAATTGCTTATAACGAGAAGAAAGTAGAGCTGAATGCTGAAATTAAAGTTAGAACAATCGACTTTAACGAAGAGGGAGAGCTCACCAAACAAATTATTACGACTACAGTAGGTAGAGTTATTTTTAACGATAAAGTACCCCAAGAAGCAGGATATATTAATCAAGTATTGACTAAAAAGTCTTTACGTGATATTATTGGAGACATTTTAACAGTGACTTCAGTACCGCAAACTGCGGCTTTCCTGGATGAAATCAAATCCTTGGGTTATAAATTTGCATTCGAAGGTGGATTATCTTTTAGTTTAGGAGATATTATTATTCCTCCAGAGAAGCAAGGAATGATTGACAGTGCTAATGAGCAGGTAGATGGTATTATTGCCAACTACAACATGGGGCTTATTACAAATAATGAACGTTACAACCAGGTAATTGATATTTGGACGGCAACAAATGCTGAGTTAACCGAACTGTCTATGAAGCGTATTCGCGAAGATCAGCAAGGATTTAATTCGGTGTATATGATGCTTGATTCTGGAGCTCGTGGATCTAAAGAACAGATTCGCCAGTTAACAGGAATGCGTGGTTTGATGGCTAAGCCGAAGAAATCGAATAGTGGTGGAGGTGAGATTATTGAAAACCCAATTCTTTCTAACTTTAAGGAAGGGCTTTCGATTCTTGAATACTTCATTTCTACACACGGTGCACGTAAGGGACTTGCAGATACGGCTTTGAAAACAGCTGATGCTGGTTATCTAACACGTCGTCTAGTAGATGTATCGCAAGATGTTATCATTAATACTGAAGACTGTGGTACTTTAAGAGGTATCGAAGTTTCTGCATTAAAGAAAAATGAAGAAATTGTTGAGACTCTTGGAGATAGAATCAAGGGGCGTACTTCATTAAATGATGTGATTAACCCATTAACAAAAGAAATTTTGGTTGGTGCTGGTGATCATATTTCAAATGAAATAGCTAAGCTAGTAGATGCTTCTCCAGTGGAGAGTATTGAAGTTCGATCTGCATTAACATGTACTGCCAAGAAAGGTATTTGCGCACAATGTTACGGTAGAAACCTTGCTACCAATAAAATGGTACAGCGAGGTGAAGCAGTAGGAGTTGTAGCAGCCCAGTCTATTGGAGAACCTGGAACGCAGCTTACGCTTCGTACATTCCACGTAGGAGGTATTGCAGGGAACATTTCCGAAGAAAACAAATTGGTAGTTAAATTTGATGGTAGAGCGGAGATTGAAGAATTGAAAACCGTTAAGGGAGAAGACAATGAAGGAAATACAATTGATATTGTAATCTCTCGTACTTCTGAACTTAAGTTAATAGATGAGAAGACTGGCATTACATTAAGTACAAATAATATTCCTTATGGTTCTACTATTCTTGTGAAGGATGGTGACAAGCTTAAGAAAGATGATGTAGTTTGTAGCTGGGATCCATATAACGGTGTAATTATTTCTGAATTTGCAGGGAAAATCAAGTATGAAAATATTGAACAAGGTATTACGTACCAAGTTGAAATAGATGAACAGACTGGTTTCCAAGAAAAAGTTATTTCAGAATCTAGAGATAAAAAGAAGATTCCTACGCTACAGATTTTAGGGAAAGGGGATGAAGTAATTCGTTCGTATAACCTTCCTGTAGGAGCTCACTTGATGGTGGATAACGACGATAAGATCAAAGTTGGTAAGATTTTGGTAAAGATTCCTCGTAAATCTGCTAAATCTGGTGATATTACTGGAGGTCTTCCACGTGTAACTGAGCTATTTGAAGCGCGTAACCCTTCTAATCCTGCTGTTGTAAGTGAGATTGATGGTGTAGTGTCCTTCGGAAAAATTAAACGTGGTAATCGTGAAATTATCGTTGAATCTCGTTTAGGGGAAATTAAGAAATACTTAGTTAAACTATCGAATCAGATCCTAGTGCAGGAAAATGATTTTGTTCGTGCTGGTATGCCTTTATCCGATGGAGCAATTACTCCAGTTGATATTCTTAGAATTAAAGGGCCATCTGCTGTACAACAGTACTTGGTAAATGAAGTTCAGGAAGTATATCGATTACAAGGTGTGAAAATTAATGATAAGCACTTTGAGGTAGTGGTACGTCAAATGATGCGTAAAGTACAAATTGTTGATCCGGGAGATACTACTTTCTTGGAGAACCAATTGGCTCACAAATATGATTTCATCGAAGAAAATGACAAGATTTTTGGAATGAAGGTAGTTGAGAATGCTGGTGATTCTGTTACCTTGAAAGAGGGACAGATTGTTACATCTCGCGACCTACGTGACGAAAATTCTATCCTTCGTAGAGAAGACAAGGCCTTGGTGGAAGCTAGGGACGCCGTCTCGGCTACTGCAACTCCTGTACTACAAGGAATTACAAGAGCATCCCTACAAACGAAGTCGTTTATCTCTGCAGCTTCTTTCCAAGAAACAACTAAAGTATTAAACGAAGCCGCTGTAAGTGGTAAAGTGGATAATTTAGAAGGTCTTAAGGAAAACGTTATTGTTGGACATAGAATACCTGCCGGAACTGGTATGCGTACTTATGAAACCATTATCGTTGGTTCTAAACAAGAACTGGAGGAGATGACTAGAGAGAAACAAGAAGTGAACTACAACTAATGGAATATTTCACAAGAAATTCCATATAGTATAAATAAAGTTAAAGTCGCCCTGCAAAGGGCGACTCTGCTTTGATACCATTCCAAAACATTAATATTTAAATTATGGCAGAAGATCAAAAGCCTAAACAAGGGCAAATTAATATAGAACTAGACGCAGAAGTGGCTCAAGGTATTTATAGTAATCTAGCAATCATTAACCATTCTCAATCTGAGTTTGTAGTTGATTTTGTTAGTATTATGCCAGGTGTTCCGAAGAGCAAGGTGAAATCTAGAATTGTATTAACTCCTCAGCATGCGAAGCGTTTTCTCAAAGCGTTGCACGATAATGTAGCCCGTTTTGAAAGTGCTCATGGAGAAATAAAAGATTATAAACAACCTCCAATTCCTATTAATTTTGGACCTACAGGAGAAGCCTAATCAAAAAATGCCTTACTAAATAGTAGGGCATTTTTTCTTTATTATAGGGAAGTATTCTTCGTCTTAACTCACCGATTCAAATTCACTCACGAAGTGTAAATGAACGTTTGGATATTTGGCTTGAGTCATTTGCAAAGTAAAAGCAGAGTCGGCAAAGAATACTAATTGTCCGCGTTTGTCTTTTGCTAAATATTTGGATTTAACCCTCTTAAAATCGGCAAACTCTTCGCTTTTAGGGTCTTTAGGATCTACCCAGCAGGCCTTGTGCACATTTAGGTTTTCGT
Source organism: uncultured Flavobacteriaceae bacterium (assembly GCA_947495135.1). GTDB lineage: Bacteria > Bacteroidota > Bacteroidia > Flavobacteriales > Flavobacteriaceae > Aureisphaera. The sequence continues at coordinate 13,952 of CANLXN010000017.1, forward strand.
ATCTACACTTGGCACCATATTCATGTTCCAATCGATATTCGATTACCTCAAATTGAAGAGCCCCGACAGTACCAATAACTTTACGACCATTTAGCTCTAGAATAAATAGTTGAGCTACTCCTTCATCCATTAATTGATCAATTCCTTTTTCAAGTTGCTTACTCTTCATAGGATCTGCATTATTAATGTATTTGAAATGTTCGGGAGAAAAGCTTGGTATGCCTTTGTAGCGCATTAATTCTCCTTCGGTAAGTGTATCGCCAATTTTGAAACTACCGGTATCGTGAAGTCCTACAATGTCACCGGGGTAACTCACATCGACAATCTGTTTCTTTTCGGCGAAAAAGGCGTTCGGACTCGAAAATTTCATTTTTTTGCCATTGCGTACATGGAGGTAGGAAGTATTTCTTTCGAAGGTTCCTGACACTATTTTAACAAATGCCAGTCGGTCACGGTGTTTTGGATCCATATTGGCATGAATTTTAAAAACGAATCCTGAAAATTCCTTTTCATTAGGATTAACTAGGCGGGTATCACTTTCTTTTGGGCGAGGTTGAGGAGCTATACTAATAAAGCAGTCCAAAAGTTCTCTCACACCAAAATTATTTAAGGCTGAACCAAAAAATACAGGTTGGAGTGTTCCGTTAAGATATTCGGAACGATCGAAATTTGGATATACTTCATAGACCAGTTCAAGCTCGTCTCTTAGGGTATCTGCTGGTTCACTTCCTATGAGTTCATCCAGTTCATTGGAAGAAACATCTTCAATTTCAATAGTTTCCTCAATGTTCTTTCGACTATCCCCACTAAATAGATTGACATTCTTTTCCCAAATATTGTAAATCCCTTTAAAATCATATCCCATCCCAATTGGAAAAGATAACGGGGTTACTCTAAGGTGCAGTTTTTGTTCTATTTCATCTAAAAGCTCGAACGCGTCTTTCCCTTCTCGGTCCAATTTATTTATGAATACGATCATTGGAATATTTCGCATTCTACAAACTTCAACAAGCTTTTCAGTTTGTTCTTCAACTCCTTTTGCAACATCAATAACAACGATTACACTGTCTACTGCGGTTAGTGTTCGAAAAGTGTCTTCTGCGAAATCTTTGTGTCCAGGAGTGTCTAAAATATTTATTTTTATGCCCTCATATTCGAATGCGAGAACAGAGGTAGCTACCGAAATTCCCCTCTGGCGCTCTATTTCCATAAAGTCACTAGTAGCTCCTTTTTTAATTTTATTGCTTTTAACAGCCCCAGCTTCCTGAATTGCTCCTCCAAACAGCAAAAGTTTTTCTGTTAAGGTCGTTTTTCCAGCATCGGGGTGAGATATAATTCCAAATGTTTTTCTGCGCTCTATTTCCTTTTTTAAAGACATTTCTGATTGCTAATTTATCAGGCAAAGATACGTGTACTTTTACGGTTATGAAAGGGCAATTGTCCAATTAGATTAAATCGAAAATTCCCACAAGTTCAATTCTCTTTAATGGCTCTATTTTACTGGAATATACGTGTATACACGTATATCTCTTCCTACAGAAAAAACATGAGAAAACTATGGTTTTTATGTAGTTCACCGAATTTTTATCTCGCTTTGACTAATAGTTTATCTTATGAAGAATTTAACATTCTTTCCTACTTATATTTGATGTGCTTAGAAGCGGATTTTTATCTCTTTAAGAGCGCTTCTACAAACTAACAAACACTTAGATTATGTTAAATGCATTAAACGGCACGGCATTAGACCGATTCAAAATTTTAAGTTTTCTATTTTTTTTATTTTCTGTCAGTTATGGTTTTTCCCAAAGCTGTGGGGGAGATTTAACAGTTGATAAAGGGAGGAATGTGAGATCGGCTGATGAAGATGGTACACAGTTTTCTCTTAGTCTAGTCAATACTTCATCGAAATCTCAGACTTATCAGATTTCAACAGTTGAATTGAAAGAATCTTGCGCGACAGATCATTACAAATCAACAGCACCAAATGTAAATTTGAATATTTCAGTTTTACAAAAAAACGATTCACAAGTAAAAGAAATTACACTGGCGAAAGGAGAAACAGCTGCCCTTAAAGTTCAAGTAAATGTTCCGGCGGGTACTCCATTTAATAGATGGAGTTGCATAGAAGTGCAGGCGCAAGCGAAATCTTGTAACTCAGTTGCCTCGGCCATGCTCAGAGTATTCGTGCCAGATAACTCCGAAGAATAAAATTATTCGTTGTTTCAGAACAACTCAAAAATATATTGATTGAAAGTGATACTGTGTGTCATCCTAAAAAGATTTTTATGGAAAAAACATTACAATTCAGAAACATACTAGAGCAACAAACTTTAAGAATAGTATTCTTAGGGTTTTTTCTGTTGTCATTAGGTTCGTTGTTTGCTCAAGACCTTACCATAAATAAATATGCCGTTCAGAGTACGACAGACTGTAATCAGTTTGACATCACCCTTGAAATAATAGGGAATCCTCCCGCGCAGCCCCAGGAAGTTGTTCTGATCATAGACAGATCTGGAAGTATGGACGATGGTCCATTTCCCGAGCCAATTGATCATGCAAAAGATGCTGCAATTGATTTCGTTAATAACTTATTTAGTCCCGCAAATAACCCAACCGGTTTAAATAAAATTTCGATTGTTAGTTACGCAAATTCTGCTTCCTTAGATATTGGTCTTACAGATAGTTCTGGTCAGACAGCAATTATTAACGCTATTAACAATATTACAACAGGAGGTAGAACAAATATTCAAGATGCCCTCATAAAGGCGGATAATCAACTTATTAATCACGCTACTTTCGACTGTGCGACTTCCAGAAGTATTTTATTATTAACCGACGGAGTTGCAAATGAAGATAATAATGGTAGTAGTTGTAGCAGTAATGATACTTCAAGTGCATGTATTGACGCAGCTATTCAAGCAGGGGTCAATGCTCAAACCACTACCAAGAATGGAGAGGTCTTTGAACAAAAAGTGTTTAGCATAGGGCTTTTTGGCGCAATTAGTGGGCAGCAGCAGACTACAGCTACCAATACGCTAGATGCAATACAGAATTCGGGTCTTTTTGTTACGGAAGTTGCAGCCGATCTTACGGGTATCTACGATCAGATTCTTGGACAATTGATTTTTGCAGCCAAGCAGATAGATGGACAACCATTAGTTTCAGATCTTCTTGCTTCGGGATTCGAATTAGTTGCTGGGTCCTTGAATGCAAGTAAAGGAACGACATCTACTTCTGGGCAAAATATTTCTTGGTTCGTAGATGAAGTTGTTGCCGAAACAATTACACTGGAATATTCGTTAGAGGTAGTTGGGTCGAATGTTTGTGGAATTCAAGAATCTGGAAGCACTGTAATCAATTATGAAAATTCCAGCTGTCATATTGTTTCTGAAACTTTCGATGAACCAGAGGTGTGTGTTCCTTGCCCTGAAATTGAAGTAACTGCAGAAAGAGTTGATTGTACAAATGCTGTAGCGTACGATGCGCAGATTAGTCAAGGAGATTGCGCTGCTATTTCGGAAGATTTTTCATGGGAATTTTATTTAAATAATACATTAGTTGGTACGGCAAACCAAATGTCTGGTACTTTTAACTATACCGGTTCACAAGACTTTTCTGGTGCCTTTAGAGCGGTTTTATCTTACAACGGAACATATGGCGCTGGCTGTCAATTGCCTGCTGTTGTTGCAGATAAGGATGTTTCTTTGGCCTGTGATCTTGATGGTTGGGAGTTTGCTTGTGGGGATGATAAGACGGTAGATGAATACGGGTATAATGCTAATTGTAGTGAAAATAATCAGGTAGATATTCCTAATTCGTCTAACGTTTATCAATATGTAGTTGAGCTTGTATATAAAGGAAATAATCCCGGTCCTACAATTGAGTTTCAAGATGATGCTGGAGTTACACATGTGCTGAATAGAAGTGTTCCAGTTGGGAATAGTTCAAATATTTGGGTATACAGAGGGCTAATTACTGGAAATACTTCATCTATTATTTATAACAATACGGTGAAAGAATGTAATCTTCAGTCTATTGTTGTTTATGTTTTTAGAAATGTGCCAAACGCTTCTTCGAATTCGGGTGTTTTTACAAATATTAGTGGGGTAAATAATATCAAAACTTTAACTATTGATATTCCTGCGTTTAGCCTTCCAAGAGATTTATTGGTAGAGGTTCCAATTTCAGAATTAACACCAGATGGACGCTACCTATTACTATCCGCTGAAGCTGGTGGAGTTAGTGATCAAGTTTTTATTTACGGTCCAGATAGTTCATTGCCAGGAGGTACTTGTTGTTTAGCTATTCCATCAATTGCTTTAGATAACGTGCCAGGTGCTACAACTCAGGTTACTATAACCATTGATACGAGAAATGGACAAAATGGACAAAGCGTAAATGGTCAGTCTTATGTGCTTTCAAGCGGTGTAAATGTTGAAGGTGATTGCTTCGGAGAGTTAGATATTACTGCAGAAGTTACTGATGTTTTGTGCTTTGGAGAAGCAACAGGGTCAATTACGGTAGAAGCTACTGGAGGTCTTCCTCCTTATATGTTCAGTTTAGATGGAGGTACTCCTCAAAGTAGTCCAACTTTTGAAAATTTGACAGCGGGTACTTATACAATTAGCGTTGAGGACTCTATTGGAAATATAGATGATATAACAGTTACAGTAGGTGAGCCTGCGAATGAATTATCTATTGCGATTACTAATCAAGCAGATATTCTTTGTGGTTCTGATGGATCGGTTACGGTAGAAGCATCAGGGGGTACAGCTCCTTACGAATATTCTTTAGACGGTGGTACTCCTCAAAGTTCAGGAACTTTTAGTGGTTTGGCTGCCGGAACTTATACCATATTTGTTTTAGACGAAAATGAATGTGACATCTCCATAGAGGTTACAATTTTGGCAAACTGTACAGTGGCCATTGACGATATCAATGATACCTATATTAATTTCCCGGTAACCGGAAATGTGCTTACGAATGATTTTGATCTTGAAGGAGATAACCAAACGGTTACTTCTACAACGGTTACTTCTGCTCAAGGAGTTACTGTGGTTATAAATGCGGATGGAAGTTATACGTATACCCCTCCAACCGATTATGTAGGAGAGGATTCTTTCGAATATACAATTACAGACGATGGTAGTCCAGTTGCAACAGACACTGCCACGGTATACATTGAGATTTTACCACTAAATGGACCTGATAACAACCCACCAGTTGCCAATGCTGATACTAATACTACAGAGGTAGATACTCCGGTGAGTGGAAATGTATTACCAAACGACTTTGATCCAGATGGGGATCCAATTACGGTGACCGATAATACCGATCCGAGCAATGGAACCTTGGTGATCAATCCTGATGGAAGTTACACCTATACTCCAGATCCTGGATTTGAAGGAGAGGATAGTTTTGAATACACGATTTGTGACAATGGCAACCCAGCCCTGTGTGATACAGC
>CANLXN010000018.1 GCA_947495135.1 uncultured Flavobacteriaceae bacterium
GAATAATTTCCAGCAGCCAATCCGCTTACATCTTCAGTAGTTGCTCCGTTGCTCCATGCAAAAGTATAGTCTGGTGTCCCACCGATTACGGTAATGTCGATTGCTCCAGTGTTTGTTCCGAAACAGTCTACGTCCGTGCTGTCCTCCAGTGTAATCGATATGTTTGAAAATGTAATCTCACTTTCGTTCTCGCAGCCGGTCATAGTGTTCTTAACACCAATAGTGTAAGTTCCAGCCGTCTGATTAGAAAAGATAGGTGAAGTTTGAAATGCTCCTCCATTGATTGAATATTCATACTCAGCGCCCACAGGTGCCGTTATTTCCAGGTCGGCTACATCTCCTGTAAAACAGCCTACTTCAACTACGGGCTCAACAGGAAGTGGCGCAACTGTAAGTGTAACTATTGCCGAATCGCAAACTCCTTGGTTAGGTGCTGGAAGACACACCTCATATTCAAAAGTAACGTCTCCTGTGAAACCAGGTGTTGGTGTATAACTATAGGTTCCATCCGGATTAAAACTGAAAGCTAAACCGGCTGTTGAAGGACCCGATACTAGCGTGTATTCTGAATCAACAGGAACATTGTTCAGCTCATCTACATTTCCATTGATGGTTTCATTGATACATCCAGTTTTCATTTGATCAACCGCATAGGTCTGTAAAATGAAAAATTTACCATCTCCATGATCTCGTGAAGCAGCAACAAATTCAATTTTAGTAATAAAGGAACCCGTTGGAGCCAACTCACTTAGTTTAAAAAGTGCAATTGCGATGGTTTGTCCATTGTCTTGAAATCTACCTGATCTCCAATAATCGGAACCTGGATCTGGAGGAGTTGGATCACCTTCCCTGTAGTCACCTACGTTTATTACAAAGGTCTCTCCTAGTTTACCTTCTGTTGTTTGTCCAACTTCAAAACCGAATAAGCGAACATAGAAGCAGTTGTTACCACCACGTTCTGTAATAGCCAAAAGTCCATCAGAGTTTGATGGAATTGCTGGGTCATAAAAAATTGTTTGTAACTGAGCGTCGGTCTCTGGAACGGTTGAGGTTCCATTAGCTGCATCATAATCTGTACAAATATTACGTCCGTTTGGATTTGCCGTAAAGTAGTGGTTTAAGTTTTTATCCTGAAAAGCATCAATGGCAGCACTATTCCATGGACTGTTTGGCCCACCATTCGAAGAAGCACTCGTCCCAATAACTTCATTTCCGTTGAGCATAATACCATTTGGGTTATTCCCATCAGGCCCGAGTCTTGTTAATTCGTAAGACGTAGGAACAACGAATGTACTGTACAGCAATCCGTCAACCTCCACCGACTTGATGGTCGCCGGATCCTCGTTATCGGTTTGCGTATCATCCCAATCGAATTCCACTCCCGTTTTTATAGATTGAGGTAGATCTTGAGCAATCCCAACGAATCCCAGTAAACTGAAAATAATGAAAAAAGTAGCTTTCCTTAAGTGTGCTAATTCCTGTGTGTAATTTAATAACATAGGTTCCATGTTTATTTTTAAAAGCCCTAACTGCTTAATTGTTTTATTAGACGGGTCAAATATATGTAAGAGAAAATGTTAAATTCCTACAAATTCAAGACTATTAGTCTAACTGTTTAAAATATTCGGTTAACGACGCAATTTAGGTATAAATTGGACGTCTTTTTGTAGGAAAAGTATATACGTATAAACACGTATATACTTGTATTTATTGATTTTAAGAGAGATTGTATTTGTAGGAAGAATTTGGGGGAAATTCAATCCAAAGTAATAGTCTAGTTGCATATCAATAGGTTAAATGTGAAGCAATTATACGTTAAATTTCTTACATGATCACAAAGACGACCTAATAGTTTCGATGAAATACACTTTTAAACTGCTTAAAAAAACAAAGTTTAACCCATTATAGCTATACGGTTAAGCCGTAGCGCATTTTATCGAAAAAAATGGCTTTAAAGCGAAAAAAAAGACACCCTAAGGATGTCTTTTTTTTATATGATATTTTGGACTGTTTTAGAAGAATCTTGGTGTTAAAACACGTTCTGGTTTTTTAAATATTTCGAAGCGAAGAAAAACTTCATAAGATCCGTCACTATATGTTTCGATGTCGGTGGTTTGATAATCGTAACCAACTCCCAAAAATAACGATTCATTCACTTGAAAACCAGCAATAGCACTTAATGCCGCACTCCATCGATATGACGCACCAATTACAAACTTCTGATTGATTAAAAAATTAGCCGAAACATCCCACTCCAATGGTGAACCGCTCACAACTTTAACCAAGGACGCAGGCTTAAATTTTAAATTTTCATTTATATCAAATACATATCCGGCAATTAAGAAATAGTGCAATCGCTCAGCTGCGGTCGTTTCTCCTGCAAAACCAGTTGGGTTATCTAATAAATTATCGATTTGCGACTCATCAAAATGTTTCGTGTTCAAAAAATTTGGAACCGAAAGACCTGCATAGAATTTCTCCGTATTATAATACAATCCAGCACCAATTTGCGGTTGAACCTTATTGTCTACGTTATTCTGAAATACATCCCCTTGATCTGCTATGTTCAATTTATTAAAATCAACATCCAAGATATCTAATCCTGCTTTTAGACCGAATGACAAAAAGCTACTTTCGGAGGTATTAATAGTATAAGCATAATCAATATTAATGTTAGATTCCACTGCGGGACCAATTTGATCGTGAACAATTGATAGACCTAACCCCATATTTTCTAGAGCTCCAAAAGGACTATTAATAGAGAAAGTACCCGATTGGGGAGCACCGTCAAAATTAACCCATTGCGTTCGCCCTAACAATCCAATATCAAGCGTTCCTCTCGATCCTGCGTAGGCGGGATTCACAACTTGAGTATTGTACATATATTGCGTATACTGAGGGTCTTGCTGTGCATTACCTGATACGGTACCAAGTAGAATCAAAACTACGATTGCTAGGTAACTATTTTTCATATGTATCGATTTTTTATTCCGAAGGCTCAAAGAACCTTCGGAATTAATTTGATTTTCTATCTATTAATATATAAGTATCCGTTGTAAACAGACTTACCTTCTGGACTCTCTCCAGGGAAGGAAAGAATATAGAAATAAGTACCTGTTGGTAGTAATTCGTCCGCATCAATGGTAGCACGACCGTTAGACTCACCTCTAAATACATTATCGCTTTCATTATAACCATCGGTTTCCCAAACAAGTACTCCCCATCTGTTATAGATTTTCACATTATTATCTGGATAATCTACTATACCTCTTATTTCAAAGAAGTCGTTCAATCCGTCTCCGTTAGGAGTAACTCCATTAAAAATCTCAAAGAGCGCACCTGCAACATCAGGAATATCTGTTATGGTAGGATCATCTGGTTCACCATCACCATTGTTATCAACGTCATCACTTATGTTTGGATCATCAGATTCGTCTTCCACCTCGTTGCCTTCACCATCGGTTCCAACAGCCAAGGCTTGGTTAATCACTTCTCCGTTATCAATATCATCCTGTGTGATTGCATAGCTCGCTGTAAAGGTTGTACTATCTGTCTCTCCAGGAGCTAATTCTGCAATTGGACCACCATCAATTTCAATTCCTGGAAGTGGATCGATAATATCGATGTTATACAAAGTAACATTGCCTGTATTAGTCACACTGAAAGCATACGTAATTGTTTCTCCTACCTGAGGTAATTGATCTCCATTGTTATCGTCAAAGACTCCCGTCTTCTCTAATGACATACTCGGATCCTTATCACAAAGTTGAGTAATTGTTGGATCATCCTCTAAATAACTATTATCATCCGAAAGGTCCATTACTTGTTCTCCATTCGATGTACCCTCGGCAGTAGCTTGATTTTCTACAAATCCGTTATCGGCATCAAACTGTGTAATGGTATAGAAAGCGGTGAACGCAGTGGTATTTGTTTCACCTGGTGCCAGATCAATAGGACCTCCAGTTACCGCTACTAATGGGTCTGAGATCGTTATGTTTGTGATAGGCACATTTCCTAAGTTTGTTACCGAGAATGAATACTCAATAGTCTCACCTACATCTCCACAACCATTCTCATCCTGATCTTCCGGCTCACCTATCTTGATTAACGCAAGGGTTGGCAGCTGACAAAGTTCTGTAATTGTAGGGTCATCTTCTAATAGGCTATTATCATCAGATAAATCTGACACTTCAGAACCGTTAGGTGCTGTTCCAGTACCGATAGCTTGGTTTTCTACTTCCCCGGCATTGATGTCCGCCTGAGTAATTGTATAAACTGCTACGAACGTGGTATTGTCTGTAGCCCCTGGCGCAAGCACTATTGGCCCTCCAGTTACTGGCACAAGATCGTCCGTAATAGTCACATTACTTAATGTAACGTTACCTGTATTAACAATCACAAATTGATATGTAATAGTCTCTCCAACATTCGCACAGCCATCGCCGTTTTGATCGTCTACATTACCAACTTTGATTAATGCAATTTGACCATCTTGACATAAAGTAGTGTCTGTAGGATCATCTTCAAGAACACTGTCATCATCAGACAGGTCACTTACTTCAGTTCCATCTGGTGCAGTTCCGGCAGCGGTTGCTTGATTGGTAACAATACCCGCATCTATATCGGCCTGATTTATTTCATATTCCGCTTCATAAACCCAAGTTTCATTCACTTGTAAGATTCCATCTCCGTTATCACCGCTTAAAGGTCCAGCAACTGGTCCTCCTAACAGCGGATCATCAACAACAACATTTGAAATACTCACATTCCCTTCGTTTGTAACTGTGAAAGTGTAGTCGATTGTTTCTCCTACATCCGCACATGCATCTTGATCTTCATCATTGAAAATTCCTGTTTTGACGATTGCAATTGAAGGATCTTGACATAATGGAGTAATTGTTGGGTCATTTTCTGAAATTTCCGAATCATCAGACAGATCAGAAACTTCAGTTCCGTCTGGCGCATTCGCAGTAGCGGTTGCCTGATTTTCTACCTGACCGTTATCTATATCCACCTGCGTTATTGCATAATCTGCTTCGTAAATCCAAGTTTCATCCAATTGAAGGATACCATCTCCGTCATCACCACTCACTGGACCTGCAATCACACCTCCTAGTAATACATCTTCTACTACCACTTCAGAAAGACTTACGTTTCCTTCATTGGTAACCGTTAACGTATAACTAATAGTCTCATCGATATCGCTACAATCATCCTGATCCTCATCATTAAATACTCCTGTTTTAATGATCGCAATTGCTGGCTCATTACAAAGCTCCGTAATTGTTCCATCATCGGTAGTTGTTGTGCTACCCGATAGATCACTTACTTCAGTTCCGTCTGGCGCAGTTCCTGTTGCAGTTGCCTGATTCAGTACTTCTCCCGCATCGATATCATCTTGTGTGATGGTATAACTTCCAGTGAAAATCCACGTTTCAGTTACATCCAACTCACCATCAGCATCCGTATCACCTGAATCAGGTCCTGGAACATTTCCACCAAGAAGTGGATCGTCTACAAGAACATTCGACAAGCTTACGTTTCCTTCATTGGTTACACTGAAAGTATATTCGATTACTTCTCCTGGCTGAGAACAATCTCCGCCATCGTCGTAAGCTGAAGTTTTTACGATTGCGATTGCTGGCTCATTACAAAGCTCCGTAATTGTTCCATCATCGGTAGTTGTTGTGCTACCCGATAGATCACTTACTTCAGTTCCGTCTGGCGCAGTTCCTGTTGCAGTTGCCTGGTTCAGTACTTCACCTAAATCGATATCATCCTGTGTGATGGTATAACTTCCTGTGAAAATCCACGTTTCAGTTACATCCAACTCACCATCAGCATCCGTATCACCTGAATCAGGTCCTGGAACATTTCCACCTAGAAGTGGATCGTCTACAAGAACATTCGACAAGCTTACGTTTCCTTCATTGGTTACACTGAAAGTATATTCGATTACTTCTCCTGGCTGAGAACAATCTCCGCCATCGTCGTAAGCTGAAGTTTTTACGATTGCGATTGCTGGCTCATTACAAAGCTCCGTAATTGTTCCATCATCGGTAGTTGTTGTGCTACCCGATAGATCACTTACTTCAGTTCCGTCTGGCGCAGTTCCTGTTGCAGTTGCCTGGTTCAGTACTTCACCTAAATCGATATCATCCTGTGTGATGGTATAACTTCCTGTGAAAATCCACGTTTCAGTTACATCCAACTCACCATCGGCATCATCATCACCTGAATCTGGTCCCGGAACATTTCCACCAAGAAGCGGATCGTCTACAAGAACATTCGACAAGCTTACATTTCCTTCATTGGTTACACTGAAAGTATATTCGATTACTTCACCTGGCTGAGAACAATCTCCGCCATCGTCGTAAGCTGAAGTTTTTACGATTGCGATTGCTGGATCGTTACAGAGCTCCGTAATTGTTCCATCATCGGTAGTTGTTGTGCTACCCGATAGATCACTTACTTCAGTTCCGTCTGGTGCAGTTCCTGTTGCAGTTGCCTGGTTCAGTACTTCACCTAAATCGATATCATCCTGCGTGATGGTATAACTTCCTGTGAAAATCCACGTTTCAGTTACATCCAACTCACCATCGGCATCATCATCACCTGAATCTGGTCCCGGAACATTTCCACCAAGAAGCGGATCGTCTACAAGAACATTCGACAAGCTTACATTTCCTTCATTGGTTACACTGAAAGTATATTCGATTACTTCACCTGGCTGAGAACAATCTCCGCCATCGTCGTAAGCTGAAGTTTTTACGATTGCGATTGCTGGCTCTTGACATATAGTAATAATAGTTGAATCATCAGTAGTGGTTGTAGCTCCTGAAAGATCTGTAACTATTGTTCCGTCTGGATCCGTACCTTCAACTGTCGCTTGGTTTTCAACTTGCCCTAAATCTATATCCACTTGAGTAACCGCATAATCTGCAGTGTAAATCCATGTTTCATTAATATCTAATAGACCGTCTCCGTTATCATCTCCAGAAACGAATACTATCGGAACTACTGGATTTGGCGCCTCTAGTAAAGGATCAGAAATGGTTATTGATCCAAGAGGAACATTTCCTTCATTTGTTACTGTAAATGTATAAGTAATCGTTTCATCTACATCTGCACAGTCATCTTGATCCTCATCATTAAATATACCTGTCTTCACTATTGCTATAGCTGGGTCTGGTGTTTGAGCAATTAAGATATATACCGTGGCCAAATCGGTTGCTACCGGAGCACCGTCATCTTGGATACCATACACAAACTGATCCGTTCCAATAAATCCGGCACCTGGTATATATGTGAACGTACCATCCACATTTACCGTCACAGTTCCATTACTAGGACCACTAACTGGGGTAATTGCTATATCTACTACTTGAGTGTCTCCTTCCGGGTCATTATCGTTGTCTAAAACATTTCCATTAACTGGAGTATCTATTTCCCCATAGTATGCGTCGTCATTAGCAACTGTAATGTTACCATCGTCAGTTAGAATATAAATAACGACTGTTGCTTCATCACAAAGCGCTGGATTTCCATTATCACAAATTGTATATGTGAATGAATCTTCTCCAGTAAACCCTGGATTAGGAGTATAGGTATAACTTCCATCAGGATTGATAACTACTGTTCCATTACTCGGATCGGTATTATCGGTCACCGTAATTGGATCCCCATCTGGATCAAAGTCGTTTGGTAATACATTTCCACTTACTGGAGTATCTACCTCTGTAGTGTTGGTATCGTTATTTGCAACTGGAGGATCATTACCTTCAATTGGATCCCCTACAATTTCGATAGTTACCGTTGCTGTATCGCATGCAATTGGATTTCCACCATCACAAATCTGATACACAAAAGTATCTTCTCCTACATAATCAAGTGCCGGAGTATAGCTGTACGTTCCATCAGGATTGAACACTAAAGTACCTCCTGCTGTTGGTCCGCTTACCAGAGTGAACACTTCCGTACCTGCTGGCCCGTCTGTATTCTCATCATTGGTACCAACTGATCCGCTTACCGCTAAGTTGATATAGGTATCATTAATATCGTCAATGGCTAAAATATCGTTTCCTGTTCCATTTGGAGAAATCGTGATATACACCGTAGCCTGATCGGTAGCAACTGGAGTTCCATTGTCCTCGATCGCATATACAAACTGATCGGTTCCACCAAAACCAGCATTTGGAGTATACACAAAACTTCCATCTCCATTGATGAC
>CANLXN010000019.1 GCA_947495135.1 uncultured Flavobacteriaceae bacterium
CTGAACACTGAACACTGAACACTGAACACTGAACACTGAACACTGAACACTGAACACTGAACACTGAACACTGAACACTGAACAATGATCTCAAGAACCACCATAGATAATGTTTTTGATACTGCCCGAGTAGAGGAGGTGATTGGTGATTTTGTACAGTTAAAGAAAGCAGGAAGTAACTTTAAAGGTTTAAGTCCTTTTACCGATGAGCGCTCGCCTAGCTTTATGGTTTCGCCCGTAAAGCAGATTTGGAAAGATTTTTCCAGTGGTAAAGGGGGTAATGTGGTGGCTTTTTTGATGGAGCACGAGCATTTTACCTATCCAGAAGCTATTAAGTACTTAGCAAAAAAGTACGGGATAGAGATAGAAGAGACCGAACAGACTAACGAAGAAAAGGAGCAAGCCAGTGAGCGTGAAAGTTTGTATTTAGTGAGTGAATTTGCCAAGGATTACTTTTACGACACCTTGCTTAATTCAGAACAAGGAAAGGCGATTGGTAAAACCTATTTTAAAGAACGTGGCTTTACAGACGAAACCATAAAGAAATTTGCATTGGGATATTCGCCTAATGAATGGGATGCTTTTACCAGTCATGCACTTAAAAACGGATATCAGTTAAGTTATTTGGAAAAGTCGGGACTCACAATTGTTAAAGGTGAAAAGCAATTTGACCGTTTCAAAGGGAGGGTCATGTTTCCAATATTGAGTATGAGCGGTCGTGTACTTGGTTTTGGTGGTCGAATTTTAACCAACGATAAAAAGGCGGCCAAGTATTTAAATTCTCCAGAGAGTGATATCTATCACAAGAGCAAGGTGCTATACGGTATTTATCATGCTAAGCAAAGTATTGCCAAGGAAGACAATTGTTATTTGGTAGAAGGTTATACCGATGTTATTCAGTTTGCCCAACGTGGTATTCAGAACGTAGTTTCGTCTTCTGGTACTGCCCTCACCTCAGAGCAGATTAGGCTGGTTAACCGACTCACTAAAAACATCACTGTTTTATTCGATGGGGATGCGGCTGGATTAAGAGCATCTCTTAGAGGAGTAGATCTTATTTTGGAGCAAGGTATGAATGTCAAGATTTGTACGTTTCCTGAGGGGGAAGATCCAGATAGCTTTGCCAAGAATAATTCGTTAGAAGAGCTTACCCTTTATCTAGAAGAGAATGCTCAAGATTTTATCAGTTTCAAGGCGTCTTTATTAGCCGCAGAAGCGAAAAGTGATCCTATCAAAAAGGCGGAGACCATCCGAGACATGATCACTAGTATTTCTAAGATTCCAGATGACATTAAACGCGAAGTATATATTAAAGAATGCTCGCGTATTATGGATATTAGCGAAGAGGTCCTCTTTAGTACCCTAGCTCAGATTCTTCAAAAAGATAAAAGGGATAACGTAAAGAAAAACAAAGAGAAGACGACCCAGCCAATGGAAGTGATTCCGCAAGAGCAGGCAGTAGTAAAAAAGGTAGATGTTCAATTCGAATTGGAGCGAAAAATTATTGAACTACTGTTGCTTTATGGAAACGTGGAAGAAGACTTTGAAGATTTAATATTAGAAGCAACAGAAGAGGGTGATATCACGCTCCGCCCAGAAGTCGTTAAGTCGAAGGTGTTTGAAAAGGTCTATTTAGATTTGCAAGACGATGAGATAGAATTTGCAAATGAGGAATTTAAAGGTTTGTATTTTGAAATCATCAATAAGCTCAATCAAGATCAGGATCTACAAGTAGATAGTTTTGTAAATCAATTACAACCCGATAAGGCAGCGGCAATAACCCATATTTTAATGGATGACGAGAAATACTTATTAGGAGATTGGGAGCGGAAGGAAATTTACGTAAAGTCGAAAGAGTCTTCTGTGGCGCAAATTGTAAGTGAAACTATTCTGAATTTAAGACGTCATTTAGTAACTCAAAAAATTGATGATCTGGCAAACAGAATAAGTACAATAGAAGCAGAAGAACGAATGGCTTTAATGGAGAACGTTCGTGACTATAATACCCTGCGTATGGTGCTTTCAGAAAAACTGCGAAGGGTGATTTAGTAAAACAAAATAGCCCACAAAAATTGCAGGCTATTATTTATAAACTTTACAGTCCTCTTGGATTAGTTATTCATCCAAACTGAAACATTCTAGACTGGTGGATAAGGTCCGCGAGGTTATCCACTTTTAATTTCTTTAATAATCTTGTTTTGTAAGTACTAACGGTTTTCTCGTTAATGTTTAATGCATTGGCAATGTCCTTGTTTCTTTTTCCGCTGGATAACAGATTAAGCACTTCAATCTCTCTAGATGAAAGTCTCTTGTATCTACTAATTGCACTCGATTCACCTACATTTCTGCTCGTAAATGTAGAAGTGAGTTCTTCATTTAAGAAGATACCACCTTTGGCAATTTGCTTAAGGGCTTTGAGGAAAAGCTTACTTGAGGCTGTTTTAGGAACATAACCAGCTGCACCAGATTTAATTGAACGCAAAGCATAAATTTCTTCAGGATGAGTAGAGAAAATCATCACTCTAGTTTCAGGAAATTCAGACTTAATGTTTCTTAATGCATTAATACCGTTGATCTGTGGCATATCAATTTCCATAATTAATATGTCTGGGCGATGTTCTTCTAGGTTTTTGAATAATTCATCTCCGTTGTTCGCCTTGCCTACTATAGAAAAATTTTCATTCTTCTTTAGCATACAAGCTATCCCTTTTCTGGTCATCGGATGATGATCTGCAACGACAATTTTTTTCATGTTTTGAGTCCCTTTTTTAGTTTAATTTTCACTCAAACGGGAATACAGTTAAAGTGTGAGGTTATTTGTAATACTTCTACTACAAATTCAAAACTATAAAAACTAGAACGTGTTTGACAGATTTTTCGTTCAAACACAGGAAAACTCGTTAAAAAACGAATTTTATCGTAAATATTCAGGTATTTCGCAGACTGGTATTGGGTTCATCTTGTGTTGGTTGGCACGGTTAAGACGGAGGTATAATGTAAGAACTTCCTGTTCTCGTCCTACAAAGTCTTGTGGTGCTTTTCCTGCTTCTTGTTGATTCATAGCCCATTCCAGTTCATCATAGCTCGCTCCAATCTGGTCTTCGTCTGTTCGACTGTCTCCAAAAAGCCCGTCGGTAGGGGCCGCGCTTAAAATGGCGGTGGGGACATCTACAAATCTTCCAATGGCATAAACTTCGCTTTTCATGAGGTCGGCAATAGGACTTAAATCCACTCCGCCATCTCCATATTTTGTATAAAATCCAACCCCAAAATCTTCCACCTTATTTCCTGTTCCTGCAACCAAATATCTATGCAATCCAGCGAAATAATAGAGCGTTGTCATTCTTAATCTTGCTCTTGTATTTGCCAAGCTTAAATCCAGAAATTTATCCTCTGTGGTTTGTGGTGTTTGTAGTTTGAAATTTTCGAATACAGGAGTGAGATCTACCTTAACATCGGTCACGTTCACAAATCTTTTCTTGAGCTGCGCTATATGCTCTTCGCCCCTCGAGACTTGAGAAAGTGCTTGATGAATGGGCATTTCAACACAAAGTGTCCGCATTCCAGTCATTGCACACAAAGTAGAAGTGACTCCGGAGTCTATACCGCCACTAACGCCAACAACAAAACCATCCATGTTCGCTTTGGTGGCGTATTCTTTTAACCAGTTTACTATGTAATGGGTAACTTTTTCTGTATTCATATAAGTAAAAATTTTGTGCTTGGACGTTGTGTTAGAAAGTACCTAACCGTACCTTTGCCTCACAAAAGTAAGGGAAAACTAAAATTTAAAAAAGAGATTCGCGTTAAACAGCTACTAAATAATTTGTATATGAAGAAAGTTCTTCTTTTGCTTGGAGTTATATTATGGATGGGGTGTGAGACTAAGTCTGATCTCGAGCAGGAAATAGCGAATATTCCGGTTGATTTGGAAATTGTGCGCTTCGACAAGATATTTGGAAGTGCTACCATAGAGAATCTGCCAGTACTAAAGGCAGAGTATCCACTGTTCTTTCCAAAGCAAGTTCATGACAGTCTCTGGCAGCAAAGAGTGTTAGATACGCTTCAGCAGGAGTTGCATGCAGAAGTCCTAAAAGCTTATCCTTCAGAAGAAGATATGGCAGCTAATTTGGCATCGCTTTTTCAGCATATTAAGTATTATTATCCTCAATTTAAATCCCCTAAAGTATATACCACAACTAGTGATGTAGATTATAGGTCGAAAGTCCTTTCTAAAGATAGTTTGCTAGTAATTGCTTTAGATACATATTTAGGGAGTGAGCATCCATTCTATATCGGTATATCAAACTTTATTAGTAAGAACATGAAGCCATCAATGATTACTTCGGAAGTGGCTACCTTGTATTCGAAAAACTATATTGGTGTCCCCAAGCAACGGTCTTTCTTGGATCAAATCATTTACTTTGGAAAGGAACTTTATTTAAAGGATCTTTGGTTGCCAAATATGAGTGACGCATTAAAAATTGGGTATACAGAGGAAGAATTATTATGGGCGCAAGAAAATGAGGTCGATATTTGGAGAAATTTTGTAGAAAATGAATATCTGTACAGCACAGACACCGGATTGGCTAGAAGATTTATAAATCCTGCTCCATTTTCAAAATTTAAGTTAGAACTTGACAATGAGTCTCCTGGAATGATTGGCCGCTATATAGGTTGGCAAATTGTTCGTTCGTATATGGAGCAAAACAACATAACACCTCAGGAGTTGATGATCCTGAATGCAGAGGAAATATTTAAAAAATCTAAATACAAACCGAAAAAATGAGTCAGTACACTTCAGAAATCAAAATTAAAGTAGATCTGGACGATAATAAAGTGCCAGAAAAATTATATTGGTCGGCGCCCGATGGAGGCGTAGATGAAATGGAGTCCAAGGCTGTTTTACTTTCGGTTTGGGATCATAAGGCTAAAGAAGCGCTTCGCATCGACCTATGGACCAAAGAAATGCCACTGGATGAAATGAAGGTCTTCTTTCACCAAACACTTACCGCAATGGCAGATACCTTCCAGCGCGCAACAAACGACGAGAAAATGAGCGATACTATGCGAGATTTTTGTGACTATTTCGCAGAAAAACTTGAATTGAAATACGAGAAGTAATCAATTTATAATGCTCATTTCAAGCTAAATAGTGTGCAGGCCTGATCAAAAAACAATGTGGTTCACGTAAAATCTTTGTCTTTAACACTTTCTTAACTACCTTATGTAAAGTAGCTTACATTTGGTGGACTTCTAACGTATTTATTTTGTATCAATTAAAAACTAAAAGATTTAAATGATGGAAAAATTACGTTTAATTAAAATGAGAGAGACGGCCTTAGCCTCACTACTACTCTTTTTTGCTATGACCCTTAGCGCATCTGCCCAGTGCACAGCAGACGCAGCAGCAATTCAAATTACAGGCACCACCGATACAGAAGCAACTATTTGTGTAGACGGAAACGGTGACCCAATAGATGTGGAAATTGTTGGAACTGGTGTTGGAGCCAACAATGGATGGGTGATTACCGATAATACTACTGGAACTATCTTGGGATTACCTCCTGGGCCTCCATTCGATTTAGATGGAGCTGGCCCCGGCGTTTGTGACATCTGGTATTTACGCTATGACGGAGCGATCACAGGATTAACCGTTGGTGAAAACGTAGCCAATGTAATGGGATGTTTTGATCTTTCAAATCCAATTACAGTAACAAGAAATGAACCAGACGCAGCAGCAATTCAAATTGCAGGCACCACCGATACAGAAGCGACTATTTGTGTAGACGGAAACGGTGACCCAATAGATGTGGAAATTGTTGGAACTGGTGTTGGAACTAACAATGGATGGGTGATTACCGATAATGCTACTGGAACTATCTTGGGATTACCTCCTGGGCCTCCATTCGATTTAGACGGAGCTGGGCCTGGAGTTTGTGATATCTGGTACCTGCGTTATGAAGATGGAACTACAGGATTAACCGTTGGTGAAAACGTAGCCAATGTAATGGGATGTTTTGATCTTTCAAACCCGATTACAGTAACAAGAAATGAACCAGACGCAGCAGCAATTCAAATTACAGGCACCACCGATACAGAAGCAACTAT
>CANLXN010000020.1 GCA_947495135.1 uncultured Flavobacteriaceae bacterium
AAAAAAAAGATCCAATCAAATATGCTTAGTAAGCATAAAAAGGCATTGTTATTTTAAATAACCAAAAACAGCCCAAAGCTGTATGGATAAAAAGTACAACTTTGGGCTGGTTTTGGTTCCACGGATATTCGTGGGATTTGGATTTTGTGTAAAAAAAAAGATCCAATCAAATAAATGATTGGATCTTAAAGAAGGCGGCGACCTACTTTCCCACGAATGTAGTATCATCGGCGCAAATGGGCTTAACTTCTCTGTTCGGAAAGGTAAGAGGTGAGCCCCATCGCTATAACCACCTTAGTTTTAAGTCGGATGTTAAACATCAGACTGTTTGCATTCAAGCAAACAAATATCTTAACATAAAGGAAAAAGGTATACTAGTAATTATAATAGTGTTGAATAAAACACTTATAGTAAAGAGTGTCTCCTCCCTCAACCTAAGTTGAGGGAAGAAAACGATTGTACATAAGCATACGGGTTATTAGTATCACTCGACTATGACATTACTGCCTTTACATCTATGACCTATCAACGTGGTAGTCTCCCACGACCCTTTAAAGAAATCTCATCTTGTGGTGGGTTTCGCGCTTATATGCTTTCAGCGCTTATCCCTTCCCGACGTAGCTACCCAGCAATGCTCCTGGCGGAACAACTGGTACACCAGAGGTCAGTCCATTCCGGTCCTCTCGTACTAGGAACAGATCCACTCAAATTTCTAACGCCCACTGTAGATAGAGACCGAACTGTCTCACGACGTTCTGAACCCAGCTCGCGTGCCACTTTAATGGGCGAACAGCCCAACCCTTGGGACCTTCTCCAGCCCCAGGATGTGACGAGCCGACATCGAGGTGCCAAACCCCCCCGTCGATGTGAGCTCTTGGGGGAGATCAGCCTGTTATCCCCGGAGTACCTTTTATCCTTTGAGCGATGGCCCTTCCATGCGGAACCACCGGATCACTATGCTCTACTTTCGTACCTGATCGACTTGTAGGTCTCTCAGTCAAGCTCCCTTATGCCATTGCACTCTACACACGATTGCCAACCGTATTGAGGGAACCTTTAGAAGCCTCCGTTACTCTTTTGGAGGCGACCACCCCAGTCAAACTACCCACCAAGCACTGTTCTCCGCAAGGAGTTAGACTCCAAATAAGTAAAGGGTGGTATTTCAACAGTGACTCCACCACGCCTAGCGACGCAGCTTCGATGTCTCCCACCTATCCTACACATTACTTATCCAAAGCCAATACTAAGCTATAGTAAAGGTTCACGGGGTCTTTTCGTCCCACAGCGGGTAAACGGCATCTTCACCGTTACTACAATTTCACCGAGCTCATGGCTGAGACAGTGTCCAGATCGTTACACCATTCGTGCAGGTCGGAACTTACCCGACAAGGAATTTCGCTACCTTAGGACCGTTATAGTTACGGCCGCCGTTTACCGGGGCTTCAATTCAATGCTTCGCCGAAGCTAACATCTCCTCTTAACCTTCCGGCACCGGGCAGGTGTCAGGCCCTATACATCATCTTTCGATTTAGCAGAGCCCTGTGTTTTTGATAAACAGTCGCCTGGACCTCTTCACTGCGGCCTCCGTTTAACCGGAGGCGACCCTTCTCCCGAAGTTACGGGTCGATTTTGCCTAGTTCCTTAGCCATGAATCTCTCGAGCACCTTAGAATTCTCATCCCAACTACCTGTGTCGGTTTAGGGTACGGGCTGCTTCACTTGCTTTTCTTGGAAGTCGATTTGCTAGATTATCACCGCGGCCGTAGCCTTAGTGTACTATTGGGTTGTTACCAAGCCCTTCAACGTACTATTCCGTCAGTACGCACTAACTTTTCGCCTCCGTCACGTTTAGTGTGAGCAGGTACAGGAATATTAACCTGTTGTCCATCCACTACCCCTTTCGGGTTCGCGTTAGGTCCCGACTAACCCTCAGCTGATTAGCATAGCTGAGGAAACCTTAGTCTTTCGGTGTGCGGGTTTCTCGCCCGCATTATCGTTACTTATGCCTACATTTTCTTTTCTAGCCGTTCCAGCAAGCCTCACGACTCACCTTCAACACAACTAGAATGCTCCCCTACCACGTACATTGTACGTCCATAGCTTCGGTAATACACTTATGCCCGATTATTATCCATGCCGAACCGCTCGACTAGTGAGCTGTTACGCACTCTTTAAATGAATGGCTGCTTCCAAGCCAACATCCTAGCTGTCTGGGCAGTTCAACCTCGTTTATTCAACTTAGTGTATATTTTGGGACCTTAGCTGATGGTCTGGGTTCTTTCCCTCTCGGACATGGACCTTAGCACCCATGCCCTCACTGCAATACATCATTTTATAGCATTCGGAGTTTGTCAAGAATTGGTAGGCGGTGAAGCCCCCGCATCCAATCAGTAGCTCTACCTCTATAAAACTAATATTACGCTGCACCTAAATGCATTTCGGGGAGTACGAGCTATTTCCGAGTTTGATTGGCCTTTCACCCCTACCCACAGGTCATCCGAACACTTTTCAACGTATATCGGTTCGGGCCTCCACTGTGTGTTACCACAGCTTCACCCTGCCCATGGGTAGATCACACGGTTTCGCGTCTACTACTGCTAACTATGGCGCCCTATTCAGACTCGCTTTCGCTACGGATCCGTACCTGAAGTACTTAACCTTGCTAACAACAGTAACTCGTAGGCTCATTATGCAAAAGGCACGCCGTCACAGCTTGCGCCGCTCCGACCGCTTGTAAGCGTATGGTTTCAGGTTCTATTTCACTCCCTTGTTCAGGGTTCTTTTCACCTTTCCCTCACGGTACTGGTTCACTATCGGTCTCTCAGGAGTATTTAGTCTTGGCGGATGGTCCCGCCGGATTCATACAGGGTTTCACGTGCCCCGCACTACTCAGGATACCACTATCAATAACACGCTTTACTTATACCGGGCTATCACCGTCTATGGCCACTCTTTCCAAAGTGTTCTAATTCATTGTGCATCAAATATCGTGGTCCTACAACCCCAACTTTGCCGTAACAAAACTGGTTTGGACTAATTCGCGTTCGCTCGCCGCTACTAACGAAATCACTATTGTTTTCTCTTCCTCCGGGTACTTAGATGTTTCAGTTCCCCGGGTTCGCCCCTTTCGGTACTATATCTTCAATATAGTGGGTTGCCCCATTCGGAAATCTGCGGATCAATTTATATGTGCTAATCCCCGCAGCTTATCGCAGCTTATCACGTCCTTCATCGCCTCTGAGAGCCTAGGCATTCCCCATACGCTCTTAATTTGCTTATTGTACTTTTTTGCTCTTTAATGAGTTATTCAAATTTGCTCCATTACTTCTATAGCTGTAGACCAACTATTTCCATAATAAAGACTTTATTATTGTATTTCTCGTATTTCTTTTTCCAATATGTCAATGAACTGTCTGGAACTCTACACTATCAATCGCAAGTATTTAGACTAACTCTTTGATATAGATACTATAAATTATTTCCGTGGTGGAGAATATCGGAGTCGAACCGATGACCTCCTGCGTGCAAGGCAGGCGCTCTAGCCAGCTGAGCTAATCCCCCATTTTTAGTAATTCAGATTGTAGAATCACAAATGTTGAATCCCAACTTCTAGAATTTCCTTTCAATTATTTTAATGAACTTAAAACCTCCAAAGAAGCTTCTATATTTTTTATCCCTAATCCCAAATACAATCCAGAATTAAAAAAGTAGTCTCAGGCAGACTCGAACTGCCGACCTCTACATTATCAGTGTAGCGCTCTAACCAGCTGAGCTATGAGACTGTATCAAGAGCCTGTATAGCATGTAGTATGTAACATACTTCCAGACCTTTTATATTTAAAATTGACAGCTAAACTAAGACAAACACAAGACTCTTTATCACAGAATCTTTTTGTCATAACATGGTCTCTTTAAAAGAGACTTTCTCTAGAAAGGAGGTGTTCCAGCCGCACCTTCCGGTACGGCTACCTTGTTACGACTTAGCCCCAGTTACCAGTTTTACCCTAGGCAGCTCCTTGCGGTCACCGACTTCAGGTACCCCCAGCTTCCATGGCTTGACGGGCGGTGTGTACAAGGCCCGGGAACGTATTCACCGGATCATGGCTGATATCCGATTACTAGCGATTCCAGCTTCACGGAGTCGAGTTGCAGACTCCGATCCGAACTGAGATAGGTTTTAAGGATTCGCTCCTGCTCACGCAGTGGCTGCCCTCTGTACCTACCATTGTAGCACGTGTGTAGCCCAGGACGTAAGGGCCGTGATGATTTGACGTCATCCCCACCTTCCTCACGGTTTGCACCGGCAGTCTTGTTAGAGTTCCCGACATGACTCGCTGGCAACTAACAACAGGGGTTGCGCTCGTTATAGGACTTAACCTGACACCTCACGGCACGAGCTGACGACAACCATGCAGCACCTTGTAATGAGTCCGAAGAAGGGCCGATTTCTCAGCCTGTCCCACTACATTTAAGCCCTGGTAAGGTTCCTCGCGTATCATCGAATTAAACCACATGCTCCACCGCTTGTGCGGGCCCCCGTCAATTCCTTTGAGTTTCATTCTTGCGAACGTACTCCCCAGGTGGGATACTTATCACTTTCGCTTAGCCACTCAGAAACAAGTTCCGAACAGCTAGTATCCATCGTTTACGGCGTGGACTACCAGGGTATCTAATCCTGTTCGCTCCCCACGCTTTCGTCCCTCAGCGTCAATACATTATTAGTGATCTGCCTTCGCAATTGGTATTCTAAGTAATATCTATGCATTTCACCGCTACACTACTTATTCTAACCACTTCATAATGATTCAAGACTACCAGTATCAAGGGCAATTTTACAGTTGAGCTGCAAACTTTCACCCCTGACTTAATAGCCCGCCTACGGACCCTTTAAACCCAATGATTCCGGATAACGCTTGGATCCTCCGTATTACCGCGGCTGCTGGCACGGAGTTAGCCGATCCTTATTCTTACGGTACCGTCAAGCCACTACACGTAGTGGTGTTTCTTCCCGTATAAAAGCAGTTTACAACCCATAGGGCCGTCTTCCTGCACGCGGCATGGCTGGATCAGAGTTGCCTCCATTGTCCAATATTCCTCACTGCTGCCTCCCGTAGGAGTCTGGTCCGTGTCTCAGTACCAGTGTGGGGGATCCCCCTCTCAGGGCCCCTACCTATCGTAGTCTTGGTGTGCCGTTACCACACCAACTAACTAATAGGACGCATACTCATCTTGTACCGTAATCTTTACTATTTAAATGATGCCATTCAAATAGACCATAAGGTATTAATCTTCGTTTCCAAAGGCTATCCCTTAGTACAAGGTAGATTGTATACGCGTTACGCACCCGTGCGCCGGTCGTCAGCAAATAGCAAGCTACTCCTGTTACCCCTCGACTTGCATGTGTTAAGCCTGCCGCTAGCGTTCATCCTGAGCCAGGATCAAACTCTTCATCGTTAAATTTTAAATAAATTTATTACAACAAAAAAGTCCTCAAAAGAATCTCAATATGTTTAACTTAGTTTAGTTTTATTCTCGTTATCTAGTCACTATAAATAGTAACCAAATTACGCGCTGTCAATTTCAATATGTCAAATAACGTTTTCTCTGTATTTACCGCTACTCCGAAACTCGTGTTTTGTATTCACTCATCCGTTTGGCGGGTGCAAAGATACAACCCTTTTTTACTTCCACAACACTTTGATAAACTTTTTTT
>CANLXN010000021.1 GCA_947495135.1 uncultured Flavobacteriaceae bacterium
ATACGTAATAATCTCTCCTGGTTGGCTACAATCGCCTCCATCATCGTAAGAAGATTCTTTTACAATAGCAATAACAGCTTCTTGACATAGCGTTGTGATCGTTCCGTCATCGGTAGTAATCGTACTTCCAGACTCGTCACTTACTTCATCTCCGTTTGGAGCAGTTCCCGTTGCAGTTGCCTGATTCAGTACTTCTCCATTGTCGATATCATCTTGTGTGATCGCATATGTTCCAGTGTACACCCATGTCTCATCTACATCCAATTCACCATCTCCATCGGTATCTCCACTCAACGGACCAGCAACAACTCCTCCTAATAGTGGATCGGTTACTACTACATTTGCGATGCTTACATTTCCTTCATTGGTTACTGTGAACGTATACGTAATAATCTCTCCTGGTTGGCTACAATCGCCTCCATCATCGTAAGAAGATTCTTTTACAATAGCAATCGTCGCTCCTTGACATAGAATTGTGATGGTTGGATCGTTTTCTAAGATACTATTATCATCAGATAAATCACCAACGCCTCCTGCAGTAAGAGTTGTACCCAATACAGTGGCTTCATTAGCGAAGAACCCATTATCAATGTCTTCTTGCGTAATAATATAACTAGCATTATAGATCCAAGTTTCATCTACTTGAAGTATTTGGTCTCCGTTTACATCTCCACTTACTGGACCTGCGACTTCTCCTCCTAATGGAAGATCGGTTAAAACAATATCCAAAATGCTTACATTTCCTTCATTAGTTACAATAAAAGTATAGACTATTTCCTCACCTGGCTGGCTGCAATCTCCTCCGTCGTCATAGGCATCCTCTTTAATTAAGGCAATTGCTGCCGACTGACATAGATTAGTAATTGTTGGGTTGTTTTCAGTTACAGAAGTATCATCAGACAAGTCGCTTACTGAATTACCATTCGGCGCATTGGCCGTTGCCGTTGCTTGATTACTTACTTCTCCTGCATCAATATCAACTTGTGTGATAGCATATGAAGCTGAGTACACCCACGTTTCATTAATTTGAAGAATATCATCCCCGTTAGCATCTCCGCTATCTGGTCCTGGGATTACTCCTCCTAATAGTGGATCGGTTACTACTACATCTGAAAGACTGACATTTCCTTCGTTCGAAACCGTGAATGTATAGCTAATGGTTTCTCCCACATCGCTGCACTGGTCTTGATCTAGGTCGTTAAAAATTCCTGTTTTCAAGATAGCAATCGCTGGACCTTGTTCTAGTACTGTTACTGTTGGGTCGTCTGTTGAATCCCCATTTGTATTTCCTTCTCCGTCTGGAGTTTCTGTTCCTTCCGAATTCGGAATTGTATTTCCATTGGTATCAGTTCCAGTATCGCTAGTATCGTTTACGTCACCAGTTCCGTCTGGGCTATTACCTGTTCCGCTTGCCGTATTTTCTATGTAACCTTGATCAATATCGTCTTGAGAGATAATATGCTCAGCGGTTACGGTTGCAGAATCTCCTGGCGCTAGCGTGGCAATTGGATTACCACCAGTAATTGTAGCATTAGGATCTGTAATTTCAATATTTGTGATAGTAGTATTACCAGTATTAGTAACAACGATATCGTATGTTAAAATACTATTTAAACCACCTGGTACGTTCGTTTGATTTTTAATGATACTTATACAGTTATTCTGAATAAACACCTGCACATCGAATGTACAGCCATTCGCATCTGTAACCACTATTGTATAATTTCCTGCTGCTAAATCTACAAAGTCTCCTGAACTTTGCGCTGTAGTGCCATCTAAGCTATAGCTATATGGACTTGTACCTCCAGATGCAGTTACCGAAACTGTTCCAGTTCCTTCACAGTAGATATTGGTTTGTGCCGAAATATCTGCAGAAAGTGCCGCACTTGGTTCTGTAATCGTAAAGTTTTCAGTTAATGGACATCCGTTAGCGTCTGTAACAGTTACTGAATAATTTCCAGC
>CANLXN010000022.1 GCA_947495135.1 uncultured Flavobacteriaceae bacterium
TCAGTAGTTGCTCCGTTGCTCCATGCAAAAGTATAGTCTGGTGTTCCACCAATTACGGTGATGTCGATTGCTCCAGTGTTTGTTCCGAAACAGTCTACGGCTGTGATGCTTTCAGTTAAAGAAAGTGCAGCGCTTGGCTGATTAATGGTAGCAGTATCTGTTGTCTCACAGTTGTTCACATCAGTAATTGTGACTGTGTAAGTACCTGCCGATAAATTATCAACATCTTCTGTTGTTGCTCCATTGCTCCATAAAAAGGTATATGGTGCTGTTCCACCGCTTACCGTTAAATCTAACGAACCAGTAGACTCACCAAAACATAGAATATTATTAACAGCAATTCCGGAGCTCAAAATATTTGGCTCGTTTACTGTAGCAGTTGCCATTACATCACACTGAGTAGTTGTGTCGGTAACCGTAACCGTATATGTTCCGCCTGCTAATCCCGTAATAGTTGGTGTAGTCTCTCCATTACTCCATAAATAAGTAACATTTCCTGAACCTCCTGTTACAGTAGTAGTAGCTGTACCGTCGCTATCCCCATTACATGTAACGGGTGTTGCAGCAGCAAATACCGCTAAATTTTGACATGAACCTGGATTTACAACAACTGTTCTTGTTACTTCACAGTTGTTCGCATCCGTAACAGTTACTGTATATGTACCTGCCGATAATCCTGTGATCGTAGAAGTGGTCTCCCCTCCTGGACTCCATAAATAAGTATATGGTGGGGTTCCACCTGTAGCATTTGCCGTAGCAGTTCCATCTCCTGTGGAAGGACCACTCTCGTCGGTAGCAGAAGTACTTACATTAAGCGCATTTGAAGGCTCTGTAATAGTAACACTTTGCTCTACCGCTAAACATACGGTACCGTCAATAGTAACACTTACGGTGTAGACTCCGGCCGCTAATGTATTTAGCGTACTAGAAGTTACTCCGCTATCCACTTGCTGAGGATTTGTATTCCATGTAAATGTAAACGTAGCTGCAGGATTCGCTATTGAACTAGCACTTACCGTGGCTGTTCCAGTGTTATCACCGGTACAAAGAACATCCGTCTTACTGTCTACCGCAACAACAGCATCACAGGTATTCGAACAATCGATCACAACGCTTTGTACAAGACTACAATTATTTGCATCTGTAACAGTTACATCATGAGTTCCTTCTGGTAAGTTTATAGCTGTCTGCGTAGTTTGACTACCCGCACTTGCACTCCATTGATAAGAGTATGGCGCAACTCCTCCATCTGGAGTGGCAGTTGCTTCACCATCTGCACATCCTTGAGCAGTAGTAGCATTCTCTTTGGTAATTACAATACTAATTGGTTCTGGTTGTGTAATATCTACTCCTGAAGAAAGGGCTGCAGTACATCCGTTTGCATCTGTAACCGTAACATTATAAATATCTGCAGGTATGTTTGATAAATCCTGCGTAGTTGCTCCATTGGTCCATACATAGGTATAAGGTGAAGTTCCACCAGTTACCGTAATGTCAATAGAACCTGTAGATTCTCCAAAACAAAGTATGTCAACCTTTGTACTTGTTACCCCTAAGGCCGCGCTTGGTTCTGTAATCGTAAAGTTTTCAGTTAACGGACATCCGTTAGCGTCTGTAACGGTTACCGAATAATTTCCAGCAGCCAATCCGCTTACATCTTCAGTAGTTGCTCCGTTGCTCCATGCAAAAGTATAGTCTGGTGTTCCACCAATTACGGTGATATCGATTGCTCCAGTATTTGTTCCGAAACAGTCTACGGCTGTGATGCTTTCAGTTAAAGAAAGTGCAGCGCTTGGTTCTGTAATCGTAAAGTTTTCAGTTAATGGACATCCGTT
>CANLXN010000023.1 GCA_947495135.1 uncultured Flavobacteriaceae bacterium
TACAACGGTATTCCAACTTCTTGCGAGTCGTTTACTTATGGCGAAGTAGAAGATTATATTGTGGTGATTCCTGCTTCCGTACAAAGCTTTGGAGAGAATACTAATGATAGCGACGATTTGGCCGCTAGAATTTCTATTTATCCGAACCCAGTAAACAGAGGAGTACTAAATGTAAGTATTCTAGAAGCAGAACCAACTAGTTATGCCATTTATAACGTGGTAGGCCAAGTTGTAATGACTGGTGCATACTCAGATACAATTGAGGTATCTCAATTACAAAATGGAATGTATATTCTGGAAATAGAATCGGGAGACGAGAAGTTCGTTGAACGTTTTATTAAGGAGTAAGTATTTGTAATGAATGAAAGAAAACCCGTCTCTTTTCAGGGGCGGGTTTTTTATTTCTGAAATACTCAAACAACCTAATACAGTTTTAGATTAGAAATTTGATCTAGATCAATGTTCCAGCATAAATCTTCTTTAGATAAAACTGAAATCTAATGTCGGTTATCACCTAATCGACTCTTAAAAACATCATATGAAAAATATAACTACGGTATTAATTTTCATAATCACTTCTACCCTGTGTTACGCTCAGACGCCTTGTCAAAATGGTTTCGCGGGTTCGTATCCCTGTAATGATTATGATTTAATGTCCCGAATAACCTTATCTCAAATGAGTGCGGGTGCCGGGAATGACAGTTGGGGTTGGACAGACCCTCAAAACGGAAATGAATATGCTATCATTGGACTTAACAATGGAACTGCATTCATCGATATCACTAATCCGGTAAGTCCGGTGTATTTAGGAAAATTGCCAACAGCAACTTCTAATAGTTCTTGGAGAGATGTAAAAGTGTACAATAACCATGCATTTATTGTTAGTGAAGCCTCTGGTCATGGTATGCAAGTATTTGATCTTACAAGACTGCGTTCAGTGAATAATCCACCACAAAATTTTACTTCAGATGCCCTTTATACCGGTTTCGGAAATGCACATAATATTGTAATTAACGAGAGCACAGGTTATGCCTATGCAGTGGGAACCGGTACATTTAATGGTGGCCCCCATTTCGTAAATATTCAAAATCCAACCAATCCAGTTGCGGCTGGAGGATATGCAATGGATGGATATAGTCACGATGCACAGGTTATTACCTACGCAGGTCCTGATAGCGACTATACGGGTCGCGAAATAATGATTGGAAGCAATGAAGATGAGGTGGTGATTGTTGATATTACGGATAAATCTAACCCTGTAGCTATTTCAAGTATTGCTTACACCAATGTTGGTTATACCCATCAGGGATGGTTTACAGAAAATGAGCGTTATTTTATTCTGGGAGACGAATTGGACGAAACCAATGTTGGCTTTAACACACGGACGGTTATTTTTGATTTTCAGGATTTAGATAACCCACAGCAGCATTTTATTTATAGCGGTCCTACGGCAGCCATAGACCACAACGGCTATGTAAAAGGAGATCTTTTTTATCTAGCAAATTATAGAGCCGGAGTGAGAATCATCGATATTAGCACTATCGGGAGTCAGACTATTTCCGAAGTTGGTTATTTCGATACCTATCCATCCAGTAACAGTGCGTCGTTTAACGGTGTTTGGAATGTATACCCTTACTTTAATAGTGGAAATATAGTAATAAGCGATATTGAAGGAGGTTTCTTTCTAATACGTAAAAGTGAAGGCGGCGGCGGTGGATCAGACGATTGTTCTGGAACAGTTGATTCTTTTCCTTATTCTGAAAGTTTCGAGAGTAATTTAGG
>CANLXN010000024.1 GCA_947495135.1 uncultured Flavobacteriaceae bacterium
CCGTCGTTGGTTACAATGATATCATAACTTACAATATCACCAATGTCTGAACCACTTACCCCTGTAACATTCTTGATTATACTTAAAGAAGGTGCTGCGCCTTGGAAACCATTATCCTCTTCGAAAACGGGTTCTCCTGTAACTACTGTTACCGTAGTAGGGTCTGTACCTTCTGTTTGAACGCTACCAGATGGGTAATCTGGATCAGTTTCATCAATATCTACTTCAACATCACCTACAGCTACAATGGCAACATAATCCCCATTTCCATCCGTTGTTACTGTCTG
Organism: uncultured Flavobacteriaceae bacterium; assembly: GCA_947495135.1. Classification (GTDB taxonomy): domain Bacteria; phylum Bacteroidota; class Bacteroidia; order Flavobacteriales; family Flavobacteriaceae; genus Aureisphaera. The sequence goes on from CANLXN010000024.1 coordinate 288, forward strand.
TGTCCCATTTACATCCGTAATTAAAACATCCACTCCCGCTAGGTCTGGTTCTCCTCCGTCTTGAGTGCCGTTTCCATTGGTGTCAATATATAAATGTCCTGTTATTTGAGGAACATTGTATCCGTTGTCTTCTTCAGTAGTAGTGTTGCCACTAGTTACTGTTACTGTAGTTGGATCGGTCCCTTCCGTTTGAGTAGCTCCAGTTGGAAGGGTAGTATCATCGATATCAACGGTAATCTCTCCCGCTGGTACACTGGCCGAGTAATCGCCGTTGCCATCGGTTGTTACCGTTTGGCTGTCTCCGTTCTCATCGGTAATCACCACATCTACGCCTGCCAAGTCTGGCTCGCCTGCATCCTGAGTGCCGTTTCCATTTACATCATCATAGATATGTCCTTCGACGATTCCAGGAACATTGTATCCGTTGTCTTCTTCAGTAGTAGTGTTTCCACTGGTTACTGTTACTGTAGTTGGATCGGTCCCTTCCGTTTGAGTAGCTCCAGTTGGAAGGGTAGTATCATCGATATCAACTACAATCTCTCCTGCTGGCACATTGGCTGAGTAATCTCCGTTTCCATCGGTAGTAACCGTTTGGATATCTCCATTTTCATCGGTGATCACTACATCTACGCCTGCCAAGTCTGGCTCGCCTGCATCCTGAGTGCCGTTTCCGTTTACATCGTCATAGATATGTCCTTCGACGATTCCAGGAACATTGTATCCGTTGTCTTCTTCAGTAGTAGTATTTCCACTGGTTACTGTTACTGTAGTTGGATCGGTCCCTTCCGTTTGAGTAGATCCTGCCGGTAATGTTGTATCGTCGATATCAACGGTAATTTCTCCCGCTGGTACACTGGCCGAGTAATCGCCGTTGCCATCGGTTGTTACCGTTTGGCTGTCTCCGTTCTCATCGGTAATCACCACATCTACGCCTGCCAAGTCTGGCTCGCCTGCATCCTGAGTGCCGTTTCCGTTTACATCGTCATAGATATGTCCTTCGACGATTCCAGGAACATTGTATCCGTTGTCTTCTTCAGTAGTAGTATTTCCACTGGTTACTGTTACTGTAGTTGGATCAGTCCCTTCCGTTTGAGTAGATCCTGCCGGTAATGTTGTATCGTCGATATCAACGGTAATCTCTCCCGCAGGTACATTGGCTGAGTAATCTCCGTTTCCATCGGTAGTAACCGTTTGGATATCTCCATTTTCATCGGTAATCACCACATCTACGCCTGCCAAATCTGGCTCGCCTGCATCCTGAGTGCCGTTTCCATTTACATCGTCATAGATATGTCCTTCGACGATTCCAGGAACATTGTATCCGTTGTCTTCTTCAGTAGTTGTGTTTCCACTGGTTACTGTTACTGTAGTTGGATCGGTCCCTTCCGTTTGAGTAGCTCCAGTTGGAAGGGTAGTATCATCGAT
>CANLXN010000025.1 GCA_947495135.1 uncultured Flavobacteriaceae bacterium
TCACAGTTTGATCTAGAGAGTAAGAATGATGAGATTATAGGCGGGGAGCCCAATGTGGTGATTGCCTATTACGATAGTTTTGAAGCTGCAGAACTAGCTGAAGCTGGTACAGAGCTTGTGAGTCCGTACACCAATGTGATTGCCAACGAACAAATTATCTATGGACGTGTGACCAAGGAGGTTCCTCAGGGAGGTGCTTTGCCATGTTACACAATCGTAGAGATGGCTTTAATTGTAAATGCCTTGCCAGAGGATAGTGTGGAGATCGAAGATGTGATTGAATGTCAGACACCAGTTACGGCTAGTGGTAGTATTATCCTTGATACGAAAGATTTAGAGATTTTAAACGGTCAGGATCCAACTATTTTTGATGTTCAGTACTATGAGAGTTTGGCCAATGCGCAGTCTATGACCTCTGCTATTGCTTCCGATGCTCCATATTTGTATGGGACTACCGCTACTACCTTGTATGTAGGGATCTTTAATACCCAGACGCAGTGTTATATTAGCAGTCGCGTGATCGATCCAGTAACAGGGGAGACCAATCTTAACTTTGATCTTATCGTTAAAGAGGGAGCGGAAGCTATTACTCCTGCTTTGCCTTACATTATTTGTGATAATTTAGATGCGAGTGACGGATTTGGAATTTTCACGCTTATTTCAGATGAAAATGCTCCTACCGAATTAGATGCTCAAGCCGATGCGTTGGCTTCCGAGATTTTAAATGGTCAGGATCCTTCTCAATTTATACTTACTTATCATGAGACATTTGAGAATGCGGAGGATAACATCAATGCCTTGCCAAATACGTACTTAAATGTGATCAATCCGCAGGTAATTTATGCCCGTGTAACCAATGAGTTAGATCCATTAGATACGGAGGTTTGTTTTGCTATAGTGGAAGTGATTTTAAAGGTAGAGCAACTTCCAACGGTTGCCTTGGACGAAGAATATCGACTGTGTGTGGATGAGAATGGAGTTCCAGTAGAGGCCGAATCGGGATCAAGTTCACCGCCAGTGATCGACACAGGCTTCGATCCTTCCTTGTTTACCTTTTTATGGACAGTAGACGGTAGTGTGCTACCAACAGAGACTGGGCCATCAGTTACGGCTTTAGTAGGAGGGGTGTATGAGGTAATTATTACCGAGATTGCTACGGGT
>CANLXN010000026.1 GCA_947495135.1 uncultured Flavobacteriaceae bacterium
CCAACGATTTATTGTTCCAAGCTGGAGACAACACCTTAGTGGTTACCTATTATGCTTCTGCTGCAGATCAGGCTGCAAACCTTCCTATAGTAGATGCTTCCAATTATCAAAATGTAACAAGTCCACAACAAGAGATTTTTGTAAATATATTTAATACCGAAGGCTGTCCAGCACCTGCGAGTTTCTTTATCAATGTAGAGCCCAATCCAGTACTGGTGACACCAGAGGCTTTAGTGGCATGTGATGACGATAATGATGGATTTTTCGATACTTTTATACTCACCGACAAAGATGCGGAGATCATAGGGGCAGAGTTAGATGTTACGGTTACCTATTATGAAACCTTAGTGGATGCAGAGAATGCAGATCCGTTGGATGCACTTACAAGTCCGTATGCTAATATTGTTTCCTTTAGCCAAACGATCTATGCGCGTGTTACTAGAAACACACCTCCTGGAGTTAATCCTTGTTATGGGATCGTTCCACTGGAGTTGAGAGTCGATCAACTTCCCGATGCACCTACGGCTGATTTTATAAGCAGGATGGAAGTCTGTGATGATGATTTCGATGGAGAAGCAATTTTTGATCTTACCTTAAACGATGCACCTGTTTTAGG
>CANLXN010000027.1 GCA_947495135.1 uncultured Flavobacteriaceae bacterium
CAACAGAGACTGGGCCATCAGTTACGGCTTTAGTAGGAGGGGTGTATGAGGTAATTATTACCGAGATTGCTACGGGTTGTGAGACCACTGCTACCACTACGGTTATTGTTTCTTCTCCTCCGGAGACTTACAGTGCCGATGTAACCAGTAACGCTTTTGATGACACCCACACTATAGAAGTAACCTTAACTGGTCCTGGAGTATATGTGGTTTCGTTGGACAATGGACCTTTCCAGAGTGAGTTAATCTTTGAAGATGTAACACCAGGGAATCACCTTATTACCATTGTAGATGAATTGGGTTGTGGAACTGTTGAGTTGGAAGTTGGGGTGATCGATTATCCACGCTTTGTAACACCTAACCAAGATGGATTTAATGACACTTGGAATATCATCGGAATTGCTAATGGTGACCCTTCGGCAAAAATTTATATATTTGACAGGCATGGAAAATTGCTCAAGCAAATTAGTCCAACTGGATCGGGTTGGGATGGGACCTATAACGGGAATCCATTGCCATCGAGTGACTACTGGTTCAGGGTAGAATATACCGAAGATGAAATACGAAAAGAATTTA
>CANLXN010000028.1 GCA_947495135.1 uncultured Flavobacteriaceae bacterium
GATACCTCTGATGCAGGAACAGATGCCAACGGAGATCCAATTACAGATCCAGAAGGAAATGAGACTGAAGATGGAGAAGGAAACACCAACGGAGATCCAACCGATGATCCAACGGTGATTACCATTACTCCAGATCCAAGTTTAAGTGTGATCAAGAATGTTACAGGGGTAAGTGGTTCAGACATTGGTGATATTGTAAGTTATGATATCATTGTAACCAACGACGGAAATGTAACCTTGACTGATATAGAGGTAACGGATATCAACGCGACGATCACTGGAGGTAGTCCGATTGCCACCTTAGCTCCTGGCGACAGTGTAACTGTTACTGCGGAACATACGATTGATCCAACGGACATCGGACAGGGTTATGTGGAGAACAGTGCAACGGCTACTGGAGATTCTCCATCAGGAACCGATGATGTAGAGGATACCTCTGATGCAGGAACAGATGCCAACGGAGATCCAATTACAGATCCAGAAGGAAATGAGACTGAAGATGGAGAAGGAAACACCAACGGAGATCCAACCGATGATCCAACGGTGAT
>CANLXN010000029.1 GCA_947495135.1 uncultured Flavobacteriaceae bacterium
CCGGTAGTGCTCAATTCAAATTTGTCTAAAGCAATATCTGCCTGCCAAGTTGAGCCTGTTACTCGATTAAATCGAAGACGAACATTACTCTCACCCGTGTAAGCAGCCAAATTAATGCTCTCTGCATTCCACTGGTTGCCTTGATTACCTGTCTGATTAAAAATAGAACTCCAATTTGAACCATCATCTGTACTTACTTCCAAAGCAAGGCTTCCCATGTCTGCAGCTCCAAACATATGATAGCTAAAATCAAAACTCGCAACAGAAGCTCCGCTTAAATCAAAACAAGGAGAATTCAAGATCGCTCGTTTGTTTGGATATCCAGTACCATCTACAGATGCTTCAACATAAACATACGTGGCTCCATCGGCTCCAGTAGTTGGTCCCGTATTAGCAGATGGCGTTCCTCCGCTATCACGTGTCCAATCAATGTCGTCGTTGGTAGATTGTGTCCAAGCACCTAAATTACTCTCGAAACTTTCAGAATAAGGAAAAGAATCAACTGTTCCAGAACAATCGTCTGATCCACCGCCGCC
>CANLXN010000030.1 GCA_947495135.1 uncultured Flavobacteriaceae bacterium
CCTTTTGAAGCTATTTTGTGTGATGATGCTGCAAATGGGAGTACTTTTAACGATGGTATTTCGACTTTTAATTTAACGTTGAGTAATGAACTAATTACCTTAGATGTTAGTAATGCTGTTTTCTATTATACGAGTGTTGCCAACCAAGATGCCAATAATCCTATTGCCGATCCAACGGCTTATCAAAACGTAGATGTTACAGGGGCGTCTGTGAATCCTCAAGATATTTATGTTTCGGTATTTACAGCAGCAGGCTGTGAGTTGCGAACTACTATTACCTTGCGAGTTTTACCAACTCCAACCCCTACTACCCCTACTCCTTTGGAGATTTGTGATGGCGATGGTGGTATTGATGATATCGACTTTAGGGATGGTATTTCACAGTTTGATCTAGAGAGTAAGAATGATGAGATTATAGGCGGGGAGCCCAATGTGGTGATTGCCTATTACGATAG
>CANLXN010000031.1 GCA_947495135.1 uncultured Flavobacteriaceae bacterium
CGTTAAATCGAAGGTAGAAATACCATCGAACGCATCACTTCCATTAACCTCATCGTCACAGGCAAAAAGATCGTCCCCTGCTCCAATAATTGGGAAAGTCCCCACCACCAAATCAAAAGAAGATATTCGTGAACAACCCGTTATCGTACTCTCCAATCGAACCCAAATAGGCTGACCACTACTTACAAAAGCATCCGCAGGATCTATTGCTCCTGTAGGTGCCATCGCATCTGCTTCACTTAAGTAATAAGTGATTGGCAATACAAAATCTGAAGGATTCTGAACCCCTAAAACAAATGGATCGTTCAATGTAAGATCGAAGGTAGCCATCCCATCACCCGTATCGTCACAAACCAACATAGGATTGATAAACTCGGTCGTAGGAGCATCTGGAAGTGCAATCACCACCAACTCCAACTCTACAATAGTATAACAAGGTAAAATACC
>CANLXN010000032.1 GCA_947495135.1 uncultured Flavobacteriaceae bacterium
CTTGGTTCTGTAATCGTAAAGTTTTCAGTTAATGGACATCCGTTAGCGTCTGTAACGGTTACTGAATAATTTCCAGCAGCCAATCCGCTTACATCTTCAGTAGTTGCTCCGTTGCTCCATGCAAAAGTATAATCTGGTGTCCCGCCGATTACGGTGATGTCGATTGCTCCAGTATTTGTTCCGAAACAGTCTACAGCTGTGATACTTTCAGTTAAAGAAAGTGCAGCGCTTGGTTCTGTAATCGTAAAGTTTTCAGTTAATGGACATCCATTAGCGTCTGTAACAGTTACTGAATAATTTCCAGCAGCCAATCCGCTTACATCTTCAGTAGTTGCTCCGTTGCTCCATGCAAAAGTATAGTCTGGTGT
>CANLXN010000033.1 GCA_947495135.1 uncultured Flavobacteriaceae bacterium
AGGATGGAAGTCTGTGATGATGATTTCGATGGAGAAGCAATTTTTGATCTTACCTTAAACGATGCACCTGTTTTAGGAGTTCAAGATCCAGTAGATTTCTTACCCATTACTTATTACACCTCTTTGGCCGATGCAGAAGCACCTGCTAACGAGATTATTCCTGCCGATGCTTTTATAAGCACTGGTCAATCTATTTGGGTTCGATTGGAGAGTGCTATCACTGGATGTTTTAGGATTTCTACTTTTGAAGTAGCAGTCAATCCACTTCCTGTATTGGAAGCAGGGCCTTTTGAAGCTATTTTGTGTGATGATGCTGCAAATGGGAGTACTTTTAACGATGGTATTTCGACTTTTAATTTAAC
>CANLXN010000034.1 GCA_947495135.1 uncultured Flavobacteriaceae bacterium
GATCCTGGATTTGAAGGAGAGGATAGTTTTGAATACACGATTTGTGACAATGGCAACCCAGCCCTGTGTGATACAGCTACGGTTACCATCCAAGTGATTGCAGACAATGGAAACATTACAGTTGCTAATGACGATGCTTACAACGGCTTACCAGATACAGACATCACTGGTAATGTGTTGGATAACGACAATGACCCAGAGGGAGATACTCAGGTAGTAGATACTGGACTTAGTCCTGTAAGCGGACCAAGTAATGGTACGGTGGTCATCAATGGAGATGGAAGTTTTGTGTATACTCCAAATGCTGGTTTTGGTGGAACCGATCAGTTTGTATATGCGAT
>CANLXN010000035.1 GCA_947495135.1 uncultured Flavobacteriaceae bacterium
CGGTGATATCGATTGCTCCAGTATTTGTTCCGAAACAGTCTACAGCTGTGATGCTTTCAGTTAAAGAAAGTGCAGCGTTTGGTTCTGTAATCGTAAAGTTTTCAGTTAATGGACATCCATTAGCGTCTGTAACGGTTACCGAATAATTTCCAGCAGCTAATCCGCTTACATCTTCAGTAGTTGCTCCGTTGCTCCATGCAAAAGTATAATCTGGTGTCCCACCAATTACGGTGATGTCGATTGCTCCAGTGTTTGTTCCGAAACAGTCTACAGCTGTGATGCTTTCAGTTAAAGAAAGTGCAGCGCTTGGTTCTGTAATCGTAAAGTT
>CANLXN010000036.1 GCA_947495135.1 uncultured Flavobacteriaceae bacterium
TTAAAAAAAACTTTTTGATGTAACGATAGTGGTTTCAAGGGTTTAGTAAAAAGGGTTAAAAAAGATTAAAAAAAAGTGTAGAAATTGTTTGGTGATAAGAAGAAGGGTTCTATCTTTGCACCCGCTTTGAAACGCAACGAAGTTTGTGCATCGAAGTACAGCAGATACGTTCTATTACAGATTGAGACATTGGGATAAAATTTTTTTCAAAAAAAAGTTTATCAAAGTGTTGTGGAAGTAAAAAAGGGTTGTATCTTTGCACCCGCCAAACGGATGAGTGAATACA
>CANLXN010000037.1 GCA_947495135.1 uncultured Flavobacteriaceae bacterium
GTGACCAAGGAGGTTCCTCAGGGAGGTGCTTTGCCATGTTACACAATCGTAGAGATGGCTTTAATTGTAAATGCCTTACCAGAGGATAGTGTGGAGATCGAAGATGTGATTGAATGTCAGACGCCAGTTACGGCTAGTGGTAGTATTATCCTTGATACGAAAGATTTAGAGATTTTAAACGGTCAGGATCCAGCTATTTTTGATGTTCAGTACTATGAGAGTTTGGCCAATGCGCAGTCTATGACCTCTGCTATTGCTTCCGATGCTCCA
>CANLXN010000038.1 GCA_947495135.1 uncultured Flavobacteriaceae bacterium
TTTCCGTTTACATCGTCATAGATATGTCCTTCGACGATTCCAGGAACATTGTATCCGTTGTCTTCTTCAGTAGTAGTGTTGCCACTAGTTACTGTTACTGTAGTTGGATCGGTTCCCTCTGTTTGAGTAGCTCCAGTTGGAAGGGTAGTATCATCGATATCAACGGTAATTTCTCCCGCTGGTACACTGGCTGAGTAATCGCCGTTGCCATCGGTTGTTACCGTTTGGCTGTCTCCGTTCTCATCGGTAATCACCACATCTACGCCTGC
>CANLXN010000039.1 GCA_947495135.1 uncultured Flavobacteriaceae bacterium
TTAGGAGGAGTTGTTGCTGGTCCATTGAGTGGAGATACCGATGGAGATGGTGAATTGGATGTAGATGAGACATGGGTGTACACTGGGACATATGCGATCACACAAGATGATATCGACAATGGCGAAGTACTGAATCAGGCAACTGCAACGGGAACTGCTCCAAACGGAGATGAAGTAAGTGACGAGTCTGGAAGTACAATTACTACCGATGACGGAACGATCACAACGCTATGTCAAGAACCTGTTATTGCTATTGTAAA
>CANLXN010000040.1 GCA_947495135.1 uncultured Flavobacteriaceae bacterium
AGAAATGAACCAGACGCAGCAGCAATTCAAATTGCAGGCACCACCGATACAGAAGCGACTATTTGTGTAGACGGAAATGGTGACCCAATAGATGTAGAAATTGTTGGAACTGGTGTTGGAACTAACAATGGATGGGTAATTACCGATAATGCTACTGGAATCATTTTAGGATTACCTCCTGGGCCTCCATTCGATTTAGACGGAGCTGGGCCTGGAGTTTGTGATATCTGGTACCTGCGTTA
>CANLXN010000041.1 GCA_947495135.1 uncultured Flavobacteriaceae bacterium
GCAGAAGCACCTGTTGCATTGTTGATACTTCCTATCTGAACACGTTGAATATACTCGTCATTAGTATTGTTACCATTAGAAGCACAGTAGCCCGTTGGTGGATTATTTCCGCCGCCGCCACTAGAAGCTAAGCTAATGTTATCAATTGCAATATCTGCTTGCCAAGTTGAACCCGTTAAGCGGTTGAAACGCAATTGAACATCGCCTCCAACATAGGCTGCTAAATTCA
>CANLXN010000042.1 GCA_947495135.1 uncultured Flavobacteriaceae bacterium
TAAGAACCATCAAAACGGTAGGTGCACAATTCTTTGCAGGAACTATTCTCGACTTAGATGTGCCTATCGACTTTACTGCTTCGGAAATGATCTCCATTAAAACTTGGTCACCTAAAGCAGATATCCCGGTAAGATTAAAACTGGAAAACGCAGACGGAAGTCAGTTTGTAGAACTCGATGTAAACACCACCGTGGAAAATCAATGGGAAGAACTAACATGGGACTT
>CANLXN010000043.1 GCA_947495135.1 uncultured Flavobacteriaceae bacterium
GTAACCAATGAAGGAAATGTAAGCATCGCAAATGTAGTAGTAACCGATCCACTATTAGGAGGAGTTGTTGCTGGTCCGTTGAGTGGAGATACCGATGGAGATGGTGAATTGGATGTAGATGAGACATGGGTGTACACTGGAACATATGCGATCACACAAGATGATATCGACAATGGAGAAGTACTGAATCAGGCAACTGCAACGGGAACTGCTCCAAA
>CANLXN010000044.1 GCA_947495135.1 uncultured Flavobacteriaceae bacterium
GCAGCAATTCAAATTACAGGCACCACCGATACAGAAGCAACTATTTGTGTAGACGGAAACGGTGACCCAATAGATGTAGAAATTGTTGGAACAGGTGTTGGAACTAACAATGGATGGGTGATTACCGATAATGCTACTGGAACTATCTTGGGATTACCTCCTGGGCCTCCATTCGATTTAGACGGAGCTGGGCCTGGAGTTTGTGATATC
>CANLXN010000045.1 GCA_947495135.1 uncultured Flavobacteriaceae bacterium
AGTTCCAACAATTTCTACATCTATTGGGTCACCGTTTCCGTCTACACAAATAGTTGCTTCTGTATCGGTGGTGCCTGTAATTTGAATTGCTGCTGCGTCTGGTTCATTTCTTGTTACTGTAATCGGGTTTGAAAGATCAAAACATCCCATTACATTGGCTACGTTTTCACCAACGGTTAATCCTGTAGTTCCATCTTCATAACG